>CAVRVU010000004.1:0-463986 GCA_963724745.1 uncultured Actinomycetes bacterium
GGCCTTCGGCCTGGGAGGGATTAAAATCAGCCCCACCTCCGGCAGCGTCACCTCCACCTTCTTCGCCTGTGCTTCGGCGATTTCCTCTGGTTTCCTGATACCGCCGGAGTTCGGCAGGTCGAGCTGGAAGTTCAGGCCGCTCGGGTTGGAGGCGAGCTTGCTGGTCGGCGAGGGGGCGATCGTCGGGTCGAGGACCCCACTTTGTTGCAGCCCTGCATGGCCGGGGCGTCAAAGGAGGCCTCCTCCTTGGCGCCGCCGGGCGGCAGTTCCAGGGCTCCATACGACGCCCCGAGTCGAGCCGCCCCCGCAGGAGACCGGCAGGCGCAGGAAGGGCTCTTCGCCCAGGCCCGCGGGGCGCACGCATTTCCCGGGTCCGTGGCCCTGTCAAAGTGCTCCGTGCACGAAAGCCCCGCGCCGAGTCGTGGCCCGGGTCGCCCGGGGTTCCCCAGAGGACTACCGTGCTCGAGAGGAACTGGGCGAGCTGGGTGGCGATCTGACGGAGGCGATGATGCGGTAGCCGTCCTCGGGATCCACCTCGGTGGTGATGATGACCGGCGTGCCTTTGATGTTGAAGCCAAAGCGCGCCGGTTCGCCCTGGGCCGGCGGCAGATTGAAGACCGGAACCGCGATCCGGCCCGGGTCCCTCGCGAAGGCTTTCGGTTCGATGATGGTCGTCGAGGCGACCCCATCGCCGCGTCGGCCGAGCAGTTCCTTGCGGTGCTGGGCTCGAAGAAGCGGCCGAGATCGCAGCGGGGGGTCTGGCTGAGGTTGCCGACCAGGCCGAGCGGGAGCGGGAAGGAGAGGTTCCTCGGCAGCGCGGGCTGTTCCACCAGGGTGTCTCTCGGCGATGTGCCGGTCAGCAGCGCCCCCGAGTTGAGCTGGATCGTCGTCGTCAGCTGGAAGGGATGGCTGCCAGCCCGGGTCTCAGGTTCCCCCCCTCCTTTTCGGGCTCCACGGAGAAGTATTCGATCCCGAAGGGGGCCTTGTCGGGGCTGACACTGATCGGCTGATCCACCGATTCGGGGGGAGCATTGCCGCCGGAGACCGAGACGGCGCCGTCGTCGCCGCCCACCGGGGTTCGCCGGAGGCTGACGGAGATTTCGATTTCGATCGCTTCGTAGAGGGAGGGTGCCGGCGAAGCTGCAGAGGACGAGGTCGGATGCCTGGACTCGCATTGGACCGGGGTCGGGCGGCGGCGCGGTGGCTGCGGCTGACCGGGTTACTGCCGAGTTGTCTTCGAATCCGGCAAATGCCTGGACCCCGGTCGCGACCGCCCCCGCGGGCAGCCGGTCTTCGATCGTGATCGGCACGGTGGGGCCGTCCACCGGGGCGTCGCCGAGATTGGTGACGGTGACGAAGAGGCGACCGCTGGCCGCCCAGGATCGAACACTCGAGGCGCTTCTTCTCCTACCGGCCAGGGAACGGCTCGGTGAGCGAGCGAGACTTCGGTCGGGGTCTCGCCCAGGGGGTGTGGACCAGGAATGGAGGTCACGCGGCGGGTCCGCCGGTGACCTCGACTTGACCGGCGCCGTAGGCGGCCTTCGAGCATCTGCTCGAACTCGGCGGCGGTTTCGCTGGCGGGAAAGCCGGTGGCTCCTTCGCAGACTTCATCGACGCCGGGCCCCCCGAACGGCGCAAGGTGCCGCTGCCGAGGCAGCCAGGACCACCGTCAACTACGACCTAGACGAGCGAGAGGGCGGCCCGAACGGCCCAGCCCGCTTTGACTTCCTGGGACTCGGAGGCGTCGCCGGCTCCCAGAGGTTGGTCGGCCGGCTGCCGGTGAGGACCTGCCACCAGGGGGCGCCGCCGAGGCCGAGCCGGCGGGCAGCAGAACGAGGACCGCGAGGAAAAAGGCGACAAGGAGCGATGCGAGGCGACGGGACATGGTGGAAGGCTCCTCGCTAGATCCGGACACGGCTGGGGGTGTGGACGAGGGGCCTCATCGAGCCGGCCTCCTGCCCTGGGTGGCTCGCTTCTTGTTATTCGTCTTCTTGCCGCTCTTCTTCTTCGCGACGCAGCGCGTCTTGCCGTTGCGCCGCACCTTGTGCTTGCCCTTGGCGCAGCGCTTCGGCTTGACGTTGCCGGGGCCCCGGAAGGCCTCGCTGGCGGGGGTCGGGTCGACGGGTGGCGAGGGGACCGCCTGGCAGGCTTCGCCCTGGCACTCGCTCACCGGATGGAGCGTCGCCTCGATTCCGTCCACCCGGGCGTCGTAGAGGTCGAGCTGGTCATCCACGTCGGTGACCGAGAGCCTCGCCGGGGTGAGGAAGAAGACGTCCTCGCCGCTCTCGCTCGCGTCGAGGAAGCCCGCTTCTTCGTCTCCGGTCCCGGAGGAGAGCAGCGAGACGCAGCCGCCGGCCGAGCGCACGGTGTCGGCGTCGCCCGAGGCCGCGGTGCACTCGCCGACTCCCGTCGGCTCGTACTGGTAGACGTCCCAGCCGCCGTTGGAGTCGGCGGCCACCAGGGCGTCGATCGAGTTGAAGAAGACGCGGCCGTTGTCGAGCACGGCCCGCGGTCTTGATGAGATCGGCCGGCCGTCGTTGGTCGCCATGGTCGGCGCCTGGGGGAGGATCGCGGCCACCGCGCGGGCGACCCAGAGGCGGCGGGGGTCGACCACGGTTCCTGCTCCGGCCTCCCCGTCGGGGGCGGCGCCCGTGGGGTTGCAGGAGACGCAGTCGAGCCGGTCCTCCAGCGCGTCGTAGCGGAAGACCCGCTCGACCGCCTCCTCGCTGAGCGGGTTGAGGTTGTCCTCGCCGGTCAGGCTGCGCTCCGACATGAACGAGAGGTAGCGCCCGCTGGGCGAGATGCCGGTGTTCCGCCTGGCGGCCAAGGCGATCGCCTCTTTGCCCCCCCAGGCGGCAGCGTCCTCGGTCGACAGGGTCGCGACGAACCGGATGCCCCCTTCCTCCTGCCAGAGGTAGAGGTTGGGCTCGCCGGCCACAGCGGTCTCGCCAAACTCGTTGGCAGCGGTGTCCAATGCACCTTTGGCGACGAAGTAGAGCCGGGTGGCATCCTCGCTCAGGCCCGAGACGATTCCCTGCACGTCCGCGCTTTTGCCCGACCCTGCGAGGGGGGCGCTGACGTCGGTCAGGGTTGCGCAGCCGACCGCCGGCGAGACCTCGCATCGGTAGAGATCCCGACCCGATGGGCTGGCGCCTTTGGTCAACTGCTGGGTGTCGGTGAAGAAGACCACGCTGCCATCGGGGTCCGCGCCCTGGAACACGGGGTTCGCGGCGCCGTCGTTGGTCGCATCCGGCAGAGCCACGTCGAGCCGGACGGTCTCTTCGGCCTCGGTGTCTCGCATGTAGAGGGCTTTGAGGTTGCTCCCGGTGGCCTCATAGACGCCCGCTGCCCAGAAGATTCGCGATCCGTCCTCCGAGACTGCGTTTTCGACCGATCCCTGCCCCGAGCCGAGCGTGGCGGGGCCGATCGTTTTCTCTTCTTCTCCACCTTCGGCCGGCACCACGCTGAGCGCTTTCAGCTGCCCGCCGGTCCAATGGTAGAGCGAGCGATTCGGGGCTCCCGCAGCGAGGGGAACGGATGAGCTGAGGACCACGTCGTCCAGCCTCGAGTTGCCCGATTCCAGTTTGATCGGGCTGGCGCCGCTCGGCGGCCCGCCGAATTCGGTGCCTTCCGGCACGTTCGCGAAGCCTTCCTTGCCGGTCACCAGGGGCGTGTATTGGGGGGGTTCTGAGTTCTCGCGCAGGTAGGGGGTGCGTTCGGAGGCCTGCTCTGAGAGCGGCGTGCCGCTGGTCGGTTCGATCACGGCCTCCGACAGATCCGGGGTGAAGAGCTTGTATTCGCTGCTCTGGGAGATCGGTGCGAGCCGCTCGTTTGGCACCGTCAGGTCCCTTGCGGTCCATCCCGATCCGCTGCGGCGCGACAACACGCTCGAGAGCTCGGGGGCTCGATTCCCTTCGGGGTCGGCTTCTATCGACCCGCGGCTCAGATAGGTGATCGCCTCTCCGTCGGGCCTTGCCTGGATCGGCCCTTCGGTGGCGCCGACCAGGGTGCCTCCATGCTTATTCGGGGGCGAGACCATCTCCCAGACGCGCCGGTCGGCCAGGGCGAAGTCACCGCCGCTGCTTTCGGTGGTGAAGGTGTCCTCTTCGTGGTCTTCGTCTTCTCCGAGTTCGTTGGTCGCGACAACCCGGTAGTGGTAGGTCGTGCCAGCCTGCAGCCCACCGATCGCCTGCGAGACCACCACCCCTTCCTCGCCGGCGGCGATCTCGCCCCCTCCGACCGGCACCACGGCGCAGACGCTGGCCGAGCAGTCTTCGAGGCCGTATTCGAACCGATAGCTCGTTTCCAGGCGCTCGGGATTGATCCGCGCGTGCAGCACCGCCGAGTCGGTCCCCACCTCGCTGCTCGAGAGGAATTCGACCACGGGTTTTTTGGGGACGACGGGGTCGAAGATCCTGACCCAACGCCCAGGCGGCTGGTCGGATATCGGTTTGTTCGCGACGAATACCCGGCCGCTCCCTTCATCGATGCCGATGCCTTGCGATACGCCGAGTTCCCCTTCTTCACCGGACCCTGCAAGGGTGGTCAACAGGTTCCCACCTACGTCGAAGATCGCGATCCTTCCACTGGTAGGTGAGAATACGCGTTGGGCCACGTACACGTTGTCGGTGCTCGGGTCGACAGCGACCGTATATGACTGGTTGGGGCTGAGCGGTTCCGCGGCCGCAGTGTAGGTGGTGGTCCCGTCCACCGGAAAGACGGACGGAGTGTACTTGCGCACGGTGCTTTCCCAGCGGTTGACATACACAGCACCGTGGGAGTCGACCGCCAGGTTCGCGGGTTCGGTGGTCGTGAACTGGGTCACCTGTTCGCCCGTCGGCGCGAACACCCTCACCAGGTCGGCTTCCGGGTCTCCGCCTACGTCTGCCTGCCGATCGCTGACATAGATGTAGCCGTTGGCGTCCACCGCGACTCCGCCGAGAGCCGTGAACCCGCCGATTTCACTGGTGCCAGCGCCAGGGCCGGTGGAAAATAGTGAGGGTTCCCCGTCGGCATCGAAGGCCCTGACACCGGTGAGAGTGGTTGCGTAGAGAATGTGGCTAGTCGAATTCACCGCCACTTGGGAGATACTTTGCCCATCGAGGTTGTTCACACTCGTAAGCCGGTTTCCAGAGATGTAGCTTTCCACCCCCGAAGAATTCTGCTGGCTCTCCATCCGCCGTGAACCTGTACACCGAGCCTTCGCTTTCGCTCACATCGAGGACGTAGATCAGGTCTGACTGTTGGTCGATCGCGACCGCACCGGGAACGAGAAATTCCGTGGCCGTGGTCCCGTCGGGACCAAAGCTGCGGGTGAGTTCGTACTCGGGAGGATCGGCGGCTACCGCGGCAGGAACCCCGAACGCCATCACCAGTGCGACGGTGCTCAAGGCGCACAGCAACGGCCTCCAGACACCCCTGAACCTGACCCCCATCGAACTCCCCCTTGATCTTAAAATCTCCCCGCACCCCACCGGCACGCGTGTACCGAAGTCGTACCTCGACGCGACCGGATGCACAACTTACCTCCACTGGTCCCCGTTCAAGGAGCGCTCAGGTGACCTTGAGCAATATTTTTCCCCTGCTGAAGCCAATAGACCAGCTATTCGCGCGTGTCGATGTACGCCTGCTTACTGCGAACCTTCTGTCAACGAACAACCAGGCGCGGGCCGAAGCCCGCGCCTGGTCACAAGCTAGTTGCTCCTAAAAGACAACTGGATTGCACTATGTGCAATTCACTGTCCCATTCGAACCGATCAATTTGGCGGATGCATCCATCGATGCTGTGACGCCACCGTTCGTCAGGTCGTAGAACGTTCCGGTTGTTGTGACCTGGGTCCATGTCTGGTGTCCAATCCCAAGCGTGGTTGATTTTTGGAATTTGAATTCCGGTTCGGTGGTGGTTCCACCGCAAGCGGGTTTGACCAATTCGCCCACGATGCCATTCCCTGCGACCGTCTGTTTGATACCGCCGCATTCGAAGTGGGCGAAGTTGCCCGTCGTGTGATTCGCTGTGATCAGGATGCCCGGCTTCTTCGGATTCGGGCTAGGCTCGAGGTTGATGAGATGGAATGTGAGTTTTGTCGTCACTATTGTGCCTGTCGGCTGGCCAGCCGTCTGGCAGTGCACCCCGAAGAGGCCCGTCACGCCGTGGAACGTGATCGTGATCGTGCCTGTTGTCGTCGTTTCGAATTCGCCGTGGACAGTAAGGTTCGTGCCTTTGAGCGTCACACCGTTTGTCGCGACCAATTCACTGGCGGGACCGGTACCGGTGAATGTGCCGGGAATACCGCCGCCCACTTTCTCGAAGTGCCAGGTGCCCGCCGACGCCATCGCCGGGAGCGCGAACATCGCTGCGCTGACCGCCGCGAGGGCGAGCAGCATCATCTTCTTGTTCATGCTTTTGCCTTTCATTTCTTTGGCCCGACATGCGGTCGAACTTTGCCGCTGCCGAGCCATGATTTGGGGACCGGGCTTGACCAGACTGGATTGAGCCGGCCCCTGCTGTACGGGCCTATCCGTAGCGATCAAACGCCTGATCGGTCAAGGACTGCTGTGTTATCGCAGGGGAACGGGCCAGGATGGCTTTGGGGGATCAAGCTTTTTGCTGCAAACCCCTGTGAAGCTGCGATTCGCACTCGCAAAGCTGCGCGGGGGGCCGCTGACGGCAGGCCCTTGGCGGTCGGTTGGATATACAGGGCGCCTGGGGCGCGGTTCCGGAAGAACCACGCCCCCAGCCATGACATGCTCAAGAGTCAGGCACGCCAGCTATGTGCAATTTACTTTTCCTTTTTCAGTGACCAATTTGGCGGATGCATCGATCGACATTGTGCTGCCAGCGTTGGTCAGGTCGTAGACCGTTCCGGTTGTTGTGACCTGGGTCCATGTCTGGTGTCCAAGCCCAAGCGTGGTTGATCTTTGGAATTTGAATTCCGGCGCGGTGGTTTCTGCACCGCAGGGGGGCGAGGGCGCGACCAGTTCGCCCAGGAGGCCGTTCCCTGCCCACGTCTGTTTGACGCCGCCGCATTCGAAATGGAGGAAGTTACCCGTGGTGTGATTCGGTGTGATCAGGATGCCCGGCTTGTTTTTGGCCGGCTCCAGATGCACGAGATGGAATGTGAGTTTTGTCGAAACCACTGTGCCTGTCGGCTGGCCGGCCGTGGTGCAGTGCACCCCGAAGAGGCCGACGAAGCCGTGGAACGTCAGCGTGATCGTGCCTGTTGTCGTCGTTTCGAATTCGCCGTGGACTGTCGTGGACGTGGCTTTGAGCGTCAGGCCGTTTGTCGTGGTCCATTCACTGACCCCACCGGTGCCGGTGAATGTGTTGACTTTGATGCCGCCCGCTTTTTCAAAGTGCCAAGTGCCCGCCGACGCCATCGCCGGGAGCGCGAACATCGCTGCGCTGACCGCCGCGAGGGCGAGCAGCATCATCTTCTTGTTCATGCTTTGCCTTTCGTCTGCCGGCCTGGAGGGAAGCCCTTCGGGCCTCGCCCGCCCGGGCCGGTGGTTTGGCTTCTGGCCACCAGCAGTAACCGACCCGGCGGTGACCAGTCAACAGAATTCGATGTAGGGCGCCACGCAGAGTTGCGCGGACCGACGGCGGGTGGCGGGGCATCGCGGCTGAGACGCGGTTGAGACCGCGCCTCAGCCATGACGATACTCAAGAGTCAGGCGCGCCAGCTATGTGCAATTCACTAGCGATTCCGCAAAGGTGAGTTTGGCGGATGCATCGATCGACATTGTGCTGCCACCGGTGCTCAGGTCGTAGATCGTTCCGGTTGTTGTGATCTGAGTCCATTTCTGGTGTCCAGCCACTGCTGCTCTTTGGAATTTGAATTCCGCCGACGTGCTTTTTGCGCCGCAAGCGGGAGTGACCAATTCGCCCACGAGGCCGGTCCCTTCGAGTGTCGTCGGGACGCCGCCGCAGCTGTAGTGGGCGAACGTGTTGGTTTCATGGTTGGGTGTGATCAGGATGCCCGGCTTTTTGGGATTCGGACTTGGCTCGAGATTGACAAGGTGGAATGTGAGTTTTGTCGTTTCGACTGTGCCTGTTGGCAGACCCGTCGTGGTGCAGTGGATTCCAAACGCACCGACGACACCATGAAACGTGAGTTTAATCCACCCTGTTGTCGTCGTTTCAAATTCGCCGTGGAATGTCGTGGAGGTAGGCGCTGTTTTGAGACCGGATGTGGTGATCCATTCACTGACCCCACCGGTGCCGGTGAATGTGCCGGGATGGCCGCCGCCTACTTTTTCGAGGTGCCACGTGCCCGCCGATGCGACCGCCGGCAGGACCAGCATCGCAACGCCGATCGCCGCGATCGCCAGCGCGGTTCTTTTCTTGCTCTTCATGACTTGCCTTTCGTCTGCCGGCCTGGAGGGGAAGCTCTACGGGCCTCGCCCGCCGGACCAGTGCTTTGGCTTTTGACCATCAGCAGTAGCCGACCCTGGGGTGACCAGTCAACATAATTCGATGTAGGGCGCCACGCAGAGTTGCGCGGACCGGCAGTGGGTGGCGGGGGCATCGCGGCTGAGGCGCGGTTGAGACCGCGCCTCAGCCATGACGATGCTCAAGAGTCAGGCACGCCATCTATGTGCAGTTGACTAGCGATTTCGCAACGGTGAGTTTGAAGGAATCGTCAAGCGACATTGTGCTGCCACCCAACGTCAGGTCGTAGATCGTTCCAGTTGTTGTGATCTGCGTCCATTTTTGATGCCCAGCCACTGCTCCACGCTGGAATTTGAATTCCGGTTCGGTGGTGGTTGCACCGCAGGCGGGAGTCACCAATTCGCCCAAGAGGCCGTTACCCGCGATCGTCTGTTTGACACCGCCGCATTCGAAGTGGGCGAAGTTACCCGTAGTGTGATTTGGTGTGATCAGGATGCCCGGCTTCTTGACCGGGTTAGGCTCGAGGTTGACAAGATGGAATGTCAGAAGTGTCGTCACTACTGTGCCTGTCGGCTGGCCGGCCGTCTGGCAGTGCACCCCAAAGAGGCCCGTCACGCCGTGGAACGTGATTGTGATCGTCCCTGTTGTCGTCGTTTCGAATTCGCCGTGGACTGTTGTGGACGTGCCTTTGAGCGTCAGCCCGCTTGTCGTGGTCCATTCACTGGCGCCTCCGGTGCCGGTGAATGTGCCGGCCGGGCCGCCGCCGGCGCCCCCTTTCTCCAAGTGCCAGGTGCCCGCCGACGCCATCGCCGGCAGGACCAGCATCGCAACGCCCATCGCCGCGATCGCCAGCGCGGTTCTTTTCTTGCTCTTCATGACTTGCCTTTCGTCTGCCGGCCCTGGAGGGAAAGCTCTACGGGGCCCCCCGCCGGGCCGGTGGTTGGCTTCTGGCCATCAGCAGTAGCCGACCCTGGGGTCACCAGTCAACAGAATTCGATGTAGGGCACCACGCAGAGTTGCGCGGACCCACAGCGGGCGGCGGCGGGTGGCTGCGGAAGCTTCGCGGCTGAGGCGCAGTTTGGGACCGCGCCTCAGCCATGACGATGCTCAAGCGCCAGGCACGTCAGCTATGTGCAATTGACTAGCGATTCCGGAGTGATGAGTTTGAAGGAATCATCAAGCGACGCTGTGCTGCCACCCAACGTCAGATCGTAGAACGTTCCAGTTGTTGTGATCTGGGTCCATTTCTGGTGCCCAGCCCCAAGTATTGCTGATCTTTGAAATTTGAATTCCAGCGCGGTGGTTTTTGCGCCGCAGGCAGGCGAGACCAATTCGCCCAGGACGCCGTTACCTGCGAGCGTCTGTGCGATACCGCCGCATTCGAAGTGGGCGAAGTTACCAGTGGTGTGATTTGGTGTGATCAGGATGCCCGGCTTTTTGGGATTCGGACTCGGCTCGAGGTTGACAAGATGGAATGTGAGTTTTGTCGTTACCACTGTGCCTGTCGGCTGGCCAGCCGTCTGGCAGTGGATCCCGAAGAGGCCCGTCATGCCGTGAAAGGTGACCGTGATCGTGCCTGTTGTCGTCGTTTCAAATTCGCCGTGGATTGTTGTGGTCACGCTTTTAAGCGTCAGATTGCTTGTCGTGACCAATTCACTCGCGCCGCCGGTGCCGGTGAATGTGCCGGGGGTGCCGCCGCCTACTTTTTCGAGATGCCACGTGCCCGCCGATGCGACCGCCGGCAGGACCAGCATCGCAACGCCGACTGCTGCGATCGCCAGCGCCGTTCTTTTCTTGCTCTTCATGATTCGCCTTTCGTCTGCCGGCCTGAAGAAAAAGCTCTACGGCCTTCGCCGCCGGGCCGGTGGTTTGGCTTCTGCGTTCAGCAGTAGCCGACCCGGTAGTGACCAGTCAACAGAATTGAATGTAGGGCGCCACGCAGAGTTGCGCGGACCGGCAGAGCGTCAGCGGCGCGGGCCGACGTCGCAGCGGTGGGACTTGCCCCAGCCGCGCTGGCCGTTGCAGTAGTCGAAGCCGCGGCCGCCGTAGAGCTGGTCGGCTCCGGGACCTCCGTAGAGGCGGTCGCGGCCGGGGCCGCCGTGGCAGCCGTCCTGACCCGCGCCCATGATGCAGATGTCGCTGCCGCGGCCGCCCCAGCAGCCGTCGCTGCCGCGGCCGTGGCGGCAGTAGTCGTTGCCGCCGCCGCCGACGCAGTCGCTGTTGCGGTTGCCGGTGATGCAGACGTCGTCGTTGCCCCTGCCGACGCAGCGGTTGCGGCGGGCGCCGCCGGGGAAGCAGGTGTCCCGCTCGCCGTTGCCGACGAACTTGTCCGAGCCGGGGCCCAGATAGACCGTCAGAGGGAAGGGCATCTTGTTTGCGACGCGGACCAGGTCGCCGCGGGGGCCCATCTGGATTTCGATCGCGCGGGCGCCGCGGGTGCGGCAGATCGCCTTGCGGTGCCCGCGGGTGAAGTGGCAGCCGCGCGGGCGCTGGTGGGCCATCCTGCCCTTGACGACGATGATCCGCCCGTGGTGCCTCTTGCTCAGGGTCAGGGTCGAGCCCGAGTGGGCGCCGTAGATGACGATCTTGCGGGCAGGCGTGGCGGCGCTCGGGATCACCAGGACAATCAGGGCAATCACCGCAAGCAGGCCGACCACGACGTTGCGGCCAAGGGCAAAAGACATCCGCGGCATCTTAAACATGTGCATCGGCTAACAAAGGGCAAACTTGAGGGAGATACTCATTCCCTCCGCCCAAAGCCCGGGGCAAATCTAAGAGGGAACGGCCACCAGCGCCGCCGCGATCTCCTTCGCCCAGGCACGGATCTGGTTCCAGTCGCGGCGGTCGCGATACTCCTTCGAGGCTCCCTCGACCATCGCCCTCTCCATCATTCCGTGGGGCTCCACCGGCAGGCGGCCGCCGAAGACGGCGTGGTCCCGGCCCCCCAGCTCCTCGACCTTCTCGGCCAGCTTCGGGGGCTCCATCCATTCCGGGTCGTCCTTCGCCGGATCCCCCACCGGCCCCGAGCTGAAGACCCAGAACGGCATCTGGCGCAGCGCCCTGCGGTGCTTCCTGAGGAAGTGCTTCGCGTCGCCGGTCCACCTCTTCATATAGACGGCGCTTCCCAGGACGACCGCCTCGTAGGGCTCGAGGCTCTCCACCCGCTCGGCTGACTCGAGGCAGACGCCGAGCCCTTCCCGGCGCAGCGTGGCGGCGACGGTTTCGGCGATCTCAGCGGTCGAGCCCCGTTTCGAGGAGTAGGCGACGAGAACGGTCATCGACACCGATTGTGGCGCTTCCTGGACAGGGTGTCTGCGGGAATTGGCCACACAACGCACCTCGGCCGAACCACCTCCTGGTGAGAACCGATTGGCCAGTCAACCAGTCGGCCGCGATCCCGATACCCTCCCGCCCGACTTTTCACCGATCGAAGGAGAGGCGTAGCAATGGGACTTCTGGATGGGAAAGCCGCGATCGTCACCGGGTCGGCGCGCGGCATCGGCCGCGCCACCGCGGAGCTGTTCGTCGCCGAGGGCGCGAAGGTGCTGATCAACGACCTCGACCCTGACGTCGCACAGCAGACCGCGAGCGAGATCGACGGCGAGACCGCCGTCTTCGCCGGCGACCTGACCAAGGAGGGCGCCGCCGACGAGCTGGTCAAGGCCGCCACCGACGCCTTCGGCACGGTCGACATCTGCATCAACAACGCCGGCTACACCTGGGACGGCGTCGCCCACAAGATGAGCGACGAGCAGTTCCAGGCGATGCTCGACATCCACACGATCGTCCCCTTCCGGGTCGCCCGGGCGCTTGCCCCGGCCTGGCGTGAGGCGGCGAAGGCCGAGCGCGCCGAGGGCAAAGAGGTCTTCCGCAAGATCGTCAACACCTCCTCGACCTCGGGGATGATGGGCAACGCCGGCCAGGTCAACTACTCGGCCGCGAAGATGGGCGTGGTCGGGCTGACGAAAACCCTGGCCAAGGAGTGGGGCCAGTTCAAGATCAACGTCAACGCGGTCGCCTTCGGCTTCGTCGAAACCCGCCTCACCGCCGCCAAAGAGGCGGGCGAAGAGATGACCTCGCCGACCGGCGAGAAGATCGAGCTCGGCATCCCCGAGCAGATGCGGGCGATGGCCTCGGCGATCATCCCGCTCGGCCGCCCGGCGACCCCGGAGGAGGCCTCCGGCCCGGTCCTCTTCCTCAGCTCGCCGCTCGCCAACTACATGCACGGCCAGGTGCTCAACGTCACGGGCGGCATGTTCGGGGGGATGTACACCTGAGCTCCCGGGCCTCAGAGAAGGGTTCGCGGCGCCCACCGCGCTACCTCGACGTCGGGGACCACGTCTGGCCCGCCACGCGCCGCTTCATGGGCGTCCACACGTTCCTCTACAAGAGGACGGGTGGGCGCCTCGGCCACACCATCCCCGGCGTGCCGGGCAAGATGCTGCTGCTCGACCACGTCGGGGCCAAGAGCGGGACGAAGCGGACCTCGCCGCTGCTGTACGTGCGGGACGGAGAGGACCTTGTCGTCGTCGCCTCCAAAGGCGGCTTCCCGAAGCACCCGGCCTGGTACCACAACCTGATGGCCAATCCCGACACCACCGTGCAGGTCAAGGGGGAGACGCTTCCGGTCCACGCCCGGGTGGCGAAGCCGGAGGAGCGCGACCGCCTCTGGGCTCTGGCCGTCGCCGGCTACCACGGCTACGACGACTACGCCGCCCGCAGCAAGGGCCGCGAGATACCGCTCGTAGTCCTCGAGCCGCGGTAGCGGCTCCGGCTACTTCGCGCGGCGTTCCTCGGCGACCGGGTCGCCGCTCTCCGTCGCGATCGCCTCGGGCGGCCAGGGGCCGGCCCAGTTGTCGCGGGCGCCGTCGATCGTGATCGTCGTCCCGGAGTAGAAGTCGCCGGCCGGCGAGGCGAGGTAGGCGACCAGCCAGGCCAGCTCCTCCGGCCGGCCGGCGCGGCCGATCGGGATCGAGCGCTCGAGGTTGTCGACGACCACCTGCGGATACTTGGTCAGCAGCGTCTCGGTGGCGAACTGGCCGGCGGCGAGGGCGCAGGTCTTGATTCCGAAGCGAGCCCACTCGACCGCCAGCGTCCGCATCATGTTCTCGACCGCCGCGCGGGCGGCGCCGGAGTGGACCATCCCCGGCATCCCGTTGTGGGGCGAGAGGGTGACGCTCAGCACCTTGCCGCCTCCCTGGGGGATGAAGGCCTTGGTCGCGGCCGCGTGGGTCATCAGCCAGGTGCCGAGCACGTTGAGGTCGATCACCGTCTTGAACCCTTTCGGGCTGATCGCCTCGGCCGGGCTGAGGAACTGGCCGCCGGCGTTGTTGACGAGGACGTCGAGGCGGCCGTGGCGCTCCAACAGGCCGTCGAAGAAGCGGCCGACCGGCTCCTCCTCGCGGATGTCGAGGCACTCGTGCTCGAAGGACCCGGGCAACCCGGCCGCCAGCGCCGCGGTCTCCGCAAGCGGCTCCTCGCGGCGTCCGCAGGCGACGACGGTGGCGCCGAGGCGCGCCAGCTCCAACGCCGTCTCCCGCCCGAGGCCGCTGCCGGCGCCGGAGACGGCGCAGACCTCCCCCTCGAGCAAACCGTCTCTGAAGATCCGCGAACGGTCGCTTTCAGCCATCGACGGCGCAGCCTATAGACAAGCCGAGCCGCGTAGATTGACTTTTGCGATGGGCATCAGCGTCGAACCGCAACCTCTGCACGAGCCGCTCGCCGGCGGCACCCGCGGCGCCACCGTTGTGGTGGAACCGCTGATCGCCGGCCACGTCGACTTCGCCCGCGAGATGATGGTCAGCCCCGGCGGCCGCTTGGTTACCGCGAAGCTGGCCAAGGCGCTGCTACTGGGATCGAAGCAGAACGTGGTGCCGGTCCCGGCCTTCCTGATCCGCCACCCGAGCGCCGGAGCGATCCTCGTCGACACCGGCCTGCATCCCTCGATCGCGACCGACCCGAAGGCGAACTTCGGCGCGCTCGCGGCCCGCTCCGGCAGGCCGACCCTCGCCGCCGGAGAAGACGTCCCCTCGCAGCTGCGCGAGCGCGGCCTCGACCCGGGCGAGATCCCGATCGTGGTGATGACCCACCTCCACCTCGACCACACCTCGGCGATCTCCGAGTTCCCGGGCTCGACCTTCGTCGTCAGCGAGGCCGAGTGGCAGGCGGCGGCCCATGGTTCCAGCCCGCTCCTCAACGGCTACCGCCGCGCCCACTTCGACTACGCCTTCGAGTACCGCACCGTCGACTTCAACCGCGACATCGTCGACTCCTACGCCAGCTTCGGCCGCACCTTCGACCTCTTCGGCGACGGCTCCATCCGCCTCGCCTACACCCCCGGTCACAGCGCCGGCCACATCTCGGTGATCGCCCACCTTGCCGAGCGCGACTTCGTGATCGGCGGCGACGCGATGTACGTGGCCGGGCAGCTGGACGGCTCGGTGCCCGAGCCGCCGCGGCCCGCCGACGCCCACAACCTCCGCCGCTCCCTGCAGGAGCTGCGCCTCTTCCGCTCTCAGTTCCCCGACGTGGTGATCACGCCGGGTCACGATCCGGACTTCTACGCCCGGATCGAGCAGCGCTACGAGTAGCAGGCAAACAGCTGCCGTGCGCATGAGCACGCGCTCGCCGAAATAATCTTCTTGACCGGGTGATGTCTCGGGCGCTACACCCATATCTCCTGTGGGAAGGCGCCCACCATTCAGAAAGGTATGGATATGACTTCGATAGGCCCCCGACTGCTAGCCGTGCTCGTCGTCGCGTGTGCATCCGCGCTTCCAGCCACTGCCTCGGCAAATGGCTGGGACATCGATCCGCAGAGTGGGAAATTCCCCCTCACGTTCACCGTCACCGGCGGCAAAATGCGATGGACGACCGCGAGCACGATCTTCGAATGCACGAGCGTGACGGGTAGCGGCCGCTATGAAACGGCTACAACAGGCAAAATCGAGCTGACTCTCCACGGATGCTTTGGCCCCGGTGTTGCCTGTACCTCCTTGGGACAGCCGAGTGGGACAATCACAAGCAGTGAAATGGAATTTCACAACGTCTTCCTCGAGCCCGAAAAAGGAAAACCGGGAATTCTGATCACAGCAAAAGAAGGACGATTTGCCGCCTTCGCCTGCAATGGCTTTGCGATGGAACTCTCCGGCAACGGGCTGATCTCCGAGATGGCCACGCCAGAATGCGGAAAAGCAAGCAAAACTTCGACGCAGCTCTACGAAGCCGCGTCTGCCGGCAACCAGAAATGGATGCAGGTCGAAACAGGAGGAACGAAATACGATCTGGCATGGACCCTGGGGGGCACAGCCGCATTTGAAAGCACCACAACTCTCACCTTCGCGGAACAAGCAACGGTGACATGCTGAACATCTAGGAGAGATTGGCGAAACCCCCGCACGCCTGGCGAGCGCCGGACCGTGCGGGGCATGGAACTCGCATAGCAGCGCCATCCGGCTCGCTCCGCTGTTCCTTTTCGTCGCCTAGCAACGAAAAGGAACACGTAAACGAGAGGGCTGGAATTCGGCTGTTCCTTTCGGTTGCATGGCACCAAGGAGGAACGGGGGAACTGCGGGCGGGAAGATTGAGGCGTTTCGCCAATCCCTCCTAGCTTCGGTCGAGCCCCTCGTACATCTCCCGCACCCGGGCGAAGACCGTGGCCGCGACCGCGAGCTGACGCTCGCGGCTCGCGGACGGCTCGACCGGGAAGACGAGCGGCTCGCCGAACTGGACTGTGGTCTTCGGAAAGCGGAACCGCTTCCACTGGCGGGCGTACTCGGAGCCGTGGATCGCAACCGGGACGATCGGGGCGCCGGATTCGAGGGCGATGCGCCCGATGCCGGGTTTCGGCTTCCCCAGCTCGCTGCGAGCGGGAGCGGCCGCCCTCGGCGTAGACGAGGAGCATTTCCCCCTGCTCGATCAGCTGGCGGACGGTCTCGAAGGCCTCGTCGTCATGGTGGCCGCGGCGGATCGGGAAGACGCCGCCGTGCTTGTAGATGTAGGTCAGGAGCGGCGGCCCGAAGAGCTGCGATTTGGCCATGAAGCGGATCTTCCGCCGCAGGTAGAGGCCGACGAAGAAGTGGTCCATCTGGCTGAAGTGGTTTGGGGCGAGGACCAGCGGGCCGTCCTCGGGGACGTTCTCGACCCCGATCGCGCGCACCCGCCAGAGCAGCAGGGTCGGGAGCGTGAGGATGATCCGCGCCAGCGTGTAGGTCCAGCCGACGCCCTTGCGCGCCGCGGCGTGGAACTGGTCGAAGTACTCGGCGGGGCGCGGGTCCTTGTAGACCTGCGGCTTCATCTCGCCCATGTCGCGAGCGACCTCTCCAGGGCTCGCCTCCAGTCGGCCAGCAGCGCCTGCCGCCGAGCGGCCGGCTCCATCCGCGGCGCGTAGCGCGGTCGCGCCTCGCGCCACGTAGCGATCCTCCGCCACCTGCCCGCGCGGCTCCAGACGCCGGTCGCGATCCCGGCCAGGTAGGCGGCGCCGAGGGCGGTCGTCTCGCGAAATCTCGGGCACGGAGACAGGTGCGCCGAGGACGTCGGCCTGGAACTGCATCAGCCAGCGGTTGACGGTGGCGCCGCCGTCGGCGCGCAGCAGCTCGAGCCGCTCGCCGGAGGCCGCCTCCTGCGCCCGCACCGCGTCGACCGTCTGGTAGGCGATCGCCTCCAGCGCCGCCCGCGCCAGGTGGGCGCGGCCGCTGCCGCGGGTGAGGCCGACGATCGTGCCGCGCGCGTAGGGGTCCCAGTGCGGCGAGCCGAGCCCGGTCAGGGCGGGGACGAAGTAGACGCCGTCGTTGGACTCGAGCGAGGCGGCGAGCGCCTCGGTCTCCCCCGCCGTCGGCGATGATCCCGAGCCCGTCGCGCAGCCACTGCACGGCGGCGCCGGTGACGAAGATCGAGGCCTCGAGCGCGTAGGCGACCTCGTCGCCGAGGCCCCAGGCGACCGTCGCCAGCAGCCCGTCGGGGACCGGCGGCGGCTCGGCGCCGGTGTTGAGGAGGACGAAGCTGCCGGTGCCGTAGGTGTTCTTCGCCATCCCGGGGCGGTGGCAGGCCTGGCCGAAGAGCGCCGCCTGCTGGTCGCCGGCGATCCCCGCGACCGGGACCTCGCCGCCGAACTCGGTGGTGGTGCCGAAGACGCCGGAGCGAGGGCAGCGGCTGCGGCAGGCGCGCCGGGTCGACGCCCAGCAGATCGCAGAGCTCCGCGTCCCACTCGCAGCCGGCGGATGTCGAACAGCATCGTCCGCGAGGCGTTCGAGTAGTCGGTCACGTGCCGCCCGGTGAGCTTGAAGAGGAGCCAGGAGTCGATCGTGCCGAAGACCGCCCGCTCGCGCCCCCTCGGCGTTGCGCAGCAGCCACTCGATCTTGGTCCCGGAGAAGTAGGGGTCGATGGACGAGCCCGGTGCGCTCGCGCACCAGCGGCTCGTGCCCGGCCGCGCGCAGCTCGTCGCAGCGCCCCGCCGTGCGGCGGTCCTGCCAGACGAGCGCGCGGTGGATCGGCTCGCCGCTGTCGCGGGTCCCAGGCGACGACCGTCTCGCGCTGGTTGGTGATCCCGATCGCCGTCCAGCTCGGCCGCCCTCGATCCCGGCGTCGGCGATCGCCTCGGCGGCGACCCGCCGCGTCACCTCCCAGATCTCGCTCGCGTCGTGCTCGACCCAGCCCGGCTGCGGGAAGTGCTGCTCGAACTCGCGAGTAGGCGCGGCCGGCGACCGCGCCCCTCGGCGTCGAAGACGAGGCAGGTCGTGCCGGTCGTCCCCTGGTCGATCGCGAGGATCAAAGGCGGCGAGGGTGGCTAGCGCCGGACGGTGCAGGTGCGGATCAAGGTGGAGGCCAGTCTACGGCCGTCGGCGAAGGTCATCCCGACCTTGACGAAGGGGAAGACGCCGACCGAGAAGCCGGCCGGCGCCGCGCAGGTCGCGCTGAGGTAGCTGCGCTTGCGGCCTCTGTAGACGTAGTCGCGCTGCAGGGTGAGGACTGATGCGCTTGAGGTAACCGTTGCGGTTGAGCGAGGCCGGCAGTGCCGCGGTCAGGAGCGTCCCGTAGGTCCCGGTCGTCCTGCGGATGTGGAAGACGAAGATGCGGCTGTTCGGGAACGGCTGGTTGCCGTAGACGTGGGCGAGGATCGCCCGTTCCCCGTCGATCACCGTGTTGAAGGCGAGGACCTCGCCCTGGAGGGGAAGGCGTGCTCTGTTCGGGGAAGGCGACGCCTGCCGCATAGCGCCCGTCGCCGACCAGCGCGTCCCCGCAGGCGCCATGGCGCCCGCCGAGTCGTCGCCGCCTCGATCTGCCGACCGGTGGCAGACCGGCAGCCCCTTGGTTTCGATCCGGCCGCCGCGGTTGATCGCGATCGAGATGCCGCGCAGCGCCGGCGGCCGGTCCCCCGAGAGGGTCCTGACGGTGCCGTCGACCTGGACCGAGATCGGCGCGTTGCGTGTAGCGCGGCAGCGCTGGTCGGGGCGATGCCGCCGCTGGAACTTGACGAAGAGGTCGCCGCGCTCGACCAGCTCGGCGTTGGCCAGCGTCGCCCCGAAGGCGAGCGCTGGCGACGAGCACCACGAGCACGACGCGCTTCTTCGTTCCCTCACGGCATCTCTCAGATCTGCGAGCCCATGGCCCGATTCCTTCGCGACCAGTAAACGCGAGCGAAGTCCCGCAGCTGCGCGCCCGGTGGACGAAGCCGGCGAGATCCTGCGCCCGGTCGCCCGGTGCTCGAGGTCGAGCTCGTACTCCCGCAGCCGATAGCCGGCCCGGACCGCGTCGACGGTCATCCCGATCTCCATCCCGTAGCCGGAAGCGAAGGGGAGGGTCGCGCGCAGCGACCTCGACCCGCATCGCCCGCTGGCCGGAGATCGGCGCCTCGGTCTCGAGGCCGCAGAGGCGGCGGATCGCCCAGCGGGCGAAGCCGAGGGCGAGGCCGAAGCCGCCGCCGACCCGGCGGCTGAAGGAGGCGACGGCGAGGTCGCACTCGCCGCTGCGCACCGCCGCGACCAGCGGCGCCAGCCGGGCCGCCGAGGCGCCGAGGTCGCCGTCGCAGAGCAGGACCAGGCCGGGCGGCGGCTCGACGCTCAGCGCCGCCTCGGCCGCGGCGGTGACGTTGGCGCCCTTGCCGTGCGGCCGGCCGCGGCTGACCACCTGCGGCGCCGGCGGCCATCGCCGCCTCGGCGGTCCCGTCCTCGGAGGCGTCGTCGGCGACCCAGATCCGCGGCGGCCGGGAAGGCGCCGCGCAGCGCCGCGCACCGTGGCGCCGATCCGGTCGGCCTCGTTGCGAGCGGCGACGATCGCCGCCAGCCCCCCCTCCTCTGCCTCTATCGGGCTCCGCCATCGTCGCGGATATTGTCCCCGCGCCATGGCAGACATCGAGGCACACATCACCGGCAACGTCTGGAAAATCGAGGTCGCGGTGGGAGACCAGGTCTCCGACGGCGACACCGTCGCCATCCTGGAGTCGATGAAGATGGAGATCCCGGTCGAGGCCGAAGACGACGGCACCGTGAAGGAGATTCGCTGCGAGGAGGGCCAGAGCCGTCAGCGAAGGCGACGTCCTCGTGGTGCTGGAGTAGAGCGCCGGTGGACGGAGCGGCTCGCCGGCGGCAAGCTCCTCCTCGACCGGCCGGCCGAGGCGGTCGCCCGACTCACGATCGACAACCCCGAGCGCCGCAACGCGCTCGACCACGAGATCCTCGACGCGATCGCCGAGGCCCTGCCGCAGCTCGACCGGGGATCGAGACCCGCTGCGTACTGATCACCGGCGCGCCGCCGGTCTTCTCGGCCGGCTACGACATCGCCGGGATCCCCGACGAGACCTTCGAGCGCGACGCCGAGGCGCTCGTCGCCCACCCCTTCCACGCGGCGATGGAGGCGATCGCCCGCCATCCCTGGCCGACGGTCGCGGCGATCAACGGCCACTGCCTCGGCGGCGGCCTCGAGCTGGCGATCACCTGCGACCTGCGGATCTGCGCCGCCGGGGCGAAGCTGGGGATGCCGCCGGCGAAGCTCGGGCCTGATCTACGGCCACACCGGGCTGCGCAAGTTCCTCGACACGGTCGGCCTGGCGCGGACCAAGGAGCTCTTCCTCACCGGGCGCAACCTCGAGGCGGCGCGGGCCGCGCAGATCGGCCTCGTCAACGAGGTCGTCCGGCGACGACGCAGCTGGAGGACGAAGGCGGTCGCGCTCGCCGCCGACGATCGCCGCCAACGCGCCGCTCTCGATGCGCGGCAACAAGCACGCGATCGACCTGCTCAACGCCGAACCCGGTACTGAGCGAGCGCCAGGAGGCCGGCCTGGTCGCGCTGCGCGAATCCTGCTTCGCCTCCGAGGACTTCCGCGAGGGGATCCGCGCCTTCGCCGAGAAACGCCGGCCGCAGTGGACCGGACGGTGAGCGCCAGGGCCCGCAAGGCCCTCGCCGCCGCCGACCCGACGATGGCGGCGCTGATCGAGCGGGTCGGGAAGATCGACATCGCGACGCGGATGAAGCGCCGCAAGCGAGGAGCGGCCCGAGCGACGCCTACGGAGCGCTGCTGCGGGCGATCGTCGGCCAGCAGCTCTCGACCAAAGCGGCGCGGACGATCTACCTGCGGGTCGTCGACCTCTTCGGCGGCACCACGCCTTCGCCGGAGCAGCTGCTCGAGGCCGAGCGAGCAGGACCTGCGCGGCTGCTGGCCTCTCCGGGCGCAAGGCCGAATACATCCGCGACCTCGCCGCCCACGTGATCAGCGGCGAGCTGGAGCTGGACCGGCTCGACGAGCTCGGCGACGAGGAGGTGATCGAGGAGATCGTCGCCGTCCGCGGCCTCGGCCAGTGGACGGCGGAGATGTTCCTGCTCTTCCACCTGCAGCGCCCCGACGTCCTCTCCGGCGGCGACCTCGGGATCCGCAAGGCGATCCAGATCGAGTACCGGCTCGAGGAGATGCCGACGCCGACGCGGGTGATCGAGATCGGCGAGCCGTGGCGGCCGCACCGCAGCCTCGCCTCGCTCTACCTCTGGGAGTCGCTGGCGGCGGTGCGCGTCGTGAGAGCGCGCGCTTCTGGCTCGGGATCGCTCGCCGTGACCCTGGTCGCGGTCGGCTCGGTGACGGCGGCGCTGCTCGTCTACCACGACGACGACCGCGATTTCCAGCAGATGCAGCGCGACGAGGCGACGCGGGCCGCCCACCAGATGGAAGCGGTGGCCGGCCTCTCGGTCGGCCAGCTGAACAGCGCGGCGGCGTTCTTCCGGGCCGAGGACGACCTCAGCCGCCACGAGTTCGCGGTCTACGGGCGGCTCGTTGATCAACCAGGGGGCACTGTCCGGGACGGTCTTCATCCCACGGGTGACGGCGGCGAACCGGGCGCGCTTCGAACGCAGTCACGACCTGTCGATCCTCGAACGAACCGGCTTCCTCGACTGCCGGCGGGCTCAGGACCCCGAGCCGAGTATTTCCCGATCACCTACGTTGCCGCCGAGCGCGAAGAACGGCGCCGAGCGCTCGGCTATGACCTCAGCCAGGACCCGAACCGGGCGCCCTACCTGGAACGCGCGCAGCGACGCCGGCGCCGCCGTGACCAGTCCGGTGATCCCACTGCTGATCGGCGGCCGCGGGATCAACGTCTTCCGCGCCGTCTACCGCGACGGAGCAGCCGATCGAGACCGTCGCCGAGCGCCGCGCCGCCCTGGTCGGCTTCGCCGCCGGCAGCTTCCGGGTCGAGGACCTCGCCGGCGCCGCATCGCCGGAGCCGTCGCCCAACGGTGCAGGTGCAGCTGCGGCGCCGGCGGCGAGACCATGGTCGGACCCACGGGCGCGCTCGAAGACGCCGCCAGCGGTCCCGATCCGGATCGCCGACCGCAGCTGGCTGCTGGTCGTCCAGCGACCCGGGCCGACCCGACGTCAGCCTGCCGCTGCGCTGGCGGTCGTCGGGTATCGCGCTGGCGGCGCTGCTCGGCTCCCTGATCCTCGTCTGGAGCCGCAACGAACGGATGCAGGAGCTGCAGCGCGAGGCGAGCCAGGACCCGCTGACCGGCCTCAAGAACCGGCGCCGCTTCGAGGAGGACCTGCGGCGGCGATGGCGCGGAGCCGGCGCGACGGCACCACCGGGGCGCTGCTGATGCTCGACCTCGACCACTTCAAGCAGGTCAACGACTCCACGGCCATCCCGCCGGCGACCAGCTGATCGAGGAGATCGCCGAGGTGCTGCGCCGGCGGACGCGCGAGAGCGACATCGCTCGCCCGGCTCGGCGGCGACGAGTTCGCGGTGATCCTGCCGCGCTGCAGCCGCGAGGAGGCGCGGACTGGCCGCCGAGGCGATCGCCGACGCGATCCGCGAGCACGCGCCGCGACCGCGACGGGCCGGCCGATCACCGCCAGCATCGGCATCGCGATGTTCGGCAACGACCCGCGGACGAGCGACGCGACCGATCGTCTCCGAGGCGGACGCGGCGATGTACGCGGCCAAGGACGAGGGCCGCGACGGGGTGCGGATCTTCGACCCGCCACGGTGCCTCGAGGACGCTCCCGCACGCTGGGGCCGCGAGGCCGGCGCCGCAGGTCGAGCACGCGCTCGGCCGACAGCTCGAACTCGGCGCGGTCGAGCGCGCCGGAGCGCAGCGCCGCAACCAGCGCCTGCCAGGCGTGCTCGGCCGGCCCGAGGTCGGTGAAGAGGAGGAGGTCGGTGCCGGCGCGAGCGGCGGCCAGACCGCGCCTTGGCGGGGCCGCCGAAGTGCTCGACGGCGACGCGTTTCCAGCGCGTCGGTGATCGAGACGCCGTCGAAGCCGAGCCGGTTGCGCAGCTCGCCGGTGGCGATCGAGCGGGTAGAAGGCGGCCGGGCATCGGAGAGAGGCCGGGTAGATCGCGGTGCTCAGCATCACCATCTCGCCGCGGCTGCGACGAAGCGGCGTAGGGCGCCTCGTCGACCGCGCGCAGCTCGCGCTTCGAGAGGCCGATCCGCTGCGACCGCGAAGTCGGTGTTTTCCCGCGCCGCGCCGAAGCCGGGAAAGTGCTTGGCGGTGGCCGCCACGCCGCCCGCCTGCGAGCGCGTCCGCGAAGGGGATCGCGGTGGCGGCGACCCGCGCCGGCGGTCGACGCCGAAGCCGCGTTCGGTCTCGGCGATCGCGCCGCCCGGGCCGGGCCACGTCGAGCACCGGCGCCAGGTCGACGTTGACGCCGACGTCGCGCAGGTTGGCGCGCGGTGCGGCGTCCCTGTCGCGGCTGAAGGCGGCGCCGCGGGCGCCCATCTCCTCCGCCGAGACGGTCGGCGCGCCGCAGACCCGCTTCACCAGGCCGCCCTCCTGGTCGACCATCACCAGCAGCGGGTCGCGCAGCGCGCGGCGGGCGCGGGATCGCCTGCAGCCGGGCGATCAGGCGCGCGGCCGGCGGCGCGAGCTGGGAAAGTTCCCGGCGAAGAGGACGACGCCGGCGACCCGCCCCGGCGGATCGCCTCGCGCAACCGCGGTGAGATCGGCGTACCGCTGAACCCGGCGACGATCCGCTCGCCCGCCAGCCGCTTCGCGGGCAGCGTCTCGGCGACGCTCGGCTCGCGGCGGCCCGGCGCCGTCGCCGAGCGTGACGCCGAAGGCGAAGGCCCCGATCGCCAAGCCGCAAGGGCGACCGCCGCCAGCGCCGCGCCGCCGCCCGACAGTGCTCGCTCCATCGGCCGAGATGCTATGGAGCGTTCGAGCTTTGGCCTCCATAGCGCGCCAAAGCTCAACCACACCCGGTCGTCAGGCGTCCGGGGCGATTCCTAGGCTCCGCCCCGATGTCCTCCCTGATCACCGTCGAAGAAGCGCTCGCGCCTACGGTCGGCTCACCGACCACGCCGAGATCGAAGCCCTGGTCGAACGCGCCTGGGAGGTGCGGCGGGAGAACTTCGGCGACTCGACCGACATGTGCTCCCTGGTCAACGCCAAGTCCGGCGGCTGCGCCGAGGACTGCGGCTTCTGCGCCCAGTCGCGCTACGCCGAGGCGGACACGCCGATGCACGCGATGATGGAGCCCGAGCAGATCCTCGAACACGCGAAGCGGCCGAGGCGGCCGGCGCCCATCGCTTCTGCATGGTCACCCAGGGCCAGGGCCTCTCCAAGCGGGACTTCCAGAAGATCCTCGAGGGCGACGGACTGGTCGCCGAGCAGACCAACCTCAAGCGCTGCGCCTCGATCGGCCACATGTCGGCCGACCGGGCGAAGGCGCTGAAAGAGGCGGGCATCCAGCGGGTCCACCACAACGTCGAGTCGGCCCGCTCCTACTACCCCGAGGTCTCGACCACGGTCCGCTACGAGGGCCGGCTGCGGACGATCCAGGCGGTCAAGGAGGCCGGGCTGGAGACCTGCGTCGGCGGCATCCTCAACCTCGGCGAGACCGAGGAGCAGCGGGTCGAGATGGCCTTCGAGCTGTCCGAGATCAACCCGACCTCGGTGCCGATCAACCTCCTGATCCCGAAGGACGGGACGAAGTTCGGCGACCGCGAGGTGATGGACCCGTGGGAGGTCGTCAAGTGGATCGCGATCTTCCGCCTGATCATCCCCGGCGCCCTCTTCCGCCTCTGCGGCGGCCGGGTCGAGAACCTCGGCGAGCTGCACGGCGCTCGCGGTCAAGGCGGGGCTGAACGGGGTGATGATGGGCAACTTCCTCACCACGCTCGGCGCCGAGCCGGCTGACGACCGTGCGATGTTCGAAGAGCTCGGCCTCAACGTCGCCCGCCAACCCGACAACGGCGCCAACCCGCGGCCCGACAACCGCTCCGGCTGGCTCGAGGGCGAGGCGCCGGCGACGCCGATCGACGAGCTGGTCGACAGCCAGGGCGAGGCGAACTTCTGGGACCCCTCGACCCAGCTGCGGGTCGTCAAGAAGTCGAAGAAGCCGCCTTCCTACCCGACGGGCGGCGTGACCGACGTCGCCGAGCGGCTCGACGAGCTCCGCGAGCGGGGGCTCTACCGGCGACTGCGTCTGATCGAGGGGCCGCAGGGACCGAGCGTCACGCTCGACGGCCGTCCGGTCCTGCTGCTCTGCTCGAACAACTACCTCGGCCTCGCCGACCGCGCCGAGGTCCGCGAGGCGGCGGCCGAGGCGGCGCTGCGCTGGGGTGCCGGCGCGGGCGCATCGCGCCTGATCTCGGGCAACATGGAGCCGCACCGGCGAGCTCGAGCAGCGCCTCGCCGCCTTCAAGGGCTACGAGGCCGCGCTCCTCTTCGGCTCCGGCTACCTCGCCAACAGCGGGGTCATCGCCGCGCTGGCCGTGCGCGGCGAGGTCGTCTTCTCCGACGAGCTCAACCACGCCAGCATCGTCGACGGCTGCCGCCTCTCCCGCGCCGAGACCTTCGTCTACCGCCACGGCGACGTCGAGCACCTCGCTTGGGGCCTGCGCCAGGCCGGCGGGCGCGCCGCGCTGATCGTCACCGACGGCGTCTTCTCGATGGACGGCGACGTCGCCCCGCTGGCCGAGCTGCTGGCGCTGGCGCGCCGACACGGGGCGCGGCTGATGGTCGACGAGGCGCACGCGACTGGCGCAGTCGGGCCGGGCGGTCGCGGCTCGGTCGCCGCCGCCGGGCTGAGCGGCGAGGTCGACGTGGTGGTCGGAACCCTCGGCAAGGCGCTCGGCTCCTACGGCGCCTACGCCTGCGCGAGCGCCGAGACGATCGACTTCTTGGTCAACTCGGCTCGGCCGTTCATCTTCTCGACCGCACCGCCGCCGGCGGCCGTCGGCGCCGCGCTGGCGGCAGTGGCGATCCTCGAAGCCGAGCCCGAGCTGGTCGGGCGGCTGCAGGCGAACGCCGCGACGTTGCGCGGCGCCCTCAGCGTCGCAGGGCTGAACGTCGGCGTCTCGGAGACCCAGGTCGTCCCGGTCGAGGTCGGCTACGCTGAGGCCACGATGGAGCTCTGCGAGCTGGCACTGCGGCGCGGAGTCTTCGCCCAGGGGATTCGGCCGCCGACGGTGCCCGCGGGCTCGTCTCGTCTGCGCTTCACGGCGATGGCGACCCACCGGCCGGAGGAGCTGGTCGGGGCGGCGCGCGAGGTTGGCGCCGCCGCGCGCGAGGTCGGGCTCGTCGTCTCCGAGTCCCTGGCCGCCTGAGGCCGTGGCCGACGGCGTCTTCGTCACCGGCACCGGCACCGAGGTCGGCAAGACCGTCGTCGCCGCGGCGATCGCCCGCACCCTGGCCAGCGAAAGCAAGCGGGTAACCGTCTTCAAGCCGGCGGTCACCGGCCTCGACGAAGAGGGAGAGACCGACCACGCGTTGCTGCGCCGCGCCTCGGGCTCGAGCCAGAGCGACGAGGAGATAGCGCCCTACCGCTACGGCCCGCCGGCCTCCCCGCACCTGGCCGCGGCACTGGCGGGGGAGGAGATCGACCCCAAGCGGTTGCGGCAAGCGGCCCGAGCCGCGGCCGAGAACGCAGACGCGATCGTCTGCGAGGGCGTCGGCGGCCTCTTGGTCCCCCTCTCTCCCGGCTACCTGGTGCGCGATCTCGCCGCCGACCTCTGCTACCCGGTGGTCGTCGTCGCCAGCCCCGGCCTGGGGACGATCAACCACACCCTTCTGACGCTCGAGGCCGCCCGAGCCGCCGGCCTCGAGGTAGTGGCCGTAGTCCTCACCCCCTGGCCGGAAGAGCCATCCGAGATCGAGCGCTCCAACCGCGAGACGATCGCCGCCCTGGGCGCTGCCCCGGTCCTCACCCTCCCGCTCCTCAACATCTCCGATTCGAATTCATGGCCCCCCTTTCCGCCGACGGGCCGATTTCCCGACGTATAGAGGAGGTTTTAGGCCCGTCGGCGGGGGGTCAGACGATTACGTCGAGGCTGCCGTCGGACAGCTCGGCGGTGAAGCCGGCGGCCTCGGCGAGCTCAGCGGCGGACTCGGGGTCGGACGGCGCCTTCTTCGCCTTCAGCAGCGCTCGCGCGACGTCGCCGCGGACCGCCTTGGCCATGTGCGAGACGACCTTGCGCTCACCGTCCGGTTCGGTGAAGGCGCGAACCGCAAGCAGCGTCGCCCGTTTCGGCTTCCAGGCCGGGACATACGCACCCGAGCGCATGTCGATGACAAGGTCTCCCTCCTTGTCGGGCAGCGCCTCGGCCAGCGCCGGCCGCCAGTAGGCGTTTGGCGCCTCGAAGCCCTTCAGGCGCGTCTTCGGCGGGAACCTGTAATGGGGAATCCGGTCGTCCGGGCGCACGAACCCCCAAAGCGCACTGGCAATCAAAACCCGCTCCCGCGCCGGCGCCGGCAGCTCGGCAAGCCCCAGTCGCCCATAAAGGACACCCGTGTACACAGTGGCTGCAGGTGCCGCGGGCGCATCCCTCAGCAGAGGGTCGAAAGCGTCCATCAGCTTCGCCCGCAGATCCCCAAGCTCCTCCGCATAAACGAGCGAGCCCAGATCCAGCGGCTCACCCCTCTCCGGACGAGCCTTCCCTTCAGACGGCGGCAGCAAGATCAACATCGGCCGGCACCATAATCCGGACCCCAGTACGGAGGGTGCCGGTGGGGTCCCTGGGTACTCAGCATGGAGCCGACAAGCGCGTTCGGGGCTCAGCCGAAATCCGATCCGCTCGGGGGTACTCCCAGGGCCGCCGCCGCCACCCTCCCCGCCAACCCTAAGCGGGCTGCGCCGCCTCCCGAGCCTCCTCAACAGCAATCGCCTCGCCACCAGGATTGGCCTCAGCGACAGCGGCCTCGAGGGTGGTGGGACCCTTGGCCTTGGCCCGGATCGCGGTCGCTCCGATCAGCGCCCCGGTGAGGGCAACGAAGCCGGAGACGGTCATCGCATGGCTGAGCGCGTAGACGAATGCTTCGTTGCCCGCCGCGGCGACTTCTTTTACCTGCGCCGCGTTCAGCCCCGGCACGTTCGGCACACCGCCGCCGCCGAGTTGGTCGGAGATCGACTGCTGCTGTGCCGCGGTGACCCCGGTCCCACCCAACAGCGAGTCCAGCTTCGAGCTGACCAGGCCCTGGAAGATCGCGCCGGTGATGGCGATCCCGAGGCTGCCGCCGACCATGCGGAACATCGAAAGCACCCCGGAGGCGATCCCGGCTTTCTGCACCGGCACCGCGTTCATCGCCGCGCTGGTCATCGGCGACATCGTCATCGCGACGCCGATGCCGAGCAGCATGAACCCGGGCAGCAGGTCGAGGTATGAGGAGTCGACCGCGATGCGGCTGAAGCTGAACAGCGAGGCGGAGACGATCAACAGCCCGCCGGCGATCAGCCACCTCGGCCCGAAGCGGTCCGAGAGCCGTCCCGCAACCGGCGCCACGCCGACGATCATCAGGGTCGAGGGCAGGAACCGGATCCCCGCCTCCAGCGGCGAGTAGCCGAGGATGTCCTGCATGTAAAGGGCGAGGAAGAAGAAGACGCCCATCATCGCGAAGGTGATGATCAGGGCGACGCAGACCGAGGCGAGGAAGTTACGGTCGCTGAGCAGGTCGAACTGCACCATCGGCGCCTTGACCCGGTTCTCGACGAAGACGAAGGCCGGCAGCGCCACCGCGGCGAGCGCCAGCAGGCCGATGATCTGAGCCGATCCCCAGCCCCAGGCGTTGCCCTCGACCAGCGCGAGGACGAGCGCCGTCAGGCCGACGGTCAGCACCGCGACCCCGGCGTAGTCGACCTCGCGGCCGACGGAGGTGTCGCGCGACTCGCGCACCGCGAACAGCGTCGCCACCACCGCCCCGATCGCGACCGGGATGTTGATGTAGAAGATTGCCCGCCAGCTGACGTGCTCGGTGAGGAAGCCGCCCAGCACCGGCCCGACGGCCAGGGCCAGGGCCGAGACGCCGGCCCAGGTCCCCATCGCCTTGCCACGCTCGTGGGCGGGGAAGGCGTCGGTGATGATCGAGAGCGTGCCCGGCATCATCAGTGCCGCGCCGACGCCCTGGACCACGCGGCTGAGGACCAGCGCGGTCTCGTTCGGCGCGAAGCCGGCGGTCGCCGAAGAGGTGGCGAAGATGACGACGCCGGCGAGGAACATCCGCCGCCGCCCGAAGATGTCGCCGAGCCGGCCGCCGGTCGCCAGCAGCACCGCGAAGGAGAGCGTGTAGCCGTTGATCGTCCACTCCAGGCCGCTGATGGAAGCGCCCAGGTCCTTTTGAATGGACGGCAACGCGACGTTCACGACCGTGTTGTCGAGCATGATCATGAACAGCGCGAAGCACATCGCTCCGAGCGTCCACCACTTGCGGTTGTCGTCGGTGATCAGGTGGCGGTAACGGGTCAAGCGCGCTCACTTCCTTTCAGAGCCTCATAAGTCTGGGCGAGGTCCTCGCGCTCCATCAGCGACTCGACCGCGGCGTCGAGCTTGCGTCGCTGCGCCGCGGTGAGGGTGGTTACGAAGGCCTCGATTCCGGTCATGCGGACGGTGACGAGCGTGGCGACCAGGTCCTTGCCCTTGGCGGTGATCTTCACCCGGCGCACCCGGCGATCGTCGGGGTCCTCGACCCGCGTCGCCAGCTTCGCCTTGACCAGCGCGTCGACCGCGCGGCTCATCGAGGGCACGGAGACGCCGAAGACCTCGGCGAGGTCCGTGACCTGCCAGGCCTGGGCGTCGCCGCCGAGGCCGCCGAGCTCCAGCAGCGCCTTGCACTGCGTCATCGAGAGGCCGGTCTCCTCGATCACCCGCAGCTGGTTGCCGCGGTCGTAGAGGAAGACGTGGTGCAGGAGGGCGCCGAGGCGGGCGGCGCTCTCACGCTCGTCCACGCCGACCTCCTGACGGGAGGCCTCGGTCAGCGCTTTCAAGTCCGTCACATTCATCTCGTCAATAGTTGCATATGCGCAACCTTTTCAGAAGGGCAATATTTGTTCGTGTGATGCATATCACTCGCCGCTCCCGCCGCACCCGGGGCTAACGTCCGCCCCATGCCGGTGGACCACGCGCAGCTCGATCGCGACTACGTCTGGCATCCCTTCACCCAGCAGCAGGGCTGGAGCGAGGAAGAGCCGCTGGTGATCGAGCGTGGCGAGGGCTCCTACCTCTTCGACAGCGAGGGGCGGCGTTACCTGGACGGGACGGCGGCGCTTTGGTGCAACGTCCACGGGCACCGGCACCCGGTGATCGACGCCGCGGTGCGCGACCAACTCGATCGCGTCGCCCACACGACGATGCTGGGCCTGACCCACCCTGGCGCGACCGAGCTGGCGGCGCGGCTGGTCGAGATCGCGCCCGAGGGCCTGTCGCGCGTCTTCTACTCCGACTCCGGCTCGACCGCAGCAGAGATCGCGCTGAAGATCGCCTTCCAGTACCAGCAGCAGCGCGGCGGCGAGCACGCCCGCCGGACCGAGTTCGTGCGCCTGCGCGAGGCCTACCACGGCGACACGATCGGCTCGGTCTCGATCGGCGGCATCGACCTCTTCCACTCGACCTACCGGCCGCTGCTGTTCGAGACCCACGTCGCCGAGCCGGGCGACGCCGCCGACCTCGAGCGGGTGCTGGAGGCGCATGGGGACGAGGTCGCGGCAGTCGTGGTCGAGCCGCTGGTCCAAGGGGCGGCCGGGGTCCTCGTCCAGCCGCCCGGCTACCTGCGCGCGGCGCGTTCGCTCTGCGACCGCTTCGGCGTGCTGCTCGTCTGCGACGAGGTGGCGACCGGGTTCGGCCGCACCGGGACGATGTTCGCCTGCGAGCAGGAAGGCGTCGCGCCGGACCTGATGTGCCTGGCGAAGGGGATCACCGGCGGCTACCTGCCGCTGGCGGCGACCCTGACGACGGAAGAGATCTACGACGGGTTCCTCGGCAACTACGAGGAGTTCAGGACCTTCTTCCACGGCCACACCTACACCGGCAACCCACTCGCCTGCGCGGCGGCGCTCGCCAACCTCGATGTCTTCGAGCAGGAGCGGACGCTGGAGCGTCTGCAGCCGAAAATCGCCCTCTTCGCAGAGCTGCTGGCCAAGGTCGCAGCGCTGCCCGAGGTCGCGGAGGTGCGCCAGAAGGGCGTGATGGTCGGCATCGACCTCGGCGACCACGACGACGCGCTGCGGATGGGCCACCGGGTGACGGTCGAGGCGCGCAAGCGCGGCGCCTTCATCCGCCCGCTCGGCAACACGGTGGTGCTGATGCCACCGCTCTCGATCTCCGAGGACGAGCTGCGCGAGCTGGTCGCGATCGCCCGTGACTCAGTCCGGGCCGCCGTTGCCTCGGCGCCGGCGGACCTGCCACAGGCTGCCTGACGATTGGCGAGTTAGTCGCCCTATAGGGAGGTCGACTCGCCAACGCCGATACTCGCCCGTGATGAATTCCGATCCGGGTCGTAGTACGGGCATGGAGCAGGCACTCGTGGCAGAGGCCACCGACACGCCGCGGGAGGGCGACATCGCCTTCGAGCGCCTCTACCGATCCAGCCGCGACGACGTCTACGCCTACGTCGCCAGCCTGCTGCGCGATGCTCCCGCTGCCGAGGAAGTCACCGCCGCCGCCTTCGAGCGCGCCTACCGCAAGCGCAACCGCTTCGACCCAGAGCGGGGCGCGCCGCGGGCGTGGCTGTTCGGGATCGCCCGCAACGCGGCGCTCGACGAGCTGCGCCGCCGCGGCCGCCAAGCCGAGTTGACCGCCGAGCCGGCGGACCTGGAGAGCCTGACCCCCGATCGGAGCGCCGAGCACGACGAGCGGCGATTCGACCGTCTCGGCGGCCCTGGAGCGCCTTGAGCCCAGCGAGCGCGAGCTGATCGCGCTCAAGTTCTTCGCCGGCCTCGCCAATGCCGAGATTGCCCGGGTGCTCGGCATCGGCGAGTCGAACGCCGGCACCAAGCTGCACCGAGCGATGACCAAGCTGAGGGAGGCCTGCGATGGAAACGCCTAGGGACGATCAGTTGGCCGCAGACCTGCGAGAGCTGCGGCCGACGCCGCGGCCCGAGTTCAGCGCCGAGCTCGACCAGCGCGCCGCCGCGGGCTTCCCGCGGCGCTCGCACTGGAGATGGACCCCCTTCGAGCGGCTGCGGTCGATGCAGCCGCAAAAGCTGCTGATCCCGGCCGGAGGAGTGGCGATCCTGGCGATCGCCGTCACCACGGCGCTGGTGGCGATGCAGGGCCCCCAGTCACACACGACGCTCAACATCGACAGGGACGCCGCGCAGGACGCTGGGTCACGTCACCACTCGTGCTGTGAGTTCGAGAGGTCGATACCAGCGCCGCAGACGGCTGGACCGGAGGCCGAGGGCGAATTGGTCGGCGGCAACGCCACCCATAGCTCGGCGGCGTCCTCCGCGGGCAGCACCGCGATCCAGCCCTCCAACGAGGACTTCAACACGAGCTTCCACCCCGACCGCGCCGTCGAACGCTCCGCCGAGCTGACCCTCGCCGCCGCGCCCGCCGACATCGGCGACGACTCCTCCGAGGTCTTCGAAGCGGTCCACGCCCACGACGGGATCGTGATGAGCTCCTCCACCCGCGAGGGCAAACCGGGCGAAGCCGCTGCTCGGTTCGAACTGCTGATTCCCAGCGCCAAGCTCGGCGACGCGCTCGCCGCGCTCTCGGCGATCGACGAGGTCCGCTCGCGCCACGAGGCGACCGACGACATCACCGCCCCGACCGTCGCCGCCAGCGAGCTGCTGCAGGACTCCAAGGCACGGATCGACAGCCTCCTCGCCCAGCTGGAAGGAGCGGAAACCGAATCGGAGCGCGAAGCGGTCGAAGCCGAGCTGGCGGGGGAGCGAAGCCACCGCGCCCGCCTCCGCGCTCAGCTCCAGCACCTCGAGCGGCGCGCCGACTACTCCCGCGTCCTGGTCCGGATCGAGACCGGCGCCTCCGAGGAATCCTCCGGCGGCGGCGCCTGGGGCATCGGCGACGCGCTCGACAACGCCGGCCGCATCCTCGCCGTCGCCGCCGCGGTCACCGTCGTCGCGCTCGCGATCCTCGGCCCGATCGTCCTGATCGCCCTCCTCGCCTGGCTCGCCCACCGCGCCTGGGTCCGCCGCGAGCGCCGCCGCGTTCTCAGCTGAGGGTGTGGTTGAGGTTAGGCATCCATAGGAGGCCAAAGCTCAACCACACCCCGTTAGGGTGGGTTGCATGGAGGAGCGGCGACGGGGACCGGCGGAGATGCCCAACTTCGGGCCCCCCTCGACGCCCCGGCCGGCGGCATCGGTCGTGTTGTTGCGGCGCGGCGGCAAGCACTCCCAGCGCGCGCTCGAGGTGCTGATGCTGCGGCGCAGCGAGGAAGCGAGGTTCATGCCCGGGGTTTGGGTCTTCCCCGGCGGCTCGCTCGACGAGGCCGACGGCGCCGAAGAAGCGGGCCTGCGCGCCTGCGCCCTGCGGGAGCTGGCCGAGGAGGCCGGGATCGAGCTACCCGCCGGGGAGGAACTGGTGCCCTTCACCCGCTGGATCACGCCGGAGGTGATCGCAACCCGCTTCGACGCCTGGTTCTTCCTCGCCCTCGCCCCCGCTCACACACCGCCGCAGCCCGACGGCGTCGAGACCACCGAGGCGCGCTGGTTCGAGCCCGCCGCGGCGCTCACGGCACAGGAGGCCGGCGAGCTCGTCCTCTCCTTCCCGACCCAGACCCAGTTGCGCTGGCTGGCCGAGTTCCGCACCTCCGACGAGGCACTGGCCGCTTACAGGGAACGCAGCCTCGAACCGATCCTGCCCGTGGTGATCGCCGAAGACGGCGCTGAGGTCCGTGTCGTCCTGCCCGGCGACCCGGGCTACCCCGCCTGAGCTTCGGCCGGGAACGGCTCCAGGCCCGCGTGCCAGGGGCCAGGCGGGTAGATGTGGATTCCGCTCTCGTCCATCTCCCCCTGCAGCCGCCGGAAGAGTTGGCCGGCGTTCTTCAGCGCCGTCTTCAGTTCCGCCTCGCTGCGCTCGCCGAGCCGCCAGAGGAACCAGAGCTGGCGGTCGTTGACACCGAAGTCGATCTCTCCCTGGATCGTCGTCACCCAACTGAGGAAGCCGGGACTGAAGAGCTCGCGCAGCGCCACCGGGTCGTACTCCCTCGGCACCGTCGCCAGGAAGCGCTTGTTGAAGTCGATCGACTCGAACTCGACCTTGCGTTGGAAGCGCTGGGTGAGCGCCTCGTGCCCCTCGATCGACTCGACGTTGAAGGCGGGAACGACCCGCGCCAGGTCCGGCATGTGGGCCTTGGCGAGCAGCGCCGTAGGCACCACCGCCTTGCTGAAGAAGCCGCCGACCTCCTTTTCGTCGGCGTCGCAGGAGGCGCCCCAGAAGCCTTCTGTCAGCTGTCCCGTCAGACGGTTAGCGCCGCCGACGCAGAGCGCCACCGGCCCGTCCTTGGGGTTGATCCCGCCAACCGGCTCGTAGCTGAGCCCGTTCCGCTCGCCGTAACGGGCGACGATCTCGGCCCATTCCCCCGCTTCGGCCTTCGCGCTCACGCCGCGATCCTACGCGTCCACCCTCCGGCGTTCGTCCTTTGTCGGCTATAGGGCTACAAAGGACGAACGCCGCAGCGTTAGGATGAGCGCAAGCCCGGTTCGACCACAGGAGCCTCAATGACCATCGCCATCATCGTCGTCGTCGCGATTCTCGTTCTCGCGGTCTTCTACTTCATCGCGAAGCGCAACTCGATCATCGCCGCGCGCAACCGGGTGGACGAGTCCTGGAGCGGGATCGACGTGCAGCTCAAACGTCGGCACGACCTCGTCCCCAACCTGGTCGAAACGGTCAAGGGCTACGCCGAGCACGAGAGCGCGACCTTCGAGAAAACGACCCAGGCGCGGGCCGCGGCGATGCAGGCGCAGGGGGTCGAGGAGACCGCCAAAGCCGAGCAGCAGCTGACCCAGGCACTGGCCGACGTGAAAGCGGTGGCCGAGAACTACCCGACCCTGCGGGCGACCGAGAACTTCCAGCAGCTGAGCCGCAACCTCTCCGAGCTCGAGGACGAGATCCAGGCCTCGCGCCGGATCTACAACTCCAACGTCCAGTCCTACAACACGGACATCCAGCAGTTCCCGGGCTCGATCATCGCCAACCAGGGCGGCTTCACCGCGCGCGAGTACTTCGAGATCGAGGACGCCTCCGAGCGCAGCGCGCCGCAGGTCAGCTTCGGCAAATAACGGCGCCGGCGCCTCTAACATCTAGGACATGAGCACCACCGAGACCAAAGACGCGACCCTCTGGATCTGCGACAGCTGCGGGTTCATCTACGACCCGGCGATCGGCGATCCGGACGGCGGCATCCCGCCGGGAACCTCCTTCGAGGACATTCCCAAGGACTGGTTCTGCCCGGTCTGCGGCGCCCGCACCAGCGACTTCCGCCCGCTCGAGCCAGGCGAAGCCTAAAACCCCGGTAGGCTGGACTGGCTGATGAGCCAGTACGACTACGACTGGATCGTTGTCGGCTCCGGATTCGGGGGGTCGGTGTCGGCCCTGCGCCTGGCCGAAAAGGGCTACAAGGTCGCCGTCCTGGAGTGCGGCAAGCGCTTCACCGACAAGGACTTCCCGAAGTCGACCTGGGACATCCGCCGCTACTTCTGGGCGCCGCGCCTCGGCCTGCGCGGCATCTTCCGCCTCTCGACCTTCAAGGACGTCTCGGTGGTCAGCGGCTCCGGCGTCGGCGGCGGCAGCCTCGGCTACGCCAACACCCTCTACGTCCCGCCCACGAAGTTCTTCAAGGACCCGCAGTGGGGAGACCTCGCCGACTGGGAGTCCGAGCTGGCCCCGCACTACGACGAAGCGCAGCGGATGCTCGGCGTCACCCAGGTGCAGACCGACGACCCCGCCGACAACCTCCTGCGCGAGTACGGCGAACAGATCGGCGTCGGCGACACCTACCAGAAGACCCCGGTGGGGGTCTATTTCGGAGCCCCCGGCCAGACCGTCCCGGACCCCTTCTTCGGCGGTGAGGGACCCGACCGCACCGGCTGCAGCTTCTGCGGGCGGTGCATGGTCGGCTGCCCGCACGGCGCCAAGAACACCCTGGTCAAGAACTACCTCTACCTGGCCGAACAGCGCGGCGTCGAGGTGATCCCCGACCGCACCGTGACCGAGATCCGCCCGATCGGCACCGCCGACGGCAGCGACGGCTACAGCGTCGCCAGCGAGCGCTCCGGGGTCCTTCCCGGGCGCGGCAAGCGGACCCTGAAGGCGCGCGGCGTGATCGTCGCCGCCGGCGCCCTGGGGACCAACAAACTGCTGCAGCGCTGCCGCCTCGGCGGCGCCCTCCCCCGCATCTCCAACCGCCTCGGCGAGCTGGTGCGGACCAACAGCGAGATGATCCTCGCCGTCACCGTCCCCGAGGACTATCCGGAAGACCTAACCCGCCGGGTGGCGATCAGCGGCAGCATCTACCCCGACGCCGATACCCACATCGAGACCGTCAGCTACGGCAAGGACGGCGACTCGATGAGCCTGCTCTACACGCTCCTGGTCGGCGACGGGACCCGCGTCACCCGACCGCTGAAACTGCTCGGACAGATGCTGCGCCACCCCGGTCGCTTCGCCAAACTGCTGTGGCCGAAGGGCTGGTCGCGCCGCACGATCATCCTCCTCGTCATGCAGACGCTCGACAACGCGATCGCCCTGCGCCCGACGCTGAAACGCTCAGGCAACGTCTGGCTGCAGACCGAACAGGACCCGGAGAAACCGAACCCGACCTACATCCCGGTCGCCAACGACGCGGCGGAATGGCTGGCCAAGCGCACCGGAGGCATCGCCCAGAGCTCGATGACCGAGGCGCTGCTGAACGTGCCGACCACCGCCCACATCCTCGGCGGCGCGGTGATCGGGCACGGCCCGGAGGACGGCGTCGTCGACGCCCGCCAGCGGGTCTTCGGCTACGAGAACCTGCTCGTCTGCGACGGCTCGGCGGTGCCGGCGAACGTAGGCGTCAACCCCAGCCTGACGATCACGGCACTGGCCGAGCACGCGATGGACCAAATTCCCGCAGCCTCAGAGCCGAGCTACGAGGCGAACCTCTCCGCGACGTAGTCCCAGTTGACGACGTTCCAGAAGACGTCGAGGTATTCCGGGCGCTTGTTCTGATACTTCAGGTAGTAGGCGTGCTCCCAGACGTCGACACCGAGCAGCGGAGTGGTGCCGTCGGAGATCGGCGAGTCCTGGTTCGGGGTCGAGACCACGGCGAGGCCGGAGGAGTCCTTGACCAGCCAGGCCCAGCCGGAGCCGAAGCGGGCGATGCCGGCGTTTTTGAACTCCTCCTTGAAGGAATCGAATGAGCCGAAGGCGTCGCCGATCGCAGCGCCCAGGTCGCCGTCCGGCTCACCGCCGCCGTCCGGGCCCATCATCTGCCAGAAGAGGCTGTGGTTGTAGTGGCCGCCGGCGTTGTTGCGGACCGCCGCCTGCTTGTCACCCGGCAGAGCGGAGAGGTTGCGGAGGACATCCTCGACATCGCGGTCGGCCCACTCGGTCCCCTCGAGGGCGGCGTTGGCTTTGTCGACGTACGCCTGGTGGTGCTTGTCGTGGTGGATGCGCATCGTTTCCTCGTCGATGTGAGGCTCGAGCGCGTCGTATGCGTACGGCAGGTCGGGTACGGAGAAAGCCATCGAAACTGCTCCTTTGCTCGTTTGGAAGTCCGAGCGGAGCCTAGTAGGGATTGGCGACACCCGCGTGTGCGGCTGGCGAGCGCCGGGCCAAGCGGGGCAAGGACGCAGGGAGGCCGGATAGCAGCGCTATTCGGCCGACTGAGGACGCCGTACCGCGCAGTGTCCGCCGCCGCCAGGCGTGCGCGGGGGTTTCACCGAGCCCTACCACTATTCCGGCGCGACTTCTTCTCCCTCCTCGAGCTTGTCGTCATCCACCTTGGGCACCGTCTCGGCATCTCCCCCGGTCCATTCGTTGAACCGGTACCAGGCCGGCTTGCCTTCCCTCTTTTCGGTCAGCAGACCAGCCGAGTGACAGAAGATGCAGCTGCCGCCTTCGTCAGACCAGGTGAACCACCAGACGCCGCGGATTCGCCAGCGGACCCGGTTGGCGGAGATGATCGCGAGAGCCTTGTCGAGCTGGTGCGCCTGTCCGTAGAGGCCACGCTGCCAGCGGGTCGGCCCGCTGTCGGATCCCCAGCCCAGCTCGGTCACGTAGAGCGCCGCTTCCTCGTCGTTGTGGGCCCGCATGATCCGGCGCAGATTGCGCAGCTGGGCCGCCATCGCCCGGGCGTCGGCGACGTAGGGGTGCAGGGCGACGCCGTCGAAGTACGGCTTCACCCGTCCGGCCTCGTAGAGGCGGCTGAGGAAGTCGCCGGAGGCGATGTTGGGGGGGATCTGCAGCGGCCGGCCGAAGAGCCCGCCGACGATTACCTTCGCGCTCGGCTGCTGGCGGTGGAGAACCCGGCCGGCGATCCGGATCAGGACCGCGAACCGCTTCGGTTCTGGGTCGTTGGCGAAGGTGACGATGTTCTGCTCGTTCCAGATCTCGAACCGCCGCATCGGGACGTAGGGCACGTCCTCTTCTTCACGCCAGTAGGAGCCTTCGATGCCGTAGCGATTGACGACCGCGCGTATGAAGGAGGCCCAGGCGCGCCGTTGCCAGGCGTTGGCGACCGGCAGATCGGACCCTTCCGCGGCGACCCAGCGTGGCGAGTTGACGATGAACGGGAAGATCTCCATCCCCGCCTCGGCGGCCAGCTTCACCTCGTGGTCCATGTAGCCCCACTGGCGCTCGGAGAAGGCGGGGTTCTCCGGCTCGACGGCGGCCCAGACCAGCGGCTGGCGGACGCTCTTGATCCCCGCTTCCCGCATCAGCTCGTAGTCCTTCGCGGTGCCGGTGGTCTGTGGCGAGATCCCGACGAAGCCCGGCGGCAGGTAGGCGTGGGCCGCCGCCGGCATTGCCGCCAGCAGCGCCACCGCGAGGATCGGGATCAGCCTGCGCGCCATCGTCATCGAATGGGAACCGCCTTCCCGTCCAAAGTAGCGGCGAGCGCGCCGTCCCGCGTCCCAAGCGGCGCTCTGAGATAATCACCCCTCTCGGGGCGTGGCGCAGCCTGGTAGCGCGCACCGTTCGGGTCGGTGAGGTCCCCGGTTCAAATCCGGGCGCCCCGATGTAGACAACAGCATCCGACCTGTTTGACATCATTTCGACATGGTCGATCCGGGGGGAGAATGTGCGTTGCCGCAGGTGCTTACGGCTCCAGCGGTCGAGTAGCGAATCCTGGTCGTACGTGGCCGCCAAGTGATGCTGGATGAGGATCGCGCTGATCTGTGCGGAGTTGAACCCGAGTCCTCGTGCAGCAGTTCCGGCGAAACGAGAAGCGTTCCCGGCCGACTTCATGTTCCAGCTATCGATCGAGGAGTTGGTGCACTTGAAATCACAATTTGTGATGTCGAGGGGCGGGCACGGCGGTCGGCGCAAGCGTCCTTTGGTTTTCACTGAGCAAGGGATCGGGGTGCTCTCCGGGGTGTACTCGTGGTTCTGGTCGGGGCCGGTGATCGCAGTGAGCGGCGCCCTCTTCGTCTTTGCGGGTGGCGAGTTTTTCACCCGCCAGCGAATCGCCCAGCAGTACCGCTGGGACAAAGTGGCCGACATCTACGCGCAGTTCTTGGACCTGATCGGCAGGATCGGAAACGACGACACTCCACCAGACCTAGAGAAGTTCATGGCACGGTTCACCAACGATTTGCTCCTCTGGGGGTGAAGCCGGGCTGGACAGCAACACCAAGGCCACGATGCTGCAGCGCGACCTGCTCCGCTCGATCCGCAAGGACTTGGGTCAGTTCGACCGAGAGCTGGTTTTGAGGTCGCAAATTGCGACCTCAAGATGGCAGCGATCGGCTTCTTTGGGCTGAGGCGATCCCTTAGCGGGATCCCCGTCCCGCGAGGTTGACGGTGAGACCGGGTTGGCCGCCGTCGTCACGCAGGATTTCCAGGGCGGCGAACTGCTCGCCGGGGCTCGTCGGCTGGAAGGCGACCGTGAAGGCGCGTTTCTCGCCGGGCTGCAGGACAAAGTGGACCGCCGAACTCGATCCGGCGATGGAGAAGGCGCCTGAGCCGATGATCGTCGCCGTCGCCTCGACCGGCTCGCCGCCCTTGCGCGGGAGATTGCGGACGAAGACAGTGCGCTCGGCTTGCTTACCGACCTTGACGGAGCCGAACGAGCGGTCGGCGGGCAGGATCTCGAGCAAGCCGGCACTTGGAGGCGGGAGTGGCGGCGCCACCGTGATGATCCCCGCGCTGCCCCGACCCTCCTGGCCGATGTCGTCCTGGGCGACGACTTCGACGACGTATTCGGCAGCGAGCGGACCGGGGTTCGCGGGCACTTCGTAGGTGCCTTCGAAGTGGGAGGAGCTGGTCGGGTTCATCGGGACTTCCAGGCTGCCACCGCCCGGCAGGGCGACCGTCGCGAAGAGACCGGCGAGCCCGCGGTTGTCGCCGGCGTCGGCGCTGATCGTCACCGTCCCCCCCTCGCCGGGAAGGAACGACGGGTTCAGTTCGGCATTGGTTACGTAAGGCGATTCGTCGAACTGCGGCGCGGCTTCCACCTGGACGCCGCCGATCAGGCTCGCCGAGTAGGCGCCGTTGTTGTCGTAGGCCTGGACTTCGACGCCGTATTCGGCCGGGATGTCGGAATAGTTCGGCGGCACTTCGAGGGTGGCGAAGTAGTTGTCTTTGTATCCCTCGAAGAGCTGGATCGATTCGCTCGAGGCGTCGGGCCGGTAGATCTGCGCGTAGGTCATGTACAGACCGCGGTCGTCGATGATTTCCGCCCGTATCTGGACGCTTCCGCCTTCGTAGGAGAGGCTGCTGGGGCTGAGTTCACCACCGGCGATGTAGGGCGGGTTGTCTTCGATCCCCGATTCGTCGGCGACAGCCGGTCCGGCGGTCAGGAGGAAAACTCCGACCAGCAGCGCCAGCAGCGGAAAGACTCGCACCCGCCCAGAGCTTCCTACGACCTGCCTCATCGTCAATCCTCCCGCATCGTTGGACACGCTGCCCAAGTCGACGCTATCCCAAATTCCGGATCCCCGCCGCGAAAGCTTCGATTTGCAGCTGGTAGAGCTGGTCGAAGCTGCGCCAGCGGTCGTCCTTGGCCGGGTTGGTCCCAGAGTTGTAGCCGTCGAGGCAGGTCCACTCCACAAAGGCCTTGCCGGGATATAAGGACGCGAGGCTGCGGAGCTTGTCTTCGAAGTCGACGTTGGGCACCAGACCCAGATCGGAATGTCGGCTCTCGCCCGGGCGGTTGCCGTTGGCGTCCTCGGCCCAGGGGAACCAGTAGCCGTTCATCTCCCAGTTGAAGCGGAGGAGGAAGGGCGGCCCCAGCGCCGTGGCCGGTCAGCTGGTCGCTGACCAGCGCGCCCCAGAGGAACGGCTCGCGGGCAGCCGTCCGCTGCTTCGCCTTGCCGAGGCTGCGCTGCGCCGCGACGTGGCTGCGGAGCTTGTCGTTCTTGGCTGCCGCAGGACTTGGCGCAGCCAGCCATACCAGGGCGACGAGAGCGAGCAGCAGCGCGGGATGGAGCAGCCGAAAGCGGAAGGAGCGCATGCAAATGCCATCCGAGCGCGCACGGCACCTCTTTAGTTTTCGCGGTCGGCGCGGTCGCTAGTGTCTCCACATGTCACCCGCGCCCGCCTTCGAGGTCCACGAGGCGAACCTGCACGGACACCGGGCCGTCTACCGCACCGTCGGCAGCGGCCCGACCGTCGTCCTGATCCACGGGATGATCAACTCGTCGCGCCACTGGGAGACGGTCGCGCTGCAGCTCGCCGGCTCCCACCGGGTAATCGCGCCGGACCTGATCGGCCACGGGGACGCGGCGACTCCGCGGGGCGACTACTCGCTGGGGGCGCACGCGGCGAGCATCCGCGACCTGCTGACGACGATCGGGGTCGAACGGGCGACGATCGTCGGCCACTCGCTCGGCGGCGGCGTCGCGATGCAGTTCTTCTACCAGTTCCCCCAGCGCACCGAGCGCCTGGTCCTGATCTCCAGCGGCGGCCTCGGGCATGACGTCAGCCCGCTGCTCCGCGGCGCGGCGCTGCCGGGCTCGGCGGCGCTGTTGCGGGTCGCGACGAGGCCGCGGCTGGTCGGGGCGATCGCAGCCGCCGGCGCCAGGCTGCGGAAGCACGGCAACTCCACCGGCGTCTACCTGACGGCCGTCGCCCGTGCCCTCGGGCCGCTGCAGGAGCCCGGATCCCGCCGTGCCTTCCTGCAGACGCTGCGCTCGGTGATCGACGTCCAGGGCCAGAAGGTCAGCGCCACCGACCGGCTCTACCTGCTGAAGGAGATGCCGACCCTGATCGTCTGGGGCGAGCGCGACCGCACGATTCCGCTCTCACACGGGCTCGAAGCCCACGCGGCCATCCCCAACTGCCGCTTCGAGACCCTCCCCCGCGCCGCCCACTTCCCGAACCTGGAAGACCCCGACGCGCTCGCCGCGATCCTTGCCGACTTCCTCGCCACCACCGCGCCGGCACACATCGTCGATTCCGAGTGGCGGGACGTGATCGCCCCACGGGCGCGCCTGCGCCGCGTCGCGTAACGCAACCGGCTCTGAGCACAGCCGGCTGTGCTGAATCTCGGCTGCGCTATTCGACTTCGGCGATCGCCGCTTCGACCTCGGCCATTGAGGGGCCTCCCTGCAAGGTGACGGTCCCGCTGGGGCCGGTGAGGACCATCCCCTGGCCGGTGCGGATTTCGAGGTTGCGACCGAGTTCCTCGTAGCTTTCGAGCCGTTTGTCGATCGGGCCGCCCTGCTGACCGTTCTGCTCGAGGTCGGCATCCCATTCTTCGAGGTCCAGCTCCTCCACCGAGCCCGCGATCGAGGCGAGGAACTCCTGATCGACGCCGAAGCGTTCGGCTTCATCCTGGTTGCGAAAGAAGAGGTAGGTGTACTGCCAGCCGTAGCCCTGGTCGGCGGCAGCCTCGGCGCCGTAGAAGCCGAGCTGCTCCGGCTGAATGCTGTTCGAGTAGTGGCGATAGAGGAGCTTCACGTCGCCCGGCCGGGCGTAGCGTTCGGCCAGCGCCGGGATCGTCGAGAGAAAGTCGTCGCGGCAGTTGTCGCACTGCAGGTCGTTGAAGACCTGGATCGTCACCGGGGCGTCGTCGGAGCCGAGCCGGTCCCCTTCCTGCGGCATGCCGCTGAAGGTCCGCTGCGCCTCTTCTATCCCGGCGACGTGGACGACGGGGTCCCCCGGCTCCTGCGTCGACATCTGGACGATCACGTAGCCGAGCGCGAACAGGCACAGGGCCAGCACGGCGATGATCCACAGCCTGCCCCGCTGAGGCAGTGGCTTGGCGGCGACTTCCGAGGACACAGCGTCATTTTCCCAGTTGACGACATCCGGCCGCAGCGATAGACATGGGTTACCCATTTTCAACGACCTGGAGGTCATCGATGGCCCATCACCTGACGCCCGCCGAGCTCGCCGACCAGATGCAGATGGAGCGACAGGAGGTGATCGGGAAATGCGTGCAGATGGGGGTCCCGATATACCACGGCCGGATCGACAGGACGTTGTTCGAAAGCTCGCTGCGCAGCCTCAGCTCAGGTCAGTCCCGACAGACGCACCGCGCGGCTCGGCGCTGAACTAGACTCCCCCGGCAGATGTCGGGGAGAGGTACCAATTCGAAGACGATTGCCGACCTTCTGCCGAAGGCAGCGGCGCAGTACGGGCCGAATGTCGCCGTCCGCTACAAGGAGGGCGACGCCTGGGTCAGCAAGACCTTCGCCGAGGTTCTGGAGATCGTCCGGCCGCTGGCCTTCGGGCTGGTCACCCTCGGGATCGAGAAGGGCGACCGCGTCTCGATCCTCGGCAACACCCGACCCGAGTGGACCTACTTCGACTTCGCCGCGCTCTCGATCGGCGCCACCGTCGTCCCGATCTACCAGACGAACTCGCCCGAGGAGTGCCGCTACGTCCTCGAGAACTCCGACTCCAGGGTCGTCGTCGTCGAGGACGCCGAACAGCTGGAGAAGGTGCGCCAGGTGCGCGACCAACTGCCGCAGCTGGAGCACGTCGTGCTGATGACCGGCAGCGCCGAGGACGCAGTCTCGATGGAGGACCTGGCCGCCAAAGGCGGTGGCGGCGACGACGTCACCTGGGCGGCGCTCTACGAGGCGGTCACCCCGGAGGACATCTGCACCTTCATCTACACCTCGGGGACGACCGGTCCGCCGAAGGGCTGCATCATCAGCCACGGCAACTACCGGGCGATGCTCGACATGGTCAAAGAGACCAGCGTCATCGAGGAGGGAGACCTCACCTACCTCTACCTCCCCCTCGCCCACTCCTTCGCGCTCCTGATCCAACTCGGCAGCTATGACTTGGGGACCGCGATCGCCTACTGGGAGCGGGATCCGCTGAAGATCCTCCCCAACCTGGCCGAACTGAAACCGAGCTACCTCCCCTCGGTGCCGCGCATCTTCGAGAAGATCTACACCGCCGCCACCAGCGCGATGGAGAAGGAGGGCGGCCTCAAAAAGGCGATCTTCGAGTGGGCGATCGGCGTCGGCGCGAAGATGCGGGAGACCGAACGCGCCGGCCGCAAGCCCGGGTTCCTACTGCAGCGCCAGTACGACTTCGCTGACAAGAAAGTCCTCTCGAAAATCCGCGGCCTCTTCGGCGGCAACATCCGGCTCGCCGTCTCCGGCGCGGCGCCGATCAATCCGGAGATCCTTCGCTTCTTCGACGCCGCCGGCGTCCTCGTGCTCGAGGGCTGGGGAATGACCGAGACCTCGACCGCGGCGACGATCTCCTCGCCCGACGACTTCAAGGTGGGGACGATCGGCAAACCGTTCCCCGGCTGCGAGGTGAAGATCGCCGACGACGGCGAGATCCTCGTCAAGGGCCCGAACGTCTTCCAGGGCTACCACAAGAACCCGGAGGCGACCGCCGAGACGATCGTCAACGGCTGGCTCCACACCGGCGACATCGGCGAAGTCGACTCCCAGGGCTTCATCAAGATCACCGGCCGCAAAAAGGACATCATCATCACCGCGGGCGGCAAGAACATCACCCCGGCCAACCTCGAGGCCGAAATCAAGCAGCACCCGCTCGTCTCCCAGTGCGTCGTCGTCGGCGACCGCCGGCCCTACCTGGTGGCGCTGGTCACCCTCGACCCCGAAGAGGCCGCCACCTACGCCCAGGAGCACAACCTCTCCGAGGACCCCACCCAGCTCGCCAAGAACGCCGACGTCAAGGCCTCGATCGAAGCCCACGTCGACAAGATCAACCAGAACTTCGCCCGAGTCGAGCAGGTAAAGAAGATCGCCATCCTCCCCAACGACCTCTCCCAGGAGTCAGGCGAGCTGACGCCGACCCTGAAGGTCAAGCGGGCGGTCGTCGCGCAGAAGCACGAGAGCGCGATCGAGCAGCTCTACGCGGCGTAGTTCCGGCCAACCTCAGGCGCAGAGGGGTCGGGGGCACCCCCGACCCCTCATTCAAGCTCTGATCCGCTAAAGCTGACGCCTTTGCTCGAAGCGCGGCAGAGCTTTTGCTCCCTATAGGTGAAAAAGCTCTGCCGCGGTCCGTGGCCCCGTCGCGAAGCAGGTTGGCGAGGGTCCTCGCCCTCGCTTGGTAACTAAGAGGCTTCGCCGCTTTGGCGAAGGAGGACCGAGGTCGTCTGCTCCAGGACCCGCCTCCACGCCGAAGTTTGCTCGGGCTCCTCTTCGGAGGCCTGCTCGACGACGCGGCGGACGCGGCGCTCGGAGATTTCGAGGCCGTGGCGCTCGGCGATGTCCTTATAGCGGTCGTAGTCCTGAGCGAGGGTGGCAGTGACGGATTCGAAGCCGTGGCGGGCGATTTTGAGGCGGCGCGAGTAGTCCATGATCGGCGTGCCGAACATCAGCTCGTCGTTGGGCTGGGGCTCGAGCAGGATGATGTCGACGCCCGGGTATTTCTCCTGCCACTGCTCGACCGCCTGGTGCAGCCGCTGGTGGGCGATCAGGCGGAAGGTCTGGTTGGCGATCGCCGGCAGCCCCATGTCGGAGACGCGGCGGACGCGGCGCCCGAAGACGGTCGGGATCGTCTTCTCGAAGTCGTTGACGTAGGGGACGAGGGGGTTGACGACGACGATGAACTTGGCGCCCTTCTCGACCGCGATGTCGACGTTGGTGGTCGATCGGATGCCGCCGTCGACGAACTGGCGCCCCTTGAGGTCGACCGGCTTGTAGACGACCGGCAGACAGGTTGAGCACTCGACCGCTTTGGAGATCGGCACGTCGCTCCAGGCCTCTTCGCCGAAGACGATCCGCTCGCAGGTATCGAGGTCGGTGGCGGTGAGGTACAACTCGGTGTCGAGGAGGCGGAAGTCGTTGACTCGGCCGCCCTCGCTGAGCGCCCCCTCGACGTAGGTGGAGAGGCCGGAGCCGGAGTAGAGCCCGGTCGGCAGCGCCTCGGCGAGGCCGACGCCGATGTCGATCGCCGAGAGCTCGCCGATTCGCGCCAGCGAGCGCAGCAGCTCCACCGTGCGCAGCGGCAGCGCCGCAGCTTTGCTGAGGAAGCCGAGGTAGTTCGGTTGCAGGGCCTTGCCGAGGTCGAGATCCTCCAGCTCGGAGGGCTCGCGCTCGTTGATCACCTGCATCATCTCGTCGGGAGTGATGCCGTTGGCCAGCATCGAGGCGACGAACGAGCCGGCGCTGGTGCCGACGTATACGTCGAAGTTGTTGACCGTGCTGTTCACTGCCAGCAGGTCGAGCGCCCGCAGCGCTCCGATCTCGTAGACGCCACCAGTAAAGCCGCCACCGCCGAGGACCAGAGCGGTCTTCGACGGCTTTTTGCGCCGCGGCTTGCGTTTCCGCGGTTTGGACTCGATGTCTACGACTTCACCCATACGTGCAGTATTCCAGGGCAGGAGGTCATCCTTGGCCGCTACCTTGCAGCTCCCACGTGTTCGATAACCGGATGAAACGCAGCGCCACCCTGATTTTGGTCCTCTCAGCAGGCCTTTTTCTGCTCCTCGCGAGCGGCGCCCAGGCCAGCGGCACGTGCGACCAGATGCGGGCCTGGCTGCACCAGGGAGGCGGTGCGGCAAGTGGACTCCTCGTCGTCGACGCCGAATCCGAGCAGGTGCTCTGCGCCAGCGCCCCGGGCCGGACGCGGCCGCTGGCCTCGAACATGAAGCTGTTCACGACCGCCGCGGCGCTGTCCAAGCTCGGGCCCGAACACCGGATCACGACCAAGGTCTTCCGCGACGGCCGCGTCGACGCCGACGGTGTCCTCCACGGCAGCCTCTACCTCCAGGGCGGCGGCGACCCCACTCTGGGAACTCCGAGCTTCTACAACAGCTACCTGGCAGGGCTCGGCACCAACCTCTTCGCGCTGACCCCGCAGATCAAGGCGGCGGGGATCGAATCGATCACCGGCCGGCTCTACGCCGACGACACGATCTTCGACCGCCGCCGCGGCGTCGCCGACTCCGGCTACGCGACCAGCTCCTACATCGGCCCGCTCTCCGGCCTGGCCTTCAACTCGGGCTTCAGCGGCTCGACCAGCGCCAGCGGCTTCTCCTCCGACCCCGCCAGGCTGGCGACGACGAAGCTGGCGGGATCGCTGCGCAAGGCGGGGGTGCAACTTCCGCCACAGATCGCCCTGCGACCGGCGCCGCCGAACGCCGAACGGGTGGCGCTCCTCCGCTCCCCCACTCTTGACCAGATCGTCAACCTCACCGACGTCTATTCCGACAACTTCTTTGCCGAGACGCTGATCAAGCTGCTGGGAGCCGAGTTCGGCGGCGCCGGCACCACTGCCGCGGGAGCGAGCGTGGTCGAGGCTTTCGCCCGCGCCAACGGCTCGGCGGTCCAGGCGATCGACGGCTCCGGCCTGACCCGCTCCAATCGCGCCAGCCCCCGCCAGGTAGTCGACCTGCTGCTGGGGATGCAGGGTGACGAAGCCGGCGAGGAGTTCATCCAGGACCTGGCGCTGGCCGGACAGGAGGGCACCGTCGCCGACCGCATGGACGGAACCGCCGCCTACGGCCGCTGCCGAACCAAGACCGGGACGATCAGCGGCGTCAGCAACCTCTCCGGCTACTGCTTCAACCACAGCGGCCGGGTGATCGCCTTCTCGATCCTGATGGCGGGCGTGGGCAACCTCGGCCTCGCCCACCTCGACCAGGACCGGATCGCCGCGGCGGCGGCCGGCTACTGACCGACCAGCTCACGCAGTCCGGCCTCGTCGAGGATCTCGGTGCCGAATTTCTCCGCCTTGGCGAGCTTGGAGCCGGGGCTCTCGCCGGCGACGACGTAGTCGGTTTTCTTCGAGACGGAGCTGGTCACCTTGCCGCCGGCGGACTTGACCATCGACGCGGCCTCCTCGCGGGTCAGCTCCGGCAGGGTGCCGGTGAGGACGACCGTCTTGCCTTCCAGCGGCCCGCCCTCGCGGCGCCGTTCTGAAGCGTCGGCCTCCAGCCGCAGGCCCTTCGCCTCCAGCTTTGCGATCAGCTCCTGGGTGGGTTCGTCGGCGAGTGACTCGGCGATCTGCTCGGCCATGATCGGCCCCACCCCCTCGACCTCCTCGATCTCCTCCGGCTGCGCGGTCGTCAGCTTCTCGATCGAGCCGAAGTGGTCGGCAAGCGCCTCCGCCGTGACCGCGCCGACCCCCGGTAGGCCCAGCGCGAAGAGGACGCGTTTGAAGGGTTGGCGCTTGGAGGCCTCGATCGCCTCGACGAGGCTGCGCGCGGATTTCTCTTTGAAGCTCTTCTTCCCGATCTTGCGCCCCAGGAGACCCTCCTCGGTCAGGTCGTAGATATCCGCGACGTCCTCGATCACTCCCTGCGCGAGCATGTTGAGCGCGACCTCTTCGCCCAGCCCGTCGATGTCCATCGCCCCCTTGCTGACGAAGTGCTTGACGTGCTGGGAGGCCTGACCAGGACAGCCGTTGCGATTGGGGCAGATCGTGAACACGGAGTCCTCGGGCTTGACCGTGGGCGTCTCGCATTCGGGGCACTTCTTCGGCGGCTTCGGCTTGCGGGCGCTCTTCCGCTTGCGGGGCAGCTTCGGTGAGACGACCTGGGGGATCACGTCGCCGGCGCGCATCACCACCACCTCGTCGCCCTCGCGCACGTCCTTGCGGGCCAGGTCCTCCTCGTTGTGGAGGGTCGCCGTAGTGACCGTGACCCCGCCGACGTGAACCGGCTCCAGCATCGCGAAGGGCACCAGGTGGCCGGTGCGGCCGATGTTCCAGACGACCTTCTTCAGCGTCGTCGTCGCCGTGGTCGGCGGAAACTTCCAGGCGATCGCCCAGCGCGGCTCGCGCCCGACCACGCCCAGCTCGCGCCAGAGCGCCTTCTCGTCGACCTTGACGACGACGCCGTCGATCTCGTAGTCGAGCTCCTCGCGCCGCTCCTCCCACCAGTGGCAGCGTTTGACGGCCCCCTCGATGCCCTCGTGGTGGGCGGTGTCGGGGTTGACCTTGAAACCGGCTTCCTGCAGCCACTCGACCTCGGCCATATGGGTCGGCAGATCGAGGCCGCGGACGGCGCCGATCCCGTACATCCAAGACGAGAGCGGCCTTTCGGCAGCAAACGATGGGTCGAGCTGGCGGATCGAGCCGGCGGCCGAGTTGCGCGGGTTGGCGAAGGTCGATTCCCCCGCCTCGGCCCGGCGCTCGTTCAGCGCTTTGAAGGCGGCGACCGGAAGGTAGACCTCGCCGCGGACTTCGATCAGCGCGGGCGCCTCGCCGGCTATCCGCAGCGGCACCGAGCCGATCGTCCGCAGGTTCTGGGTCACGTCCTCGCCGATCCGCCCGTCGCCGCGGGTGGCGCCTCGAACCAGCACCCCGTTCTCGTAGGTCAGGGTGATCGCGAGGCCGTCGATCTTCGGCTCGGTCGTGTAGCTGAACTGCGAGGCGGTTATGTCCATCCGCTTGAGGTGGTTGGCGATCCGATTCTCCCAGCCCCGCAGCTCCTCCTCGTTACGGGCGTTGCCCAGCGAGAGCATCTGCTCAGCGTGCTCGACCTGCTGGAAGCGGTCGAGCGGCGACGCCCCCACCCGCTGCGTCGGCGAGTCCGGCGTGCGCAGCTCCGGGTTCGCCTCCTCCAGCCCCCGCAGCTCGTCCAGCAGCGCGTCGTAGTCGTCGTCGCCGATCTCGGGGTCGTCGAGGACGTAGTAGAGGCGGTTGTGGTGGGCGAGAAGCTCGCGCAGCTCCTCGACGCGCTGCTCGGCCGAGGAGCTCACGCCGTCGTGGCGCTCGCCGCGAGCATCTCCTGGAAGCCCCAGCCGCGCAGGTGCTCGAGGCCGCCGTGGTCGGTGAGATCGAAGTGGATCGGGGTGACGGAGATTCGCCCCTGCGCGACCGCGTAGAGGTCGGTGCCTTCGATCTCCTCGTAGCCGGGCTGCCAGCCATAGATCTCGTAGTGGCGGCGCCCGTCGCTCTCCTTGACCAGCTTCAGCTCGTCGTTGTAGATCCGCTTGCCGAGCTTCGTCACCTCAATCCCGGTCGGCTCGCGATTGGGGCAGTTGACGTTTATCAGCGTCGCCTCCGGCATCGACTCCTGCCGCAGGCGGGAGACGAGCTGGGCGGTGAAGGCCGCGGCGACCGCAAAGTCGAATTTGCCGCTGACATAACCCAGGCCACCGGCGGAAGACTGCTGGGAGAGGGCGATCGCCGGAATGCCGAGGACGATGCCCTCGAGCGCCGCGGCGACCGTGCCCGAGTAGGTGATGTCGTCGCCGAGGTTGGCGCCGTGGTTGATCCCAGAGACGATCAGGTCCGGGCGGCCGCCGACCAGTCCCAGCTCCGCGAAGCGGACGCAGTCGACCGGGGTGCCGTCGGTCGCGTAGCCGACCCGACCGTCTTCGAAGTTGACCTCCTCGACGCTTAGCGGCGAGCGGGTGGTGATGCTGCGGGCGGTGGCGCTGCGGTTGGAGTCGGGAGCCACCACGTCGACCTGGACGCCGTCGAGCTCGACCAGCGCCCGCCGGGCGGCCTGCAGCCCCGGCGCGGAGATGCCGTCGTCGTTGGTGAGGAGGATGCGCACCACCCCGATACTACGAGGGCCGCGAGACCCCTGGGTTGGAGATACTGGCGGCGATGACGACGGTCAGGCTCGACCTCGAATACGACGGCAGCGGCTTTCGCGGCTGGGCACGCCAGCCCGGGCTGCGAACCGTGCAGGGCGAGCTGGAGACGGCGCTGGCGACGGTCCTGCGCGAACCGATCGAGCTGACCGTCGCCGGGCGCACGGACACCGGCGTCCACGCCCTCGGCCAGGTGGCGAGCTTCATAACCACGGTCGAGCCGCCCGAGGACCTGACTCGGCGCCTCAACGGCCTCTGTCCCGACGACGTCGCGGTCACCGCCACCACCGTCGCCGCCGACGGCTTCGACGCCCGCCACGACGCCAAGGCCCGCAGCTACCGCTACCGCCTGCTGGCGAGGTCGGCTTCTGGGCCCTTCGAGCTCGGCAAGGCGCTCTGGTGGCCGCACCAGGTCGACCGCGAGGCGCTCGACGCCTGCGCCGAGGCCCTGCCGGGGGCCCACGACTTCACCGCCTTCACCCCCACCCAAACCGACCACGTCCACTTCAACCGCGACATCCTCGCCGCGTCCTGGGACCAGGAGGGCGACATCCTCAAATTCCACATAACCGCCGACGCCTTCATGCGCAACATGGTCCGAGTCCTCGTCGGCACGCAGCTCGAGGTCGCCTCCGGCCGGAGAACCGTAGAGAGCTTCATCGCCCTCCTCGCGGGTGCCCCCCGCACCGAGGCTGGCGACACCGCCCCACCCCACGGTCTGTACCTGGAGTCGGTCTCGTACGAGGTGGATGCCCCAGCGGCGCCTGTAGCCGGGGTGGGGATACCCTCGGGCTGGCGGATACTCAAAGTCGCAGTGCTAATTAGCACTGCGACTTGTCAGAACGAGGGTGTCCCCACCCCGGCCCTACACCAACTCGAGATAAACCATCTCGGTCGAGTCAGACTTCCTCGGACCGAGCTTGACGATGCGGGTGTACCCGCCGGGGCGCTCCGCGTAGCGCGGCGCCACCTCGTCGAACAGCTTGTGGACGATGAACTTGTCGTTGTGAAGCGTCGCCAGCGCCTGGCGACGAGCGTGGAGGTCACCGCGTTTGGCGAGGGTGATCAGTTTCTCGACCTCGGGCTTGACCGCCTTGGCCTTGGCCTGGCTGGTCTGGATCCGCTCGTGCTCGATCAGCTGCTTCGAGAGGTTCGAGAGCAGGGACTCGCGGTGGGAGGAGTCGCGGCTGAGCTTGTTCCGCTTCTTTTTGTGCCGCACCTGATTCTCCGCTCCGCCCCGTTTGCGCCCTAGTCCGCCTGGAGGTCCAGGCCGCGGGAGTGCAGGGTCTCGATGACTTCCTCGATCGACTTCTGGCCGAAGTTCGGAATCGCGTTCAGTTCCGCGCGCGACTTGCGAACCAGGTCGCCGACGGTCTGGACACCGGCCCGCTTCAGGCAGTTGTAGGAGCGAACGCCCAGTTCGAGCTCCTCGATCAGGATCTCGTCGAGGCCGTTGGCGGCGGCGACGCCGTCGCCTCCCGGCGCGGAGAATCCGTCGCTCGCCGGCACCGGCGCCGGTTCACGTGCCGTCAGCTCCTCGACCCGGTCGGCGTCGGTGAAGATCGCCAGGCTCTTGATCAGGATCTCGGAGGCCTCGCGCAGCGCGGCCCCGGGCTCGATCGAGCCGTCGGTCTCGAGGTCGAGGGTCAGTTTGTCGAAGTCGGTCCGCTGCCCGACGCGGGCGGCGGCGACGGCGTAGGAGGCGCGGCGGATCGGCGAGAAGATCGAGTCGATCGGAATCACGCCGATCGGCTGCTCGTCGGACTTGTTCTCTTCGGCCGGCGAGTAACCGCGGCCGCGGCCGATCGTCAGGTAGACCTCGAGTTTGGTTTTTTTCTCGAGCGTCGCGATCGGTGCCTCGGGGTTGAGGATCTCGACGCCGGAGGGCAGGTCGATGTCCTTGGCCTTTACCTCGCCGGGGCCGGTGGCGACCAGTGGCGCCTCGACCTCGTCGGCATCGGTGTGCATGCGGACGACGAGATCCTTGAGGTTGAGGATGATGTCGGTGACGTCCTCCTTGACGCCGGGCACGGTCGAGAACTCGTGCGCGACTCCCTCGATGCGGACGCTGGTGATGGCGGCGCCGCCAAGCGAGGAGAGAAGCACGCGGCGGAGGCTGTTGCCGAACGTGTAGCCGAAGCCCTTGTCGAGAGGCTCGATCGTAAAAGTGCCGCGACGGTCGTCGACTTTCTCGGAGGTGATACGGGGGACCTGGAAATCGGTTGGCATGAGTTCCTTGCTCTGGGGTGTGTCAGAAATCGTTCCGGACTACTTGGAGTACAGCTCGACGATCAGCTGCTCCTGGACCGGCGCCGAGATCTCGGAGCGCTCGGGGTAGCGCAGGACCTTGGCGGTAAGGGCGTCGTGATCGGCCTGCAGCCAGGCGGGAACCGTCGAGACGAGTTCCGTCGCCCGCTGGATCGTGTCGGTGGCGTTCGATCCGGACTTGATCGAGATGATGTCTTCGGGTCGCACCTGGTAGGAGGGGATGTTCACCCGCCGGCCGTTGATCTGCCAATGGCCGTGGGTGATCAGCTGGCGCGCCTGGCGCCGCGAGGCGGCGAAGCCGAGGCGGACAAGAACGTTGTCGAAGCGGGACTCGAGCAGGCGGAGAAGGTTCTCGCCGGTGACGCCCTCCTGGCGGGAGGCCTTGTCGTAGTAGGCGCGGAACTGTTTCTCGAGCACCTGGTAGTAGCGGCGGGTCTTCTGCTTCTCGCGCAGCTGCACCCGGTACTCGGACTGACGCATGCGACCGCGACCGTGATCGCCAGGCGGGTAGGAGCGGCGCTCGACGCCGCACTTGTCGGTGAAGCAGCGCTCGCCCTTGAGGAACAGCTTCTGCCCCTCGCGACGGCACTGCTTGCACTGCGGCGAGGTATCGCGAGCCATTAGACGCGCCTCCGCTTCTTCGGCCGGCAACCGTTGTGGGCCTGCGGCGAGACGTCCTTGACGGTCGTCACGTCGAGCCCAGCTGCCTGCAGCGAGCGGATCGCGGTCTCACGACCCGAGCCGGCGCCCTTGGCGAAGACCTCGACCCGCTCGAGACCGTGTTCCATGCCTTTTTTGGCGGCGGCATCGGCGGTCACCTGAGCGGCGAAGGGGGTCGACTTGCGCGAGCCTTTGAACCCGGCCGAGCCGGCCGACTCCCAGGCGATCACGTTGCCGTCGGTGTCGGTGAGGGTGACGATCGTGTTGTTGAAAGAAGTCTTGATGTGCGCTTGCCCGTAGGCGACGTTCTTTTTGACGCGACGGCGCGTGCGCCCTTTGGCGGGTTTTTTCTCGGCCATCTCTCCGCCTATACCTTGCGCTTACCGGCGACGCTGAGGCGTCGCGGACCCTTGCGGCCGCGGGCGTTGGTCTTGGTCCGCTGGCCCCGAACCGGAAGTCCACGTCGATGACGAAGGCCGCGATAGGAGCCGATCTCCATCAGCCGTTTGACATTCTGCGAGCGCTCGCGCCGGAGGTCTCCCTCGACCTCACGGTTCTCGACCGCCTCGCGAAGTTTCATCACCTCGTCCTCGGTCAAGTCCTTCACCGCGGTGCCGGGGTCGACGCCGGTCTCGGTGAGGATCTGTTTCGCCGTCGAGTGGCCGATGCCGAAGATGTAGGTGAGTCCGACTTCGGCCCGTTTGTTGACCGGGATGTTGACGCCCGCGATCCGTGCCATGACTAGCCCTGCCTCTGCTTATGGCGCGGGTTTTGGCAGATCACCAAGACCGCCCCGTTTCGGCGGATTACCTTGCACTTCTCGCACATCGGCTTGACGGAAGCTCGAACCTTCATCGCTCCGGATTTCGTATCGACAACAGGAATCCCACGCGCCCCATGAATCGGACGGCAGGACGAACCAACCGGCCAACAAGGCCGACCGAGAAAGATAGCAGGGCGCGCCTGTAGAGACTCCGTCGGTCGTCTCTTCGACCAATGGGTGAGCCAAGCTCAAGGACGAGATTCGAGAAAGAGCGTGGTTTGCAACGTGAAGGGAGGCGAAACATCAGCAAACTGCACGGGTGCGAGGCCAATCGAGGCCGTAGCGAGCACTTCGGAGGATCGCGGATCAAATATCAGCTCGTAGCGGGTGCGCCCACCGGAGTAATCCGATTCCAGCCCAATTGCGACCCCCGGTCGACCGAGCTTGTCCTCGGTCGAGCCAAAGTACTCGATGCCGGGGATCTCCTCTGCCGCGCGATAGAGGGCGCCTCGAAGGCTGGGAGTAGCAGCAGGGTCTTGAAGGAGTTCTGCGATCAAGAGGAGGGTCCGCACCGGGGGTGATGCGGAATTGTCAACCTGAGCCGTGCGTTGGCTCAGCTCAGCAAACAAGGCCTCGGGTTCGGCGGGAAGGCTGGATAGGTCTTCCTTTTCGGTGACCTCAGATGCCGGGGGTAACGCCCTTTCCGTCGTCTGCTCGCTATCGACGGTCAAGAAGTTGGGGCTCCCTGCAGCTTCCCAGGCGGCGCGATCGCCCGGCCCGACGAACTGAGGAGCAGCCGCTACTTCCCGGAGGCGGCCCGGCCCGGATTCGGATCTCCATTCTTCGCGTAACTTGGAGCTGAAGACGGACCACGACTCACCTCCGGCGACCGTGGTGTCCATCGAGATGAAACGGGTTTTCGAGAAAAGGGTCGAGACTTTGGCAGAGGGTGCCTGCGAGGCGGCGGCAAGGGCAACCCGAGTTAAAGGCTCCAAGGGGTTTTCGCCACCTCCGGTTCCACCGCGCAGAGCAACCAGAAGCGCAAGCGTCGCCATCACAGCCACCGCCGCTGGAGCCAGGATCCGGCGACGCGAAACCTTTTGGGGGGCTTGTTCTCTCAGATCAGTCGCCAAGATTCTCCTTAGTAGGCCTTCGTCGGGCAAATGAGTGTCCGCAGGGTGCCCCGACGCCAACGGGTCGATCTTTCGAAGCTCCTCCGTCAGCTTTTCGTTCTGGGTTCTCATCGTTTCTCCGGCGCACCGGACCTGGAGCACGCCTGCAGCTGCTTGGTCTCTTTTCCTAGTGAATGTCCCTGGAACGCCATCTCTTTCAACAGCCGACGCCGGGCGCGGTGAAGGCGGATAGAGAAGGCAGCCTTCGTGCAGCCAAGGACTTCGGCCGCTTCAGCGGCAGAGAGGCCTCCCACGCAATGAGCGCGAGCACCTCCCGATCCTCGGCACTAACTGCAGCGAACGCCGCCGTAAACGCCTGCCTCTCTGCGATCAGCTCGAAAGGGGAAGTAGATGGATCCCCCAGGTCGACGTAATCGAGGGGAATCGCGGATCCGTTGCGAGAGCGCCGCTCCATAAAGCGCCTGTGGTTGGCAAGAACCCGCCGTGCCGTTCCCAAGAGCCACGGAACCGGCTCGCTCGGCACATCCTCCAAACGGCGCCATGCGATCAAGAACGTCTCCGCGACTATGTCCTCGCTGAGCTCTCGATCTTGACTCCTACGAAACACATAAGAGAAGACCCGTGAGTAGCTAGCCCGAAAGACGGCTTCGAAGCGATGCTTCCTCTCGTCTCCGCCCAGGCGACTGTTTTTGCGGGCCACTCAATAAACAGTGTCGCGTAGCCAGGAAAGCTTTCAGCTGAACAGAATCAATCGTTCTTGCTTGCCGACACAAGGGCGAGGAGAAAGCCGTCGTAGCCCTTGACGCCGACGGTCTGGATCGTGGTGGCGTCGATCCGGGGCTCGTCGCGGAGCATCTCGTGCAGCCGGCGCTGGGCCTGGGTTGCCTCGTCGACGTCGGTTCCATCGGCGAGGGTGCCGTCGCGGACGACGTTGTCGGCGACGATCAGCCCTCCCGGCCGCGTGCGCTCCAGGGCCCAGGCGAAGTAGTTGGGCGTGTTGACCTTGTCGGCGTCGATGAAGACGAGGTCGAAGAGCCCGGCGCCCTCCTCCTCGAGCGCCGGGAGTGCCTCCAGGGCGGGGCCGATGCGGATCTCGACCTTCTCCCCTACCCCCGCTGCCTCGATGCTCTGCCGCGCGACCTCGGCGTAATCGGGGTTTGCCTCGAGGCTGATCAGCTGCCCGTCCTCGGGCAGCGCCCGCGCCATCAGGATCGCGCTGTAGCCGCCCAGGGTTCCGAACTCGAGGATCCGCTTGGCCCCGACCAGCCGCACCAGCAGCTGCAACAGCTTCCCCTGGGGCGGCGAGACCTGGATCGCCGGCAGCCCGGCCGCCTCGGCAACTGCAACCGCCCCTCGCAGCGCCTCGTCCTCCTCGACGATCGTCTCGGTGATGAACCGATCGACAGCCGAGAAGGCCTCCTGGTCCATCATCCGTCTCCAGGCGCGGGGAGCCGATCGAGCACGCGCATCAATGCTTCGCTCTGAGCTCTGCTCTCCGCCCTGCTTTCGGCAAATTCGCGCTTCATGTCCTGGTTGATGGAGCGAGCGATAGTGACGTACTCCTCGGTCATCGCCGCCATCAGCCGCAGGAACCCGTCGCTCCGATGTTCCTGCTTCTCCTGGGCGGTCATCACCCGCCCCTTGAGCTCCTCCCACTCACGTCGGCGGGCGTCCTCGACCTCCTTGCACCGTCGTTCGACCCGCTCGACCCGTCCCCGAATTTCCTGGCGACCCTCCTCCACCCGGCGGTCGAAGTCCTTTTGCCACTGCGCCAGCTCCATATCGAGATCGTCCCAAAGCACAGCGCACGAGACTACACCTCAGACAAAAACTTCCGGGCCACCTTCGTCACAACCCTGCGACTTCACCCTCAGCCAGCAGCGCGAGCGCTCAATGAGGCTGCTACTCAGATCCTTCGTGCCAGGGGGTGAGGATCCGCGGCCCGTCGGGGGTCACCGCGACCGTGAACTCGAAGTGGGCGGCGAGGGAACCGTCTTCGGAATAGACCGACCAGCCGTCGTCGCCCATCCGCACCAGCGGGCCGCCGACGTTGACCATCGGCTCGATCGCCAGAACCATCCCCTCCTCCAGCTCCGGGCCCTTGCCGGGCTCGCCGAAGTTCGGGACCTGCGGTTCCTCGTGCATATCGCGGCCGATGCCATGTCCGACCAGGGTGCGGATGATCGAGAGGCCCTCGGTCTCGACCGCGCGCTGGATCGCCGACGAGACATCGCCCAAGTGACTGCCCGGCCACATCTGCTCGACCCCGGCGAAGAGCGAAGCCTTGGTCACGTCCAGCAGCTTCTGCGCCTCCGGGCTGACCGCACCGATCGGCAGCGTCATCGCCGCGTCTGATACCCAGCCGTCCTTGACTACGCCGACGTCGATCGAGATCACGTCGCCGCGCCTCAGCTCGTAGGAGCCGGGGATGCCGTGGACGACCATCGAGTTCGGCGAGGCGCAGATCGAGCCGGGGAAGCCGCGGTAGCCCTTGAAGGCCGGCGTCGCCCCCTGCGAGCGGATGAACTTCTCGGCGGCGGCGTCGAGTTCCTCGGTGGTGACACCCGGCCGCGCCTTGGCGGCGAGCATCTTCAGGCAGCGGACGAGAACCTCTCCCGAGGCAGCCATCTGGTCGACCTGCTCCGGGGTCTTCTTGATGATCATGCGGTACACGCTAGTGGTCACGGGCGGCGGCTCACGAACTGCTTAGACGGCCTCGTCCTGCTCCATCCGCAGGGTCGCCAGCGTGCGGCGGATCTGCTCCGCCACCTCTTCCGGCGCCGCCTCTCCTTCGATCCGCCGCAAGACGCTGCGGCTGTCGTAATAGGAGACGAGCGGCTCGGTCTTATCGTGATAGGTCGCGAGCCGCTTGCGGATCACCTCGGGCTTATCGTCGTCGCGGACGATCAGCGGCGAGCCGTCGATGTCGCAGACGCCCTCCTGCTCGGGCGGTTCGAACTCGACGTGGAAGACGTGGCCGTTGGCCTCGCAGGTGCGGCGGCCGCCGAGCCGACGTACGACCTCGTCGTCGGAGACGTCGATCAAGAGCACCGCGGTGACCCCTCTGCCCAGCTCGGATAGCTTTGCGTCGAGCGCCTCGGCCTGGGGGGTCGTGCGCGGAAAGCCGTCGAGGATGAACCCGTCGAGCGCCTCGCTGGAGTCGACCCGCTCGACGATCACCCCGACGATCACCTCGTCGGGCACCAGGTCGCCGCGGTCCATGTACTCCTTCGCGGTCCGCCCCAGCTCGGTCTCGTCCCGCACCGCCGCCCGAAGAATGTCCCCGGTCGCGTAGTAGGGCAGCCGCAGATCAGCGTTCAGCCGCTCCCCCTGGGTTCCCTTGCCGGAACCGGGTGGGCCAAGGAGGACGAGATTTAGCTCAGACACGAATGGGAGATTGGATCAGATCCCGACGATGCCGGGAGCGGGCGGATCCTGCAGCTTATTTGAGGAAGCCCTCGTAATTGCGCATCATCAACTGCGCCTCGAGCTGCTTCACGGTGTCCAGCGCGACGCCGATCACGATCAGGATGGAGGTGCCGCCGAAGTAGAAGTTGGCCGCCGTCTGGCTGATCAGGATCGTCGGCAGCGCCGCCACCGCCCCCAGGTAGAGAGCACCGGGGAAGGTCAGGCGGGAGAGGATTTTGTCCAGGTACTCGGCGGTCGGCCGGCCCGGGCGCACGCCGGGGATGAAGCCGCCGTATTTCTTCAGGTTGTCCGCTTGATCGACCGGGTTGAAGGTGACCGCCGTGTAGAAGTAGGTGAAGATGATGATGAAGAGGACCTCGCCGACCACGTAGGCCCAGCTGTTGGGGCTGAAGAAGGCGGCGAAATCGAGGGCGGTGGGAGTGTTCAGCATCTGCCCGATCGTCGCCGGGAAGGCCATGATCGAGGCGGCGAAGATGACCGGGATGACGCCGGCCATGTTGACCCGCAGTGGCAGGTAGGTCGAGCCGCCCGAGGTCATTTTGCGGCCGACGACGCGTTTCGCGTACTGGACCGGGATCCGGCGCTGACCCTCCTGGACGAAGACGATCGCGACGATCACCGCCAGCGCAATGAACGGCATCATCACCACGAAGACCTGATCGGGGTTGTTCCACCACTTCGAGAGGCCAGGAACGATGCTGGAGGCGATCGAGGCGAAGATCATCAGCGAGATGCCGTTGCCGATCCCGCGCTGGGTGATCAGCTCGCCCAGCCACATCAGCAGGGTGCAGCCGGCGGTGAGGCAGATGACGATCAGGAACAGGCGCGGAGCGGTGAGCTCGCCAACGACGCTGGTTCCGGCGCTGTTGCCGAAGGAGCGAAAGAGGAATACGTAGCCGATCGACTGCCCGAAGGCGAGGCCGACGGTCAGGTAGCGCGTGTATTGGGTGATCTTCTGCTGCCCGACCTCGCCCTCTTTCTGCAAGCGCTCAAGCGACGGCACGACCACGGTCAGCAACTGCAGGATGATCGAGGCGGTGATGTAAGGCATGATCCCCAGCGCGAAGAGGCTTAGTCGCGAAAGGCTGCCCCCGGAGAAGAGGTTGAGGAAGCCGAGCACCCCGGAACCGCCGAAGTTTTCGGAGATTTCCTTGACGGCGTCGGTGTCGACGCCAGGAGCCGGGATGTAGGACCCGAGCCGATACAGCGCCAGCATCGCTGCCGTGAACGCAAGCTTCTTGCGAATGTCGGCAACGCTGAACGCGTTGAGAATAGTCCTGAGCATTACGGCTCCAGAGTGTGACAGGAACCGCCAGCCGCCTCAATCTTCTCTTTGGCGGCGGCGCTGAAAGCGTGGGCGTGGACCTCTAGCTTCTTCTTGATCTCGCCGCGGGCAAGGACCTTGACGGGATCCTTCCGCTTCGCCAGGCCCTTCTCCCGGAGGCTCTGCGGGGTCACTTCTGCCCCGCTGTCGAAGCGCTCCTCGAGGTCGGAGAGGTTGATCGGCTGGGTCTTGGTGCGGAAATTCTCGAACGGCATCGACTGCTTTTTGTGCGGGCCGCGAAGCTTTCGCATCCGCATGTGGATCGGGTTCTGCCCGCCCTCGTAGCCAGCCTTGCGCTTGCGGCCCGAACGAGCGCCGGCACCCTTGTGGCCGCGACCGGAGGTCTTGCCCAGCCCGCTGCCCTCACCGCGGCCGATCCGCTTGCGCGGCCGTTTCGAGCCCGGCTTCGGCTTCAGGTTATGGAGGCCGATCTCCTCGGCGCGCGAGGTCTCCTCAGGTGCCTTTTTTGATGGAGTTTTCTCGGCTTTCTCAGCCACCGTCGACCTCCACGAGGTGAGAGACGACCCGCAGCTGACCCTGCAACTGGTCGGAATCCTTGATCTCCGCCGACTTGCCGATCCGCCCCAGCTTCAACGCCTTCAAAGTCGCTTTCTGATTTGGATTCGTCTTAGCAGCAGACCGAATCTGCCGAACCGTCACGGTGCTCACGAGGACTCCTCAGCCTTCTCACCCGCAGCCTCGGCCACCGGCTCCGCACCTTTCTCCTCAGCGCTCTCGTCCGGAGCACTCGGCCCCGCCTCGGAGGGCTCGCTTGCGGGGGCATCAGCCGGAGCGGCGTCTGCCACGGGCGGCGACGATGCGGGACCCTCGCCTCCAGGCGAGGGGGTCGTATCGGAGACAGGACCCGCGGCCTCAGCGGCCTGGCCCTCGTCAGAGGCGGCCACAGCGGCCCCGTTGCCATTGCCATCCAAACCCAAAACCTGCGAGATCGTCAACCCGCGAAGCTCAGCGACCTCCTCGGGTCGACGAAGTCGCACGAGCCCGTCCATGGTCGCCTTGACCAGGTTGATCGGGTTCTGAGTCCCAATGCTCTTGGTCAGCACGTCGCGCACCCCACCGAGCTCGAGCACGGCGCGGACGCCGCCGCCGGCGATGACGCCGGTACCGGGGCTGGCCGGGCGGAGGACGACGTGGCCAGCGCCGAAACGGCCGATGATGCGATGGGTGAGGGTGTTGCCGTATTTGGGGACCCGGATCAAGTTCTTGCGGGCGTCCTCAACACCCTTCTGGATCGCCAGCGGGACCTCGCGGGCCTTGCCGTAGCCGATCCCGACCACGCCCTCTTCGTCGCCGACGGCGACCAGCGCGGTGAACGAGAAGCGACGACCGCCCTTGACCACCTTGGCGACGCGGTTGATCTCGATCACGCGCTCCTGCAGGTCCAACCCGCGGGGGCTGACCGTCTCCACGTTCTTCGTGTTCATACCCTTCATAAGCAGCGGCCCACCGTAGCGAAACTACGGATTTAGAAGACCAACCCCCCCTCGCGCGCACCCTCGGCCAGCGCCTTGACGCGACCGTGGTACTGGTAGCCGCCGCGATCGAAGACACAGGTCTCCACGCCGGCACCCTTTGCCCGCTCGGCCAGCAGTTCCCCGGCCTTCTTCGCCTGCTCGGTGGCGCTGAGCTTGCGCAGATCCGGCTCGATCCAGTTGACGGCCACCAGGGTGCGCCCCTGGGAGTCATCGATGAGCTGGGCGAAGACTCCCTTGTTCGAACGGTAGACGGAGAGGCGCGGCCGCTCGGCGGTACCTTTGACCCGGGCGCGGACCCGGCGCCGCCGTTTGAGCCGGCGCTGGCGGTTCGTAAGCACGGACATTAGGCGCGCTTACCCACCTTCCGCATGACCAGCTCGTCCTTGTAGCGGATGCCCTTGCCCTTGTAGGGCTCGGGCGGGCGGCGCTTGCGAATGTCCGCGGCAACCTGTCCGACGAGCTGCTTGTCGATGCCTTTGACGATGATCTCGGTCGGCTGGGGCACTTCGAAGTCGATTCCTTCGGGGGCGGCGATCGCAACCGGATGCGAGTAGCCCAGCGCCAACTCGAGGTTTTTCCCTTTCAGCGCGGCGCGATAGCCGACGCCTTGGATCTCCAGCCGCTTCTCGAAACCCTCGGTGACGCCCTCGACCATATTTGCGATCAGGCTGCGGGTCAGGCCGTGCAGGGCCCGGTGCTCGCCGCGGTCGGTGGGTCGGGCGACGGTGACGACGCCATCGCCCTGCTCGACCGTCATGTCAGCTGAGAAGGTTTGCTGCAACTCCCCCTTCGGCCCCTTGACGGCGATATTGCCAGGGGCGATCTCCACCGAGACGGCGTCGGGTACGGGGACGGGCTTTCTTCCGATTCGGCTCATTGGATCCAGCTCACCAGACGTAGGCGACGACCTCGCCACCGACTCCCTTGGCGCGGGCTTCGTGGCCGGTCATCACGCCAGCGGAGGTGCTGACGATCGCGGTCCCGGTGCCACCATGCACGCGGGGGACGTTGTTGTGGTTGACATAGCGACGACGGCCCGGACGCGAGACGCGTTCGATTCCGATGATCACCGGCTGGCGATCCTCGGTGTACTTGAGCTCGACGTTGATCGCCTCGCCCACGGCGGCCGGCCTACGGCTGAAGTCCTTGATGTAGCCCTGCTCCTTGAGGATCCGCGACACCTCCAGCTTGAGGCCGTTGAGGGGAATCTCCACCTCGTCGTGCCCCGCGCTGATCGCGTTGCGGATCCGGGTCAGGTAATCGGCGATCGGGTCGGTGTGCATGCTCGCGCCTACCAGCTCGACTTGGTCATTCCGGGGATGTACCCCTCGTGGGCGGCATCGCGGAGGCAGATCCGGCAGAGGCCGAATTTGCGGTAGTAGGCACGCGGGCGCCCGCAGCGGCGACAGCGGTTGTAGCCGCGCGACTTGAACTTCGGGTCGCGCGCCTGCTTCACCTTCATCGAAGTCTTAGCCATTGTCTGAACTCTCCTCGGCCGTTTCGTCGGCCTTTTCTTCTCCGCCCTCGGCGGCGCCCTCGTCCTCGCCTTCTGGCTTGGCGTAGGCCTCGGGGTTCTCCTCTTTGAGCTGCTCGAGTGCCGCCTGCTCGACTTCAGCCTTCTGGCGGGCTTCCTCTTTGAGCTGCTCCTCTTCGGCTTCCTTTTCTTTCGCTTCGCGCTCGGCCTGACCGGGGCGGCCCTCCTGGGCGAACGGCATCCCCAGCCCGAGCAGAAGCTCGAAAGCCTCGAGGTCAGTTTTAGCGGAAGTCGTGATCGTGACGTCCAGACCCCGGACGACGTCGATCGAGTCGTAGTCGATTTCGGGGAAGATCAGCTGCTCTTTGACGCCCATCGAGTAGTTGCCGCGGCCGTCGAACGAGCGCGGGTTGAGGCCGCGGAAGTCGCGGATGCGCGGCACCGCGATCGAGACCAGGCGGTCGAGGAACTCCCACATGCGGGCCCGGCGCAGCGTCACCGAGACGCCGACGGGCATCCCCTCGCGCAGCTTGAAGGAGGCGACCGACTTGCGGGCGCGGCGCACGTTCGGGTGCTGGCCGGCGATGATCGCCAGCTGTTCCTGGGCGTTTTCGAAGGAGCGTTTGTCCTGTTTCTCGGTGCCGAGGCCCATGTTGAGGGTGATCTTCTCCAGGCGCGGAGCCTCCATCGGCGTCGTGTAGCCGAATTTGCTCGTCAGCGCCGGCAGGATCTCGCTCTCGTAGCGCTCGCGCAGACGCGGCGGCGGAGCGGCCTGAGAGGTGGGCGTAGCGGTCGCCTCCATCAGCCGATCTCGTTTCCGGTCCGCTTCGCGTAGCGGACCCGCTTGCCGCCTTTGTCGATGCGGACACCGATGCGGCTGGGCTTGTTGTCTTTGGGATCGAGCAGCATCACGTTGGAGACGTCGATCGGGCCCTCCTTCTCGACGATGCCGCCGGCCTGGGCGTTTTTCAGGTCGCCCTGCGAACGCGGCCGTTCGTGGCGCTTGATCATGTTCAGGCCCTCGACGTAGACGCGGCGCTTTTTCGGATCGGTGCGGACGACGCGGCCTTTCTTGCCGGCGTCCTTGCCACCGATAAGCACGACCGTGTCGTCGCTGCGGATGCGCATCGACTTGGCCATCAGAGGACCTCCGGCGCCAACGAGATGATTTTCATGAAGTTGCGGTCGCGGAGTTCGCGCGCCACGGGGCCGAAGATGCGGGTCCCGCGCGGGTTGTTGCTGGCCGGGTCGATCAGCACCGCGGCGTTCTCGTCGAAGGAGATGTAGGTGCCGTCGGGGCGGCTGAGCGGCTTGCGGGTGCGGACGACGACCGCCTGCACGACCTCGCCCTTGCGGACGCCGCCCTGCGGGCTGGCCGATTTCACGGTCGCGGTGATCACGTCGCCGACGCTGGCGTAGCGACGGTGGGAGCCACCTTTGACCCGGATGCAGAGGATCTCGCGCGCGCCGCTGTTATCGGCGACCTTGAGCCTGGACTCCTGCTGGATCATCGCCCTACCTCGCCTTCTCCACGACGTCGACCAGGCGCCAGCGCTTGGTCTTGGAGAGCGGACGGGTCTCGATCACGCGGACCACGTCGCCCTCGCCGGCCTCGTTGCGCTCGTCGTGGGCGTGCAGCTTGGTCGAGCTGCGGACGATCTTCTCGTAAGTGCGGTGGCGGCGGGCGATGTCGATGCGGACAGTGATCGACTTGTCGCCTTTGCTGGAGACGACGATCCCCTGGCGCACCTTGGCCGCGTTCGAGTCCTTCTCGGCCGGAGCGGTGCCGGTGCCCGGGCTGCGCTCCGCCTTGACGGCCTCGCGCTGCTTGCGGCGCAGGTTCGCCCGTACGCGCCGTTCCTCGGCCCGCTTGGCAACACGTTCCTCGGTGCTGAGCTGAGGCCCAGCCTCCCCCGAGCGCCGCGACTTCTGCAACCGCCGCCGCTCCTTCCAGGGAAGATCGTCCTCAGGATCAGGCTCAGCCGGAGCAGCCTCTTCCGCGGCAGGCGCCTCATCAGCTTCCGGGGCCGGAGCCTCCTCAGCTTCCGGGGCAGGGGCGTCTGAAGCGTCTGCCTCAGGCGCGTCTGACGCGGGTGGCGACGATGCGTCCTGAGGGGTCTCGTCCTGCGTCTCTTCAGTCTTCTCTTTGTTCTCGTCGCTCATATCTTGCGCGTCTCTTTCTCAACATCGATGCCGCGCTGCCGCGCGACCGTCAGAAGCTTTGCCACGTCCCTCTTCGTCTGGCCGAGCCGAGCGGTGTTCTCGAGCTCGCCGGTCGCGTGCCGGAAGCGCAGGTTGAAGGCCTCCTGCTTGGCGTCGATCAGCTTCGCCACCAGCTCGTCGTCTTTGAGGTTATGCACCTCTGCCGCTTTCATCACTCCCCGGCCCCCTCGCGCATGACGAATTTGGTTTTCACGGGAAGCTTGTGGCCCGCCAGGCGCAGCGCTTCGCGCGCCAGCTCCTCGGGGACGCCCGCCAGCTCGAACATCACCTTGCCGGGCTTGACCACGGCGACCCAGCCCTCGGGGTTGCCCTTGCCCGAGCCCATCCGGGTCTCGGCCGGCTTTTTCGTGTACGGCTTGTCGGGGAAGACGTTGATCCAGACCTTGCCGCCACGTTTGATCTTGCGGGTCATCGCCACACGGGCGGCCTCGATCTGACGGTTGGTGATCCAGCCACGCTCGAGCGCCTTGATCCCGTACTCGCCGAAGGCGACGCTGCTGCCGCCCTTGGTGTTGCCGCGCATGCGGCCACGGAACTGTTTGCGGTGCTTGACCCGTTTCGGCATCAGCATCAGCGACCACCTCCACGCTGACCGCCGCGGCCGCCACCGCCGCCGGGTCCGCCGGGTCCGCGGCCACCGCCACGCCCGCCGCGATCTCCACCGGGACCGCCGCCGCGGCCACCGCGATCGCGACCGCGACCGCCGCCGCCGCCGCCGCGATCGTCGCGGCGTCCGCGGCCGGACTGGCCCTGCGGCTCGCTGTCGCCGGAGACGAGGTCGGAGCGGAAACCCTCCGGCATCACCTCGCCCTTGTTGATCCAGCATTTGACGCCGATCCGCCCGGTCGTGGTGCGGGCCTCGAAGAAGCCGTAGTCGATGTCGGCGCGGAGCGTGTGCAGCGGCACCCGGCCGTCGGAATACTGTTCGGTCCGCGCCATCTCGGCACCGCCGAGGCGACCGGAAACCTGGACCTTGACGCCCTTGGCGCCGGAGCGCATCGCCGAGGTGAGGGCGCGTTTCATCGCTCGACGGAAGGCGACCCGGTTCTGCAGCTGCTCGGCGATCGACTGGGCGACCAGCTTGGCGTCGAGCTCGGGGCGCTTGACCTCGCGGATGTTCACTTTCACCGGGCTGCCGGTGAGCTTGTGCAGCTCCTTGCGCAGAGCGTCGACTTCGCTGCCGGACTTGCCGATCACGATCCCGGGGCGGGCCGTATGGATATCGACGGCAACCTCGCCGCGGCGCTCGATCGTGATGTTCGAGAGGCCCGCGTGCGAGAGCTTGTTGACGATGTGGTCCCGGATCTGCAGGTCTTCCTGGAGCACGTCGGCGAAGTTTTTGTCCTCGTACCAGTTCGACTTCCAGTCGTGGATGTAGCCGACGCGGAAACCCTCGGGGTGGATCTTCTGTCCCATGCTTAGTCCTCCACCGGGGTTAGAGCCACGGCGATGTGGCTGGTTCGCTTGTTGATCGGGGTCGCCCGGCCCATCGCACGGGGGCGGAAGCGGCGCAGGGTCGGCCCCTCGTCGACGGTGATCGAGGAGACGCGCATCTCGTCACCGATGAGGTCGTGGTTGTTTTCCGCGTTGGCGGCGGCGGAGTTGATCAGCTTGTGGATGTCGTGGGCGGCGCCACGGGGCGAGAACTGCAGCAGCGCCCGAGCCTTTTCGATGTGCATGCCGCGTACCTGGTCGGCGATCAGTCGCGCCTTGCGCGGGGCGATCCGCACGTAGCGGGCGCTGGCCTTGACGACCGGCGGCGCCGCCGGAGCTTTGGGTTTGGCTTTCGCTTTCGCCGCAGGCGCTTTGCCGGCTTTTTTCGCTGGCTCTTTTTTCGCTTTCGGAGCTTTTTTCGAAGTCTCTTTTTTCGCCGGCTCTTTTTTGGCTTTGTCCGCTTTTTTTGATGCGGGTTTGGCCGGAGTTTTTTTGGCCTTCGCTTCTTTTTTCGGCGCGTCTTTTTTGGCCGCGGGTTTAGCCGCTTTTTTGGCTTTCGTGTCTCTTTTGTCGTCGGCCATCGCTATTCCTTACCGCCATGCGACCGGAAGGTCCGGGTCGGCGCGAACTCGCCGAGCTTGTGGCCGACCATCGACTCCGAGATGAAGACCGGGACATGCTTTTTGCCGTCGTGGACGGCGATCGTGTGCCCGACCATCTCCGGGAAGATCGTCGAGGTCCGCGACCAGGTTTTCACCATCTGTTTTTTGCCGGCCTCGTTCATCGTCGTGATCCGCCCCATCAGGCGCTCCTCGACCCAGGGGCCCTTTTTCGTCGATCTACCCATGACTAACGGCCCTTCTTCTTGCCGCGACGGCGGCCGCGGACGATGTAGCGGTCGGACTGCTTGCCCTTCTTACGGGTGCGGTAACCCAGGGTCGGCTTGCCCCAGGGGGTGACCGGGTGGCCACCGGGAGTGTGGTGCGCCTCGCCGCCTCCGTGCGGGTGGTCGACGGGGTTCATCGCGACGCCGCGGCTCTGCGGGCGCTTGCCCTTGTGACGGCTGCGGCCGGCCTTACCGACCGTCAGGTTCTGGTGCTCGGCGTTGGAAAGAGTGCCGACCGTGGCGCGGCAATTGGCTCGGACCATCCGCATCTCCGAGGAGGGCAGACGCAGGGTGACCATCTCCCCCTCCTTCGCAACCAGCTGGATCGAAGTGCCGGCAGAGCGGCCGAGCTTGCCGCCCTGACCGGGGATCAACTCGACGTTGTGGACGATGGTGCCGGTCGGCATCTGGCCAAGTTCCATCGCGTGGCCGGGTTTGATGTCGGCCTCAGGACCGGATTTCACGATGTCGCCGACCGCCAGCTGCGACGGGGCGAGGATGTAGTCCTTGAAGCCGTCGGCGTAATGCAGGAGGGCGATGTAGCAGGTTCGGTTGGGGTCGTACTCGATCGAGGCGACCTTGGCGGGCACCCCGTCCTTGAGCCGCTTGAAGTCGATCTTGCGGTAGCGCCGCTTGGCGCCGCCGCCGCGGTGGCGGGCGGTGACGCGGCCGTTGGCGTTGCGACCGCCGGACTTCCTCAGACCCTCCGTCAGCTTCCGCTCGGGCTCGGAGGCAGTCAGCTGCTCCCGCAGGGGGTAGGTCGCGAAGCGGCGCCCCGGGCTGGTCGGTTTGGTCTTTCGGTTCGGCATAATTTGGACTCCCTAGGCGGTCTCGGCGCCCTCGAACAACTCGATTCGCTCGCCCGGCGCGAGCTGGACGATCGCCTTCTTCCAGGCTCGGGTGCGACCTTGGTCAGGCCGCGGCGCTTCGGCTTCGAGCGCACTTTCGCGGTCCGCACGCCGGCGACGTCGACCCCGAAGACCTCTTCGACCGCCTGCGCGATCTGGGTCTTGTGGGCGCGGTCGTTGACCCGGAAGGTGTACTTGCCCTCGGCGATCAGCGCGTAGCTCTTCTCGGAGATGACCGGGCGGATGAGGATCGTGCGCGAGTCCATCAGCCGAGCCTCTCCTTCAGCGTCTCGAGGGCGGTTTCGGAGATGACGACCGCGGCGGCGCCGATCACATCGGCGACCCCGGCCGCCCCGACCTCGAGGACGTGGGTGCGGGGAAGGTTGCGGAAGCTCTTCATCGCCCCGATCTCCTCGGCGGTGACGATCAGGAGGATCGGGTTCTTGGCGCCCCATTTGGCCAGCGCCTGAGCGGCGGACTTGGTCGAAGGGGTCTCGAAGGTCGAAGCGTCGAGGACGGCGACGGAGTTCCGCTCGGCGTGCACCGAGAGGGCCGATCGCATCGCCCGGCGACGGGCTTTGCGATTGACCTTGACCGTGTACCTGCGCGGCTTCGGGCCGAAGGCGACGCCGCCGCCGAAGCGATTGGGGACACCGAGCGTGCCGACCCGGGCGCGGCCGGTGCCCTTCTGGCGCCAGGCCTTGGCGGTCGTGAAGGCAACCTCGCCGCGGGTAAGGGTCGAAGCGGTGCCGCGGCGGCGCGAAGTTGAGGTCGGCGCGGGCCGCCTCGTGTACGAGCGACTGATGGAAGGGCTCGGTGAAGAGCTCCTTCGGCAAATCGGTTTTGCTGCTTTTCCCGAGGACGGTCGCTTTAGCCATCGGTCCTTACCTCGACGATCCCGTTGCGGGCGCCCGGCACCGAGCCTTTGATCAGCAGCAGGTTGCGCTCGGCGTCGATGTCGGCGACTTCCAGTCCCTTCTGGGTGATGCGCTTGTTGCCCATCTGGCCCGGCATCCGCATCCCTTTGAAGACGCGAGCGGGGAAGGCGCTGGCGCCGATCGAGCCCGGCGCGCGGACGTTGTGGGAGCCGTGGCTGACCGGGCCGCGGCTGAAGTTGTGGCGCTTGATCCCGCCCTGGAAGCCCTTGCCGATCGAGATCCCGGCGACCTTCACCTTCTGGCCGGCCTCGAAGCCCTCGACGGTGACGTCGTCGCCGACCTTGGGGCCCTCCTCGGCGCCGAGGTCCTCGTCGCGAAACTCGACCAGATGGCGCATCGGCGCCGCTCCGGCCTTTTTCAGGTGGCCTTCCTCGGCCTTGGACAGCTTGCCCTGCTTGACCTCGCCGAAGGCAAGCTGCACGGAGGCGTAGCCGTCGCGCTCCGAGTTGCGCACCGCAGTCACCTTGCAGGGACCGGCTTCGATCACCGTCACCGGGATGACGCTTCCGTCCTCCTGGAAGACCTGCGTCATACCGAGCTTCTTGCCGAGGATCGCAGCCACAGAGCCCCTTACAACTTGATCTCGATGTCGACGCCCGCCGGCAGCGAGTCCAGCCGCTGCAGCGAGTCGACGGTTTTCGGCGAAGGCTGGAGAATGTCGATCAGCCGCTTGTGGGTGCGGATCTCGAAGTGCTCGCGCGAGTCCTTGTCCTTGAACGGCGAACGGATCACGCAGTAGACGTTTTTCTCGGTAGGCAGCGGCACCGGGCCGGAGACGGTGGCGCCGGTGCGCTCCGCGGTCTCGACGATCTCGCGGGCAGCCCGATCTATGGCGTCGTGGTCGTACGCCTTCAGCCGGATCCGAATTTTCTGTGCCGCGATGGTTGCCACTGCTCTGCCGTCTCTTCTTCTCTCTTGTCGTCTTTACCGCGCAAAGAGGGCGGGGCCCCTGTTGCTTGGGGCGCCGCCCCGGTCGTATGTCCTTGCAGTTGTCTCTCCGCCCGGGGGCGGAGTTGGGACGGGTGGAGGCCCGCCCCTGGGGGTCGCTACTCGATTACCTCGGCGACGACCCCCGAGCCGACGGTGCGGCCACCCTCGCGGATGGCGAACCGCAGACCCGGATCCATGGCGATCGGCTGGATCAGCTCGATCGTCATCTCGACGTTGTCGCCCGGCATCACCATCTCGGTCCCCTCGGGGAGGTTGGCGATCCCGGTCACGTCGGTGGTCCGGAAGTAGAACTGAGGCCGGTACCCGGAGAAGAACGGCGTGTGACGACCACCCTCCTCCTTCTTCAGGCAGTAGACCTCGGCTTTGAACTTGGTGTGAGGCGTGATCGAGCCGGGCTTGCAGAGAACCTGGCCGCGCTCGATCTCCTCGCGCTTGGTGCCGCGCAGGAGGGCGCCGATGTTGTCGCCTGCCTGACCCTCGTCGAGGATCTTGCGGAACATCTCGACCCCGGTAACCGTGGTTTTGGTCGTGTCCTTGATGCCCACGATCTCGACCTCGTCGCCGGTATTGACAATCCCCTGCTCGACGCGGCCGGTGGCGACGGTGCCTCGGCCGGTGATCGAGAAGATGTCCTCGATCGGCATCAGGAAGGGCTTGTCGAGCTCGCGCACCGGCTCCGGGATGTAGGAGTCGAGGGCAGCGGCGAGGTCGAATACAGCTTTCTGGGCCTCCTCATCGCCTTCCAGCGCCTTCAGCGCCGAGCCTTTGATGATCGGGGTCTCGTCACCCGGGAAGTCGTACTCGTCGAGGAGTTCCTTGACCTCCTCCTCGACCAGCTCGACCAGTTCGTCGTCGTCGACCTGATCGATCTTGTTGAGGAAGACGACCACGTGCGGGACGTTGACCTGGCGGGCGAGGAGGATGTGCTCGCGGGTCTGGGGCATGACGCCGTCGGCAGCGGAGACGACCAGGATCGCGCCGTCCATCTGCGCGGCGCCGGTGATCATGTTCTTGACGTAGTCGGCGTGGCCCGGGCAGTCGACGTGGGCGTAATGCCGGTTGTCGGTCTCGTACTCGACGTGGGAGGTCGCGATCGTGATGCCGCGTTCCTTCTCCTCGGGAGCGTTGTCGATCTCCTCGAAGCTCTGTGCCTCAGCACCGCCCACGGTGGAGAGGGTTTTGGTGATCGCGGCCGTCAGGGTCGTCTTGCCGTGGTCGATGTGACCGATGGTGCCGACGTTCACATGCGGCTTATCGCGCTCGAATTTCTCCTTGGACATCTCTCTCCGTTTCGCCTTTCGAAATCGTGTTCTGTCTGATCTAAGTGCTTGAGTCTCGTGGGCGGACTACCCGCAGCAGCTTCTACCTGCCTGCAGGCAACCTGGGAAATATAGCCAGGTTCAGTGCCCGTCCGCGGTTGGCCTCATGAGGCTGCACCAACCGGGTCTCCTGAGCGGTGCTCGACGATCTCCTCGGCGATGTTGCCGGGGACCTCCTCGTAGCGCTCGAACTGCATGGTGTAGGTCGCACGGCCCTGGGTCATCGACCGCAGTTCGGTCGCGTAACCGAACATCTCGCCGAGCGGGACGTAAGCCTGAACTGCAAGCGCGTTGCCGCGCTGCTCCTGGCCCTGGACTTTGCCGCGGCGGCGGGAGAGGTCGCCGATCACGTCGCCGAGGAAGTCCTCGGGAGTGACCACCTCGACCGCCATCGTGGGCTCGAGCAGAACCGGGTTCGCCTTGCGGGCGCCATCCTGGATCGCCATCGAACCGGCGATCTTGAAGGCCATCTCCGAGGAGTCGACATCATGGTAGGAGCCGTCGACGAGTTCGACCTTTACGTCGACCATCGGGTAGCCCGCCTTGACGCCGTTCTCCAGCGCCTCGCGCATCCCCTGCTCGGCCGGGCCGATGAATTCGCCGGGAATGACGCCGCCCTTGATTTTGTTCTCGAACTGGAAGCCCTCGCCGGGCGCCGGCTCGAGGTTGATGACGACGTGGCCGAACTGACCGCGACCGCCGGTCTGGCGGACGAACCGCGCGACGACCTTCTCGACCCGCTTACGGATCGTCTCGCGGTAGGCGACCTGCGGCTTGCCGACGTTGGCCTCGACTTTGAACTCGCGCAGCATCCGGTCGACGATCACCTCGAGGTGGAGCTCGCCCATACCGTGAATCAGGGTCTGGCCGGTTTCCTCGTCGGATTCGATCTTGAAGGTCGGGTCCTCCTCGCCGAGCCGGGCCAGGGCGTTGCCCATCTTCTCCTGGTCGGCTTTGGTCTTCGGCTCGATCGCGACCGCGATCACCGTCTCGGGGAATTCGATGCTCTCCAACGCGATCGGCGCGTCCGGGGCGGCGAGCGTGTCGCCGGTGCCGGTTTCCTTCAGGCCGACGCCGGCGCAGATGTCGCCCGCGTAGGTCTCGTCGATCTCCTCGCGGCTGTTGGCGTGCATCATCAGCAGCCGGCCGATCCGCTCGGTCTTGCCCGTTTTCACGTTGAGAACGCGGCCGCCTTTCTCGAGCTTGCCCGAGTAGACGCGGAAGTAGGTGAGCTTGCCGACGTAGGGGTCGGACATGACCTTGAAGGCGAGCGCCGAGAAGGGGGCGCTGTCGCTGGCCTCGCGCTCGGCCTCGACGTCCTCCGGCTGGCCCTTGCCGGCGGGGACGACGCCGGTGACCGGCGGCACCTCGAGCGGCGAGGGGAGCAGTTCGACGATCGCATCGAGCAGCGGCTGCACGCCCTTGTTCTTGAAGGAGGTGCCGCAGAGGACCGGGGTGACCTTGGTCGAGAGGGTCGCCTGGCGCAGCGAGTCGATCAGCTTGGCCTGGGGAATCTCTTCCTCGCCGAGGAAGGCTTCCATCAGCTCTTCGTCGTAGTCGGCGCAGGCTTCGATCAGCGCGGTCCGGTAGTCCTCGGCCTGATCCTGAAGGTCCTCGGGAATCTCGATTTCCTCGTAGGCGGCGCCGAGCTCGTCGGTCCAGACGAGGCCTTTCATCTTCACCAGGTCGACGACGCCTTTGAAGTCGTCCTCGGCGCCGATCGGCAGCTGGATCGGCAGCGGGTTTGCGCCTAGGCGATCGGTCATCGTCTGCACCGAGTTGAAGAAATCGGCGCCGGTGCGGTCCATCTTGTTGATGTAGGCGAAGCGCGGGACCCTGTACTTGTCGGCCTGGCGCCAGACCGTCTCCGACTGCGGCTCGACGCCGGCGACGGCGTCGAAGACGGCGATCGCACCGTCGAGCACGCGGAGGCTGCGCTCGACCTCAACGGTGAAGTCGACGTGGCCGGGCGTGTCGATGATGTTGATCCGGTGGTCCTTCCACTCACAGGCGGTCGCGGCCGAGGTGATCGTGATGCCGCGCTCCTGCTCCTGTTCCATCCAGTCCATGACCGCGGCGCCCTCGTGGACCTCGCCCATTTTGTGGGTGCGGCCGGTGTAGTAGAGGATGCGCTCGGTCGTCGTCGTCTTACCGGCGTCGATGTGCGCCATGATGCCGATGTTCCGGGTTTTCTCGAGTGGAAAGCTGCGTGCCATGTTTTCTAAGTCCAGTTGTCGTGATAAGCGACGAAAAGAAAGGCCCCCGGGGGCCCGGCGAAGCGTCCTGGGGCAACAAAAAAACAGCGAAAACTGCCTGAGCGACGGGCGATGATAGCAGCGGCGCGGCGCTGGTCCCGACAGGTCGATCGGGCCGGTAACCGGGGGCTCGAGCGGACCTACCCACCACTGCTCCTGGCATGGCACCACAGCGTGCGGGCGATGCGCAGGGCCTGGGCCTGGCTGTGGCCGCGGCTGCGTCCGCTGCTCGCGTTCATGTTCCGGACGTTGGCGGCCGGCGAGCGCCTTGTGCGCCGCTTCGTCTCCCTACTGCTGGGAACGGCCGCCGCCGCGAGCCGATTGATCACGCCCGGCCGAGCGGCTGCGGCGGTGCTGATCGCCGCCGGCGGCCTGCTTGTCGCTTCCCAGTTCATCGACTACCGCGGCGTGGAGATCGGGCAGCCGGGCTACGCGGGGATCCCCGACGTGGCGAAAGCGCCGACCGTCGAGGTGCGCAGCGCCGGCGAGGCGCACGCCTACTTACTGGTCCCCGTGGGCCTGCTGGCGATCGGCATCGGCCTGCTGGCGCTGCGGCGCGAGGCGCGTCGCCTCGGGCTGCTGGTCGCCGGACTCGGCGTCCTTTCGCTGGCCGTGATTCTCCTCGTCGATCTCCCTCACGGGCTCGACGAGGGCAGCCAGACCTCCCGCTTCGCCGGCACCTCGGCCGTGCTCGAGGACGGCTTCTACGCCGAGCTCGCGGCAGCCGGGGCGATGGTTTTGGCCGGACTCCTCTACTATGCGCGGCCGTGCCGAATACGAATCAACTTGTCAGGAAGGGCCGCAAGCGCCCGAAGAAGAAGACCACGACGCCGGGCCTCAAGTCGGGCCAGGGTCGCAAGAAGCGCGTAGCCGCCCCGCAGCGGCGCGGCGTCTGCACCCGTGTCGCGACGGTGACGCCGAAGAAGCCGAACTCGGCTCTGCGCAAGATCGCCCGTGTGCGGCTGACCAACGGGATGGAGGTCACCACCTACATCCCGGGCGAGGGCCACAACCTGCAGGAGCACTCCGTGGTCCTGATCAGGGGTGGTCGCGTCAAGGACCTGCCGGGCGTCCGCTACAAGGTCGTCCGCGGCACCCTCGACGCGGCCGGGGTCTCCGACCGCAAGCAAGCCCGCTCCCGCTACGGCGTCAAAGCTTCGTAATGCCCCGCCGCTCCGCCGCACAGATTCGGCCGATCGAGCCGGACGCCAGACACCGCAACCGTCTCGTCCAGCAGCTGATCAACAAGGTGATGGTCGACGGCAAGAAGAGCATTGCCGAGCGGCTCGTCTACGACAGCCTTGCGATCGTCGGCGAGCGCAGCGGAGAGGATCCGGTCGAGATTTTGGAGTCGGCGGTCAAAACGCTGACCCCGGTGTTGGAGGTCCGTTCCCGCCGCGTCGGCGGCGCCACCTACCAGGTCCCGGTCGAGGTTCCCGCCCGCCGCGCCCGCACCCTCGCGGTCCGCTGGCTGGTCCAGTTCGCCCGGCAGCGCCGCGAGTACTCGATGGCCGAGCGCCTCGCCGCCGAGATCCTCGACGCCAACCAGCAGCAAGGCAGCGCCTGGAAGCGGAAGGACGACATCTACCGCATGGCGCAGGCCAACAAAGCCTTCGCGCACTACCGCTGGTAGAGGGACGGGGGATGTCCCTCGTTCTGACAAACGGCGGCCTGATTAGGCCGCCGTTTTGAGTATCCGCCAGCCCGAGACATCCCCCGCCCTCGACAGGCCGCTGTTAGCCGTTGACATCGACGGAGTCATCTCGCTCTTCGGGTTTGAGGAGCGGCCAGCGCATACGCAGGTGCAGTCGGTGGATGGTTCCGCATTGCATCTCGCTTGTTTGCGGAGATCGTTTGCTGCGGTTGAGTGAGCACTTCGAGCTGGTCTGGGCGAGTGGTTGGGAGGACAAAGCCAACTTCTACCTGCCGCAGCTCCTGGGACTGCCGGAGCTGCCCCACGTTTCCTTCGACGTCGCCGCCCGCAGCGGCGGCGCCCACTGGAAGCTGGCGGCGATGGAGGAGCTGACTGGCGGCCGGGCGATCGCCTGGATCGACGACAACTTCGACGAGAGCTGTTACGAGTGGGCGGAGCGGCGTCCGGCCCCGACGCTGCTGGTCCCGACCGAGCCGCACCTCGGGCTCGAGGAGGGCCACGTCGAGGCATTGAATGCCTGGGCGCGTCTCTCTACACTGATTCAGGTGACGGGGTTCTGGCCGATCTTCTTCCTGCTGGTGGTGCTCAAGATTCCGGTTCTGGGATCGCTCTGGCTCGTCTACTGGGCTGCCAAGCAATACGACGAACCGGAGACGGCTGCCGACGAGAGCGGCGGCGGCTTCAAGCGCGCGGCCACGCGCCGAAGCTGCCGCGCGGTCCACGCCGCGGCGGGCCTCACGGCGGCGGCACGGCGCTGCCGGTACCCGACTGCCCGCCCGGCGGGCGGACCCGGGCGTCAGGCCGGCTGCACAGCCCGCTTTCGCTCGCGCCGGATCTCGCGCAGGTAAGGATGGAAGTCGACCTCGACGGTATGGCGCTTCGAGCTGACGAAGCGCTTCGCCTGCTTCCGTTCCTCGCGCGCGATCTCCCGCTTCATCTCCCCTGCCGGCGGTAGCGCCGCGCGGCCGGAGAGCAGGTCGGCGACCCATTCGCACTGGGCCTCGGCGAGCGGCATGATCGGTCCCAGCGGCTGGATGAAGCCGATGAAGTAGAGGCCGGGGCGCTCAACCGAGACGACACGACGGTAGAGCGGCAGCCGGTTGTCGCGGCGCCGCGAGCACCTTCGGGTCGAAGAACGGGAAGGTCATCTTGTAGCCCGTGCAGTAGACGACGAGGTCGATCTCCTCCTCGCTGCCGTCGACGAAGCGAACCGTGCGGCCGCCGGTGTAGCGGTCGATGTTGGGCTTCGCGGTGATGTCGCCGTGGCCGAGCCGGGGCAGCAGCTCCGAGGAGACCGTCGGGTGGGCCTCGAACAGCTTGTGGTCGGGCTTGGGCAGCCCGTAGGCGGTGGGGTCCGCGGCGGAGGCGACGCCCAGGGCTCGCATCGCGAAGAATCGCTGCACCGCCAGCGGCAGTCGTCGACGTGATCGGGTTGGCGAGCTCGTCGATCGGCTTGCCGTTGATGTACTTGGGGATGACGTAGGCGCCGCGGCGGATGGCGAGGAAGGTCTTCTCGGCGATCCGCGAGGACTCGACGGCGATGTCGACGGCGGAGTTGCCGAGGCCGAGGACCAGCACTCGCTTGCCGCGCAGCACGTCGGGCTCGCGGTAGTGGTGGGCGTGCAGCTGCTCGCCCTCGAAGTCATCGGCGCCGGGGAAGGCGGGTTCCGGCCAGCGCGGGTCCCAGTGGTGGCCGTTGGCGACAAGCACAGCGCGGTAGCGGCTCGCTCGTCTCCGCCCCGCCCTCCCCGCGCGTGGTCACCGCCCAGGCGCCATCGCGACCGGCTCGACGTTCACCACCTCGGTGCGGAAGGCGATCTTCTCCCGCAGACCGAAATGGTCGGCGAATTCGTCGAAGTAGGCCGCCATCTGGAAGTGGTCGGGGTAGTCCGGAAGTGGTCGGGCATCGGCAGTGACTTGAAGGCCATCACCCGCCGCGAGGTGTTGATGTGAAGCGAGCGGTAGGCGGACGACATCCCGTTGTCGTTTTCGAAGCGCCAGTTGCCGCCGATATGCGAACCCTTCTCGAAGCAGTCGAAGGGGATCCCCCGCGCATCCAGCACCTGGCGGCGACTACCCAGAGCCACCGGCTCCGATGATGCAGACCTTCTCGGCGGGTCCATGCCGCGAAATCTATCGCGACTGGCTGCGCGGCCGGTCCGAGGGCGTGCGAGGAAGGTTCACCCCTGGGGTCCGTAGTTGCGGAAGCCGTTCGGACCGAAGCTGGAGCCATCGGGAATCGCAAACAACGAAAGGAGCCCCCGATGACTCGCAAGACCAACTCATTCCGCCCCTCCCCCGCCCTGGTAGTCAGCTGCCTGGCCCTGTTCTTGGCCCTGACCGGCGGCGCCTTCGCGGTTGGGATCGGCCCGAACAGCGTGCGCTCGGCCGCAGATCGTCGACGGCACCGTCCGCAGTGTTGACCTGCGCGACAACGCGGTCAACTCGCCGAAGATCGCCCCGGACGCGGTCGGCAGCGAGGAGATCGCAGAAAACGCGGTCGAATCGCCCGAGGTGGCGCAGGACGCGCTCACCGCCGGAGACCTGGGCGCCGCCTCGGTCACCTCCTCGGAGGTCGCCGACCAGTCGCTGACCAGCACCGACCTGGGGCCGAACTCGGTCGGGTCGAGCGAGCTGCAGGCCGGATCGGTCCGGGCCGAGGAGCTCGTGGCGATCATCCAGGTCTCGAACAGCACGACGATCAAAGGCGGCGCCAACGCCAGCGTCGGAGTCCCCTGCCCGAGCGGCACGACCGTGATCAGCGGCGGCGCCAGCTCCGGCTTCTACCAGGTCCACCTGGCCTCCTCCTACCGCACCGGCAACGGCTGGCACATGGATGCCCGCAGCGACGCGGTCGGAGACACCACCATCACCGCCTACGCCTACTGCCTCGCGAGCGGCAGCAGCAACTAGCCAGCCCACAGCACCACAGAACGCCGAAGGCCGGGATTTACGTCCCGGCCTTCGGTCGTTTCAAGCGGATGCGGAGACCGCGACTCCTATTTCGACTCCTCCGAAGTGGACTCGATCTCCTGCGCGAGCTCCTCGAGCTCCTCCGCGAAGGAGGGGCCGAAGCCCTCGACCGGGGCCTCGACCCCGTCGACGCCGAGCTCGGCCGCCAGCTCGTCTTCTTCGAGCAGGTCCTCGTCGCTCGGCGGCTCGATCGGCACCGCCGGCTCGATCGCGACCGTCCGGTAGTGCTTGAGGCCGGTCGCGGCCGGGATCAGCTTGCCGATGATCACGTTCTCCTTGAGCCCGACCAGGCGGTCGCGTTTGCCCTCGAGGGCGGCGTCGGTGAGCACCTTGGTCGTCTCCTGGAAGGAGGCCGCCGAGAGGAAGGACTCGGTCGCCAGCGAGGCCTTGGTGATCCCGAGGATGACCTCCTCGCCTTTGGCCGGCGTGCCGCCGTCTTCCTTGGTCTTCTTGTTGAGCCGTTTGAGGCTGCCGCGATCCTCGAGCTGGCCCGGAAGCAGGCTGGTCGAGCCCTTCGACTCGATCCGCACCTTCTTCAGCATCTGGCGGGCGATCAGCTCGATGTGCTTGTCGTTGATGTCGACGCCCTGGGCGCGGTAGACCCTCTGGACCTCGGCCACCAGGTAGAGCTCGACCGCGGTGCGGCCGCGAATCGCCAGCAGGTCAGCCGGGTAGAGCGAGCCCTCGTTGAGCTGCTGGCCGACCTCGACCTTGTCGCCGTCGGCGACGTGCAGGCGGGTCCGCAGCGGGAAGCTGTAGGAGTGCTCCTCGCCGCTGGACTCGGTGACGATCACTTTCAGCGCTTTGTCGGTTTCTTCGATCGAGACTTTGCCGGCGGCCTCGGCCATCTGCGCCAGGCCCTTCGGTTTACGCGCCTCGAAGAGCTCGACGATCCGCGGCAGACCCTGGGTGATGTCCTGGCCGGCGACGCCTCCGGTGTGGAAGGTGCGCATGGTCAGCTGGGTGCCCGGGCTCGCCGATCGACTGCGCGGCGATGATGCCCACCGCGTCGCCGATATTGACGGTGAACCCGGTCGCCGGCGCGACCCCGTAGCAGGAGCGGCACACGCCCGATTCGGCCTCGCACTTGAGGGCCGAGCGGACCGGGACTTTGACGTCCTCCTCGTCGCCGAATGCCTCGGCGATCTCCTCGACGTCGGCCAGGGTGATCTCCTGGTTGCGCTTGAGCAGCTCGCGGCCGCGTTTGGTCTCGAGCTTTTTCGCCGCCAGGCGACCGATCAGGTTGTCGTTGAGCGAGCCGTCGTCCTTGCGGAGCGACCATCTCGATGTGTTCTTTGGTCTTGCAGTCCTCCTCGCGGACGATCACGTCCTGGGCGACGTCGACCAGACGGCGGGTGAGGTAACCGGAGTCGGCCGTCCGCAGCGCCGTGTCGGCGAGACCCTTTCGGGCGCCGTGGGTGGAGATGAAGTACTCGAGCACCGAGAGGCCCTCCATGAAGTTGGCCTTGATCGGCCGCTCGATGATCTCGCCTTTCGGGTTGGCCATCAGGCCGCGCATCCCGGCCAGCTGGCGGATCTGTTTGAACGATCCGCGAGCGCCCGAGTTGGCCATCATGAAGATCGGGTTCAGCTCGTCGAGGTTGTCCTCCATCGCCTGAGCGACCTCGTCGGTGGCCCGGTTCCAGTGCGCGGTGACCGCCTCGTGGCGCTCCTCGGCGGTGATGTAGCCGTCGTCGTACTGGCCCTGGATCGCTTCGGTCTCCTTCTCGTAGCGATCGAGGATTTCCGCCTTCTCGGGCGGCGAGACGACGTTGTTCTTGGAGACCGTGATCCCGGCCTGGCTCGCGTAGTGGAAGCCGAGGTCCTTGAAGGCGTCCAGCACCTGCGAGACCGGCGGCGCACCGTAAGCCTCGACCAGGTCGGAGACCATCTCGTTGACGTCGCTTCTTCTTCAGCGAGCGGTTGACGAACTCGAACTGCTCCGGGTCGAAGTCGTCTCCGAGCGCTTCGGCGAGGGCGCGCTCGATCTTCTCGTTGAAGATGATCCGCCCGACCGTGGTCAGGAAGTGCCCGTGCCCGGCCCGCCGGTACTCGGCCTGGTCGTGCAGCTTGCAGCCGCCGTTCTCGTAGACGAGCTCGGCCTCCTGGGAGGAGCGGAACACCTTCACGTTCGGGCCCGCTCCGTTGCGCGCCCTTGCCGGCCTTCAGCTCCTCGTCGATCTTCTTCAGCTCGTCCTCGTCGGGCCCGTAGGTCAGGTAGTAGATGCCCAGCACCATGTCCTGGGTCGGGGTCGCCAGCGGCGCCCCGTGGGCGGGAGAGAGGATGTTGTTCGCCGAGAGCATCAGGATCCGCGCCTCGGCCTGGGCCTCGGCGGAGAGCGGCACGTGGACCGCCATCTGGTCGCCGTCGAAGTCGGCGTTGAAGGCGTGGCAGACCAGCGGGTGGACCTGGATCGCCTTGCCCTCGACCAGGACCGGCTCGAAGGCCTGGATGCCGAGACGGTGCAGGGTCGGCGCCCGGTTGAGCAGGACCGGGTGCTCGTGGATGACTTCCTCGAGCACGTCCCAGACCTCGGGGATCATCGACTCGACCATCTTCTTCGCCGCCTTGATGTTCTGCACGGCTTTGCGCTCGACCAGCTGGGCCATGATGAACGGCTTGAACAGCTCGAGCGCCATCAGCTTCGGCAGGCCGCACTGGTGCAGCCGCAGGCTCGGCCCGGAGACGATCACCGAACGGCCGGAGTAGTCGACGCGCTTGCCGAGCAGGTTCTGGCGGAAGCGACCCTGCTTGCCCTTGAGCATGTCGGAGAGCGACTTCAGCGGCCGGTTGCCGGGGCCGGTGACCGGGCGCCCGCGGCGGCCGTTGTCGAACAGGGCGTCGACCGCCTCCTGCAGCATCCGCTTCTCGTTGTTGACGATGATCTCGGGCGCGCCGAGGTCGAGCAGCCTTTTGAGGCGGTTGTTGCGGTTGATCACCCGGCGGTAGAGGTCGTTGAGGTCGGAGGTCGCGAAGCGGCCACCGTCGAGCTGGACCATCGGGCGCAGCTCCGGCGGAATCACCGGCACCGCGTCGAGGATCATCCAGTCCGGCTGGTTGTCGGAGTTGAGGAAGGCGGAGGCGACTTTCAGCCGCTTCACGGCGCGGGCCTGTTTCTGGCCTTTGGAGCTGTTGATGATCTGCTCCAGTTCCTCGCAGTCGGCCTCGAGGTCGACCTGTTCGAGCAGGTCGCGCACCGCTTCGGCGCCCATGCCGCCGCGGAAGTACTCGCCCCAGCCGAACGGGGAGCCGAAGCGGTCTTTGAGCTCACGGAAGACCGTCTCGTCGTTGACGACGTCCTTCGGCTTCATCTCGGTGAAGATCTTCCAGACCTCCTGCATCCGCTCGATCGCCTCTTCGAGGTAGGCCTCGGTGTCGGAGATCTCGGCGTCGAACTGTTTGCGCAGTTCTTTGATCATTTTCGCCCGCTCGTCGTCCTTGAGCTTGCGCAGCTGCGCCGCGGTCAGTTTCAGCGAGTCGGCCCAGATGTGGTCGTCGTCGTCGAACTTGTCCTGGGTGCCGTCCTCGAGGTACTTGATCGCGGCGCTCCAGCGACTCGTTCAGCTCCTGGGTCCGTTTCTGCTGTTCGGACTCGTAGGAGTCGGTGACTTTTTTGACCTCTTTCTCGAGTTTCCCGATGTCCTTGTCACGGGCCTCGTCGTCGACCCAGGTGATCATCGAGGCGGCGAAGTAGAGGACCTTCTCCAGCTCTTTGGGAGCCATGTCGATCAGGTAGCCGATCCGGCTCGGGACGCCCTTGAAGAACCAGATGTGGGAGACCGGCGAGGCGAGGTCGACGTGGCCCATGCGCTCGCGGCGGACCTTGGAGCGCGTCACCTCGACGCCGCAGCGCTCGCAGACGATGCCCTTGTAGCGGACCCGCTTGTACTTGCCGCAGTAGCACTCCCAGTCCTTGGTCGGACCGAAGATGCGCTCGCAGAAGAGGCCGTCTTTCTCCGGCTTCAGCGTCCGGTAGTTGATCGTCTCGGGCTTGGTGACCTCGCCCCAGCTCCAGGAGCGGATCTTCTTCGAGGACGCGAGCCCGATCTCGATCGCGTCGAAATTGTTGATGTCGATCATCAGTCCTCCACCTTCGCCTGCTTCGGCCTCCTCGGCTTTGCCGGCGCCATCACCATCGGTTCCGCCCTCGCCCTCGGCGACCACCTGCTCCTCCTGCTCGTCGGCGGCTCCGTTGGAGGCGTCGGCGCGAACGCCGGTCAGGTCCATGCCCAGCTCCTCGGCCGCTTTCAGCAGGTCGTCCTCCTCGTCGGAGATCTCGACGTCGCGCCCTCGGAGACGACGTTGGCGTCGAGCGAGAGGCTCTGGATCTCCTTCAGCAGCACTTTGAAGGACTCCGGGATCGAGGGCTCGGGGATGTTCTCGCCCTTGACGATCGCCTCGTAGGCCTTGACCCGCCCGACCGTGTCGTCGGACTTGACCGTGAGCATCTCCTGCAGCGTGTAGGCGGCGCCGTAGGCCTCCAGGGCCCAGACCTCCATCTCGCCGAAGCGCTGGCCGCCGAACTGCGCCTTGCCGCCCAGCGGCTGCTGGGTGACGAGCGAGTACGGGCCGGTCGAACGGGCGTGGATCTTGTCGTCGACCAGGTGCAGCAGCTTGAGGATGTACATGTAGCCGACCGTGACCTTGCCCTCGTAGGGCTCGCCGGTGCGGCCGTTGTAGAGCTGCGCGGTACCGGCAGCACGGGCGCCCGCGCGGGCGCTCGTGTCGATGCCGAGGTCGATGCCGCGGTCGCTCGTTCTCCTCCTGCCAGCTGACCAGCGCGTCGTCGACGTCCTCGACGGTCGCCCCGTCGAAGACCTGGGTCGCCACGTAGACGCGACCGTCGCCCTCGTCGGAGTGCGCCTGCTTGTAGGCCTCGGAGCCGTCGTCGTACCAGCCGTTCGCCGCGACCCAGCCGAGGTGGGTCTCGAGGATCTGGCCGATGTTCATCCGGCTCGGCACGCCGAGCGGGTTGAGGATGACGTCGACGGGGGTGCCGTCGGCGAGGTGGGGCATGTCCTCCTCGGGCACGATCTTCGAGATCACACCCTTGTTCCCGTGGCGGCCGGCGAGCTTGTCGCCCTCGGCGATCTTGCGCTTGGTCGCGACGTAGACGCGGACCAGGTCGTTGACGCCCGGAGGCAGGTCGTCGCCGTCGTCGCGGCTGAAGGTGAGCACGTCGATGACGACACCACCCTCGCCGTGCGGGACTTTGAGCGAGGTGTCGCGGACCTCGCGCGCCTTCTCCTTGAAGATCGCGCGGATCAGCTTCTCCTCGGCGGTCAGCTCGGTCTCGCCCTTCGGCGTCACCTTGCCGACCAGCAGGTCGCCGGAGACGACCTCGGCGCCGACGCGGACGATGCCGCGCTCGTCGAGGTTGCGCAGGCTCTCCTCGGAGCGGTTGGGGATGTCGCGGGTGATCTCCTCGTCGCCGAGCTTGGTCGTGCGGGCGTCGATCTCGTACTCCTCGATGTGGATCGAGGTGAGTTCGTCGTCCTTGACCAGACGCTCGGAGAGGATGATCGCGTCCTCGAAGTTGTAGCCCTCCCAGGACATGAAGGCGACCAGGCAGTTCTTGCCGAGGGCGATCTCGCCGCCGCCGGTGGAGGAGCCGTCGGCGAGCACGTCGCCCTCCTTCACCTTCTGGCCGCTTTTGACGATCGGCCGCTGGTGGATGATCGTCCCCTGGTTGGAGCGCATGAACTTGTGCAGCGGGTACTCGTCTTTCTTCGAGCCGCTGCTGATGACGATTCGCTCGGCGTCGACGTGGGTGACTTCGCCGGCGTTCTTGGCGAGGACGACGTCGCCGGTGTCGACCGCGGCGCGGCGCTCCATCCCGGTGCCGATCAGCGGCGGGTCGGGTTTGAGCAGCGGCACGGCCTGGCGCTGCATGTTCGAGCCCATCAGCGCCCGGTTGGCGTCGTCGTGCTCGAGGAACGGGATCAGCGAGGTCGCCACCGACCAGATCTGGGACGGCGAGACGTCCATCAGGTCGACTTCCTTGGGGGCGGCGGTCGCGTACTCCTGCTCGCCGGCGCGGACCAGGACCTGCGGTCCCTTCAGTTTGCTCGTCTTCGGATCGACCTCGGCGTTCGCCTGGGCGATCATCTTGTCCTCCTCCTGGGTCGCGTCGTAGTGGACGATCTCGTCGCTGACGACGCCGTCTTCGACCAGCCGGTAGGGGGTGGTGACGAAGCCGTGCTCGGAGACCTGCGGCGTAGGAGGCGAGCGAGCCGATCAGGCCGATGTTCGGACCCTCCGGCGTCTCGATCGGGCACATCCGGCCGTAATGGGTCGGGTGCACGTCGCGGACCTCGATCGGGGCCCGCTCACGGGTCAGACCGCCGGCGCCGAGCGCCGAGAGCCGGCGACGGTGCGTGAGCCCGGCGAGGCTGTTGGTCTGGTCCATGAACTGCGACAGCTGCGAGGAGCCGAAGAACTCCTTCATCGCCGCCACGACCGGGCGGATGTTGATGATCGTCTGCGGGGTGATCGCGTCTGCGTCCTCGGTGGTGAGGCGCTCGCGGACGACGCGCTCCATCCGGTAGAGGCCGATGCGGAAGGCCTCCTGGATCAGCTCGCCGACCGTGCGCAGGCGCCGGTTGCCGAAGTGCTCGTACTCGTCGAGGTGCTCGTTGACCGGCTCGCGCGGGTAGGTGATCGCCTCCGCGGCGTAGTCTTTGATCGGGTTCTCCTCGTCGATCTCCTCGGGGATCCCGAGCAGCTTCGGGAGGCTGACCAGCTCCTTGACCAGGGCGATGATGTCGTCGTGGGTCAGGACCCGGGTGTCGAGGTCGATGTCGAGGTCGAGCCGCGCGTTGAGCTTGTAGCGGCCGACCCGGGTCAGGTCGTAGCGCTTCGGGTCGAAGAAGAGCTGCTCGAGCAGGTTCTTGGCGGCGTCGACCGAGGGCGGCTCGCCCGGACGCTGCTTTTTGAACAGCTCGATCAGGGCGCCCTCTTCGGTCAGGGTCGCCTCGGTGTCGGCGTCGATCGTGTGGCGCAGGTAGACCGAGTTGTCGAACATCTTCAGGATCTCGTCGTTGTCGACGTAGCCCATCGCGCGCAGCAGGACCGTGACCGGCAGTTTGCGCTTGCGGTCGATGCGGACGAAGACTTTGCCTTTTTTGTCGACTTCGAGCTCCAGCCAGGAGCCGCGGGCCGGCATCAGGTTGGCGATGAAGACCTGCTTTTCGGGATCCTTCGGCGCCATCACGTAGGCGCCGGGCGAACGCACGAGCTGGGTGACGACGACGCGCTCGGTGCCGTTGATGATGAAGGTCCCGCGCTCGGTCATCCACGGGAAGTCGCCCATGAAGACGGCCTGCTCGCGGATCTCGCCGGTCTCCTTGTTCTGGAAGGCGACGGTCGCGGTCAGCGGCCGCGAGTAGGTCATGTCCTTCTCGCGGCACTCCTCGATCGTGTGCGGCGGCTCCTCGAACTTGAACTCGCCGAAGACGATCTGAAGGTTCCCCGTGTAGTCCTCGATCGGGGATATGTCGTTGATCGTCTCTCGCAGCCCACCGCTTTTCGGATCCGTCAGTTCCTCGAAGGAACGTCGCTGGATGTCGATCAGGTGTGGGACTTCGAGAGGGTTCTTTAGGCGGGAAAAGCTCCTACGGGTTACGGGGGCAGCGTTGGAACGTGCCAAAGTCGGCGACTCCTCGGACGGTCAGAGGGACGTGGATACAGCGCAAATATGGGCAGGGGCACTCAAAAGACGCGCGACCGCGGAAAATAACACACGGGCGCGTGTCGGCCTCAAGCTTGGCTCCCTGAGCGGGATTGCGCGCGGACGTGTCGAGCTCTATGCGAGCTCGACCGTCGCGCCCGCCTCCTCCAGCTCAGCTTTGAGTTTGTCGGCCTCGTCGCGCTCGACGCCCTCTTTGATCGCTTTCGGAGCCTCGTCGACGAGGGCCTTGGCCTCTTTCAGACCGAGGCCGGTCGCCGAGCGGACCACCTTGATGACCGGGACTTTCTGGCCGCCGACCTCTTTGAGGATGACGTCGACGGTCGAGGACTCTTCGGCCCCGGCCTCCTCGCCACCGCCGGCCGCCGGCAGCAGCCGGCGCAGCGGCCGCAACGGCCGTAGCGGAGACACCGAACTCCTCCTCGAGCGCTTTGATCCGCTCGGAGAGCTCGAGCACCGAGATGCTTTTCAGCTCCTCGATCCAGTCCTCGGTTGAAGTTTTGGTTGCCATCAGTCGCTACCCCTCTTCCTCGTTTGAATCTTCATCTGAAGTCGTGTCATCGGAAGCCTCCGCCGCCGGAGCCTCCTCTGCTTTCTCATCCTCAGCCGGGGCCTCCTCGGCCTCGACCTGGGGCTCCTCGGTGGGAGCCTCCGCAGCGGCAGGAGCCTCGCCGCTGACCAAACCTTTTTCGGCGATCTGACCGAGCTGCAGCGCAAGGCCTTGGATCATCGATCCGAGGCCACGGACCAGGCCGGTCAGCGGGCTGGCGACGACGCCGGCGAGCTGGCCGTTCAGCACTTCGCGGCCGGGCAGTTTGGCGATCGATTTGAACGCCGCTTCGTCGAGCGTGGTCACGCCCATGAAGCCACCCCGGTAGGTGAGCACTTCGTGCTCTTTGTTGAAGGTCGTGATCGCCTTCGCGGCCTGGGCGGTGTCGCCGCGGACGAAGGTGAGGGCAGTCGGGCCCGTCAGCAGCTCCGCCAGTCGTTCCTCGCCGGCCTGGTCGGCGGCGATTTTCGTCAGCCGGTTCTTGACGATGCGGAAACTGGCGTCGGCTTCGCGCAGTTTCGCGCGCAGCTCGGCAGCCTGAGGAACGCTGATGCCGCGGTAGTCGACAGCGAAAATCGCCTCAGATCCCTCGATCTCGGCGGCAATCTCTTGTATGGCTGCTGACTTTTCTTCGCGGTTCATCGTCTTACCTGCACCGGGCTTCTGGGCACTGCCCCGCCGATGGTCTGGGGTTAGCGGCGACGCAGTCTAAGCGGTCGCCAGCTCCCCTGCGGTCTCCCCCGTGCCGGCCGTCTCGCGGTCGGCAGTTTTGCTCGCGTCGACGCGGATGCCGGGGCCCATAGTCGTCGTCAGCGTCGCCGAGATGATGTAACGGCCCTTGGCCGCAGAAGGCTTGGCGCGGATGATCTCCTCGATCACGGCCTGGTAGTTCTCCAGCAGGTTGTTCTCGTCGAAGCTGGCCTTGCCGATCGCCATGTGGACGATCGCCTGGCGGTCGGTGCGGTATTCGACCTTGCCCGACTTCGAGTCGTTGACCGCCTTCTCGACGTCGTCGGTGACGGTGCCCACCTTCGGGTTCGGCATCAGGCCCTGCGGGCCGAGCACGCGGCCGAGCTGGCCGACGCCTTTCATCATCTCGGGCGTCGAGATCGCGACGTCGAAGTCGGTCCAGCCCTCCTGGACTTTCTCGACCAGCTCCTGGCCGCCGACGATGTCGGCTCCGGCGGCCTCGGCGTCGCGGGCCTGTTGGCCCTGCGCGAAAACGAGGACGGTGACGTCTTTGCCGAGCCCGTGCGGAAGCGCGAGCGTGCCGCGCAGCTGTTCGTCGGCGTGGCGGACGTTGACGCCGAGCAGGACGTGCAGCTCGACGGTCTCGTCGAATTTGGCGCTGGCGGTGTCCTTGATCAGCGCTATCGCCTCAGCCGGCGGGTAGGCGCGGTCGCGGTCGATCTTGTCGTACTGCTGGCGGTATCGCTTGCCGTGGGCCATGAAGCTCTCCTAGGCGACGTCGACGCCCATCGAGCGGGCGGTGCCGGCGATGATCTTCTTCGCGGCGTCGATGTCATTGGCGTTGAGGTCGGGCATCTTCCGTTCGGCGATCTCCTGGATCTGGGCGTCGGAGATCGTCCCGACTTTGTTGACGTGGGGCTCGCCCGAGCCCTTCGAGATCCGAATCGCCTCCTTGATCAGGACGGCGGCCGGGGGCGTCTTGGTGATGAAGGTGAACGAGCGGTCCTCGTAGACGGTGATCTCGACCGGGATGATCGTCCCGCCTTCGCCCTGCGTCTGCGCGTTGAACGCTTTGCAGAAGTCCATGATGTTGACGCCGTGCTGACCCAGGGCAGGGCCGACCGGCGGCGCCGGGTTGGCGTTGCCCGCCTGGATCTGCAGCTTGATGAGAGTGAGGACTTTCTTGGCCATGAGGAAGGTTCGGGAGGGTAGCGGTCTTTGCGACCTAGATCTTCTTGACCTGGTCGTAGCCCACCTCGACCGGGGTCTCCCGGCCGAAGATCGAGACCAGGACCTTGAGTTTCGCCGCGTCCTCGTTGATCTCGGCGATCTCGCCGGAGAAGTCCGAGAGCGGGCCCGAGATGACTTTGACCGATTCGCCGATCGCGAATTGCGCCTGGGTGCGGGGCCGCTCGGCGGTCTCGCGGTGGAGCAGGCGGTCGACCTCGGGTTTGGAGAGCGGCACCGGCTTGTTCCGTTCCGCCCCTACGAAGCCGGTGACGCCAGGGGTGTTTTTGACCAGGTTCCAGGCGTCGTCGGTCATCTCCATGTTGACCAGGACGTAGCCGGGCATCGTCCGCTTCTCGGTCTGGACTTTCTGCCCGTCCTTCATCTCGGAGATCTGCTCGGTAGGAACGACGACCTGCCGCACGTTGCGGTTCTGGCTCATCGTCTGCACCCGGTGCTCGAGGTTGTGCTTGACCTTGTTCTCGTGCCCGGAATAGGTGTTGATCACGTACCAGCGATACATCTAAGAAAGCCTTTGTTCGGGATCCCGATTAGAGGATCTGCTTGATGAGCCAACTGAAGGCCGCGTCGAGGGCGCCGAGGTAGGCGGCCGCAACGGCGACGAAGAGGATGGTCACAGCGGTCGCCTGGATCAGCGTCTCGCGATCCGGCCACTGGACTTTCTTCAGCTCCTGCCAACAGGATATGAGGAAGCCGATGAAACCGGAGCGCTGCCTTTCCGCCTTGGCCTGTTTCTGTTTCTTCGTAAGTTGCTCGCGCTCGCGACGCTTTTGCTCCTCGCGCTTGCGCTTTTCCGCTTCCTTCTGCGCCCGCGCTTCGGCGCGCTTGTCGTTGCGTGAGGGCTTCGGATCCTCAGGAAGTCGCAGCTCCTCCTCGGAAGCCCCGGCAGCCATCCCGCGCTCGCGAGCCTCGATCAGCGCCTCGTCGCCGGAGATCGGGACCTGGGTGTCGTGCTGCGCCTGGGCCGAGCTCTCGTGCTCGCCGGAGCGTTTCCGCCCCTCAGCTTCCCGAGCGCGGCGCTCGGCCTTGCGCTGTGCGCGGGTCTTTGCCATCGGGAGCTACCGGGTCTCCTTATGAGGGGTGTGATGACCACACCAGTGGCAGAACTTGCGCATCTCGATTCGGTCCGGAGTGTTCCGCCGGGACTTGTTGGTCTGGTAATTCCGTCGCTTGCACTCTTCGCAAGCCATCGTCACCGCGATGCGGACATCTCCGCGAGCCATCTTCTCCCTCGTTCCGTGCCTGAGGACAGTCGTTACAGAAGAAAAACCCCGGGCCGAAGCGCGAGGCTGCGGCAAGGATAGCGCTCAGCGACGGGCAAGCACTGACTGACGCCGCCCAGTCAGGTAGTAGTTCACATGCCCTACCCAATTCTTTGTACAGTCGTTTTTACGGCAAACCTTCCGGGCACCTGAGGGCAGACATGCGAGAGGCGATCGACAGCAGCGGTCTCTACGACAGGGACAGCTTCGTGGAAGCGATGGAAGAACGGATCCTCGATCCGCTCCATCGCGAACGACCCGGCGCGCTGCTGCTGCTCGACATTGACTCTTTCCACATCGTCAACGACTCGCTCGGCCACGAGGCCGGCGACCGCCTCCTCGACACGGTGGCGACGATGCTGCGCGAGGAGTCGCGGACCGACGACCTGCCGGCGCGAATCTGCGCCGACGAATTCGGCCTTTTGCTACCGCGCGCAACCCCGCACCAGGCGATGGCGATGGCCGAGAGACTGATCGCGCTGGTGCGCGAGCGCGGGACGCCGGCGGTCGGCGCCAGCGTCGGGATCGCCACCTTTGGCGGCAGCGCCGAGGAAACGACGGCCGAAAGCCTGATGATCACCGCCGACATCGCCCTCTGCGAAGCGAAGGAGGCGGGCGGCGGCCGCGCGGTCGACGCGGCCAGCGGTCCGAACCTGAAACTGACCTGGGCCGACCGCATCCGCGAAGCGATCGACCGGCGGCGGATCGTCGTCTACGCGCAACCGATCTTCGACCTGCGCAAGGAGTGCGTGGCGCGCGAGGAGCTGCTGGTGCGGATGCTCGACGACAACGACGACATCATCCCGCCTTCCTCTTTCCTGCCCACCGCCGAGCAGCTGGGGCTGATCACCGAGATCGACCGGCTGGTGCTCTCGAAGGCGATCGAGCTGGCGGGGCGCTCGCAGCCGATCGCCGTCAACGTCAGCGGCGCCTCGCTTTCGGATCCGCGCCTGATCGCCGACGTACGGGCGGCGATCGCCGACGGCCTCAACCCGGCCTGGCTCGACTTCGAGATCACCGAGACGGCGGCGATCTCCAACATGAACCACGCCCGCGCCTTCGCGCAGGCGGTCACCGAGATGGGCTGCGGCCTCGGGCTCGACGACTTCGGCACCGGCTTCAGCTCATTCAGCTACCTGAAGGAACTCCCGATCCAGCACCTGAAGATCGACGTCGAGTTCATCCGCGAGCTGCCCTCCTCTCCCACGGACCAGCGCCTCGTTCAAGCCCTGGTCCAGTTCGCCAAGGCGTTCGGACAGGAGACCGTCGCCGAGGGGATCGAGAACTCCGAGACCCTCGCTTTGGTCCGCGCCTTCGATATCGACTACGCCCAGGGGTTCCACATCGGCGAACCCGCCCTGGTCGACGGCGGGCGGTTGGCGGCAACTGCCTGAAGCACTGGTCCGTCATCATCTGCGACATGGAGGATCGAGCGCTGGAGAAGCTGCCCGGAGCCGAGATCGTGCTTGCAGGCATCGCCGACTTGAAGGCGGGAAGCATGAGCGTCAACGCGCTGGCCGTGCAATCCGCGGCACCCCGACTGCGGGCACTAGGTCTCGAGGCCGGGGAAACCGAAGGCGAGATACCGGCCGCCCACCGGCTCTATCAGCAGCTCCATCGAGATCTGGGCGATGGCGCCCACTCCCGCTACAACGCGATCCTCGGCCGGGTGACCAGCTTTGCCCAGGCTGCCGAGCGTGCGCGAGTCCGCTGACGCCGAGCGGATCGAGCGCCTCGCCCGCGAGCTCGGCCGGGCGGTGCCGCCCGGGACGAGGATGTACCTGACGGGAGGGGCAACTGCCGTGCTGGAAGGTCGAGCCGGAGCTCTTCAGGTTCCCCGCCGTTGATCCGATCCGGCTCAGGGGCGCAATCGAGAACCTGTAGCTAAAGCCCCAGCGTTTTGGCGATGATGCCGCGCTGGATCTCGCTGGTGCCGCCGTAGATCGTCGAGACCAGCGAGGTGCGGACGAGGCGCTCCATGTCGTACTCGGAGGAGTACCCGTAGCCGCCCATCATCTGCATTCCCTCGAGGGTGGTGCGCTTGGCGACCTCGGTGACGAAAAGCTTCACCATCGAGGCCTCTTGGGGCAACATCCGGTCGGGGTCCTCGTCGACCATCGAGGCGACCCAGTGGGTCATCAGGCGAGCAGCCTTGAGGTCGGTGGCGAGGTCGGCGATGCGGTGCTGGAGAGCCTGGAAGGAGCCGATCGGGCGGTCGAACTGGCGGCGCTCCTTGACGTAGAGCAGCAGGTCGTCGAAGGCGCGTTGGGCGATCCCCAGCATCGTCGCGGCGAGGATCAAGCGCTCGACGTTGAGGCCGGCCATCAGCTGCATCCAGGCCTGGTCGACCTCGCCGAGAACCGCGTCCGCCGGCGCGGCGCAGTCGGTGAAGTAGAGGTGGTTCGTCTCGCGGCCGCCCATCGTCTCGATCGGGATAACCTCCATCCCCTCGGCGTCGCGCGGCACCCAGATCATCGTCATCCCCTCGTGCTTGCTGCCAGCGTTGTTTGAACGGCAGACGACGAGCACATGGTCGGAGATGTGGGCATTGGAGCAGAAGACCTTCTGGCCGTTGATCACGAAGCCGCCGTCGACCGCCTCCGCCTTGCAAGAGAGGGCGCCGACGTCGGAACCGGCCTCAGGCTCGGTCATCGCGATCGCCTCGACCGAGCCGGAGGCGATGCCGCCGAGGATCTCTTCCTTCTGCGCCTCGGTGCCGAACCGCTGGGCGGCGCCGGCGACGATCAGCGTCGTCGCGTAGCCGCCGATCGGGGCAAGGCCGCGGGAGGTCTCCTCCATGAACAGGCAAGCGTCGAGCATCGAGCCGCCCGAGCCGCCGTACTGCTCGGGAATCATCACCCCGAGCCAGCCGAGCTCCGCCATCTGGTTGTAGATCTCGAAGTTGTGGTGCTCGCGGTAGCCGTCGGTCAACCGCTCGCGTTGGTCGGGCGTGCCGCACTCGCGGTCGCAGAAGTCACGGATCGCGTCGACGAAATCCTTCTGCTCGTCGGAGAGGGCAAAGTCCACGGCGGCAGCCTACATCGGGTCGCGAGGGATTGGCCGAGTGGCTAGGAAGCCCGGAACGAGGCTCGAACTCGTGACCCCTTCCTTACCATGAGGGGGCGGGCTGATGCGCCCTAAGACGCCTTGGTTCGCCTGCTGCTCAGCTCCACCACTTCGGCCGATTCCGGGGTTCGGCGTTCCGCTCGCCCGCCGTTGAGCGGAGCGCTCGACGCTCTGAATCTCGGTCACGTAGACGCGCCGGGTGACGGTCGAATCCTTGTGCCCCAGGAGCCAGCTCACTTCCTCGGCTGAATCGCCCGCGTGGATCGCTTCGCTGGAGGCGGTGTGCCGGAAGGAATGGAAGCTCGGTAGGGCACACCACGTTCCTCGATTCAGCTTTTGTCTTTCACGAGACTGCCACCGTCAGACACGCTGTCTGACCGGCATGACGAGAGAGGTCTAGCGGTGCTCACTGGTCCTTCCACTGTCAACAGGTAGTAGTCAATTACCACTCTTCCCTCATCGCGAGCGCAGCTACATGGGGAGGGGGTAAAACCTCCAGTCAGCGACCACGATGCCCGCTTGGAATGCTCGCCCTTCTAGAAGATGCTCGCCCTCATGCCTAGCCGCTGCCGCACCGCCGACACTCTTCCCAAAGCTGCACTTCGTAAGCCTCGGTGACGCCGCGAACCGTCACGTCTCCGTCTGCCTCAGTCGATTCCAGACATAACCCCGACCGACCCAGCGGCTGTAGCGCGGCCGTCGAAGTTGATGCCGTTGCTCTTCGCGAAGCTTGCGGATCAGCGTCAGCCCCTCGTTCTCCAACTGCCTGATCCTCTCTCGGCTTATCCCGAGTTCTTCGCCAATCTCTCTCTGGCCGGCTCGCTCGCCCATCATCCCCGAGCGCATCCGCAGGATGTGAGCGACCCGATCGTCTATTACGGCTAGCTCGGATTCCCCAAAGGTGTCGAGCGTCACGGGTGGCAGCTGCGGATATTGCATCTAGAGCTTGTCGGGACACGTTCAGTTGGGGATCAGGTCTACGGCCTGCAAGCGGGCGCGGTGGTAAAGAATCTGGCCGGGTTTGTAGATGCTGAATGAGTCATCTACCTCGATCAGGTCGGCGAGCAAATCCTCGGCGGTGAGTGACCGTCGCCGGTCTGTTGTGAACAAGGCGTAGATCGTTTTCCTGACGGGGTGGCTGAGCGCCTGTGTGCGATCTCCTTTGGGGCGTCCTCGATCGCGGCCGAATAGTGACATTGGTCGGTCTCCTAACCGTTAACCCAGGTGTCCATGGGGACGGTGGGGCGACGGCCAGCCCTGCGCAAAGCCGCCGCCCTCTACCGTCAGCCCTTCGCGGCCTCGGATGCGCTGGGGAGGCGTGCCTTGCACCGTGGCGGCGGAGGCGTTGGGGTGGACTGTGGGAGGAGGTAGTCATTTAGATTAATGCTCCGGGGGCGAGGTCTTCCACAACGTTCCCCCGCCCCCGGAACTCGGAGTTCACCGCCGGGAAGAAGCATTTACCGACGCTGAGTAGTGGACGCTAGGCGTTCGCTCAGATTTTGCCTATCCGCATTTCTAGAGCAGCGAGTACCGAGCGCTCAGCGATTGCCGATTGACTACCTCTCGATGATCCCGCTGGCCGGCTCATGCGGCTCGCTGCGGTGACGCTCAAACGCGAAGGTGGCGAGAACGTACTTCTTACCCAAGTCCCCCATCTTGGCGCGAAAGTTCACGTCCTCGGCGACGATCCCCTGAACCGCATCCCAGTTGCGCTGCATCTCGTCGGCGAGCTTTTCCCGCCCCTCGTGGCTGAGGGTGACGGGCTCCCAGGCGAGCCAGACACGGGGGTCGCTGTGCATCTTCCCCGCCCATAGCGCGGCCAACAACTCAGCGGCAGACGCTTGGATGATGAGCGCGGCGGTGATCTGCCTGTCCTCGGGCGACATTTCCGCGATCCGCTCGTCACTGAAAAACGGCAACTCAATCTGTCGGTAGTAGACGATCTTGTGGTTGCCCTTTTCGTCGGTAAACGCTTCCTCGATCGAGCCGTCTTTCAGTAGCTCTTTTAGGTGGTGCCAAACCCGGCCTTCGGTCTGGTGCAGGACGCGGGCGAGTTGAGCAGCGCTATGCGGACCCTCGTGCAGAGCGGCCAAGATTTCGATGCGGAAACGGTGCCCCAACCCTCGGCTCGTGACTTCCTCGATCCGCCTGCCGCCCTCGACAAGTCGAGCTTCGACCGCTGTGCAGTTATCCATTGATTACTCGCGTTCCCATTTGCGTTTGAGCTTAAGCCGTCTCCTGCGCTAAGCGCCACCCGCGCGCTCAGTATTTCGATGGCGCTCAGCGTTTCCTAAGCTCGCCCCCGTCCCCAGCCATGGGGGCTGGGGCGACTTGGGAGAGGAGGTGGACGCGATGGCTATTGAGCCGATCAAGCGCGTGTTTTCCAGCGTGCATGTCATGAAGCACGCATAGACGTGTGAACTAGCGCTGGCGGGTCGCCTTCCACAGATCGCGGGTCCGGTGGCCCGCCGCGCCTGTCGGCCAAATTGACTGCCCTCCCGTCCGTCAGCAGCCCCCGTCGTCGATCACTGCTCGCGGCCTCCCCAACGTGACCGCGAGCCCGTCAGGTAACTTGCGGACCTTCGCGCCACCTTCGCACCAGCTTTCGCTGGACGACGTGTAGTTATAGGTGCAACCGAAGCGCGTCGAACTGAGCCGGTGGCAATCGGCAAACGCTCCCTTCTTCGGAAAGTACCGCGCCTTGACTCGCTGGACAACGGCCTGCTCAGTTCGGCTCGTGCTAAGCGCCCATGCGCTCGACGCTCCAACCGCTCCTCCCGGCAGGGCAAGCACGGCGACAACCGCGACTGCCTTCCTCATTCGACTACCTCCCTTGCCCCCTTGCCTGAAAAGCCCAACCGGGGGTGCGATCGGTGGGGCGTCATCAGGGTAAACCAAAACGCTCTCGACCAATACGCTCTGGTCCGATCGGCCGGGAGCCGCGACGCTCCCCCTAATGGCTTCCACCCTTCACGACGATCCCGACCAGGCGAGCGCTGCGTTCGGAAAGCGAATGCGCGAACTGCGAGCGAGGGAAGGAATCTCGCAAGATGGTCTGGCGAGAGAGGCAGATGTGCATCCGACGGCAATCGGCCGGATTGAGCGAGGCGGCAGGGAGCCCCGCTTGACGACCATCCTCCGGCTGGCGCACGGCCTCGGCGTCGAACCCGGCGAGCTTGTGAACCGACTCGATCACTAGCCCTAGGGCAACTGGTCAACCAGTCCCTAAACGCAAGGAACCCCGGCGCAGATTTGGACTCCGGCCGGGGATCTTAAGCCCTTGCCTGTGACTGTCGGGGTACGGGGGCTCCGCTGCCAAAACGCTGCCATTTGGGCTGCTTTGACTACCTGCCTTGAACCTCCAGAACGCAGAAACCCCGCCGTAGCGGGGAATCTCAGGAAGCCCGGAACGAGACTCGAACTCGTGACCCCTTCCTTACCATGGAAGTGCTCTACCAACTGAGCTATCCGGGCGGGTCGGCCCCTGTGAAGCCGTACGCTCAGGACGATTCTAGACGGTGGCGGCCCGATCAGCGACGGCCCCAGGGCATCGCCACCGCGAGTTTCCAAACGTCCTCGAGCTGGCGCAGCACCATCGTCGGGGTCAGCGTCCTTGTGAAGGGCGACCCGTCCGACCCGGGAGTGGTCAGCGCCCAGCGCTCGGTGCCGAGCGCGACCTCGCCGGCGATGACGATCGCGCTCTCCTGGATCTCGATCTGCGAGCCGACGACGATCAGCTGATGGAGGATCGGCCGGACCTCCTCCCGACCCCGCACAGCGGTGGAGTCCGGAGTGATCAGACAGGCGTCCTTGGCGAAGCAGTGCGCCGCGGCGTCGAGGTCGCCGCGGCTGATCGACGCCGCAAAGGCACGGGTGCTGTCGCGGGGGGTTCGGGCGCCCTCGATCACCGCCATCGCTCGGCGTCCAGCACCCTCGCAGCGCCTAGATCGCTCTCCTCAGATGAATTTCGAGGGCTGGAACCGGCAATAGCGGAATTCGAAGTCGAGGACCTGGTTGTTGGCCTGCTTGGCGTTGTTGACGAGCCGGACCACCATCTTCTGGGCAGACGTCGCTTCGTCCTCGCGCAGCTTGGCGGCGATCGATTCGAACAGCTGGACCTCGGTCTTCACATAGCCGAGCCACTTCGTCAGCTGGACCGTGTCTTCCGCCGGTTTCGGGACCTGGAGGAGCTGGGTCCGCGTCCGCTTCAATGCCTTGGCGGCACCGTCGAACTGTTTGGCGGCGGCGGCGTAGTTCCCTGACTTCACCTTCGACCGCACGCCTTTGAGGATCTTTTCGTTGGCTTCGGTGTTTGCCTTGCAGATCGGTTCGACGGCCTCTTTGTAGCTTTCGCGCGTGGCTTCCGCCGCGTTCGACGGAACGGCTGCAAGCAGCGCGGCAACAGCCACCAGCATCACGACAAGCTTCTTCCCAGACATCGACGCCTCCTCAATAGATCGCGGGTCCTGTTCCTGTAACCCCCCGCTCTGTCTCGCGACTCGGTGTCCCCGCGCCGAGCGGCGGCGTGAATCATAGGGCCCCGGCCCCGCGGAGAGATGCCTCGTTTCCTGCAGTATCTGTTCGTACCCTAATCCTTCCAGGCCCGTTTCAGGGGCAGAGAGGCGGCGATCTGTAGTTTCTCCGCGTGCGCTTGCCACCGCTCCGCCATCCCTGCCTCGCTGCCCTTGCCTCGGCCCTGGTGTTCGCCGGCTGCGGCAGTTCGAGCGAAGACTCGCGGCCCGCCCCATCCTCAGCCGAGTTCCCCGCGGCGAAGGGCAGGACGATCCAGGACCTGCTGCGGACCCCGGAGGCGAAGACGTCGAAGCTGGTGATCGCGCCGGCGGCCCAGACCTTCGACATCGGCGAGAACCGCTACCCGTTCGGCGTCTTCACCCTCGGCAACGAACAGGTTGACGACGCCGACGTCGCGCTCTACTTCGCCAAGGACGCGAAGAGTCCGGTGACCGGCCCGCTTCCGGCTCAGGTCACCTCGCTCGAGACGAAGCCCGCCTACCGGGCGACCGGGGCGGGCGGACCCGGCGAGGCAACCACCGTCTACGTGGTGCCGAAGGTCAACCTCGATCGCAGGGGGCCCTGGCTGGTAATCGCGATGCTGAAGGGTTCACAAGGACTGGAAGTCACGCGCGTGACCGCACCTCTCGTCGTCGGTGAGTTCCCGCGGATCCCGCAGGTCGGCGACGAGGCGCCGGTGATCCACACCCCGACCGCCTCCGACGTCGGCGGCGACATGGCGAAGATCGACACCCGCATCCCCCCCGACCAGATGCACCAGGTCGACTTCGCCGACGCCGTCGGCAGGAAACCGATCGTCCTCGTCTTCGCCACCCCGGCGCTCTGCCAGAGTCGCGTCTGCGGCCCGGTAGTCGACGCCGCTCAACAGGTGGCCGACTCCTACGGCGACAGGGCGGACTTCATCCACATGGAGATCTGGAAGGACAACGAAATCGGCAAGGGCCCGAGGCCGCAGGTCCAGGCCTACCACCTGGAAACCGAGCCCTGGACCTTCCTGGTCGACAAGAACGGGATCGTCCGCGACCGCATCGAGGGCGCCTTCGGCGTGCCCGAACTTGAAGCAGCGATGCGGACCATCGTGCCGGACTGAGCTGCGCCTGCGCGATTCAGGAACGGCGCCTTGAAGACCCGCGTTTGCGGCGCCTTTTGCCGGCTCGTGCACCTGCGTCGGTGAGGGTGCGTTCGCCGGCTTTCTCGGTCGACTCGCCCATCGTGATCTGGAACATCGCCAACAGGGCATCGGAGGCGAGTGGACGCATCCGGTCCAGTGCTTCGCGCACCTTCGGCCAGTCCTCTTCGGGCCGCCCGGCTTTGTCGAACGGCTCCCAGATCTCGGCAACGAAGAGCTCCACAAACGTACGCGAGACCTTCTCCGAGGCGCGCCGCAGCCCCTCCGCCGTCTCTACCGCCGCCTGCGGCGAGACCCCGAGCTCGATCAGGGCGGCACCGGCAAGCTGCAGGCGGGGGCTGATCACCTCGACCTTGCCGTCGGGCAGCTGGCGCAGGATGCCGAGCTTTTCGGTGCGGGCCAGCAGCTTGGGGTCGAAGGTCTCGACTCCCCAGGCTGCGGCGAGCTCGTCGACATCGAAGATTTCCGGCGTCTCGTCCTCGAAGGGGGCGCGGACGGCACGGGCGAAGTCGACCATCTCGCGCGAGGAGCCCTCGCTGCTCTCCAGGACGCGGCGGATCGCCTCCAGGTTGAGGCCGTCGGCCTGCATTTCCCGCGTCAGCTCGATCCGCGCGACGTGGTCCTGGTTGTAGTAGCCGGTGCGGCCGTGCACCTCGGGCGGCGGCAGCAGGCCACGCGTCTGATGGGCGCGGATGTTGCGAATCGTCATCCCGGTACGCCGCGCCAGCTCCCCGATCGTCATCTTGCCGTCGGGCTTGGCGTTTTTCCCTTTCCGACTGCTCATCTGCCCATGGTAAGCGGGAGGCGCTGCCCGTTCATCTTCTCCGCCGCGTCCGAGCAGAGGAATGCGATCGCGGCGGCGATGTCCTCGGCCGGGGTGAAGGTCGGGAACTCCCTGTCGGGCTCTTCCTCGCGCATCCGCGGGGTGAGGATCGCGTCGACGACGAGGATGTTGGCGGTCGCGCTCCGCCCTTCGAAGCCGTCGGCAAGGGCGAGGGTCCATGCCTCGGCCGCGGCCTTGGCGGCGGCGTAGGCGGCGTTGGTGTCGGTCGGCGCCTGCGCCTGCTTGGAGGAGACGAGGACGAAGCGGCCAACGGGGCTGGTGGCGAGCTGGTCGTGGAAGGTCCGGGTGGTGTGCTGGACGGTGCGGACGAGGAGGTCGTGCAGCAGTGCCCAGTCGCCGAGCGGGGCCTCGTGCAGCGGCTGCCCACCGCGCCAGCCGCCGACCAGGTGGACGAGCCCGTCGACGCGCCCGAAGCGCTCGACCAGCGCCGCGCACCAGGCGCGGGCGGCGTCCTCGTCGAGGAGGTCGACCGTGCGACCGTCCCAATGCTCGGGCGGCAGGTCGAGGTCCGAGGCGAGGTCGTCGAGCGTTTCCTGGCTGCGGTTGGCACCGGCGACCGTTGCGCCCGCCTCGGCGAGCTGCCTGGCGACGAGCGGCCCGAGGCCGCCGCCGACCCCGGCGATCGCGATCACCCGGTCGTTCAAATCGATCATCCGCTCATCCTTGCATTCCATCCACCTGATCAAGCAACATTCCGTCTGCGGTGCCTGCGAACATACGTTCGATGGGAACTTCGACGCCATCCAGTGCCCACACCCGTAAGCGAGCGGTGAACCGACGTGTCCAGGGAGACATCGGCGAGCTGTCGGCGATGGAGTGGTTGGCGAGCAAGGGCGCTCTGCTCTGGGTTCCCTTCAGTCACAGCCCCGATGTCGATCTGATGGCCGAACTGGATGGCCACTTGCTCAGGGTCCAAGTGAAAACCTCGACCTTCCAGTCCAAGACGAATGACGTTGGCGAGCGCTGGAAAGTCTCCATCGCAACCAATGGCGGCAACCGAAGTTGGTCAGGGCTGACGAAGAAGTTCGACCACGCGTTGGTCGACTACCTCTTCGTCCTGGTCGGCGACGGAAGACGTTGGTTCATTCCGTCAACCTGCGTCGAGGCCGCTCGTGAGATCACCGTTGGCGGGGCCAAGTACTCGGAGTTCGAGATTGAGCCGGGGACCTCCTTCGAAGCGCTGATCTACTCAGAAGACGAGCCCAATACAATCGCGCCGCACGCCCAGGGGGAGTGCCAGAGCGGTCAAATGGATGTGACTGTAAATCACACGGCTATGCCTACGCAGGTTCGAATCCTGCCTCCCCCATCCAGCGGCAGGCGCCAAGTGCTGCTGCGTCCGAAACGCCAGATGACGATCCCGAAAAGGCCATGCGAGGAAGCTGGACTCTTGGCCGGCGATCGGCTTCGGGTTCAGGCCGATGGGGCGGGTCGCGTCCTCCTCGAGCGAATCCCGAAGGCTCCGGTCTAACCCTCCGACGCTTGCAACCGGGCTTTCATCTGCTCGTTGAAGGCGGTCAGGGCGGAGAAGGGGCGCATGAAGACGGTCAGCTCGCGGATGCGGCCGTCCTCGTCCAGCTCGAGGAAGTCGATTCCCTCCAGCTCCCGGTCGCCGACGGTCGCCTTGAAGCGCAGGACCACGGTGTCGCCCTCCGCCAGCTCGTCGGTGTAGGAGAAGTTCTCGAGCGTCGCGGAGACGTGGGTGAGCACAGCGATCACGGTGTCGCGGCCTTCGAATCCACGGAAGAGGACCGGGCTGTGGAGAACGACGTCCTCCCGCAAGGTCTCGGCGAGCAGGTCCAGATCCTTGCTCTCGGCAGCGTGGCGAAAGGGATGCGGCGCGGCCATCGCCTTCACTGTAGCTGGGCGCGGTGGAATACTCACGCGGTGCCGAGCGACCGTTTCTACTCGCGGCTGTCCCATTCCCTCGGAGCGAGGGGTCTGCGAGCGGTGGGCAAGCTGAACGTCCCCGTCTACCGACTCAGCGGCGGTCGCATCGGCGGCAGGGTGGGACGAGGGCCCGTCCTGCTGCTCACCACCACCGGACGCAAATCGGGGGAGGCGCGCACCGCGCCGGTCCTCTACCTCGCCGACGCGGACCGCTTCGTCGTCATCAACACCAACGCCGGCAACGCGAAGACGCCCGCCTGGTCGCTGAACCTGCGAGCGAACCCGGAGGCCGAGGTCGAGGTCGGCCGCAGGCGGGTCAAGGTGCGGGCGCGACTGGCGGTGGGTGAGGAACGCGCGGACCTCTGGCGTCGCCACATGGAGCAGTACGAAGGTTGGGACTTCTACGAGTCGCAGCTAGACCGCGAGGTCGGCGTCTTCGTGCTCGAGCCCCGCTGAGAAGGCGTCAGGCTGCGTCCTCGGTCGCTTATGTGCAGAGGCACACCGCGCTCCCCGCGTCCTTGCCCGACGCCTTCTCAGGAAGCTTCGCGGAGCATCTGCGCCTCTGGCAGGCGCTTCAGCTTTTTCAGGGTGTTGTTCTCGATCTGCCGAATTCGCTCGCGAGTGACGCCGAAGGTACGCCCGACTTCCTCCAGCGTCAGCGGCTCGGCGCCGGAGAGGCCGTAGCGAAGTTCGATCACCTGCCGCTCACGGTCGGGCAGCGCTTCCAGCGCTTTCTTCACGCCCTCCTTCTGCATGTGCTCGCTCGCTTCCTCGAAAGGCTCGAGGACGGCGTCGTCGGCGACGAAGTCTCCGAGCTCTGATTCGTCCTCGTCCCCGATCGGTTTCTCCAGCGAGACGGGCAGTTGGGCGACGCGGAGGATGTCGCGGACGTCGGAGACCGGCCAGCGCAGCTCTTCGGCGATCTCCGCCGGCTCCGGCTCCCGGCCCAGTTTCTGCACCAGCTGGCGCTCGACGTGGGCGACCCGGTTCAGCTTCTCGACCATGTGTACCGGGATGCGGATCGTCCGCGCCTTGTCGGCGATCGCCCGCGTCACGGCCTGGCGGATCCACCAAGTTGCGTAAGTCGAGAACTTGTAGCCGCGGCGGTAGTCGAACTTCTCGACCGCCCGGATCAAGCCCAGCGACCCCTCCTGGATCAAGTCGAGGAAGCTCAGCCCGCGGCCCAGATACCCTTTCGCGATCGAGACGACGAGGCGCAGGTTGGCCTCGACCATCTGCCGCTTCGCCAGCATGTCGCCGCGCTCGATCCGCTGCGCCAGCTCGACCTCCTGCTGCGCGGTCAGCAGCTCGACCTGCCCGATCGCCCGCAGGTAGAGCCGCAGCGAGTCGAGGCTCGGCTCGACGGTCAGGTCGAGCTCTTCCTTTTTCGCCGCGCTGGCGCTCTCGCCGCTGCGCTGCGCCTTGTAAGCGCTGACGCCGTCCTCGGCGATGACGTCGATCCCGTGCTCGACCAGGTGGGCATGGAGCTGGGTGACCTGCTCCTTGGTGATCTCCACCTCCTCGAGTGTCGAGGAGATCTGCTCAAAGGTCAGGTAGCCGCGCTCGCGACCCAGGGTGACGAGGCCCTGTAGCTCTTCGATCTCGCCGATAGGACTCTGCTCCTGATCGCGATCGATCACCTCAGCCGTGGTCTCCAACGGTTCGATGCTCACTGCTTGGCCGCTTCCTCTCCCCAAATCTCCCGTGGCCGGCCCTAACGCTCCGACCGCGCCGGATTATAGGCGGAAAAAACTCTCCAACGCCCGAAGAGTCCCGTCGCTTACTATTCGTTAGCCGATGGCCAGTCAGTCGACCGCCACCCAAGCTGCGCCTGACGTCCAGGCCGGCCTTCCCGCAACCCAGGTGAGCCTCTCCCGAGTCGGCGTCACCGGGGTCGAGAAGGTGATCCGGGTCAAGACCGACGGGGCCAAGAACCTCTTCTACGCCGGCTTCGAGTGCTTCGTCGACCTCAACCCGCAGCAGGCCGGCGTTCACATGTCCCGCTTCGAGGAGATCGTCGGCGAGGCGATCGACGAGGTGGTCCTCGGCGAGGCCTTCAAAGCCGAGGTGCTGGCCGCCCACGTCGCCGAGAAGGTGCGTGAACGGCAGGGGGGCGAGCGGGCCGAGGTCTCGATCACGGCGCGCTACCCGGAGACGGTGGAGACGCCGGAGACCGGCAAGAGCACCCAGGAGATCTACGTCCTCTACGGCACCGCGGTCGCCTCGGCACGTGGGACCCGCACGCTGACCGGGGTCGAGGCCCAAGGAATGACCGCCTGTCCCTGCGCGCAGGAGATGGTCGCCGGCCTTGCTCGCGAACGGCTGGCGGGCGACGGTTTCGACGCCGAGCAGATCGAGCGGATCGTCGACCTGGTCCCGATCGCCACCCACAACCAGCGTGGTGTCGGCACCCTCCGCGTCGGCTGCCCCGAGGGCGGACCGGCCTGGATCGAGGCGCCCGAGCTGCTGCGGATCGTCGAGAGCTCGATGAGCTCGGAGATCTACGAGCTGATGAAGCGCTCCGACGAGATGTCGGTCGTAGTCAAGGCCCACGAGAATCCCCGCTTCGTCGAGGACTGCGTCCGCGAGATGGTCCGCCAGGTGGTCGAGGGCTATCCCGACCTCCCCGAGCAGACCTTCGTCATGGCGCGCCAGGAGAACCTCGAGACGATCCACCGCCACAACGTCGTCGCCGAGCGTTATGGGACTCTCGGCGAGCTTCGGGCCGAGCTGGCCAACGGCGAACACCAGGCGCATCACGTGACGATGCGCGAGTGGCTCGAGGCACCTGCTTCTTAGGGTCTCGAGACAGCTGCGGATTGGTAGGGAGGGACGGGTGTCTCTGACCTCCCTGGGATTTTCGCATTTAAGGAGACTGCTCTCGCCAAGTGGCCAGTGCGAAAATCAGGACGCCGGTCGGTCAGGGGACACCCGTCCCTCCCAGCGACAGCATTTGAAGGAGCAGCTGTTCGCCGAGACCGCGTCAGATCGCCCATACGACGATCTCTCGCGGTTTCGTGGAGATTGGCGTCTGGCTGAAGCCCCGTCGAGGAGGGAGTCGGCACCCCTCCGCAGGAATGTTCGGCGATATGCAATCTGGTTTTTGCGCGGCGGAGCCGCGCTCCAGGTTCTCCCCGGAGCGAAGCGGAGGGGAGGTCAATTCCGGAGGAGGGGTGCCGACTCCCTCCCCCTCAGCCAGCCCTCTTCAACTTCGCCGCGGCCCGTTCACGCTCCAGCTCCTCGATCCGCTTGCGGAGGCCGAAGAAGTAGTCGAAGCCGCTGATCACCGTGACGGTGAGGGCTATGTAGACGAGGATGTCTACGCCGAGGGGGGCTGGATTGGTGGCGATCAGGGCGATTACGGCGGCGATCTGGAGGACGGTCTTCAGCTTGCCCAGCCAGCTGGCGGCGATGACGATGCCGCGCTCGGCGGCGATCGTGCGGAGGATGGTGACGGCGACCTCGCGGGCGATGATCACCATCGCCACCCAGGCTTCGAGGCGGTCGAGCGAGACGAGGGAGATGAGGGCGCCGGTGATCAGCAGCTTGTCGGCGAGCGGGTCCATCAGCTTGCCGAAGGTGGTGACGGAGCCGCGGGAGCGGGCGAAGTAGCCGTCGAGGCCGTCGGTCAGAGCCGCCAGGGCAAAGACCGCAGCCGCCAGCGCGTCGCCGTTCTCGCTCTCACCCAGGAGGGCGACGACCACCACCGGCACGGCGAGGATGCGGAGGAGGGTGAGCGCGTTAGGCAGGTTGAGCGGGAACATCCCCCGCTCAGTTTAGCCACAGCCGGTGCTGGCGCCGCTTCCGCGTCGCGTTTGGCGAAGTACTCCTCGCCCTCGATGCTGACCTTCGGCAGCCAGCGGTCGATCCAGCTCGGCAGCCACCAGGCTCGCTTGCCGAGCAGCACCATCACCGCCGGGACGAGCAGGCAGCGGACCAGGGTGGAGTCGATCGCGATCGCCACCGCCAGCCCGACGCCGAACTCCTTCACCACCGGGTTGCCGCTGAGGACGAAGCTGGTGAAGACGCAGACCATGATCGCCGCCGCGGAGGTGATCACCCGGCCGGTGTTGGCCAGCCCTTCGACCACGGCGCGGCGCTCGTCGCCGGACTCCTCGTAGTGCTCGCGCATCTGCGTCAGCAGGAAGACCTCGTAGTCCATCGAGAGGCCGAAGAGGATCGCGAACATCAGCAGCGGCACGAAGCTGACAATCGGGATCGCGTGGTCGAGGCCGATCAGCGACGAGCCCCAGCCGAGCTGGAAGACGGCGGTGACGACGCCATAGGCGGCGGCGACCGAGAGCAGGTTCATCGCCGCCGCCTTGATCGGCACCAGCAGCGAGCGGAAGGCGACGCAGCAGGACGATGAAGCTGAGCGCGACGACGATCGCGATCATCAGCGGCAGCTTGTCGCTGATCTGACTGGCGAGGTCGATGTAGCCGGCGGTCTGGCCGCCCACGTAGGAGCTCGCCTTGGTCCCCTTCAGCGCCTGCGGGATCGCTTCTTCGCGCAGGTCTTCGACCAGGTCGACGGTCTCGTCCGCCCACGGCTCGGATTTCGAGATCACAGTGAAGACCGCGGCGGTGCCGGCCTTGTCGAGAGTCGGTTCGGTGGTGGCGGCGACATCGGAGGCGGCCCCGACGATTTCTCCAGCCCCGGCAGCACCTGTTTGGCTTCCTGGGGCGAAGAGAATTCCGAGGCGATCAGCAGCGGCCCGTTGACGCCGGGCCCGAAGCCCTTGTTGAGCGAGTCGTAGGCCTGGCGCGAGGTCGTTTCCTTGGGCAGGGCGCTGATGTCGTTCTGGCCGAGCTGCAGCTGGAGGATCGGCAGCGCCAGGACGATGAGGATCGCCAGCGCGACGACGGTTGACGCGCCAGGGCCGCTCGGCGACCCATTCCGCCCAGCGCCGCCAGCCGTGCGGCTCCTTGTCGTCGGGGTGGGTCTTGCCGAGCCTGACCCGCAGCGAGTTGATGTGCGGGCCGAGGGCGCCGAGCATCGCCGGCAGCAGCGTCGTCGCCGCGCAGACGGCGACGACGACCGCGATCGCGGCGGTGAAGCCGAGGGTCGAGACGAGCGGGATACCGGCGAAGGCCAGCGAGCAGAGCGCGATCACGACGGTGAAGCCGGCAAAGACGACGGCGCCGCCGGCGGTCGCGGTCGCGCGCGCGATCGACTCGCGCAGCTCCATCCCGTCGCCAGCTGGAGTTTGTGGCGGGTGACGATGAACAGCGCGTAGTCGATCCCGACGCCGAGGCCGATCATCGTCGCCAGGGTCGCGGCGACCCCCGGGACCTCGAGCACGTGCTCGAGCAGCGGATGATCGAGAGCGCGCAGGCGAGGCCGATCACCGCGGAGACGATCGGCAGCATCATCGCCGTCGCCGTGCCGAAGGCGAAGAGGAGGATGATCACCGCCGCGGCGAGGCCGATCGCCTCGCTGGTCTCGGTCGAGGGTTTGGAGAGCTGCTGGCCGACGTAGGCTGCCGATCGAGGTCTCCAGGCCCGGCCGCTGCGCGCCGGGCCGGCCGCGTCGAGGATCGCTGCGCCTCTTCTTCGTTGATTTCGCCCGGGCCGACCCGAGGACGACCGGGATGTAGCCGATCGTCTGGTCTTTGCTGAGGAAGTTCGCGCCCTGCTGGCTGAGCGGGCTGACGGCGGAGTTGACGTCCGGCAGCGCTTCCAGGTTTTCGCGGTTTCCGTCGACCGCGGCCGCGTACTTCGGTTCGGTCAGCTTCCCGCTTCGGCGCCTCGATGACCAGCGGGTTGCTGCCGTAGGCCTGCTCGGGCAGGTTGTCTTCGAGCAGTTCGGTCGCGTTGGTCGAGCCGGTGCCGGGCAGGGTCAGGTTTTCGCTCGTCTTGCTGCCGGCGGCCTGGCTGATCGCGACGCAGGGCGATCGCAGCGACGATCCAGGCGCCGATCACCGGGTAGTGATGACGGGAAGCAGAAGCGGCCGATCGCGTAGAGGGGAGCGGTCATCGCTGCAATCATCTCCTGACGGGGCGGCCGTTTCGCCGGTCTCGAAGGCCCCGGGCACCGATTCGGCCGGAGTTGCGCCGAGGGCGCGACGCAGCAGGACCAGATGCTGGGCCTGGTTGGCGGCCATCGAGCGCGAGCAGCGGCCGCGGCCAGGCGAAGTCAGCTGGCGATCGCGGGTTGAGCTCGGCGTCGATCGTCGCGCTTTCGAGTTCGTAGAGGAAGCCGAGGGCGTCTTCGGCGGGTCTTCAGCCCGTCCGCATGGATCGTTTCCGGCCGGCGGGTCGGCTTCGCGCAGGCCGCGCAGCGCCTTCGTCGATCGCGTCGACGTGTTCCTGTTCCTGGGCGCGGAAGCCGCGCGGCGAGGGCCAGCTGCTCGCTGCGCAGCGCCGGCAGCGCCCGCCCGTAGGCGTCGATCGCCGCCATCTGGCGGGCGAGGACTTCGTCAGCACCCCGGCGTCGGCCGCCTCGTCGCGTCGGCGCTCGTCGTGGTCACGGTGACGGTGCTGCCGCCGCCGCCGCAGGCGGCGAGGCCGAAGCGCGAGCCCGACCGCGACGGCGCCGAGGACGAGGCCACGGCGCACACGCCGCCGCGCATGATTCGGTTAGCTGCCATGAGGAGGCGAAGCCTATGAGCTCGGACCGCGACACGGCGTTGGCGGCGCTCGCCGAGGAGGTCCACGGCTGCCGCCGCTGCCCGCGGCTGGTCGCCTGGCGCGAGGAGCAGCGCGGCCGACCCGCCGCGGCGCTACCGCGGCGAGCACTACTGGGCGCGGCCGCTCACGGGCTTCGGCGACCCGGAGGCGCGGCTCGGCGATCGTCGGCCTGGCGCCGGCCGCCCACGGCGCCAACCGGACCGGCCGGATGTTCACCGGCGACCGCTCCGGCGAGTGGCTCTACGCGGCCCTGCACCGGCGCCGGCTTCGCCAACCAGCCGACGTCGGAGCGGCGGGGCGACGGCCTCGAGCTGCGCGACGCCTACGTCACCGCCGTCGTCCGCTGCGCGCCGCCGGCCAACAAGCCGACGCCGCAGGAGCGCGACACCTGCCTCCCCTACCTGCGAGCGCGAGCTGGAGCTGCTCGAGCGCTGCCAGGTGATCGTCGCGCTCGGCGCCTTCGCCTGGGACGGCGATGCTGCGCGCGCCGCGCGCGCTCGGGGTAGGAGGTGCCGCGACCGCGACCGAGTTCGGCCACGGTGCCGAGGTCGACCTCGGCCGTTGGCACGCTGATCGGCTGCTACCACCCGAGCCAGCAGAACACCTTCACCGGCAAGCTGACCGCGCCGATGATCGACGCCGTCTTCGCCGCGGGCGACGGAGCTGCCCTAGAAACGTTTCGACCGCTTGAACGGTCTCTACCGGGCGGAACGAGGCTACTCAAGCGCGAGGCTGCAGCGGCCACGGATCAAGCGAACGACGGAGCAGATCGAGGCGCCCGACGGGGACCTCTACCTGCTGCGGCCGAGCGCCGAGCAACGACATCCGGATCGAGCAGCCCGACGAGCGAGGACCGCCGGCTGCTCGCCGCGCTCGACGGCGAGCGCACGCTGGAGCAGCTGCACGAGGAGTTCGGCACCGAGGAGGTCGACGATCTGATCGCCCAGCTGCAGGAGCTCGAGGTGGTCGAGGACGCCGCCGACGACGAGCTGCTGCGAGCGCGACGAGCTGGCGCGCTTCGATCGCCAGCTGCGCTACTTCAGCGACATCGGCGCGCCGGGGAGCCGACTCCGTCGGAGTGCCAGCGAGCGGCTGCGCGAGGCGAAGGTCGCCGTGCTCGGAGTCGGCGGGCTCGGCGGCTGGTCGGCGCTGGGCGCTGGCCTGCGTCGGGGTCGGCGAGATGTGGCTGATCGACGGCGACCGGGTCGAGCTCAGCAACCTCAACCGCCAGATCCTCTACACCGAGGCCGACATCGGCGCTGCTCAAGGTCGAGGCCGCGGCGGCGCGGCTGCGCGCCTTCAACTCGGCGATCGAGGTCGACCGCGAGCGCCCGGCGGCTCGAGAGCGAGGCGGAGCATCGCCGACTTCATCGCCGGCGCCGACGTCGTCATCGACGCCGCCGACTGGCCCGCGCACGACATCGAGCGCTGGTGCAACGCGGCCTGCTTCGAGGCCGGCATCCCCTACATCACGATGAGCCACTTCCCGCCGATCGCCCGGGTCGGGCCGCTCTACGTGCCGGGCCGGACCGGCTGCTTCGTCTGCCAGGAGGCCGCCTACCGGCGCGACTACCCGCTCTTCGACGTGGCGATCGAGCAGCGGCGCGGCGAAGCCAACCCCGGCGGCGACGCTGGGCCCGGCCTGCGGCCTGATCGGCGGCCAGGTCGGGATGGAGGTCATGCACCTGCTGACCGGCCTCGCCGAGCCCGTCGACCCTCGGCGTCGCCCACATCTACGACCTGCGCACGATGGAGGTCGAACGCGAGCCGGTCGTGCCCGAGCCCGACTGCCCGGTCTGCGGGCAGCTGCGCCACGACGAACCTTCGCCGGAGACGGTCGACGGGTAGGTTTGGCGGCGTGAGGCGGCTCGCCGCCCCGATCGCCCTCGCCGCCCTGCTGCGCGGCGCTGCTCGCCGGCTGCGGCGGTTCCTCGTCGACCAGTGGCGAGACTGCGGCCGACCGGCACGACCGGCTGCTCGCCGAACCCCGAAGGCGCCTCCGCCCCTGCCGGCGCCTCGGCCCTCGAGCTGCAAGACGACGGCCTCGGCACGACGCAGGCTGCGCGCGACCGCGGTCTCCTGCGGCGAGGCGCAGGCGCTGACGCTCGCCTGGCAGGGCCGAGGCGTGCGCCGCGGCGCCGGGCGCCTCCCACTCCGCCTGCACGGTCGGCGGCTACCGCTGCATCGGCACCGCCGCCGCGGCCGGGCTGGCGGTCGAGCTGCGCCCGCCAGGGCCACGCGGTCGCCTTCATCGTCACCCGCGACTAAGTGCGCCCGGCCGTCATCCCTCCGCCGCGAGACCCGGCGGGATCGAAGAACAGCGCCAGCCAGAGGTACGGGCGCGACGTGCGGGTCGATGAAGGCGACCGGGATCGAGAGCAGGAAGACGGCGGAGATGTAGGCGGCGCGGACGCGGGCTTCGCGTTGGGTGCCCTCGGTCGATCGAGGTGAGCCCGGCGCGGCGCGCGTCGGCGGCCATCAGCCAGCCGAGCGTGACGACGAGGGCGAGGTTGATCGAGTACAGGACGACCGCCGCCGTCGCGCCGCCGTACTCGCCCAGCACCTCGCTGCTGAACGGGATCAGCACGATGCACCCGAGGTAGACGCATGTTGAGCCCGATCAGCCGCCCGTCGAATGCCGTCACTTCGCCGAAGAAGCGGTGGTGGACGAGCCAGAAGCGGCCGATCACGGCGAAGCTGATCGCGAACGCGAGGAAGTTGTCCCGCTGGTCGAAGAGCGCGTCGGCGACGTTTCCGTTGGCGAGATCGGGCGACAGCTGCAGGGGCAGGACCAGCAGCGTGATCGCGATCGCGAAGACGCCGTCGCTGAAGGCGACGATGCGCGAGAACTCGATCTCGTTCTCCGTGCGCTGCTTCGCCCTTCGCGCTCGGTCCACGCGCGGCATCATCGAGGCCGGGCGCGACGGAACCGTCGCCGCCACGTCCCTAAAATGCTCTCGGTCGCGCCGGCGTAGCTCAGTTGGTAGAGCACTTCATTCGTAATGAAGGGGTCCCCGGTTCAAGTCCGAGCGTCGGCTCTGATCGCGCGTCCTCCGCCCACTATTTCCGCTTCTGCCGCCGTTCGAGGACTTCGCCGAAGGCTTTTTCGATTTCGCTGGTGAGGGTTAGGCGGAAGGTGGCGTTGAGGGCGTCGAAGGCGAGTGGGCGGAGGCGGCCGATGGCGGCGATGATCTCGTCCCAGCCCTCCTCCGGGCGACCGGCGTCGTCGAACGGCTTCCAGACGTTCTCGACGAAGAGGTCGACGAAGGTGCGGGCTGAGGACTGGGCGTTGCGGCTCAGCTTTTCGATCGCGGCCAGAGCGGCGGGGAGCTCGATGCCCATCGCGAGCACTTCCTCGGCGGCGCGGATCAAGGCGGGGCTGGGGGCTTCGTAGCGCTCGTCGCCAAGGTCGACGAGGAGACCGAGCTTCTTCGCTTTCTCGATCAGGCGGTCTTCGTCGGTGCCAAACTTCTCTGCCAGCTCCTCGCGGCTGTAGACCTCCGGCGCCTCGGTGGCGAAGGGTGCGGTGACGGCCTGGCGCAGGCCGACGAAGCGGTCGGCGTCCGCCCCGTGCTCGCCGATCAGGCGGGAGATCGCGCTCAGCTTGAAGCCCTCCGACTGCATCTCCTGGATCAGGCGCAGGCGGGCGACGTGCTCGGGGCCGTAATAGCCGACCCGGGCGCGGACCTCGGGTGGCGGCAGCAGGCCACGGGATTGGTGGTTGCGGATGTTCCGCACCGACATCCCCGTCTCGTAGGCAAGCTGCTCGACGGTGAGGTTGGCCTCGGCGCTGGCGGAATCGGCAGTGGCGGCCGCTTTTTTCGTCATGTGAGTCGCCATGTGACGATTCTACATTCTGAATGTAACCTCGTTTGAGGTAACGTTTAATAGGGAACAAGCTTCTGGCAATCCACCAAGGGACTTCCTATGAACTTCGATTTCGCAGCCCTTCTCGCCGCAGCCGCCCCGCCCGCGGGCGGCGCCGAGATCGGCCAGATCGTGATCGCAACCACCGCGGCGACGATCGTCACCGCCGCCCTCCTCTTCCTCGGCCTCGGCCATCGCAGCGGCCGGGTCCTGATCCTCCAACGCCTCGCCGACCACAGCGAACGCACCTCCGGCATGCCCGGCTGGGTCGCCTTCCCCTCTGCGGTCGCCACCGTCTCGCTGCTCACCGCGGTATTCGGGATGTACTGGGACATCTCGGTCCACATCGACAACGGCCGCGACGCCGGGCCGCTCGCCAACCCCGCCCACTACTTCATCCTCGCCGGCCTCTTCGGCATCTTCAGCGCAGGCTTCTTCGCCATGGTCCTGCCCAAGGAGCGCCCCAGCGGGGTAGCGGTACGGATCGGCCGCGACTGGTGGGCGCCGCTCGGCGGCGTCCTGATCTGCGCCTGCGGCGCCTTCTCGCTGATCGGCTTCCCGCTCGACGACATCTGGCACCGGCTCTTCGGCCAGGACGTGACGCTCTGGGGCCCGACCCACCTGATGCTGATCGGCGGCGCCGCGATGACCCTGGTCGGGATCGCCGTGCTCTCGTCGAGGGCGCTGCGCGGCGAACGCCGCGGCTGAGACGCCGCGGCGGGAGCTCGTCCGTACGCGGATGGCGCCGCGCGATAGCCCTCACCGGCGGCCTGCTGCTCGGCCTCTCGACCTTCCAGGCCGAGTTCGACTTCGGCGTGCCCCAGTTCCAGCTGATCTTCCAGCCGATGCTGCTGATGGTCGCCGCCGGCGTCGGGCTCGTCGCTGGCGCGGGTCTGCGCCGGTCGCGGCGCCGCGCTCGGCGCCGTCGGCTTCTTCATCCTCCTGCGCGGCGTGCTGGCGCTGCTGGTCGGTCCGGTCCTCGGCGAGACGACCCCCCACTTCCCGCTCTACATCGTCGAGGCGGCTGGTCGTCGAGGCGGTCGCATTGTTGCGTCTCGACCCGCCGACCGCTGCGCTTCGGGCTCGTCTCGCGGGCTCGGGATCGGCACCGTCGGCCTGGCGGCCGAGTGGGCCTGGTCGCACATCTGGATGCCGCTGCCCTGGCCGTCCGCAGCTGTTCCCCGAAGGCGGCCGTCCTCGGCCTCGCCGCGGCGATCGCCGGCGCGACTCATCGGCGCCTGGATCGGCGCACACCTCTCCGTCGAGCCGGTCGAGCGCTCGCCCCGGCTGCGCCACGCCGCGGTCTGCAGCGCCGCGGTCCTCGCCGCGCTGGTCGCCTACGGCCTCTACACGCCGACCCAGGAGGGCGTCAGCGCCCAGGTCGCGCTGGATGACGTCGGCGGCGGCGGTCGCGAAGTCCAGGCGACCGTGCGCCTCGATCCGCCCGACGCGGCGGCAGACGCCGAGTGGTTCGACGTCACCGCCTGGCAGGGCGGCGGCCTGGTGGTGGAGCGCCTGCGGCGGACCGGCCCCGGCGTCTACCGGACGACCGAGCCGATCCCCGTCTACGGCAACTGGAAGGCGATGATCCGCCTCCACGACGGCAGCTCGCTGACGGCGCTGCCGATCTTCCTCCCCCGCGACGAGGCGATCCCGGTCGGCGAAATCCCTGCCCCGGCCGCCTTCACTCGCTCCTTCGGCGACGAGCATCAGCTGCTGCAGCGAGAGCAGAAGGGCGGTAGCCCACTGCTGGTTGCGGTCGCCTACTCGACGGTCGTCGGGATCGCCCTCTCGCTGCTGGTGCTGCTCGCTTGGGCGCTGCACCGGCTGTCGGTGGGGCTGCGACCGTCGCCGCGGCGGCGGCGACTGCGCCCGGGGAGCCTCCCCGGGTTCCAACACGGCGGCGGCGGATGACCCTGCCGCTCGCACATCACAGCGCCCTGGTGGCGCTCCCGGTCTTCGCGCCAGCGCTGGTCGTGATCCTCGTCCTCCTCGTCCACCGCCTCCGCGAGGGCCGGCGCTGGGACGAGGAGGAAACCGACAGCTAGACGCCGAGACCGCAAAAACCCTCCCTCAAGGATGGTTTTTGCGGTCTCGCGAAATTGACGCCTCGATTGCCTCGGCGTAGGGGCCATGGAGGGTCGAGCGCGGCGGGCGGATGGTTACTCCGTAGGCCTCTCGCATCGCCTGGCCCAGAACCCGCTTGAAGGTCGGGCCGTGCCAGGCGTGGGCTTCGGCGGCGCGGCCGACGTGGAGGTGGACCAGCTCGTGGAGCAGGGTCTCGAGCACGTCACCGGGGTGGATTCCCGGATAGGCGGTGACCGAGAGACGGAACTCGCTGGGAACCGCGAACCCGAGCCGGTTGGGTTTGCGGTTGGCGCGCCTCACCTTCAGCTGCGGTCGGCGCTCCGCCAGCGGCCCATCGGCGAAGGCGAGCAACCCCCGCAGGCGATCCATCTCCTCGTCGAGCGCGACACCGGCAACGAGGTAGTAGGAGCTGGGTCGGGGTCGCGGCACGGCCTTAGGCGCCGGGGACGCGGCCCGTCGCCACCTCAGCTTTGGCATCGCGGGCACCAGTAGGTGGTGCGGTTGGCGTCGCCCTGGCCGCGCGAAGAGACCGGGCCGCGGCAGGAGGGACAGACGCTCTGGCGGCGTTTGTAGATCTGGAAGCTGTGGCGATTGCCGCGCTCGACCGCGTCCAGCATCTGCTCGCGGGCGGCGCAGAGGACCGTGCGCAGATCCTCGTCGGAGAGGTCGCCGACCGGCCGCCAGGGATCGATGCGGGCGGCAAAGCAGGCCTCGCTCTTGAAGATGTTGCCGATGCCGGCGACGAGGTGCTGGTCGAGCAGGGCGTCGCCGAGGCCGCGGGTGGGGTCCGCACGCAGCGCCGCGGTCACCGCGTCCAAGTCGAAGTCCGCGGCGAGGATGTCGGGTCCCAGCCGCGTCAGCTGGGGATTGCGGCGCACTCGCGCGGTCGGCCCCACCTGCAGAGTCGGCCCCCCGAACTGGACCGCATCCCAGCCGCCGCCCGAGAGGACCGCCCAAGCTGACGTACGCGGCCGCCGCCAGCGGGCGCCCGGTCGGTAGAAGTGCCAGCCGCCGCTCATCCCCAGGTGGCTGTGCAGGGAGAGCTCGCCGAAACCCAGCAGCAAGTGCTTGCCGTGCGACGTGACGGCCTCGAGCGTGCGGCCGCCGAGGCTCTCGATCCCGGCCGCCTTCCCCCGCGGATTGGGCGCCGCCGCCGTCACCTCCTCCCCCGCCAGCGTCGCCTCGAAGCGGCGCGCCAGCCGCAGGATGGTGTCGCCCTCTGCCACTCCCCCATCATTTCGCATCAGATTTCCGGTCCGTGAGGCAGGAAATTTGATGCAGTTCAGGCGGGGTGGGTAGGTTGGGGCGATGTTGGGGCGAGCGAAGATGGATCCGCGGGCGCTACAGGTTGCTCTGGGAATAGGCGCCACCCGGATGGCGCTCGGGACCGGGCTGCTCTTTGCGACGCAGCCGGCGCTGCGGGGTATGGGTTTCGGCTCCACCAACGCCTCCGGCGAAGCGGTGACCAGAATCGGGGGCGGACGCGACCTCGCCCTCGGGGCTCTGACGCTGGCCGCCCGCGACGACCGCGAGGCGCTGCGGGCAGTGCTGTTCGTCTCGGGCGCCTGCGACGTCGCCGACGCCGTTGCGATGGGCATCTCCGCCCGCCACCCCGAGACCCGCCAGGCCGGGATCGGCGGCGTCGTCGCAGGCGGCGCCGCGGCCGCCGCCTGCTTCTGGGCCCGGCGCCGCCTCGGCGACTGACGAGCCCCTACGGCGCGGAGCCGTTGCTCCCGGTGGCGTCGGCCTGGAAGTCGTGCGACTCGATCACCCGGTCGATCAGGCCGTAGGCCACCGCGTCCTTGGGCTGGAAGAATTTGTCCCGTTCCATGTCGGTGTGGATCTGCTCCGCCGACTGGCCGGTGTGCTTGACGTAGATCTGGTCGAGCCGCTCGCGCAGGGCGAGGATCTCTTTGGCGTGGATCTCGATGTCGCTGGACTGGCCTTCGAAGCCGCCGCTCGGCTGGTGGATGAGGATGCGGCTGTTGGGCAGCGCCATCCTTTTGCCTTTGGCCCCGCCGGTGAGGATCAGCGACCCGGCCGACATCGCGATTCCGTAACAGATCGTCTGCACGTCGGGCTTGATGAACTGCATCGTGTCGTAGATCGCCAGGCCGGCGTAGGCGGAGCCGCCGGGAGAGTTGATGTAGAGGCTGACGTCCTTCTCCGGGTCGTCGGACTCGAGATGCAGCAGCTGGGCGATGATCAGGTTGGCGAGATCCTCGGTGACGGGCTCGCCGAGGAAGACGATCCGCTGCGCGAGCAGGCGGCTGTAGATGTCGAATGAGCGCTCGCCGCGAGCAGTTTGCTCGACGACCATCGGTACCAGTGGCATAGGGCCTCTTTCCTAGTTGGCGTCGGGGTTGTACTTATAGCCAACGCCACGCACGGTCAGCACCAGCTCCGGCTTCTGCGGGTCGCGCTCGACCTTCTGGCGGAGGTTGGAGATGTGGACGTCGCAGGCCCGCTCGTCGCCGTCGAACTCGGTCTGCCAGAGCTCCTCCATGATCTGCGCCCGGGAGAAAACCTCGCCCGGGCGAGCGACGAGGAGCCGCAGCAGCTGGAACTCCGAGCGGGTGAGGTTGACGGGGACGCCGCGGACGGTGGCGACGTGGCGGACGAGGTCGATCGAGACCGGGCCGGACTCGATCTTCACCGCCTGGGAGAGCGGCGCCCGGTCGAGTTCGCGCCGCCGCAGCTGCGCCCGCACCCGGCCCAGCAGCTCGCGCACCGAGAAGGGCTTGGTGACGTAGTCGTCGGCGCCGACCTCGAGCCCGACGACCTTGTCGACCTCGGCGTCTTTGGCGGTGAGGACGATGATCGGGACGGCGCTGCGCGAGCGCACGTCGCGGCAGATGTCGAGACCGCTCGGCCCCGGCATCATGATGTCGAGGATCAGCAGGTCGAAGGGGACGCCGTTGCCGAGCAGCTCGGCCGCCTCGTCGCCGTCGGCGGCCGGGGTGACCTCGAAGCCCTCCTGGGCGAGCGCGTAGCCGACCGAGTCGCGGACCGACGGCTCGTCGTCGGCGATCAGGATGCGGCCGCTGCTCATGTTCGCTCCTTATATAGGCGCATCGTCAGGCCACCGGGGTCGGGCTCGGTTGCGCGATCGGGAGGCGCACCCAGAAGGTGCTCCCCTCCCCCTCCACCGACTCGGCGCCGATCCGGCCGCCCATCACGTCGACCATCCGCCGCGCGATCGCCAGGCCGAGGCCGAAGCCCTCCTGCTTGCGCGACTCGGAGCGACGGTAGAAGCGCTCGAAGACGCGCTCCAGCTCCGCCGCGGGAATGCCGGTTCCAGTGTCGATGACCTCCAAGATGACTTCGCCCTCGCTGTCGTGGCGGCCGCGTACGGTAACGGTGCCGGGGGGCGGCGTGTTCTTGAAGGCGTTGGTCAGCAGCCCGATCATCACCTGGCGCAGCAGGGTCGGGTCGCCGGCGGCGGCCAACTCAGACTCGACGTCGACGACGAGCTCGACGTGCGGCGGCGCGTCACAAGCTGTGACCACATCCTTGATCGCCAGCGGCACGTCGACGATCTCGCTCTCCGGGGCACCGCGGGACTCGACCCGGGCCAGCGTCAGCAGCGACTGGGTCAGCCGATTCATCCGCTCCGCGTCTTCGCCCAGTCGTTTGAGGAAGTGGTCGCGGTCATGGGGGTCGTTCTTGGCGCCGCTCTGCAGGACCTCGATCGCGCCGGAGATCCCGGCCAGCGGGTTGCGCAGCTCATGGGCGGCATTGGAGACGAAGTCCGCTTCGGCCAGCTCGTGGCGCAGCTCGTCGGTGCGGTCGCGGAGGACGGCGAGGACGGCGCGCTCGTCGGGCAGCGAGCGGGCGGTCATCGCGTAGGCGCGATCGCCGATCCGCAGCGCCGGGTGGGCCGAGAACCCGACCTCGGCGGCGCGGTGGAGCTGGGGCAGGACCACCTCGGGCGGCTGGCCGGACTCGTCCAGCAGTCGCGAGGCGGCGCTGTTGGAGAAGCGGACCGGGCCTTCGTAGTCGACGACCATGACCACATCGGTGAGCCCGTCGAAGATCGCCGCGAGCTTGTTGCGATCGGAGGAAAGGACGCCGAAGCTCTCCTTCAGCGAAGCCCGCATCGAGTCGAGCGCCCGGGCGAGATCGCCGATCTCATCAGGTCCCGAGGTATTGAGCTCGGCGTCGAAAGAGCCACCCGCCATTTCGCCGGCAGCACGGGCGAGGCCGACGACCCGATGGGAGATCGCGACCGCGATCAGGAAGCCGGCGAGGACGCCGACGGTCACCGCAGCGATCAACGCCTGCGGTTTGTCGCCGAAGAGGTAGACCGCCGCGGCGGTGATCAGGCTGACCGCGGCGAAGGCCCCGGTCAGCCAGAGGCGCATCCCGATCCGCGGCGCCGCATGGGGCGCAACGGCGGGGTTCTCCTCGGGGCGGGCCATGAAGATTTACTAACACAATCCTCTTCTCGCGTGGCAACCCGGGTCTCGGCGTGCCTACATGGGAGAATCGAATTGTGCGGACCCTGGTCTTCATTCCCGCCTGGAACGAGGAGGCCTCGATCGCCGAGGTGATCGGCGATGTGCGCAAATACCTGCCCGAGGCCGATCTCCTCGTCGTCGACGACGGCTCGACCGACGCCACCGCCGAGCGGGCGCGCGAGGCCGGCGCGCTGGTCGCATCGCTGCCCTTCAACCAGGGACTGGGGGCGGCACTGCAGACCGGCTATCTCTACGCCCTACGCAACGGCTATGACGCCTGCGCCCACCTCGACGCCGACGGCCAGCACCCCGCCGAGGAGGTCGCCCGGCTGCTCGCCGAGGTGACCGCCGACCGGGCTGACCTGGTGATCGGCTCCCGCTACCACTCCGGCGCGGTCTCGGCCATGGGCGACTACCAGCCGACCTTCTCGCGGCGGATCGGGATCAGCGTCTTCCGCTTCTTCCTCACCCTGGCGACGCGGCAGCGCTTCACCGACACGACCAGCGGCATGCGGGCCGCGAACCGGCGCGTGATGGCGCTCTTCAGCCAGCACTACTCGCCGGACTTCGCCGAGATCGAGTCGCTGCAGCTGGCGGTGCGCCAGGGCCTGCGGGTCGAGGAGCTGCCGGTGCGGATGCTGGAGCGCGCTGGCGGAAGCTCGTTCCTGACCCCGGTGCGCTCGGCCTTCTTCATCTTCAAGGGCCTGGTCGTCCTCCTCGTCGGCCAGTTCCGGCCGCGGCAGGCGGAGGCCGAGCAGTGAGCCTGCCGCTGGCAGCCGGGGAAGCCCAGGTCCACCTCACCTCGCAAACGCGGATCGTCGCCGCGGTGATCGCGATCTTCTTCATGCTCCTGATCCTCGACCTGATCCGCCGCGACCGCCTGCAGGAGCGCTACAGCGTGATCTGGTTCGTCGCCGGCCTGGGGATGCTCGCCGGGGCCGCCTTCCCGGGCCTATTGGAGCTGGTCGCCGACGCGATGGGCGTCCGCAACACCAACGTCGCCCTCTTCTCGATCGTCCTCCTCCTGCTGCTCGGCCTGGCGCTCAACTTCAGCGTGATCATGTCCCGCCAGGCGGCGCAGATCACCCGCCTGGCGCAGGAGCGGGCGATCGAAAAGGCGCTGGCGGAAAAGCAGGCCGGCGGGAACGGGAACGGCTCAGCCGGCGAGCAGCCTCTCGAGTCTGAAAAAGAGAGCCTCTAGGGCCAACTCCTCGCTGACGTTCAACTCCAGACCGCGGCGGGTCTCCTGGACCAGCGCGGCGCCGCGACGGGGCACAGCCGGGTCGAGGCCGGCGGCCTGGGTGCGCAGCAGCTCCAGCCGGTCGCGGTTGAAGACGACCTCCCCGGCACCGGCGGCGATCGCGGCGAGGTCGCGGAGCCAGGCGGCGCAGAGCTCGAAGCCGAGCTCGAGGATCTCGGTCCGGCGGCGGCGGCCGGCCCGTTTGGCGCCGTCGGTGATCTCTTTGGCGCTGCGCTTGATCCCAGCCTTCGCTTCCTCCTCGAGGACTTCGCGGACCGCCGCTTCTACGTCGGCGCCAGCCGCCTGGGCGCGGTCGAGCAGCGCTTTCCAGGGGCCGCCCGCGCACTCGCCGTCGAGGGCGGCGGCGACGCAGCGCTCGGCCTCGGCCCGCAGCTTCCGTCCACGATCGCTGAGCAGAAGCCGGGCGCGCTCGAGGTCCCCGGCGGCGAGCCGCGCCGCCGCCGCGATCTCGTCGGGTCCGGTACCGAGGCCCTCTGCAGCAAGCTCCGTCTCGAGAACCTCCGCGGGCAGGGGAGCGAAGTCGATCGCCTGACAGCGCGAGGCGACGGTCTCCAACAGGCCCTCCTGGTCGGAGCTGAGCAGGATCAGGTGGACGAACTCGGGCGGCTCCTCGAGCGTCTTCAGCAGCGCGTTCTGGCTCTCGTCGCGCATCGCCTCTGCCGCCTCGACGACGAAGACGCGCTTGTCGCCTTCGAACGGCCGGTACGCGGCGGCGCGGATCACCCGCTCGCGCACCTCCTCGACCATGTGCTGGGCGCCGGTCGGCGCCAGCCAGACCAGGTCGGGATGGGGCGAGGGATCGAGCAGCGCCCGCCGGCGCGCGTCCTCCGGGTCGGAGGAGGCGGCAGCGAGGATCTCCGCCGCGAAGGCGCGAGCCGCGGCGCGCTTGCCGGATCCGCGGGGCCCCTGGAAGAGGTAGGCGTGGGAGGGCTCGGCGGCCAGCGCCGCGCTCAGCGCGACCCGCGCCCGAGCCTGGTGCTCGGTCACCTGTTCGAGAACGCCGCTCATCGGAGCGTGGTAGAGCTTTTGCACCCTATAAGGGGTAAAAGCTCTACCACGGTCAGGGGGTGTGGCTCCGGACGGCGTCCATGACCCGGGCGTGGACCTCATCGGCGCTGCCGCCGGCGTCGACAACGGTGACGCGGTCGGAGGCGATGATCGCGATCTCCTCGTAGGCGGTCGCCACCGCCTGTTGCAGCGACAGCCCCTCCTTCTCGAAGCGATCCTCGCCCTCGGCGCGGGCGAGACCGGCCTCGGGGTCCAGCCGCAACAGCAGGGTGAGGTCCGGCCAGAGACCGTCGGTGGCGGTCTCGCAGAGGCCGATCACCTCGCCGACCCCGAGCCCGCGGGCGGCCCCCTGGTAGGCGACGCTCGAGTCGCTGAAGCGGTCGGCGACGACGTCCCGGCCGGCCTCCAGCGCCGGGCGGATCACCCGCTCGGTGAGGTCGACGCGGGCGGCGAGGAACAGCATCAGCTCCGCCAGCGGATCCAGCTCGACTGTCGGGTCGGCGAGCAGCTCGCGGATCCGCTCCGCCGCCTCGGTCCCCCCCGGCTCGCGGATCGCGACCGTGTCGGTGCCCAGCGCCTCGACCAGCAGCCGGGCCTGGGTGCTCTTGCCGGAGCCGTCGATCCCCTCGAGGGAGATGAACAACGGCGGCGTCCTCAGCTTTTCGCGCCGGCTTTGGCGCGTTTGCGCCCGCGCGTCGCCGTGTCCGCTTTCGAGGCTTTGACTTTCGCTTTCTTGGTCTTCGTCGGCGCGGCGTCCTCGTCGCCCTTCGGCGGCGCCTTCTTCTCCATCGCCGCTTTCGCCGCTTTGGCGGCTTCGCGCTCGGCCCGGCGTTTCTTCATCTCCTGCATCGACTCGCAGTCGTCGTTGAGGCAGAGGTTCCAGGGCCGGCCGCGGAAGGGCTGGACTTTGAGCCGCGGGGTGCGATCGCAGATCGAGCACCGTTCCTCCAGCCGGAAGACGTCGCCGCGCTGGGGCAGCGGGAAGGTCTGGTCGCAGGAGTCAGGGTCGTCGAGGACCCAGCCGCTGCAGCCGACGAACCGTTTGCCCGATTTTTTCGCACGGATGATCCGCAGCATGTTGGGCGAGCCGTCCTCCTTGGTGCGACCGGCTTCTTCGCAGACCTTGCAGGGGCCGAGGATGCGGTCCTCGTCCATCCCTTTCCAGATCACTTTCGCCAGGTCTTCGCGGCTGGAGTCGATTTCGTCCCAGGTCTTGTGCAGGAGCTCGCGGCTCTCGCCGACGACCGCCCCCTTCGACATCTCGCCGGCGGCGATCCGGTCCATCTCGGCCTCCAGCGTCGCGGTCATCTCCGCCGTCGCCATCGCCGGCACGTAGTTCTTGAACGCCTCGTAGAGGGCGATCCCGGTCTCGGTCGGGATCGGCGGGTTGCTGTAGACGTAGCCGCGGTCGAAGAGCTTCTGGATGATGTCGGCGCGGGTCGCTTTGGTGCCGAGGCCGCGCTCCTCCATCATCTCGATCAGTTTCGCCTGCGAGATCCGGCCCGGCGGCTGGGTCTCCTTGTCGACGATCCAGGGGTCGCCCTCGAGCCGCAGGGTCTGGCCCTCAACCAGTTTCGGGATCTCCTCGTCGGCCGAGCGGGCGTAGGTGTAGATCCCCGCGTAGCCGGGATCGACGACGACCGAGCCGCGGACGAAGTAGGTCTGGTCGCCGGCTTCGATGTCGGCCCGGGTCGACTCGGTGATCATCGGCGGGCTGAAGGTGGCGAGGAAACGGCGGACGACGAGTTCGTAGACCCGTTTCTTCGGACCCTCGAGGGCGCCCGGGTGGACCGCCTGGGTCGGGTAGATCGGCGGGTGGTCGGTCGTCTCTTTTTTGCCCCGGGTCGCCTGCAACGGGCTGTCGAGCAGGCCGGCGGCAGCGGAGAACTCCTTGATCCGCACCAGCGAGGAGACCAGCTCCTTGACCGGCAGCGAGGACGGGTAGACCGTGTTGTCGGTACGCGGGTAGGAGATGAAGCCGTCCATGTAGAGGTCCTCGGCGATCCGCATCGCGCTGGCGGGGGTGATGCCGAGGCGGCTGGAGGCATCGGTGCTGAAGGCGGTGGTGTTGTAGGGGGTCGGCGGCTTGCGGGTGTTTTTCCGCGCCGTGACCGCTTTGACCGTGCCGGGGTCCGAGGTGCCGGCGATCGCCGCGTCGGCCTCCGCCTTCTCCCAGAACTTGTCGACGGTGTGGTGGGTCTCGAAGCTGCCGTCGGGGTGCTGGAACTTGGCGAACGCTTCCCAGAACGGTTTCGCGACGTGGGCGCGGCGCTCCATCTCGCGCTCGACGATCAGGCCCAGGGTCGGGCTCTGCACGCGGCCGACGGAGAGGAAGTTGGAGCCGAAGCGGCGGCTGGCGAGGGAGACGGCGCGGGTCAGCGTCGCGCCCCAGAGCAGGTCGATGTCCTGGCGGGCGGCGCCGGCGTTGGCGAGCGGGTAGGAGAGCGTGTCGAGCTCGTCGAAGGCGCGGTCGATCTCCTCTTTGGTCAGCGCCGAGTAGCGGGCGCGCTGGATCCGCAGGGTGCCGTCGGCGGTGCCCTCGCGCGAGCCCAGGGCCGGGTTGGCGTCGAGCATCTCCTCCAGGGCCTCGAGCCCGATCAGCTCGCCCTCGCGGTCGAAGTCGGTGGCGATCACCAGCTCGTCTGCCTCTTTGGCCAGTTTTTTGATCGCTTTGACGACGTTTTTGTCCGTCGGTTCCTTGATCAGGTCGGCGTCGATCAGGTCGTGCAGGTCGGTCTTCTGCCAGTTCGAGTAGCCCTCGGGGAAGGCCGGGCCGAGCACGTGGCCCTTGAGGCCAACGGTCATGTGCTCGTCGCCCGCGGCGTCCGTCCAGGTGTAGAACGGGACTTTGAAGGTTTTGTCTTCGCCGTTGGAGCCCTTGCTCAGGGCCTCGGCGATCTTCTTGGCGCTGTTGTTCTTCTCGGTGACGATCAGTCGCATGGGGCGGCGAGGGTAGCAGGGGCGCTCGGCTGCGCAATCGGGCATCCATCCGTCCGATCATCTCCCGCCTCCCCTCCGATCCGCTTAGGATCACCGCCTCATGAGGTGTCTCGTTACCGGCGGCGCGGGGTTCATCGGCTCGAATTTGGTCGACGCCCTGCTCGCGCGCGGAGACGAGGTGACGGTCGTCGACAACCTCACCACCGGGCGCATGTCCAACCTCGAACCTGGCCTCGCCGCCGGCGCCGAGCTGTCGGAGATGGACATCCGCGACGGCGAGGCGCTGAGCAGCCTGGCGGCCGAGAGACGACCCGAGGCGATCTTCCACCTCGCCGCCCAGATCGACGTCCGCAAGTCCCTCGCCGACCCCTTCTTCGACGCCGGCGTCAACGTCGGCGGCACCGCCAACGTGCTCGAGGCCGCCCGCGCCTCGGAGTGCGGCCGCGTCGTCTCGATCTCCACCGGCGGGGCGATCTACGGCGAGGGCGACGGCCAGCAGCTGCCGCTCGGCGAGGACGCCCCGATCGCGCCGATGTCGGCCTACGGCCAGAGCAAGTTCGCGGCCGAGGGCTATCTCTCCCTCTACGAGCGCCTCTACGGGCTCTCGGGCATCTCGCTGCGTCTCGGCAACGTCTACGGCCCGCGCCAGGACCCGCTCGGCGAGGCGGGGGTGATCGCGATCTTCTGCGGCCTGCTCAAAGAGGGCGGCCGGCCGACGGTCTACGGCGACGGCACCCAGACCCGCGACTACATATATGTGGGCGACGTGGTCGCCGCTGCGATGGCGGCCGGCAACTCGGAGGCGACCGGCCCGATCAACATCGGCACCGGCAAGGAGACCAACGTCCTCGAACTGGTCGACTCGCTGCGCGAGCTGAGCGGAAACGAGGATTTCGAGCCCCAGCTCGCCCCACCCCGCACCGGCGAGGTGCAGCGCATCACGATCGACGCGGGCCGCGCCAGCCGCGAGCTCAACTGGCGCGCCGAGATGGGCCTCAAAGACGGCCTGCGCATCACCCTCGACTCCCTATAAGCGGCGATCGCTAGCCTTCGGTTCATGCCAGCTCAGGCTTATGCAGGTAAGGAATGCGTCTGCCAGTTCCGCAAGGGGATCTGCGATCAGTCCTGCGTGCGGGACATGCTGGAGACGCCGTTCTACATCGCCTGCCTGAAACTGACCGGGCGCAGGTGCCTGGTCGTCGGCGGCGGCGACATCGGCCTCGAGAAGGTCGAGGGGCTGCTCGCCTGCGACGGCGACGTCACCCTGATCGCCCCGGTCGCCCATCCCGAGCTGGAGCGGCTTGCCGCGGAGGGATCGATCGAGTGGGAGAAGCGGGCCTATGCCGGGCGCGAGGACCTCGAGGGGGTCTTCATGGTGATCGCCTGCACCGACGACTCCGAGGTCAACATCGACATCTTCGACGACGCCGAGCAGCGGGCGATGCTGGTCAACATCGTCGACGTGCCGCCGCTCTGCAACTTCATCCTGCCGGCGATCGTCCGCACCGGGCCGCTGGCGATCGCGATCTCCACCGCGGGCGCCTCGCCGGCGCTGGCGAAGCGGATGAAGCGCGAGATCTCCGAGCTCTTCGGCGAGGAGTACGCGCGCCTGGCGGTGATCCTCAACGACGCCCGCGGCTGGGCGAAGGGGACGCTGCCGACCTACCAGGACCGCAAGGAGTTCTTCGAGGGGATCGTCAACGGCGACCCCGACCCGATCGACCTGATCCGCGACGGCCAGGAGCAGGCGGTGCTGGCGATCATCGAGTCCGCCAAAGAGCGGGCTTCGGCAGCGCTGGCTTAAACCGCTTCCGGCTTCGCCTAGCTGGTCCCGCAGGCGGAGCCGCGGATCCGGTCCATCGTCTCCCGCAGCTGGTCGGCTTCGGCGACGGAGAGGTTGGCGGTGAAAGCGGCGGCCAGCTCGCCGCGCACGATCGGGCGCATCTCGGCCAGCAGCTCGACCCCGGCGGGCAGCAGCGTCGCGTAGCTGACGCGGCGATCGGTCTCGCAGAAGGTCCGCTCCAGCAGTCCGGCCTTGATCAGGCGGTCGACGAGCTTGGTCAGGCCGCCGCGGGTGATGATCAGCGCTTCGGCCAGCTCGCCCATCTTCAGCCGCTGCTCGGGTGCCCGGTCGAGCGAGGCCAGCACCTCGAACCAGGGCAGCGGAGGCAGCTCGGCGGCGGTCAGCGCCTCCTGCAGGCGGCCGGTGACCGCCGCGTGGGTCTGGGCGATCGCGATCCACGCCTCGCGGTGCGGGTCGAAGTCGCTCCGCGGGGTGGTCTCGGGGGTGGCGGTCGCCTCGGTCATCGCTTCATCTTCTCACAAGGTGGTTGATCTGACAATAGTTGACAAGCAAATCTTTGTTGCTACGATTGTTTCTAGCTCAACTATTTGAGACTCAAGCATCTTCGAAAGGACAGACATGAGCACCGAGACGATCAGCAAGCAAGAGGTTCCAGCCGGCACCTGGGCGGTGGACCCGGTCCACTCCTCGATCGGCTTTGCCGTCACCCATAACGGCCTGACCACCTTCCGCAGCGGCTTCGAGCGCTACGACGCCCGTCTCAGCGGCGGCGATCAGGCGCGGCTCGAGGGCACGGTCGAGGTCGAGAGCGTCGCCATCGACGAGGAGATGCTGAAGGGCCACCTCCTCTCCCCCGAGTTCTTCGACTCCCAGCGCTTCCCGCAACTGCGCTTCGTCTCCAACGAGCTGAGCGTGGCCAAGGACGGCGCCCTGCGGATCCTCGGTGAGCTCGAGATCCACGGCGAGAAGCGCGAGGTCGAGGCAAGCGGCCGCTTCGCCAAGCTCGGCGCCGACCTCGCCGGCTCCGAGCGGGTCGGCCTCTCCCTGGAGGCCACCGTCGACCGGCGCGACTTCGGCCTCGACTGGCAAGCCGAGCTGCCGAGCGGCGGCGAGGTCCTCGACTACGCGGTGACGATCTCCGTCGAGCTCGAGCTCGTCGCCGAGGAGGCATAACGATGAAGGTCCTGGCAATCACCGGAAGCCTGCGCCGGGACTCGCTCAACCACGCCCTGGTGCGGGAGGCCGCCGAGCGGCTTCCCGCCGGGGTGGAGCTCGTCGAGTTCGAGCGGCTGGGCGAGATCCCGCCCTACGACGCCGACCTCAAGACGGAGGTGATCCCGGCCGCGGTCGCCGAGCTGCGCCGGGCGATGCGCGAGGCCGACGCCGTCCTCGTAGCCACCCCGGAGTACAACCACTCGATCCCCGGCGTGCTGAAGAACGCCCTCGACTGGGCCTCCCGCCCGGCTGGCAAGAGCGCCTTGACCGGCACCCCGGCGGCGGTGATCGGCGCCTCGACCGGGATGTTCGGCGCGGTCTGGGCGCAGGCCGAGACCCGCAAAGTCCTCAGCGCCCTCGGCGGCCGCGTCGTCGAGGCCGAACTGCCGGTCGCCCGCGCCGCCGAGCTCTACCGGCACGGACGCCTCGAGCTCTCCCCCGAGCAGTCACAGCAGCTGGAGGAGATCCTGGCGACGCTGGTCGCCGAAGCCGAGCAGCTGCAGGAGAGTCTGGTCGCCGCGGCCTGATCACCCACTGCCAGGCTTGCGTTAAATATCTCGCGCAAGCAATAGATGACTTAACTATTGCGTAAGCGCTATATTTGGCGCAATGCCGAACCAAATTCCTATCTCAGACGCCGCTCGGATCTTGAAGCTGAGCCCCGCTCGAGTCCGGGTCTTGGCATCGCGGGGGCTCCTGCCTGCCACCAAGATCGCCGGCCGCTGGGTTGTAGACGCAGGCGCGGTGGAGCAACGGCGAAAGGAAAAGCCCCCAGAGGGCCGCCGATTCACTGCGCGGAACGCTTGGGCGGCGATGCTGCTGGCGTCGGGTGAGAGCCCTCCACTCGACCCGGTGGTCCGCTCGCGCCTGAAGAAAGCCCTGCTGCTCGAAGGTCTACAAGGTCTCGCACCCCGTTTTCGGGACCGAGCCGAGGTGGATCTATGCAGATCCCACCCCGGTGAGATCCCCTACATATTCGAAGACGACACTCTGATGCGATCGGGAATCAGCGCAGCGAGGTCGGTGGGGTCCGATCTGCTGGCGGGAAGAGAGGCGGATGGCTATGTGCGGGAGTCGGAGCTCCAAGGCTTCCTCAACCGGCACGCTCTGTCTCCGGTGGCGGGGGATGCCAAAGGGAACGTGCGATTGCGGGTCGTTCCCGACAACGCATGGAGCAACCTGGATCTCGACGGCCGCTCGGTCGCACCCAAGGCCGCCGTGGCGCTCGACCTGGTCGGCGAACGCGACCCCCGCTCCCAAGCCGCAGGAAAAAAACTTCTCCGGGAGATAGACCGTGAGAACCAGAGGATTCTTAAGCGCAGGTAGGGATGGCGGAGGCTGACCCTTTTCCGATCATCCGTGTCGATCCCGTCGCACCGGAGGCACATCGCCTCTGGGAGATGGTGATCGAGCTCGCCGAAGCGCTCGGCGCCGAGCGCGATTGGTCTCTGATCGGCGGCCTCATGGTGCAACTCCACGGTCACGAGCACAGCGACGACCTGCGGCCCACTATCGACATCGACCTTCTTGGCGCCGCTCGGAAGCCGCCCGCGATGACGGAGCAGATAACGGCAGTCCTCGCCGAGAAGGGGGCCGAGCTCGCGATGCCCCCTCGCTCTGATCCGCAGCTTGGATACAGGTTTGAGCTTGATGGCGAGATCGTCGAGGTTCTCGGTCCGGATGGGTTGAAGAAGGAGCCGAAGACGCTGCCGGGCATGACCACCATCGAAGTCTCCGGGGGAACGCAGGCGCTGCGACGAACCGAGGTGGTTCTCGTCTCCTTGGGAGGAGCTCCACCCGTCGCCATGCGTCGTCCGAGCTTGCTCGGCGCGATCCTGATCAAGGCCAGAGTTGTCGATAAGCGACGTAAGGAGAAGTTCGCCTCAGACCGAGAAGACCTGATCAGGCTGCTGAGCTATGTCGAGGACCCGCGCGCGCTGGCGAGCGACGAGGATCTGAAGTCGAGTGAGAAGCGGTGGCTGCGCGACGTCGAAAGGTTGTTGGGCTTCAGTGACGCCGGGGTCGAGACTCTCTTTTCCGCGGCAGTCCTGGAGCGCGCGCAGCAGGCGTTCCGGCTCCTGTGCGCTTAGCCCTTTGGCAGGGCGAAGAAGGCGACCGCCGAGAAGTGGGCGATCGCGGCGGCGATGACGAAGAGGTGAAAGACCTCGTGGTAGCCGAAGGTCGCGGGGATCGGGTTCGGCCGCTGGACCGCGTAAACGACGGCGCCGGCGGTGTAGAGGAGGCCGCCGGCGGCGACGAGCAGGGTGCCGGCGGGGCCCATCGAGGACCAGAGCTCGGGGAAGGTGGCGACCGCTACCCAGCCGAGGGCGAGGTAGATCAGGGCCGAGGCCCATTTCGGGTGGTCGATCCAGATCATCTCCACGATCGCGCCGGCGATCGCGCCGACCCAGACGACGGCGAGGATCGTCATCGCCAGGGTCCCCTGCAGGACGAGGACCGCGAAGGGCGTGTAGGTGCCGGCGATGAGGAAGAAGATCATCGAGTGATCCAGCCGGCGCATCCACTGGCGCACGTTCGGCCGGGTCCAGTTGACGCGGTGGTAGAGGGCGCTGGTCCCGAGCAGCGCCGAGAGGCTGATCGCGTAGATCGCCACCGCCAACGTGGCCTTCGGGGTGTCGGCGAGGATGATCAGCGCCGTCCCGAAGCCGAGCGAGAGGAAGAAGGCCCACTCGTGGGAGACGCCGCGCAGTTTCGGTTTGACCGCGGCGATCGCCTCGGCTGCCGCCTCCCCCATTCGTTCTGCGCTCCTGCGCAGCTCCTCGGCCATACAGGAAGGCTACCCGGGAACTTGAGTGCCGATATTGGGGAGTTGACACAATTGAGAGAAGAGCCCGGCAGCTTCGGAATGCCTTATTTGCGCCTTTTGAGGCTTTTTCCGTCCTGCCCGTCAGGGATCCTGCGGAGTTACCCCTGAAAGTCGCTGTGAGAGGAGAATTTTGATGTCCCAGACCGCCCTTGCCAGTCCGAAAAACGGTCTAAAGGGCCTCTCGATCGAACGGCGATTTTCGACGCCCGGCGTGCATCCTTTCGACCAGATCGAGTGGGAGCTGCGCGACGCGGTGATCGGCAACCCCGAGAGCCCGGCCTTCGAGCAGCGGGGGGTCGAGTTCCCGGTGACCTGGTCCCAGAACGCGACCAACATCGTCGCCCAGAAGTACTTCCGCGGCCAGCTCGGCAGCCCCGAGCGCGAGAGCTCGGTGAAACAGATGATCGGCCGCGTCGCCGGGACGATCTCCAACTGGGGGCGCGAGGGCGGCTACTTCGCCTCCGCCGAGGACGCCGACGCCTTCGAGATGGAGCTGACCGCGATCCTGCTCAACCAGAAGGCGGCCTTCAACTCGCCGGTCTGGTTCAACGTCGGCTTCGAGGAGACGCCGCAGTGCTCGGCCTGCTTCATCCTCAGCGTCGAGGACACGATGGAGTCGATCCTCGGCTGGAACACCAAAGAGGGGAACATCTTCCGCGGCGGCTCCGGCTCCGGCATCAACCTCTCCAACATCCGCGGCTCGATGGAGCCGCTGCAGAAGGGCGGCACCGCCAGCGGCCCGGTCTCCTTCATGCGCGGCGCCGACGCCTGGGCCGGGACGATCAAGTCCGGCGGCAAGACGCGGCGGGCGGCGAAGATGGTCGTCCTCGACGTCGACCATCCCGACATCGAGCACTTCATCTGGTGCAAGGCAGACGAGGAGAAGAAGGCCGCCGCCCTGCGCGACGCCGGCTTCGACATGTCGATCGACGGCGAGGGCTTCACCTCGATCCAATACCAGAACGCAAATAACTCGGTGCGGGTGACCGACGAGTTCATGGAGGCGGTCGAGGCCGGCGAGGACTGGCACCTGACCGCACGGACCACCGGCGAGCCGGTGAAAACGCTGGACGCTCGCGAGCTGATGAACCAGATCGCCGACGCCGCCTGGCGCTGCGCCGACCCGGGTGTCCAGTACGACACGATCATCAACCGCTGGCACACCTGCCCCGAGTCGGGGCGGATCAATGCCTCCAACCCGTGCAGCGAGTACATGCACGTCGACGACTCGGCCTGCAACCTCGCCTCGCTCAACCTGATGAAGTTCCGCCGCGAGGACGGCGGCTTCGACACGGCGGAATTCGAGCACGCGGTCGACATCGTCTTCCTCGCCCAGGAGATCGTCGTCGGCTTCTCCAGCTACCCAACCGAAGAGATCACCGAGAACGCCAACCGCTTCCGGCAGCTCGGCCTCGGCTACGCCAACCTCGGCGCCCTGCTGATGAGCGACGGGCTCCCCTACGACTCCGACGAGGGCCGCAACGTCGCCGCCGCGATCACGGCGCTGATGACCGGCCGCGCCTACCGCCAGTCGGCGCTGATCGCCGCCGGCGCGACGGGACCGTACGAGGCCTACGAGAAGAACCGCGAGCCGCACAACGGCGTCATGCGGATGCACCGCGACGCCTCCTACGACGTCGACGGGACCGGGGTCAAGGGCGACCTGCTCGAGGCCTCCCAGCGGGCCTGGGACGAGGCGGTCGAGCTCGGCGAGCAGCACGGCTACCGCAACGCGCAGGCAACGGTGCTGGCGCCGACCGGGACGATCAGCTTCCTGATGGACTGCGACACGACCGGGATCGAGCCCGACTTCTCGCTGGTCAAGTTCAAGGAGCTGGTCGGCGGCGGCTCGATGACGATCCCCAACCGCTCGGTGCCGCTGGCGCTGCAGACCCTCGGCTACGCCGAGGCGGAGATCGACCAGATCAACGCCTTCATCGCCGAGAACAACACGATCGTCGGCGCGCCCGGCCTGAAGGACGAGCACCTGCCGGTCTTCGACGTCGCGGTCGGCGAGCGGGCGATCTCGCACACCGGCCACATCGACATGATGGCCGCGACCCAGCCGTTCATCTCCGGGGCGATCTCGAAGACGGTCAACCTGCCGCAGACGGCGACGGTCGACGACATCGCCGACGCCTATACCCGCGGCTGGAAGGGCGGGCTGAAGGCGCTGGCGATCTACCGCGACGGCTCGAAGACTGCACAGGCCCTGCGCACCGACGCGCAGGACGAAAAGGAGGCCGAGGCCGAAGTCGAGATGGCCCAGCCGGTCCGCAAGAAGATGCCGCGCGAGCGCGAATCGATCACCCACAAGTTCTCGATCGGCGGTCACGAGGGCTACATCACCGCCGGCAAATACGAGGACGGGACGGTCGGCGAGATCTTCCTCACCGACATCGGCAAGGAGGGCTCGACGATGCGCGGGTTGCTCAATGCCTTCGCCACTGCGATCTCCCTCGGCCTCCAGTACGGGGTGCCGCTCGAGACCTTCGTCCAGAAGTTCAGCTACATGCGCTTCGAGCCGGAGGGGATGACGCAGAACCCGGAGATCCCGTTCGCCAAATCGCTGCCGGACTACATCATGCGCTGGGTCGCGAGCCGCTTCATCGAGGACACCGAAACCCTCGAGGAACTGGGGATCATGACCCAGGAGGTGCGGAGCAAAAAGGAAGCCGAGACCGCCCAGCTGGGCCTCGGCGTCCCGACCGACACCGCCGGTCCAGCTAACGGCAACGGCCACTCAAACGGCGGCAAGGGCGTCGCGGCCACGAAGCCCAGCACCCCGGTTCCGGCGGCCTCGGCGATGACCGAAACTCCCCCGGTTCGCCCGGCGAAGATGCAGGGCCTCGAGCTGGGCCCGGCCTGCGAGCAGTGCGGAGGCATGATGCAGCGGACGGGGTCCTGTTACACGTGCAGCAGCTGCGGCAACAACACCGGCTGCGGCTGAGACAACGCACGCGCAGACCCGTCTGTGCGTGCGTTTCATCGTTACAGGTAGTTTTCCCTCCGCCGTGCAGTAATCAGCTGCCGGTGAAAGACGGGGGCTGTGAATATGCGTTCGATCAAAAGTGGATTGAGTCGGTTTCGGAACCGACTCCAAGATCCATTGATCTCGATCTGGGCACTTACCAGTCGATACTGGGGAGAGTTACTGCGGCCCGGGGCCTTCGTAGCGGGAGCGGTTGTGACCTTGGCCGGTGTCGGTTCGTATATGCAGGCCCAGCTGATACCCAAGGAAAGCACCTGGGAGGCGGGGGCGCCGGCAAGAACTGCATTAGCCGTCGTCGGAGTTCTGGCCGCCATATTCACTTTCCTTGTCATCCGTGGCTACATGCGCCGCTTGCGCAAGGAAACCGAGCAGGACAACTTTCTAGAGGCCTGCCGTACCATCTTCAATCTGATTCAGAAGGAAACTGGAATTCCGGCCGAAAATCTGGGAGTCCATGTGTGGACTGTCACCGGGTTTCCAGGAGGCAAGCACCTGGTCAACCGCGCCACCTTTCGCACTCATCGCCGCTCGCTTGCGCCCATCAGGTGGACGAAGGGGAAGGGTGCAATCGGCAGGTGCTGGGCTTCCGGGATCGAATCCGTGGACGACCTCTCGCACTACGGAACAGCTTTCGACTCCGAAGCCGACTTTGAAGCGCTTTCCGAGGAGGATCGCCTAGGAATGGAGTGGCAAGATTACGCGAAGACGAGAGATTTCACTGCGATCTGGACGGTTCCCATCTTTCGCGGACCGGAGGCGAAGCGAAGTTTCGGAGGTTGTATTTCAGCAGATGTCGTCGCCCATCCCAGTGCAGCGAAATTGTTAGATCAGGTCAGCCGTCAAGAGAAGGTTGCCCTAGAAGAAATCCTGGCTGTCTGTCACACTGTTTTGCCATGAATTTCGGCAAGATCCTCCAGCGCAAGGCAGGCAAAGACAGGTTCGCGCCTGCCCGGCCGGGCCTGACCACTGTGCGCCTCCGGCGGGTCGAGCCGAAGACTCTGAGCGCGAAGACCATCGACACTCTCAAGAGGTCAGAGATCGATCCAGCCTTCGTAGACATCGCCGAGCAGCAGCTTCGGCGCGCTCACTGACTAGTTGAGGATCACCTCGGCGTCGTGCCGAGGGGTCTCCGTGATCGCGCGGCGGTAATTGCGCTCCGAGGCGGGGTTTGCCGGCTCGATCTGGCGGCGGCGGACCAGCTCGCGGAGGACGACGGCCATCTCGAACTGGGCGAAGGCGGCGCCTAGGCAGCGGCGGACGCCGCCGCCGAAGGGGATCCAGGTGTAGGTGCCGGGTGGGTTGTCGATGAAACGCTCGGGGATGAAACGGTCCGGGTCCGGATAGATGCTCGGGTCGCGGTGGATCAGGTGGATGCAGGGCGTGACACCCGCGCCCGCCGGCAGCTCGTAGCCGCCGAGCTCAACCGCCTCGGTCAGTTTCCGGACGACGATCACGATCACCGGCCGCAGCCGCAGCGTCTCCTGGATCGTCGCGGTCAGGTACTCCTCTTCGCCGTCGATGACCTCGGCCCGCAGGCGCTCCAGCTTCTCGGGGTGTCGGGTCAGCCGCTCCATCGCCCAGGAGAGCGCGGTCGCGGTCGTCTCGTGGCCGGCGACCAGCAGGGTGAGGAGCTCGTCGCGGATCTCGGCGTCGCTCATCGGGCTGCCGTCCTCATGGCGGGCCTGGATCAGCAGCGAGAGGACGTCGTCGCGCTCCTCGAGATCCTCCGCCGCGCGGCGCTCAGAGATCTCCGCCCCGATCAGCTGGTCGACCCGCTGCACCCGGCGGCGGAAGGCGGGGATCATGTTGACCCGGTCGGGGCCGACCATCAGCACCGGCAGCAGCACCCGCGGGTTCGTGGTCAGATCGAGGAAGTCGCGCAGCGCCTCACGCAGCGGCTCCATGCGCTCGCCGTCGTGGACGCCGAAGACGGTCTCGATGATGATCTCAAGCGTGATCGCCTGCATTCGCGGCCGCAGCTTGTAGGGAACGCCGGTCGGCCAGCTCTCGATCTCGCGGGCGGCGATCTCGGTCATCTTCTCGCCGTAGGCCTGCATCCGCTCGCCGTGGAAGGGCGGCAGCAGCAGCTTTCGCTGACCGATGTGTTTCTTCTCGTCCAGGACGAGGACGCTGTTGTCGCCGAGGATCGGGCGCAGGATCTGGTTGCCCTCGCCGGCGTGGAACACCTTCGGGTCGCCGGTGAAGACCCGTTTCACCAGCTCCGGATCGGCGAGCACGACCCAGTCGCCTTCGTAGGCGATCTTGATCGAGAACATCGGCCCGAAGCGGGCGCGCCCCTGCTCGAGGAACCACTGCGCCTGGCGCGACCAGATCGCGGTCTGCAGCGCCCGCGGCATCCGCGGCCCCGGCGGCAGTCCACGCACCGGGCTCGGTCCGTAGCCATTGACAAACGTCCGCGCTCTAGCCGCAGCCCCCACGAGCTCCACCCTACGCCCGAGACTTCCGGACGATGTGTGACATCCGCACTCCAAGAGCGCCCTGACCAAGCAGGTCAAGGACCCAGTGAGCGAAGCGTGCTCTGCACGTGAGCGAGCGAGGACGCGGATATGCGCCGGTCAGGACGCTCTTGGCTACTCGTATTGGAGCGATTGCAGGACGTCGAGCCGCGAGGCGCGGCGGGCCGGCAGGATCGCCGCGACCACGCCGACGATCGCGGCGAAGATCAACAGCAGGATCAGGGTGCCGACCGGATAGGAAAGGGTGAAGCCTTCGTCCTTCAGCGGCTGGGCGATCAGGGCGGCGAAGATCAGGCCCAGGACCATCCCGAGAATCGCCCCGATCAGGGCGGTGATCACGGCCTCGTAGCGGATCATCGTCCGCACCTGCCGGCGTGACATCCCGATCGCGCGCAGCATCCCCAGCTCGCGGGTGCGTTCGTGGATCGAGAGCGCCAGGGTGTTGGCGATCCCGAACAGGGAGATCAGGATCGCGAAGACCAGCAGGGCGATGACCAGCATCACCAGCTGGTTGATCTGTTCTTCGCGGCTTTCCTTCAGTTCCTGCTGGTTGAGGACTTCGGCGACCGGGAAGGCGACTTCGACGCCTTTGGTCAGCAGCTCCTGGACCCGATCGGCGTTGGCGCCGTCTGCGACCTTGACGAAGTCGTTCAGGTCCTGGGTCTGGCGAAACTCGCGCGCCATCGTCGCTTGGGTGACGAGGACGCTGCCGAGGACTCCGAGCTTGGAGTCGAACTGGCCGACGACGCGGAAGCGCGGCCGCGCCCCGGTCTGGGTCAGCAGCCCGAAGCGGTCGCCGATGCCCAGACCGTGGGAGTCGGCGAAGTCATTGGAGACGATCGCCTCGCGATCGGTGAGGTTGCGCAGCGCCGCCGGCCCTCCCGCTTCCCACTGGATGTTCACCGTCGCGCCGATGTTGGGTGAAGGCGCGTTCACTTTCGTCGTCGCGCCGGGCCGGCCGCCTTCGAGCAGCTTCGCTTCGGCACCGCGGATCGTCGCCACCAGCTTTACGCCCGGAACGGCCTCCGCCGCTTTGGCGGTGCCGTTGGGAATCGGCGAAAAGCCGTCGGTGTTCTGGATCACCAGCCCGCCGGCGAAGTTTTCGTCGACGACCTGGGCGACGGTGCTCTTCAGGCCCGCGGCGAAGACGGTGACGAAGGCGACCAGGGCAAGGCCGATCATCAGCGCCGCCGCGGTGACCGCCGTGCGGCTGGGGTTGCGCTGCGCGTTCTCGCGAGCGAGGCGGCCGGTCAGGCGGCGGAGCCGCTCCAGCGGCCAACCGGCGACCGCTGCCAGAGGCGGCACCAGGCGGGGGCTGAAGATCGAGACCGCGAAGACGATCGTCACGGCGCCACCGCCGATCAGGCCGGCGCGGGTGCCGGCACCGGCGCTGCCGAAGAGGCCGAAGAGGACCGCCCCCAGGCCGATCGCCCCCAGCGCCAGGGCAAGCACGAGGTTGACGAGACGGCGGCGTTTGGTCGGCGTCGGGCGGAAGGAGTGCAGGGCGGCGATCGGCGGCACCCTGGTCGAGCGCAGCGCCGGAATCAGCGAGGCGACGGTGGTGACGACGATGCCGACCAGCAGGGCGACGACGACGGTGCGCGTCTCCATCACCAGGCTGGTCGTCGGCAGATCGATCCCGAACGCCTCGAATAGGACATTGATCGCGGTGGCGATGAGGAAGCCGCCCGCGATACCCAGCAGCGCCCCGAGCACGCCGATCACGACCGCCTCGACGATCACCGTGGTGAGGATTTGCGGCCGCGAGGCTCCCAGCGTGCGCAGCATCCCGAATTCGCTCACCCGCTGGGCGACGGTGATCGAGAACGTGTTGAAGATCAGGAATGAGCCGACGAAGACGGCGATGAAGCCGAAGACGAGCAGGAAGATCTGCAGGAAGCCGAGGTCATCGCGGATTTCTTCCGAGCCGCGGTCGGCGCTTTCCTGGCCGGTCTCGACCCGGACCCCGGCCGGCATCTCCCTCGCGATCCGGCGTTTCAACACCTGGGCCGAAACGCCGTCATCGGCGGCGATCGAGATCTGGTCGAAGCGGCCCCGCTTGTTGGTCAGCCGCTGGGCGACGGGTAGCGTCACCTGGGCGATGCTGGCGCCGCCGAAGGAGGCGCTGCCGAGCTGGGTGAAGCCGACGAGGCGGAAGCGCTCGAGCCTGCCCTGGCCGATCAGCTTGATCGTTTCGCCGAGCTCGAGGCCTGCGCTGTCCGCTGCCGCCTTGTCGAGCGAGGCTTCGGTGGGTCCTCGCGGCCTGTGCCCGTCGACGTAGGTCAGCGACTCGAGTCCGTCCGGCTGCGTCGAGGAGATGAACTTCGGTGCGAATTTGTTGCCGATCTTCTCGTTTTCGGAGTCGAAGAAGGCACCGGGCGTGAAGATCGCCCCCGAGGCGAGCCGGACGCCCGGCGTCCTCACCACGCGCGGCAGCAGCGAAGCGCTGACCGTCGGGATTTCGCCGCTTTCCTGTTCGACCGGGTTCTCGGCGCTGACGACGACGCTGGTTCCCTTCAGCGACTCGCTGAAGATTTCGTCGAAGGCGGCGAAGATCGTGTCGGTGAGGACGAAGGAGCCGGCGACGAAGGCGACGCCGAGGAAGACGGCGAAGGTCGTCAGCAGGGCCCGGACCTTGCGAGCCCAGAGGCTCTTGAGGCCGAGGCTAGTCAAGCTGCTTCTGCAGCTCGATCACGTCGTCCGCCGAACCGGGAGCCGCGTCGCTGACGATCTTCCCGTCCTGGAGCGTGATCAGCCGGTCGGCGTGAGCGGCGGCGACCGGGTCGTGGGTGACCATCACCACCGTCTGACCGAACTCGTCGACCGCCTGGCGCAGGAGGGTCATCACGTCGGCGCTCGCCTTCGAATCGAGGTTGCCGGTCGGCTCGTCGGCGAAGACGACGGCGGGCTTGCTGACCAGAGCGCGGGCGACGGCGACCCGCTGCTGCTGGCCGCCGGAGAGCTCGGCAGGGACGGTGCGTGCGGCGGTCCTCGAGGCCGACCGTGCGGACCAGCTGGTCGACCCACGCCGTGTCGGGCTTGCGGCCGGCGATCGAGAGCGGCAGGACCAGGTTCTCCTCGGCGGTGAGGACCGGCAGCAGGTTGAAGAACTGGAAGACGAAGCCGAGCTTGTCGCGCCGCAGCTTGGTCAGCTCGCCGTCGTCGAGGCGGGTGATGTCGACGCCGTCGAGCTCGACCGTGCCCGAGGTCGGCTTGTCGAGCCCGGCGAGGATGTGCATCAGGGTCGACTTGCCCGAGCCCGAGGGGCCCATGATCGCGGTGAATCGGTCGCGCTCGAAGCTGGTGGTGACGCCGTCGAGGGCATCGACGGCGGTGTCCCCCTCGCCGTAGCGGCGGTGGATGTCGGCGGCGACGACGACTGGTCCGTTGGCGCTCACTGCCCCGCACGGTATCGATCTCGGGCAATAGCCTGCGGTCGTGGCCCTGGCAGACCGCTTCGATGGACTTCTGATCGACCTCGACGGGGTCGTCTGGATCGGCCGTGAGCCGGTACCGGGGTCGGCGGAGACGCTGCGCGCGCTGCTCGAGGCGGGCAAGCGGATCGTCTTCGTCACCAACAATCCCGGCAAGCTGCCGGCCGCCTACGCCGAGCGGCTCCGGGAGCTGGGGGTCGAGGTCGGCGAGGAGCGGATCGTCACCGCCGGCATCGTCGCCGCGCGGCTGGCCGGCGAGGCGGCGGGTGAGGGAGGCGGCATCTTCGTGATCGGCGCCACACCGCTGAAGGAGATGGTCGCGGCCACCGGGGCGCGGCTGCTGGAGGGGGAAGAGGCTTGGGAGGCCGACGCGGTGGTCGTCTCCGGCCACCGCGGCTTCGACTACGAGGAGCTGCTGACGGCGAAGCGGGCGCTCGAACGCGGCGCCGCCCTCTTTGCCACCAGCAACGACCCGACGATGCCTATCCCGGCGGCGAGCTGGCCAGGACCGGCGCGGTCCTGGCGGCGGTCGAGACCGCCTCGGGGCGCGGCGCGGAGATCGCCGGCAAGCCCGAGCGGCACCTGTTCGAGATGGCGCGCGAGGCGCGCGGCTGTTCTGGCGATAGCAACGAAAAGGAACAGGCGAATCGTGTGGCGATGGTGGGCGACCGGGTCTCCTCCGACATCGCCGGCGGGAAGGCGGCAGGGCTGGAGACGGTCCTCGTCCTCAGCGGCACGACCACGCCCGAGCAGGCGCAGGACGCCGACCCCGCGCCAGACTTCGTGCTCGAGAGCCTCAGCGGCCTGCTGACGTGAGCGCGACCGCACCTGCAACCCGCGGCGGCGACCCCCGGCCGGGGCTCAACTTCGCCGGGGTCTTCGCAGTCACCTTCTGCGGTCTGGTCGGCGTCGGCTCGGTCCTCCCCGTCCTACCCCGCTACATCCACGGCCCGCTCGACGCAGGCGACGTCGCCGTCGGGATCGTGATCGGCGCCTACGCGGTGACGGGGCTGCTGCTGCGCCCGGTCGCCGGCCGCTTCGCCGATACCCGCGGCCGCAAGCCGACGGTGTTGGTCGGGGCGATGCTGGTTGCGCTCAGCGGGCTGCTCTACCTGCAGCCCTCGGGATCGCCGGCCTGATCATCGCCCGCCTCATCCTCGGCGCCGGCGAGGGCGCCGTCTACACCGCCGGCTCAGCCTGGATCGTCGACCTGGCGCCGGAGGAACGGCGCGGCCGCGTGCTCGGCCTCTACGGGCTCGCCGTCTGGGGCGGGCTCAGCGTCGGGCCGCTGCTCGGCGAGGTGCTGCTCGACGCCGGCGGCTACGACCTGGTCTGGATCGTCGCCGCGGCGCTGCCGGTGCTCGGCGCCCTGATCGCGCTCGCTGCCCGCGACCCTTTCGTCCCGCTCGCCCATGCCGAGCCGCACCCGCTGATCGCGCCGGAGGCGGTCGGCCCGGCTTCGCGGTCGGCCTCGCTTCCTTCGGCTACGCGGCCGTCGCCGACCTTCATCGTCCTGCACCTCGAATCGCGCGGGGTCGGCCACGGCGCCACCGTCTTCGCTGCCTTCGCGGCGATGATCGTCCTCACCCGGCTGATCTTCGGCGACCTGCCGGACCGGATGGGGGCGGCGCCGGTGGCGATCGCGGCGACGGTCGGCGAGGCCTTCGGGCTGCTGCTGATCGCGGTCGCCCACAGCCTCCCGGTGGCGCTCCTCGGCGGCGTCGCGATGGGCGCCGCTTTCGCGCTGCTCAACCCGTCGTTGATGCTGATCGCGCTCGGGCGCGTCTCGCCGCAGGCCCGCGGCGCGGCGATGGGGACCTACACCGCCTTCTTTGACGCCGGCGTCGGGCTGGGAGCGCCAATCGCCGGTGTCGTCGCCGCGCTGACCAACTACGAGGGGGCGTTCATCTTCGCTGCCACCGTATGCCTCGCCTCGGCGCTGATGATCTTCGTCCGGCTGCACCCGGCGCGGTCCGGGAACCCGCCTACCGTTCGTTGATCAGCAGGGTCTGCAAAGCGCGGCCGACGCGACCCTTGCCGTCGAAGAGAGTCGACTCGGCGGTGCCGACCCCCTTCGGCCGGGGCAGGGTCGCGGCGTCGACTCCGATCCACTCGCCCCTTGGCATCTGCTCGAGGTGGACGGTGAGGTCGACGTTGATGAAGAGGAAGCGGCGGAAGTCGAGCGCGGCGCTGATGCCGTTGCCGACGTCGGCGGCGACCAGCGTGCGCTGCAGGGGCGTCGGCTCCTCCCCGGCCACAAGCGACTGGCGCATCCGCAGCCAGGCGGTCGCCGGTCCGGGCTCGAGAAAGCCGCCGGCGACGAAGCGGATCTCCATCGCCGAGTGGTAGCCGTGCTCCTGCTCGGTCGGGAAGAACTCGGCGTCGGTCCCCTCCTCGGGCGGTGCCGGAGGCTGGCTGGCGAGGAGCGCCTCACCCGGCAGGTCGAGCCTGGCGGTCCGGATCCGCCAGCCGCGGGCGCGCATCAGCACCTCGCCGCCGACGTCGCTCAGCTCGGCCTCGAACATCTGCACCCGTCGGCCCGGGCGAGCGACCCGCGCCTGTACTCGCACCGGCGCGATCGGCACCGAGCGCAGGATCTCGAAGGTGACGCGGCCGACCTGGAACTCGTCGGTCTCCGGCAGCTGCTCGATCGCCCAGCCGAGCAGGGCGGCGGGCGGACCCGCGTGCTGGGCGCCGGGATCCCAGGGGCCGCGAGTCAGCTCGGTAGCCCGAAGGAGATCCCTGTCCCGCTCATAGAAGGCGTCGAACACGCCCGCATCCTAGGGGTGTCTGAGCTTGACCCCCACCAGCGTGGGGAAAACTGCAGACACGTCGGTCAGCAGTTGCGGCTGCCGAACTCCTGGGTCCAGACGTGGGCGCCGGCGACGTTGCTGAGCGTCCCCATCCGCAGGCCGATGCCGATCTCCTCGTACGGGGCCGAGGATGTTGCGACGGTGCCCGGAGGAGTTCATCCAGAGCTCGAAGATCGTTCGCGGCGTCGCGTAGCTCCTGCCGACGAAGGTCGGCAGGGCCGCGCCGACGAATGCGATCGCAGCAAGGAGCATGCGCCTCGACGTCACAAGGCCGTAATACCCGCGGCGTACTCTTTTCACAGACGAGAAAGGAGAAAGATGGCAACGAAAGTTCAGAAAAGCGAGCAGGAGTGGCGCAAGCAGCTCTCCCCGGAGCAGTACGAGGTCACCCGCAAGGCGGGCACCGAGCGCGCCTTCACCGGTCCGTACGTCGACGAGAAGAGCGAGGGGATGTATCGCTGCGTCTGCTGCGGCACCGAGCTCTTCTCCTCCGACACCAAGTTCGACTCGGGCACCGGCTGGCCCAGCTTCACCGAGCCGGCGAACCTCGAGCACGTCGAGCTGCGGCCCGACAACAGCCTCTTCATGCGCCGCACCGAGGTCGTCTGCAAGCACTGCGACGCCCACCTTGGCCACGCATTCGACGACGGGCCGGCGGACCAGGGCGGCAAGCGCTACTGCATCAACGGCTGCGCCCTGACCCTGGAGAAGAAGGCGTAACCCGGTGGCGCGCTAGAGCGCGCCACCGCCGGCACCGAGGTAGCTGAACCGCACCGCCAGGGCGACCGCCTCGGTGCGGGTGTCGACCTCGAGCTTGGCGATCGCGTTGCGCACATGGGTGTGGACGGTCGCCGGGCTCAGCTGCAGCCGATCGGCGATTTCTTTCACCCGCAACCCCTCGGCGAGAAGCTCGAGGATCTGCCGCTCGCGGGGCGAGAGCTCGAGCAGCTTCTCGACCTCGGAGGGCTTGCCGCCGGCGAAGTCGCCGCCGAGGAAGGTCCCTCCCCCGGTCACCGCTTTCACCGCCTTGGCGATGTCCTCGGCCGGGGCCGACTTCAGCACGTAGCCGGAGGCGCCGGCCCGCAGCGCCAGTGCCAGCAGATCCGGCTGGGCGTGGGCGGTGAAGATGATCACTTTCGTCCGCGGCCGGACTTTGAGGACCTCCTTGGTCGCCTCGATCCCATCCCGCTTCGGCAACTCGACGTCGATGATCAGTACGTCGGGTTCCAGCTCCTTGACGACGTTGACCACGTCGCGGCCGTCGCCAGCCTCGCCGACGATTTCGACGATGGGGGAATTGGCCATGCGCGCCTTGATCGCCTCACGAACGATCTCATGGTCGTCGCAGAGCACCACACGCTTGGCCTCACGAACGCTCGTACTCATTCGGCGCCGATTCTGTCAGGCGCTCCGTACGGATGCAAAGTTTTAGGTAGCGTGAAACTCCCGTCGCTTTCCTGGCGGTTCTCGATCAGGGCGATGATCGTGCGACCGACGGCGCAGGCGGTGCCGTTCAGGGTGTGCACCGGGCGGCGGTGCCTCTCCCTCGGCCGGCCGGTAGCGGGCGCCCAGGCGACGGGCCTGGTAGTCGGTCGTGTTCGAGCACGAGGTCAGCTCGCGGTAGCGACCCTGGCTGGGGATCCAGGCCTCGCAGTCGTACTTCTTCGCCGCCGGGGCGCCGAGGTCGCCGACGGCGACGTTGACGACGCGGTAGGGGATCTCGAGCTCGCCGAGGATCCGCTCCTCGATCGCCAGCAGCCGCTCGTGCTCCGCGGCCGACTCGGCGGGCTCGACGAACGAGAACATCTCGACCTTGTCGAACTGGTGGACGCGGAAGATGCCGCGGGTGTCGCGGCCGGCGGCGCCGGCCTCGCGGCGGAAGCAGGTCGAGAAGCCGCAGTAGCGGAGCGGCAGGGCGTCGCCGTCGAGGATCTCGTCGGCGTGCAGGCCGGCGAGGGCGACCTCGGAGGTGCCGGTGAGGAAGAGCTCGTCCTTGGGGATCTCGTAGATCTGGTCGCGGTCGCCGGGGAGGAAGCCGGTCCCCTCCAGCGCCTCTTCGCGGACCAGGACCGGCGGAACGACCGGCTCGTGGCCCTCGGCCCGGACCAGCTCGATCGCGAAGCGGACCAGCGCCAGCTCGAGCAGGACGAGGTCGCCCTTCAGGTAGGCGAAGCGGGAGCCGGAGAGCTTCGCTGCCGCCTCCATGTCGATCAGGTCGAGCTCGGTGCCGATCTCCAGGTGGTCGCGCGGCTCGAAGTCGAAGGTCGGGGCGGTCGCCGACCTCGCGGATGACGACGGCGTCCTCCTCGGTCATCCCGTCCGGCGCGTCGGGGTCGGGAACGTTGGGCAGGCTCGAGAGCCAGCCCGCCGAGCTTGGCATCGACCTCCTCCAGCTCCTCTTTGCCGGACTCGATCCGCTCCTTCAGGCCCGCAACGGTCGTCATCAGCTGCTCCGCCTCGACCTCGTCGCCGGCCTGTTTGCGTTCGCCGATCTGCTTCGAGAGCGTCTTGCGCTCGGCCTGGGCGCTCTCGACCTCGGGCAGCAGCTCGCGTCGGCGGGCGTCGAGGGCGAGCAGCTCGTCGACCTGCTCGGCGGCGCCGCGCCGCGCCAACGCGGCCTTGAACCGCTCGGGGTCGGAGCGGATCGCCTTCAGGTCAAGCATGGACGTCCCGCGCTAGGGCGAGGTCTCGCCGGGCCGCGGCGAGGATTCGGCGTCTTCGCCCGCGTACTTGGCGACGAATTTGGCGACCGCTTCGGCTTCTTCGCCGACGACGATGTTCTGGGGCATGATCGCCCCGGAGAAGCCGCCGTTCTGGATCGCGAAGAGCGCATCGTCGATAGGTCTCGGTCCGCTGGTTCAGGTTCGGCCCCTGCGTCCGCTCGCCGCGGTTGCCGCTGCCCTGGGTGCCGGCGGCGCTCGAGCGTGTGGCAGCCGGAGCAGTGGGTGGCGAAGAGGACGGCCCCGCTGTAGTTGGGGTCGTCCTTGGAGACGGAGATCCTCTTCTTCGCCGAAGCCGCAGGCGGCCAAGCCCGAGGGCGGCGGCGACGACCATTGCGATGAGCAGCACTGGACGCATGCGGCGGGCATCATATTGTCTGGATTGCCGATCCCGCTCTTCTGACCATGCCGCGCGCCCGATCCAGCCGCTTCCGCGCCGCCATGGCCGGCCTCCCGACCGGGGTCACGATCGTCACCGCCGGCGGTCCCGACGGGCCGGCCGGGGCGACCGCCAACGCGGTCTGCTCGCTCTCGATCGAGCCGATGATGATGCTCGCCTGCCTCGACCGCGGCTCCCGCACCCTGCTCGCTGTCCAGGCCGCCGACAGCTTCGGCGTCAGCGTCCTGCACGCCGGCCAGGAGCCGATCGCCCGCGCTTTCGCGACCAAGGCCCCGGTGGCGGAGAAGTGGTCCGGCGTCGCCTGGAGCGAGCGCGACGGGATCCCGGCGATCGACGACGCCCTGATCTGGCTCGCCTGCGACCTGCGCGACGTGATCGCCGCTGGCGACCACGTGATCGTCACCGGCGAAGTCCGCGCCTGGAGCCCGAGAGGGCGACCCGCTCGTCTTCCACGGCGGCGAGTACCGGCCGCTGGAGATGGCCCGCTACGACCCGCAGCGGAAACGAAACGGCAAAAGTGCACCTATAGGGGGCACAATTGCAACCTCGATGAGCGACTGGACCTTTGCCCAGAAGGCGTTGCTAGATCCTCGCGAGCCTGGAGCTGCTCTGGGCGCTGGCCGGGTTCGTCGCCGAGCCGAGCTTCCAGATCGGCGCCGACGCGCCGACGCGAGAAGGTTCTCTGGGTCGACTTCAACGGCATCCACGCCCTCTCGGGCCTGCTCCTCTTCGGCCCCGCCCTCTATTTCTGCCGCCGGCCCGATTGGGCGGCTCTACTACGTGCTCTACGTCGCCGCTGCCCTGTACATCACCGGCATCTGGGCCCTGTTCGAGGAACAGCCCGCCTACGTATTCACCTTCCCGAGCAACGTCAACGACGCGATCTTCCACCTCGCCACCGCCGTCGTCTTCTCGATCGTCGCGGCGATCCAGCTGCGCGAGGACCGCATGCGTTCGGTGCCGGTCTGACGTAGGTCGGATCGACTCAGTCGCATCCGGTCGCGATCGCCAGCGCCCGGCATACCTCGTGCATGCGGGGACCGGAGAGGCTCGTAATGGGCTCGCCCAAGAACGCTCGTGAGATCTGACGGAGGTTGTCGAAGCTCGCGACGCATTCCTTGGGCATGCCATCCGCTTGATCGAAACGGACCTCGGTCGGGATGCCGCGGATCGTCCGGGTGATCGGCGCGACGAGCACCCTGCTCAAGACCGGGATCGCCTCAGACCGGGTCAGTACCGAGGGCGGGCCGCCGCCCCTCATCCGGGAACTCGCACCAGCACACGTCCCCTCGCGTCACCACGGCTCTTCTCGGATCATCTCGCGCGTTTCCCGTTCCGCGACTGCCATCTCCTCGTCGGTGATCGGAATCCGTTCGTAGCCTTCGATGATTTCGCGGTCTATCCGCGCCTTCTCCTCGTCGTACAGGTAGGCCTCGATCGCGTCGCGGATCAGCGCCGAGCGTGAACGCCCCTCGCGGGCGGCACGCTCGTCAAGCCGCCGCAGGAGATCTTCCGTCAACTGGACCAGGGTTTGGGTGCGCGCCATCGGCCATATGGTAGCTAATGGTCGGGCTGCTGAGGACATGGCCACTCAAGGCACCGACAGCGGCAAACTCTCCCCCACTGGGTCCCTAAAGCCCGCTCGTACCGGCTGCGCGCAAACCCAAAAAGAAGATCACGCCGCAGCTGACGGCCATGATCCCCATCTCGCGGCGGACGATGGCGAGGGCTAGGGACTCCTGTTCGTCGGTGGTGAGGGACTCGGGGTCAAGATCGCCGACCTCGCGCTGGGCGGCGTCGAGGCGGGCGCCCTCGGCGATGAAGGAGACGACGAGGGGGAGGATCCCGTATAGGTAATGGAGGCTTTCCTCGGGCTCGTGGTTGGTGACGACGAGGAGGCCGCCGAGCAGGGCCTGGAGGAAGACGGAGACCTGGGCCGCCCGCAGCAGGTACCAGAACGGGATCGAGGCGCGGTTGCGGTACCAGGCGATACCGCCGACCAGGCCGGCGGCGGCGTTGAGCGTGATCAGGAGGACGCCGACGGCGATGTGGAGGCCGAGCACGGACTATATCCGCCTTAAGGGGTCGGGATTCGGCTTGCTGATGCGAAAAAGCACTATGTAGCAAGTTGTCACAAAGTCGGTATATAACAGGGGCTACAGGCGTCAAACCCGGGTACCGGCACCGAGGACGCCACCGGCAACAGATAAACCCCACCTCTCCGTGCTCAAGACCTACCTCCCGATCCTCGTCTTCGCCTTCCTCGGTCTCACGGTCGGCGGCATCTTCGCGATGCTGAACCACCTGCTCGGGCCGAAGAAGCCGGCGCGCGAGACCGCTGCCAGCCGCCGCCAGGGCGAGCCGTACGAGTCGGGGATCCCGGTCGAGCCGACCAAGGGGCTGCGCTTCGGGGTCAGCTTCTACCTCGTCGCGATGCTGTTCATCCTCTTCGACATCGAGGTCGTCTTCCTCTACCCGATCGGGGCGATCTTCAAGGGCGCCGACAGCTTCTTCGTCCTCGGCGAGCTGGTCACCTTCGTCGCCCTTCTGCTCGTCGCCTATGTCTACGTCTGGCGCAAGGGGGCCCTGGATTGGAGGTAGAGCGCCGCAGCCTTCGCGAGAAGCAGGTCGATGCCCGGGCGATGCTGCGCGGCGACCTCGAGGGCGAGGACCTCGAGCGCTACGTCGAAGAACGGGTCGTCACCACGACCTTCGAGAAGGTCCAGAACTGGGCCCGGGCGAACTCGATCTTCCCGCTCACCTTCGGCCTCGCCTGCTGCGCGATCGAGGCGCCGATCTCGATCGTCACCGCCCGCTACGACCTCGCCCGCTTCGGCGCCGAGGCCCTGCGCGCATCCCCGCGCCAGGCCGACCTGATCATCCTCTCGGGCCGGGTCTCGATCAAAATGGCGCCGGTCGTCCGCCGCCTCTACGACCAGATGCTGGAGCCGAAGTGGGTGATGGCGATGGGAGCCTGCTCCTCCTCGGCGGGGATGTTCGCCAACTACGCCGTCGTCCAGGGCGCCGACAAGTTCATGCCGGTCGACATGTATGTGCCCGGCTGCCCGCCGCGCCCAGAGGCCGTCCTCTACGGCTTCACCAAGCTGCAGCGGAAGATCATGGGCAGCCCGGACCAGGGCTGGCGCCAGCGCTACGACGCCTACGGGACCGAGGAGTGGGCCCGGGGCGGGCCGCGGAGCACGCCCAGCCCGGAGGCCGCCGAGGCCTACCGGGAGACGCGGGAGCTGACCCTTGCCTGACGCCCCCGGACTGGAGCTGATCCGGGGGGAAATCGAGCGCGACTGCCCGGACGCCGTGCTCGCCACCTCCTTCGACCGCTCCCAGGCGGCGCTTGTCGTCGACCCCGAGCGGGTGCTCGACGTGCTGCGCTGGCTGAAGGAGCAACCTGGTCAGCGCTACGACTTCCTGTCGTCGCTGCACGCGGCGGATTACCTGCCAGCTCAACCTCGATTCGCGGTCCACTACGAGCTGATCAATCGTGATCGGGTGGAGCGGATCCGGGTTAAAGCGATGCTCGAAGGCGCTCGGCCCGCGGGTCCTGTCTCCGATACGTCCCCCGCGCCTACCGGCGCGGGTCCCGCATCGTCGCCACCCGCGGGAGAGGCGTTGCCGGAGATCGACTCATGCGTCGACTTGTTCCCGACTGCCGAGGCTCAGGAGCGGGAAGTGTTTGATTTCTTCGGGATCGTCTTCCGGGGGCATCCGAACCTGACCCGGATCCTGCTGCCCGATGACTACGTCGGCTGGCCTCAGCGCAGGGACTTCCCGATAGGCGGAGAGCCAGTGACGTTTACCTACTCGGAGCAGCGTTATGGCTGAGCAGGTTTTGGCACCAGAGGTGGTCGAGCGCGACCGGGAGATCATGACGATCAATATCGGGCCGCACCACCCGGCTACGCATGGCGTGCTGCGGCTGATTGTCGACCTCGAAGGCGAGATGGTGCGTGAGGTGCGGCCGGTGATCGGCTACGTCCACACCGGGATCGAAAAGTCCTGCGAGGACAAGAGCTACTGGAAGGTCATCCCCTTCGTCGAGCGGATGGACTACGTCTCCTACTTCTTCCAGATGGAGGCCTTCTGCGGCGCGGTCGAGCGGTTGATCGACCTCGAGATCCCGCCCCGCGCCAAGTACCTGCGGACGCTCTTCCTGGAGCTCAACCGGATCCACTCGCACCTCGTCTGGCTCGGCACCACCGCGCTGGACCTCGGCGCGATCTCGATGCTCTGGTACTGCTTCCGCGAGCGCGACAAGATCCTCGACCTCTTCGAGATGGCGACCGGGCAGCGGATGCACACCCGCTACTTCCAGGTCGGCGGCGTGATCGAGGACATCCCGCTCGGCTTCGAGGCCAAGTGCCGCGCCTTCGCCGAGGAAATGCCGATCCGGGTCGGCCAGTACCAGGACCTGCTCGACCGCAACGAGGTCTTCCTCTCGCGGACCAAAGGGACCGGGATCGTCTCCCGCGAACGGCTGCTGGAGCTGGGCGTTACCGGGCCGCTGCTGCGCGCCGCCGGCGAGCCCTGGGACCTGCGCAAGGCCTTCGACTACCTCGCCTATCCCGAGATGGACTTCAAGATCCCGGTCGGCACCGTCGGCGACAACTACGACCGCTACCGGGTGCGGGTGGCGGAGATGGTCGAGTCGGCGCGGATCGTCGAGCAGTGCCTCGACGCATTGCCCGAGGGCCCCTTCATCGCCGACGACCGCAAGTACGTGCTGCCGCCCCGCTCGGAGCTCTCGACCTCGATGGAGTCGCTGATCCACCACTTCAAGCTGGTTACCGAGGGCTACCGCGTCGATCCCGGCGAGGTCTACTACTCGATCGAGTCGCCGCGGGGGGAGCTCGGCTGCTTCGTCCTCGCCGACGGCTCGGCGAAGCCGGCCCGGGTCCACTTCCGCGACCCTTCCTTCGTCAGTCTGCAGGCCTTCCGCGACATGGCGGTCGGCGGCTACGTCGCCGACATGATCGCCTCGCTGGGGATGCTCGACCCGATCCTGGGCGGGGTGGATCGATGAGCCCCGGGACCATGCGGTCGGCCCGCGGGTCCTGTCTCCGATCGGGGGCTCCCCCTACCGGGGGAGTCCTCCCGATCGTCGCCACCCGCGGGAGGAACGAAGATGGCTGAGCTCCCTGTCGACCCAGCCGTAAGAGAGGGTCGGGTACCCGACCGATCGTCGGAAGAGGTTCCCGAGCTTCATGAGGTTGGGTGCCCCGAGGAGCTGCGGGAGCGGATCGAGACGCTGATGGGGCGCTATCCGGATCGGAAATCGGCTTCGATTCCGGCGCTCTGGGCGGTGCAGGAGCTCTACGGCTGGTGCACCCCGGAGGGGATCCGCCAGGCCGCCGCGGTGATGCGGGTCACCCCCGCCTATCTGGAGTCGGTCGCGAGCTTCTACGACCTGCTGCACACCTCGCCGGTCGGGACCCACCGGATCGAGGTCTGCACCAACATCAGCTGCTGGATGCGCGGCGGCGACCGCCTGCTCGAAGCCTTCAAGGAGGCCGCCGCGGGCGACGACGCCGACTTCTTCGTCACCGGGTTCGAGTGCCTCGGCGCCTGCGACATCGCCCCGATGGCCTCGATCGACCAGCGCTACTACGGGCCGCTGGAGGCAGCCGAAGCCGGGGTCGCGATCGGGCAGCTGCGGACCGGCGCCGAGGTGCTGCCGGGCAAGGCGCTGGCGAAACGACCGCTCGCCGGCGAAGCCCCTGCGCCGACGGGCCTGCAACCCACGCATATGTCGGGAAATAGGCCCATCGGCGGGGAGGGGACGCGAATGGCTGATTCGCGTGAGACTCGGGTCCTGCTCGAGCACGCCTCGGACCCGGCGCTGCGCACCCTCGACGGCTACAGGCGGCTCGCCGGTGGCTACGCGACGATGGAGCGCGCCTACCGCGAGATGGAGCAGGACGAGGTCCTCCAGGAGCTCGAAGACTCGGGCCTGCGCGGCCGCGGCGGCGCCGGCTTCTCGATGGGCAAAAAGGCCTCCTTTCTGCCCCGCGGCGACATGCCGAAGTACCTCTGCTGCAACGCCGACGAGTCCGAGCCCGGCGCCTTCAAGGACCGCGAGCTGATGCAGCGCAACCCGCACCAGCTGATCGAGGGGATCGCGATCGCCGCCCTCGCCGCCGACGCCAGCCACGCCTTCATCTTCATCCGCGGCGAGTACGACGAACAGGCCGACATCCTCGACGCCGCCGTCGCCGAGGCCTACGAGGCGGGCTACCTGGGGACGAACATCCTCGGCTGCCACCGCGACCTCGAGCTGGTCGTCCACCGCGGCGCCGGCGCCTACATCTGCGGCGAGGAGACGGCGCTGCTCGACGCGCTCGAGGGCAAGCGCGGCAACCCGCGCCTGAAGCCGCCGTTCCCGGCGGTCCAGGGCCTCTACGGCGGGCCGACGCTGATCAACAACGTCGAGACCCTCTCCAACGTCCCCCACATCGTCCGCCACGGCGCCGAGTGGTTCAAAGGCTTCGGCACCGAGCAGTCGCCCGGGACCAAGGTCGTCTCGATCTCCGGCGGCGTCCGCCGCCCCGGCAACTACGAGGTCGAGCTCGGGATCTCGACCCGCGACCTGATCTTCGGCCTCGCCGGCGGCCCCGAGGAGGGCCACGAGATCAAGGCCTTCTTCCCCGGCGGCTCCTCCTCCCCGGTCCTCACCGCCGAGGAGGGCCTCGACCTCCCCTACAGCTTCGAGGCGATGGCCGAGGCGGGCTCGATGCTCGGCTCCGGCTCGATCATCGTCGCCGACGACCGGGTCTCGATCCCGCACCTGGCGCTGCGCACGGCGCGCTTCTACCACCACGAGTCCTGCGGCAAGTGCGTCCCCTGCCGCGAGGGCACCAACTGGACGGTGAAGATGCTGGAGCGGATGGTCCGCGGCGAGGCGACGCCGATGGACCTCGACATCGTCAGCTCGGTCCAGGCAGAACATCATCGGCCACTGCCTCTGCGTGCTCGGCGACTCGATGGCGATGCCGGTCGGGGCGATGGTCCGCAAGTACCGCGAGGAGTTCGAGGCAGTGATGGCCGATCCGGAGCTGGTCCTCGACCCGCACGCCGTGGTTCGCGGCGCCCCCGAGACCTTGGGAGCCTCGGCGTGAGCGCCGGCCGCGAGGTGACGATCACGATCGACGGGCGCGAGGTGCGCCGCGGTCGAGGGCGAGATGCTCCACGACGCCGCCCGCAAGGGCGACGTCGAGATCCCCGTTCTTCTGTTACGAACCGAAACTCGGCGAGCCGGTCGGCGCCTGCCGCATGTGCCTGGTCGAGATCGAGGGGATCCCGAAGCTGCAGACCTCCTGCTCGACCCCGGTGCGCGAGGGGATGGTCGTCCACACCCGCACCGAGCAGGTCAAAGAGGCGCAGAGCGCGGTCGTCGAGTTCCTCCTCGTCAACCACCCGCTCGACTGCCCCGTCTGCGACAAGGGCGGCGAATGCCCGCTGCAGGACATCTCCTACGGCTGGGGCCCCGGGCAGCAGCCGGGTGATCGACGAAAAGCGCCACTTCGAGAAGCCGATCGAGCTCTCGCCGCTGGTCGCGATCGACCGCGAGCGCTGCATCCTCTGCTACCGCTGCGTGCGCTTCAGCCAGGAGGTCTCCGAGGACGATCAGCTGCAGCTGCTCGAGCGCGGCGACCGCACCTACGTCGGCACCTTCGACGACCGCCCCTACGTCGCCCCCTTCCACGGCAACATCACCGACATCTGCCCGGTCGGGGCGCTGACCAGCTACACCTACCGCTTCCGCGCCCGGCCCTGGGACATCGAGCACGCCGGCTCGGTCTGCACGCTCTGCCCGAGCCAGTGCAACGTCAGCTTCACCGTCCGCGACGAGAAGGTGAAACGGGTGATCGACCCGCGACAACCCGAGGTCGACGACGGCTGGCTCTGCGACCGCGGCCGCTACGGGTTCGAGATGTTCGACGCGCCCGAGCGGGTCGCGGGCCGCGGCTGAAAGGCGGCGAGGCGAGCGAGCTGGGATGCGAGGCCGATCGCGGGCTGCGCGCCGCAGCCGGCCTGCCGGTGCGGCAGCCGGTCGCCGAGCAAGGTCGCGGCGATCGTCGGCGACGCCTCCAACGAGGAGGGCTTCCTCGTCCAGCGGATCGTCCGCGAGGCGCTCGGCTCGCCGCACATCGACTCGCGCCCGTCGCGCGGGCCGAAGGCGCGAGGTGCTGCGGCGGCTGGCCGCAGCCGGCGATCTCGGCCAGGGTCCGCGACATCGACGAGGCCGACGCGATCCTCGTCCTCGGCACCGACCCGCTGCACAGCTCGCCGATCCTCGACCTGCGCATCCGCAAGGCGATCCGCCGCAACGGCGCCAAGCTGGTCGTCGCGACCGAGCGCCCGACCGCGCTCGACGGCGGCGCCGAGGCGATCGCCCGCTACGCCCCCGGCCAGGCCGCCCACTTCGTCTCCGAGCTGGCAAGCGCGATCGGCGGCGAGCGAGAACGTCGCCACGCCCGATCGCCGAGACCCTGCGCGACGCCGGCAAGGTCGTCGTCATCTGGGGCGAGCGGATCGCCCGCGAGCGACGGCGCCGCCGAGGCCCTGCTCGAGGTCGCCGAAGGCGACTGGCATGGCCGAGCACCGACGGCGCCGGCCTGCTCGAAATCCCCGACACCACCAACGCCCGCGGCCTGCGCGAGGCGGGCTGCCTCCCCGACGCCGGCCCGGGCCTCAGCCGAGACCGCCGCGGGCAAGTCCACCGAGGAGATCCGCAGCGCCCTGATCTCCGGCGAGCTGACCGGCCTGATCCTCTTCGGCGTCGACCCCCTCCGCGACTTCCCCGACACCCCCGCCTGGGAGGAGGCCCTGACGGCCGCCGACTTCGTCGTCTGCTTCTCGATGCACGAGAACGCGACCACCGCCAAGGCCGACGTGGTCTTCCCGCTGGAGACCCACGCCGAGAAAGACGGCACCGTCACCCACCCCGACGGCCGCCTGCAGCGCGTCCGCCCCTCAGCCTCCCGTCCCGGCGACATCCGCCCGAACTTCATCGTCCTCTCCGAGCTCGCCGCAAACCTCGGCCTGACCACCGGCATCGACTCCCAACCCACCGCCTTCGCCGCCCTGACCGACGCCGTCACCTTCTACACCGGCATCGAGGACTCCGACATCGGCGGCCGCGGAATCCGCTGGCAGGACAAGCTGCGTAGCATCTGGGGCGACGTGCCCGAGGTCGATCGGACGCGTCGAGGGTGACTCGCCGGACACTCAGCCCGACGAGGGCGCTCCGCCGAGTCGACCCTCGACGGTCCCGCCGACTTCGGATGACAGCTCCCTTCTCTTGGGCACCTACCGCGACTTGTGGGCCGGCCCGATCACCGAGCTCAACCCGCCGTTGAAGTTCCTGACGCCGCAGCAGCGCGCTGGAGGTCTCTCCGACAGACGCAGAACGCCTCGACCTGAAGAACGGCGAGGCCGTCCGCGTCAGCCAGAACGGATCCAGCGTCGACGCCGCCGTCCTGATCAAGGAGCGAGTCAGCCCTGGAGTCTGCTTCCTGGCCGAGGGCGTCTCCGGAGCGAACGCCAACGCCCTGCTCAACGGCGGCCCGGTGCAGGTGAAGATCGAGAAGGTCCGCGCCTGATGCTGCCGCTCGCCGACACCCAGTTCGTCGAAGCGACCTGGATCATGATCGTCAAGTCGCTCGTCATCTTCGCCGTGATCTTCGGCGTCCTGCCGATCCTGACCGTCGTCGAGCGCAAGCTGATCGGCCGCTTCCAGCATCGCTACGGCCCGAACCGGGTCGGCCCCTTCGGCCTCCTGCAGCCGCTTGCCGACGTCGGCAAGCTCGATCTCCAAGGAGACCTTCCGGCCCGAGAACGCGATCCCGGACGCTGTTCATCCTCGGGCCGCTGCTGCCGGTCCTGGCCGGCGTGCTCTCGCTGGCGATCATTCCCTGGGGCGACGTCCAGGACGGCGTCGGCCTCTACGGGATCGACGTCCCGATCGGGATCCTCTACTTCTTCGCCGTCGGCTCGATCGCCTTCTACGGCCTGCTCCTCGGCGGCTGGTCCTCGGGCTCGAAATACAGCCTCCTGGGGGCGATGCGCTCGGCCGCGCAGCTGATCTCCTACGAGGTCTCGATGGGCCTGGCGCTGCTCGGCGTGGTGCATGATGAGCGGCTCGCTCTCGCTGGTCTCGATCGTCCACGCGCAGGGAGAGATGTGGTTCATCCTGCCCCAGTTCGTCGGCTTCCTGATCTTCATGCTCGCCGGCTTCGCCGAGACCAACCGCACCCCGTTCGACATGCCCGAGGCCGACGCCGAGTTGGTCCAGGGCTTCATGACCGAGTACGGCGGCATGCGCTTCGGCTCCTTCCTGCTGGTCGAATACATGGAGATCCTCGTCGTCTCCGGAATCGCCGCGGCGATGTTCCTCGGCGGCTGGATGGGCCCCGGCCCGAGCTTCCTCGACCCGATCTGGATGCTGGCGAAGATGATCGGCCTCGTCTTCGTCTTCATCTGGGTGCGGGCGACGCTGCCGCGTCTTCGATATGACCAGCTGATGAGCCTCGGCTGGAAGGTGCTGCTGCCGCTCGCGACCCTCAACGTCCTCGTCACCGCGATCCTGGTGGTGGCCACGTGATTCGCCTGTTCGTTATCCGTGCACAGCAACGAAAAGGAACAGACGAAGGGAGCGGCCATGAGCTTCGACCCGAAATCGGCCTCCTACCTCGACTCGATCGACGTCGTCGAGGTCCAGCGCGGGCCCGAGCCCGGCGGCGTCGGCGGCGCCTACCGCGCCTTCGGCGAGACCCTGCGCGGGCTGAAGACGACGATGGCGCGGCTGATCGAGGGGCCGATGACGATCGAGTACCCGGAGGAGAAGACGCCGGTCTACCCGCGCTTCCGCGGCCGCCACAAACTCCACAAGTTCGAGGACACCGGCCTGGAGAAGTGCGTCGGCTGCTCGCTCTGCGCCGCCGCCTGCCCGGCCGACTGCATCCGCGTCGTCGCCGCCGAGAACATCCCCGGCGAGCGGGTCTCGGCCGGCGAGCGCTACGCCGCCGTCTACGAGATCAACCTCTCGCGCTGCATCTTCTGCGGCTACTGCGAGATCGCCTGCCCCTTCGACGCGATCACGATGGGCCACGACTACGAGATGGCCGACTACGACCGCCGCGACCTGATCTTCACCAAGGAGATGCTGCTCGCCGAGCCGATCGAGCGGACGCCGCTGAAAAGCGAGGGCGAGTAGCTGTGGAAGAGGTGCTGTTCTTCCTCGCGGCGATCGGCGCCCTCGGCGGCGCCATCGGCGTCGATCGCGATGCGCAACCCCTTCTACTCGGTGCTGGCGCTGATCGTCCACCTCTTCTCGCTGGCCGCGCTCTTCCTGCTGCTGACCTCGGCCTTCGTCGCCGCCGCCCAGGTGGTCGTCTACGCCGGCGCGGTGATGGTCCTCTACGTCTTCGTCGTCGCCTACGTCGGCGGCGGCGGCGAGTCCGCCTGGGAGCCGATCCCCGGCCAGCGCTTCCTCGCCCCGCTGCTCGGCATCGCCCTCTTCGTCGAGCTCTCGGTCGCCGTCCTCTGCTCCTCCCTGATCGCGCTGGGCACCGACGGCCCCGACGTCCCGGCCGGCTTCGGCGACCCGGCAGCGATCGGCCGCCTGCTCCTCGAAAAGTTCCTGCTGCCGTTCGAGGCGTCGTCGATCCTGCTCTTGCTCGCCGCGGTCGGGGCCATCGTCCTGCGCCGACCGTCGAGGGAGAGGCGGGTACCCCCGACGAATCCACATCGGAGGAGGGCACTCCCCAGGCCGGCCGCCCAATGAACATCGAGTGGTACATCGTCCTCTCCGCCCTGCTCTTCGCCACCGGCGCGATGGGCATCCTGATCCGCCGCAGCCCGCTGGTGATCCTGCTCTGCCTCGAGCTGATGCTGAACGCCGGCAACCTCGCCCTGGTCGCCTTCAGCCGCATGGTCGGCAACGGCCAGGGCCAGGTCTTCGCGATGGTCGTGATGGTCGTCGCCGCCTGCGAGGTCGTCGTCGGCCTCGGCCTGATCGTCGCCATCTTCCGCCGCCAGCTGCCGCTCAACGTCGACGACCTGCGGGAGCTGCGCGGATGAGCGCCACCGCCTGGGCCTGGCTGGTCCTGCTCTTCCCGCTGCTCGGCTCGATCGTCGATCGGGCTCGGCTTCCGGGTGCTGCCGGCGCAAGGTCGCGGGCATCGTCGGCACGGTCGCGATCGGCCTCGCCTTCGTCTGCGGCGTCGGCGCGCTGCTCTGCCTGCTCGGCGAAGACCCCGAGGCGCGCCACCACGCCTCCTCGCTCTGGGACTACGCCAGCGTCGCCGGGCTCGACATCAAGCTCGGGATCTTCGTCGACCCGCTCTCGGTCTTCATGGTCCTGATCGTCACCGGCGTCTCGACCCTGATCCACCTCTACTCGTTCGGCTACATGCAGTCCGACGAGGGCTACCACCGCTTCTTCAGCTACCTCAACTTCTTCGTCTTCTCGATGCTGCTGCTGGTCCTCGCCGGCAACTTCGTCCTGCTGATCGTCGGCTGGGCCTTCGTCGGCTTCGCCTCCTACGCGCTGATCAGCTTCTGGTACCGGCGCAGACGGCGACGCGGGCGGGGATGAAGGCCTTCGTGATCAACGTCGTCGGCGACATCGGCCTCGTCCTCGCCGCCTTCCTGATCTTCCGCGAACTCGGGACCTTCGACTACGGCGCGGTCTTCGAGCGGGCGCCGGAAGCGTTCACCACCAACGAGTGGACGATCACCGCGATCTGCCTGCTGCTCCTCGTCGGCGCCTTCGCCAAGTCCGCCCAGCTGCCGCTCCACACCTGGCTGCCCGACGCGATGGAGGGACCGACCCCGGTCTCCTCGCTGATCCACGCGGCGACGATGGTCACCGCCGGCGTCTACCTGATCGCCCGCACCCACGTCCTCTTCGAACTCGCCCCGACCGCCGCTGACATCGCCGCCTTCACCGGCCTGGCGACGCTGCTGGTCGCGGCGACGATGGCGCTGGTGATGACCGACCTGAAGCGGGCGATCGCCTACTCGACGATGAGCCAGATCGGCTACATGATCATGGGCGTCTCGATCGGCGCCTACAGCGCCGGGATGTTCCACCTGATGACCCACGCCTTCTTCAAGGCGCTGCTGTTCATGGCGGCCGGCTCGATCATCGCCGCGATGGCGAACGACCAGAACATCGACCGGATGAGCGGCTTCGGGAAGGCGATGCGGTTCACCTCGATCACCTTCGTCTGCGGCGCCCTTGCCCTCGCCGCCTTCCCCGGCAGCTCCGGGTTCTTCTCCAAGGACGAGATCCTCGCCTACGCCGGGGCACGCGGCGGGATGTACCTGATCTTCACCGTGCTCGGCTACGTCGGCGCGCTGATGACCGCGGTCTACAGCTTCCGGCTCGTATTCCGGGTGCTGCACGGAGAGCCATGCAGCGAGGCGCAGGAGCTGATCGAGACCGGCCACGTCGCCCACGAGGCGCCGAAGAACCCGGCGACCGGCGAGCCCGAGGACACCGACGTCGGCTTCCCCGGCGCCGAGCACCACATCGCCGAGCAGTCGGCGCCGATGCGGGTCGCGATGGGCGCCCTCGCCTTCGGGGCGCTCTTCGCCGGCCTGATCCAGATCCCCGGGGTCGACGACGTCGTCACCAAGTTCCTCGACCCGGTCTGGGCGGGCTCGCCGCTGGCGGCGATCGAGCCCTCGACCCTGGCCGACTGGGAGGGTCTCGGGATCGGCGGCGTCATCGCCCTGCTCGGGATCGGGATCGCCTACTTCCTCTACGTCTCCCGGCCCGAGCTGCCCGGCAAGCTCGAAGCGCGCCTGCGCCCGCTCCACACCCTGTTCGCCAACAAGTGGTACTTCGACGAGGCGATCGACCTCCTCGTCGTCCGCCCGGCGCTGGCGATCGGACGCTTCGCCAACCGCGTCTTCGAGCGGGTCGTCGTCGACGGCCTGGTCAGCGGCACCGAGGGAACCGTGCGCGGCGCCGGCGGCGTCGTCCGCGCCGTCCAGAACGGGTTCGTCCGGAGCTATGCGCTGCTGCTGATCGCCGGCTTCGCCGGGTTGGCCCTCTACTTCCTGCTGAGCAGCTCATGAGCAGCTCGATCCTCTGGACCCCGCTCCTCTTCGGCCTCATCGGCCTCTTCCTGCCGAAGAGGGCCGTCGGCTGGTGGGCGGTGCTCGGCACCGTCGTCACTCTCGGCCTCGCGATCGCGGTCGCGATCGGCTTCGACACCAACAGCTCGGGCCTGCAGTACGCGGTCGACGAGCCCTGGATCTCCGGGCTCGGCGTCGACTACAGCCTCGGCATCGACGGCCTCAACCTCTTCCTGATCCTGCTCACCGCGGTGCTCTGGACCGGCGGGGTCGCCTTCGCCGCCCTCCGCGAGCAGGAGCGGCCGAAGACCTTCTTCTTCCTGATGCTCGTCGCCGAGACCGCGACGCTGGGCTCGTTCCTCGCCCAGGACCTGCTGCTCTTCGTCCTCTTCTTCGACCTGATGCTGGTCCCGTTCTACTTCCTCTTCGGCGCCTGGGGGCACGATCGCAGCGCCGAGGGCGGGCTGACCGCCTCGGCGGCGACGCTGAAGATGATCGTCTACACCCTGATCGGCTCGCTGCTGATGCTGGTCGCGGCGATCGCCACCGCGGTCCTCGCCGCCGACGGCGGCCACATCACCTTCTCGATCGCAGCGCTGGGTGAACACGGGCTCAGCCAGGGCAGCCAGCGCTGGATCTTCTGGTTCTTCGCGGCCGCCTTCCTGGTCAAGATGCCGGCCTTCCTGCTGCACGGCTGGATGCCCGACGCCTACCGCGCGGCGCCGCTGCCGGCGCTGGCCGTCTTCTCCGGCGTCCTCGCCAAGGTCGGCGCCTACGGCTTCCTGCGGGTGGTGCTGCCGCTCTTCCCCGACGCCACGGTCGAGTTCCAGGAGGTGATCCTGGTGATCGCCCTGGCCTCGATCCTCTACGGCTCGGTGATGGCCTTCACCCAGACCAACGTGCGGCTGATCGCCGGGTACAGCTCGGTCGCCCAGCTCGGCTTCATCACCGCCGGGATCTTCGCCCTGCGCGCCGACGGCTCCGACGGGGCGGTCCTGCAGATGGTCAACCACGGCCTCGTCGTCGCCCCGCTCTTCGTCATCGTCGCGATCCTGGCGGAGCGGACCGGCAGCGAAGACATCCGCGAGATGGGCGGCATGGCGCTGCGGGCCCCGGTGCTGGCGGCGCTCTTCCTGATCGTCGCCCTGGCGACCCTGGCGATGCCCGGCTCGGCCAACTTCATCGGCGAGTTCTACATTCTCAACGGCCTCTTCGAGGCGAAGATCGTCTTCGCCTTCGTCGCCATCAGCGGCGTCGCGATGTCGGCCTACTACGCGCTGCGGCTCTACCAGCAGACGATGCACAACCGTAAGCCGGAGGGGCTGCTTTCACGGGAGATCGGTGTTCGCGACGGCGTGGTGCTGGTGCCGCTGGTGCTCTGCATCCTCGGCCTGGCGCTCTACCCGCAGCTGATCCTCGAGCGGACCGCGCCGACCGTCGCCCAGACCGTCGCGAAGGTACGCCAGAACGAAGCGCCCGAGGCGCGGCTGGCAAGTATGAGCATCGAGGAAAAAGCAGAAGTTGAGTCGGGGGCCCTGAAGATCGTCCCATGAACTTCCACGAGCCGCACATCGACTACGCCGGCATCTCGCCGATCATCGCGCTGACGGTCGGCATCTGCGTCGTCCTGCTCAGCGCCGTCTTCAAGCCGCTGCGGCGGACCGCGCCGCTGCTGACGACGATCACCCTCGGCGCCACCGCCGGCCTGCTGATCTGGCAGTGGGACGACCCGAAGACGCTGGTCACCGGCGCCCTGCGGCTCGACGACCTGGCGATCTCGATCTCGCTGATCGCGATCCTGATGGCGGCCTTCTGCGTCGTCCTCTCGCTGCGCGAGCGGGCGACCGAGGAAGCCGGCTCGGGCGAGTACCACGCGCTGCTGCTCGGCTCGGTGCTGGGGATGGTGCTGCTCTCCCAGGCGACCAACCTGGTCAGCTTCTTCGTCGCCCTGGAGATGCTCTCGATCCCGCTCTACATCCTCTGCGCGACCAACCTGCGCCGCGAGGGCTCGCTCGAGTCGGGGCTGAAGTACCTGATCGTCGGCTCGGTCGGCTCGGCGACGCTGCTCTACGGGATGGCCTTCATCTACGGCGGCACCGGGGCGACCAACTTCGCCGGGATCGCCGACGGGATCGCCCAGAACGGGCTGGACGGCGACCCGCTGATCCTGATCGGGATCGCGATGGCCGCGGTCGGCCTCGCCTTCAAGACCTCGATCGCCCCCTTCCACCAGTGGACGCCCGACGTCTACCAGGGGGCGCCTACCCCGATCACCGCCTTCATGGCGGTGGCGACCAAGGCCGCGGCCTTCGCCGTCTTCCTCCGCTTCTTCGACGTCGCCCTCGGCTCCCAGCTCGACTCCTGGCAGCCGGCGCTGGCGGCCCTGGCGGCGATCTCGATCGTCGTCGGCAACGTCGGCGCCCTCGGCCAGGACTCGCTGAAGCGGATGCTCGGCTACTCCGGCGTCGCCCAGGCCGGCTACATGCTCGGCGGGGTCGTCGTCCTCTCCGACGCGGGCACCAGCGCCCTGGTCTTCTACCTCGCCGCCTACGCCTTCATGAACCTCGCCGCCTTCGCGGTGATCGTCGCGCCGCGAGCGGGAAACGGTCTACGGCGACGACATCCGCGCCGTACGGGGGCTCGGCGGGGAGCGGCCGCTGCTGGCCTGGCCGCTGACGATCTCGATGCTGGCGCTGGCCGGGCTGCCGGCGACGGCGGGCTTCATCGGCAAGCTCTACCTGATCGAGGCCCTGGTCGAAGGCGACTACACCTGGCTGGCGGTCTTCATCGCGGTCGGGACGATGATCTCGCTCGCCTACTACCTGCGGGTGGTGGCGGCAATGTGGATGGGGACCGAGAGCGAGCCCCTGCCGGGGGCGACGCCGGTCATCGCCGGCGCTTCACCCGAGGCCGACCCGGTAGATCCGGAAGCGGGCAGCCGCTGGTACATCGTCGGCCCGGCGCTCCTCGCCTCCGCGGCGACGGTCTTCTTCGGGATCATCCCCCAGCCGCTGGTCGAGTTCGCGTCGCACGCCGGCGCCGCCCTCTTCGGGTAGAAACGCCCGATCGGAGTCCTCCTCACCACCGGCGCGATCGTCGCGGCCGTCGCCATCGGCGTCTGGTCCGAGGGCCGCTGGCCGCGGGGGGCGGCCGGGGCCTCGCGCAGCGCCCTGACGCTGCTGCTCTACGTGCTGCTGCCGCCGGTGATCTTCTTCAACACGGCGGCCAGCGAGATCGACGTCAGCCACGGGGTCGGGCTGGTCCTCGGGATCCTCGCCTCCTCACTGGGAGCGGTGTTCGCCTGGAGCGTCGCGACCCGGTTCCTCGACCTCAGCCGGCCCCAGGTCGGAGCCGTGGTCTGCACCGTCCTCAGCGTCAACACCGGCTACCTCGGCTACCCGCTGGCGGTGGCGCTGCTGGGGCGCGACCAGCTCTCGACCGCGGTCCTCTACGACGTCCTCGTCACCGGCCCCTGCCTGCTGCTCGGCGCTTTCGCGATCGGTGCCGCCTTCGGCACCAAGGCGGGGGAAACGCCGCGCCAGCGCGTCGTCGCCTTCCTCACCCGTAACCCGCCGCTCTACGCCGCGATCGCCGGCCTGCTGGCGCCCGACGCCCTCGCTCCGACCGTGCTCGTCGACCTCTCCCAGGTCCTGATCGTCGCGATCCTGCCGATCGGCTTCTTCGCCGTCGGCGCCACCCTGGCCGAGAACGCCGAGCACGGCGAGCTGCCGATGCCACCCCCGATCACCCGCCCCGTCGTGCTGGTGATCGCCACCCGCCTGGCAATCGTCCCCGCCCTGCTGATTCTCCTCGCCGCCCCCCTGATCGACCTCCCCGCCGCCTACCGCCTCCTATCGGCGATGCCCTCTGGCCTCAACTCCCTCGTCATCGCCCACGCCTACGGACTCGACATGGAGATCACCGCCGAGGCGGTTACGTGGACCACCGCGATCGTGGTGCTCGCGGCCTTGGGGTCACTGCTGTTGTGACTACGCCTGTATCCCGACCAAGCCGATGAGGACACCGAGCAGACCCAAGATTCCGACGACCACCGCCACCGTCCCTTGGATCAACACCCGATAGAAGGCGTCGAACTTGCCGTCCAGCGCATCGAACTTGCGATCGACACGACGAAGCCCCTCATCGATCTTTCTGTCGAGCCGGGCAAATCCCTCGTCTATCTTGCGATCCGTCTGATCGAAGCGGCCGTCCATTTGCACAAACCGTTTATCGACTTGCTCGAACCGTCTGTCGACTTGCTCGAACCGCTTGTCGACTTGCTCGAACCGCTTGTCGACCTTCACGAAACCATCATCGACACGCCCTCTGAATTCGTCGAGTCGATCCTCATTCCACTCCCCCATCCCCGCCTCCTTCTCTGCGACCACCGCCTCCGTGCAAGAATAATAGCAGACAAAAGATTGCGTATGAGTGTCGGGTGCCCTCCCGGGGAGTTCCCGGGCCTGGATCAGAACTTCGCGGCGATCAGGCCGAGCAGCGCTCCGGCAAAAGCCAGCATCCCGATGCCATAGGTCCAGGCCATCCGAATCAGCAGTTTCTGTAGAGCGTCGAACCTGGCATCCACCTGCTCGAACCTGCGATCGACTCCGGCGAAGCCGTCGTCCACCCGTTTGCTGAGTTCGTCGAGACGTGCGTCGTTCCATTCCGTCATCCCCACCTCCCTCTCTGCGACTGCTGCCTCCATGCCTGGGACGCTAGCAGACAAAATGTTACGTATGGGTGCCGTCTCTGTAAATTCTTGGTGTGCTCCACCACGTTGGAATCGAGGTCGCGCCGGTTGACGTCGAGGCGGCTGCCGGCTTCTTCGAGCTGATCGGATTCGAACGGGTCGAGCCGCCGGCGACCCTCGCCGAGTACACCTGGCTCGAGCGCGAGGGCACGCAGGTCCATCTGATGCCCGAGGAGGAGCCGACCGTCCCCTCCCGCGGGCACCTTGCCGTCGTCGCCCCCGCCTTCGAGTCCACCGTCACCCGCCTGCGGGATGCCGGTTTCACCGTCGAGCCGAAACGCGAACACTGGGGACAGCCGCGAGCCTTGGCGATCGCTCCCGGCGGCCACCTGGTCGAGCTGATGGCCGCTCCTCCGGCGCCATGGACCTGAGCGGCGGCCCGCCGGGGGGCCGACTACGATGCGCCGGTGCGCTACCCGGTCGAAGACTTCACCCCCGAGGAGCGGGCGCTGCTCGCCCCTCATTTCACCAACCTCGACCGTCCCGTCTTCGCCCTCGTCAACCTGCCGGAGACCGTCAAGGGTGCGCTTTTTGCCCGCTATTCGCGCTATTCCGGGACCGTGCGCCGGCTCTACCTGGAGGAGTTCGCGGCCGACGCGCCGGCCGGCGGCCGCCCGTTCGACGAGGAGGAGGGCGAGCGCGCGGCGAAGCTCTACGAGCGCGTCTTCCTCGGCTACGGCGACGACTCGATCGCCCAGGTCGGCGGCGCCCACATCGCCTGCGAGTGGGTCTCCAACATCCTCACCAAGGTGCTGCAGCGCGGCCGCCTCGCCGCCTACCTCGAGCAGTCGACCCGCTACATCCCCTACGACAAGCCGATGCCCGAGCGGCGGCTACCGCTTCTACCGCGACGAGAGCCTCGGCCCCGAGTTCGGGGCGGCGATGGACGAGATCTTCGCGATCTACTCGCGCTCGCTCGAGCGAGGTCGAGGCGTGGGCGGCGGAGCGCTGGCCCGCGGCGACGAGGAGCCCGAGGGCGCCTGGCAGCGCTCGATCCGGGCCAAGGCGCTCGACCTGCTGCGCGGGCTGCTGCCCGCGGCGACCCTCAGCCACGTCGGCATCTACGCCACCGGGCCAGGCCTACGAGCAGCTGATCATGCGGCTGATGGCCTCGCCGCTGCCCGAGGCGCGCGAGTACGGCGGGATGATCCTCGACGAGCTGCAGCAGGTGATGCCGAGCTTCGTCTCCCGGGTCGACCGGCCCGACCGCGGCGGCGAGTGGATCTCCTACCTGGAGCGCCGGCGCGAGCAGACCGAGAGCTGGGTCGCCCGGCTCGGCCTCGACCGCCGCGGCGATGGCGAGCGACGCCCCCTCGGTCGAGCTGCTCCACGTCGACGGCACCGAAGAGGACCTGCTCGCCTCCTGCCTGTTCGAGGCGGCGCGAGCGCGCCGGAGACCGAGATCCTCGCCCGCATCGACGTCCTCGACCGCGACGAGCGGGCCGAGCTGCTGGCGGCGCTGGTCGGCGAGCGGGCCAACCGCCGCCACCGCCCGGGCCGCGGCTTCGAGGCGCTCCGCTACCGCTTCGAGATCGTCTCCGACTACGGCGCCTTCCGCGACCTGCAGCGCCACCGGATGCTGACCTGCCAGTGGCAGCGGCTCGGCCCCGACCTCGGCGCCGGGATCCCCGAGGAGGTCGGGAAGCCGGCGTCGGCGGCGAGTTCGAGCGGGCGCTGGAGATCTCGCGCGGCGAGTACGAGCGGCTGGTCGACGCCGGCCTCGCCGAGCGGCTCCCTACGCGCTCAGCCTCGCCTACCGGATCCGCTACACGCTCGACCTCAACGCCCGCGAGGCGATGCACCTGATCGAGCTGCGCTCGGGCCGCGAGGGCCACCCGACCTACCGCGCCGTCGCCCAGGCGATGCACGAGCGGATCGCCGCCGATCCATCCCGGCGTCGCGGCGGCGATGAGCCACGTCGACACCTCCGCAGGAGCCGCGGCTGGAGCGGATCCTCAGCGAGATCCGCACCCACCGCAAGCGGGCGCAGGCGGGCCAGGGCGCCAGACCGAGGCGCCGCCCGGGCTCAACCCGCTCGGCTGAGCCGGCTCAGTCGCGCTGCTTGCGCTTGCGCTGGCTCTGGGCCGCCTCGGCTTGCGTGTCGCCGGACCTCTCGAGCTCTCGGGTCCTGCCGCCGGCATCCTCGCGGTTCCAGCTCTTGGCGGCCGCTTTCTCGCCCGGCGTCGGCCAGGGAACCGCTTCGCCGGCCGCCCAGGCCGGCGGGCGGCCGCCGGGCACCCAGCCGAGCGACGAGCAGGCCGAAGTAGACGAACCAGATCAGCGGGAACTGGAAGAGGCCGAGCAGGGCGGCGACCCCGAGCGCCATGCCGAGCGAGCCCCAGAAGCGGCTCAGCAGGCCGGTCCGCATCGCCCACAGGCAGGAGTAGAAGAGGGCGACCGCGAAGCCGAGGCCGCCGGCCGAGGCCGAGGCCGGCCGCGACGGGGCTGAGCGAGGCTTCGGTGACGCGCGTTCGTGGCTTCGTCGTCTTCGCGCTTGCGCGTTTCGCAGGCGCGAAGCCGTTTCTCCCCTTGCCGGGCCGTATTCGTCTCCGAAGGACTTCGCCGCCGTCGTCCTTGCGCTGTTCGGAGCGGCATTCCTCGTTCGCTTCGATTGCGGTCAGCGTCGACTTGGCGTTGCCGGCGACGAAGTCGCGTCGCGCCGTCGTTCTGCGGCGCGACGTCGAGGACACCGAGGCGACGCGAGGAAGAGCGGCGCCGCGACGACCAGGCCGATGAGCTGGGCCGCGCACATGCGGTCGCTGCGGGCCGAGGCGGCGCGGAAGAGGTAGACGAGCGGCACGACGAAGCAGGGCGAAGCCGACCGCCTGCAGGATGCCGGCGAGCGTCATGCGAGGAGCTGTTCGCGTGGATCGAGCGCAGCACCTCCGCGTTGCCGTCGCCGCTGACCGATGCTGACGCAAGCGCACGGCCGAGGCGATCAGCGGCGACGGCGAACAGCGTCGCCGCCGCCACCGGCAGCGCCCAGCGCTCCTCCCAGTCCAGCGTCTCTCCGCTTGGGTCCATTCCCGTCAGCCCCTCTCGTGGAAGTAGAACTGGGGCAGGGCCCCCTCGATCACCTCGGCGGTCATCTTCTGCGCCACCTCGAGGTTGCCGGTGCGAACGGCGATGTCGTCGAGGGTGACGATCCCGACCAGCTCGATCGCCCTCGGACGACGGGCAGCCGGCGGACCCGGTGCTGGACCATCAGCGCCGCCGCCTCGTCGAGCTCCATCTCCGGCTCGCCGCAGATCAGCGGCCGCGAGGCGTGCTCGCGCGACGGCGCGCTCGGGGCGGCCCCCTCGGCGAAGACGCGCAGCGCCAGGTCGCGGTCGGTGACCATCGCCACCGGCGAGCCGCCCGGGTCGACGATCACCACCGAGCCGACGCGGTGGTCGCGCATCAGCCGCGCGACCGACAAAGCGCTCGCGTCCGGGGCGGCGGTGACGACGCCGGAGGTCATGATCTCGCTGAGGCTGCACGGCGCGTACGCTACATGCGATGAGCAGGTCGACAGCGCGCACGCCGTCGTCCCCCTCGAGGCGGGCGCCGGCCCCGACAACCCGCCCTGCCCCGCCTGCGGCGAGCCGCTGTTCGGCTGGATCGCGTCACCGCCCGGGCTGGCCGGCCGGTGCAGGCGCTGCGAGAGCTGCGGGCTCGGGCGTCGTCGGCGATGCCGCGGGAGCTCGAGGAGGCGCTGCGCGGAGCTCGACCGGCTGCGCGACGGCGAGAGCGATCCGGATCGCGAACCGGGGCGGCTTCGCCGCCTCGCTCGGCGGCGCCGGCTGGGCGGGGCTGCGAGCCGCGGCGCCCGCTACCTCTTCACCGTCGAGGCGGTGCGGCGGCTCGTCGCCCGCCGCGACCAGGTGGTCACAGTCGCGCCGCTGGGCGCCCGGCGCGGGCATCGCGGCGACCTGGCAGACGCTCCTCAACAGCGTCACCTTCGGCCGCAACGTCGCCCTCGGCGCGCTGCGGGCGGGCCGGCGGTGCCGGCGGCGGGGCGCTGGCAGCGCGGATCGACGGCCTGATCGGCGTCGTCGTCGCGATCCCGGCGCTGCTGGTCGCGCTGCCGATGGAGCTGGCCGGCGGCGGCTTCGGCGCCGCGGCGGCGTCGATCTGCGCTGCGGGTCGAAGCTGCTCTAGCCGGTCCAGCGCTAGCTAGGAGAGGCCTTCGCGGGCCTCGCGGACCAGCGTCACGGCCTCGGGGAAGAGGACGCGGATCGCGTCGCGGACCTGCATCGCCTGCTCGTCGGCGCTGCCGGTCAGATCGAGGCGGCCGATCGAGGCGACGGTCATCTCGACCGCGAGCTTGATCGCGTTGTCGGCCCAGGCGACCCGCTGGGAGGACTGCATCTGCTCGGAGAGCTCCTCCATGCGGGCGCGGAACTCGTCCGGGTCGCCGAACAGGTTGAAGGGGCTTCCCTCCATGCCCCAATGTAAGCAGAACGCGCGCTCACTGCCGACAGAGTCTTGACCTTCTGCGCGCCACGCGTGCGCCCCGCCGCCCTAGCGTCGGAGCGATGCGGAGAGCGGGCGATCGAGAGCGGGGCTCGGCCAGCGTCGAGCAGGTCGGCCTGGCGGCGCTGGTCGCGCTGCTGCTGGTGGCCGCGATCGCCGCCGTCGCCGCCGGGCGGCAAGATCGACGCCGGCCGCGCCCTGGCCGGCGCGATCGGCAGGCAGATCGCTGCGCGCCCGCGCCTTCCCGACGCCTGCCGCCACCACCCGCTGGTGCCCGCCTACGGCTGGCCGCTGGCGCGACTTGTCCGCGCCCTGGCCCCCGCCCCGCTCGCCCTGCCCGGGCCCTCCGGCCTGCCGCTCGTCCCGGTCGACTTCCGTCGCTGCCGGCGCGAGAGCTGCGCCGTCGCCGCCGGGCCGCACCTGACCGCCTCGGGGCGCCGCACCACCGCCTTCACCGAGCTGGTCGACCGGCGCGGCGCGGCTCGGCTGGGTCGAAGTCGTCTACTGGCTCTACCGCCCTGGCCTCGGCTGGGAAGGGATCGCCCGCCGCGCCAGCCGGGCGGACGTCGAGGCCGCCGCCGGCACTCGAAGTCCTGCTCGAGGACGACCCCGCCCTGGTTCCGCTCGAGACGCTCCCCGGTCGCAACCACTACGAGTTCCCCGCGGCCGAGCGCCCGCCATGGCAGTGGCACGTCGCCGGCCGCTATCCCGGCTGGTCGAGTTAGGAAGTGGCCGTTTCCGCAGCCTTCTCGCTCTCCGCTTCATCCTGCGCCTGGCGGATCAGGCCGCGCCAGTCGGTGGTGTTGAAGACCAAGCAGGATCGCGAGGAAGCCGAGCACCACCGACCAGGCCGCCATCGCGATCTGGGTCCCGACCGAGAAGGAGAGGACCGCGGTCCGCGTCGGGCCGTGCAGGGTCGCTACGAGCAGCGCCTGCTGGGCGCCGGCGCCGCCCGGGGTGAAGGGGACGATGTTGGCGATCGCCTGCACGCTCATCACCAACATCACGTTTCCGACCGAGCCGCCGATCCCGAAGGCCTCGAGGAAGAACCAGAAGGCGGCGAAGCGGCAGAGCCAGCCGATCCCCTGCCAGGCGAATACCTCGCGCATGTAGCGGCTTGGATCGGCGAGGATCACCAGGCCCTGGCGGACCCGCGCCCAGAAGCGGCGAACACGGTGGGCGAGGAGGTAGATGCCGATCGCGATCGCCAGCAGGGTGACGCCGACGGCGATGAAGAAGAAGTTCGGGTTTTCGGCCCAGAAGGAGATCTCGAAGGCGGGCAGGTCGGGGATCCGCGGCAGCGGCGGCAGCAGCCCCTGGGAGATCGCGTAGACCAGGACGAGGATCCCGACCGAGGTGTCGAAGACGGTCTGGACCAGGAACGAGGAGGTCACCGCCGGATAGGAGGAGTCGGGGATCTGGCGTTTGACGAGGAAGACCTTGGTCGCGTCGCCGGCGTGGGCGGGAAGGATCGCGTTGATCCCCGCACCCGCCAGATAGGCGGCAGCGAGCGGCAGGTAGAGGATCGACTTGTCCGGATAGGCCGCCCGCAGCACGTTCCGCCAGGCCCAGGCACGGGCCAACTGCATCGCCAGCAGGCAGAGCAGCGCCAGCGCGAAGACCGTCCAATCGATTTCCGAGAGGTGGCGGAAGAACTCGGCCGCGGCTTCGAAGAAGCGGTGGAAGTTGGCCTGGAGATCGGCTGCTGGCATCGCAGCTAGACTAGCCACGCTCGTGCCGGATACCGACACGCACACCCTGCCCTCGACCGCCACCCCGGACCCCGCCGACGAGCGGATGTGCGCCCGTGCCCGCGAGCGCTATGCCGCCGATCGCAAGAGCCGCTGGCGCAAGCGCCGCAAACGCCACGCGCAGCTGCCGAACCTGATCATCATCGGCGGGCTCAAGTGCGGGACGACGAGCATCCACCACTACCTCGGCCTGCATCCGGAAATCCAGATGTCGAAGCCGAAGGAGCTGAACTTCTTCGTCGAGGAGCTGAACTGGGACCTCGGCCTCGACTGGTACGCGAGCCGCTTCGACGACCGCTTCGAGGTCCGCGGCGAGTCCTCGCCCCACTACACGAACCTTCCCCGCTTCGACGGCGCCGCCGAGCGGATCAAGCAGAACTGTCCCGACGCGCGCCTGCTCTACATGGTGCGCGACCCGATCAAGCGGATCCTCTCCCACTGGGTCCACGCGACCGGCGCCGGCTACGAGCACGGCGAGCTGGTCGAGGTCCTCTCCAATCCCGACTCCTCGTACATCAACCGCTCCAAGTACTGGATGCAGCTGCAGCCCTACCTCGAGCGCTTCGATCGCTCCCAGATCGAGATCATCACCCAGGAGGAGCTGCAGTCAGAACGTGAGGAGACGATGCGCAGGGCATTCGCCTTCGCCGGCGTCGACGAGAGCTTCACCTCCGAGCAGTTCGACCGCGAGTGGGAGAAGTCGAGCGCCAAGGAGGGCGACAAATACCAACTGATGGAGAAGCTGGTGAAACTGCCCGGCTTCCGCTCCCTGGACCGCAACTTCGACCGCCTGCCCGAGTCGATGCGCTGGCTGGTCGAGAAGGTCGTCCACGACCCGGACAAGCCGCCGGCGCCGAAGCCGAAGCTCCCCGACGACCTCTTCGAGACGATCCGCGGCCGCTTCACCGAGGACGTCGCCGAGCTGCAGAAGTTCGCCGGCCGCGAGTTCGCCGGCTGGCACGACTACAGCTGAGCGGCGCGGCGGATTTTCGCCACACCCCGCTGTGGTGAAAGTCGGAAGCGCGGGTAGGAACTGATCCGATGCGGCGGTTATTGCCAGACCCTGGGCCGACCTCGGTCTCCGAGCAGCTGGAGACCTACCAGCCCTGGGATTACGCGCATGAGGACCGGCCCTTCGTGGCGATGAACTTCGCGGTCACCCTCGACGGCCGCGCGTCGATCGGCGGCGTATCCGGTCCGATCGGTTCCAAGACCGACACCGCGATGCTGGCCGGGCTGCGCACCCGGTTCGACGCGGTGATGATCGGCGCTGGGACGAAACGAGCCGAGCGCTACGCCGATCTCGACAAGCGGCTGGTCGTGGTCAGCAGCGGCGAGGGCGAGTGGGCAAACCTGGCGGAGCTGCTCGCCTCCCTGCGAGGGGAAGGCGTGCGGGCGGTGATCTGCGAGGGAGGGCCGACCCTGCACGGCTCGCTCCAGGCCCTGGGGCTTGTCGACGAGCTCTTCCTGACGATCGCGCCGAAGCTGAGCGGCGGCCAGGCGCCGCGGATCCTCGAGGGATCGCTGCCGGAGATCGCCGATCTGGATCTGGTCTGGCTCTTGGAGGAGGACGGCGAGCTCTTCGCCCGCTATCGGCGGTCCTGAGACCGCCATCGAATACCGTTCCCCTTCCGAGAGACGAGGAGAGGAACCGATGGATTTCACCCCCAGCCCCGAGGTCGCCGAGCTGCGCGAGCGCGTGCTCGACTTCATGGACGACGAGATCTACCCGCGCGAGCGGGAGGTCATGGAAGCGCTCGACTCGGAGGTCGGCCCCGGCGTCCCCTATCCCCAGAACCTGACCGCGGTTCGGGAGAAGGCGAAGGGCGAGGGTCTCTGGAACCTGTTCATGCCCGACGAGCGCTTCGGCCCGGGGCTGAAGAACTGGGAGTACGGGCTGCTCTGCGAGGAGATGGGGCGCAGCCCGATGGCGGCGCCGATGGCCTTCAACTGCTCGGCGCCGGACACCGGCAACATGGAGATCCTCGCCGAGCACGGAACCGCCGAGCAGCAGGAGCTCTGGCTCCACCCTCTGCTCGAGGGCAAGATCCGCTCCTGCTTCTCGATGACCGAGCCCGATGTTTCCGGCTCCGACCCGACGCTGCTGCAGGCGCGCGCCGAGCTCGACGGCGACGAGTGGGTCGTCAACGGCCACAAGTGGTTCACCAGCGGCGCGGTCGGCGCCGAGCTGGCGATCGCGATGGTCGTCACCGACCCCGACGCCCCGCCCTATGCGCGCGCCTCGATGATCTGCGTGCCGACCGACAACCCCGGCTTCAACCTGGTGCGGCCGATCTCGGTGATGGGCCACGACGGCGGCCCTGGCCACTGCGAGATCCGCTACGAAGACTGCCGGGTGCCGAAGGGGAGCCTGCTCGGCGAGCGCGGCGCCGGCTTCGCGATCGCCCAGGACCGGCTCGGCCCGGGCCGCATCCACCACTGCATGCGCGCGATCGGGACGGCCGAGCGGGCGCACGAGATGATGTGCCGCCGCGCCAACGAACGGAGCGCCTTCGGCGGACCGCTGGGCGAGAAGCAGTTCGTCCAGGAGTCGATCGCCACCAGCCGGATGGAGATCGACCAGGCCCGCCTGCTGACCCTCTACGCCGCCTGGAAGATGGACACCGAGGGCAAGCGCGCCGCCCGCCAGGCGATCTCGGCGATCAAGATCGTCGCCGCCAACATGGTGATGGACGTCCTCGACCGCGCGATCCAGATCCACGGCTCGCTCGGCATGACCGACGACACCCCGCTGGCGATCATGTGGCGCTTCAGCCGCATGCTCCGCCTAGCCGACGGCCCCGACGAGGTCCACAAGATGGTCCTAGCCCGCCGCGAGCTCAACCGCTGGGCAAAGCGCGCCGAGGCCGAAGCCGAAGGCAATCTCGAGCCCCGACACGCGACGCGGATGGTGTAAACAATCTAGCTAGGTATCTAGCTAGATTTGCTAGGGTCCGTACATGGCGGAGATCGGCATGCATGAGGCGAAGACCCAGCTGTCGAAGCTTGTGGAGCGCGTGCAGGCGGGCGAGGAGATCGTCATCACCCGCCGCGGCAAGCCGGCCGCCCGGCTCGTGCCGGAGCGCAATGGGGAGGGATTTGCCTCACTTGCCGGGTCGTGGAAGGGCCGGGTGCGGATCGCCGACGACTTTGACGAGCTGCCCGACGATCTCGCCGACGCACTCGGCATGCGCTCCTGACCCTGCTCCTTGACACCCACGTCGTCCTCTGGTGGATGGCCGGGAGACCTGATCGGGTCGGCACGGAAGCAAGGGCCGCAATCGAAATGGGGACGCCCGTCCTGGTCAGCGCCGTCGTCATCTGGGAGGTCGCCATCAAGCGCCACCTCGGCAAGCTCGATGCCCCCGAAGATCTGCTCGGCCAGCTGGAGAAAGCCGAGGTCGACCTGCTGCCGATCACTCCCCGCCACGCCGATCGAGTCGCAGCGCTGCCGATGCACCACCGCGACCCTTTTGACCGTCTGCTCGTCGCCCAAGCCCAGAGCGACGAACTCCTGCTGGTCACCGCCGACAGCGACCTCGCCGACTATGGGATCGAGACTTTCTGGTAGACGTCAGGCCGCCTGCTCGCACTGCTCTGCCTCTTCGGCCAGGCGCTCGACGAGGCGGGCGAAGGCGTGGACGCCCTCGTCGACCTTGCCGTAGCCGCCGGCGACGTAGCGGGCGTAGACGCCCTCGAGGATGATCGCCAGCTTCCAGTAACCAAGGGCGACGTAGAAGTTGAGGTCGGAGAGGTCGCGGCCGGAGCGCTCGGCGTAGCGCGCGGAGATCTCGGCCTGGGTCGGGAAGCCAGGCGCGAGGTTGGCGGGCATGCCGAGGGCGACGACGTCGTCGCCCTGGCCGCGTTCGGGCCAGTAGGCCATCAGCAGGCCGACGTCGGCGAGCGGGTCCCCGAGGGTGCAGAGCTCCCAGTCGACCACCGCGGCGACCTCGCCGCCGTCGCTGAGGATCATGTTGTCGAGGCGGTAGTCGCCGTGGACGATCGTCGCCGGGCCCTGCTCGGGGATCCGCGCCGAGAGCGCCGCGTGGACGCGGTCGATCGCCTCCAGCTCCCGCGTCTTCGACTTCTCCCACTGCCCCTGCCAGCGGTGCAACTGGCGGGCTACGTAGTCCTCCTTGCGGCCGAGGTCGCCGAGCCCGGCGGCATCGGGATCGACGGCGTGGATCTGCGCCAGGGTGTCGGCGACGCGCTCGCCGATCGCCCGCCGATCGCTCTCCGCGGGGAAGATCTCGGCCTCGGCGAGCCCGCGCAGGATTGGTCCCTCGACGAACTCCATCGCGTAGAAGGGCGCCTCGTTGACGCTTTCGTCTTCGCAGAGCCCGACCACCGGCGCAACCGGGACCTCGGTCTTCCCCAGGGCGGAGACGACCTTGAACTCGCGCCCCATGTCGTGGGCCGAGCCGAGCCGCTTTCCCATCGGCGGCCGCCGCAGCGCCCACTTGCGACCAGCGGCGTCTGTTACCCGGTAGGTCAGGTTCGAATGACCCCCGGCGATCCGCCCGAACTCCAGCGGCAGCTCGACCGCAGCGACGTTCTCGCCGAACCAGGCTTCGACCGGCTCGCGGTCGATCCCCTCCGGGGCGGCGACGGTTCCGTCCTGCTCGGTAGCCTCGTCAGCCATAGGGGCGCAAGCATATTCACGATCCAATCGACGGCTGAGCCCGTCGCTCGCCAACCGGCTGCGGATCGGGTTCGCGATCGGCTTCGCCGTGCTCGCCGCGATGGCGGTGATCGGCGTCGGCCGCTTCATCCAGCAGCGCCAGGACTTCGAGGACTCGATCGCCCGCTCCTACCAGGTGGAGATGGTCGCCCGCGAACGGATCGCCCGCGGCACCGGCGGCCGGACGGCGCGCGCGGTGGTGCAGCAGCAGGGCGATCGCCGGGCCGAACTGCACGACGAGATCTCCGGCGACACCCGCGACACCGCCCTGCTCGTCGCCGCCGGGCTGCTTGCCGGCCTGACCGGCGCCCTGCTCCTCTTCAGCGGCCTGATCTCCTCGATGCGACGGCCGCTCGAGGAGCTGGTCGCGGCTGCCGGCAGGCTCGCGGGCGGCGATCGCAGCGCCCGGGTCGAGGTCGGCGGCCTCGCCGAGACGGCGACTCTCGGTGCCGCCTTCAACGAGATGGCGGAGGAGCTCGAACTGGAGGAGAGCAGGCGCGCAGAGCTCGACCGGCTGAAAGACGAGTTCGTCCTCACCGCCTCGCACGAGCTGCGCAGCCCGCTGACCTCGGTCCAGGGCTTCGCCGAGCTGCTGATGCTCGAACGCGAGTCGCTCACCCCGCGCCAGGCGGAGACCGTCGAGGTGATCCTCGACAACTGCCGCCACCTGGTACGGCTGCTGAACGACCTGCTCGACCTGGCCCGCTCGGACGCCGGCCGCCTTGCCATCCGTCCGCAATCGACCGAGGTCGCGCCGCTGATCGCAGACGTCGTGCGTACGATGCGCGCCCAGACCAAGGCGGGGGGGCAGAACTTGACCGAACACGTCCAGTCCGGCCTGCCTCCGATCAACGTCGAGCCCGACCGAATCCGCCAAATACTCGTCAACTTGATTACGAATGCTCATGAGTACTCGCCCGAAGGTGCGTCCATCCAGGTCGTGGCCCAGGCCATCGATGCCGAGGTGGAGATAGCTGTGAGCGACAACGGGCCAGGCATCCCCGAGGACCAGCTGGGGCGGATCTTCGAGCGCTTCACCCGCGGCGACGCCGGGCTGACCCAGCGCGTCGGCGGCACCGGCCTCGGCCTGGCGATCTCGAAGTCGCTGGTCGAGCTGCACGGCGGCAGCATCGGCGCCGAGTCCAGCCTCGGCAAGGGTTCCACCTTCCGGGTGCGACTGCCGATCGCCGGCCCCGTGCCGGCGATCGACGAGCCGGGCCGGACCGCCGCTGAGGCAAGCTGATGGCGACGATCCTGGTCGCAGACGACTCGGAGACGATCCTGTTGCTGATGCGGACCCGGCTGGAGATGGCCGGCCACACGGTCGCCACCGCCGCCGACGGGCAGGAGGTGCTCGATCACATTGCCGACGGGGTCGTCCCCGACATGCTTCTGCTCGACGCGATGATGCCGCGCAAGTCCGGGATCGACGCCCTGCGCGAGATCCGCGGCGCCGGCAACGACGTCCCGGCCCTGATCGTCAGCGCCCATCAGAACCCTGGCGACGCCGACGCCCCCACCGACCTCGCGATCGACGGCTACGTCACCAAGCCGATCGACTTCGAGCGCCTGCTAGAGACTGTCGACGAACTGACCTAACCAGCCTCCTGCGGGGGGGCGTTGGGTGGTCTTCCCAAAACACTCAAAAGCGAGCGAAGCGAGCGGGTTTTGGGAAGACCACCCAACGCCCCCCATCCTGCCTAGCTCTTGGCGATCTCGAGGCGGATCTCCTTGCCCTCGAGCTTGGTGCCGTCGAGGAACTCGACGGTGCGCTCGGCGACGTCGGGGTCGACCTCGACGAAGGAGAAGCGGTGCAGGACCCGGACGTCGTGGATGGCCTCGTCGGGGAGGACGGCGCCCTCCTTCAGCGCCCAGCGCAGCGCCTCCTCGTCGATGCCGCTGCGCTCGCCGCGGTTGACGAAGAGCTTCGTCGTCTCGGCCTTCTCGCCGTCACCGTTTGCCTCGGCGACCGGCTCGCGCTCGCGCGCCGACTCCTGTTTCTCACGCTCGCGCCGCGGCGCCCGCTCGCGCCGCCGCGGCGGCGGCGCGTGCTCGAGCCGCTCCTCAGGGGTCTCCCACTCGCCGATCTTCGTTTTGACGTCGCGCTCGATGCGGCCGATCTCGTCCTTCTGGTCCGGCGTCACGAAGGTGATCGCGCGGCCGGTCCGCCCCACCCGGCCGGTCCGGCCGATGCGGTGGACGTAGGTCTCCGAGGAGTTCGGCACGTCGTAGTTGATGACGTGGGTGACGTGATCGACGTCGAGCCCGCGAGCGGCGATGTCGGTCGCCACCAGCAGCCTCACGCGGTGGTCCTTGAAAGAGATCATCACCCCGTCGCGGACGCCCTGGCTGAGGTCGCCGTGCAGCGCCTTGACGTCGAGCCCTTTGTCCTTCAGCGTCTTCTCCAACTTCGTGGCGCCGATTTTGGTCCGGGTGAAGATGATCGCCTGCTCGGGTTCTTCGGTCTTCAGCAGCGCGACCAGGCGCGCCGCCTTCTCCTTGGCCGGGACCTCGACGTAGGCCTGCTGGATCTTGTCGACGGTCAGCGTTTCCGGCGTGATGCTGATCGTCGTCGGGTCGTACATGTAGCCCTCGGCCAGCTTCTGGATCGGCGGCGGCATCGTCGCCGAAAAGAGCGCCGTCTGGCGCCCGCTCGGACACATCCGCAGGATCTTCTCGACGTCCTCGATGAAGCCGAGGTCGAGCATCTCGTCGGCCTCGTCGAGGACGACGTAGCGGGCCGCGGTGAGGACCAGCGAGCGGCGCGACATCAGGTCCATCATCCGCCCGACCGTGGCGACGACGACGTGGGCGCCGGAGCGCAGCTGCGACTGCTGCGAGCGGATCGGGGCGCCGCCGAAGACGGCGACGATCTCGATGTCGAGGTGCTCGGCGTAGGAGCGCAGCGCCTGCGTCACCTGGATGCAGAGCTCCCGGGTCGGGGTGAGGACAACCGCCTGCACCTCCTGGTTCTCGGGGTCGAGGTACTGCAGCAGCGGCAGCCCAAAGGCGGCGGTCTTTCCGGTTCCGGTCTGCGCCTGGCCGATCACGTCGTGGCCGCCGAGCAGCTCCGGGATCGCCTGTTCCTGGATCGGCGTCGGGTCCTCGTAGCCGAGCTCGTCCAGCGCCTGCTGGATGTCGGGCGAGAGGCCTAGGTCTTTGAAGTTCACTTGATGGGAGTCACTGAGACGGGTCCAGGAGGAGCTTGCCGGTGGTGCGGCGCGCGATCAGGTCTTCATGCGCTCGGGCGGCCTCCGACAGGGGGTAGACCTCTCCGATCGTAACCGTCAGCTCGCCTTTGGCGATCGCCCCGAGCAAGTCGCCGATCATCGGCACCAGCAGATCCGGGCGGCTCAGCAGGTGGGCGAGCCAGAAGCCGATCACGGCCTTCGAGCCGCGCAGCAGCGCCGCGGTCGAGACCTCGCGCTGTTCGCGGGAGGCGATGCCGAAAACGACCATCCGCCCCAGCGGCGCCAGGACGTCCATCTCGGCGTCGAAGGCGGCGCCGCCGCTCATGTGCAGGACAGCGTCGACGCGGTTGCCGTCGTTGGCCTCGCGGATCGCCGCGCCGAGGTCCTCGGCGCGGGAGTCGACGCAGGCGTCGGCGCCAAGGCCGCGGACCAGCTCACGCTTCTCCTCGCTGGAAGCCAGGCCGATCACGCGGGCGCCAGCCCGCTTCGCAACCTGCACCGAAAGGCTGCCGGTGCCCCCGGCGGCGGCCTCGACGACGATCGTCTCCCCCGGCTCTATTCGGGCGCAGCGGTGGACCAGCGCCATCGCGGTCAGGCCCTGCAGGAGGCCGCCGGCGGCCTGGTCGTAGTCGACCCCGTCGGGAAGATCGATCAGCTGCGCCTGCGGCACCGCGACTTTCTCGGCGTAGCCGCCGCTGCCCAGCAGAGCCACCACGCGGCGGCCGTCGTTGAGCTGCCCAGCGACCTCGGCACCGGGGATCAGCGGCAGGGTCTGCTCGGCCAAATAATCGTTGCGGGAGGCGTGGGTGTCGGCGAAGTTGACGCCGCTGCGCTTGACGTTGATCACGACCTCGGCCAGTTTCGGGCTCGGGTCGGGGACCTCGACGTGCTGCAGCACCTCCGGTCCGCCGAACTCCTCGATTTGGATCGCTTTCATTCGCGCTGAGTCTCGCAGGGCGGCCGCCTGCTGCGCGGTGACGTGAATTAGGCTGCCTCGCTGATGTCGCTCACGGTTGTCGGATCAATCGCCTTCGACGCGGTCAAGACGCCCTTCGGGAAGCGCGACCGCATGCTCGGCGGCGCCGCCGTGCACTTCTCGCTGGCGGCCAGCTTCTTCACCGAGGTGCGGCCGGTCGGCCCGGTCGGCGACGACTTCGGCGCCGAGCAGTTCGCGGTCCTCGAGAGCCGCGGCATCGTCACCGAGGATGTCGAGCGAGTCGCGGGCGGGAAGAGCTTCTTCTGGCGCGGTCGCTACGAGTACGACCTCAACGTCGCCCACACCGAGGACACCCAGCTCGGCGTCTTCGCCGAGTTCGAGCCGAAGCTCTCCGCGGCCTCGCAGGCGGCCGACACCCTCTTCCTCGCCAACATCCAGCCCGACCTGCAGCGCCAGGTGCGAGCCCAGTGCGGCTCGGTCCGACTCAGCGGTCTCGACTCGATGAACCTCTGGATCGAGACCGCCAAGGACTCGCTGACCTCGGCGATCGCCGAGGTCGACTGCCTCGTCGTCAACGACGCCGAGATCCGCATGCTGACCGGCGAGTCGAACCTCGCTCGCGCCGCCCGCGCGGTGATGGACATGGGCCCGCGGGCGGTGATCGCCAAGCAGGGCGAGTACGGCGCCGCGCTCTTCACCGAGAGCGGCTTCTTCGCCCTGCCGGGCTTCCCGCTCGAGGACGTGCGCGACCCGACCGGCGCCGGCGACAGCTTCGCCGGCGGCTTCTTCGGCTACCTCGACAGCGTCGAGGGCGACCACTTCGACGACGCCGAGCTGCGGCGGGCGATGGGCTACGGCACCGTGCTCGCCTCCTTCAACGTCGAGGAGTTCGGGACCGAGCGCGTCGCGCGGCTGACCCGCGAGGAGATCGACGGGCGCTTCGAGCAGCTGCGCGCGATGACGCAGTTCGAGAGGCCCACTGCTTCCTAACAGCCGACGCGGGCGAAGTGACAGAATGGGCGCCGCCCATGGCTTCTGACTCGCTGACGATCACCGACAACCGCACCGGGAAAAGCTACGAGGTGCCGATCTCCGACGGCACGGTGCGGGCGATGGACCTGCGGCAGATCAAAGTCGACGAGGACGAATTCGGGATGATGGCCTACGACCCGGCCTTCACCAACACGGCGTCCTGCCGCTCGTCGGTGACCTACATCGACGGCGCCGCCGGGATCCTCGAACACCGCGGCTACTCGATCGAGCAGCTCTGCGAGAAATCGACCTTCCTCGAGGTCGCCTACCTGCTGGTCTTCGGCGAGCTGCCGACGGCGGCCCAGCTCGACCGCTGGACCTACGACATCACCCACCACACCTTCGTCCACGAGGACCTCAAGCACTTCTTCGAGGGCTTCCGCTACGACGCCCACCCGATGGGGATGCTGCTTGCCGGGGTCGGCGCGCTCTCGACCTTCTACCCGGACGCGAAGCAGATCAGCGACCCCGAAGAGCGCTACATGGCCGCGGTGCGGCTGATCGCCAAGGTGCCGACCCTCGCCGCCTTCTCCTACCGCCACAACATGGGGCTGCCGTACGTCTATCCCGACAACGAGCTCAACTACGCCGAGAACTTCCTCTCGATGATGTTCAAGAAGACCGAAGACCGGCACATCCCCAAGGAGGCGCTGACCAAGGTCCTCGACGTCCTCTTCATCCTCCACGCCGACCACGAACAGAACTGCTCGACGAACGCCGTGCGCGGCGTCGGGTCCTCGGACGTCGATCCCTACTCGGCGGTGGCGGCCGGGGTCGCGGCGCTCTACGGGCCGCTGCACGGCGGCGCCAACGAGGCGGTGCTGCGGATGCTGCGGCGTATCGACTCGCCGGAGAACATCCCCGACTTCCTCGAGCGGGTGAAGCAGCGCGAGGAGAAACTGATGGGCTTCGGCCACCGCGTCTACAAGAACTACGACCCGCGGGCGCGGATCATCCAGCAGTACCTGGACGAGGTCTTCGAGGCGACTGAGTACAACCCGCTGGTCGAGATCGCGCAGGAGCTGGAGAAACGCGCCCTCGACGACGACTATTTCACCTCGCGCAGGCTCTACCCGAACGTCGACTTCTACTCGGGGATCATCTACGAGGCGATGGGGATCCCGACGGACATGTTCACCGTCATCTTCGCCATCCCCCGCACCGCCGGCTGGGTCGCCCAGTGGATGGAGATGCAGGAAGACCCGGAGAAGAAAATCGCCCGGCCGCGGCAGATCTATACCGGGGCGCGGGAGCTGGAGTACGTGCCGCTGGAGCAGCGGGAGGGGCCGGAGAAAATCGTCGGGCCCCCGGCGCGGCGCCCGAAACGCCCTCGGCGCGGCGCGTAGCTGTTCGTCTGTTCCTTTTTGTTGCCTGGGACGAGAAAGGAACAACCGAATAGCCTCGATCGCGTGTCTCGCTGGAAGCTGACCATCCGCAACGGGTCGGACGTCGACCATCAGTCGTTCGACGACCTCGGCGACGCGGTCGCCGCGATGCGCGAGCGGGCGCTGGCGATCAGGGCCGAGGGCCCGGCCGACCGGGTGCAGTCGCTGCGGGACTTCGAGCCGGGGGACCAGGTGAACGCGCGGCTGCAGCTGAGTAGCGGCGGCCTGCTGCGGAAATCGGTCGCCGGCGTCGACGTCCGCGGCGACGGCACGTTCGTCCCCTTCAAGGGCGGCGTTGTGCGGGAGGAGCTCGACCCGACTCACCACGACACGCCGTTCGACCTCGTGCGCGAGACTCTGGAGGCGGAGCGATGAGCATGACCGAGACCGAGATTCCCAAGGGCAGCTACGCCGCCGGCGAGCGGGTGAAGCTGCCGGCCGGCGCCGAACCGCCCTTCACCGTCTTCATCAACGGCGTCGAACAGAGCAAGGAGGCCTACCGGATCGAAAGCCGCGAGATCGTCTTCGACCGCCCGCTGGTCAAGGAGAAGGTCGGCACCGGGCGCTGGCTGGCGATGTACCTGGGCCTGTTCGGCACCTACCGCAAGAACGAGACGATCGACCTCCAGTTCAGCAAGGGCGGGAAGGTCGAGTTGCGCTCCGACCTGCCGGTGATCCCCTACGCCGAGGGCGAGGGCCCATGAACATCGGCTTCCTCCTCCTCTGCGACCACAGCGAGGCCGTCAACGGCAAGCTCTACCTGACCGGCGGCGGCTGGAACGTCCTCCGACTGCCCGAGCTGCCCCACGAGTGGGCCTTCTCGATCGGCCTCGGCATCGACGTCGCCTGGCACGAGACCAACACCCCCCACGAGCTGCTGGTCACCGTCCAGGACCCCGACGGCAACGAGCTGGGCGAGGGCCTGACCGCCAACTTCGAGACCGGCCGCCCCCCTGGCCTCCCCGAAGGCCAGGAGCAGCGCCTGGTGATGTCGATCGCCGCCACCGCCGCCTTCACCGCCGCCGGCCCTCATGCGGCCGTGGTCACCGTCAACGACGAGGAGATCGGGAGGGCCAGGTTCTACCTGATGGAGGGCGCGCCCGAAGTGGAACTGGCTTAGGAGTCGAGCCCCGGGTTTTTGTAGTCATTTGTAGTTTTTACTCGCAGTCGCTAGAGTGCTCCTGTACCTGCTAACTACAGGAGGCCATAATGAACGACCAAAACAGCGCCCTGCTCTTCGCCAAAGCACGACTTCACCGCGATCTTGCCCAGGCGCACGACGAGTACGCCCGGACGATCTCGGTGCTCGCCGGAGAGGCGGAGGACACCGGGGTCCCGAGCCTGAAAGGACGGGTCCAGAAGCGGATCGTGGCCCTGCCGGAGATGTACGCAGAGGCGGGGGTGAGCGCCGGCGACATCGCGCGGCGACTTGACTACGACGAGGCCAACACCTACGGGGTGCTCAAATCCCTGACCGAGGCCAACGTCGTCGAAGAGGTGAGGGGCGAGAAGCCCCGCCGCTGGCGAATGGCGGTGAAACACCGCCGTGCCCGGGTCCTTCGCATGAGCCGGCTCGTCCCAGACGGAAGGTGGACGACCTACGGCGACTTCTCGATCGCCGTCTACGAAAACGTGAAGATGGCCATCACCGTGGGACGGGTCGCGGCCAGGAACCCCGCCTTCGTCAATCCCCATCGAGTTCTCGGGTCAGGTGGCGTCATCAAGGACAGCTGGGAAGACGACAAGGGGCGCGGACCCGAGGAGTGCGAACGCCGCCTGCGCGAGGACGGGATCGAGGTGAAGGACCGCGTGGCCGACAGGGAGCGCTTCATCGGCTGGGAGGAGCTGAAGGAGCTCCTCGAGCGGGACGAGGAGGCGGCCGGCGGGGACGAGGCGTCCTGATCGGCGCCTCGGTGCGGGCCTATTTGAAGACGTACAGGAGCAGGAAGGCGACGATCGCAAACGCCGCGCCCGCCGCCTGGATGCCGCGGTCGCCGGCGATGATCCCAGACATCGAGCGATCGTCGTTGCGGTCGTAGATCAAGTAGAGGTAGCGGAAGATGCCGTAGACCGCAGGGGGGATCGTGAGCATCATCCGGCTGCCGATCAGCGGCGAGTTGACGGTGTAGATCGCGTAGCTGAGCACGGTGCCGGTGGTGACAAGGGAGACCATCTGGTCCAGGAAGGGCAGCGAGTAATGCTCGAGGACGGGCCGACTCGCGGCACCCTCGTGAAGCTCGGAGACCGCCTCCTGGCGGCGCTTGGTGAAGCCGAGGAAGGCGGCGAGCATCCCGGTGCAGAGCAGTAGCCATTCGGAGGCGTGGGCGTCGACGGCGCTGGCGCCGGCGGCGACGCGGAGGATGAAGAGCCCCGCCAGGGTCATCACGTCGATGATCACGATCTGCTTGAGGCCGAGGCTGTAGGCCACTTGAGCGACGCCGTAGCCGACGGCCATCAGCCCGACTTCCCAGTTGACGGCGCCGAAGGCGATCGCGATCGCGATCGCAGCGAGGATCGGGGCGATCAGCATCGCCGTCCGCTCCGAGAGCTCTCCCGCGGCAAGTGGGCGGAAGCGCTTCTTCGGGTGCTTGCGGTCGAGCTCGACGTCGATCAGGTCGTTGACGAAGTAACCGGCGCTGGAGATCAGGCAGAAGGCGACGAAGGTGATCGTCGCCTCGGCGATCGCGTGACCCTCGGTGAACTTGCCGGAGAACAGCAGCCCGGCAAACACGAAGACGTTTTTGATCCACTCTTTCGGCCGCCCGGTCTTGATCGCGGCGCGCAGCGGCGAGCGGCGTGGGATCACGGGGTCCTGAGCGGGCTGGGCAGGCTCAGCCGGCACGGTGGGCTGTTCGGAGGTGATCGTTTCCATCGTCAGGAACCGGCTGGGCAGGCGGATTTGGCTGCCGCACCGGGAATGCGAGTCGCGAAAGGGTACCGACGCGGGGCGGCGTCCACCTCATGCCGGGTCGATCAGCACGCCCGGGTTCAGCATCCCGGTGGGGTCGAGCTCGGCCTTGGCGGCGCGCAGGGCGGCGGCGAAGGGTGCCGGTCGCTGCTGGTCGTACCAGGGGCGATGGTCGCGGCCGACCGCGTGGTGGTGGGTGATCGTGCCGCCGGCGTCGATCAGCGCCTCTGAGACGGCAGCCTTGATCTCGTCCCACTGCTCGACCTCGCCGCCGCGGATTGCCGGGGCGAGGACGGTGAAGTAGGGAGCGGCGCCGTCGGGGTAGACGTGGGTGAGGCGGCAGCTGACCCGGGGTGAGCCAGGACCATCGGCGGGAACGCCGCTGACCTCCGAGACGGCCCGGCGCGTCGTCTCCATCACCGTCGCGTGGAAATCCTCGAAGCGGTCCCAGGTGATCGCCGACTCGAAGGTCTCCGAGAGGACGCCGCAGGCGACGAACGTGTCCCGCAGGTAAGGGGCCAGCAGGAACGCCCCGCGCCAGCTCTCCACCGCGCTTTCCTCCCCGCCGACGGGCCGACTTCCCGACATATCCGTGGGTTTTAGGCCCGTCGGCGAGGTGGTGCGGACCTCGCCGGGGGTGCCGGCGTGGTCGCGGGCGATCACCAGCGCTCGGTTCATCCAGGGATCCACGGGGTGGTCGGCGGACTCGAAGCCGAGGATCAGCAGGTCGGCGCTGCCGTCTCCGGCAGCGGTCAGCTCGGCCTCGGCGGCGTCGAGCAGGCGGCAGTTGGCGGGATGCAGACCCGACTGGGCAATCTCGCGGACCGCCTCGGCGGCGTGACCGAAGTCGTCGAAGGCGACGCTGGTCGAGGACCTGAACTCGGGTCTCGGCCGGACCCGCACCCAGGCCTCGGCGATCACCCCGAGGATCCCCTCCGAGCCGATCAGCAGGCGGTCCGGTGACGGACCCGCCCCCGAGCCCGGCAGCCGCCTGCTCTCCCACGTCCCCCGCGGGGTGATCGCCCGCACCGACTCGACGAGGTCGTCGATGTGGGTCTCCAGCGTCGCGAAGTGGCCGCCGGCGCGGGTGGCGATCCAGCCGCCCAGGGTCGAGTACTCGAAGGACTGGGGAAAGTGGCGCAGGGTGAGGCCGTGCTCGCGCAGCTGGGCCTCGAGGCCGGGCCCGGTCGCCCCGGCCTGGATCCGCGCCGCCAGCGACTGCGGGTCGACCTCCAGCACCCGGTCCAACCGCCGCAGGTCGAGCGAGACCGCCGGCCGCTCCCCCAGCCGCGGCTCGACCCCGCCGCAGACGCTGGTTCCGCCCCCAAACGGAATCACCGCCGCCCCCTCGGCCTCGGCCCAACTCAACACGGCCTCGATCTCCGACTCGTCCTTCGGAAAGGCGACCAAATCCGGCGGGTTCTCGAACTTCCCATAGAACCCCCGCACCACATCCCGGTAGGCCTTCCCCAAGGCACGCGAAACCCGCTCGTACCTCCCGTCCGAAAACAAGTCCCCAAACCCGCTCGGAACCTTCAGCCGCGGCTTGCGCAGCTCCACCTCCTCCAGCGGAACCGGCTTCTCGACCTCGCCGCCGAACCCGAACCGCGCCCGGATCCCTTCCCCCGCCTCGCGCAGCTGTGTCGAGGTAGGAGCCTGGTCCTCATATCCCCATCCCCAGTGCTTGAGCCGCCTCTCAGCCATGGGAGCAACTTACCCGCGTCGCGGGGGCGAGGGGGCGCCCTCCCGGGACACTCAACATCGAGCCATAGGCGAGATGTGTCCAGGGAGGGCGACCCCTCGCCCCCCACCCAACAACGCCACCAGTGCACGCCTTTCATCAAGTGCGCAAAAGCGACAGCCTCGGTAGAAGGCGGCTTGTCCCGAGCCTCCTCTTTCTTCCCCTTGGCCGCCTGCGAATCGGGGAAAAGCTTGTAGGCGGTATTCAGGATCGAGTCGCTCGCCTTCGGCGCCACCGCGTACAGCAGCTCGCCGAAGTTGCCGAGCCGCGTCGCCACCTTCTTCGGCCGGTTGATCATCGCCTTGGCGATCATCTCCGCCGCCTCCTCGGGGGTGATCGCCGGGAACATGTCGTACATCCGGGTCGGCGCGATCATCGGCGTCCGCACCAGCGGCATGTTGATCGTGGTCAGGTGGACTTTGTCGTCGACCACCTCCGAGGCGATCACCCGGCTGAACGCGTCCAGCGCCGCCTTCGATGCCACGTAGGCGGAGAAGCGCGGCGGATTGGTCTGCGTCCCGATCGAGCTGATGTTGATGATGTGGCCCTGCTTGCGTCCGCGCATCGCCGGCAACAGCGCCAGGATCAGCCGCACCGCGCCAAGGTAGTTGAGCTGGATCGTGCGCTCGAAGTCGTGGTAGCGGTCGTAGGAGAGAGCGATCGAGCGCCGGATCGAGCGCCCGGCGTTGTTGACGAGGATGTCGACGTGACCGTGGTAGGTCAGCACCTCCTCGGCCATCCGCTCGATGTCCTCGATGTCGGAGAGGTCGCACTGGTGGATGTGGGCGGTGCCGCCGCCGGCGACGATCTCCTCTTTGGTCTCCTCCAGCTTGTCGAGCGAGCGGGCGACGAGCAGCACGGTCGCGCCGGCGTCGGCGACCTTGACCGCGGTCGCCTTGCCGATCCCCGAGGAGGCGCCGGTGATCAGCACCACTTTGCCCCGCACCGCCGCCGAGAGCGAGCGGTCCTTGAAGAGGTCGGGATCGAGGTTGCGCTCCCAGTAGTCCCAGACCCGGGTCGCGTAGGTCTCCAGCGGCGGCACCTCGATCCCTGAGCCTTTCAGCGCTTTCTGCGTCTTGGTCGAGTCGAAGCTGGTCGGGTAGTCGACGTAGCTGAGCAGCTCGGCGGGCAGCCCGGCCTGGTCGAGCGCCAGCTTGGCGGCGCGCTTGGCGGGCGGGAACAGCTTCAGGGCGCTGCGCAGCGCCCCGGTCGCCGGCTCGGTCACGTCGGTGCCGAGGCGGACCGCCATCTGCGGCGCATCCGCCGCCCGGGCGAAGAGGTTGATCACCTCGCCCGCGGTGTGCGGGTTGGGGTCGGTGAGGTGGAAGGCGCGCCCGTTGAGGCGCGGCTTGTGGGCGATGTGGTCGATCGCCGCGGCGACGTAGTCGACCGGGACGATGTTGATCTCGCCGCCTTCGATCCCGACCGTCGGCAGCCACGAGGGCGCCACCCGCCGCAGCCGCTGCAGCGCCTTGAAGAAGAAGTAGGGCCCGTCGATCTTGTCGATCTCCCCGGTGCGCGAGTCGCCGACGACGATCCCCGGCCGGTAGACCCGCCAGGGCCGCTGGCACTCGTCGCGGACCAGCCGCTCGGACTCGTGCTTGGTGCGGAAGTAGGGGTTGGTGTCGAGCCGCTCGGCCTCGTCGAACATCTCCTCGGTCCAGACGCCCTTGTAGAGGCCGGCGGCGGCGATCGAGCTGACCTGGTGGAAACAGCCGGCCTCGAGCGCGCCGGCGAGCTCGATCGCGTGGCGCGTCCCCTCGACGTTGGCGATCTCCTGGGTCTCGGCGTCGGCGGTGAGGTCGTAGATCGCCGCCAGATGGAAAAAATGGTCGATCTCACCCCGCATCGCCACCAGGTCCTCCTCGGAGACCCCGAGCCCGGACTGGGTCAGGTCCCCGGTGATCGGGACGATGCGGGCCCCGTCGGCGCCGAAGCTGGTCCGCAGCTCCTCGAGGCGACCGCGCGACCCGGCCCGCACCAGGGCGTAGATCGTGCCCTCGCGCTGGAGCAGTTTCTGGACGAGATTGCGACCGATGAATCCGGTCGCGCCGGTGACGAAGTAGCTCATTGGGGTACCAGGGTATCTCGATAGGCGTGCTCGTAAACCAACTTCCTTAGACTGAGCCCGGAGATGCCCGAGACGGCGACCGTCCAGATCACCATGCCCGAGATGGGCGAGTCGGTGACCGAGGGCATCGTGCTCGAGTGGCACGTGGCCGAGGGGGACTCGGTCAGCGAGGGGGACACCGTGGTCGAGGTGTCCACCGACAAGGTCGATGCTGAGGTGCCTGCGCCTATGGACGGGGTGATCACCAAACTGATTGCCTCGGTTGACGACGAGGTTCCTGTTGGCAGTCCTTTGGCTGAGATGGAAGCTGGTGAGGGATCTGGCGCTGGGGGGGGGCGGGTCCTGTCTCCGATTCCGGGCTCCCCCTGCCGGGGGAGTCCTCGGAATCGTCGCCACCCACCCCAGATTCCGCTGAGGGCCAGGGTTCGAACGGATCTGGCAACGGTTCGGGCGCTGATGTCAAAGCCACGCCGGTGGCTCGCCGCGTTGCTGAAGCGACCGGGGTTGATCTTGGGTCCGTGACCGGGTCGGGTCCCGGCGAGAAGGTCACCAAAGAGGATGTGATGGCTGCTGCTGACGGTGGGGGTGGCAATGGGGACGCTCCGGCTGTTGGGGAGGCCAAGCAGCTTCGTGGGGCCGCGGCGATGCTCGCCAACGCTATGGATGAGAGTCGGCAGGTTCCGACCGCTACCTCGTTCCGGACGATTGCCGTTGACACGCTGGATGCGAAACGGAAGGCGATCAACTCCGTCCTCAAAGATCGCGGGTTGAAGGTTTCGTTCACGCACCTGATCGCCTGGGCGATCGTCGAGGCGACCAAGAGCCTCCCGGTGATGACGCGGGTCTTCGCCTCCGAAGACGGCAAGCCGTTCGCGATCGAAGGCGGGCCGGTCAACCTCGGGATCGCCGTCGACGTCGAGAAAAAGGACGGCTCGCACTCGCTGATGGTGCCCGCGATCAAGGGTGCCGACGGGCTCGACTTCTCCGGCTTCCATTCCAACTACGAAGAGCTGATTGCGAAGACGCGCGAGAACAAGCTCTCCGCCGACGACTTCCAGGGCACCAACATCAGTCTCACCAACCCCGGCGGGATCGGAACGATGGCCTCGGTTCCGCGCCTGCTGAGCGGCCAGAGCGCGATCATCGCCACCGGCTCGATCGCCTTCCCGCCGGAGTGGAAGCACGCCTCGCCGGAACGGCTGAAGCAGCTCGGCGTCTCGAAGGTGATGACGCTGACCTCGACCTACGACCACCGAGTCATCCAGGGTGCCGAGTCGGGCGCCTTCCTGCGCCGGATCGAGGAACTGCTGCAGGGCGAGGACTCCTTCTACGAGGCGGTCGCCGCCGACCTCGGCTTCGACGCCGCGGTCGTCAGCACCGCCCACCCCGCCTCCGCCTCGGCGCCGCCGCTGAGCGCCGCCGCGCCGAGCGCCGAACCCAGCAGCGCCCCCGACCAGATCGACGAAGAGCTGCTGCAGGCGGTCCAGGCCGCGACCTCGCTGCTGAAGGCCTACCGCACCCACGGCCACCTCGCCGCCCAGCTGGACCCGCTCGGCTCCGAGCCGAAGGGCGACCCGGCGCTGCAGCCCGAGAACGTCAACCTCACCCCGGAGCTGATGGAGCGGATCCCGGCCTCGATCCTCCGCATCGGCGTCCCCGGCGAAAACCTGCTGGAAGCGCTGCCGCGGATGCGGACCGCCTACTGCGGCACGATCGGCTACCAGGTGGAGCACCTCTCCTCCCACCAGCAGCGGATCTGGCTGCGGGAGATGATCGAGACCGGCGCCCACCGCCAGCCGCTCACCGACGCGGAGAAACAGCGCCTGCTGAACCGGCTGATCGACGTCTTCCAGTTCGAGCGCTTCCTCGAGAAAGCGTATTTGGGGCAGAAGATGTTCTCGATCGAGGGGCTCGACGTGGTCGTGCCGATGCTCGACGAAATCGTCACCCTCTCCCAGCGCGACGGCGCCGAGGAGGTTGTCTTCGGGATGGCCCACCGCGGCCGCCTCAGCGTCCTCGCCCACAACCTGGGCCGCTCGGTCGAGTCGATCCTCGCCGAGTTCGAGGGCTCGAAGCAGATCGACGCGGTCAAGGCGGTCGCCGCGATCCCCCATGGCGGCACCGGCGACGTCAAGTACCACTACGGCCACCGCGGCGTCTACGAGACCGCCGACGGGCAGAAGATCTCGGTCCGCCTCTATCCCAACCCGAGCCACCTCGAGTTCGTCGACCCGGTGGTCACCGGCGGCACCCGCTTCCTCCAGCAGGATTTCGAGGGCCCCACCCTCTCTCTTGACCACAAGCGGGCGGTGCCGGTGCTGTTGCACGGCGATGCCGCCTTCCCCGCCCAGGGCGTGGTCGCCGAGACGCTCAACCTGCAGTCGCTGCCCGGCTACACCACCGGCGGCACGATTCATGTCATCCAGAACAACCAGGTCGGCTTCACCACCGACCCCGACGAGGCCCGCTCGACCCCCTACGCCGCCGACATGGCGAAGGGATTCAACGTGCCGATCATCCACGTCAACGCCGACGACGTCGAGGCCTGCGTGTCGGCGGTGCGGCTGGCGATGGCCTACCGCGAGCGCTGGTGCCGCGACGTCGTCATCGACGTGATCGGCTACCGCCGCTTCGGTCACAACGAGACCGACGAGCCGGCCTACACGCAGCCGACGATGGCGGCGAAGATCAAGTCGCACCCGCCCGTCTCCGAGCTCTACGCCGAGAAGCTGATCGAAGCGGGGACGATCTCCGCCGAGGAGGTCGGCAAGTCCTCCGACGAGCGTCACGCGGAGATGTCGGGGGCGCTTAAAGGGCTGCGCGAGAAGATGGAGGCGGGCGAGTACGAGGACCCGACCGTCGCCGGCACCACCCAGACCGGGGAACTCCTGGACCGCACCGCCAGCCCGCCCGTCCACACCGCGGTGGCGGCCGAGAAGCTGCGGGCGATCAACGAGGAGCTGTTGAAGACGCCGGAGGGATTCAACGTCCATCGCAAGCTGCGCCGCCCGCTGTCGCGGCGGACCGAGGCGCTGGAGAAAGGCGGGATCGACTTCGGCCAGGCCGAGGCGCTGGCCTTCGGCTCGCTGCTGACCGACAGCGTCCACATCCGCCTCACCGGCCAGGACACCGAGCGCGGCACCTTCTCCCACCGCCACCTCGTCCTCCACGACGAGAACACCGGTCTCGAGTACACGCCGATGCAGCACCTCGAGGACGCCTCAGCACCCTTCGAGCTCTACAACAGCCCCCTCTCGGAGATCGCCTGCCTCGGCTTCGAGTACGGCTACTCGGCCGCCAGCCCCAGCGCGTTGGTCCTCTGGGAGGCTCAGTTCGGCGACTTCGCCAACGCCGCCCAGGTGATCGTCGACAGCTTCATCGTCTCCGGCGAGTCGAAGTGGGGCCAGACCAGCCGCCTCACCCTGCTGCTCCCGCACGGGTACGAGGGCTCCGGGCCGGAGCACTCCAGCGCCCGCATCGAGCGCTTCCTCGCGCTGGGGGCCGAGGGCAATATCCGCATCGCCTACCCGACCACCGCCGCCCAGTACTTCCACCTGCTGCGCCGCCAGGCGCTGATCAAGAAGCCGCGGCCGCTGATCGTCTTCACCCCAAAGGGCCTGCTGCGGCTGGAGCGCGCCGCCACCACCCTGGAGGAGCTGGCCGAGGGCGAATTGCAGTTCATCCTCGACGACCCCACCGCCCAGGAGCGCAAAGACAAGGTCGAGCGCCTCGTCCTCTGCACCGGCAAGGTCTACTTCGACATGGACGACAGCGAACGCCGCGCCACCGCCGAGAACGTCGCCATCGCCAGGGTCGAGGTGCTCTATCCGTTCGCGAAGGAACAGCTGGAACGGGTGATCGCCTCCTACCCGAATCTGAAGGAGATCGCCTGGGTCCAGGAGGAGCCGCGCAACATGGGTGCCTGGAAGGTTATGTCCCGGCGGATGCCCGACATCCTTCCCGAGGGGGTAGTCCTCACCTATGTCGGTCGCCAGGGCCGGGCCAGCCCGGGCGAGGGTTACTCCGGTGCTCACGCGCGTGAGCAGGAGCGCATCGTGCTCACGGCGCTCACCCCCGGAACCTGAAACCTGTGGCGCGGCGCAAACCGTTCGAAAAGCCCGTCCCGGGCGAGCTGTTCGTCTGGGTGAAGAGGTTCTCGTGGATCGAGCTGGCGATCTTCGCCGGCCTGATGCTGTTCTGGCTCGTGCCGGGATTCGAAACGGAGACGATGCTGTTCGGCTGGGCTCACGGTCTCGGGTTCATCGCCCTGTGTGTGCTGATCTGGGTCGCCTGCGTCAGGAAGGAGACCCCTTACACCCTGCTCGCCGCAACCCTCACCCCGGTCGGGCCGGTGGGAAGCGTGATCGGAATCGAACTAATTGAGCGCAAAGGCTGGGGAATCAGGGCACAGCCGGGTTCCCAGATAGCCGACTCGGAAAACGAACGGAACGGCCCCAAAGCGCTCGATTCCGCTTGACCGCGGGTGACAGAGCCTGTATAGCTAAACGCTGACTGTTCCTCAGGGCAGTCCCGCCAGGGGGAACGGCCGCGTCGGCATCCCTCCCTGGCTACCGACGCGCAGGTGCAGTGAGGGTCGCGCGGACCCCCCTGCCTCCCGCGGCCCCGCTGCGCCTACTTTTTGAGCTTGCGCAGTACGGTCTGCAGGATGCCGGTGTTCACGAAGTAGGTGACCTCGTTCGGCGTATCCAGCCGCACCGTGGCCTCGAACGTCTTCTCCTCGCCGTCGTCGGCGCGCGCAGTGACGACCACTTTCTTCGCCCCACCGTCTTCGAGGTCGCCGATGTCGAAGCTCTCTGCCCCGGTCAGGCCCAACGAGGCAACGCTCTCGCCGGCGCCGAACTGCAATGGCAGGACCCCCATCCCGATCAGGTTGGAGCGATGGATGCGCTCGAAGCTCTCGGCAATCACCGCCCGCACGCCGAGCAGCTTCGTTCCCTTCGCCGCCCAGTCGCGCGAGGAGCCTGAGCCGTACTCCTTCCCCGCAAGCACGACCAGCGGCACGCCTTCGGCAGCGTAGGCCATCGCCGCGTCATAGATCGTCGTCTCCTCGCTGTCGGGAAAGTGGCGGGTGTAGCCGCCTGCCCGGTCCACGAGCTGGTTGCGGAGGCGGATGTTGGCAAACGTGCCGCGAATCATCACCTCGTGGTTGCCGCGCCGCGATCCGTAGGAGTTGAAGTCGCCCACGTCCACTCCGTTCTCGGTCAGCCAGCGTCCGGCGGGGCTGTCGCGCTTGATCGCGCCGGCGGGAGAAATGTGGTCGGTGGTGATCGAGTCGCCCAGCAGGGCCAGCGCGCGGGCTCCAGCGACCGGCTCGACACCCGGCGCCTGCGCCGGCATCTGCTCGAAGAAGCTGGGGCGGCGGACGTAGGTCGAGTCGGGCCAGGTGTAGCGGTCGCCGGAGGGGACCTCGACTGCGTTCCACATCTCGTCGCCGGAAAAGACCCCGGCGTAGTTGCGCTCGAACATCTCCGCCTGCACCGAGCTGCCGACCACCTGCCTGATCTCCTCGGCGCTGGGCCAGATGTCGCGCAAATAGACGGGCTCGCCATCTGACCCCTCGCCCAGCGGGTCCTCGTTCAGGTCGATATCCATCCGGCCGGCGAGCGCGTAGGCAACGACCAGGGGCGGGCTGGCCAGGTAGTTCGCCTTCACGTCCTGGTTGATCCGGCCCTCGAAGTTGCGGTTGCCGGAGAGGACCGCGCACACCGCCAGATCGTTGTCGGCAATCGCAGTCGAGATCTCCGCCGCCAGCGGTCCCGAGTTGCCGATGCAGGTGGTGCAGCCGTAGCCGACGAGGTTGAACTGGAGAGCGTCGAGGTACTCGGTCAGCCCGGCGCGCTCGAGGTAGTCGGTGACAACGGTCGAGCCGGGTGCCAACGAGGTCTTCACCCACGGCTGGCGCTGCAGGCCCCGCTCGACGGCGTTGCGAGCGAGCAGGCCGGCGCCGACCATCACGCTCGGGTTGGAGGTGTTGGTGCAGCTGGTGATCGCGGCGATTACGACGTGGCCGTGATCGAGCTCGACCTCGGTCCCGTCGGCGAGGGTGACCGAGATCGCGTCGTGACTGCGGCTCGTGTCGACGGTGGTTCCGCTAAGCGCCGGCCGCGGCTTGCCGCGAGCGTCATCGTGCTCCTCGGCCGGCGGATCCGAGGCGGGGAACGACTCTTCGATCGCCTCGTCACGGCCGTTGCCCATCTGCTCGGCGGCCTCCGGGTCGAACTCCTGCATCGCCTCCAGGAAGGATTGCTTTGCCTCGGTGAGCGGCACCCGGTCCTGCGGCCGTTTCGGTCCGGCCAGGCTCGGCACCACCTCGCCGAGGTCGAGCTCGAGCAGGTCGGAGAACGCCGGGTCGGGACTGGACCCGTCGGCAAACATCCCCTGCTCGCGGGCGTAGGCGTCGACCAACTCGATGGTCTCGGTCGGGCGGCCGGTGAGGTCGAGGTAGCGCAGGGTCTCGGCGTCGACCGGGAAGATCGCGCAGGTCGAGCCGAACTCCGGCGACATGTTGCCGAGCGTGGCGCGGTCGGCGAGGCCGAGGGTCGGCAGGCCCGGGCCGAAAAACTCGACGAACTTGGAGACGACGCCGCGCTCGCGCAGCATCTCGGTGACGGTGAGGACGAGGTCGGTCGCGGTCGCCCCCTCCGGCAGCTCGCCGGAGAGCCTGAAGCCGACGACCTGCGGCAGCAGCATCGAGATCGGCTGGCCCAGCATCGCCGCCTCGGCCTCGATCCCGCCGACGCCCCAGCCGAGGACGCCGAGGCCGTTGACCATCGTCGTGTGCGAGTCGGTGCCGACGAGGGTGTCGGGGTAGGCCTGCAGCGTGCCGCCGTTCTCGCGGCTGTAGACGACCTGGGAGAGGTACTCGAGGTTGACCTGGTGGCAGATGCCGGTCGCCGGCGGGACGACGCGGAAGTTGTCGAAGGACTGCTGACCCCATTTGAGGAACGAGTAGCGCTCGAGGTTGCGTTTGAAGTCGTGCTCGGCGTTGACCGCGAAGGCGCGCTCGTTGCCGAAGGCGTCGACCTGGACCGAGTGGTCGATCACCAGGTCGACGTCGACCAGCGGGTTGATCGCCGCCGGGTCGCCGCCGATCTCCTCCATCGCGTCGCGCATCGCCGCCAGGTCGACGACCGCCGGGACGCCGGTGAAGTCCTGCATCAGGACGCGAGCGGGCTGGAAGGGGATCTCGGCGCTGGGCTCGGCGGCGGCGTCCCAGGCCGCAATCGCCTCTACATCAGCTGCGCTGACCGAGACGCCGTCCTCGAGTCGCAGCACGTTCTCCAGCAGGACCTTGATCGAGTAGGGCAGGCGGGCGACGTCGAAGCGTTCCTGGAGGGCGTCGAGGCGGAAGATCTCGAACTCCTTGCCGCCCACTTCGAGGGTCGATCGGGAGGAGAAGGAATCGCTGCTCATGTTGTTCATCCTAGGCAATTGGTGGGGGCGGGTCCGGCACCCCTCGCTCCGACAAACGGCGGCCTAATTGAGGGATTGGCGAAACTCGCCAGGCCAGTAGCCAAGCGGGTTCGCAGGGTCGGTGATTTCACGGGTACCTCGCTTCGGGCCGGGCGCTACCCCCGGCTGCTCACTAGCTAGTCGTCGGGAAAGAACGGAAGGAAGGGAGCCTGCTCGCTTCGGTGAGGCCGGGGTTTGAGTTGTGCCTTGGTGAACCTGCTCAGGTGCTTTCGTAGCTGGTTCACCGTGCCCTCATTCAGGACACGCTCAATTTCCTTGCGGTCGATCATGAGAGAGTCGGCGATGGCGTTAAGGACATAGGGTCGCGTCTCGCCAGGGTGGTCATCAACCTGCACCGGGATTCCGCACTCATATCCGTCTGAGGAGATGACCCGAATGCGGAACATCCGCCCGTGCCGAACCTCCTTTCCTTTATCCCCCGTTAAACGGGCGACGGCTGCGAGACAGAAGCTGGTCTTGAGGGTCGCCAATTGCGAAGGGAGTGGTCACCGCGTTGTCTGGCGCGGCCAAATTGAATGCTGATCCAACGGTCGCGTCGACCTTGCTCCCGACGCTCAAGCTCCTTGTAGATCTCAAGGAACCTTGGCGCAAGTTTAAGGAACAACTCGTTCTCATTCTCAGTGATCGTCTCCAGACCGCTGAGATAACTCCATAGATCCTCCGTCTTCTCGACGAACTGATCCAAAGCCTTTTGGAAATCTGGGTCCCCCGCCGTTACGTCGAACTCCAGGCTGCGAAGAACATGCACCCCATCCTCTTCCCAATGCTCGGCCTCGGAGACCAAGTGCCCAAGAACCCGCGCACAACCGTATTCCGGGGATACCTCGGTAAGAGGCGCGGCCTGTGGGGTCGGGGCAGTAGCCATGCTTTTCGCGATTTAAGCTGGCGCTAAAGCGCCAGCTTAACGACGGATATCGCTTACTGAGCGGGACTATACAGGTTCGGATCGGTTCCCTTAAACCCTCCTGAGCATTTGATCTGGAACTTTTGAAGTATCAGATCGATTTTTAGGGGCTTAAACACCCTATTTTCGCTCTGTAGAGCGGTTTTCCGTCCGATCTGGCCCATAGTCTGGACGGGCAAATCTCAGAAAGAAGCCCCCCGCGACGTTGGCGCGTCCGAGGGGCAGACCAAACGAGGTGCTTCTCGCTTGGCGTCATCGAACTTAGCAGGGGGCACGGCTTCCACGGCCGTGCTGGAGAGACTTCTCGATTCGCCTGAGATTGGGCGGCTGATCGAGGAACTTGAAGCTACCCGCTGGACGGGCCGCCCCGGCTACCCGATCCGCACGATGGTCGGGCTGGCGCTGGCGAAGTCCCTCTACGCGCTGCCGACGTGGACCCGCGTCGTCGCCCTGGTCGCCGACCACTGGCGCTTACAGCGCGTCCTTGGCTGTGAAGGCGGACCGCCGTCGAAGTGGGCCGCGTATCGATTCGCGAAAACGCTGCGAGAGAACGGCGACAAGGTAGAGCGCTGCATCGACGCCGTGGTCGAAGGGCTGAAGGCGAAGCTGCCGACCTACGGCCGCGACCTCGCCATCGACGCCTCAGATATGCCCGCCTACGCGAACGGGCAGCGCGACATCGGCGAGGTCAAGGTGCCACGGCGCTTCTCCGACCCCAACGCAAGCTGGGGACGCCGCTCGGCTATCTCCACCCGCAAGGGCGGTTCCTTCTACGGCTATCGCCTGCATCTTGCCGCCTGCGTGGCGACGGGTCTTCCGGTTGCGTGGAAGGTCGAAGGCGCGAGGGAGAACGAAGGCCGGTTCGCCGCGGTGCTGATCGACGAAGCCAGACGGCGCGGGTGCATGGCTGACACGGCAGCGATGGACCGGGGCTATGACTCCGGTCCGGTGCATGAGGAATGCGCCGAGCGTGACTGCCTGCCGATCATTCCCCTCAAACAAACGACCGGCGTCAAGCGCGGCGACCACCTGCCGCCAGAGTGCAAGCACGGCACTTGGAAGTTCGCCGGGTCGGACCGAAAGCGCGGCGCCTCGAAGTGGCGTTGCCCGAAGGGAAAGTGCAAACCGGCCTCGACCTGGATCAAGGCCGACCGGCTCCACCCGCTGATCCCCTACAAGTCGAAGCGCTGGAACAGCGCCTACCGCAAGCGGGTTGCGGTCGAGCGCGAGTTCGGCCGCTTGAAGAACGAATGGGGATTGAAGCCCCTGCGCGTTCGCGGCCTCGATCGCGTTCGACTGCACGCCGACCTGACGGTGTTGACGAAGCTGGCTTGCGCGCTATCGCGCGCGAGAGCAGCGCCTACTTGATCCCCTCCAGTAGATCGCCCGCAGGCACTTCGAGAGCGTCGGCGAGCTTCACGAGAGTCTCCAGTCGCGGCCCGTGGCGGCCGTTCTCAAGTCGACAGACTTCGTCTTGGCGCATGGAGGCTCGGCTGGCGAGGTTCTCTTGCGACCACCCCGCTCGCCGTCGCCTCTCGCAGAGATTGCGGCCGAACTGCTCTTTGGCCGTCATCTAAGCCGCCTCGACAAGCAGCTCGTAGGCGCGTAGCGCGGTTCGGGTGGGCAGCACCGCGCCTTCGCAGCGGAAAAGCAGTCCGGCCTTCACGAGGTCCCGCACTGCCCTTTCGATCCCGTCGCGCTCGGTGAAATCGTCCGGGTCGCCGAGTTCTCGGATCAGATCTGAGAGCCGCAGCGTGTCGGGGTAGTTCTCGGCGACGTGTACGAGAACCACCCGGTCGTTTTTCAGATCCTCGGCAGCGGGTTCGGCTGCCTTACTCTGGTCGTGCATCAGGACTGACCTCCTGGTGTCACGGCCGGGGGCTGTTTAGGCAGTCGCCCGGCCACTTTTGATTAGGACCGGGCGAACCCTATGGACGCTCAGAGAAAAAGGCGAGCGTTTCGTAAATCGTTCCGCCAATCCCTCAATTAGGCCGCCGTTTTGAGTATCCGCTGGCGCGAGGGGTGCCGGACCCGCCTACTTCAGCGCTTGTCAGAGGAGTGGCCGGAGGCGATGTCTTTGGCCGCTTTTTGGCCAGCTGAGCCGCTCTGGACCTTGACGCTGAGGGACGGGCTGACCAGCGCCAGGTGAGCGCCGAAGCGCTGGGGGAGCGGGGCAATGGTTACCTCGACCTTGTTCTTCTCGATTGCCTTGGCGGTGGCCTCTCCGACCTGTCGGGGCGTGGAGGTGCCCATTCCCGGTGGTGGCTTGGATCCGGCGTCGGCGAACATGCCGGCGTCGCGGATGAAGCCGGGTGAGACGAGGGAGACGCCGATTCCGCGTGGTCCCAGGTCGGCACGCAGGGCGAGAGAGAAACCGCGGAGGCCGAACTTGGTTGCGTTGTAGATCGAGGAACGGGGGCTGGCCGCCTTGCCGGAGAGCGAGGCGACGAAGACGAGGTGGCCGGAGTCGGACTCGAGCATCGCCGGGTAGAGGGCGCGGGCGAGGAGCATCGGTGCCTCGAGGTTGACGCGCAGGGCCCGCTTGACCTCCTCGGCGCTGAACTCGTCCAGCTTGCCGGCGCCGGGAAGGCCGGCGTTGGCGACGAGGATCTCGGTGCCAGCCGCCTCGGCGGCGAGCTGCTCGGCGGCGCCGGGCTCGGCGAGGTCGGCGGGCAGGACGGAGTGGCCGCTGCCCGGCAGCTCGGCGGCCATCGCCTCCAGCGCCTCGCGGTTTCGAGCGCTGAGCGTCATGACGGCGCCGCGCTCGGCGAGCGAGGTGGCGATCGCCCTGCCAAGTCCCCCGGTTGCCCCGGTGAGGAGCGTTTTGCGGCCCGAAAGGTTCATCCCAGGGCGCAAGCTACCAGCCGAGGCGTCGAACAGAACCTCGATGGGAGCGGGATCCTCGACCAAATATTTGCGTTTTGTGAGCAAAGCGCCGTTCGATCGTCTACACTGCCGCCAGTCAGTAACCGAAACGCCTAATCCCAGGCGCAAAGAGCGTCAGGGAGCGGGGGAACCATGTTTTCGGGGCTAACCCACCGAGTTGCCGGTGGGGGCGCAGGCTCCTTTCGCGCCAGCCCGACAGCTAACCCCGCAGGCCGACGAAGGAGAATCGGTTTGCTTCACAACTTCAGGTTGAAGATTGGGCTGGTGCTCGTCGTCGCCCTCTCCGCAACCGCTCTTTTTTCCCCGGGCAGCGCTTCCGCCGCCTGTACCAGCGGTGGCATGTCCCCCGCTGAAGTCGACCTCTGCACGCCGACCGCGAAGGCGAAGCTGCTCGACAACGGGATGCTGGTGCCGCCGGCAAGCGCTCCGCCCCGGGTCAAAAAGGTGATCGCTGCGGCGAACGCGATCCGCAGCAAGCCCTACATCTTCGGCGGCGGCCACGCCCGCTGGTATGACCGCGGCTACGACTGCTCGGGCTCGGTCTCATTCGCCCTCCACGGCGGCAAATTCCTCGAAAGCCCCCTCCCCTCCGGCCCGATGATGAAGTGGGCCGAAGAAGGCGAAGGCCGCTGGATCACCGTCTACGCCAACGGCGGCCACGCCTACGCGGTGATCGCCGGCTTCCGCTGGGACACCTCCGGCGACTCGGGGGGCGAAACGGGCCCCCGCTGGCACGAAGACCTGCGCGACAACGTCGGCTTCATCGCGCGTCACCCCGCCGGCTACTAGCAAGCGGCTTAGGTAGGAGCGGGTGGGGTGCCTCCTCTGGGAGCACCTCCGCCGAGTGATGCGGGGATTGGCTGACGCCTCAAAGGCCTTCGGCTCGGCTCCATGCTGAGTACCCAGAGGAGGCACCCCACCCGCTCCCCCAACAGCTTTTGAGAGACGGGTGACGCGCGGCAGGCCAGGTTGGGGTAGCGCAGGAGTTCATGCTGGGGATCTAGCTGTTCAGGGTCGGGGCGGGCTCTGAGTTCCGTGGTTCCTTTCGGACGGTCAGCGACCGAAAGGAACCACGGGGGCGGCTGGTTTGGAGGGTGCTGGTGGGGGTCGCTGGGTACTCAGCATGGAGCCGCGCCAGCTGCGTCCGGGGCGACAGCCCAAGTTCGATCCGCGCGGCGGAGGTGCTCCCAGCGACCCCCACCAGCACCCTCCGCCACAAACTCCGTACTCCACTGTGGCTAAGCCTCCCGGGCCAGTTTGTCCTTGCAATCCGCACCTTCACGGATAACGTCACACGCATAGACGCTGCAGCTCCTGACATACGACTTTCGAGCCTCACCAAGTACTACGGCGAGGTGGTGGCGGTCGCCGGGATCGACTTGGAGATCGCACAGGGGGAGTTCTTCACGATGCTGGGACCGTCGGGCTCCGGCAAGACGACGACGCTGCGGATGATCGCCGGCTTCGAGGACCCGACCGGGGGGGCAATCGAGCTGGCCGGTGAGGATGTCAGCGGCGTGCCCCCCTACGACCGGGCGGTGAACACGGTCTTTCAGGATTACGCCCTCTTCCCCCACATGACCGTCGGCGAGAACGTCGCCTACGGGATGAGGGTCGCCGGCGTCTCGAAGGCCGAGCGGTCCAAGCGCGGCGACGAGGCGCTGGAGATGGTGCGCCTGCCGGGCTACGCAGAGCGCAAGCCCGGCGAGCTCTCCGGCGGCCAGCGCCAGCGGGTCGCCCTGGCGCGAGCGATCGTCAACCGGCCCAAGGTGCTGCTGCTCGACGAGCCGCTCGGCGCCCTCGATCTGAAGCTGCGCGTGGAGATGCAGACCGAGCTGAAGTCGATCCAGGGCGAGGTCGGAATCACCTTTGTCTACGTCACCCACGACCAGGACGAGGCGCTGACGATGAGCGACCGCATCGCCGTCTTCAAGGACGGCCGGATCGAGCAGGTGAGCTCGCCGCTCGAGCTCTACGAGCGGCCGGCCAGCGAGTTCGTCGCCGGCTTCGTCGGCGTCTCCAACCTGATCGAGCGGGGCGGCGAGCGGATGACGATCCGCCCCGAGAAGATCGAGCTGCTGCAGCCGGGCGCTGCGACCGACGGTCTCCACACGGAGACCGGCCGCGTCGTCGACGTCGCCTACGCCGGCAGCGTCACCCGCTTCACGATTCAGTTGGACAAAGGGGAGAAGCTCCAGCTGGTCAGGCAGAACGTGGAGAGCGCGTCCTCGGGCGCGTTGCCAGGGCAGGGAAACGAGGTCCTAGTCGGGTGGCGGCCGGAGCACGCAGCCGCAATCGGCGGGAAGTCAACCAAACAGGAGGTAGCACCATGAGCAGAAGGGATGGCAACCCCGCCCGCACGGCGTGGCTCGTCGTTGCCGGCCTGGTCGTATTCATGCTCGCCCTCGCCGGTTGTGGCGGCGGCAGCGACTCGACCAGCGGCGACACCAGCGAAGAACTGCAGAAGGTCGGCAAGGGGGAGGGCGAAGTCTCGCTGATCTCCTGGGCCGGCTACGTCGAACCGGAATGGAGCAAACCGTTCGAACAGAAGACCGGCTGCAAGGTCAACAACAAGGAAGCCGGAACCTCTGACGAAATGGTCGAGTTGATGAAAACCGGGCAGTACGACGGCGTCTCGGCCTCCGGCAACGCCACCGCACGGCTCGTCGCCGCCGGTCTCGTCGCCCCGGTCAACACCGACCTCGTCCCCAACTACAAGACGGTCTTCTCAGACCTCAAGGACCAGCCGTACAACACCTTTGAAGACGTCAACTACGGGATCCCGCACGGCCGCGGCGCCAACCTGCTGATGTGGAACGGCAGCGACGTCACCCCGCCGCCGGACTCCTGGAACGTGACCCTCGACCCCAAAGTCGCGGCCAAGTACAAGGGCAAGATCAGCCAGTACGACGATCCGATGTCGATCGCCGAAGCGGCGGTCTACCTGAAGACCCACGAACCGGACCTGGGAATCGAAAACCCCTACGAGCTGAACCAGGAACAGTTCGACGCGGCGGTCGGGCTGCTGGAAGAACAGAAGCCGCTGGTCGGCGAATACTGGTCCGAAGCCGCCAAGCAGATCTCCGCCTACGCCGGCGGCGACGTCCAGGTCGGCACCACCTGGCAGTACCAGTACTTCGCGCTGAAGGAAGAAGGCGTGCCGGTCAAAGCCAGCCCGGCGAGCCAGGGCTTCCTGCCGAAGGAGGGTGCGACCGGCTGGTCGGACACCTGGATGATCGCCAAGGACGCCAAACATCCCAACTGCATGTACGAGTGGATGAACTGGATCATCGAACCGAAGACCAACGCCGAGGTCGCCGAATGGTTCGGCGAGGCACCGGCGCAGGAACTCGCCTGCAAGGAAACGGCGAACAAGAACTTCTGCGCCGAATACCACGCCGAAGAACCGCAGTTCTGGGAGCGGGTCTACTACTGGGAAACCCCGCTCGCCGATTGCGGCAACGGCGAAGAGGATTGCAAGGACTACAACGACTGGGTCAAAGCCTGGACCACGATCAAAGGCTGACCCGGTCCTGATCGATGGCATCTGAAGCGGCTGTGGAGAGGAGGTCGGTCAGCCATCGGCTGTCCGACCTCTTCCACGGCCGCGAGCGCCTGCAGGTAGGGGCGCTGCTGGCTGGCCCGGTCGGCTGGCTGGTGATCGGCTATCTGGGCTCGCTGGCCCTGCTGCTGGTGGCCGCGTTCTGGTCGGTCGACCCGCTCAGCGGGCTGACGATCAAGGAATTCACCCTCGAAAACTTCGAAGCGCTGGTCGACGAACCGGTCTACCGAACCATCGCCTGGCGGACGATCCGGACCGCGCTGCTGGTGACGCTCACCGACGCCGTCATCGCCTTCCCGATCGCCTTCTACATGGCCAAGGTGGCGAGCCGCCGCGGCAAGGCGCTGCTGGTGATCGGGATCCTGTTGCCGCTCTGGTCGAGCTACCTGGTCAAGGTCTACGCTTGGCGGACGCTGCTCTCCGCCAACGGCGCGATCAACTGGGCGCTGGAACCGATCGGCCTCCACGGCCCCGGCTACGGCACCACCGCCGTCTGGCTGGTGTTCAGCTACCTCTGGCTGCCGTACATGATCCTGCCGATCTACGCCGGGTTGGAGCGACTGCCGAACTCGCTGATCAGCGCCTCCGAGGACCTCGGCGCCTCCCCCTTCACCACCTTCCGCCGGGTGATCCTGCCGCTCACCTTCCCCGCCGTCGTCGCTGGCTCGATCTTCACCTTCTCGCTGACCCTTGGCGACTACATCACCCCCCGCCTGGTCTCCAACGAGCAGTTCATCGGCAACGTCATCTTCAGCAACATCGCCAACAACCAACCCTTCGCCGCGGCCCTGGCGATCATCCCGATCGTGGTGATGATCGCCTACCTCCTGGTCGCCCGCCGGCTCGGGGCCTTCGAGCACGTCTGATGAGGACGGGACGCAAATGAGACTCTCCCGACGCTCCCGGATCCTGCTGCGGCTCTCCGTCGCGGTCGGGCTCGCCTTCATCTACGTCCCGCTGATCGTGATCGGGATCTACGCCTTCAACTCGAGCAAGATCCTCGAGTGGCCGCCGCCCGGCTTCACCACCCACTGGTTCTCGCAGGCGTTCAACGACGAGGCCGCGATCGAAGCCTTCTACACCTCGCTGAAAGCGGGGGTGATCGCGGCGGCGATCGCGATGGTGTTGGGCACGCTCGCAGCCCTCGCCGTCGCCCGCCATCGCTTCTTCGGCCGGGAGACGATCTCCTTCCTGGTGATCCTGCCGATCGCCCTGCCGGGGATCGTCACCGGGGTCGCGATCTCGAACACCTTCACCCAGGTGCTCGACGTCCCGCTCAGCCTCTTCACGGTGATCGTCGGCCACGCGACCTTCTGCATCGTCGTCGTCTACAACAACGCCGTCGCCCGCCTGCGCCGCCTCTCCGGCTCCTTCGAGGAGGCCTCAGCCGACCTCGGCGCCCATTCCTGGCAGACCTTCCGCTACGTCACCTTCCCGGGGATGAAAAGCGCCCTGATCGCCGGCGGCCTGCTCGCCTTCGCCCTCTCCTTCGACGAGATCATCGTCACCAACTTCACGATCGGCGCCGGCGAACAGACCCTGCCGATCTGGATCTACTCCAACCTCTTCCGCCCCCACGAACTCCCGATCGTCAACGCCGTAGCCGTGATCGTGATCCTGATCTCGATCATCCCCGTCTACCTCGCCCACCGCCTGGGAGGCGACGAGGGCCCAACCGCCGGCCGCGGAGCCGCCGGCAACATCGACCCCGAGGCCACCGCCGTCCCCTGACCCTGCTTTTCGTCTGTTCCTATTTGTTGCCCTGGCCAAGTAAGGAACAGACCTACGAGCTGGGAGTCTGAGATCAACATTCAGCTGTTCCTTTTCGTTGCCAGAGACTTCTAAGGAACAGAAGAAGCAGGGGTGCGGAGGAGGCGGGCGATCTCGGCGAGGGTCCGATCCGGTTCGTCGCGGAGCTGCGCCCACCCGACCCGCGGTACCCGGTAGCCGGCCTCAGCGAGCAGTCGGTTGCGCTCAGAGTCCCGCTTCTGTGCCATCGGGTTCTCGTGGAAAGCGGCTCCGTCGGTTTCGACGACCACTCGCTGCTCGCGCCAGAGAAAGTCGACCTCGAGCGTCTTGCCACGGATCCGTAATTTCTCGTTGGTCTCCGGAATCGGCAGAGAATGATGCGTGAGCAGGGGCAGCAACCGCGCCTCCATGCGGCTCCGGAGTCGCATCTTCGGCGTGTAGCGGCGCCAATCTTCGAGCATCAGGTTCAGCTTCCGGCTCCCTCGGCGCCGGTTTTCGTCGAGGATCCGATCGATCGCGGGCACGTCGAGGATGCCGAGAACCGCAGCCTCCTCAACCGCCTCAGCAAGGGCTCTCGTCCCTGCGATCCCGGCCAAATCAACAATCGTGCGAGACGCGCTGGTACTTGGGATCCCCAGTCGCCTGCCAACCTGCTCCGGCGGGGGTGGCGGCGGGAAGCGGCGGCGAATCCCCCGGATCTTTCGCCCCGCTTCAATCGGCGCGATGACTTCGACCTCTCCCGGTTTCGCCCGCCAGAGACCGAGCAGCCATGCAGCCGATCCATGGGAGACGACGGTGCCCTCCCCACACGCCAGCGTCGCGGCCATTAGTCGTCCATGCAGGTCCACGGCCTGCCGTCCAACCGAATAGGTCGATCGAAACAGCGGATAGAGCCGGGCAGAGGCCGTCGCCTGAGCTATCGCCTCATCGCTGAGACCAGCAGCCCGCAGCTGCTCCCGCGAGACGACGTCGTGCTGACGAGCCGCAATCTCCCCTACCACGAGCCAAATTTCCCCTCGGCTGTTCCTTCTCGTTGCGATACACGGATAAGGAACAGACGGAGGAAATTCTCCCCCTTTGAGGGCGGACGGCGCTTCGGGATGGGCGCACTTTCCGGCTGCGGCTAAAGCGGAATGTTGCCGTGCTTGCGCTTCGGCTGATCGACTCGCTTGGTCTGCAGCATCCGCAGCGCCCGGATCAGCTTCGGGCGGGTCTGGCGGGGCTCGATGACGTCGTCGATGTAGCCGCGCTCGGCCGCCGAGTAGGGGTTCGCGAAGTGGGCTTTGTAGTCGTCGATCAGCTTCTGGCGGCGCTCGTCGGGGGTCGGCGAGTTGGCGATGTCCTTGCGGTAGATGATGTTGACGGCGCCCTCGGGGCCCATCACCGCGACCTCCGCGGTCGGCCAGGCGACGTTGTAGTCGGCCAGCATGTGCTTCGAGTTCATCACGTCGTAGGCGCCGCCGTAGGCCTTGCGGGTAACGACGGTGAGCTTCGGGACGGTCGCCTCGGTGAAGGCGTAGAGCAGCTTGGCGCCGTGGCGGATGATCCCGTTCCACTCCTGCGTCGGTGCCGGGGAGGAAGCCGGGAACGTCGGTGAAGGTGACGATCGGGACGTTGTAGGCGTCGCAGGTGCGCACGAACCGGGCCGCCTTCTCGGAGGCCTCGATGTCGAGGACGCCGGCGAGGTAGGCCGGCTGGTTGCCGACGATGCCGACCGGATAGCCGTCGAGGCGACTGAAGCCGCAGACGATGTTTTTCGCGAAGTGCTCGTGGACCTCGAAGAACTCCTCGTCGTCGACGACGCGGGCGATCACGTCGCGCATGTCGTAGGGCTTCTGCGGGTCGTCGGGGACGAGCGTGTCGAGCTCGTCGTCTTCGCGCTCGGGGTCGTCGCTCGGGCTCGAACCGCGGCGGCGGCTCGAGGTTGTTCGAGGGCAGGAAGCTCATCAGGTAGCGGACGTCCTCGAGGCAGCTCTCCTCGTCCTCGGAGGCGAAATGGGCGACGCCCGACTTCGAGTTGTGGCTCATCGCCCCGCCGAGCTCCTCGAACTCGACTTCCTCGCCGGTCACGGTCTTGATCACTTCCGGGCCGGTGATGAACATGTGCGAGGTCTCTTTGACCATGAAGATGAAGTCGGTCATCGCCGGCGAGTAGACGGCGCCGCCGGCGCAGGGGCCCATGATCAGGCTGATCTGCGGGATCACGCCCGAGCACTGGACGTTGCGGACGAAGACGTCGCCGTAGGCGCCGAGCGAGACGACGCCCTCCTGGATGCGCGCCCCGCCGGAGTCGTTGATGCCGATCACCGGCGCGCCGACCTGGGCGGCGAGGTCCATCACCTTGCACATCTTCTCCGCCATCACCTCGCCGAGGATGCCGCCGAAGACGGTGAAGTCCTGGGAGAAGACGAAGACGGTGCGGCCGTCGATCGTGCCGTGGCCGGTGACGACGGCGTCGCCCCAGGGCCGGTTCTTCTGCATCTCGAAGTCGTAGGTGCGGTGGCGGACGAAGGTGTCGAGCTCCTCGAAGGAGCCGGGGTCGAGCAGCTTCTCGATCCGCTCGCGGGCGGTCATCTTGCCCTTCGCGTGCTGCTTCTCGACCGCCGCCTCGGAGGCCGAGTTGATCGCCGCCTCGCGCAGCTCACGCAGGTAGGAGAGCTTCTCGTCGTGGGTTTCGGGGTTCTCTCTCGCGCATAAGTCGATCGGGGTCCCTCGGGACGGGCCGCGGCATTCTATTTGCGCCGCCGACGCGGTGTCCCGACGGCCTCACCAGATACACGAAGGGCCCGCCGAAGCGGACCCTTCGATTCCACGATGCGAATGCAGACTAGAGCTCAGCGCAAACCGCGTAAGCGACGACCTGCCAGCTCGCGTCTTCTTTCCCGATCTCGCGACCGCCGGCGATCCATCCGACGCGACCGTTGTTCGCAGCCACGACCGGAGCGGATTCGCTGACGACAACCCCTCCTTCCTCCGAGGTGCCGCCGCCGTTGATCCGCACGCCGCCGCCGAGGACTTCCTTGCCGGAAGGACAGGTGGCGGTAATCGACTTCGACAGATCCGAGTTGTTGGCGCTCGTTTCCGTCACGTAGGTGACGTTCTTCAGCAGCTGCGCGTAAAGGGTGGCGGACAGCTTCCCCGAGGAGATCGCTTCGTTGCCGATCTTGCCGGTGGTGACCGATTCGGGCCCGATCTTGCCGTTGACGACCGAGTTCTTCGCCAGGGCCTTGCTGGCCACCGATTCCTTGCCGAGCTTGGCGCCATTGACCGCGCCGTTGGCGATCTTGCCGGCGGTCACGGAGCCGTTGGCGAGGTCCGCGGTGACGACGCCGTTGTTTTTGATTTTCCCGGAGGTGACGGCCTGGGTCTTGATTTTCGCGTTGGTGACCGCCTGGCGGGCGATGTTGACCGCCTTCACCTGGCCGGTGCTGAGCTTGGTCGCCGCGACCGCAGTCGCGCTGAGGGCGATGAAGACCGCGGTAATGGACAGGACGTTGGCAACCGTGAGGTGCCGCTTCAACTTGGTCACTGGATGGACTCGCTTTCCGGGCCGATCCCAGCGGCCACGTTTGGGTGGGTTTCAAGCTCGTGTCGATCAGACAAAAGGCCGCCGCTGCGGCTCTGCGAGCCGGTCCAGGACAGCTTCGAGGTCGGCCTCGACTAGACCGGTCTCCTCGGACGCGCGGATCTCGACCCGGGTGCCGAAGCCCTTCTCGGCCATCGCCACCTCGACCCCCTCGACGGTCGCGATCAGCTCCGCCAGCTCGGGTTCGGACTTCATCAGCGTCCTCGAAACCTCGATCATTGAGGCCCGCTTCAACCGAGGCCGCGCCGTTCCTCCCCGTGCGGTCGGGCTGGGATGAACCGTTCAGGGGGAAGAATTCAACGCTGCCGATTCTTGACACACCAGAGTGGGTCAAGAATCGGCTAGGCGAAGTGCAAATGCCTGGGGGCTTGCCGCGCGACAACACGGGTTAGTCACGCGACGGCAGCTACCGGCAATTGGCTACGGGCGGCGGTCGATCCAACACCGAATCGCACGCGGGCGGCTCTTTCCCGTGACCCAAGGCGTGTACGCGGTGGGATGGCCGACCTTGAACCAGAGGCGGAGATGGATGGCCGCCGTGCTCCCCGGTGGCGAGGGCGCTGCTTTGAGCCACGGAAGCGCCGCGGCCCCTGGGAGATCGGGGTCGAGCGAGGCAGCCTTGATCGACGTCAGTGTCCGACGTCGCTGCGAACTGCGCAGTCCCGGCATGAAAATCCGCGGGAGACTGTCGATGTCCGCGCAAGACAGCGTCCTCCGCGACGACATTCCCGTCACCTCCCCCGTACGTACCCTCGTCGATCAGGCAAGCGCGACCTGGTCGATCCCGAGACCCTCCGCGAGGAACTTGAGCGTTTCGCTGGGGAGCCTGGCGTCCGCCCCCTCCGCCAGTTGCTCGACAGGCTCAGCTTCCGCCTCTCCGACTCGGACCTGGGAGATCTACTTCCCCGGCCACCTGCCGATGCCGCTGAGCAAACCGCGGGTCAACCGCTTTGAGGTCGAGAAGCGCATCCAGACTTTGAACACAGCCGGCTGTGCTGAGAATCCGATGCGGCGCCGGCTAGAAGAAAGCGCCGCCCTTGTATTCGCCGAAGACGTCGCGCATCGCGCCGCAGACCTCGCCGATCGAGGCGTCGGCGGCGAGCGCGGCGCGGATCGGGTGCAGGAGGTTGCCGTCGCCGCGGGCGACGTCGCGCAGGGACTCGAGCCTGCGCCTCGACCTCGGCCTGGTCGCGGGCCTCCTTGAAGGTCTTCAGCCGGGCCAGCTGGCGTTGCTCGGCCTCGGGGTCGACCTTGAGGATGTCGACGTCGTCGACCTGGTCGGTGACGTATTTGTTGACGCCGACGATGATGTCCTGGCCGCTCTTGTAGCGCTCGTGGTAGGAGTGCGCGGACTCCTCGATCTCGCGCTGCATGAACTCGAGCGCCTCGACCGAGCCGCCCAGCTCTTCGACCTTCTCCATCAGCTCCCAGGACGCGCAGCTCGATCTCGTCGGTCAGCGACTCGACGAAGTAGGAGCCGGCGAAGGGGTCGACGGTGTCGGCGGCGCCCGACTCGTGGGCGAGGACCTGCTGGGTGCGCAGGGCGATCCGGGCGGAGCGCTCGGTCGGCAGCGCCAGCGCCTCGTCGAAGCCGTTGGTGTGCAGCGACTGGGTGCCGCCGCAGACGGCGGCGAAGCCCTGCAGGGCGACGCGGATGATGTTGACCTCGGGCTGCTGGGCCTGCAGGGTGACGCCGCCGGTCTGGGTGTGGAAGCGGATCTTCATCGAGTTCGGGTTCTCGGCCCCGAAGCGCTCCTTGACGATCTTCGCCCACATCCGCCGCACGGCGCGGAACTTGGCGATCTCCTGGAAGACGTTGTTGTGGCCGTTGAAGAAGAAGGCGAGCCGGGGCGCGAACTCGTCGATCTTCAGCCCCCGCTCGAGCGCCGCCTCGACGTAGGCGATCGCGTTGGAGAGCGTGAAGGCGACCTCCTGCACGGCCGAGCAGCCCTTCTCGCGGATGTGGTAGCCGGAGATCGAGATCGTGTTCCATTTCGGCACGTTCTCGTGGCAGTACTCGAAGATGTCGGTGGTCAGCCGCATCGTCGGCTCGGGCGGGTAGATGTAGTTGCCGCGCGCCATGTACTCCTTGAGCACGTCGTTCTGGACCGTGCCGCGCAGCTTCTCGGACGGGACGCCCTGTTCCTCGCCGACCAGCTCGTAGAGCAGCAGCAGGATCGCCGCCGGGGCGTTGATCGTCATCGAGGTCGAGACGCTCGTCGAGCGGGATCTGGTCGAAGCAGATCCGCATGTCCTCGATCGTGTCGATCGGCGACGCCGGTGCGGCCGACCTCGCCGTGGCAGAGCGGGTCGTCGGAGTCGCGGCCGAGCTGGGTCGGCAGGTCGAAGGCCATCGAGAGCCCGGTCGAGCCGTGCTCGATCAGGTAGCGGTAGCGCTCGTTGGTGTCCTCCGGCGTGGCGAAGCCGGCGTACTGGCGCATCGTCCAGAGCCGGTCGCGGTACATGCCCTCGTGGATGCCGCGGGTGAAGGGCGGCTCGCCCGGCTCGCCGAGGCGCTCCTCCAGGCCCGGGGCGACGTCGCTCTCGTCGTAGAGGCGCTCGATCTCGATCCCGGAGTCGGTGAAGACCCGCTCGTCGTCGGGCCCGACCAGCGGGCGCGATCGTGCGGCGGGATCTCGTCGGTCGCGGATCCTTGTCGGTGCGCGCCATCGCGGGAGGATATTGGGGCGGCGCTGCCGGCGCGTGCCGCGGGGTGCGGCGGGGCCTCAGTCGGTGGCGCCGACGAGGCGCTCGACGCCGGCCTCGGTCGATCGTCCGGCGCAGGCCCTCGCTCGAGCTCGACCTTCGGCTCCCAGCCGAGCAGGTCGCGGGCGCGGCCGATGTCGGGGCGGCGCTGCTGCGGGATCGTCGACCGGCAGCGCCTCGTAGACGATCTCCGAGCGCGACTCGGTCACCTCGATCACCGCCTTCGCCAGCTCCAGCAGCGTGAACTCGTTCGGGTTGCCGATGTTGACCGGCGAGTGGACGTCGGACTCGGCGAGGGCGACGATGCCGCGGATCAGGTCGTCGACGTAACAGAAGCTGCGGGTCTGGCTCGCCGTCGCCGAAGACGGTCAGCGGCCGGTCCTGCAGCGCCTGGCGCAGGAAGGTCGGGATCGCCCGCCCGTCGTGGGCCCGCATCCGCGGGCCGTAGGTGTTGAAGATGCGGACGATCGAGGTGTCGACGCCCTGCTGGCGGTGGTAGGCCATCGTCAGCGCCTCGGCGTAGCGCTTCGCCTCGTCGTAGACGCCGCGCGGGCCGATCGGGTTGACGTGGCCCCAGTAGTCCTCCTTCTGCGGGTGGACCTGGGGGTCGCCGTAGACCTCGCTGGTCGAGGCGAGCAGGAAGCGGGCGCGCTTGAACTTGGCGACGCCGAGCATGTGGTGGGTGCCGTGGGAGCCGACCTTGAGCGTGTGCAGCGGCAGCCGCAGGTAGTCGATCGGGCTGGCCGGCGAGGCGAGGTGGTAGACGAAGTCGACGTCCTCGGGGATGTCGACGTGCTCGGTGATGTCGACGTTGCGGAACTCGAACGCATCGTCGCGGATGTGGTCGATGTTCTGCAGCGACCCCGTCTCGAGGTTGTCGATGCAGATCACCCGGTGGCCCTTGCCCGAGCAGGTGCTCGCAGAGATGGGAGCCGAGGAACCCGGCGCCGCCGGTGACTACGCAGGTGCTCATCGCGGGCGATGCTATCGGGCCGGGCGCCGGACTGGACGCGCCTCGGAAGCTTCCTTGCAATTTCCGACCTTTCTACACTCCGATCAACCGTCCAAACGGGGGAGAGAGCGGCCCGCTCCCGCATCTAACGCTGCCAGTGTTCGGTGGAGAGAACTAGAGCGGCAGGGGAGATTCGAGCGGTGAAAGCGACCAGCGAGGGGCGGGAGGCGAGCGGCGGCTCGCCGGAGGACGACGCGGCCCGCAAGCGAGCGGCCGATGGAGACCTACGTCGGCACGAGGCCGCCCTGCGACGTACCGCTCGCCGCTACTCGCTCTGCGCCGACGACGCCGAAGATGCTCTCCAGCGGGGCCTCGAGATCCTCCTCCGCAAGGCGCCGACGGACGATCCGCGGCGAACTGATCCGCTGGACCCAGACGGTTGTCAAGCACGAGGCGCTGGCGATCCGCCGCGAGCGGGAGCGACACGCTTGCAGGGCCGGCCGCCCTCAGGGCCGAGCACGACGCCGAGGACTGGGTGGCGCTGCTTCCCGCTGCCGCCGACGGGCCACCCGAGCGGGCCGAGCGGCGGGAAGCGATCGCCCGCAGCCGCGAGGCGCTGCAGGCGCTGAAGCCGCAGGAGCTGCGCGCCCTGACCCTGCTGGCGGAGGGCTACTCCTACGTCGAGATCGGTGAGATCACCGGCTACAGCCAGGACCAAAGTCAACCGATGCCTGGCGGAGGGTCGGGAGCGGTTCCGGAAGCTGCTCGCGCGCAGCGAAGGCGGCGAGCCGCTGCGCGCGAGATGCGGCCGCCGATCTCGGCCTTCTGCGACGGGGAAGCCAAAGCCGAGGAGGCGGACGACGTTGCGCGAGCACCTGCGGGCCTGCCCCCACTGCCGGGCAACCCTGCGCGCCTACCGCGCGGCGCCGGCAGCCGCCTCGGCGCTGGCGCCGGTCCTGCCGCTGCAGCGCTCGCTCCTGGAGCGGGCCCACGATGTCCTCGGCGAGCTCTTCGGTCGCTTCGGCGGCGAGGCCGGAACGCAGGCCGCGGCGGGCGGCGCCGGCGGCGTTGGTGCCGCCGCGCTGGCCAAGGTCGCAATCGTCTGCGTCGGGGCGGCAGGGGGCGCGGCGGCCTGCGTCGCCACCGGCATCGTCCCCTCCCGGGACAGCGGTCCAGCCGAACACGATCGCGCGGTGCGGGTGGAGACCCACCCCACCGCGGAACCGGAGCTCCCGGAGCCCGCGGCGGACAACTCGCCCGACCCGGCTCCGACGCCGGTGCCGGAGCCCGACCCCGCGCCCCCACCCCAGGCCCCGGCGGCAAGCGAGGCGGTCGCCGAACCCGCGCCGGCCAGCGAAGGCGCCCCGCTCGAATCCGCACCACCTCCGGCGGAACCCGCCCCGCAACCCGCACCCGTCTCGAGCTCCGGTGGCGGCAGCCCGTCAGGGGAGTTCGGTCCGTGACCTGGCCCCGACTGCCGGTGCTCCTCTGGGTGCTGTTCGCGATGCTGGTCCCACCCGGTGCGGCGGCCGCCGAATGGCAGGCCGATCAGGAATTCGAAATCGACCCCTACCGGGTTCCGGGCCTATCGCCCCAGGCGACCCGGACCAATTATTTGCTGCGCGATCCCCAAGGCCAACAGATCCCCCCGATGTTCCAGATGCCATGGTGGGACCCACTCGACTTCATCAGGGTGCCGGATGTCCCGGGGATCTACAGCCTCGAAGCCTGGAGCGAAGACGGGTCCGGGAGGGTGGTCGCTCGCGTCTCCGCCGAGCTTCGCTTCGACGACGTCGCTCCGGAGGCGCCTGCTCCGCGGGGGCCCACACGCTGGCTCCTGGGAACCGAGCCGGCGACCCTCGGGATCGGTCGGCCCGATGGCCCGCCGCCCCTGTCGGGCATCCGCGGCTACGCCCTCTCGATCGACCAAGGCGACGGCAGCTCTCCCTGCCAGAGCCCGACGCTGTGCACGGTCGCCGAGACCGACGTGCCAAGCACGGGCGACGGGTCGGTCTCGCTCGGGACTCTTCCCCAGGGGACGCACTTCGCCCGCGTGGTCACGGTCTCCGGCGCCGGGGTTGCCTCACCGCTCCGCTCTGCGGTCATCAGGATCGATGCCACCTCACCGCGGCTGACCCTCACCGGCGTTCCGAACGGCTGGAGCAGCGGCCCGGTGAAGCTGAGCGTCCTGGCGGCCGACCAACTCTCGGGCATGGCGGCCGCCGGCCCAGCCGGTCCCTTCACCGCGATCGCCGTCGACGACGGTGCTCCCACGCGCGCTCCCGGCGATACGGTCTCCGACTGGGTCGCCGGCAGCGGCGCCCATGCGGTCGCCTTCTACGCGCGAGACGCCGCCGGCAACGTCGCCGACGGGACGGCCGGCTCTGAGGATCCTGGCAGCGCCGTCGTGCGGATCGACGAAGACCCGCCGCAGGTCGAATTCTCAGTCGCCCAGGATCCCGCCGAACCCGAGCGGATCGAAGCGCTGGTCAAGGATCCCCTGTCCGGAGCCAGCGGCATGCACGGCTCGATTGCGGTCCGCCTCGCGGCAACCCAGGCCCGCTTCGAGGCGCTTCCTACGCGAGTCTCCGGCAACCGCCTGATCGCCCATTGGGACTCCGACTCCTATCCATCGGGCAAGTACGAGTTCCGCGCCACCGGATTCGACGTGGCGGGCAACCCCGGGACCGGGACCGACCGCGCCCACGGCGGCGCGATGGTCCTCGTCAACCCGCTGAAGGCGCAGGTCTCACTGAATGCCGCACTTTCCGGCGGCCGCTTCCATGGGGCTTTGCGACGAGTCGGCGGCGGGCCGATCGCCGATCAGGAGGTGACGGTGGTCGAAGCGTTCGCGGCGGGCGCCGCGCCGCGCCGCCGCGAAGTCACCCTCCGCACCGGGCCGCAGGGTGGCTTCTCGCTGTCCTTGGGGAGGGGACCGAGCCGCGACCTCGTCGCCAACTTCGCGGGCACCCGCACCCTCACCAGGGCGAGCAGCGCCATCGCCCACCGCGGAGTCCGGACGGGCGTCCTGCTGCGCGCCTCCCGGGCCGCCGCGAAGGTCGGCGGGCAGCCGGTCCTCTTCAGTGGTCGGGTGCTCGCGGCGGGGGCGGTTCGAGCCGCTCACGGCCTCCCGGTCGAGCTTCAATTCCGCTATCGCGGCGCCGGCTGGAGCGAGTTCCGCACGGTCGAGACCGACCGCCGCGGCCGCTTCGACTATCCCTACCGCTTCAGCGACGACGACAGCCGCGGCATCCGCTTCCAGTTCCGCGCCTACGTAAAAGGCCGCGAGGGCTGGCCCTATGAGCCAGGCACGTCGCGGCCTGTGACCGTCACCGGCCGCTAATCCCTCCAAAGGGCGCTCGGCACCAGCGGGGCGACGACGAAAGGAACCCCGCAGGGGTGGGTCCCATGCGGGGTTCCTTGAGGTGGCGCATCCGCGCCCGTGCCGTGCGTCCTCTACCGAAGCGCGTCGAGCTGACCGCTGACGGAGCCGACGAGATCCTGCGCGGTGCCGACGACGCCCTGGGCTCGGGAGGTCTGCTCGTCGATCGCCTTGCGGACGCGCTGCTCGACCTCGTTGCGGTTGCGCTTGATCGTGGTCTCGACCTCGCGGCGGCGGTTCCGGGCCTCGCGCTCGACCTGGTTACGGGTCTTGCGGGCCTCGGTGATCGCCTTGCGTCGGGCGGTGGTGCCGCGACGCTCGGTCCGTTTCAGCGATTTGCGCAGGGAGCTGCGGTAGTTCTTGATCTGGCGCTCGGCCTTGCTGCGGTCGGTCCAGGGCTCGACCAGCTCGGAGACCCGGTCGCCGACGGCGAGGGCGGCGCCAACAGGGAAGTCGACAGCGGTCTCGACAACGGTCTGGACCTGGTTTTTCTCGGCGACAGCGGTCTTGGTGGCGGCGCGTTTCGAGCTTTGGCGGTTTTGGCCGCGGATTTTTTCGCTTCGGTGGTGGCGCGTTTGGCCTGCGTTTTCGCTTTGCTGCCGTTGTTTTTGCTCTCAGCCATGTAAAGGAACTCCTCTTCAGTCTTGTATTTGGGGCTTCGGGGAGCGCCCGAGTGTAGCGAACATATGTTCTTAGGAACACACGTTTGTAAACCTTTAGCCGAGAAGGGTTACGCGGCTCTCGCCAATTGCGCGGCGCGCGGACGGTCGGCGAGGCCGCGTTCGCCGTTGGCTGCCGCCATCGGATAGCGGGAGTCGAGGTCGAGCAGCGCCTCGTCGAGTTCTCCGGTAGCCGAAGGCGACAGCGCCGCCCGCCTCGCGGACGATCAGCTGCGCCGCGGCCGCGTCGACCGAGCGACAGGAGCGCAGGCTGAGCATCGCGTCGAAGCGGCCGGCGCCGACGTAGGCGGCGGAGATCGCGATCGCGCCGACGACCCGCAGGCGGAAGACCTTGCCGGCGAGCGCCTCGAAGGCGGGCAGCGCCCACTCGGGCTCGGCCGACTCGACCCCGACGACCTCGAGCCGCTCGGCCTCGGCGCCGACCGCGACCGCGGCGCCGTTCAGCTGCGCGCCCTCGCCGCGGCGGGCGAGGAACTCCTCGTCGGCGCCGAAGTCGTGGACGAAGCCGAACTCGACGTCGGCCATCGAGGGGCCGGAGGCGACGGCGATCGAGACTGTGAGGAGGGGATCGTGCGGCGCGCGTTGAGCGAGCCGTCGATCGGGTCGATCACGACCCGGGCGTCGCCCCGCCGCCGAAGGAGACCTCGCCGCGCTCCTCGGAGACGGCGACGAAGGAGGCCCCCTCGGCGGCGAGCCGGTCGAGCTCGGCGAAGACGGCGTCCTCGCATTCGCGGTCGATCACCAGGGTGCGGTCGCCGCCCTCGCCGACCCCCTCGTAGACGGTGCGCTCGGCGCTCGTCCGCGCGCCGCTCGAAGATCGGGCGCTGGGCGGCGACGATGCGGCGGCAGATCGCCGGCCAGTCGGCGGAGAGAACGTCCATCGACCGGATGCTACGGCGCGCTAGCGTTGGGCGATGCGAGGACCAGCCAGCGCCGAGCGCGACTCGGAGCGCGAGCGCGCGTCGCCCGCGAAGACGGGCCGCTGCTGATCGCTCGGCGCCGCCGGAACCGGCAAGACCGAGCTGCTGGCGCGGCGCCTGGCGCGGCTCGTCGCCGCCGGCGCCGGCGCCGAGAGCGTGCTGATGATCGCCTCCCGCCAGGCCACCGCCGGCGCGCCTGCGCGAGCGCTGCGAGGCGCTGCTCGAGGGGCCCTTCGAGGAGCTCTGGGTCGGCAGCTGGGACGCGATCGGCGAGCGGCTGCTGCGCGAGCATCCCGAGGAGGCGGGGCTCGACCCGTTCTTCGACGTGCTCGGCCGGGCCGAGCGGCTGGCGATGCTGCTCGACCGGCTCGACGAGCTGCCGCTGCGCCGCCACGAGATCCGCGGCAACCCCGCCGGGCTGCTGGCCCGGCTGCTGGAGCGGATCGACCGGCTCAAGGCCGAACGGGTCGGCCCACCACGCCTCTCCGAACGGGCTCGCGGAGCGGAGGAGGCCGCGGTCGAGGAGGCCGGCCGCGAGGCGGCGCGCCGCGAGCTCGAGTTCGCCGAGCTCTACGCGGCCCACGACCGCATCCTCTCGGAGTCCGGCAGCCTCGACCGCGGCGACGTCTTCCTCGCCCTCGACTGTCTGCTGGTCGAGCGGCCCGACGTGCGGCGGCAGATCGCCGAGCGCTTCGGCCACCTGATGGTGGACGAGCTCGAGGAGGCGACCGCGGCTCAGCTCGCGGTCGCTCGAGTCGCTCGCCGCCGAGGAGCCCGAACCAGGTCCTGCGCGCTGGAGATCGGACCGGGGGACTCGGTCACCGCGGCGAGGCATGGTTCGACCAGGTCCACCCCACCGGCAGAGCGAATCCTGCTGGAGCGTCGATTCCGCGATCCCCAGCTCGGCTTCTGGCGCTGCGGCAACGAGCGCGCGCAGGCGCAGGCGGTGGCGCGAGAGGTCGAGCATCTGGTCGCTGCGGGGACCGCCGCCGAGGAGATCTGCGTGCTGTTCGCCGACCCGGCCAAGCAGGGCGGCGCGGTCGCGGCGGCGATGGAGGAGCGCGGCATCCCCTTCCACCTCTCCGGCCCGGCGGCGCTCTTCCAGCGGCCCGAGGTGCGCGACGCGATCGCCTGGCTGCGGGTGCTCGCCGACCCCGGCGACTCGGCCGCCGCGGCGCGGGCGCTGACCCGGCCGCCGGTCGAGCTGCGCTCCGGCGACCTGGCGCGGCTGACGACGATCGCGCGGCGGCGCAAGCAGGACATGGTCGCCGCCTGCGAGGCGGCGCTCGACAGCCCCCAGTTCCAGCCCGAGGCGCGCGAGCGGATCGGGACCTTCCTCAAGCTCTACGGCGCCGCCGCGGCGGTGATGGAGGAACGGCGGGCCGACGTCTTCGTCCGGCGCCTGATCGAGCAGGTCGGACTGCGGCGCCAGCGCCTCTTCGCCGCCCAGCCCGAGGTCGCCGAGCGGCTGCTCGGGCTCTCGCGCCTGGCCGAGCTGGCGACCGCCTGGGCGCGGCGCGAGCCGCACGGCTCGACCCGCGACTTCGTCGCCTACCTGAGCGCCGTCGCCGAGGCCGGGGTCGAGCCGGCGGGCGGCGAGGAGCCGCCCTCGCCGGGCGCCGTCGACGGGATGGCGGCGGCGGCGGTCAAGGGGCTCGGGTTCGACCACGTCTTCGTGCTCGGGCTCGAGGAGGAGGCCGAGTGGGAGCGGGTCGGCTGGCCGGCGCGCGCCGGGCTCGTCCTCTCCCGGGTCGAGCGCGGCGACGGCGAGGCGGGCGCGGCCGTCGCGCTTCTACGAGCGGCGCTGGCGCGCTGCCGGCGGCGCGGAGGAGGAGCGCACGAGGAGGAGCTGTTCGGCCCGGCCGAGGGCCTGCACGCGACCTACCGGAAGCTGCGCGAGCAGGTGCTCGAGGCCTCCTGGCGGGCGGGGCGGGAGCTCTCGGAGCCGCGGCTCGACACCGCGGTCGACGTCAACCGGGCGATCGCCCGCTACCTGGAGCTGCTGAAGCTGGCGGCGCTCGCCCAGCGCCCCGGCGACGAGCCGACCGCCGAGGCGGTCGAAGCGGTCAACGGCCTCCTGCGCCAGGTGGCGACGCCCGAGCAGCAGACCGAGCTCGACGCCTCCCCCCTCGACTCCTACCTGCTCGACTCCGAGCGCGAGCGCGGCCGCCGGCTGGAGCTGGTCGCCGCCCGCGAGGAGCCCTCGCTGGAGGCATTCCTGCCGCGCCGCGGGGACGGCGTGCTCAGCCTCTCGGCCTCGGACCTCGACCTCTACCTGATCTGCCCGCTGAAGTACAAGTTCGCCCGCGTCTTCGGGATCCCGCAGGAGCCGACGATCAACCAGCGCTTCGGGATCCTCATCCACAACGTCCTCGAACGCTTCCACAAGGAACCGCCGGAGGACCGAGGACGGGTTGCGCAGTGCTGAACCGGCTCTTCGAGTCCGGCTGGCGGCGGACCGGGTTCGGCTCGAGCGACGACGAGCTGCAGTTCCGCGACCGCGCGCGCGAGGCGATGCGCCTCTACTGGGAGCGCGAGCGCGAGTCCGAGGGCGAGCCGGTCTGGCTGGAGCGAAAGTTCGACTTCCAGATCGGCGACCACCACGTGCGCGGGCGGGTCGACCGCGTCGACCGCCTGCCCGACGGCGACTACGAGCTGATCGACTACAAGACCGGCGAGCGCAAGAGCGAAGCGGACCTGGAGAGCGACCTGCAGCTGGCGCTGTACCGGATGGCGGCCCGCGAGGCGTGGGACATCGAGGCCCGCACCGGCAGCTACTACTACGTGCTCGACGCGGAGAAGGTCGCGGCGCCGACCAAGCCCGACGACGCCGAGCGGGTCGAGCGGACCGTCCTCCAGGTCGGCGAGGGCGTCCTCGGCCAGGACTTCGAGCCGCGCCCGTCCCCCAGGGTCTGCAGCTGGTGCGACTACCGGCTGATCTGCCCGGCCGCTGAAACCTAGACAGGCACTTAGGACTAAATACGGCCGAAGGCCCCGTCTCGTTTGAGACAGGGCCTTTCTCGCTCAGAGGGTGTAGCAGGTCGATCGACCGGCGCTCCTCACCTGGATGAACCCTCCGCTGCTTATGCCGACGTGGGCGGTCCATTGACATTCGATTTCTTCGCCCGCCGCCACGCCGGGGTAGAAGTTTGCGACGAGGCAATCGAAGCGCGAGGAACTCCGGCGAGTACACCGCCCCGTGCCCCAGGCGCTGCATTGCGAGTCGCGTTCGCATTCCTGCTTCGCGTAGGCCTTGGCAGTGTTTCTTGCCTTGCCGTAGCTGCACGTACCAGCCGCTTGCCTCTGCGACACCGATAAACAACAAGAGCCCTGCGATGGCGAGCAGGGCGATCTTCAACTTCATCGTCTCCCCTTTCCGATTGAAGATCGCGAGAGATACCAAAAGGGACTTCAGCTTACGCAGCAACCTCACCGATCCGCACTTTCGGTCCCCTGGAGGGACCAAATCTCGTAGTCGCCGCGTGGTCGGGAGGTCTGGAGGGCCCCCCACCCTCCCGGGCGATTCTAGGTCGCATCGGCTGACGCGATGATGGCCCAACCGGGATTCGCCCCACCCCGGTGGGGCGAAAGTCGGAAGCGATAGCCGGCGCGGACCGGCTGGAGGGTCGGGTACCCGTCGTACGAGCGGCGTCCGCTATTCGCCCCGGTGCGCGCTCCTCGGATGGCTCCTATGTCTCAGGGCGAATAGCCCAGGAAGATAGGCGGGTACCCGACCCTCCCCAGCGCTTCCGGATCTCAGCTTTTGTCGTCGCCGCGCTGGCGGAGGAAGCGTTGGAACTCTCGGGCGAGAGTGTCGGCTGAGGGGAGCTCGCCTTCCTCGTCCAGGAGGTCGGCCTGTTCGGCCTCGATCCGGATTACGAGCTCCTCGATCTCCGGGTTGGCGGCGACGGCGCGGCCGATCTGCTCCTCGTAGTCGGCCGTTTCCTCTTCCAGCTCGGAGGCCTCGACGGCGATCCCGGTCAGGCCCTCGAGCCGGCGCAGCAGCGCCAGAGCGGCCTTCGGGTTTGGGACGGCGGCGACGTAGTGCGGGACCGCGGCCCAGAGTGAGGCCGAGTCGATCCCGCTCTGGCGGCAGAGGTCGTGGACGACGCCGACGATGCCGGTCGGCCCCTCGTAGTTGGAGCGCTCCAGTTCCAGCTCCTCGACCAGCTCGGCGCTGGAGGCGAGGCCGGTGATCGGCACCGGCAGGGTGTGGGAGACCTCGGCGATCAGGGCGCCGAGGGTGATGACCATCTCGACGCCGAGGGCGTCGGCGACGGTCGCGATCGTCTCCGAGAAGGTCCGCCAGCGCAGGTTCGGCTCGGTCCCGTCGAGCAGGACCAGGTCGCGGTCCGCGCTCGGGACCCTCACCGCGTAGAGGTTGTTCTCCGGCCAGTCGATCGGCGCGTCTGGCCTTCGTCGATGCTGATCGTCGGCCGGGTCGACTGGAAGTCGAAGAACTCCTCGGGGTCGACCGATGCGACGAGCTCGGCGTCGAGGCGAGTCGGCGACCGCGCCGAGCGCGGTCGAGGCGGCCGCCGCGGCGTCGTTCCAGCCGCGGAAGGAGCAGACCATCACCGGCGAGCGCAGCTGCGGGCAGGTCGCTTTCCCAGGTAAGGGAATCCACCCTTTGAGCGAGACATGGCACCGGCCCTGTCGGGCTCAGACAGAGCGGGCGCGGCGGACCAGCTGGGCGGCGAAAAACAGCGCCAGGGCGGCGAAGGAGAGCTGCAGGGCGCGTTCGGAGACGTGGTTGGCGAGCGTACGCCGATCAGGACGCCGAGCGGCGAGAGGGCGCCGATGATCACCGCCTCGCGGAGGCGGACGTTGCCGTAGCCGATCTGGCGGCGGGCGCCGACGAAGGCGACGAGGACGATCATCAGCAGCGAGGTCGACTCGGCCTCGACCTGGGTGAGGCCGAGGAAGATCGTCAGCGCCGGGACGAAGAGGACGCCGCCGCCGACCCCGACCAGGCCGCCGGCGAGGCCGCCGGCGAAGGCGAGCAGGATGGCCGGCAGCTCGCTCACAGGGATCCAGCTCCACGGCGACCGCCACCAGCAGCGCGCGCGAAGAGGAGGAGACGGCGCGCTGGGGGATCCGCTGCTGGATCGCGGTCCCGAGGACGACGCCGGCGATGGCGGGGATCGCCAGCAGGAGGCCGGTGAGGACGTGGACGTTGCCGTAGATCCCGCCCTGGGCGAGCGCGCCGAGCAGGCCGATGAGGATGATCGCGGCGAGGCTGGTGCCGGTGGCGAGCCGCTCGCCGTAGCCGAACCAGAGGATCAGCAGGGGGACGATGATCGTGCCGCCGCCGACGCCGAAGAGGCCGCTGAAGGCGCCGGCCAGGGTGCCGATCGCCGCCAGCTTCAGATCGCGTGCTCCGGGGGCGCGCTGGCAGTGGGCATGGCGCGATACTAGAGCCGTGCCCCATGACCCAGAGACGGGAGGCAGCGACGGGGCGGCGCGCCTGGAGCCCCTTCGCGCGCGAACCCGCTCGCGCGGCGATCCTCACCGACGTCGACGGGACCCTGGCGCCGATCGTCGAGCGGGCCGGAGGACGCGGCGGTGCCTTCGCCGGCGCGCGAGGCGCTGGCGGCGCTGAGCGAGCGCTACGCATTGGTCGGCTGCATCTCCGGCCGCCGGGCGGAGGAGGCGCGGCGGCTGGTCGGCCTCGACTCGCTCGCCTATGCCGGGAACCACGGGCTGGAGCTGCTGCTGCCCGGGGAGCGCTTGCTGCAGCCGGACCCCTCGGTCACCGGCCGCGAGGAGCAGGCGGCCGAGTTCCTCGCCACGGTCGACGGGGACCGGCTCGAGGTCGGGCTGCGCCTGGAGGACAAGGGGCCGATCCAGGCCCTGCACTGGCGCGGCAGCGAGGACGAGGCTGCGGCCGAGAGCCGCGCCCGGGAGATCGCCAACGAGGCCGGGCGGGCGGGCCTGGAACCGCGCTGGGGCCGCAAGGTGCTTGAGTTGCGACCGGCCGGGGGCGGCGGCAAGGACGGCGCGGTCGGCTCGCTGCTCGCCGACGAGCGGCTCGACCGTGCCACCTACGCCGGTGACGACCGCACCGACCTCGACGCCTTCCGGCGCCTGCGCGAGCTGCAGGAGGAGGGGCGTCTCGACACCGCGGTCTGCGTCGGGGTGCTCTCGGCCGAGTCGCCGGCAGAGCTGGGCGAGGAGTCCGACGTAACCGTGGCCGGCCTCGACGGCTGGCTGGCGATCCTGCAGTGGCTGGCGGAGTAGGCGGCGCGATGCCCTACACGGACCTGCTCCGCGCCAGCGTCTTCATCACCGCCGGCGAGGCGACCGCCCTGGGGGCGATCACGGCGCTGGCGGCGAACCGCGACGGCAACACGACAATCGCGCTGATCGCCGCCGGCTGGTGGCTGGTCGCCCTGGCGATCGGGGTCTACCTGAGCCGCCCGCAGCGCGCCGCCGAGGACGTTCGCGACGCCCTCGCCCGTGCCAAAACCGCGAACTCGCTGCCGGACGAGAGCCCGGCCCGGATCGCCTTCGTCCGCCTCTGGCCGATCGCCTTCACCGCGATCGCCGCCGGCGTCCTCGGCATCTTCTTCCCCGGCGTCGCCGCCGTCGGCACCGGCTACGCGCTGATCGTCTCCCTCGCCTGGCACACCCGCGAGGCCGCGGTGCTGGGGATCGAGCAGCGCGACGGCGTCAAGTTCTACGTCGTCCCGACGCCAGCTCTGAAACCGATCGAGCTGGTCCGGGCGCCCGGGCTGCGCGGCGACCAGCTCGGGGTCGTCTGAGAAAGTCTGTTGCTGTGCACAGTGCTGTACACTGTAACTGTGCATCGTATCAATCTCACATCCCCTACCTATCGTCGCCTCCTGCGGTGGGCTAATTCCTTTGAGGACACCCCGGAGGACGTAATCCGCCGACTTCTCGACATGACGGAACGGATCAGCGATCAAGGCGACGAGCCCAAAGACGTCGAGGGGCACCATCGCGCACCTCCGGGATCAATCCTCCCTGAGCAGGAGTACTGGGTCCCTATCCTCCGAGTTCTCGTGGAAGCGGGTGGTGCCGCTCGGGCGAACGACGTGATCGACGCGGTTGGCCAGCTTGTCGCGAATCAGCTGACTCAAGCTGACCATGAACCGCTGAGGATCGGTGAGGTGAGGTGGAGAAATCGGGTCCGATTCGCACGGCTTCGCATGCGGGAACGGGGTCTGCTCAGCAAGGACTCTCCGAAGGGGACCTGGGAGATCACCGCAGAAGGCCGCCGCCATCTCAACGAACGGCCGCCCGGATGATCCGCGCCTCGCAATTGACGAGTGCGGAAGATTTCGCGGCTGAGATGCGCCGGGAAGTCATCCGCGACAGTCGCTGGCGGCGCCACCGAAGCATGATCATCAGCGCCTCAGTGGCACTAGTTCTGGTCGGGGCCGGTGACGACCTCGCCGTTTACCTCGCCGTGCTATTGAAAACGCTGGCTTAGCGCTTGCGCAGCTTCTTGAACTCGGTCCAGCCGCGGGTGTTGGCGATGTCGGCGGCGGTGAGCCAGGCTCGGCGGGCGGTGGCCACGGCGTAGGCCATGTTGTCGAGGGTGTCGACGCCATGGGCGTCGGTGTTGAGGACGATCTTGACGCCGGCCTCGACCGCGAGGCGGGCGTGGCGGTCGGAGAGGTCGCGGCGGTTGGGATTGCCGTTGATCTCGATCATCGTGCCGCTGCGGGCGGCCGCCTCGGCGACCGCCTCGACGTCGATCCCGTAGGGCTCGCGGCGGCCGATCAGGCGGCCGGTGAGGTGGCCGATGCAGTCGACGTCGGGGTTCTCGATCGCGGTGACGACGCGCTCGGTCATCGCCTTTTCGGAGACGTTGAAGGAGGTGTGGACGGAGGCGACGACCCAGTCGAGGGCGGCGACGAGGTCGTCGGGGTAGTCGAGGGTGCCGTCGAGGCCGATGTTGATCTCCGAGCCGGCGAGCAGATGAAGGCCGCGCTTGCCCTTGTTCCAGGCACGCACCTCCTCGATCCGCTCCCAGAGGCGCTCGGCGGAGACGTGGTCGCCGAAGCCGTGGCTGGCGGAGTGGTCGGTGATCGCCAGGTATTTGTAGCCACGGTCGCGGGCGGCCTCGGCCATCTCGTCGAGGCTGTTGCGACCGTCGGACAGGGTCGTGTGGGAGTGCAGGTCGCCCTTGAGGTCGGCGAGCTCGACGAGGTCGGGGAGTTTGCCTTCGCGCGCCGCCTTCAGCTCGCCGCGGCCCTCGCGCAGCTCCGGCTCGATGTAGGCGTAGCCGAGACGCTCATAGACTCGCTCCTCGGTCTCGCAGGTCTCGACGTCGCCCGACTCGGTGTCGGTGATGCCGTGCTCGGAGACCGAGAGGCCGCGGGCGACCGCCTCTTCGCGCAGCTGCACGTTGTGGGCCTGGGAGCCGGTGAAGTGCTGCAGCAGGTTGCCGAAGGCGGCCGGCGGGACGATCCGCAGGTCGACCGAGACGCCGTTGTGGGTCTGGGCGCGGACCCCGTTGGGGCCGGGTTTGCCGGCGGCGGCGATCAGCGGGTGGCCGGTTAGGTGCTCGGCCAGCGCGGCGGGCTCCTCGGCGGTCGCGATCAGGTCGATGTCCTTGCAGGTCTTGGCCCAGCGGCGGACCGAGCCGGCAACCTCGACCCGGTTGGCGGCCGGGTGCTCGCGGAGCGCCTCGGCGAGCTCCACGGCGATCGGCTTCACCTTCGAGAGCAGCAGGCGGCCGGGTCCCTCGCCGGGCTCGCCGAGCCGCTCCAGCGAGGCGAGGATGTTCTCCTCGGCCTTCGGTCCGAGGCCCTTGACGTCGCGGATCTTCTCCCCCTCGGCCGCGGCCTTGAGGTCCTCCATCGAGGTGATCTCCAGCTCCTCGAAGAGGCGGCGCGCGGTTTTCGGCGCCGACGCCCGGGACGCGGGTGACCTCGATCAGGGTCGGCGGGAACTTCGCCTTCAGCTTCACCGCAGCGGGGATCTCGCCGGTCTCCAGCAGCGCCGTCGATCTTTTCGGCCAGGGTCTTGCCGACGCCGGGGATCTCGGTGGCGCGGCCCGAGCGGCAAGCTCGGCGACCGAGACGGGGCTCTCGCGGATCGCCTTCGCAGCGGTGCTGTAGGCGAGGACCCGGTATTTGACCGCCCCGTCGAGCTCGTAGAGGATCCCCAGCTCTTCCAGGGCGGCGGCGATCTCGGCATTCGTCACCCGCCAAGGAATACCATCGTGGGGCTCGCGGGTAGGGAGAGCAGACGTCATTTTCCACTCTGGACAACGGCGCTATACTTTCTGAAGTATTGAGCTGACCGAACCTCGACCGGGAGAACGATACCGTGACTGGCAAATTGACGGACGTAACCGACGCCACCTTCAAAGCTGACGTGCTCGACGCCGAGGGCCCCGTCCTCGTCGACTTCTGGGCGCCCTGGTGCGGTCCGTGCCGCGTCGTCCACCCGGTCCTGGAGGAGATCGACGGCGAGCGCGACGACCTCAAGATCGTCAGCATCAACGTCGACGAGAACCAGCAGACGGCGGCCCAGTACGAGGTCCTCTCGATCCCGACGATGATCCTCTTCAAGGACGGCGCGATCGCGAAGAAAGTCGTCGGGGCGATGCCGAAGCGGCGCCTCGAGGCCGAGCTGGAGCCGGCGCTCGCCTAGCGGCGGCGCCACTCCCGCCGATGCCGTTCGTCCACGTCCACTGGTTCGAGGGCCGCTCCGACGAGCAGAAGGCGGAGATCGCCAAGCGGATCGAAGCGGCGCTGGTCGAGGTGGCCGGCGTCGCCCCCGATCACTGCTGGGTGAAGTTCTCCGACTCGGCGAAAACCGACTTCATCATCGGCGAGAAGCCACAGAACTAGGCGCGATACGTTCACCGACGGTCACGGCCCGGTCAGGAGCGGCTAGCGCCGCTTTCGCCGAGGCAATCAGTTCCCCAGCATCGAGTTCGTAGGTCTCCGATACAGCCTCAAGAAGATGAAGGTTGTCGCTCGGGCACAGCAGGCCGATATAGACCGAGACGTCCTTTTGAGAAGGCGACGTTGCAGTAGTCCTCGTCGAACCCGTCGCCATCGTCCCAGTAATCGACCTCGATCAGTTCGATTCCAAGCGCGTTTGCCTCGCTGTCGTAAGTGGCTTTCACAGATGCCTCCTCGGATGGACAGTGATCACGACATCTGGCTCATCGGCGGCTACCACCACACGAATCAAATCACCGCGGACATATCCAAGATAGCGGGGGTTACCGTACGCATCAGCCTCCACCCTCACCGGATTTGAGAGCACCCCGAGAGCCTCGTTCTGGGTCCACTTTTTCCGGCGCATTTCGTTCTTCGCGTGGTGAGTGAATCGCACGCCCCACTAAGGGCGCGGCAGAAAAATCTCTCCCCCGCTAGGCGCGAGAGACGCCGATGCTGAGCTCGCGGCCGTCGATCCTGGCGGCGGCGCCGTCGCTGCCGTCGTAGGCGACCGAGGTGGCGAGAACCTCGCCGGCGAGGTAGGCCTCGTGGGCCCGGGCGGCGGCGATCAGGTCCTCGTCGCCGCCGAGGGCGAGCTCGATGCGGTCGGTGATCTCCAGGCCGGCGTCTTTGCGGGCGTTCTGGACGGCGTGGACGATCTCGCGGGCGAGGCCCTCGCGGCGCAGCTCGTCGTCGAGCTCGAGCTGCAGGGCGACGGCGTGGCCGGCCTCGGCCTCGACCTCGTAGCCCTCGAGCGGCTGCAGGGCGAGGGTGAGCTCGTCGGGGCCGAGGGTGTGGTCGTCGCCGTCGACGTTGATCCCGACCTCGCCGCCGTCGGCGAGCACCGCGGCGACGTGGGCCGGCGTCGAGCGCCTCGACCGCGGCCGCGACCTGCGGCATGCGCTTGCCGAAGCGGGGCCCGAGGGCGCGGTAGTTGGGCTTGACCGCTGTAGCTGACCAGCTCCGCCTCGTCGGTGACGAAGTCGAGCTCCTTGACGTTGAGCTCGGCGGTGACGAGGGCGGCGCGCGCTTCGATCGCCGCGCGCTCGGCGTCGTTGGCGACGATCACGGCGCGGCGCAGCGGCTGGCGCACCTTGGCCTTGGCCTGGGCGCGGGCGGCGCGGCCGAGCTCGACCGTGAGGCGGACCGCCTCCATCGCCTGCCTCCAGCTCGGGGTCGGCGAGCGCCGGGTCGGCCTGCGGGAAGTCGCGCAGGTGGACCGAGTCGGGCGGCCTCGCCGAGCTCCGCCTCGCCGCCGGCGAGGTTGAGGTGGATCTCGTCGGCGAGGAAGGGGGTGAACGGCGCGAGCAGCGCGGCCGTCTCCAGCAGGCAGTGGCGCAGGGTCGCGAAGGCGGCGCGGTCGCCCTCCCAGAAGCGGCGGCGCGAGAGCCGCACGTACCAGTTGGAGAGCTCCTCGACGTAGTCGGCGATCGCCCGGCCGGCGGCGGTGCAGTCGAAGTCGTCCATGCGCTCGCGCACGGTCGCGATCGTCGCCTGCAGCCGCGAGAGCGCCCAGCGGTCGAGGTCGCTCGGCGCCGGCTCGGGCGGCTCGGCGGAAGTCCAGCGGCGCCGAGGTCCTCGGCGTTGGCGTAGAGGACCCAGAAGGAGTAGGTGTTCCAGAGCGTGAGCAGGAACTGGCGCACCGACTCGCCGACCGTGTCGACGCGAGAAGCGGTAGCCGGCCCAGGGCTGCTGGGCGGTCAGGTAGTACCAGCGGAAGGCGTCGGCGCCGTGGGCGTCGAGCACGTCCCAGGGGTCGACGACGTTGCCGCGGCTCTTCGACATCTTCTGGCCCTCGGGGTCGAGGATCAGGCCGAGGCAGACGCAGTTGCGGTAGCTCGGAGCGTGTCGAACAGCAGGGTCGACTCGGCGAGCAGCGTGTAGAACCAGCCGCGGGTCTGGTCGATGCGCCTCGCAGATGTAGTCGGCCGGGAAGCGCTCCTCGAACTCCTCCTCGTTCTCGAACGGGTAGTGGAACTGCGCGAAGGGCATCGCGCCGCTGTCGTACCAGGTGTCGATCACCGACGTGGACGCGGCGCATCTCGCCGCCGCACGTCTCGCAGTCGAGGACGACCTCGTCGATGTAGGGGCGGTGCAGGTCGTCGGGGACCTGGCTCGCGGGCGCGCTCGCGCAGCTCGGCGACCGAGCCGGCGCAGAAGCGGCTCGTCGCAGTCCTCGCCCGTGCACTCCCAGATCGGCAGCGGCGTGCCCCAGTAGCGGTCGCGCGAGAGCGCCCAGTCGACGTTGTTCTCCAGCCAGTTGCCGAAGCGGCCGTGCTTGATGTGCTCGGGGTGCCAGCCGATCGTCCTCGTTGTTGGCGAGCAGCTGGTCGCGGACCTGGGAGGTGGCGATGTACCAGCTCGACTTCGCGTAGTAGAGGAGCGGCGTGCCGCAGCGCCAGCAGTGCGGGTAGGCGTGCTCGTAGACCTGCTCGCGGAAGAGCAGGCCGCGGCGCTCGAGGTCGGCGATCAGCGCCGCGGTGACCTCGGGGTCCTTGACGAAGCTTGCCCTCGAAGCCGGCGACCCGGTCGTCGAAGTTGCCGTCGAGGCCGACCGGGTTGTAGAGCGTGCCGTGGTCGGTCGGGTCGAAGATCCCGTGCTGCGGCGGCGACCGCGTAGTCGTCCTCGCCGAAGGCGGGCGCGATGTGGACGAGGCCGGTGCCGTCCTCGGTGGTGACGAAGTCGCCGGCGAGGACCGGGAAGGCGTCGGCGGGCCGCCGTCCTCGAGGGCGAAGACCGGGCCGTCGGTAGCGACGGCCGACGAGCTCGGAGCCGGGGAAGCGGTCGAGCGACCTCGACGCCCTCGCCGAGCACCTTCTCGACCAGCGGCTCGGCGAGGATCAGCGTCTCGCCCTCGACCGCGCGCCCGCACGTAGGTGACGTCGGGCGCGACGGCGACGGCGACGTTGCCGGGCAGCGTCCAGGGCGTCGTCGTCCAGACCAGCAGCGACTCGCCGGCTCGCCGGCCTCGTCGAGCAGCGGGAAGCGCACGTAGATCGAGGGGTCCTCGACGTCCTCGTAGCCCTGCGCGACCTCGTGCGAGGAGAGCGCGGTGCCGCAGCGCGGGCAGTAGGGCACGACCTTGTGGCCCTCGTAGAGGCGGTCCGTCGTCCCAGAGCTTGCTTCAGCGACCACCAGACCGACTCGATGTAGTCGTCCTCGAGGGTGACGTAGGGGTCGTCGAGGTCGATCCAGAAGCCGATCCGCTCGGTCAGCCGGTTCCAGTCCTCGACGTACTCGAAGACCGACTCGCGGCAGCGCTGGTTGAACTCGGCGATCCCGAACTCCTCGATCTCCTGCTTGGAGGAGATGCCGAGCTGCTTTTCGACCTCGAGCTCGACCGGCAGGCCGTGGCAGTCCCAGCCGGCCTTGCGCGGCACCCGGAAGCCGCACATCGTCTTGTAGCGCGGGTAGATGTCCTTGAAGACGCGGGCGAGGACGTGGTGGGAGCCGGGGCGGCCGTTGGCGGTCGGCGGGCCCTCGTAGAAGCTCCAGACCTCGGCGCCCTCGCGCTGCGGCGAGCGAGCGCTCGAAGACGTCGTCCTCGCGCCAGCGCGCGAGCACCCGCTCCTCCAGCTCGGGGAAGGACTGCTTCGGGTCGACGGGTTCGAATCCGGGCATGAGGGTCAGGATTCTAGGAGCGGGTCAGGAAACGGTGACCCGCCTGCAATTTCTGACCGGCACTATCCGCTCACCAGACGAGGACGAACTCGTCGGGTCCTGGGGGTTGACGTAGACCGGGAGGACCAGCCCCGGCTCCATCCGGTTGGCGGCGAAGACGGGCATGATCTCCCGCCGCTTCACCTCCCGCGTTCCGTCGTCCAGGCACGTCGAGGTCGAGACGCAGGCTCATCAGCGGCATCTCGTTGACGGTCGCGCTGCTGCCGGCGTGCGAGGACGGTCGCGATGCCGCGCAGGCCCTGGCGGAAGATCCAATCGTTGCGGGCGGCCTTCTCTTTCTGACGGCGCGCGTACCAGAGGAGCCCGCGGGCGACGAGGACCCAGATCACCCCGATCGAGGCGAGGATTCCCGCCACTTCCCCCGGGACTCCGATCAGGATCGGGACGATCGCGAACGCCGCGCCCGGCGAGGCCGAAGAAGGCGATCAGGGAGATGCCGACCCTGTTGAGCTGCATCTACTCCTCGCACTCCCGCCGGATCCGGGTGGCGACGTGGGCGGTCGCCTCGCAGAGCGCAGCGAGGCCCTCGGTCGCCAGGGTGGTCGGCCTCGATGCTGCCGAGCAGGGCGCCGTAGGCAAGCTCGAAGGAGAAGTCGGCCGGCGACTTGCGTCCCCAGCCAGTCGACGAGGCTCGGCGAGAACAGCTGCCGCAGCCAGTTCGGGTCCTGATAGGGGCTGGTGGCGACCTCGTAGCGCTCGTTCAGCGCCGATGCTCTCGGTCCAGAGCTTCGAGTGGCGCGCCTCGAAGCCGTAGAACTCGTCGTCGCGGGTGCTGCGGCGGCGGCGGATGCAGAAGACGCGCGGGGCGAAGGCGGTCGCGGCCGGGACCTGGGTGAGGGCGACGTGGAAGCGGAAGGTCTTGTTGCGCGTGTAGGCGAGTTGGCCGACGACGCCCTCGACCCCTTCGCCGAGCGAGCCGCGCAGCGCCGGCTGCAGCGGCCGTGCCCTTGGCCTCGACCAGGAGCGGCGTCAGCGGGCCGGCGGCTGAAGCTGGGCAGCTGCTCGAGGCCGCGCTCGCCGGCGAGCTCGCCGTAGGCGGACTGGACGTCGGACACCGGCGCAGCCTAGAGCGGCGGGCGGCGTGGAGGGGAATGCCGCCGGGGCGCTAGGGTGCAGCCGCCGATGGAGCGCTACGACCTCAACGGCAAAGTCGCGCTGGTGACCGGCGCCGCCCGCGGGATCGGCTTCGAGACCGCGCGGCAGATGCACCTGCGCGGCGCCTCGGTCGCGGTCCTCGACCTCGACGCCGACGAGGCCGCGCGAGGCGGCGGAGCGGATCGGGCCGCGGGCGATCGGGCTCGGCGGCGACGTCACCGACCAGAGCGCGATGATGGACGCCGTCGCCGAGGTGGTCGAAAAGCTCGGCGGGATCGACGTCGCGGTCGCCAACGCCGGCATCGCCCAGAAGCAGTTCGCCACCGTGCGCGGGATCTCCGGCGAGGAGTGGGAGCGCGTCTTCGAGGTCGACATGCTCGGCGTCTGGCGGACGGTGCGGGCGGCGCTGCCGCAGATCGTCGAGCGCCGCGGCCAGATGGTCGTCGTCTCCTCCGTCTACGCCTTCGCCAACGGCTTCGGCAACAGCCCCTACGCGGTCGCCAAGGCCGGGGTCGAGTCGCTCGGCCGGGCGCTGCGGGTGGAGCTGATCGCCGCACGGCGCCAGCGCCAGCGTCGCCTACTTCGGCTGGGTCGACACCAAACTCGTCCAGGACGCCTTCGCCCAGGAGACCGCCGAGCGGGTGCGGGAGCTGAGCCCCGAGTGGCTGCTGAAACGGATCACCCCCGAAGAGGCCGGCGCCGGCCTGGTGCGCGGGATCGAGGAACGCGCGCCGCGGATCTTCGTCCCGAAGTGGTGGCGCTACGTCTCCGCCCTGCGCGGCATCGTCAACCCGCTGCTCGACAAGCGGATGGAGAGCGACGAGAAGGCGCGGGCGCTGGTCCGTGACATCGACGCGGCGAGCGTCGACGCGGTCGAAGCGCGGACCGACGGCTAGAGACGGGGCGGTCAGGACCCGAACTTCCCCAGGACCTCTATCTCGGCTGGGTAGAGGTTGGGGAAGTTCGCGTGAGGCGCTCGAGGAGGACGAGGACCGACTCGTAGGGCTCGCCGGTGGCGCGGGTCAGCCGATCTCGCAGGTGCGGTTGCTGGAGAGGTAGGCGTCGAAGTTGCGGCCGGATAGCTCTTCGGCCTGGGGGCGCGTCGCGGAGGCGGTCAGCTCGGGGTGGGAGATGCCGCGATCGCCGGCGAAGGCGCAGCAGGTGGCCGAGGGGGCGATGAAGACGTCGTCGGCGAGGGCGCTCGGCGAGCGTGCGAGCGGGTGCGCGAGGCCCATGCGGCGGGTGGCGCAGGTCGGATGGACGGTCGCGGAGCCGACCTTCTCGTCGACCTCGAGCCTGGGCAGCAGACGGCATGCGCCCACGCAACCGAGTCGAGGATCTCGAGCTTGCCAGAGCCGCTCGGCGTTCGCCTCCGAGAGCACCCCCTCGCCGGGCTCGGCGATCGCGCTGGTGCAGGAGGCGGCGTCGATCACGACCGGCAGCGCGCCCTCCCCGCTCCAGCGCCAGAGCCGCTCGACCATCTCATTCGCCTTATGCGCGTGCGCAGCCTCGAACCCTTTCGAGCTCCAAGGCAGCCCGCAGCAGCTGCCCGCCACGTCCTCCGGGATCCAGACCGGCACTCCAGCCCGGCCCGAAACAGCGACAAGAGCATCGACCACTCCGCGAGACCGCAAAGACCTCCTTGGGCCTGCGGTCGGCGGAGGGCCCGAAGATCCGGTTGGTGCAGGAGGGGACGTAGACCGCAGCGGCCCCGTCTGGAGGAGAGGATGACCCTCTCCGGACCCTCCGCGCTGTTGTCCGGAGAGGGTCATCCGCTCCTCCCCAGCGAGCCGAACCCGGGAGTCCCTTCCCGCGCTTCGTCCGCCGCGCCAGCGGCCCGCCGACCCTCAGCGCCACCCGAGAGATCTCTCGACCGCCGCCCCAGCGCTTGGCGGCAGCCAGAGCCGCCCTTTCGGCCCGCTCGCCGTGCTGCGCTCGCCGCAGCTCCTTGACCAGCTTGCCGGTGTCGATCCCGAGCGGGCAGGCGAGCTGGCAGGAGCCGTCGGCGGCGCAGGTCTCGAGCGCGTCGTAGTCGAACTCGCGAGCAGCGCCTCGCGCACCGGCGAGCCCTCGGGCTGGCGCGCCATCTCGCGGCGCAGGACGATCCGCTGGCGCGGCGTCGTGGTCAGGTTGCGGCTCGGGCAGACCGGCTCGCAGAAGCCGCACTCCACGCAGGTGGTCGCCGACTCCTCGATCGGCGGCGTCGTCTTCAGGTTGCGCAGGTGGACGCCGGGGTCGCGGTTGAGCAGGACGCCCGGGCGAGAGCACGCCATCGGGGTCGGCGAGCCGCTTCACCCGCCACATCAGCTCGGTCGCCTTCTCCCCCCACTCGCGCTCGACGTAGGGCGCCATGTTGACCCCGGTCCCGTGCTCGGCCTTCAGCGAGCCGTCGTACTTGCCGACGATCAGCTCGACCAGGCCGCCCATGAAGGCCTCGTAGCGCTCGAGGTCCTCCTGCTTGGCGAAGTCCGGGGTGAGCATGAAGTGGAGGTTCCCGGCCGAGGCGTGGCCGGCGACGCCGGGCAGGAAGCCGTGCTCGCCGAGCAGCGCCTGCAGGTCCTTGGCGCCCTCGGCGATCCGCTCCGGCGGCACGCAGACGTCCTCGACGATCAGCGCCGTCCCCGCCGGCCGCAGCCGGCCGATCAGCCCGTGCAGCCCCTCGCGCACCCGCCAGGCGAGCTCGATCTCCTCCGCCTCGCGGGTGAACTCGATCGGCCGGATCGTCTCGTGGGAGCCGAGGATCGCTTCGGCGCGCGAGCGACCTGCGTCCGCCCGGCGCCCGTCGTCGCGCCGCCGAACTCGACCAGCAGGACCGCCGACTCCGGCGGCAGCTCTTTCCACTCCTGCGGGGCGCCGACCATGTTCCAGGCGGCGGTGATCAGCGCCGGCGCGACCATCAGCTCGACCGCGGTGGCGCCGGTGGCGACCAGGTCGGGGACGGGGGCGATCGCCGCGTCGATGCTGGGGAAGTGGACCCAGGCGGTGGTCGTCACCGCCGGCACCGGCACCGTCTCGAAGACGACCTCGGCGAGGAATGCGAGCGTCCCCTCCGAGCCGACCAGCAGGCGGCGGAAGATCTCCAGCGGCTCGTCGGCGTCGAGGAAGGCGCAGAGGCGGTAGCCGGTCGTGTTCTTGATCGCGAACTTGCGGCGGATCCGCTCGGCCAGCTCGGCGTCGGCGCGGATCTCGTCGCGGATCGCCTCGAGGCCGGCGACCAGCTCCGGCTCGGCGGCGGCGAAGCGCTCGGCGGCGCCGGGGGCGCCGGTGTCGATCACCGTCCCCGAGGGCAGGACGAAGGTCAGCTCGCGCACCGTCGAGTAGGAGTCCCTGGTAACCCCGCAGCGCATCCCGCCGGAGTTGTTGGCGACGACGCCGCCGACGGTGCAGACGTCGGTGCTGGCTGGGTCGGGGCCGAGTTTGCGGCCGTGCGGGGCGAGGACGCGGTTGGCGTGGCCGAGGATCGTCCCCGGCTTGACCCGGGCGCGGGCGCCGTCGTCCTCGGCCCGCACCCCGCCCCAGTGCCTGCGGACGTCGACGAGGATGCCGTCGCTCTGGCCTTGGCCGTTGAGGCTGGTGCCGCCGGCACGAAAGGTGACCGGGATCTCGCGCTCGCGGCCGAAGCGCAGCACTTTTGCGACGTCCTCGGCGTCGCGAGCCTCGACCACCGCGCGCGGGAAGCGCCGGTAGGGGCTGGCGTCGGAGGCGTAGGCGACGAGGTCGGAGACCCGGTGCAGGACGCGGTCGGCTCCCAGCAGCTCCTCCAGTTCGCGCCGCAGCGGCGCCGCGACGCCGGCCGCCAGCTCGTCCGGAGCGCGGTCCTCGACCGGCTGACTCGGCGGAGCAGCGATCTTGGAGTGGTGTTTGAGCAGCGGCATCCGAAGCAACGAGAAGACTTTAAAGAGCCTGCTGCCAAGAATTCTGGTCTTTGTTTCAACTGTACGAACTAGATGACCAAAAAGCTGAGCGACCTCTTCAACTCTGCCATTCAGGCAATTTATCCACACCTCGTTCTAGCGATCATTGTGACCTCCGTGCTTCTTGGCTCACTCGCGGGTGCATTGGGAATTCGAGTTCGAGCTCCTTTCTTTTCGGCCTCAGCCCAAATATTTCCCCTACTGCTTGTAGCGATGTTCGTAGAGCTCGCGGGGGTTCATCAGCGTTTCTCTCGGGTGTGGCGGAAAGCGCTCGATCTGAAAGTGAAAGAGAACGATCCAACATTGGCAGCGGCCGCCGAAACTTTCCAACGGGAAATAGCCGTACAAGCCAGGAAAATGACTTCCCTGGTCTTAATTGGCGAGGCTGCCGCGCTTTACTCCTTGGCGGGAGATGATCAGGGAACGGTTCTTGCGTCTCTGTGCCTGATCTGCATGACTACGACGGTCTATCTCTTGACGACCGCCTACCTGGCTCGGATCAGCCCGATCCAGTTTTGAAATGAGCTAAAAGAGGGACATGCCCGGCGAGACCGGGACTTCGACCAGCTCGGGCTGGGAGGAGGCGAGCGCCGCGGAGAGCGCGCCGGCGACCTCGTCGCGTCCCTTCGCCCGGTGCGCCTTGACGCCGTAGCCCTCGGCGACCGCGGCGACGTCGAGCTTCGGCAGGTCGAGGCCGGGCGAGCCGTTCACCTGCTCGACTTCGGCGAACCACTTGAGGATCGCGTACTCCTCGTTTCGGAGGACGAGGAAGGTGACCGGCGCCTTGTAGGCGACGGCGCTCCAGAAGGCGGTGATCGCGTACTGGGCCGAGCCCTCGCCGAGCACGCAGACGACCGGGCGGTCGGGCTGGGCCAGCTGGACCCCGACCGAGGCGGCGAGGCCGAAGCCGAGGCCGCCGCCGGCGCTGAAGTAGTAGCTGCCGGGACGGGAGATGCGCAGCTGGTTGCGCAGCGCCAGGGTGCTGGACGGGGACTCGAGGACGACGATCGCGTCCTCGGGCATGACCTCGGCGAGGGCGGTGTGGACGGTCGAGGGGTTGAGCGGGTCGCTCGGCGGGGATTTCCCCCGGGCCGGGGTTCGGCTCCGGTGCCGGGCGCGACGGACTCCGGCACCGCCTCCAGCAGCGCCGCCAGGGTGAGGCCGACGTCGGCGACGATCGCGTCGCCCATCGGCGCCCGCACCGCCTCGTCGGGGTCGCTGGTGATCGCCACCAGCCGCGCGCCCTGCGGGCAGCAGCGGCCCGGGGATGTGCGGGTAGTAGGGGAAGACCGAGCTGCCGACGACGAGGATCAGGTCGTGGCCCTCGAGCGTCTGCCCGACCGGGCCGATCGCCGGCGGCAGGACGCCGCGGAAGTTGGGGTGGTTCTCGGGGAAGCCGAGGCGGACGCCGCCGGTCGCCGGCGAGGCCCAGACCGGGAGCCGCTGGCGCTCGGCGAGGGCAACGGCGGTGTCCCAGGCGCCGGCGGTGTCGATGTCGGGGCCGGCGACGAGGACCGGGTTGGCGGCGGCGTCGAGGCGCTCGGCGAGGGCGCGGACCGCCTCGGGGTCGGCGACGTGCGCGGCCGTCGACCTTGCGCTCGATCGCCGCCTTCGCGTCGGCCTCGTCGACCTCGGCGTACCAGTCGTCCATCGGCAGCGAGACGAAGACCGGGCCGCGCGGCGGCAGCCCGGCGAGGTGGGCGCCGTGGGCGAGGGCCAGCGGCACGTCCTCGGCCCGCGGCGGCTCGAAGGACCACTTGACCAGCGGGTGCGGCATCCGCGTCGCGTCGCGGTTGGTCAGGTTCGCCTGCAGGGTGATCTGGGCGCGCGCCTGCTGGCCGGCGGTGATCAGCAGCGGCGAGTGGTTCGCCTGGGCGTTGAAGATCGCCCCCATCGCGTTGCCGACTCCCGGCGCGGTGTGGAGGTTGACGACGGTCGTCTTGCCCGAGGCCTGGGCGTAGCCGTCGGCCATCCCGACCACGACCGCCTCCTGCAGACCGAGCACGTAGCGGAAGTCGCTCGGGAAGTCGGCGAGCATCGGCAGCTCGGTCGAGCCCGGGTTGCCGAACATCGTCGTCATCCCGTGGGCGCGGAAGAGGTCGAATGCGGCTTCGCGGACGTTGGGCACGAATCGAACCCTATCCGGCCGGGTTGCAACTACCTCATGTCGGGGAGAACTTCTGAGCAGGATTCAAGCGACGGGCGTCGTAGCGCCGATAACGGGGGAGTGAGCCACCGCCTCCTCGCCAGCGCCTGGGCGCGCACCCTGGCCGTCTTCGCCCTCTCGCTGGCGCCGCTGCTGGCGATCTGCGCCTATGCGGAGGCGGCGCCGCTGACCAAGGTCGCCTACGGGACGGGCGAGATCGTCCCGATCCCGGCCTCGATCCCCCACGCCGAAGGCGACATGGTCGACCAGCGGATCATCCCCAACCTGCGCTGGATCGCCCAGCGCTACCCGATCTACGTCACCGACGGCTACTCCGGCCCGCTGCCGAACGGCGAACACGCCGGCTGCGACGACTGCCACGTCAAGAACTCAGACCACTACAACGGCCTCGCCGTCGACATCGTCCCGCTCGAGGCGAGCTCCAAATGCGATGCCGGCTGGACCGCGATCACCCGCCTCGCCCTCTGGGCCGAGCCCGAACAGAACAAACCGCGGCCGCCGTTCCGCTGGGTCGGCTACGACGGCGACGCCGGCCACGGCTGCGGCAACCATCTCCACCTCTCCTGGAACCACGCGATCGCGCCGATGTTCACGCTCGCCGAATGGGTCGAAGTCTTCCCGGTCAGCTTCGCCGGGGTGAAGCCGGTGCCGCGCAAGAAACCGCACTCGGCGCCCAAGGCCCCGGCCGGACCTCCCGGCGGCGTCGCCCAGGCCTCCACCGGCGGCGTCTCCGCCCGGCCCGGCGACTGATCCCCGCCCCCGGCCGGGGGGCGATCCATAGGATTCGGCGCCATGCGTGCGCTCGCGCTGGTCACCTTCGTCTGCATCGCGGGACTACTCACCGGCGGCTGCGGCAGCTCGGACGACTCGACGCCGGTGGCCTGCCTCGAAGGTTCCGCGGCCTACAAGCGAGCGCTGAAGGCGGCGCCCGACGAAGTGCTGCTGGAAGACGAGACGCTGATCAGCGAATGCCTCACCCGCAACCAAACCGGCGGTGACCTCTCGCGGGTCGGCGAAGCGATGCTCGAGACCGCGACCGCGCTCAACGCCGAAGCGCGGGAAGACCCGGGGGGCGCGGCCAGCCTCCAGCTCGGGTACCTGCTCGGCGCGGTCGAGCGCGGCGCCGAAGAGAGCGAAGGGATTCATTCTGACCTTGTCCGCCGCCTGGTCGTCGCCGCTCGTTTCGTACCGGATAAGCAGGCGTCTCCGCCGGGGTTCATCCCCACCTACAGCGAAGGATTCGAGGCCGGCCGCAGCGGCGGCTGACGTCCCTCGGCGCTCGGCGGTCAATACGCTGGGAGGCCCGAGAACTTCACATGGAGGCAGTTTTGAGCGAACAGCTGTGGGGTGGCGAGACCACCAAAGCCGTTGACAACTTCCCCGTTTCCGGCGAGCGCGTGCCGGTGCCGGTGGTGCGCTGGCTGGGCCGGATCAAGGGCGCGGCGGCGGAGGCCAACGGCGCCCTCGGCGGGCTCGACGGCGACATCGCGGAGCGGATCGCAGCCGCTGGCAAGGCGATCGCCGAGGGCGAGCACGACGACCAGTTCCCGGTCGACGTCTTCCAGACCGGCTCCGGCACCTCGTCGAACATGAACGCCAACGAGGTGATCGCCAACCTCGCCGGGGGCGAGACCCATGCCAACGACCACGTCAACATGGGCCAGTCCTCGAACGACGTCTTCCCCTCCGCCGTCCACCTGGCGGCGCTCGACGAGGTGACCCACGACCTGCTGCCGGCGATGGGCGGCCTCGAGGGCGCACTGGAAGAGAAGGCGAAGCAGTTCGCCGACGTCGTCAAGGCGGGACGCACGCACCTGATGGACGCGGTCCCGGTCACGCTGGGACAGGAGTTCGGCGGCTACGCCGCGCAGGTCCGGCTCGGCGTCCAGCGGGTCGAGGGGACGCTGCGGCGGGTCGGCCAGATTCCGCTCGGCGGCACCGCCACCGGCACCGGCCTCAACACCCACCCCGAGTTCGCCGCCAAGGTGCGCGAGACGCTCGCCGCCGACACCGGCCTGCAGATCTCCGCCCCGCTCGACGCCTTCGAGGCGCAGGGCAACCGCGACGCGCTGGTCGAGCTCTCGGGTGCGCTCAAGGTCTACGCCGTCTCGCTCAACAAGATCGCCAACGACCTGGCGCTGATGGGCTCCGGCCCGCGCGCCGGCCTCGCCGAGCTGCGCCTGCCGGAGCTGCAGAAGGGCTCCTCGATCATGCCCGGGAAGGTCAACCCGGTGATCCCCGAGGTCGTGATCCAGGTCGCCGCCCAGGTGATCGGCAACGACGCCGCGATCACCGTCGCCGGCAGCCAGGGCCAGTTCGAGCTCAACGTCCGCGTGCCGCTGATCGCCCGCAACCTGCTCGACTCGATCAAACTCCTGGCGAGTGCCTCGCGCCTGCTGAACGAGAAATGCGTGTCGGGCGTCGAGGCCAACGAGGAGATGACCAACCGTCACGCGGAGGCCACCCTCGCCACCGCAACCGCACTGAACCCCCACATCGGCTACGACCGCGCTGCAGACATCGTCAAGACCGCAGCAGAGTCAGGTCGCTCTCTGCGGGAGGTCGCCTTGGAGCAGGGAGTCGAGCCCGCGGTGCTCGAGGAGGCACTCGACCACCGCCGCATGGCCCGGCCGCACGAGTAGGTTCTTACCGGGCGACCCCTGCCAAAAGTGCGAGTGTCATTTGCAGATGAGCAGACGGTAGGTTCACACAAATGCCGATAAGCCCAATCGTCGAGCATATCCTGAGTCGATTGCGCGATTTCCGCCAGGAAGCAAATATGTCCCCGGCCGAACTCGAGGAGCAGCTTATCCTGGGACCTGGCTGGATCAGCCGTTTCGAGGCCGGTGAGGCAGTGCCCGCTTTGGATGTCTTGATCGCGATGCTTCATCACTTCGGCCGAGGGCCTGCCGAACTCTTCGAAGGAATCAACACGAACGCAGCTGCTGGTTCCGTTGCTCGTAGTCTCCTGGCTGAGGAGATCGAAGACGACCTCCTTCTTCAATTTGACTATGGCGACTACGAAGCGTCGTATCGATTGAGGGATGCGGGCCTAAATCAGTTTGAAGAGGTCCTACGTGCTCTTCGTGATGGTCTGGCCAAGGCACAGCAGAAGAGCGATGCCGTTGTTGCAGCTTTTAACCTCGCCATCGGTTTGTGGCCAAATGCCAATCCGTCAGATTTATGGTGGTTCTTGATTTACCGAGCCTATCTCGATCCGTTCAATCACCCAGCGACCGAGGCACGTCGCAACCTTGATCAGAGCTGGAAGCGAACCGGCGGCTGGGCACTGGAGAGGTTTCTGGTTTCGCACTACGGTTCGTATTTGAGACAACTCGGGATTTACCTGTCCATTCCTTCCGGGGACGAAAGGGACTTTCTTCTCGGTCAGCTCGAGGTCCCCAGCCGCTTAGAGCCCGATAAGGTCGATGTTGTCTTAAGTGCCCAGCGGAATGGCGGACATCCAGTTTGCTTTGGAGTTGTTCATGTCAAGGCCAGTTTTGCCGAGCGACGTACCGATGACGTCGAGCTGAGCAAGGCACTCGTAGATGCAGGCTACTGTTCACCCTTTTGGACTATGGACTGCAAGAGTACTCCTGGTGAGTCCCCCATAAATCGAGGTGAGCTCGGTGATCTGCTCGGTGACTCAGGCGACAGCCGCAGCGCCAAGCGCAAGGACTTCGAGGTCGATGGCTTCTTTTCCGCGTGCTTCTCCTATAACAGTCGTACGAAACCCACCCCACTGGAGCAACAGGATGTGGCAGCCCCGATCTATGTATGCAACTTCAAAGATCCGCACGACGTCTTTACGGATTTCGTGCAGTCTGAGTGGGAGCGATTCAGGCAGCTGAAAGCTGGCCTTGAGCTCTAGCTACCTCGTCCAACCGTTGATTGGACGCCCCCACATGCTCTTGATCTATCTCAAAGCCGATATATGAGCACTGCAGGTTGATGGCAGCCACGCCGGTCGTGCCCGAACCCGAAAACGGGTCGAGGACGACAACATCGGTTTCCCCATGAGCCCCGAATGCTTCTATGCACCGCCGCGGGAGCTCCTCAGGGAAACGCGAATAGTGTGCCAGCCCTTGGATTCTCTCGTTGGGAATTTCCCACACTGAACCCACAGGAGGGCTTACCCGAAATGAGTGTCTGTCAGTCTTTGCAAATAGATAGATCGACTCGTGCTGCCGATGCGGGCGGCGGCACCTGCCCTCAGGCATTGGGTTTTTCTTTTTCCATATAACCTCGCCCCGGAAGAGAAAGCCGACGTCTGACAGAGAAGTAACAAGGCGATACGGCAGCGCTAAGAGATTTCCGTACTGAAGCCAGTTCTCGGATGGATCAATGAATGCACGCCGCTTGGCTCGCGGCTTTACATAGGCGGAATTCGCGGCGTCCAAGCCATCCTGCTCAGCTCCAAGCGTGCTATATGTGTGATCGGATTTTCGCCAGTTGACTGGCGTATTGTATGAATCACCAATATTTATCCAAAGCAATCCATCGGACTTGAGCTTGGCAAGCAACAGCTGGAAAACGTCAGCCAGCGCCGCGACATAGGAACGAGGATCCTCCTCGTTTCCGTTCCCCATTGAGAGCCTCTGACCCCAATACGGGGGACTCGTGATGGCTATGTCGACTGACTCATCCGGGAGCTCAGCTATCAACTCTCGGCAGTCGCCCTGAATGACCGTATTGAGCGGAAAGGGTCCTATCTTGGACCGCATCGAGGGTGGTGCTCCTAAGTCTTGGTTCATGACGCTCATTGGCCCCATCCAATCATCGAATTCGGACCCATCCGCGAAGCCTACCCACTTTTAAGCGGGAAAAGTTTTGCGGTGGTTAACCCGATCGCCCGTCTCCCTCACCTATCCCTGCAACGTCACAAACCGCTCCTCAGTCAACTCATAGACCGCGTACGCCGGCCCCTCGCGGGTGTTCCCCGAATCCTTGACGCCGCCGTAGGGCTGCTGGTCGGTGCGGAAGGTCGGCACCTCGTTGATCAGCACGCCGCCGAACTCGAGCGTGCGGCCCGCCCGCAGGCCGCGGCCGATGTCGCGGGTGAAGACGCCGGCCTGGAGGCCGAACTTGGAGTCGTTGGCGAGCCTCAGCGCCTCGTCGAAGTCGGAGAAGGTGTCGATCGTCGCCACCGGGCCGAAGATCTCCTCGCACCAGACCTTGGCCGCTTTCGGCGACCCCTTCAGCAGGGTCGGCGCCAGGCAGCGGCCCTCGTCGACCAACTCGCCGCCGGTCAATAGCTCCGCCCCGCCGGAGACCGCCTCCTCGACCCACTGCTTGACCCGGTCGCGGTCGTCGGGGGTGATCAGCGGGCCGACGTCGGTGCCCTCGTCGAGCGGATCGCCGACGGTCAGCTTCTCGACGTTGGCGACGAGCCGCGCGGTGAACTCGTCGGCGACGGCCTCGTGGACGAGGATCCGCTGGATCGAGATGCAGCTCTGGCCGGCATGGGAGAAGGCGTGGATCTGGGCTTTGTCGGCGGCGGTCTCCCAGTCGCCGTCGTCGTTGACGATCAGCGGCGCGTTGGAGCCGAGCTCGAGGTTGACCTTCTTGTGCGGGACCTTGGAGCGGATACCCCAGCCGACCGAGGCCGAGCCGGTGAAGGTGATCGCCTTGGTCAGCGGGTGCTCGACGATCGTGTTGCCGACCTTGGAGCCCGGCCCGGGGACGACCAGAGCCAGCTTTCCGGCAGGCCCGCCTCGACCAGGATCTCGGCCAGCTTCAGCGCCGAGATCGGCGTCTGGCCGGCGGGCTTGAGGACGACCGCGTTGCCGGCGGCGATCGCCGGCCCGAGCTTGTGGGCGACGAGGTTGAGCGGGAAGTTGAAGGGGCTGATCGCGCCGACCACCCCGTAGGGAACGCGCAGCATCACGCCGAGCTTGCCGGCGCCTGCCGCCGCAGCGTCCATCGGCACCGTGCCACCGGTCAGCTTGCGCGCCTCGACCGCGGAGAACTCGAGCGTGGAGACGCAGCGTTCGGCCTCGACCGTGGCGGTCTTGATCGGCTTGCCGGCCTCGGCGGCGATCGTCGCGGCCAGATCGTCGCGGCGCTCGGCGACCAGCTCGGCGGCGCGCTCCAGCATCGCGGCGCGCTCGTGCTGGGGAAAGTCGGCCTCCTCGAAGGCCGCGTGGGCGGCCTCGATCGCCCGCTCGACCAGCGCTTCGTCGCCAAGGGCGACCCGGCCGACGACGGTCCCGTCGTAGGGGCTCTTCACCTCTGCCCAATCGCCGGTCTCGATCCACTCGCCGGCGGCGAGCAGCTTGTGGTCGGTTGCCTCTACGGTCTGCGTCGCCATCGCTTCCTCCTCCGAATTTCGTCTCCATCCAGCGTACGCCCCCGCCGATGCAGGCCGCTACTCCTGTTTGTTGAATCTGTTCGCCTCAGAGATGTACGAGATCATCAACAGGGCCAGCTGAGCAAGGAGTTCCGTGGCTGCGTGGCCACCTGGGGCGGCTGTCCTTCTCCTCTCCCTCTACCCGGTCGTCGCCCAGGCCGGCGTCAGCTGGGTCGTCCACGGGCGCGGCTTCGGCCACGGGGTCGGGATGAGCGCCTACGGCGCCTACGGCTACGCCAAGCAGGGCAAGAACTACCGCTTCATCCTCGGCCACTACTACACGGGGACCAGCCTCGGCACGCTGGAAAAGTCCAGCGTCGTCCGCGTCCTGCTCGACATCTCCCCCGGCGACGTCGAATTCAGCGGCGCCACCAGCGCCTGCGGCGCGCAGCTCGACCCCGGGCGCAGCTACGAGGCCCACCGCGTCGGCGGCTCGGTGAAGCTGCGCAGCTCCGGCGGCAAACCGCTCGCCAACTGCGGGCGGCGGCTGCGCGCCGCCGGGCGCGGCAGGATCGCGATCGCCGGCCAGGGGACCTTCCGCGGCGCCCTGGAGACGGTGCCGACCGAAAGCGACGCCGGCTCGCTCAACGTCGTCAACGCGCTGGCGCTCGAGCAGTACGTGAAAGGGGTGATGCCGAACGAGGTCGCCGCCCTCCTGGCCGGCCGAGGAGCTGAAAGCCCAGGCGGTGGCGGTGCGCTCGATCGCCCTCACCGGCGACGTCGGCGGCAACGGCTTCGACCTCTACTCCGACACCCGCAGCCAGGTCTACGAGGGCCTGGAAAGCGAGTACGCCAGCACCAACGACGCGGTCGCCGCGACCCGCGGCCAGGTCGTGATGTACGGGGGCGACGTCGCCCAGACCCTCTACTCGGCCTGCTCGGGCGGCCACACCGAGAGCGCCGCCAACGTCTTCGGCTCCCCCGTCCCCTACCTGGTCGGCGTCCCCGACCCCTACGACTACTACTGCCCGCTGCACAAGTGGACGCTCGACTTCAGCGGCCCGGAAATCAGCTCCCGCCTCGGCGCCTACCTGCAGGGGAAGCTGAAACAGGTGGTGATCGTCAAGACCGGCGTCTCGCCGCGAATCATCTCGGCGAAGCTGGTCGGGACCGGAGGCACCTCGACCGTCACCGGCTCGCAGCTCTCGCTCGCGCTCGGCGGCTACGACACCTGGATGAGCTTCGAAAAGGTCGTCAGCGGCCGCTAGCCACCCCACTCGGGCAGCGCCAGCTCGGCGTGGATCGAGCGGTGGTCCGATCCCGGCAGATCCTCGACGCCGTAGTCGACTACGCCGAGGCGGGCGTCGGCGAGGACGTGGTCGATGGTGATCACCGGCGGTAGGTCGTGGCCGGCGTTCGGCCAGGTCGGGACGAGGCCCCTGCCGGCGACTGCGCCGGCGTCGCGGTAGCCGCGGTCAATCGTCTCGCGCAGCAGGGAGACGTCGAGGGTGGCGTTGAAGTCGCCGATCAGGACCCAGGGTGGATCGGTGCCTGCCGCCGGCAGGCTCTCGAGCCCTTCGCGCCAGAGATCGTCGTTTCCCCGCCCCGGCGGATACGGATGGACGCCGACGACGCGGAGGCGGCGGCCGCCGGGCAACGTCAGGACGGCGCGCGGCATGCGGAAGAAGAATTCCGAGCCTGGAAGCTTGCGCATCGGCAGGCGCGAGTAGAGGCCGGCGCCGGAGGAACGGGGGCGGGTTTCCTCGATTGCGTTGGGAAGCCGCCGCTCGAGCCCCTCGCGGCGCAGCTCGCGGGCGAATTTCGGCGTCAGCTCCTGGACGCTGAGCAGGTCGACGTCGTAGCGGTCGACGAGGTCGACCAGCGCCTCGGGATCCGCACGGCCGACGTAGATGTTCGAGGAGAGGACGCTGAGGATCTCGCGGCCCTCGGGGTCGACGGTCCCGGCGCCGATCGCCCGCGGCAACACCGCGACGGCGAGGAGGAGCGTGACGAGACTGGTGACCCCCGCCGCCGCCCAGTTGCGCAGCGCCAGCGCGACCCCGGCGACGAGGAAGGCCGCGACGGCCGCGTAGGGCGTGAACGCCATCAGCGGCACCAGCGGGAAGCCGTGGTCGAGACCGAGGCCGCGTACCAGCGCCCAAGCTACGAGCGGCGCGACAAGGAACCAGATCCACCAGTACCGCCGCGCGCCCGCCGACCGATGTCGACTTGCTCTCGTATAGCGAGAGGAAATCGACACTCAGCCGTCGGGGTACGGCTGGATCGGGATGCCGTGATCCGTCTCGCGCATCCCCAGCTCGTAGGCGCCGCCGCCGGGGAGGGTCAGCTCGCGGGGCGGCAGGCCGGGGCGTTCGACCGTCAGCTCGAGGTCGGCGACCGAGCAGTTGACGGTGTTGTGCTCGGGGCCCTTGGGGTCGGCGTAGACCCAGCCGACGAAATCCTTCTGCGGTGCCGTGACGCGGCCGTGGACGACGACGTCCTTGCCGGGTAGGGAGAAGCTGCAGACCGTCGGCTGCTCCTCGATCCGGGCGGAGCGCATCGCGCCGAGGCCGCCGAGCCGGTGCGCCTCGCCGTCGAGGACCAGCATCCCGGACGGGATCCAGGGGCTCACCCGCGAACCGAGGCGGACGCGGGCGGCGCCGGCGTCGAAGTAGGTGTCGGGCGCGTCGGCGAAGCCGGTGCCCTCGAGCCAGACCCAGCGCTCGGCGTGCTCGGTCCCCCAGTTGTGGCCGATCATCCCCGGCCAGCCGCTCAGCTCGAACGGTTCGCCGTCGATCTCCAGGCGGCCCTGGAAGCGGGCGTCGGGGTACGGCGCGAGGAACTTGGTTTTCGGCAGCGGCGCCCTGTAGAGCCAGTCGGTCGGCAGATACTTGCAGGGCTCGGCGTCGCCGGCGAAGGTGAACGACCAGGCGGCGCTGAGCGCCTCGGTCTCGACCGAGCCCTCGGCGCGGCCGGGGCCGATCGTGGCGTCGGCGACCCGGATCCAGTCGCCGGCCGGCGCCGCGAGCTGCGCCGCCGGCACCGTCACCTTGGTCGCCCGCGGCGCCGGCGCGTCGCGGTCGAAGAGGCAGAACCAGATCGAGCCGTTCGGCTCGGCGCCCGGGCGCTTGTGAACCGTGTGGCGGATCCAGACCCCCTGTCCCCCGTCCGGCCGGCAGGCCTTGACGTAGAAGCTCTCGTAGTGGCCGGCCTTGGCGGCGACCTCGGGGTACCGCGCCCGTTCCTCCATGCCGGAAGCCTAAGGGGCGTGTCGCTTTATGGACCCCTGGGGGCACCAAAAGCGACAGGAGTCGCTCAGTCGCGCAGCGGTGGCGGGGACGGCGACTCGAACCCGAGCATCGCGACGGTCGCCGGGATCACCTCCTCGCCGGAGGCCGCGAGCCGGTCGCGGGCGTCCTCTCGAATCACGGTCAGTTGGGCGAAGGTCGCCGCCAGGGTGGCGATCACTTCCTCCCAGGCCCGCTCGTCGAGTTGCATCGGCAGCCAGGTCAGGTGGCGATCGGCACGGGCGTCGAAGGTGTCTTCGCGGATCGCCCGATCGGCCCGGGCGATCAACCCCTGCAGTGAGATCCGCGACAGCCGCTGCCGCGTCTCCCGCGGCGTCTCTTCGAATTCGGCGTCGTTGAAGTAGATGCGGGCCAGGCCGCGGTAGACGTGCTCGACCGCGCCGCGCCGGGGGATCGATTCGATCACCTCGAGGCACCCTTCCTTCTCGAGCTCGCGGAAGTGGTAGGAAGCGAGCGAGAGGGCCTGCTGATAGGTGTTGTAGTTCTCCTTCGGAATCAGGCCTTCCTCGACGAACTGGCTGGGGCTGCGCGGGCCTTCGTTGAGGGCTTCGAGGATCCGGACTCGCAACGGGTGCTTGAGGGCGTTGCAGATCGTCTCGCTGCGCTTCTTCCCCTCGATCTCCCTCTCCGCCATCCTCGAGCCCTTTCGATTGATCGACTCCACGGCAGCGCACCTTAGGGCATAAATGCCCGGACGTTGCGTGAATATGGCTAGGTGGAACCCTTTACTGAGTCCATTCGAAGTAATAGGACCCACTGCATCGCCGCGAAGGACGCTTCCGGTGAGGAAAGGAGGTGATGCGTATGCAGTTCAGCGGATGCGGCCAGACCTATCCGGCCACCTCGATCCACAAGGGGGGTTGACCCCGGACCCACCGCCCCGATGCAGCACCGATCGGCGGGGCGGTAGGGCCTCGACCGCAGCGCCGTTCAGACCTTGATCGTGATCACGTCGCCATCGGCGACGACGTAATCGCGGCCCTCGATCCGCAGCTGGCCCTTGTCGCGGGCCGGCGCGTAGCCGCCGCAGGCGACCAGCTGCTCCCAGCCGATCGCCTCGGCTTTGATGAACGCTTCCATGATCTCGGTGTGGATCGTGCCGGCGGCCTCCAGTGCGGTGGCGCCGCGGTGCAGCGGCCGAGCAACCGCCTCCTTGTCCTCGCCGGCAGTGAAGAAGGTGATCAGCTCCAGCAGGTCGTAGGCGGCGCGGACGAGGCGCGCCAGCCCGGAGCCCTCGACCCCGTAGGACTCCCGCATTTCCTCTGCTTCTGCGGGATCGAGCTCGGCCAGCTCGCCCTCGATCCGGGCGCTGACCGCGACCACCCCGGCGCCGACTGCGTTGGCGTGGGAGACGACCGCTTCGGGCGGCTCGGCGTCGCCCTCGTCGACGTTGGCGACGTAGAGGATCGGCTTCGTCGTCAGCCCCTGCAGGTTGCGGGCGGCGTCCGGCGCGGCGTCGGGGACGGGGATGCTGCGCGCCGGGCGGCCGGCGGCGAGCGCCTCGTGGACCGCGGTCAGCCAGCCGTGCTCGGCGACCGCCTCGACGTCGCCCGTCTTCGCCTGCTTGCCGACCCGGCCGAGGCGACGCTCGACCTGTTCGTAGTCGGCGAGGACCAGCTCGGTCTCGATCGTCTCGATGTCGGCGAGCGGGTCGACGCGGCCGTCGGGATGCGGCACGTCGGATTCGGTGTGGCAGCGGACGACGTGACAGATCGCATCGGTCTCGCGGATCGAGGCGAGGAACTGGTTGCCGAGCCCCTCGCCTTCGGAGGCGCCCTTGACCAGGCCGGCGATGTCATGGAAGTCAATTTTCGCCGGGACCAATTCGGAGCTGCCGACGGTCTCGGCGACCTTCTCGAGCCGCTCGTCGGGCACCTGGGCGACGGCGACGTTGGGCTCGATCGTCGTGAACGGGTAGTCGCCGGTCTGGGCGCCGCCCTTGGTCAGGGCGTTGAAGAGGGTCGACTTGCCGGCGTTCGGCAGCCCGACGATCCCGACCTTCATCGCGTCTCCTCCACCATCAGAAGGAGAGCGGGACGATCAGGCCCAGGGCGACGCCGATCAAGGCGCCGGCGAGGACGTCGGACGGGTAGTGCATGCCGAGGTAGGGGCGGCCGAGGGCAGCGCGAAGGCGACGAGGAAGGCGGCGGCCATCGCCGGGTCGACCCGGACCATCGCCGTTGCCACCGCGAAGGAGGAGGTGGCGTGGGCGGAGGGGAAGCTGAGCGAGCTGGGGGCACCGCCGAGCGGCGGCAGGCCCTCGAGCACGGGACGGGGGCGTTTGACGAGGAGCTTGATGCCGTAGTTGAGCCCGATCGCGATCGGGCCGAGCAGGGCGCAGATCAGCCACGATTCCCAGCGCGAGCTGTCGATCACCGCCAGCATGGCGCCGAGTAGGAACCAGATGAGGGCGTTGTTGCCGGCCTTGCCGAGGGCGATCGCCGCCTCCTCGACGCCGCGGCTGTGGCCCTGGGTGCGCATCGCAGCGCAGCAGCTTGAGATCGGCGTTCTGCAGTCGGCGCAGGAGACTATCCGGCGCGATGGCCACCGTTCCCGGCTACGTCCACACCCCCGGCAACCACTGCGGCTCGACCGCGCTGCGCAACCTGCTCGCCTTCCACGGCGTCGAGATCAGCGAGGAGATGGCCTTCGGGCTCGGCGCTGGGGCGGGCTTCTACTACCTGGCGCTCGAGGACGCCTCGCCGACGCCGCTGGTTCAACGGCCGCACCGCGCGGCTGGAGGAGACCTTCCGCGAGCTGACCGGGGCGGCGCTGGAGCTGAGCACCTTCGCCGAGGAGGATGGCGAGGCGGCCTGGGAGGCGGCGCGCGCGACGGTCGACGCGGGCCAGCCGGCGCTGCTGCTGACCGACATCTACTACCTCGACCACTACGGCAACTCGGCCCACTTCCCCGGCCACGCGGTGGTGCTGGCCGGCTACGACGACGAGGTCGCCCACCTCTCTGACACTGGGTTCGAGCAGCTGCAGACGACGCGCGCTGGAGAACCTCGCGCGGGCGCGCCACAGCGGCCACCCCGCCTACCCGCTGGAAGGCCACATGTTCACGGTCGGCGAGGCGATCGACCGCGATCGGCTGCTGGCGGCGGTGCCGGCGGCGATCGAGCGCGCGGCGAGCGAGATGCTCGAGCCGCCCTTCGGCGAATTCGCCGGGCTGCCGGCGCGTCGAGCGCCTCGCCGCGGAGGCCGGCTCCTGGCCGGAGGCGGTCGAGGACTGGCAGTGGTGCGCCCGCTTCGCCTACCAGGTGATCGAGCGCCGCGGCACCGGCGGCGGCTCCTTCCGCCTGATGTACTCGCGCTTCCTCGAGGAGGCGGGCCGCGACGAGGCACCGCTCGCGGCCGAGGCGGCGGCGCCGCTGGACCGAGCTGGCCGAGGCGTTCCAAGCGGCGAGCGAGAGCGATGAGCCGGAGCCGGAGCTGTGGCGCGCGGTCGGCGAGGGGGCCGAGCAGGTGCTCAGCGCCGAGCGCAAGCTCTGGAAGTCCCTTCACGCTTGATCGTTTCCACCCTTGTCCCCCCTATAGCGAGGAAAAGGGTGGAAACGACAGCCGTCCGCTTCGGTTTGTCGATCCAAACCCGGGGGTATTCAACCGGCCATGACCATCGGAGCAGGCATCTTCCTCATAGCCGTCGGCGCGATCCTCAAGTTCGCGACCAACATCCACGTCAAGGGCCTCAGCATCGACACCATCGGCGTGATCCTGATGGTCGCCGGCGCGGCGGGCCTCCTGATCGGCCTCTTCCAGGAAATCGTCTGGTCCAGGCGCACCCGGCCCCTCGCCCCAGGCGAGGTACCGCCGGTCGAAGAACGCCGCGAAGTCCGGGACCCGGCGTACCGGGACCAGCCGCCGCGCTACTGAGCTAGCGCCGTTGGCGGCGGTGTTTCGCCCGGTGCTTCTTCACGCACCGCGCCCTGCCTTTGACGACCTTCTTGCGGAACCCTTTCCGGCACTTCAGCGGTTTCGGCTGCGTCTGCGGCGGCGTCAGGGCGGGCGGCACCGGCTGGGGTGACGGAGTCTCGACTTCTCCCTGCGGCTCTTCGGGGAGGGGTTCACCGGGTTTGGCCAACTGGGCGTTGATCCCCGCCGTCGTCCCACCTGCGGCTACAGCCACCGCGGTCGCGGTCTCCAGCGAGCCTTTGCCGCTGTAGAACTGGGTCGCGAATTCTTCCCGCGGCGGCACCGCTTCGCTTTCGCCTTCCGAGAACGGGTCTTCTTCACCTTCGTAGAAGAGCGCGCTGAACTTCAGCTTGTAGGAACCGGGGGCGAGGTTCGGGAGCGTGTATTCGCCGTGGCCGTTGGAGGATTCGCAGGCAGACGGTTCTTCGTCGCCGGCCGCTTCGTAGGCGCAAACATCCACGCCTTCGAGGGGAGTTCCGTCGGCCGCGGCGGTGACCCGGCCGGTGATCTTCCCGCCGACCCCGAGCGCGGCGTCGATGCCCCGGTGGCAGCTCCAACGGTCACCGGGACGGGGGTCGCGTCCTCCCACCGCTGGGCTCCGTCGTAGTACTGGCGCATCAGGGTCGGGGGCTGCATCGACTGAAACCCGGGGTAGAAGGCGACGACGTAGTCGCCGCTCGGCAGCCCTTCGATCGCGTAGGCACCGTCTTCATCGCTGGATGCGCAGGCTTCGCGCCATTCTTCTTCCCTGTTCACCGGGACCGCGCAGGCTCCGACTCCCAGCAGCGGGGCATGGTCGGTGGCGCGGGTGATCGTTCCCTCGACGCTGCCCCCCTTCCCCCATTTCGGCGTCGACTGCCGCGGCCACCTCGCCGAAGTCGAGATCGAGGAGGGTTGCGCCGGGGGGGATGAGTTCTCGTAGAAGTGTGGGGCGTAACCGGCGTTGGTCTCGATCGGCCACACACTGTCGTGGGAGAAGCCGCACGCGGTAGCTGCCCGCCCGCAGGCCCTGGATCACGACGCGCCCAGCCGCGACCCTCCGACGTGGCAGGAGCGCGTCGGAGGGTCGCCATGCAAGCGGCTACCGTTTGCCCAATAAGAGAGTTTGCTGTGATTTTTCGGTGGAGGTAGACCCGCACAAATGGCCCGCGCCCAGCTGGTTCCGGTCGAACCTCCTAGGAGGCCATGACCCAAGTGCCGGGCGGCGAGCTGGCTGCGGCGACCAAGGTGCCGCTCTTGCGGAGCTCAAGGGCACACCACCGCATGTCGTACTGCCAAGTGTAGAAAAGTCGGTCTGATTCCCGAAGCTCGCTCTCGTGATTGCTCCAGATATGGATAGCAACCTCAACTATCGTGGCGGCGCCATCGTGAGCACCAACCGCATCAGCTACCCAGGTGCGAAGATCATCCTTATTCGCCATTGACCATCATCCTCTCCCTCAGCGCCTCAGCCCCGGCGCAGCTTGCCTTCTGCCGTGATGTGTCCGCGCTGCGCGAGAGCCTGCGCGAGGCCCTCACGGTAGAGAGTGTCGGCATGGCGCTCATCCCAACTAAACCGCAAGATCCAAGTGACCATCGGAGCACGTTTCCTGGTTCCCCCGTACCGGAGGTTCTCGACGGTATCAACTGCCCAGCCCTCGGTGTGGGCATCAAAGGCAATCTGCTTCGGCACGATAACCATCATGATTCTTTGCTGGTCGGTAGGCGAAAGATTCCGAAGGTTTGCCTTCGATGGCTTGTTGCAAATTAGGTCGAAGATCTCGTCACCGAGGGTGCTTACAGCATGCTTGGCAAACGTCTCGTCCCGCGCAAAGTTATCCGCCAAGAATCGACAGGCTTGCCTCTCGCAGGCTGCGTTCCACTTGACCTCGCCATGAAGAGTAAGACAGAGGGTCCAGTTGATCGGCGGATCGGCGTGAAGCACAGCTAGCTTACGAACGAGCGTCAAGACTGGGAATAAAAGCTCTCCGTCCTCGATTGCACCCTTTAATGGAGTGTTCATATCTAAATTGACGACCCGTGCCCGGTAGTACCCGCGGTCTTTATCCTCTGGCCATAGCTCGCCACCCAAGACATCGCGGAGATCCCTCTGGAGGACTTTTAAACCGGGATACCGCCGTCGTAGCTCCACGTAGGCAATCGGTGAGTTCTCCAGCGCAACAAGCCGTAGCTCCTCTGGGTTCTGAATTGATGCTTCGTTTTTGGCCAGCGTCACAACTCCAGCCCTGATCAGCTCGTCGATATCCCCCCCATGCGCACCGGGAAGGGTCAGATAAAGCGGCGCCTCTCCGGAACCAGGCAATCCGTCCGCACGGCGGACCTCGTCAACCCAGAGGCCGCGGACAGTCGCCTTCTCCGGCCGCCCAGCGGCCATAGCTGCGTCGACCTTTCGGGACATCTCAGCGCAGGAGCCGCTCTGCGAGTGCGCGGGCGAATTGCGCGAACTCTGCCGGCGGGAGCTGCTCACGCGCTACATCCAGTACCACGTCATAGAGCTCCGCAACCGAGAATTTCCGAAGCACATGTGAGACATCGCGCTTATCCTTCGGGCGGCGTCTGCTTACAGACTCTTTGAGCTCACGCCGAATCCGTGGTGGTAAGGTCGTACTCTCAATCACATCCGCAAACCGCTGTACCTCTTCCGACGCCTGCTTGAACCGTCGCTCCGACGCCGGCTCGGAATAGAGTCGCTTGCGGACGTCCGCCAAGAAATCCGAAAGGAGGTCGTGGTAACACTCTTGGAACTCCACGAACGCCGGATGGGTCGTGCGGAGGGTTCGCCGATCAATATTTAGAGCCTCCTCCAGTTGGTCATTAGCCCAAACCTCCGAAGTAGTCCAATCTTGAAACAACGCACCCTCAGACTGCTTAAAGTTCAAAAACGTATTGTCATACTCTCCGACTGCTGCATTGCGGATGCGAATAAGCAGGCCATTCAACCACCGCGGTTCGAGAACTTTCCGTTTCGCGTAAAAGTAGCCTGTCGCCGAAACCTCATCGCCAGCGATCTTGATGGGTTTTAGTAGATTGCGTTCGCCTGGTTCGAGAACAACGGGCTTTCTCAAATCGCTGCCATCAACAAACACGGAGAAGCCTAATTTCGCTACCTCTTGCTCCAGCCGCTCAAGAACGGCTCCATGTTCCGCGGGGTACCAATCCGGCAGATACCGGACAGGGACGTTGAGACCCACTTGAAGCATCGCGCTGGAATACTCGTCAAAAGCCCCCCACTCTGACACCCCTTCGGATTCGATTAGCTCGCGCACCGCACTAGGGGGTAGCCCATAGATCGACAGTTTCCCTGCCGTATGTCGCCGGTCCCGAGCGCCAGCGAGTATTTGGTCGGCAGGGGTACGGACCTCCTTCAGGAATACGTGGGTAAAGTGGTCATCCGGCTCTGCCGTCTGAGTTACGGCGCCAGCATAGTCGCCCTTCACGATTGCATCAGTGCCGCTAACGCGGCGCTCACCGGCATCGATTCTCATATCGGCGAAGTTGACATCTACCGTCAGCAGTGCCTTGGAACCCGCCTTAGTCGACACAATTTCCATTACGTCACATAGCTCATTGGCCGCAATGAAGCCAATACCAATCTTCCCAATCTTCGCGCGGCCCTCAGGAGTGCTTCCGCTGTCATCCCGCTTGTGCGACTCACTCACTCGATCGAAATGGCGCACAAACTCCTTCTGAGACATTCCGATCCCATCGTCGCTAACAACGATGGTTTCGGTATCGGGCTTGACGAAGAGATCGACCCGAGATGCATCAGCGTCATACGAGTTGTTGACGAGCTCCTTCAGACATGCTGCGGGCGACGCGTAGAGCCCCGAACTGATGTAGTCGATGATGCGTGCCGCAACCTTAATCTCGCCTTTGAACTCGGCCATGGCAGATCAGTCAATCTCCTGACCCGTTGCACGCAGTCGACGGGGTTGCTCGTCCACTTGGACACTGGAAACAATGAGTGGGGTCTTGTGCCGTGATGGCTTTGCTTCCCACTCGGTCACGTTTTCCCATTTACAGAGACCGGCAGCCTGATGAGTTCGACCCCCCACATACGCCCACAAGCGCCGGCCTCGGTGCAAATCCCTCTGGTCAGATCGAGCGACTACCGACAGTCTTGGTCGGACTCCAAACTTCGATACAGGGCGCCTACGGGTCCCGCGAAATAGCGCTGACCTCCACGCCTCTGCATGATCCATGTGGTTGTCATCCAGAACGACAACCACTTCTAAATCTATGTATTTCTTAGAATCGCCTCTTCGGAAAGCGTATAGCGCTCGCGCTGGCGGTAAACTTGGATCAACCTCACGTGCCTTCATCTCTAGCACCTTTGGGTACTTAACCGTCCGTAGATCGAGGATAGTTTGACGAAGCTGCTCGCTTTGATCATGCAGCTCCTTGACGAGGTCTCGCCCGCGTCGTTCAGTAATTTCCGGAAGAACGGTGCTGTGGTAGGCGTCTATGTACTTCTGAACAAGCTCTACTCCGACACCACGCCGCTCGAGTCGCTTTGCCTCGGCGACAACGACGCCGGATCCTGCGAACGGATCCAAAACAACATCGCCTGGGTCGGACGAAATAAGCAACATACGCTCCACAAGATCAGGAGGGAGTGGGCATGCATGCTGGATTTGAGTATTCGCCCAACTACCTTGAACAGGAATCGGAACCGGCCAAACGTTCGTGGGCGCCTTCCCTTGTGGGTTATATCGCTCGGGGTAGCGCACCCACCATTGCTCGAGATCACTGGGCTGCCGAAGTCTGTCCACGTGATACTTGAATCTGTCCGATTTGACAAAGAAGAGAACGTACTCGAAGGCATTTCTCATCCGGCCCCGACTCGACCATGGGAGAGTCTTATCTTTCAGCCAGATGATTACCTCTCTTAGGGTCCAGCCTACCTCCGAAGCCTCTTCCGCCAGCTCGAACGGAAGAGGTTGAATTGGCCAAATGGTGCCCTCACCCTTTTGGCGCACCGTATCTACGACAACCCAAAGCGAGCCGTCGGAGCGAGTATGGGAGAACAGCGATCGGAATACTCGTCGCATCTCGACGCGGTACTCGTCGTGTGGTTCTTTCCATCCAATCTGATCGGGATGGCCATAATCCTTCAGGGCACCATAAGGGGGAGAGGTAATCGTCGTGGTGAGAAGGGGTGCGCCCGCCGACGAGTAGTCGGAGAGCAGGAGGTCGAGTCTCCGTGAGTCGGAATGATGGACAGTGAAGAACTCCTCTGGTGCCTTTTTTGGAGAAACCGCGGCACTTCGCAGGCGCGAGCTCGATCCTTCGGCCTCTATGGCCCGAAGGCGAGCGGGTCGGTTCACTGGCCTGGAGCCTGCGGGCTGTTACGGGAGTCCGCGGAATTCGCGTCTAACAGAACCAGAAGACCAATTTGCTCAAGCGTTTCGCGCGCCAACGCGTCAGCATCCTGTCCCGGCTCGCCGTTGCGCACCTCGTTGTGGTAGCCAGACATCTGTTTCAAGGCTTCACGCATCTGTTCCGCTTCTTTGCTCGATCTTTCTCAACGAGCCCCTTGTATATCGCAGCGCAATTCATGGTGTCGCCGGCGAGGGCGGCTCTGCGCTTCAACGAGATCCTCGGCGTCGGGATCTGACGATAGGGCGAGCGGATTGGGCAGGGCATCGGCTGGCGTGTGGCTCCGGAGGGACGAGGGCTATGCAGCGGACAGCTGAGCGCAGATTCAAGCGAGCCGACCAGACCCGCCCAACCAAGCAGGCCACACCTCCATAGGGGCCGGGCAGACCAGATATGCCATGCGCCTCGATCGAGCCACGCCCGGGGGCGGGTCAGAACGGCTAAAGGCACTAGTCCCCTTTTCAAACGGAGTCAGGGAAGCCGGGAACATCCAATCCGAAAGCACTCAAATCCAGGCACCGCGGAGCGGGAGCGACGGGACTCGAACCCGCGACCTCCGGCGTGACAGGCCGGCGCTCTAACCAACTGAGCTACGCCCCCGAGGGGTGCTTCGGGATGGGCCGCGGGAGCGGCCCGGGGGGCAAATCTAGCGGTTGGCGGGGGGCGGCGGGCTTTGGGCGGCGCGGCCGCGGGGGCGCTGCTGGACTTCTAGCGCCGTGCGGGCGACGAGGCCGGCGGAGCCGAGCAGGAGGAAGAGGAAGCCCCAGCCGGGGGAGCCCATCAGGGTCGCCAGCAGGGCGAGGCCGATGGCTACGTAGAAGAGGACGACGAGGCCCTCGAGGAGCTTGGCGGTGGATCGCAGGTCGAAGCGCATCGGGAGGTGATTCGGCGGGGTGGGGCGGTTCCCTGCCGGGGGTCAGACGGCGGCCGGCTCGGCGTGGGCGAGCTCGGGCGCGGCAAAGGGCTCCTCCGCCGCGGCGATCTCCTCCAGCAGCTCGCGCAGGGCGGCGATCCGCTCCGCCCCGTAGCGCTCGGCCCAGCGCTTCTCGACCTTGGCGAAGAACTTGCGGCCGTGGGCCTGGGCGGTTTCGCCGCGCTCGGTCAGGCAGATCAGCTTCGCCCGCCGGTCGTCGGGCGCCGGGATGCGCTTCGCGTAGCCGCGCTGCACCAGGTCGTCGACGATCTCCCCCACCGACTGCTTGGTCAGCTTCGCCCGCTCGGCGATGTCGGTGAGGCGCAGTCCCTCGCCCTGGACGAAGCGGAAGACGCAGCCGTGGGTGGGACGAATGTCGCCGAACTCGGAGCGTTCGAGCTCGGCCCGGAACTCGGCGAACAGCGCCTCGGAGGCGATGTCGAGCAGCCCCGGGAGGGGGATCCAGTTGGTGCGGTCCTTGGGCACGTAAGTCATTTCGTCAGGAAGCCTGATAAGGTCGCCTTGTTGTAAGGAAGCCTGACCAGGTTACCTTACGAATTGTACTCGATGACCAGGAGACCTCAAATGGATTCGACCCTCGCGACCAACTCCCACGACGCCGTCAGCCGCAAGTGGTGGACGCTCGGCGCGGTCTGCGTCGCCACCTTCATGCTGCTGCTCGACATCACCGTGGTCAACACGGCGCTGCCCGCGATCCAGAAGGACCTCGGCGGCAGCTTCACCGACCTGCAGTGGGTGATCGACGCCTACGCCCTCTCGCTCGCGGCGCTGGTGCTGACCGCCGGCTCGCTCGCCGACCGGCTCGGCCGCCGCCGCGTCTTCGCCGTCGGCCTCGGCATCTTCTCCGTCGCCTCGCTGCTCTGCGCGCTGGCGCCGGACCCGACCTTCCTCAACCTCGCCCGCGGCCTGCAGGGCGTCGGCGGCGCGGTGATGTTCGCCGTCTCCCTGGCGCTGGTCGCCCAGGAGTTCCCCAGCGGCCCCGAACGCGGGATGGCGATGGGGATCTACGGCGGCACGATCGGGATGGCGGTCGCGGTCGGTCCGCTGGTCGGGGGCGTCCTCACCGACAGCCTCGGCTGGGAATCGGTCTTCCTGATCAACGTGCCGATCGGGCTGGCGGCGATCGCGGTCACCTACTGGAAGGTCGCCGAGTCGCGCGACCCGAACGCGACCCGGATCGACTGGGGCGGGCTCGTCACCTTCTCCAGCGCGCTCTTCCTGCTGGTGCTGGCGCTGGTCCGCGGCAACGACGAGGGCTGGGGCAGCGCCACGATCGTCTCCCTCTTCGCCGCCGCGGCGGTGCTGCTGGTGGCGTTCTTCGCGATCGAGCGCCGCGTCGAGCAACCCATGCTCCCGCTTGGTTTTTTCCGCCGCCGTGCCTTCACCGGCGTCCAGCTGGCGGCCTTCGCCGTCTCGGGATCGATGTTCGCCCTGTTCCTCTACCTGACGCTGTACCTGCAAAGCTTCCTCGGCCTCTCGCCGATCGAAGCGGGCCTGCGCTACCTGCCGATCACGGTCGCCTCGTTCATCGTCGCGCCGCTCTCCGGGATGGCGCTGGCGAAAGTCCAGGCCCGCTACCTGATGGCGGGGGGACTGGCGCTGACCGGGCTCGGGCTGCTGCTGATGTCCGGCCTGCAGCTGGACTCGGAGTGGACCGCGCTGCTGCTCGGCTTCCTCGTCAGCGGCATCGGCGTCGGGTTGCTGAACCCGGTGATCGCCGACGTCGCGCTCAGCGTCGTGCCGAAGGAGCAGAGCGGGATGGCCGCCGGGATCAACGACACCTTCCGCCAGGTCGGGATCGCCGTCGGGATCGCCGCCTGGGGCGCGATCTTCCTCGGTGCCGGAGCCTCGAAGACGCAGGAGGTCGCTGGCGGTTCGCTTGACGGGGACCAGGCGCGCAATCTTGTCGAGGCGACCTCTTCGGGCGCGCTGCCGCAGGCGGTCTCTGGGCTGCCCGCTGGCGTTCAGGACACGGCGCGGAACGCCGCTGAACAGGGGTTCATCCACGGGCTGAACGAGATCCTCGTGCTCGGGGCGCTGCTCTCCTTCGCGGGGGCGGTGTTGGCGCTTTGGCTGGTGCGGGAGAGCGACATCGAACGCGAGACGCTGGTTGATACGGCGTTTGAGGCTGAGCCGGAGCCGGCTCGGGCGTAGTGATGTGGGGGCGGGGTGCGATGATCCTGCCGATGCGGCGTCTCTTATTTCTGCTGGTCGTTGTTACCGCCCTGGGGGTGCCGGCCGTCGCGGCGGCGGCGGAACGGACGGTGAGTGTTAGTGCGACCGTTGAACGGCAGGTGCCTAACGATGCCGCTGAAGTTCGGTTTGGGGTGAGCAAGGAGAGGGCTGGGCGGGCTGCCGCGTTGCGGATCGTTGCTCAGCGGGTGCGGGCCGTGATCGTGGCGGCGCAGCATGTTCCGGGGGTTGGGGCTGGTGACGTCACCACTGGTTCGATTTCGGTGCGGCGGGTCGAGCGGGGGGAGCGGCCCGTTTACCGGGCTAGTGAGGGGGTCACCGTCGTTACCCACCAACCGGAGGCTGCGGGCGAGCTTGTTGCGGCGGGCGTTGCTGCCGGCGCGACCAGTACCCGGGGGCCCAGGTTCTTCGTCGGCGATCGGGAAGCGGCCTACGACGCTGCGCTTGTCGAAGCGCTGGAGAAAGCGAAGGCGAAGGCCGGATTGCTTGCGGCTGCCGCCGGCGCCACGCTCGGGCCGGCGATCACGATTGTCGAGGGCGGCGGGGTTACGGCCTTCTCCTCCCCGCAGGCTTCCGAGCCGGCAGCGGGCAAGGACGCTCCCGCACCACCGGTCAAGCCCGGCAAGTCAACCGTCGAAGCGACGGTCGCCGCGACCTTCGCGCTGGAATAGCGGAGCGCGATGAGGCTGCTGACTTTCGACGCGGGCGACGGGGCGCGCGCCGGGGTGCTCGAGGACGGGCGGGCGGTCGACGCCTGGGCGCTCCTGGGTGAGCCGCACCGGGGGAGCCTGCGGGAGCTGATCAGGCACGGAAGGGTCGATGATCTTCGAGGCCGCCTCGGAGACAGCGGCGCGCCCTCCCATCCCCTCTCTGCCGTACAGCTGCTGCCGCCGATCCCGGACCCGGAGAAGATCGTCTGCATCGGGTTGAACTACCGCAAGCACGCGGCCGAGGTCGGGGTCACCGAGCTGCCGGAGACGCCGACGATCTTCGCCAAGTACGCGAACGCGCTGGTGCCGGACGGGGCGACGGTGCGGGTGCCGACCGCGAAGACCGACTTCGAGGCCGAGGTGGCGTTCGTCGTCGGCAGGCGGGCGAAGGACATCGACGAGACCGAGGCGCTCGATTACGTCGCCGGCTACACCCTGCTCAACGACCTCTCGGCGCGGGACCTGCAGGGCGCGACGCCGCAGTGGATGCCCGGCAAGATCTTCGACGGCGCCGCGCCGTGCGGTCCCTGGCTGGTCACTCTCGACGAGGCCGGGCCGCACGACGCAGATCGGGATCGGCCTCACCCTCAACAGCGAGGAGATGCAGAGCGGCGCCACCGACGACCTGATCTTCAGCGTCCCCGAGCTGGTCGCCCAGCTCTCGAGGCTGATGACGCTCGAGCCCGGCGACATCGTCTCGACCGGCACCCCGGAGGGCGTCGGCATGGGCCGCAAGCCGCGCGTCTGGCTCGCGGACGGCGACGAGATCGTCGTCACCTCGCCGACCCTCGGCCGCCTGACGACGCGAATCAGCGCCTGACCGGACCCATTCGTCTGTTCCTTTTCGGGGATTAGGACCAAAGAGGAACAGACGAACTAGCGGGACCCTTGGTCCGGGGGATCTCGTAGCGCTTCGCCGGCAGGCTCGCCGATTGGGGCCGGCGTCGCCGGCCTTGCGTTGCCTGCGGCCGCGGCGCTCGCGCCGGCGGCGGTCCAGCGCGGCCGGTAGGGCGTGAGGGTGAGGAGCGCGTTCCAGGTTTCGGTGTCGATGATGCCGTTGGCCGGGAGGCCGCGGGCTTCCTTGAAGGTGCGGACTGCGCGGGCGGTCTGGCGGCCGAAGAGGCCGGTGATCGGCAGTTCGGCTCCGGCGGCGGCCAGGTGCTCCTGGGCCCAGACCACCATGTCGCCGCGTGCTTTTGCGCTTCAGCAGCGGGTGGGCGATTTCCTGGCGGTAGCCGGTGACCGGCTGCAGGGCGCTGTCGGCGCCGACCGCGCCCCCACTCCTGGCCGTTGGTCTCCTGCCAGGACCACCAACTCGGCGGTAGCGCGCCATAGCTGGCGGCGAAGCGGCGGAAGAGCCGCAGCAGGAGCTGCCGGGCGCTTCGTAGGTCTGGCCGATCGGGTAGATCGGGTGGCCCTAGATGCGGTTGTAGAGGTAGGTGTGCTCGTAGACGGCGCGGACCGAGGTCCCGATCGTCTTCCAGTACATCTGCGGCTGGTTGTAGGTGGCGCCGCCGGGCCGAAGAAGACCGAGTAGGGGAACGACGGGTGGTAGTCGACGTAGGGGAAGCCGGCGAGCGAGACCGGGAAGGTGTCGCCGATCGCGGCGCGCAGGGCGCGGACGTAGAGGTCGGCGGCGGCGTACTTGCCTTCGTAGTCGCCCTCGGCGTCGATCACGAAGCAGTCGGCCCCTTCTTCACCGCCGCGGCCGCGGCCTTGGCCTCGGCCGCCGGGGCGTCGCCGTAGACGAACTGCCAGGCGCAGACGTCGAGCCCGCCGCGGTGCAGGGCCTGGACGAGGGCGGTGCTGAACTGGCTCCAGGCGCCGCCGCCGTCGGCCGCCTTGATATAGACGGTGCCGATGTCGTTGCGCTTGGCGCGGGCGATGATCGCCCCGATGCTGCCGCCCTCGGAGCTGGGAGACGTACCAGATCCACATCCCCTGGCGGTCGAAGGCGGTGTTGCTGACGTTGCCGCCCGGGTTCGACCGCGCCGCCGGTTTCGGCCGGCGCCAGGTCGCGAGCGCGGTCGCGGCGAGCGCGCAAGGACGCCGCCGCGCATGCACGGCGAGGACGCGAGCTGCGCAGCGACCCGGGCGCCGCGTCTCCTGCGGGTTGGGTGACTCACTCTGCTCTGAACACGGTAGAGGTCGAGCCGCTGCGGCCGTTCGGATCGGCGGCCCGGCTTAACATCGACAGCCTTCCGCAATCCGCCACCCGGACCACCCATCGCCCCCTCCCGCAAGATCCTGTGCGTGCTCGCCGCGCGTCGGCCGCCGTCATCTCGCTGAGCGCCGCCCGCAACCAGCGCCCCGGCCGAACCGCATCGACTTCTCCTCACAGTAGATGGACAAGTCGATGCAGTTCGGGGGACGGGGCGCAGCGGCTCGAACACGCCGACCTCTCCCAGGCCGGGCGGGAGCTGGTCTTCACGGTGCGGACAGCGAAGCCGGTCGGCGCTGGCGAAGCTGCACGCGCGGCCGGACGACGGCGCGCCCGGCTCCCGCTACCTCTGCCTCGGCGCTGCGCCGGACGCCGGGCGGCCGGCGGTCGAGGACGAACCCGCCGCGGCTGCTGTGCCTCGGCGGGCGCAAGGCGCACGCGGCGGGTCGGCCGGTCGTTCTCGCTCGGAACGCGGCGGGCAAGCCGATGAGAAGGACGGCGTCGCGGCGACGGTCAAGCGGCCGAGACCCGAGCAAGCTGGTCGTCTCGCTGAGCCCCGAGCGACGCCGGCCTCGACTCCGCACCGCTACGCGTGGCGGGTCGCTCGCAGAGCACCGGCTGCAAGGTCGGCCGAGCGCTGCTCCGACTCCCTGCCCGGGCGACGCGCACCAACAGCTTCCGCCTGCGCCCCGTCCGCGCCGTCGGCTGCACCGGCGGCAGCGCCGGGCTCGTCACCAACGGGCCGCGCGACCGCAAGGTCGTCGCCCTCACCTTCGACGACGGCCCAGCGACTACACCGACGACTTCCTCCGCGTGCTGCGCGGAAAAGGACGTGCACGGGACCTTCTTCGAGATCGGCCAGGAGCATGCCGGGCCGCGAAGACGACGATGCGGCGGATCCTCGCCGAAGGGAGCGAGATCGGCGACCACACGATGAACCACGTCGAATTCCCCGGCTACGCGCAGATCGCCGGCGCCGCCACCCGGATCGAGGCCTACACCCACTTCCAGCCCTGCCTCTTCCGCCCGCCCGGCGGCGCGGTCGAACGACGGGGTCCTCGCCACCGCCGGCAGCCTCGGGATGCGGACGGTCACCTGGGACGTCGACCCGCGCGACTGGTCCAACCCCGGCACCAACGCGATCTACGCCAACATCGTCGGCCACGCCCAGCCCGGCTCGATCATCCTCATGCACGACGGCGGCGGCCCGCGCGGCGAGACCCTGGCGGCCCTGCCGCGGATCATCGACACCCTGCGCGGCCGCGGCTACCGCTTCGCCACCGTCACCGAACTGCTCGGCTACCGCATGCTCTACCGGCCATACGGCTGAGCGGCCTGGCGTTCGTCCTTTGTCGCCCATAGGGCGACAAAGGACGAACGCCGAACTGGTTTGGAGATCCGATGCAACCGATCGAGCCGCCTCCCTCGTAGGGAAAGGCCGATGAGGATCGCGATCGTCGGAACCGGAATCTCGGGCCTGGTGGCTGCCCATAAGCTGGCCCCCGAGCACGAGATCGTCGTCTACGAGGCGGGCGAGCGGATCGGCGGCCACACCCACACGGTGCGCGGTCGAGGCCGAGGACGGGACCCACTGGATCGACACCGGGTTCATCGTCTTCAACGACCGCAACTACCCCAACTTCGAAGCGCTGCTCGAAGAGCTGGGCGTCGCGCACCAGCCGTCCCACATGGGCTTCTCGGTGTCCGACGGCCGCGGCCGCTTCGAGTACTCCGGCACCCCGTGGGGCCTCTTCGCTCGCCCGGCCCACCTGCTCAGCCCGACGTTCCTCGGGATGCTGCGCGACTGGCGCCGCTTCAACCGCGAGGCGCGGGCGCTGATCGGGATGAACGGGACCGCGCCCTCGCTCGGCCACTGGCTCGAGCAGCAGGGCTTCTCCCGCCACTTCGTCGAGCGGCTGATCGTCCCCCAGGCAGCGCCGTCTGGTCGGCCGACCCGGAGCAGATGTGGAGCTTTCCGGCCAGCTTCATGGCCGAGTTCTTCGAGAACCACGGGATGTACAGCCTCCGCGACCGGCCCCGATGGCGGACGGTCGAGCGGCGGCTCCCGCAGCTACGTCGAGGCGATCATCGCGCCTTGGCGCGACCGGGTGCGGACGGCGGCGCCGGTGCGCCGGATCGAGCGCCTGGGAGACCGGGTGCGGATCGAGGCCGAGGGCTGCGAGAGCGAGGAGTTCGACCAGGTCGTGATCGCCACCCACTCCGACCAGGCGCTTGGCGATGCTCGGCGACCCGAGCGCGGCTGAGCGCGAGATCCTCGGCGCGATCCCCTACCAGCCGAACGAAGCCGTCCTGCACACCGACGCCTCGCTGATGCCGCGCCGCCGCGCCGCCTGGTCGAGCTGGAACTTCCACCTCGCCGAGGAGCCCGCACCGGGAGTCACCGTCACCTACTGGATGAACAACCTGCAACGGCTGCGCTCGCGCCGGCAGTACTTCGTCACCCTCAATCGCGGCACGCGAAATCGACCCGGCGAAGGTGATCCGCACGATCACCTACGACCACCCCGTCTACACCGCGGAGGGCGTCGCCGCCCAGGCCCGCCACGCCGAGATCAGCGGCCCGCCCGCCGCACCCACTACTGCGGCGCCTACTGGGGCTGGGGCTTCCACGAGGACGGCGTAGTAAGCGCCCAACAAGTCTGCAAATCCATCCTGTCCCCCGCCCCCGAGATCGTTTCCACCTTTGTCCCCCCTCCAGCGAGGAAAGGGGTGGAAACGACCGAGGAGGAGGTGGCCGCATGAGCGGCGGGCCGCCCGTGCTCGACGGGAGAGGGGTGGGGGTCGCCGGACCCTCCCCGCTGTTGTCCGCCGACCCCCACCCCTCTCCCGTCCCGCCAACCTCCGCCGACCCCCACCCTTCGCCCCCCGACCCGCCTCAGCCATCTACGAGGGCAGGGTCCGCCACCGCCGCTTCGAGCCGGTCGAGCACTCGTTCCGCTACCGGTTCTTCCTCATGTACCTCGACCTCGGCGAGCTGCCCGGGGTCCTCGACCCCTATCCGCTCTACTCGGCCCGCCGCGCCGCACCCGCCCGCTTCCGCCGCGAGGACTTCATGGGCGACGCCGACCGCCCGCTCGCGGAGTGCGCCCGCGACGCGGTCGAGGTCAGCCACCGGCGCCCGGCCCGCCGGCCCGGTCCGCCTCCTCACCGGGCTGCGCTACCTCGGCCACTCCTTCAACCCGGTCTGCTTCTACTACTGCTTCGACGCCGACGGCGAGCGGGTGGAGGCGGTCGTCGCCGACGTCCAGAACATCCCCTGGGGAGAGCGTCATCCCTACGTCTTGGCACGCGGCGAGCGCGGGGTACGGTGCTGGGCGACGAACTCGAGAAGACCTTCCACGTCTCCCCGCTGATGGGCATGGACCAGACCTACTCCTTCCGCGCCACCGAGCCCGGCGAGCGCCTCGCCGTCCACATCGAGTCCCGCGCGAGCCGCACGACACCGCGATCGGACGGCTCGCACCGACCGGCGAGGACAAGACCTTCGACGCGACCCTATCGCTGCGCCGCCGCGAGCTCAGCCGCCGCATCCTCGCCGGCCTGCTCGCCCGCTACCCGGCGATGTCGCTGCAGGTGGTGGCGAAGATCTACGCGCAGTCGCTGCGACTGAAGCTGAAGGGCGCCCGCTACTTCCCCACCCGAGGGCAGCGCCCGAAGGGGTTCATCTCGCCATGAGGGACGCGCTCGCCCGCGCCGCGCGTCGGCGCACGTCGCTCGGCCGCGGCTCCGCAACGGGCGGATCGAGGTGATCGAGGGCGGCGCGCGAGCGCAGCTTCGGCCCAGCCGACGCCGAGCTGCGCGCCACGGTCGACGATCAACGACCCGGCCGCCTGGCGCGGCCCGCTGCACGGCAGCGTCGGCCTCGGCGAGACCTACGTCGACGGGCTCTGGGAGACCGACGACCTCGTCGCCCTGATCCGGATCGCCGCCCGCGAGCTGCGCGACGCCGACGGCCTGCGCGGCGCGATCGCCCGTGCCCGCGGCGCTCTCGCACCGCGCCCGCCGCCTCGTCCCCGAGAACACCCGCCCCGGCGCCCGCGAGAACATCTCCGCCCACTACGACCTCGGCAACGACCTCTTCGCCGCCTTCCTCGACGAGCGGATGATGTACTCCTGCGCCTACTTCCCCGACGGCGGGGCGACGCCTCGAGGAGGCGCAGGTGGCGAAGCTCGACCGGATCTGCGACCGCCTCCGGCTCGGCCCCGACAACCACCTGCTGGAGATCGGCACCGGCTGGGGCGGGATGGCGATCCACGCCGCCCGGCGACAGCGGCTGCCGGGTGACGACGACGACGATCTCCCGCGAGCAGCACGAGCTGGCGCCGCGCAGCGGGTCCGCGAGGCCGGCCTCGAGGACCAGGTGACCGTGCTGCTGCGAGGACTACCGCGACCTCGAGGGCCACTACGACCGGCTGGTCTCGGTCGAGATGATCGAGGCGGTCGGCTGGCAGTACTTCGACGACTACTTCCGCCGCTGCGACGAGCTGCTCGACCGACGACGGGCTGATGCTGCTGCAGGCGATCACGATCGACGACCGCATCTACGAGATCGAGAAGGCGGCGCGCAGCTTCGCCAACACCCACGTCTTCCCCGGCGGCTGCCTGCCCTCGAAGGGGCTGATCGCCGACTGCCTGGCGCGCGTGACCAGCATGCGCCAGGTCTGGCTCGACGACATCACCGCCCACTACCCGCCGACCCTGGCCGACTGGCGGCGGCGCTTCTTCGCCGCCTGGGAGCGGCTGCGCGATCGCGGCTACGACGAGCGCTTCCGCCGCCTCTGGGACTTCTACCTGAGCTCCTCGGAGGCGGGCTTCCGCGAGCGGCGGATCGGCGACGTGCAGGCGCTCTTCGCCAAGCCGGGGTGGCGGTGAGCGGCGGAGCGGCCGCGAGCCGCTGCTGCTGATCCACGGCCTCGGCGGCTCCCGCAGCGTCTGGGAGCCGGTGATCGACCTGCTCGCCGCCGAGCGCGAGGTGCATCGCGCTCGACATGCCGGGCTTCGGCGCGGCGCCGCCGCTGCCGACCGAGGTCGAGCCGACCGCGGCGAACCTGGCGGCGGCGCTGCACGACGAGCTGCCTGCGCAGCGGGGTCGAGCGGCCCCACGTCGCCGGCAACTCGCTCGGCGGCTGGGTCGGCGCTGGAAATGGGGCGCGCCGGCTGGGCCGCCTCGGTGACCGCGCTCTCCCCCGCCGGCCTCTGGCCCGGCCGCTGGGCGGCCGCAGCGGCGCCGGCGCCCGGAGCTGCGCGCCGCGTCGCGCTGGGCCAAGGCGGCGCGCCCCTCCTCGCCGTCGCCCTCCGGATCCCGGCGACCCGGCGGCGGCCTTCCAGCTTCGCCGCCCACCCGGAGCGGATCCCGGCCGACGCGGCCGCGAGCTCGTCCTCGGCTGGATCGACTCGAGCGGCTACGACGGCGCCAACCGGGCGATGCGCAACCACATCTTCGACCCCGCCGGCTACCCGGAGGACGTGCCGGTGACGATCGCCTGGGCGCGAGCTCGACCGCCTGGTCGGGCCGCCGAAGCCCGAGCGCCGCCCCGCCGGCGCCCGCTTCCTCGTCCTGCCCGGCGTCGGCCACACGCCGACCTGGGACGACCCCGAGCTGGTCGCCCGCACGCTGCTCGACGGCAGCGCCGCTCGGGCCTCCGCCTGACCCAGACGTCTCGAGCTTTCCGCCACATATGACGGTTAAGCTCAGACACCCCCAACGCGAACCCGAGGAGGAGCGTTGATCGTCGAGAGGACCGAGAACCCGATGTGGCTGTCGAACGCCTACCTGGTCGCCGACCCCGAGCGCGGCACCGGCGTGCTGATCGACGGCAACGACGACCTCGGGCCGCTGCTGGAGCGGGCCGAGCGCGACGGGATCGAGATCACCCACATCCTCGTCACCCACCCCCACGGCGACCACATCGCCGGCCTCGCCGAGGCGCGCGAGCAGCTCGGCAACCCGCCGCTGGTCGCCCACGAGGCCACCGCGGCCGAGCTCGACGAGGAGGTCGAGGTCGATCCTCGGCGACGGCGAGAAGCTCGACGCCGGCGGGCTCGAGATCGAGGCGATCTTCACCCCCGGCCACGCCGCCGGCCACCTCGCCTTCCTCGATCGACGGCACCGACGTCTTCACCGCCGACGTCCTCTTCAAGGGCACGGTCGGCGGCACGATGGCCCCGGGCGCCAGCGGCTTCGCCGACCTCAAGGCCTCGGTGATGCGGCTGATGGAGCTGCCGCCGGAGACCCGCGTCCATCCCGGCCACCGCGAGCCGACGACGATCGGCGACGGAGTGGGAGAGGCAACCCCTTCGTGCGGATCTGGCGCGGGCTCGACTCGACCGGCGAGGAGCAGGTGACCGTCTGGGGCCGGCCGGCGACGCTGAAGCTCTGGGCGCCCGACTACGACGGCGGCAACAAGGCCTGGGTCGTCTTCGGCGACAGCGGCGAGGAAGCGATCGTCGGCGGCTCCCAGGTCGAGCGCAGCTAACGCCGAGACCGCGAAATTGACGTCTCGCACGACGTATATCTGCGAGTCTCGCGAGCGAGGCCCCGCCGAAGCGGGACCTGGCAGAGATGGCGCGGGGTTAGCGGATGACGGCTTCCATCAGGATCCAGCAGCCGTCGGTGTTGGTCGCCGGCCGGAAGGCGCTGCCGCAGCGAGCGGCGGGTGTAGATCAGGGTGTTGGGGCCGCCCGAGGAGCAGCGGACCATCGAGGTGATGTTGCCCCTCAGGGCCAGCTGCTGGCCCTTCTTCACCGGGACGTTGACGTTGAAGGACTCGACCTTGTAGCTGTCGTTTTCGTAGTTGGCTTCGGTCTGGCCCGGTGTAGGTGATCTTCGGGCCGGTGGAGACGACCTTCGCCTTGTTCGTGCCGAACAGGGTCGAGCGCTTGACCTTGGCGATCTGCAGCCTGAAGCTGCCGGGGCCGCCGGCGATCAGCCGGATCCTCTTGATCGTGCCGGTCTTCGGCGCAAGCTCGCCGCCGTCGGGGCGGCCGTAGGCTTCCTGCTGGACCATCGTGCAGGGGCCGGCGACTTCGCCGCAGTTGAGGCCCGGAAGCGAGTTCGACGGCTGCACGGTCGGGTTCAGCTTCGAGCCGAACTTGACCGGGCGCGGCGGCCCGATCGCCGGCGACGATCATCATCGCCACCGCCGCGATAGCGGCGAGAAGGCCGGCGCGGGGGACGAGGGAGCGGGTCTTGATCTGGGTGGTGGTCTTGGTCATCTTGGGATCCTCCTGGGTCTTGTTTGGTCGACTTGATGTCGTGGACCCAGATTCGCCCAGATCGGCCCTCGCTCCCAGGGACCCCAGGGGTGAACCTCCTCACCCCTCCGAAGTTTGGGTGGCTATAGCCCCCCGAAGTACGGAATCAGCGCGGCGGCAGGACGCGGAACGCGTAGCGGTTGCCCAGCTTGCGGCTGAACGCCCTCTCGGCGACGCCGAGGCCGTCGGTGGCGCGGGCGAAGACGACGTAGCGGCCGGCTGGCAACGCGCCTTTCAGGCTTGAAACTCCATTTCGCCTTGCCCTTGACCGTGATCCAGCGCTGCGGGCACTGCCCGCCCTTCGGCTTCACCTTCTTGAAGCGCGGCTTCGGGCCCTTCAGCGCGAAGCACCGCAGCGTGCGCGCCGACGCCTTCGCTTTGCCTCCGCCGTGGGCGATTCTCACCAGCGCGATCTCCACTCTCCCCACCCCATTGCCGTCGGGATCGGCGGCGCTACCCGAGAAGGCCCTCGGCTTGCCGCCGCGGACCTTCTTCGGCACCGCTCTTCATCCGCGCGTGCGCGGCCCGGTTGGCAACGGCGGAGATCGGCTGCGCCTGGTCGCCCAGGTAGCGAGCCAGTGACGCCCAGGAGGTGTTGTTCGGCCCGGAAGGCGGTGCCGATCGTGACCAGGCGGTCTTCGGAGTCGAGCGCCGCGCCGCCGATCCCTTCCCCAAACGGGGCGGTGTCCCCCCGGGCGACGATGCCGCCGGCGCCGAAGGCCGGGTCGAGCGCGCCAGCGGGGGTGAGCCGGACGACCAGCGACGCCTGCTGTTTGAGGGACTCGTTGTAGTAGCGGCCCGCGAGCAGGTAGCCGCCAGCCGCGGCCAGATCGAGCGTCTCGGCCTCCGGCGCCTCGACGCCGCGATAGGTGAAGATCCCGCCGCCGCCGAAGCTCGAGTCGAGCTCGCCGTTGGGGAGGTACCGGACCGCGACCACTTTCGGGTGGTAGGTGGCCGGGGTACCCGTAGTAGTCCAAGCCGCCTCCCGCGGCGACGATGCGGCCGTCGGAGAGGACCGCCAGGTCCTTGATGACCCCCGCGGCGATCATCGCCCCCTCGACCGGGATCGGCGTGAACGCGATCCCGTCGCCGCCGCCGAAGCCAGTGTCGTATTCGCCGTCGGATCAGCAGCTTCAGCAGGATGAAGCCGAGGCCGCCGCCGACCGCGTTCATGTCGCCGACGATGAAGCTGCCGTCGCCGAGCGCCGCGACCGCGACGCCGGTGTCGAATTTCCCGTCGCGTTTCCTTCAGCACGACGCCGTCGCCGCCGCCGAAACCCGGGTCGGGAGCGCCGTTGGACAGCAGCACGACGATCCCGGCGGCGTGGTTGTTGGCCGGCAGTCCCGCTTCCCCGGTGGCGACGATCCGCCCTCCGGGGCCGATCGCGACGGCCTTGGCGTCGTCGCCTTCGGCCCCGACCGGCGACGACCTCCACCCCGTCGCCGCCGCCGAAGTCACCGTCCGGCGCGCCGTCGGTCGAGTAACGGGCGATGAGGAAATCGAGGTTGACCGCCCCTTTGGCGCCACCGACGGCGACGATCTTGCCGTCGGGCTGGATCGTCACCGCCTGGAAGCCGTCGCTGAACTCGGCGGAGACGGTCGTCGTCACCTTGCCGCCGCTGCCGAACGAGCGGTTGGGAGAACCGTTGGGCAGCGGCGGAGGACCACCGCGTTCCCGGATGCCTCGAAGCCGGCGACGAGGACCTTGTCGTCGGGCTGGACCGCGACCCCCCCGGAGAAGCTTTCCTCGTTGCTCGCGAGGACCTGAACAACGCCGCCGCTGCCGAAGCTGGGGTCGAGGTCGCCGGGAGCGGCGTTGGCAGCGGGCGGCGCGGCTAGGGCGACGAACGCGGCCAGGGCAAGCAGGAGGTGACGCAGGGGACGAGAGATGGGCCGACCGTATTCGATCCTCGCCGCCCAGGCACAGCGGCCGGACGGACTCAGAGTTCGCGGCGGTTGACGATCCCGCTCTGCAGGGCCCGCTCGACCAGCGCGACCCGCTTCTGGTTCTGCGGCAGCTCCTCGACCCCGAACTTCTCGAACAGCGCCCGCAGGTGGGTCTTCACCGCGTCGACGCTGAGGTGCAGCTCCTCGGCGATCTGCTGGTTGGTCGCCGGGGTGGCGAAGGCGGCGCCGTCCTTGAACGGCCGGCAGAGGGCGAGCAGCACCCTCCGCTGCCCCGGCGAGACCGTCGCGGCCTCGGAGACCTCGCCGGCGATCACGGTGCTCTCGCCGCTGTCCTCGCCCGGGACGCGGTAGAGGACGACGGTCTGCCCGAAGCGGATCATGTCCTGGTCGCGCAGGTGGCGGCGGCCCGCGGACGCGCTCGCCGTTGACGAAGGAGCCGTTGCGGGAGAGGCCGTCGTCGACCAGCGTGCACTCGTCGCGCGACCACCTCGATCTGGGCGTGCAGGCCGGAGACCTCCTCGTCCCAGTCGATGCGGATGTCGGCCGAGCCGCTGCGGCCGACCCAGAGCTCGGTCGCCCCGGCGGCGATCGGGACGATCCGCTGCTCGCCCTCGCCGTCGCGGTAGACGAGGAACGGGCGCCCCTCGCGCTCGGCCTCGATCTGGGCCTTCAGCTCGGGCGCGGTCGCGCCCGGGACCCTGGGAGCGTCGTTCATGCCCTGATCCTAGAGAGCGCTCCAGGCCGGCATTAGCCGATCGGACGATCTCGACGAATGTGCGAGTGAGTATTCGGGCCTCTCTTGCCACACTTGGTCCAGACCTTTCCCACGGCAGGGAGTCTCATCCGATGGACAGCCCGACCCCAGAAGCCAGTGAGCGCAGCCGCGATCAGCGACTTCTTCTTCGTCTGGTACCCGGTCTTCGGCGTCGTCTTCATGGCGCGGCTGCTCTGCGTCTTCGCGCCTGCTGCTGCGGCAGACGATGCGCTCGACCAAGCCGGAGACGGTCCGCTCCAGCAAGACCGCGCCGGTCCTCTGGGAGGAGGTGCAGGGGGTCGACGCCGCCAAGGACGAGCTGATGGACGTCGCCGAGTGGCTGCGCGACCCGGAACGCTTCGCCGGCGCTCGGCGCCCAGCCGCCGCGCGGCGTGCTGCTGTTCGGGCCGCCCGGGCACCGGCAAGACGATGCTGGCCCGGGCGGTCGCCGCCCAGGCCGGGGTCGACTTCTTCGCCGCCTCCGGCTCGAGCTTCGTCGAGATGTTCGTCGGCCGGGGCGCCGCCCGCATCCGCCGCCTCTTCAAGGAGGCGCGCAAGTCGGGGCGCGCGGTGATCTTCATCGACGAGCTCGACGCGGTCGGCGGCGCCCGCAGCGGCGGCGGCGGCGACGGCGGCAGCAGCGAGCGCGAGCAGGCGCTGAACCAGCTGCTGGTCGAGCTCGACGGCTTCGAGCGCGACCCGGGGACGGTGATCGTGATCGCCGCCTCCAACAACGTCGAAAAGCTCGACCACGCGCTGCTGCGCCCGGGCCGCTTCGACCGCCAGGTGCTGGTCGCCCCGCCCGACCGCGACGGCCGCGAGGCGATCCTCCGCAGCCACGCCAAGGGCAAGCCGCTCGGCCGACGACCTCGACCTCACCGACGTCGCCCGCAAGACGACCGGGATGACCGGCGCCCAGCTCGCCAACGCGCTCAACGAGGCGGCGATCATCGCCGGCCGCGCCGGCCGCGACGGCGATGGCCCGCGAGGACCTCGACGAGGCGCTGCTGCGCCAGTCGGTCGGCTCCCAGCAGTCGCGGCGCCTGAACGCCGAAGGAGCGGCGGATCGTCGCCTACCACGAGGGCGGCCACGCGCTCTGCCGCAGGCTGCTCGGGCTCGACCCGCCGGAGATCCTCAGCATCGTCCCGCGCGGCCCGGCGCTCGGCTTCGTCGGCCACTCGCCGCAGGAGGACACCTACCTGCGCTCCCGCGACGAGCTGCTCGACGAGATCGTCACCCTGCTCGGCGGCCGCGCCGCCGAGGAGGAGGTCTTCGGCGAGTCCTACTCCGGCGCCGCCGACGACCTCGCCCGCGTGCACGCGGTCTGCAAGCAGATGGTCTCCGAGTTCGGGATGGGGGTCGAGCTCGACGCCGACGGGCCGCCGCCGATCGCCCTGCCGACCGGCGACTACTCGCTCTCCGACCGCGACCCGCCGCGACGTCGACCTGGCGCGATGGCGCTCGCCCGCGAGGCCCACCGCCGCGCCCGCGCGCTGCTCGCCGCCAACCGCGCGCTGCCTCGACGACCTGGCCGCCAACGCGCTCGAGCGCGAGACCCTGACCCGCGAGGACCTCGACGAGATCTTCGCCGCGCACGAGCTGCGCGGCCTGGTCGAGGCGCCCGGCTCCAGCGCGGCCCTGGTCGCAATGAGCCGTGAAGCACCGAACTAGCACCGCCTTGGACAATTTGCTCGGTTGGCCAGTCGCTGAGTTAGACTGACCGACCAGACGGCCAGTGAGCGACTCGAATTACTACTTCGCCCCCGGCCGATCGATGGCCCGTCGGGTTCACGGCGAGCGATCGGTCGGTCTTCTATACGGGCAGAGGGCGTTGTTGATCGGAGCGCTCGAACCCCTTACCTACACCGGCACGATGCTGAGCACCAACGCCGGTGACCACCCCTTCACCCGCCTCGCCCGCACCGCGAAGATCCAGGAGACGGTCTTCCTCGGCAGCCGCGAGCGAAGCCGACAAGGCGCTGGGGGCGGTTCACCGCCTGCACGAGCGGATCAAAGGCGAGCTGCCCGAGGCGGCGGGCGCGCACCCAGCCGGCACCGTCTACTCGGCCTTCGATCCCGAGCTGATGCTGTGGACGCTGGCGGTGATCGCAGACTCGGGCCGGGAGATGTACGAGACGATGGCACGGCCGCTGAGCGCGGAGGAGCGCGAGGCGCTCTGGCAGGACTATGTCCGCTTCGGCGAGCTCTTCGGCCTGCCGCGCGATTCGGTCCCGAGCAGCTACCCCGAGTTCAGCGCCTGGTGGGAGGAAAAACTGAGCTCACCCGACCTGCACGCGACGCCGCACGCGCTGGAGATGGCGCCGCTCGTCGCCTTTCGCCAGCCGGTGCCGCTGCCGGCCCGGCTCAACCTGGAGACCCAGAACCTGATCGTCAAGGGGACGCTGCCACCACAGGTGCGCGAGATCTTCGGCATCCGCTGGACCGTCGCCCACGAGCGAGCGTTCCGCTCCGTCACCGCCGCCCACCGCCGCGCCCGCCACGCGATGCCGCGCCAGCTGCGCCGCGGCCGCAACGACTACTTCTTCAACGTCGTCACCCAGCGCGAGAGGCGCCGCGGCGGGACCCGCACGCCGCTGGTCCACAGCGACGCCGCCTGAGAGGCCCTGGTCTGAGCTCGTGCTCGAGCTGCTCGCCGTCGCGGCGGCCGGCGCCGCGGCGGGGGCTTCGAACGCGATCGCCGGCGGCGGCTCGCTGATCACCTTTCCGACCATGGTCGCCCTCGGGCTGCCGCCGCTCTCGGCCAACGTGACCAACACCGTCGGGATCGTCCCCGGCGCGATCGGCGGCGCCCTCGGCTACCGCGACCTGCTGCGCGAGCAGAGCGAGCGCTTCACCCGCCTGCTGACGCCGATGCTGATCGGCGCGGTCGCCGGGACCGCGGCGCTGCTGCTCACCTCCGCCGCCGCCTTCGAAGCGATCGTCCCGGCCCTGATCGCCGCTTCCTGCCTGCTGCTCCTCTTCCAGCCCCGGCTCACCCGGAGCCTTTCCCACGCCGGCAACGAGCGCTCGCCCTACCTCACCGTCGGCATCCTCTTCTGCGGCGCCTACGGCGCCTACTTCGGCTCGGCGGTAAGCATCCTCCTCTTCGCGATCCTCGCCCTCTTCGTCACCGACACCCTCCAGCACCTGAACGGGCTGAAGATCCTCCTCGTCGGCTGCGCCAACATCCTCGCCGCTGCCGTCTATGCGTTTCTCGCCCCGGTCGAGTGGCGCTACGTCGCCGTGCTGATGGTCTCCTCGCTGCTCGGCGGCCGCGTCGGTGCCCACTACGCCCGCCGCGTCCCCAGTGATCCGTTGCGGATCTCGATCGCGGCGGTCGGGATCGGGGTGGCGGTGGTGCTTGCGGTGCGGGCGTTTTAGGCCGACCCCAGCCCAGCTGCCCCCAGCGCTTCCTCCCAGCTGCCGTGGGCGCGGCCGCGCCGCACCAGGCCGTCCTCGATCTCGAAGCTCCAGGAAACCTCGACGGCGAATGTTTGGGCGCCGCGGGTGTCGAAGACGATTCCCCGGACGGCACAGCTGTCCCCCTCGCTCTCGACTTCGCGGACCTGTATGTCCAGGTGTTCGAGCTCCTCGCCGAACTGGGAGAGCCAGAGATGGACGCCTTCCCGGCCGCGGTACATCGCGTCGCCGCTCCAGACCGTCGGCGACCATTCGACGCGCGGGTGCACCAGCGCGAGGACGCGCTCGGGACCACTCCGCTGCATCGCCTCGAAGAGGCGCGCGATCACCGAGGTGTTCGAAATTGCCGGATGATTCAAATGGGCGGTACTGGGCTCGAACCAGTGACCCCTTGCTTGTAAGGCAAGTGCTCTCCCAACTGAGCTAACCGCCCGCGAAATCCATTATGGCTCGCAGCGGCCGCCGGTTGAACCCCCGGCCGGCCGGCTCCGTATCTCCCGCCATGACGATCTCATCGCAGCGACCGAGGCTCCTGATCCTCATCGCCGTACTCGCGCTCCTCACGACCGGCTTCGGCGTGGGCAATGGCAGCGCCGCAGGGCCGACCGCCGCTACCAGCGCCTCGAAGAGCGTCTCGATCGTGAACTTCGCCTTCAGGCCCGGCACGCTGAAGGTCAGGCGCGGCGCCCGCGTCGCCTTCTCCAACACCAGCAACACGACCCACACGGCGACCAAGGGGGGCAGCTTCGACACCAAGAAGATCGCGCCGGGGAAGTCGGTCACGGTCACCTTCGACCAGCGCGGCACCTTCGCCTACCACTGCAAGATCCACCCGTTCATGAAGGGCAAGATCAGGGTCGAATAGCCTCGGCGGGGATGAGCCTCCCCACCTTCTGGCGTGCGGCGTCGATCCAGTTCCTCGCGGTCCTGCTGCTGGCGGGTGCCCTCGGCGCCATCCTGCCGCACGGCTTCTTCGCGGACTGGGGCTGGATCGCCGGACCCGCCTCGTGGATGGCCTGCGCCGCCGTCACGTCGTGGTTCGTGCGGCTGCCAGTTGGGCTTGTGCTGCTCGGCGCCGCCCTCGCCGGCTTACCCAGCCTCATCGCCGTGCAGGTCGGCCTGCACTGGGTGGGAGCGCTGCTCGCGATCGTTCTTTTCGCGCTCTGGTGCAGCTGGCTGCGGGATCAGTTGCTGCGCCAATACTGACCGGGCTTCAAAGCTCTGACGTCGACGGCGGTCCAGGCCGGGAGCACGCCGCCGGTCAGGTCGTACTGCTTGGCGACCCGCACGCCAAGCGAGCGCTCGCCGCGGACGCGGCCGAGCTTGCGGCTCGCCCCTGGATACCCCAAATCCGCGAGACGAACATCGTCAACCGGCGAGCTCGCGGACGAGCTCGGCGGCGGGTCGAACCTCGTCGATCCGCGCGACGGTCTCCCCCGCATAGAGGGCACCGGCCTCGACCAGCGTCGCCGGCCCGTCGTCGGTCGGCCCCGCCGGGGTGAGCAGACGGCTGCCCGGCCGCTGGGCCCGGATCATCCGCGCCTGCAGGGACGGCGGCGTGCAGCGAACTCCCGGAGCGAGCAGATGATTGAGGAGCCGGTTGAAGCGCGGACCGCGCAACAACTCCTGGCGTTCGTCCTTGGGCCGGGTTATCCGTCCCAGGGACGAACGCCGACCTAGGAAGTGGTCCGTCGCCGCGTTCGGCACGACGCGGTGCGGGGCGGGCCAGCCGGCGCCGAAGAGCTCGGTGAGGAGCGTTTCGTCGGCTGCGAGCAGCCGCTCCTTGTAGAGAGCGTGGGCGTGGCTCTCCTCGCTTAGCAGGAAGCGGGTCCCGGCGACGGCGGCCTGCGCCCCCGCGGCCAGCGCCACCTGCACGTCGTCGGGATCGGCGATCCCGCCGGCGAGTAGCAGCGGGTACTCCTTCGGCAGCGCGGCGCGCACCTGCTCCAGGAGCGGCGGCGCGGGAACGGTCCCACGCACGTGCCCTCCCGCCTCGACTCCCTGGACGATGACGCCGTCTGCACCCGCGGCCTGCGCCCGCCGCGCCTCGGCGACCGAGCCGCACTGGTGCAGCCAGACGCCGAGGGTGCGTCGACGGGGCCTGCCCCAGAAGGTGACGACCACGTCGGCCGCCGCCGCGGCTTCGAACCAGTCGCGGCGGGCGAACGGGAGCAGCAGATTGACCGCGAGCGGGCGCCCGGTCAGCGCCCGTGCCGCAGCCAGCTCGCGGCGGATCGACGCCGCCCCGCCGACCGCGATCGTCCCCAGGCCCCCTGCCTCGGAGACCGCCGCCGCCAGCTCGTGTCGGCTCAGCCCGCCGCCCATCCCGGCCTGGACGACGGGCAACTCAACCCCAAGTCGCTCGAGCAGCAGCGGCATCCCTCCCAGTCTAGGAGGGCTCGGCGGAACCCCGCGCACGCCTGGCGGCGCATCCCCACCCCGAAGGCTGCCCCGCCTGTGCCGAGGATTTCCGCAGCCTCCGCAGCCTGATCAGCCGACAGCAGGAGCTAGCTGGCTCAGCGGGTCAGATCGGATTGGTCCCAGACCTCGAGCATCAACCCCAGCCAGACGGCGTCGACGTCGAGGACCCAGCCCCGCTGCCCGTCCGGCGCTCCCCCACCGGCGCGCTGGACGGGCCGCAGGATCTCGCTCTTGGCCAGCGTCTTCAGGTGGTAGGAGACCTGCCCCACCCGCTGATCCAGGACCTTCGCCAGCTCTGGCGCCGAGGATCCCTCGAGCGACCCCTCTAGGTAGGCGCGGAGGATTCGCCGGCGCAGCGGGTGGCCGACGGCACTGATCAGGTCTGAAGACGAAGGCGGCATGAGCAGCTCGGAAGGGTCGACTGCTCGACCTGTTTCCGGCGCTCCAGATGTTAAGGCATAAATACTCTAACAACCGAGTTCATTAATAGAGAAGGTCCGGGGAGCGATGCCGCCCCCACGCCGCAGCAAACCCCGCTCCCCGGAGCACGCTGCCCTCGGCGAGGCGGTCCGCCAGCTGCGCCTCGAGGCCGGGATGAGCCAGGAGCAGCTGGCCGAAAACGCTCACACCGACCTCACCCAGGTCGGCGGCGTCGAGCGCGGGGTTCGCAACCCGAGCTACACGACGCTGCTGCGCCTGGCCGCGGCGCTGGACACCAGTGTCGGCCAGATGGCGAGCTTGGCCGACCGTTTACGCGCTTGAGCCCGAGCGTCCGCTCGGGCTCAGCGTCGGAGAGGTGACGGGGTTGCTAGTCCGTCGGGATACAGGGAAAAAGATGGCTGATCGCCAGTTTGGTCCCGTCTTTGAAGGAGGCCTGGCCCTTGGCGACCCAGATGCCAGTCGGGCAGCTTGCCGAGAGAAAGCTCCTCTTCTCGCCCCTGTAGGTGTACCGGCGGCCGACGCGGAGGTCGAACATGGTCACCGAGCCCGCGCCGCCGGCGATCTTCGGAACTTCCGCCTGGATCCGCATTCCGAACCGGCCCTCGTGGATCTTCGCGATCGTCGCCTTGACGACGATCGCGGTCGGCGCCGGCACGTCGACGTAGGCGTGGAGAAGAAGGGTGGTGACCGGCCCCTTGACTCCGCCGTTGAAGAGGACCAGCGGGCCGGTCGAGCGGAACGGCGCCTGTTCGGGGAAGGCGACCTCGACTTCGGCCTTGCCCGATCCGACGATCGCCTCACCGCAGACCTTCTTCACGGTCGCGGTGGTGCTGGTCGAGATCTGGCTGGCCCTGCAGACAGGGAGGCCTTCTGCGTCGAGGCTGACCGCCTTGTCGATTTTCAGGTCCATGCTCTTGAACGGGGGCGGATGGGACCCGTCGCGGGTGCTGATTTCGCCGTTGAGGCGCGCCGTGACCGGCGCCTTGCCGTGCTTCGGCAGCTTTTCGGGCCAGATGCCCCCGTCATCGGCGATGCAGATGTTTCCCGCGCACCAGATCTTCCGGTTGGGACTGCCGAGCGCAACCGCCGCGAGGACGAGAGCGAGGAGAGAGACCAGGGCGATGAGGAAGATCGGTTTCCTGTTCATGCCTCGATCCTCCGTCGGCGAGCGCCATGCCCGCCTCCCCCATCTGGAGCCTCACGGCGCCGCGATGCGCCAATGTGGGAAACGGCGGAGCTATTCGAACTGGAGATTTCGATGCAGCCGCTCGACCAGCGCCGGCTGCGAGCCGAGAGCCCGCAGTTCCCGGTCGCGCGGATTCAGGCTCGCTGCCCGCCGGTAGGCGCGCATCGCCGCTGGGACGTCGCCGCGCCGCGTGGCGAGGTCGCCGAGCAGGGCCCAGCTGACGTAGTTGTGCGGCTCGCGGTCGATCGCTTCGAGCAGCGCTGCCCGGGCAGGGACGTAAGCGTCGAGCCTGGCCAGGGCCGACGCTTCGACGTAGTAGGACCCGACCGCGTCGGGGTTGAGGGAAAGCGATTCCCGAACCTTGTCCAGCGCCTGCAACGGCGCCGTCGCAGCCTCAGCCCGAGCCTGGCTCTGCAGGTGGAGCGCCAGCGTCGGCCGGCCGATGAAGACGACCGCTGCAATGCCGACGGCGACGACCGCGACGGTCGCGGCAACCGGGAGCTGACGCAGCTCGGGGCCACCCTCCACCTCGGGGTCGAGCGGCAACAGCAGGATCGCCGCCGCCCCGAGGGCGATGCCCGTCAAGCCAGGAATCAGGTGCAGCCAGTCGACGCTGGTCTGCGCCAGCCAGACGACGAATACACCGCTCGCGGCGACGAGGAGCCCGATCCCCGGCTCGCCGAGGCGAAGCGCCCGCGAGCGGCGCCAGGCGCCGATGAAGACGGAAACGAGAAAGGCACCGAGGAGCAGTGCCCCCACCAGGCCGCCGTCGCCGAGGGTCTGCAACTCGATGCTGTGCGCCTGGCGCACGTCCTCCCTGGTCCGCCGTTCGAGGAAGTAGGTGCGATCGAAGTTGCCGGCGCCGACGCCGTTGAGGGGATTGTCGGTGAACTGGATCCAGGCGATTCGCCAGTAGTCGTAGCGGTTGCCGCCGCCGGAGGTGAAGCGGGAGGCGCCCTTCGCCGGCTTCAGATCCGTGAAGGCCTCGTATTGGTCGGAGACCTTGGCGACCGGGTCGCCGACGGCGGCCACCGCCGAGATCGCGCCGACCACCGCGATCGCGACGAGAGCCGCGGCGGAGAGGCGCGGCAGACTCCTGGCGAGGCCACGGGATCCGCCGCGGATTGCGGCGACTGCCCAGCTCGCGAGTCCCCAGAAGACACCCACCCCCGCGGCCACGAGCAGGCTCCGCTCCGCTGCCAGACGGATCGCGTCCTCCGGCGGGGCGAACTGGTTCGGCCGCAGGGTTTCGGTGACGTCGCTGAGCGGGCCCCAGGCCAGCGCCAGCCCGGCCATCAGCGCCAGCAGGATCCAGGCCCGCCGGTTGCGGCCGGGGATCAACAGCAGGACCAGCGCGGCCGAGGCAGCGAAGGCGAAGACGGTTCCGCGCGGACTCGGTCAGCACCACCAGCGACGCCAGCAGGCTCGCGGCCGCGGCCGCGGCGCCGGAGAGGAGGTGGGACCGGCCCCGCTCGGCGACCGCCACCAACGGCCAGAACCCGAGCAGGAAGAAGCCGCCGAGCGCGTTGGTGTACCCGAGCGGCTCCAGCAGGCGCGAGCCGCCGAACAGCGACTGGCCGTCGCCGCCGAGCATCTTCACCAACTCGTAGGCGGCGATGCCGAGGACGCCGACGCAGGTGGCGGCGAGGAACGCCTCGCCATCCCGCCTCCGCTCGAGCAGGAGGAGGACGACCAGCAGGAAAACGCCGTAGAGGAGCCAGCGATCGCCTTCGCTCAGCGCCCGGTCGGCCGACTCCGCCCAAACCGTCGACAGCAGCGACCAGGCGGCGAAGGCCAGCAGCGCGGCGAGGGCGAAGCCGGCAAGGCCCTTCGGCAGAGCCGGCCTGGAGAGGACGAGGCCGATCGCGATCGCGATCAGGGCCAGAGACAGCGGCCCCCAGACGGAAAGGTCGAAGTAGCCGAAGAAGGCGGGGCTGATGCCGCAGCCGAGCCCGAGCGTCGCCAGCACCCCCCATCGCACCGGATCCGTCAGTCCGGTGGCTCCGCCCGCGGTCTGCCGCGGAGGGCTCAGGAGTCGTCGGAGACCGGCGACCATCTCGGCCCGTCGACGGTGACGACCATCAGCAGGCCGACCAGCGCCGCGATGCAGGCGAGGGCGATGGCCGCCTCGGTCCCCAGTCGCGTTGCCTCGATCGCGAGGATGCAGAGCGCCACCTGCATCGCGGCCAGGACAGCGGCGACGGCGCGCGGCGTCTTCAGCAGGGGAAGCAACCGGTGGGTGGTGTGATCGGTGGCGCCGGAGAAGACCGCGGCGCCGCGGCGGCGGCGCGAGAGGACGACCATCGTCGTGTCGAAGGCTGGCAGGCCGACCACGAGGCCAGCCGCCAGCAGCGCCGGCCAGCCCGAGAGCTCCCCCGTCGGCGCCGACATCAGGGCGCCGGCCAGCACCATGCCGATCATCATGCTGCCCCCGTCGCCGAGGAAGATCCGCGCCGGCCCGGCCAGGTTGAAGCGCAGGAAGCCGACCAGCGAGCCGCACAGCGCGGCGACGATCAGCGCCAGGGCCGGCTCGCCGCCGATCGCCGCCAATGCGACGATGCAGGCCGAAGAGACAGCGGCGACGCTGGAGGCGGCGCCGTCGAGGTTGTCCATCAGGTTGAAGGCGTTGACGATGCCGGTCACCCAGAAGGCGGTCAGCAGGAAGTTCGCGACCTCGCTGTCGAGGAAGGACCAACCGAGGCCCTGCGACCACAGCAACCAGGCGGCTGCGATCTCGGTGCCGACGCGGAGGAAGGGCGAGAGGTTGAGCCGGTCGTCGATCGTGCCCACCGCGGCCATCCCCAGGGCGGCGAGCAGCAACGGCCAGTAGCGGCCAAGGCCCTCGTCGAACAGCAGGACCGGAGCGGCGGCTGCCACCAGCACGGCCGCCCCGCCCAGGTAGGGCGTCGCCCGGCGGTGGGCCTTGTACCCCGCCGGTGAGTCGAGGAAGCCGGTACGGCCCGCGATCGCGATCGCGGCCGGGACCGTGGCGGCGGTCAGCGCCGCGGCCAGCAGGAAGGCGAGGGCGACCTCGACGCCGTCGGCGAGCTCAGGCAACGGGCGTGGGTTGATGGGCGACGACGTCGTCGATCATGTCGTCGATCGTCCGAACCGGGGCCCAGCCGGTGATCTCGTGGATCAGGGCGAGGTTCGGGTGGCGCCGGCCGATCTCCTCGAAACCCTTGCCATAGGCCTCCTCGTAGGGGATCAGCACGATCTCCGAGCTCGAGCCGGTGCGCTCGACCACCCGGTCGGCGAGGTCGCGGATCGAGATCTCGTTGGGCGAGCCGATGTTGAAGGTCTTGCCGACCGCGTCCTGGCTCGCCAGCAGCAACAGGATCGCGTCGACGACGTCGGCGACGTGCGCGAAGCACCGAGTCTGGGTGCCGTCGCCGTAGACGGTCAAGTCCTCACCGGCCTTGGCCTGCTGGACGAGGCGCGGCAGGACCATCCCGTAGGAGCTGCTCTGCCGTGGTCCCACCGTGTTGAAGAGGCGCACGACGATGGTCTCCGCGTCGCTCTCGTAGAAGTAGGCATTGGCCAGCACCTCGGAGAAGGCCTTGGCAGTCGAGTAGGCCCAGCGGGCGGTCGACGGCGGCCCGAGAATCCGGTCCGAGTTCTCGGCCAGCGGGCCGACGCTGTTCTTCCCGTAGACCTCCGAGGAGGAGACGACGAGCGCCTTTCCGCCCCGCTCGGCCACCGCGGAGACGACGATGTCGCTGCCGCGGACGTTGCAGAGCAGCGACTCCAGCGGCTTTTCGAGGATCAGCTCGACGCCGACGGCCGCGGCCAGGTGGAGGCAGACGTCGGTCGCCGCGACGCAGTCCTCGACCAGGGCCCGGTCGAGGATCGAGCCCTCGACCAGCTCGGCGGAGCCGGTGGACAGCGCCGGTTCGAGGTTCTGGCGCCTGCCGGTGCTGAGATCGTCGAGGACGAGAACCGTGTCGCCGCGGGCGATCAGGGCATCGGTGAGATGGGAGCCGATGAACCCCGCACCGCCGGTTATGAGGTATCTCACGTCTCCCGCCTTCTTCACTCCGACCGATTACGACCCCGCGTCGCAATCAGCCACACGGCTGTCACTTGGCGACTGGCGGCGATAATAACCACAATGCCAGCGCCAAAACAATCGATCCGCGTGCTGCGGATCATCGCGCGGATGAACCTCGGTGGACCGGCCCATCACGTCGCCCTGCTCAGCCGCGGCCTCGAGGACCGGGGATACGCGGCTCTGCTGGTCACGGGCAGGGTCGGAACCGGCGAGGTGGAGCACACCGACCTCGACGGGATCCAGGTTCGCTATCTCGATTCCCTGGGACCAGACATACGTCCAGTCAAAGACCTCCGTGCCCTGTTCGAGCTGATCCGGTTGGTGCGGGCATACCGGCCCGCGATCGTCGAAACGCACACGGCGAAGGCCGGAATGCTGGGGCGCCTGGCCGCGCGGCTCGCCGGCGGACGGCGGCCGATCGTGATCCACACCTACCACGGCCATGTGCTCCGCGGCTATTTCGGGCGCCTGCAGACCGCTGTGTTCAGGTGGATCGAGCGAGGACTGGCGCGGATCAGCGACCTCCTCGTCGGGGTCAGCTCGGCGACGGTGGAGGAACTGGTCGCGCTGAAGATCGCCCCGCGCGAGAAGTTCGCGGTGGTGCCGCTGGGCCTCGACCTCGGTCCCTTCCTCGCCGTGGGATCGGATCCCGACCGTGGCTTCCGCGAGGAGATCGGCGCCGGGCCCGACGAGGTGCTCTTCACCTTCACCGGCCGGCTGGTGCCGATCAAGCGCCCCGACCTGATGCTGCGCTCGCTGGCCTTGGCCAGGGCGAACGGCGCCCCGGCGCGGGTCGCGGTGGTCGGCGACGGGTTGCTGCGACCCGAGCTGGAAGGGCTCGCCGCCAGCCTCGGCTGCGCCGAGGCGGTCGACTTCCTCGGCTACCGGCGCGACCTGCCGCGGATCGCGGCGGGCAGCGACGCGGCCCTGCTCACCTCCGACAACGAGGGGACGCCTGTCGCCCTGATCGAGGCGGCGGCGGCGGGACGGGCGGCGGTCGCGACGGCGGTCGGCGGCGTGCCGGACATCGTCGCCGACGGTTCGGGGCTGCTGGCGCCCGCCGATGACGAACAGGCGGTCGCCTCGCTGATCGCGCGCATCGCATCCGATCCCGACGGGCGGCGGCAGATGGGCCTGCGGGCACGTCAACATGTCGTCGAGCGGTTCACCGCAGCGCGCCTGCTCGACGAAATCGACCTCCTCTACTCCCGGCTGCTCGCCGGCAAATCCCCAGTCAATTGACGAAGAAGCCGCAGGCGGGACCCGGCCCCGCGGGAGCGGGGTCGCCAGCGTCGCTCACCGAGCCGGAGCTGCTGGTCTCGACCGCGATGGGCGGCGGCGGCCGCCTGCTCGGCTTCCGCGCCATCCAGTTCGTCTTCCTCTTCCTCCTCAGCCTGATCGCGACGCGGGCGCTGGGGCCGGAGGGACGTGCGCAGTACGCCCTCGCGCTCAACCTGGCGACGATGGTCTGGGTCGTCTCCCACCTCTCGGTCGAGCAGTCGGTGGCGCGGATGATGGCGCGCCGGGAAGCCTCGCTGCTCGAGCTCTGCCGTCTCTCGTCCTTTTTCGCCCTCGCCCTCGGCCTGATCGGGGTGGCGGTCACCCTGGCTATCGGTCTGGCCGAGCGCGACGCCCTGCTGGGCGGAGCGAACTCCACCACGGTCGTGCTCGCCGCCGCCACCATCCCCTTCACGCTGATCGGTCAGATGGCGACTGCGCTGCTGCTGCGGATGGGCGTCCTGCGCGCCTACGGCTGGATCATCGCCGTCGGGGCGGTGATCCAGTTCGGGTTGATCGTCGCCCTGCAGCTCGGCCTTGGCCTGACGCCCGAGCTGACGATGCTGGCGGCGCTGCTGACGATCGCCGGCGTCGCCTTCTCCCTGGTCGCGACGCTGGTCCGGCGGGTCGGGCCGCGGGCGCTCTCGCCGTTCTGCGAGCCGCGGCTGATCCGCTCGGCGCTCCACACCGGCGTCCGGCTGCAGCCCGCCTCGATCGCCCTCTGGCTCAACCTCAAAATCGACCTCTTCCTCGTCGGCCTGCTCGCGACCACCCACGAGGCCGGTATCTACTCCCTCTCAGCCAGTCTCGCGGACATCGTCTTCACCGCCGTCTCGACCGTTGCCCTGGCGGCGCTCGAGGCGCAGACCAAAGCCGACTCCGAGGCCGCCGCCAGCTACACCGTCGACTTCATCAGCCAGAACATCTCCGTCGCGGTGCTCCTCGGCTTGGCGGCGGCGCTCGTCTCCTACCCCTTCATCGTCTTCGTCTACGGGGCCGAGTGGGAGGCCAGCGTCGTGCCCTTCGCTCTGTTGATGCCAGCCGTCGTCGCCCTGGCCATCGAGGAACCGGCGCGCGGCCTGCTGGTGCGGATCGCGCCGCCTCTGGTGATCTCGGCTGCGGCGGCGACGGGATTGATCCTCAACGTGGCGCTGAACTTCGTCCTCGTTCCGGCAATCGGAATCAGCGGCGCCTCGGTGGCCTCGGTGGCCTCCTACTGGCTGGCGGGCGCCCTGATGCTGTATCTCGTCTCCCGCTACGGAAACGTGTCGATGGGAGACGCGATCCGCCTTCCCCGCCGCGACGACGCCCTGCCCCGCCTGCTGCGACGGGTGGTCCCGTAGATGTGCGGGATCGCCGGTTGGGCGGGCGACGTCGGCGGCGACCGGGAGACGCTGCGCCGGATGTGCGCGGCGATCGCCCACCGCGGGCCCGACGATGCGGGCGAGCACTTCGTCGCCGGCGAGGTCGGCGCTCGGTTTCCGGCGCCTGGCGATCATCGACCTGGAGACCGGAAACCAGCCGCTCGCCAGCGAGGACGGCGCCGTCCAGGTCACCTGCAACGGGGAGATCTACAACTTCCGCGAGCTGAGGACGCAGCTGCAGGAGCGCGGTCACGAGCTGCGCAGCGCCTCCGACAGCGAGGTGATCGCCCATCTCTACGAGGAGCGGGGGGTCGATTGCCTGGAGGAGCTGCAGGGGATGTTCGCGATCGCGCTCTGGGACGCAGGCGCCAAGCGACTGCTGCTCGCCCGCGACCGGCTCGGCGTCAAGCCGCTTTACTGGGCCGAGGCCGGCGAGGGATCCTCTACGCGAGCGAGCCCGGCGCGATCCTCGCCAGCGGCCTCGTCGAGCGCCGCCCCGACCCCCGCGCGCTGCTCGACTATCTGACCCTGCAGTACGTGCCGGCCCCGCGCACCGGCTTCGCCGGCATCCACAAGCTGGCCCCCGGGGAGAGGCTCCTGCGCGAGCGGGGCGAGATCCGGATCGATCGCTACTGGGACCTCGATTTCGGCAAGACGGGCGGAGGGACGGCCGAGGAGGCCCTGGAACGCCTCGACGCCCTGCTCGCCGCAGCCACTCGCGAACGCCTCGTCGCCGACGTTCCCCTGGGAGCCTTCCTCTCCGGCGGCATCGACTCCAGCCTCGTCGTCGGCTACATGGCCGAGGCGAGCAGCCGGGTGAAGACCTTCTCGATCGATTTTCCGGAGGCCGGCTTCAGCGAGGGTCGGCACGCCCAGCAGGTCGCCGCGCTCTACGGGACCGAGCACGAGAACCACGTCCTCGAACCGGCGATGGTGCCGCTGATCGCTGATGCCGTCCGCTACGCGGGCGAGCCGTTCGCCGACTCCTCGGCGATCCCCACCCTGCTGCTCTCGCGGGTGACCAGGGAGCGGGTGACGGTGGCGCTCTCCGGCGACGGCGGCGACGAGGCTTTCGCCGGCTACGATCGCTATCCAGCCGTCGACGACCGCCCCCTGCTTCGCCTCGGCGCCCGGGCGCTGGCGAAGAGCGGTGCAGCCTCCCTCCTGCCCGACGGCAGCCGGCTGCGCCGCAGCGCCGACTTCGCCGCGCTGCCGGCTCGCCACCGCTACGCCGCGCTGATGTCGCACTTCACGCCTGCCGAGCTGGCCTCGCTCTGCTCGCGATCGTTCCTTGCCGCCGCCGGGAACCCAGTCTCGGTTTGGGACGGGACCCTGGTTCCCCCTGAGCTGCCCGGCGTCGACCGCTACCTGGCGCTCGACGTCGCGACCTACCTGCCCGGGGACCTGCTGCTCAAGGTCGACCGGATGTCGATGTCGACGGCGCTCGAGGTTCGCTCCCCCTTCCTCGACTACCGCGTCCAAGAGCTCGCAGCCGGGCTGCCGGGACGGATGAAGCTTCGCGACGGGGCCACCAAGTGGGCGCTGAAGGAGCTGGCGCGGCGGCGCGGCCTCCCCGGCGAGCTCGTCGATCGCCGCAAGCAGGGCTTCGGGGTCCCGATCGGCCCCTGGCTGCGGCGCGAGCTGCGTCCTTGGGTGGAAGACCTGCTGCTCGACCCCGTCAGCCTCGGGCGCGGCTACTTCGATCCCGACCAGGTCCGACGCCTGCTGCAGGGTCACCTCGACGGCAGCGCCGAGAACCCCTACAAGGTCTGGAACCTCGCCGTGCTGGAGCAGTGGCATCGGAGCTGGATCGATGCCGGCTAGGCCCAGAGTCGCGTTTGCGATCGGCGGCCTCGGCCTCGGTGGCTCCGAGCGCCAGCTGATGGAGTTGATCTCCGCGGCGCACCCCGACCGCATCCACGCCTCGGTCCTTACCTTCTCGACCACCTGCGACCCCGGCTACCGGCAGCGGCTTGACGAGCTCGGCGTCGAGCTGATCCAGCTCTCGCCATCCGGCGGTCCCCGGCCGATGCGGCCCGCCGTCGCCGTCCCCCGTACCTACCGGGCGCTGCGACGCCTGCGGCCGGACGTCGTCTACCCCTGGCTGGAGGAGGCCTCGGCGACCGTCACCCCGCCGGCGCGAGCGCTAGGCCTTCCGGTCGTCGTCGCCCGTCGCAGCGTCTGCGGCTCGCCCTCGGAGCGGCTGGCGTTCTTCCGCGCTCCGATCCGCTGGGCGGAGCGCCGGGCGCTGCTCGTCACCGGCAACTCGGAAGCGGTCTTGGAGGAGGCGGTCGCCCGCGGGGTCGAGCGCGGGCGGCTCCGACTCGTCCGCAACGGCCACCCGCCGGTCGAGCCGCTGCCGGCCCCCGGCGGCCCGAGCGTCGCCCTCGGCTACGTCGCCAACTACCGGCCGGAAAAGGGCCACGCCCGACTGCTCGCGGCGCTCGAGCTGGTCCAGGCCCGCACCCCGTGGCGAGCCGACCTGGTCGGCGGCGGCCCACTGCGGGAGCAGGTCGCCGCGGAAGCTGACGAGCGCGGCCTCGGCGACCGGGTCAGCGTCAACGGCCCGATCGCCGACGTCCGCGGCTTCTGGGCCGAGCACGACGTCGCCCTCCTCCTCTCCGACAACGAGGGGAGCCCGAACGCGCTGATCGAGGCCGCCCTCGTCGGGCGGCCGCTGGTCGGCACCGACGGCGGCGGCACCCGCGAGATCGTCTGCCCCGAGGGCGGCCAGCTCGTCCCGCCGGACGACCCGGCCCAGATCGCCGCCGCGATCGAGCAGCTGATCGACGACCGCGAGCTGCGCCTGCGACTCGGCGAGGGAGCCCGCCGGCACGCGCTCGCGCAGCACGACCTCGAGCGCTCGGTGCAGGGCCACATCGATGTGCTCGGCGAAGCGCTCGCCGCGGTGCGGCCCTAGAGGACCCTGCTGCCGAGCGCCTGCTCGGCGTACTGGGCCTGCCTGCGAGCGGCGGCTTCCCCCGCCCGCCTGGCCGCCGGCGAGACCTCGGCGGGGTCGGTCGGCAGGACGCCGTTCTCTTCGACTTCGACCCGGTTTTCGGCGTACTGCTTCAGCTCCGCGTCGAGCCGGGAGTCGTAGACGATCTGCCAGCTGCCGTCGAGTTTGCGCCAGGTGACGGAGGCGAGTTCCTTGCTGCCGTCGATGAATCGCAGCGAGTAGTTGATCGTCGCGAAATCGCCCCGGTCGCGAACCCTGGCAATCGCCGGCTTGAGCTGCGGATAGCTCGGGGCGTTGACCCTCTTGCCGCCGATGATCGCAGCGGTGCCGACGGCAGCGCGGAAGTCCGGGTCGTAGTAGGCGGCCACTTCGGCCCATGACTGGTACTGCAGGTCCGACCAGTATTCGAGAAAGACCCCCTCGACGCTGCCGGTTGGCTGCCGATCCACCTCGGACTGCGCGACGAGGTTGTCAGGTGGACGCTGGGGCTCAGCGTCAGAGCCGCCGCACGAGGAGATGCCGAGGATCACGATCCAGGCGGCGAAAAGGGGCAGCGCCGCCTTGAACAAGGTGGACCGCGAGATGCTCCGGAGCCCCCTGCCGATTCGCACGTCGGGCAGTATAGGCTCAATGGCCTTGTTCTTCGGCGATGCGAGGAGGTTGGCAGCACTCCTATCGGTCACCCTGCTGGCACTCGCAGTCCGCATCCCGATGCTGGGATCTGCGTACACGGCTCCCGACACGGACCAGTACTTGGACGTAGCCAAAGGGGTATTCCATGGCGGCTTCGAAAACAGCTACAGACCACCGGCCTACGCGAGTCTGCTTGCGATCTTCGAACTCGTCGGCATCGACCCGATCGATGGAGTGGTCGTACTTCAAAATGTAGTGGGCATTGTTCTTCCTGCCCTCGTCGTCCTGGTCGGATGGAGATACTTCAACCCGGTCGCGGGAGTCATGGCGGGCATCCTCATGGCGACCTCGCCTTTGACGATCGCGGTCGAGCAGTTCGCCCTCTCGGACTACCTGTTCGGGGTCATCCTTTTCCTTGGCGCCGTCCTCCTGACGGAGTCGGCGATCCGGCTCCGAGCCGAAAGGGAAGGCTGGGAGCTGCTGGCCGCGGCAGGCGCCACCTTTGGCTTGGCGACGCTATTGCGAGCCAACGGCCTGATCGGATTTTTCGCAATTCCCCTGGTTCTTCTCATTGCTGCGAAGGGATGGCGTCCCGCCCTGCGCCCCTCCGTGGTCGCAATGGCAGCTATGGCGATCGTCCTGGCCCCGTGGTGCATTCACAATCTGATCCGGTTCGACGATCCAAACGTTGCCAGCGAGAGGGGGGTCGCGCTATACGCGAGGTCGGTCAGCTGGGCTGAACGGCCCCCCTCCCCCGACACCGCCAACGGACGGTTGGCGCTCAGCGTCTACAACACCGGCGACTCAGGCAAGGTCGAAGGTGCGGTTGGAACCACGACCGGGGTCTACAACGCCTTCATCCGGGAAGGTAAAACGCCTATTGAAGCCTCAGCGGCGATGGGGGTAATCGCCCGCGAAGTAATCGTCGGCAATCCCGTGGCTTATGCCGAAGATACGGTCGAGAATCTCGGGCTCTATCAGGACGTCCTCGATCCCCACACTTTCACCACTTCGAACCGGGACCAGATCTTCAAAACCCGCGACTATTTCCGCGCGCTGAATCCAACCGCCACGGAGATCCCCGGCGACTCGCAGCTGACCCGAATTCCCTGGCAGATCGGGCAGTCGCTGACCAACCTCCTCTTCATCCTCACGATCGGCGGCCTGCTGATCCTGCTGCTGCCATTCGTCGGCTCGGAGCGCAGTCGCCTCGCCGCCGCGACGATGCTGATCGTCGGCCTCGTTGCCATCGTCGGCGTGTCCTTGACCGCACGCCCGGAGCAGCGCTACATCATCTCCCTGCTTCCCTTCATCTGGATCCTCGCCACCGCGACGGTGGTCCAGCTCGCCACCCTGCTGGTCGCCGTGGCCCGGCAGCTGCCGCGGGGTCGTCCGCAGGGTGAGGCGGCTTGAGCGGCACGCCGGGCCGATGAGCGCGGTCTCGCCGGCTTACGTCCGGACCCGGGTCGGGCTCTGCGCCGCCGCCTTCCTGGCGCCGTTCTCGGCGACCGACCTGGCCGGACCGCTGACCGTCGGCCGTCTCGCCGCGCTGCTCTTCGGAGCGCTCCTCGCTGCCGACCTGCTGCGCCGGAGGCCGCGCCGGTTCCGTCTCGACGCGCCGACCGCGATGCTCGTGGTCGGCTACGTCGGGCTCTGCGCCTGGGCTTTCCTCAGCGCCAAAACCGTCGGCTGCAACTGCGAAGGCAAGGCCGGCGGGCTGTTCGAGCTGACCGTCGTCGGCCTGCTCGCCGTGGTCGCGATCGGGTTCGAACCGAGGCTCCGCGACAGCGCCCTGCTGGCGGCGCTCGGCGGGGCGGTCCTCGCCTCGGCCCTGGCGCTCGCCGGGGTGGGAGCGATCAACTCCGGCACCGTCGACCTGACCGACACCGGGGGACGGCTCTCGGGCAGCTACGGCAACGCCAACGAGCTGGGGTTGGCGGCGGCGCTCGGGATCCCGGTCGCCCTGGCATACCTCGGCGTCGCCGGCAGAAGGGTTCGCTGGGGACTGCTGGGCGGGATCGGCGTCCTCGTCGTCGCCCTCGCCCTCACCTACTCGCGCGGCGGGATCATCGCCGCCGGGGTCGGCGTCCTGGCGCTGGCGCTCTGGGACGCCAGGGCCTCGCGACGGCGCGTCGCCCTGACCCTTGCCGCCGCTCTCGTCGCCGTGGCCGTCGCCGGGGTCCTCTACTCGTTCTTCGAGAACCGCCGCGAGGACGCCAGCTTCGCCCCGCCGCCAGTCGCCCTCCGGGCCCTGGACCAGCGCGACGTCAGCGGCTGGGACTCCCGCGCGCTGGGGCCGATACCCAGCGGGCCTTCGCGACTGCGGAACGGCGAGGGCGAGATCGTCGTGCGCGGGCGGCGCGGTGAGGGAACGAGCTTCCGCTGGGGAGAAGCGCTGCCGGGACGCACCTATGTATTGAGCTTCTCGGTCGCCGCAGCGGGCACGACTCCCGGCTCGCAGCTCGCCTACTCACTGGCAGACCGGGTGGCCGGCGGCGGTGTTGCCGGCTCGGCGCGACTCAGTCGCGACCGGCGCACGCTCTCACTCCTCTGGCACCCGCGGATCCGCGCCCCGCACGCTGCCCTCTTCCTCTGGCAACCCAACTCGCGCGCTGGTTTCGCGGTCGCCGACGCCCGGGTCACCGAGCGGGTCGGGGGCGCTGAAACCGGCACCGTGTTCGCCCCCTCGCGCCTGCGCGGCTCCGTCTACGCGCACCTCACCGCGGACGCCTCGAAGCAGGAAGACCGCTATGTCGAATCCAGGCTCGACGCCGCCCGCCTGGCCTGGCGCGCCTTCCGCTCGGCGCCGGTCGAGGGGATCGGCTGGAGCACCTTCCCCGCCTACTCGGCCAAGCGGGCCGATTACGGACGGCTGGCCGCCCACGACCAGTACCTGCTGGTCGGCGCCGAGCTGGGTTTGATCGGGCTCGCCTTCCTGGCGCTGCTGCTCGCCGCCCCGATTCTCGGAGCCCGCCGGTCGGCCCCCGACCGCGCCACCGCCGCGGCGGTCGGCCTCCTCGCCGGGGCGGCCGCCGGAATGGTCTTCGTCGAAACCCTCGCGAGCCCGCACCTGGCGATCCCGATCGCCCTGGCGGCCGCGACCCTCACCGCCCGCCCGCGCCGGGTCAACTGATCAGACCGCGAGCACGAGGTCTTCCACCTCGGAGCCACCGTTGAGCGAGGCCTCGGGGGTGAAGTGCTCGCCGCGCCGGCGGAAGATCGTCGCCCGGTTAAGGCCACCCTCGTCGGTGCGGCAGACGACCAGCAGGCCGTCCTCGCGCAACCTCTCGCGCAGGTTGACGGCGATCTGTCCAATCGTGGCGGCGTCGAAGTACGAGGGCTGCAGGAGGTTGGCGACCCGCACCGCGTCGAAGCGCTGCGGAAAGCGACCGGGGACGGTGGCGTCGTCTTCCACCAACTCGATCTCCGCTCGTCGGAGGAGCCTCGGGCTGACCAGCGGCACCGGAACGGCGCGGGGGGCGAGAACCCGCAGAGCCGGCACCAGCAGGGGTCGCAGGAACCTCACCAGGCGGCGATCGGAGCGCAGCGGGACGCTCAGCGAGCCGGCCTCGAGCAACAGCGGCTCGCGGCCGCTGCCGTCGAACAGGACGGCGAGCCATCCCCCCAGGGTGATCAGGCGGCCCTCGGGATACAGGTCCCCTGCGAGCAACCGATGGGCGACCCCGCTCGCGCGCAGCTGGTCGCTCCACTCGACGGTGGAGACGCCCGAGGAGACGCCGACGTCCATCAGCTCCAGCTCCCTGTCCCTCGGCAGGTGCTCCAGCAGCCCTCGGTTGAGATCGTCGAGCCGGTTCGGGTAGGTCGTCTTCCAGGTCCCGTTGGGCAGGCGCAACTTGGCGAAGAAGCGGCGTTCGGCCTGCGGCGAGGGTTCGGCCCCCTCCCCGCAGACGGCTGGCGCGAGCGGCATCCGCTCAGGAAGCGACCGGGCGGGACAGGGCGCCGTCGGCGGCGCGCAGCGCCTCGATCGTCCGCTGCAGCCCCTCGTTGAAGCCGACAAGCGGCTCGTAACCGAGCTGCTCGCGGGCCCGCGAGATGTCGGCGAGCGAGTGCTTCACATCGCCCTGCCGCGGCTCCCGATAGGTGGCCTCGAGGTCGCTGCCGAGGATGCCGCGGATCTCCTCGAGCAGGCGATTGAGGGAGATCCGGTCGCCGCAGGCGACGTTGAAGGTCTGGCCGCTGACTCCGTCGGCAGCGGCGGCGCGCAGGTTCGCGTCGACGACGTTGTCGATGTAGGTGAAATCACGCGACTGCTCGCCGTCGCCGTAGACGACCGGGGCCTCCCCCCGCAGCAGAGCGGTGATGAATTTGGGGATCACGGCCGAGTACTGGGAGAGCGGGTCCTGGCGCGGGCCGAAGACGTTGAAGTAGCGCAGCGCGACGGTCTCCAGGCCGTAGACGTGCGAGAAGCTGCGGCAGTAGGCCTCGCCGGCCTGCTTTGCGACCGCGTAGGGAGAGATCGGCATCGACGGCAGGTCCTCCCGCTTCGGCAGCGTCTTGTCAGCGCCGTAGATCGAGGAGGAGGACGCGAAGACGACCCGCCGCACGTCGCTGTCGCGCGAGGCGAGCAGCAGGTTGAGGGTGCCGGTCGACGTTGGCGGAGTTGCTCGTCAGCGGGTCCTGGATCGAGCGCGGCACCGAGGGCAACGCCGCCTGGTGGAAGACCACCTCGCATCCCTGGACGGCGTTGTGCGCTCGCTCGTAGCTCTGCATGTCCCCCTCGATCAGCTCAAACGAGTCGTCGAGGGTGGCGAGGTTGCCGCGGGCGCCGGTGGAGAAGTTGTCGAGAACGCGGACCTGATGGCCTTCCTCGACCAGCCGCGACGCAATGTGCGAGCCGATGAACCCGGCGCCACCGGTGACGAGAGCCTTCACGCCGGGAAACCTATCCTCGTTTGAAGGCGGAGTAGGCCGGCTTCTTCTTGCCGGTATGGGTGAGCAGCCCGCGGTTGACCTCGGTGCCCTTGCCGTTGGGCGGCGCGTCCTGCAGTTCGAACCAGCCCAGCGTGTAGATCCGCTTCCAGCTGCGGGTGATCTCGAAGGCGTCGGTCAACCATTCCGCGGCGGTTTTGCGGGAGACCCAGTAGTTGAACTCTTCGTTGGAGTGATCGGTGGGGACGAAGTACTCGGACATGAAGAGCGGCAGGCGGCCGGGATTGCGGCCGGCGCGCGAGAGGTAGCGGTCGATGTATTCGACGAGGACGTCCAGGTCGCAGAAGTCGGCGACCCCGCTGCCCGGATTGAGCAGTCCTTGGCTCAGGTCCGGACGCCGGAAGCCGAACGGGTTCTGACCGTACATGTCCATCCGCGGTGGCCGGCCGTTCGGCAGGCGCAGGGCTTTGATGTAGGCAAGCGGCCTGATGTCGCCGCCGCTGTAGGAGTTGCCGCCGATCACCAGGTTCGCGGGGTTGACGCTCTTCAGCGAGACGTACGCCGCGTCGAGGATCTGGGCGTACAGTTCCGGCCCGCGTCGCTGCGCCCTGGTCAGCTCCAGGCCGTAGACATGTTTGGGCAGGGGCATGAAGTTGGGCTGTCGGGTCGGCTCGCCCCAGATCTGCCAGTAGTGGACCTCCGGCCAGCGCCGCGAGGCGGCGGTGACGAAGTCCGCGTAGTCCTGGGGGTTCTTTGGTGCGAAGCGCCACGGCCGGCCGCCGTTTGCCCAGTGGGCGGAGCCGGTGACCTCGAGCACGACCTGCATTCCGTGGGCGCGGGCGCGCTCGATCACTTCGTCGATCACCGGCGTCCAGTGGTAGGCGGGGTCGGAGGGGTCGGTCGGATTGGCCGGCTTCGTCGGCGCGATCAGGGACCAGTTGACGGTGATCTCGTAGAGGCCGGCGCCGAGGTCCCCGTAGGTATCGAAGGCAGCGGCGCTGGTCGGTCCCCAGATCAGCTTCTTCGTCGACGGGGCTCCCTGGGCGGTCGCGGAGACGACCGACAGCCAGAGGAGCATCGCCAGCAGGCAGCTGGCGGCTCCCGCCCCCAGGCGTAAGCTGACTTTTCTACCCTTCTCTAGAGTCAAGACCCACCTCCCATGCCTGTCGACTCCCACAGTCCCGACCGATCGAAGCGCCCGACGCGCCCGGCGATCCTACTGACCGGCGCCGTCGTGGCAGCCCTGCTGCTCCTGCCGCAAGCGGCGGCGCTGGCCGGCGAAGTGCATTTCGACGCCGACAGCCCAGCCGGGAAGGAGTACGCGCTGCCACTCGACCGCGCCCGCGAAGAAGCGGCCGGCGCCGGTGAGACCGACGGCCCTGCGGGCGAGAAGGCGCCGCTCTTCGGCGCAGGCGTCTCCGGCGGGAGCGGGGGTCCGCAGGGAGGCGCCGGCTCGAGTGGGAGCGGCTCTGGTGGAGACGCCGCCGGCCGGCAGGACGCCCAGGGACAGGGAGCCAAGGTGGACCGTGCAGCCGCCGCCGCGGCGATCTCGGACAGCGACAGCGGCTACGCGCTGTCGAGCGCGATCCTCTGGGTCGCCGCCCTTGCCGCCTTAGCTGGCATTGCCGCGCTGGTGTCAAGGGTCCTGCAGCGTCCGCGGCCCACCTGATTCTCCCGCGTCCGGAGGCGGGCGGCTACCCGTCCAGGCGCAGGGCGATCTCGAGGTCGGCCAGCGAGCCGGTCAGAGGGCGGCCGAGCTGTGCTTCGATCGCGTGCAGGCGGTTGCGCACCGTGCGGCGGTCAACGCCTAGCGCGGCCGCCGTCGAGGAGATGTTGCGCTCCGCCGCGAAGTAGGCGCGCAGCGTCTCCCGCGCGACCTTGCCGTTGTCCCGGGTCTGGGCCAGCGGCTCCAAATAAAGCTGCCGCAGCGAGGTGGCGACGAGGTCGTCGCGGAGGATCGAGGCGACCACGGCCACGTCGGCGTAGCGGACGATCGGTTCGCGCTGTCGTTCGGCGATCGCCAAGGCGGCCTTTGCCTGCAGGTGACTCAAGCGCCAGCCGGCGAGGCCCTCGCCGGCCTCGCCGACGGTTACGAAGACCCCGGGCGGGGCGATGTCGGCGAGCACCGGCATCGCCGCGGCGGGATCGAGCTCGCTGCGGCCGCCGAGCCAGCCAGCCCACTTCGCCTCTTCCTCGCGCTGCACCGCCAGCAGGCGTCGGTCGAGCCGACCGGCCAGCTCGCGCATCAGCTCGTCGGCGCCCTCGCCCTTGGCCATCAGCCCCAGGTGGTGACCGTCGAAGTCGTACTCGATCTCGGAGTGGTCGACGAGCTCGCCGGCGAAGAGCCTTTTTACGACCTCCCGCCGCCGCTCGGCGGCGTTGGTCGGCCGCTTCCCCGCCTCGCGCCCGTGTTCGGCACTGACCGCGGCGAGCAAGCGGTCGCCGACGGTCGCCTGCTCGCGCAGAAGCTCCCGCAGGGTCGAGGCCGGGACCCCGGCCCGCTCGGCCTCTTCGACGAGAAAGTCGCCGAAGTGCGAGTTGCCGGCGAAGTAGCGGCGCAGGACGGTGTCGAGCGGGACCCCGTCGCGGGCGTCGAGCCGAGCCTGGGCGAGCAGCACCTCGGGCACCGCCGGGGCGCGCCGCTCGCCGAGCTCGAGGACCGCGAGCCGGTACTCGACGGCGGCTGCGAGCGCGGCTTTCAGCCCTTCGACGTAGGCGGGGTCGGCGACCTCGTGCGGGTCGGCGATCGCGTAGACGCGGGTCCCCACCGCGGTCTGGATCTCCGGCAGTCGCTCGCGCAGGCGGGCCGCGACCAGCGCCCGTGGATCGCCGCCGGAGCGCGAGCCGTTACCGCGCCGCTGCACCCTCGCCTTGCCCATGGAGTGACCTTAGCGCCGTCTCGGAGAGCCGCCCGAACCAAACCCGCGAGTCGTCTTCGCTATTGTTAACTAAATGGTTAATGATTCGTTCAGGGCACTGTCCCACCCGATCCGGCGCGAGATCGTCGAACGTCTCGGCGCCGGCCCGGCCACGGTCGGCGAAGTCACCCGCGGCTTCGAGGTCTCCAAGCCCGCTGTCTCCAAGCACCTGAAGGTGCTGGAGGAGACGGGAGTCGTGACCCGGGTAGTGGAGGGACGGACCCACCGGCTCTCGCTCGAGCCCAAGGGGCTCGACCAGGCAGCCGAGTGGATGGAGCGCCAGCGCGCCCTCTGGGGGCGCCTGTTCGACGTCGTCGACGACTATCTGAAGGAGGACTCGAGATGAAACTGCCGCCCGTGGTCTCAGCGGAGGAATGGAAAGCGGCCCGCGAGGAGCTGCTGGTCAAGGAGAAGGAGCTGACCCGCGCCCGCGACGCGCTGGCGGCCGAACGCCGGCGGATGCCACGGATGGCCGTCGAGGGGGAGTACCGCTTCGAGGGGCCCGACGGGTCGGTCGGCCTCGAGGATCTCTTCGCCGGGCGCCGGCAGCTGATCGTCTACCGCTTCTTCTTCGACCCCGACGTCAAGGGCTATCCCGAGAAGGGCTGCCCCGGCTGCTCCTTCGTCGCCGACCAGGTCGCCCACCTCGCCCACCTCAACGCCCGCGACACCACGCTCGCCTTCGTCTCCCGGGCGCCGCAGGAGCACATCAAGCGCCTGAAGGAGCGGATGGGCTGGGAGATCCCCTGGTACACGCTGACCGACAGCTTCGACGCCGACTTCGACGTCGACGAATGGCACGGGACCAACGCCTTCCTCCGCGAGGGCGATGAAGTATTCCGCACCTACTTCGTCGACAAGCGCGGCGACGAGCAGATGGGCAACACCTGGAACTACCTCGACATCACCGCCCTGGGGCGGCAGGAGATCTGGGAGGACTCGCCCGAGGGCTACCCCCAGACCCAGGCCTACGGCTGGTGGAACCGCCACGACGAATACGGCGAGGGCAACGTCTTCGAGCACGCCCTCTCCGAGGAGACCGCCTCGCAGCGCGGGGCGCAGAGCACGTGATCCCGCTGGCGCACGTCGGCGGAATGCCGGTCGAGGAGATCCTTCCGGCGCTGGCGAGCACCGGCGCGAGCCTGCTCACCGCGCGCGCCTGGCTCAACCGGCAGCTGCGCCGGGACCGGCGCCGGGAGGCCGGCAAATGACGGCCAAGATGACCCTGCGGATCGAACGCACCTTCGAGGCGCCGGCCGAGCGGGTCTTCGAGGCCTGGACCAGCGAGGAGGTGCTGCGTCGCTGGTTCCACGCCGAGCGCGGCTGGGAGACCCCCGAGGCGGAGGTCGACCTCCGCCTCGGGGGCGCCGTGCGGGTCGTAATGCGCGACACCGACGAGGGACGCGACATCGGCGGCGGCGGCACCTACACCGAGATCGACCCCCCGACCCGCCTCGCCTTCACCTGGACCTGGGACGACGACAGCGACCGCGAGACCCTGATCGAGCTCGACTTCCTCGAGGCCGAAGGCCGCACCACGGTCCTCCTCACCCACAGCGCCCTGGCGGACGAGGACGCGGTGCGGAATCACGAAGACGGTTGGGCTAAATGCCTGGCGAACCTGGGGCGGGCGATCGGCGGGCGCGCCTGAGGTACGCCGACTTCTAGTCCTGGTAGGCCGCGACCTTGTTTCCCTTGGTGCACTGGCCGCCGCCGGAGCCGGAGCCGCAGCGCCAACCTGGAAAGCGCTTCAGCAGGACGTACCCGGCCGCGCCGACGCCACCGTTGACAACGGTCTTGCGGCTGTCGGGACCGAGCCAGTACTCCTTCTGGATCCGTACCGCCTTGCGGCAGGCCATGTGGCTCTCATAAACCTGGATGTGGTACTCGGCCTCGAAGGAGCCGCAGTACTTGTACCCGGGGCCGTAGGGACCCGTGGCGTTTGCCGAGGCTGCGCCGATGGCTAACACGAGCAGCGCGATTGCCATGAAAAGCCTCATGCGCACTGCTCCGAACTGAGGTTGCCGGAACCGTCGTGAGCGAAGGCCAGTATCGACCTGACGCGACCGCCCTCCAGCGTGAAGGCCAGTGCATGGCCGTTATGCCGGGCGAGGAGGAAGGTCGATATCCCTCCCGTCAGCGGTGCGTTCACTTCATAACCCGCGCCCGGATAGGCCCGTTCGACAGCTCCTTTGCTGGAGCCGAGGGAGATTCCGCGCGCAGTATGCGCTGATCCGCCATAGACGAAAAAGGCTTGGATGCGGGCATGCCTGGGGCCCTGCAGATCAAATAGGAAGGTGATCGAGAGGTCAGGCTGGCTGGGAGGGCAGAGACAGCGGCCCGGGATCAGGCCTTCAGAGCAATCGAAGCTGACCCCGAGACGCTTTTCGACTCTCGTCAGCTTCGATCCCCAGCGCAGCCCGTCAATCCCGCGGAAGCTGATCGCCGGCCCCCGCTGTCGACTTGCTTCCGATGGCCGACCAAGCCGCCCAGCGTCGCCTCCGAAGATGAAGCTGAAGCGGCGGCGGCTGTGACGGTAGCGGCATGCCGTTCGCACCCCCTGCTGACAGCGCCAGCTGGCCGGCACCGGGTCGCCCGCCAGGTATGCCCCGCCGAGCCGCGCCGCCTTCGCGCAACCGATCCGCCACACCCGCATGTCCTCGATGATCAGGCTGTAGCCGCCGTTCTTGGGCGCGTAGCCAAGCGGACCACAGTCCCTCGCCGCCGATCGCCGCGCCAAGCGGGCGGAGGGATCGAGCCCCATTTCCCGCCCTAGCCAATCGACAGCGCGGTCGAGGTAGACGCTCTGGGGCTTGTCCTTGTAGCCGGAATGCAGTTGCGAGCCCGACCTGTAGGCGGCGATGGCGCCCACGTCAGTTCGCAGCTTGAAGTCGCAGACGATGTCATCCGGGACGCAGATCTCCACCGTGGTTTCCGGTTCGACGACATCGCGAGGTTTGAAGCCGTGCAGCGCCACCTGCACGCCTTGGCCGCCGCTTGGGGCGCCGCCGATCAGCTTGGCGGCGCTGTGGGGTACGCGGTCGCCGTCGCCAAGCAGCAGGGTGCCGCCGATCGCGTCGAGCAGCTCTTCCCTGCCTTCGTGCTGGAGCTGGAGCTCGGCCTGGTGAATTGCCATCGCCCCCTGGGAGTAGCCGGCGAGTACTAGTTCGCTTTCCGGGCAGAGCGACAGCTGAGCTTCGGCCGCCTCGATCGTCCGCCTCACCCCGTCTTTGATGCTGGCCAGGTAGGGACGGGCATGGTGGGCGTAATAGACCGCCGCGGCGCCGGTGAGACCGGCAACCCCGGCCCCGGGGTTGCCGAGACCGAGTACGCCGGAGGCGGCAATCTCCGCGATCTCCGCCTTGTCCGGCACCAACTCGCTGACCGAGTCGGCGGTATAAAGGACATTCAGCGTTCCCATCTTTTCACCGTAGGCGTCGACTGCCTTACCCAACCGCCGAGCCATGTGGGTGACCGGCACACCCATGCCGCTCGACGCCGGTTCGCCGGAACCGCGGGCACCGATGAACATCACGTCCTTGCAGGTTAGCGCCGCTGCCGGGGCCGGCGATGAGGCCGATCCTGACAGCAGGCCGCAGCAGGCAAACGTGGTGAGGGCGACAACGCGAAGTGGCTTCACGGAATCGTTTCTTTCTAGAACCGGCGTCCGGCTCCGAAGTCGACGAACCGCTTGCCCGAATCGGCAAGCCAGTTGCAGTGGTAGTCCCATCCTTCGCCGTCCGGCCTGGAGGCATAACAACCATAGGAGCGGCCGCCGAAGTGGATTTCGTCGAAGTTGGGACCCGCATAGACAGGGTCGGTACGAAGGAAGCGGCGCATCACCGCGCGCGCCGTCGCGCAATGCCAGCGGGGTCGCCCGCGCTCTTCGGTGATGTCGACTCGAACCCGGTGCCCGGAGACCTCGATGCCCCTACAGGCCTTGGCGATGCTCGGGACGGCAGCGGTGGCACCTAGGGGACCAGCGGCACCGAGAGTGACGAGGACTGCCGCCAACGCGACCAGGCTGGCGGCAAGCCGTCCCGGGCTCATTCGCATGGGAACTGGCCCAGCTCCCAGACCACCCGCCGCGGCCCGCGGTTTCCGTCGATCGCCGGCGCCCCATCGGTCCACGTCAGCGTCATCCGCTTCCAGATCCGGTTCCCGCAGCGAGAGCGTGGCCGCCAGAGACGGACCCGCGCCGGAGCACGGTGGAAGGTGCCGGTCGCACAGTCGGGCACGCAATCGTCCTGGGCGCCGACCCCGCGGCCCCGGGCAGACCGCCTGCCCCAGCTGCTCCAGCGCATCTTCTCGACAACGAAGCTCCCCTCGCCGGCTACGGCCAACAGCCGCGGCCGATACACCGGATCGCTGGGGCTCTGCCCCTGGGGGTAGTAGGTCCGTCCTCCCGAAGCAGCCATGACCGGGCCCAGAGCAAGCAGGGACGAGGCGGCGAGAGCAAGCGCCAAAAGCCCAGCAAAGATCCTTCTCATAACTCCCGCCTCATTCAGATTTCGGCCGCAGATGCCTCACCGTTGCGAAGAACCTCTGAGCGCTCAGAGCGGCACAGGCTATAGGTCCGTGCAGGCGCCGAAGGATGAAAAACGAACCGCCTCGCAAGCGAGGTCGCAACTCGGCTCCCAATCAAGGGACCTGGGTCCAGCGCATTGTCGCGCTCGAGAGGTCAGCCGGGCCTTGCACCTTTAGTCTTGTTGAGTGCGCATCCGTCACTTACTGATACTGGTTGTCGCTGGGGTGTTCTTCCTTGGCGCCGTAGCTGGCGCCGAGGGCAAACGCTTCGAGGGTTACACCCGCGGCTACATCGGCCCCGATCACAGCTTCGTCGTCGGCGACGGCTTCGATCTGGTCTTCATCGACCATCAGCGTTCTTACACCCCCTACCGAGTCTGCTGGCACCGGCTCCACCACTCCCACCACCGCTGCTGGCGCGGCGAAACCGGACCGGCAGGCCGCAAGGACCGAATCTTCACCGAGGCTCCCTCCTCAGTGGGCACCTACATCGTCAAGTGGACCGTCAACCATCGCCGCAAGGCGCTGTGGCGCTTCTACAACGGCATCGGCGACTGAGTCGAGACCTTCGGCTTGAAAGGACGGTGGTCACTCTCATGAGGAGCGGGATTGCGGCGGTGATGTGACCGGAATGAGACCCGAATAGTCACCCCCCGGCAGCTTTATCCGACGAGCACTCGGCCATGGGAGAAAGCCGCGTGGACGATTCCACCGCGCACCTCACGCCACCTGTCAGCGTAATCCCGACTGACCACGAGAACGTTGGCTGGCATGCGCATATCGCGCAGAGTGCGATGGAGGCGAACTGACTCCTCCGCCTCGCTATCGACCTTCGGCTTGATCACAAGAAAGCCGACCTCATCGTGAGGACTCGCCTTTTCCAGAGCATGAGGGCCAAACAAGATCACCTGGGAATCAGGGGCAGCCTCAGCCAACCGGCGCCCCGCCTCGACAATCAGCTCCTCATTCGCTGCCCACATAGAAAGATGTGACCCTAGCCGCGCAACTGTCTGTCTGCAACGATAGTGGAGCCGTGAAGGTAAAGACATTCAAGAAAACGTGCCTTGCATGCCCGTCGCAGTGGGAGGGGGATCTGGACGATGGTCGAGTCATTTATGTCCGCTATCGCCACGGCGAACTAAGCGTGGGAGTTGGCGAGACCATCAACGCAGCAGTCCAAAACGCGGGATCTGAGGAAGCTCTATACGCCGAGGAGCTCAGTGATGGTCTCGATGGATTCATGACCTTCGAGGAATTGAATGGGCGCCTCTGGGGCGTGTTGGAGTTCCCGGCCGGACTCGTCGTCGAGAACGAGTGATGATCACCGATCGTACGCTCGAGCACGCGGCAGCACCCGCAAGACGACGATCACCTGGTTCTCGTCATCGAAGCTGACCGCACCCGCCAGTTGCCCACCCGAAGGCGCCACTGGTGTGAGTTGAGCTTCCGGATGTCGCCACCACGCGGATCCGCGACGAACCTCTCAAGAGCGTCCAGGATCCGACGCTGAACCGGAGGATCGAGCCGCTTCAGATCACGCCGCGCTGGCGGCGCAACCCGCAATGACCAGCTGGCGTTCAATCGAGATCAAGCTCGGCGCGCAACTGCTCCGAAGAAACCGCTTCTCCCCGTCTGTAGGCGGCGAGGGCCTCAGCAGCGCTTGCGTCCTCGTCTGCCTCAGACGCCTCATCATCAGGCCGCGCAGACGCAAGGGCGTGCACCATTGGGTCATCACGCCGACGCTCGACGGCCACCAGCGCGGCCTCAGCCTCCTGCTCGGAAAGCTCATCGACCAACTTGTGGAGTCGCTCCTTCGTAGTCACCGGCCCATGGTACCGCCGGCAAGGATCAATTGGAGCGTTTCAGCCACGACTGGCTGAGCCCACGGACAGCGGCGTCTGTCATCGAGCCGCTCAGCAAGCCGAGGTCCGTCTGGTTGAAAGGAGGAGGGTCCTCCGCGCAGTCAGCGGGATAGCGGCGCTGATGTGACCCGGATGCGACCTAGACAGCGGCGAGCGCCGGCGCGAGGTCGTCAGCGCTGGCTTTAACCGGCTCTGGAATCGTTACTCGCAGTTCGCCCTCGTTGTCGAGGATGCGCTGAGCGCCGAGCACGGTCAGCCCGATGATGCGCTGGCTACCCGGTGCATAGCGGAGCACGTGACCCTCCGGGGTCTCCTCTCCCTCGGCCTCCTGCGGCTCTCCAACGTGCAGGTAGAGCACATCGCTGCCGGCGTCATAGTCGGCATGGTCGAAGGTGATGTGGCCGATCCTGATGTTCACTTGCTCCATGACCTCGGGTCCTTCCGGTTGCCGAACGCGGAGATAACCCGCGCTGGTTCCTGTTCATAGCTTACGACCACGAGCAGCCAGCGACTAGGACCAGCGCCCCGCAGGTAGTGGCGGCGGCGGCCCTCGTAGACCGCGTCGGGGAGGACGTGATCAGGTTCAATGATGGCCCTCAGCAAATCGGCGAGATGTGGTGCCAGCTCAGGGTGGCCTCGCAGAATCTTGTCCCGCCACAGCGTCGAAGGCACGACGACCAGCACGCCGTCAGGGTCCCTAGCCTTACCGGCCACATTGCCTGCCATTGACGAAGCGTTCCAGATGTTGCCTACTGTCGCTCACCAAGGCAGTGAGCGATCCGCCTGGCAGCCGCGTTGGACCTTTCTCGTCAATTCTTAGCTTTACGAACAGGGCAGCCTGCATAACGCCTGTCCGGGCGGGTGAAGGGCGCGTTGCAAACCTCTTCTGAGTATTGGGGATACTCGGCAGTACCGGATAGTTTTCGGCCATGAACGCGGAAAGCAACCCCGAGCAAAACGAAATCGCGAGCGCTGGCGACGTCGCTGTGGGCGATGACAGCGCCAACAACGACGCCGGCAATCTCTCAGTTATCTCCGCAGGGGAGACCGTCGGGGAGATCCAAGTTCAGATCGGACCTCAGTTTCTTGAGCTGTTCAGCGAGCATCTCTATTCGTCACCCAATAAGGCATTTGAGGAGCTTGTATCGAATAGTTGGGACGCCGGTGCAACTTGCGTTCACATCGGGATGTCAGATGACCTATCGGCTGACGACGCGTCGGTTTGGGTCTTGGATAACGGCGTATCGATGGACATCGGTGGACTTGAGCACTTTGGGCAGTCGCCACCTCACAGAAGAGAGATGGAGACGCTCAGAGCAACCGGCCTCAAATCGGAAAGTTCGGAATAGGCAAGCTTGCGACCTACATTCTCGCGAACTGTTTGACCTACGTATGCAAGGCCGCAGACGGCAAGATCCGCGCGGTGACCATGGACTATCGGCGAATCGATGCGAAACCAGAGGTTCTTCACATTGACCCGCTCCCCCTAGATGTTCGCGAGTTAGACGAAGAGCAACTTACTGATTTGCTTAGTTCGCTCGACGCATCGGTAGATGTCGAGAAGCTCATTGCTGAAGATGTTCCCCCACCGGCTGCGGATGTCGGCTACGAGAACGAGTTCGGCGGTCCCGACGTGGCAGTTGCAGCGAGCGGTCAACTTGGACGTCGTGATCCGACCTCGTTGAAGGAGGCAGGGCAGGATATGCATCAAGGCCACATCAAGCGGATGCTTCGCTATGCGCTGCCCTTAGGTGCCTCTATGGGATCGCGTTCAACGGCGAGCCCTCGAATCGATCAAGATCAACACTGACATCGCCGACGAATCGGTTCTAGGCGAGAACCTCGGAATCACTGAGCTTCCTCCTGCTCGATCCGATGAAGAGGATGGAAACGTAGTATCTATCACCAGGTTCAGAGCCGGCCAGCGCCAATGGTGATGATGAGGCTGAACCGCATATCTTCATTGATGGCATCGAGGGGCCCATCTATGGACGTGTGCGGTTGTATGAGGAGCGCATATCCGGTGGAAAGAGTGAGGCGCTCGGATCATCAAACGGCTTCTTTGTCAAACGTCCTCGGCAGGGTCATCAATGCAGAGGATCCTTACTTCGGGCTGGAGAACCTCAACCATTCGGCTTGGGCTTAGTTTCAGAGCAACCGTGCGAGCAGACGGCCTTGACGACTTCTTAGCAGTCAACCGAGAGGGGACGCTCGAATCGGAGGCTCTTCACCTCTTTCGCCGATTCCTATTCGCCCTTTTCAACAAGGCGCGGAGTGCCCACGACTCGAAGACCCGGGCTGCCTGGCCCACCGTCGGGGAGGTCCTTACCGATAGCTGGGGCACTGTCCCGCTTCAAGCATTGCGGCAGGTCGTCAAAGATGGGCTAGCTAATGACGACCTTCCGCCCTTCATCAACTCAGATGGTGCCGATCCACAAGCGGAGGCAGAGCTCTTCGAGCGGAATGGCCACTGATGCGGCTGAGGAGGTCATTTCCGACGTTGTTCTCGAAGACCTGGGTGCCAACGAGCCGTTTGTTGAGACGACCTTTCAACCCACCGCGTGGTCATCAACTCGCAGCATCCGTTCGCTATCGAGCATGGCGATACGCATGAGCAACAACTGCTCCTCCGAGACGCGGCCCTTGTTGAGACCTTCTCACGCAAGCATTTATGGCTGATGCGGGAATATCGAATGACCTGCTTGACCAGATCAGCGAGTACAGGGACCAAACCTTCCGTCTAATTGCCCAGCGTCGCAGACGCAACGGGATTCAATTAGCAGCCCTGCTCGTCGAAGCAACCTCATACGATGACGGACTGGAGCGCATCGCAGGGGATGCTCTTGAATTCCTCGGCTTCAAGGTGCGTAGGTCGGCCAACCTGGAAAAACTGAGGGGGTGGCGAGCGCCCCGGCAGAAGCAGTGGACTCCGACCTGGCCGAAAGTTACTCCTTTACCTACGACGCTAAGTCCTCGGACAAAGGGAAGGTCAAGACGGGCAACATCGGCGTAGCTGGCCTTGTACGCCACCGGGAAGACGAGGAGGCGGACCATACGCTCGTGATCGCTCCTGACTACGAGGTGGGCGCGCTGGAACAGGAGTGTGAGCCCAACAACATCACTCCGATTAAGGCCAGCGATTTATCTCGCCTGCTTGTGCTGGCCGCCACCCGTGGCCCGATAAACCTAGTTGGCTTCAGAGCAGTGTTCCCTCATTACCCAAATACGGTTGCCGAGTGGGTTGGAGACTTTATTGCCGAAACCGAGAGTGAGCCAATCCTCCGATACGACGAGCTACTAGAAGCACTTGAGAGCATTGGTCATTCCGGACCAGACGCGATTACGACGTCGGTCTTGGCGAAAGAAGTGCGGACGGTCCGCGATGATGGCGAAGTTCCCACGCGCCACGACGTGGCGGCCGTCATGAAGGGACTGGAAGTGTTGCTCCCGAATGTAGTACGCGTGGTCGCTGACAACGTCTATATCGGGACTAGTCCAACGAAGCAGCCTGACGCCATCCGGACCCAGCTAGGCAGCGTGCCTGCTGACTTCCAGACCAATGTTGAGCAGCCAAGCCCGAATGATCCTCATCTTGACGCCGGCCGCCAGCTCCCCTGCCGTTCCAATCTCCGTACATCCGTTCCCAGCTCGGATGGCGCCGGAACTTGCCATGCGCGAACTGGAGACCCTCGCCCCCAACAGTCTGATCCTCGATCCAATGGCTGGGTCAGGGACGACCTTGCGCCATGCCGCCGATGCCGGTCACCGCGCCGTGGGTTTCGATCTCGACCCGCTAGCGGTGCTCATGTCTCGGGTGCTCACTATTCCCATCGAGACGAATGAGCTGCGATCGCAAGGCGCTGACCTCCTTATCGCGGCTTCGCAGTTTCCAGGCGACAAGGCCCATGCCGATCCTGCGGCCGCCGAGTTCATCGAATACTGGTTCGGGGATAAGCAGCGAGACGACCTAGCAAGGATTTCCCACGCAGTTCGCCATATCCCCGGCCCGTGCGGCGATGCGTTGCGTCTGGCGCTGAGCCGCATCATTGTGACTAAGGACAGAGGCGCGTCGCTTGCAAGAGATGTCTCTCATAGCCGTCCCCATAAAGTTGCGGATCGATCTGACTATGACGTTATGGCTGGTTTTGCTCGCTCTGTAGAGCAGATCGCTAAGAAGTTGGATCGTCATCCTCCGAAGGGCAACGTATCTGTGGAGTTAGGGGACACGCGAAGCCTCCCGGTGGACGATTCCACTATCGACGCTGTAATCACCTCCCCTCCCTACCTGAATGCCATTGATTACGTGCGAGGCCACCGCCTAGCCCTCGTGTGGCTTGGTTTTGGTCTCGACACACTGCGGGAGATCCGCTCGACCAGCATTGGTGCAGAGCGCGGGTTGGGGGACCCAGAGAAGGAATCAGAAGCCCGGTCCTTGGCCTCAGAGATGGGTGATCTGTCGTCACTCCCAAACCGACAGCAGCAGATGATCCTCCGCTATGCCCTAGATATCCGGGGCGTTGTTCAAGAGACTGCGCGAGTCCTCAAGCTCGGCGGAGTCGCGACCTTTGTGGTTGGCAACTCATCACTTCGAGGAGTGTACGTCGCAAACGACGCGGCGATTCTGGCATCCGCAAGGACCGCGGGTCTAGTGTTAGTCAGCAGGAACGAGCGGCCTCTTCCGCCCTCTCGGCGGTATCTGCCGCCGCCGCGGGACCAGGATGGCTCAAGCTTGAAAAATAGGATGCGCGCAGAGGTGGTTGTGCGGCTTACCAAGCAGTAGCCACCGACGATCCCAACTAGCCGAGACAGTCCCGAACGACCCCGAAGCTGTGTCCCGTCGGATGCGTGTAACGCGCCAACATCGTCTCAACCCGGTGGCCTGCGATCTCAGCCAAGTCGGCATCGTTGACGCCGGCTGCGCGTAGATGCGTGACGTAGCTGTGGCGGCACTCGTGGGGGCGGATGTCTAGGCCGGAGGCTTCTTGGGCCGGCTTCCAGAGATCGCGGTAGAAGGTTCGCTCGCGCCAGAGGCGGCCGCGGGGCGTCGGGAGGAGGAGTTGGCAGTCGGGGCCGTTGAGGTTGATTTGCGCTTCGAGCATCCAGGCGAGGGTTGCTGGGACCGGCACGACGCGGCCGGCGTCGGGCTCGCCGTGGTCGGTCGCGCACTGCCTTGCGGGCTTCGGCCTTCTCCTCGAACATCCCGAAGACCCTATTGGGCGCCGAAAAATGAGACCAGGATGCGACCAAGAGGCGCCGGAACGCGGCGGAACCATCCGGAAGCCACCGGAACGTCGACCCGGCCTTGGGCCGAAGACTCGGCTCTGCACCGGGCAACACGCGGCGCAAAGCGGAACACGAAGGAATGCGCCCGACCGGATTCGAACCGGCGACCTTCGGCTTGAAAGACCGACGCTCTTTGGGCCCCCGAAAGGACCCGTTGACCGCTGAGCTACGGGCGCTCAGGGGGAACGATACCCGCGCAAGGGGTTCTGAGCATCCTCGGCGAGGCTAGGGTTGGGGCATGGACCTGGGTCTTGAGGGCAAGGTGGCGCTGGTGATGGGCGCGAGCAAGGGGATCGGGCGGGCGTCGCCGCTGCTCTTGCGCGGGAAGGGGCGCGGGTCGCGATCGCCAGCCGGTCGCAGGAGCGGCTCGAAGCCGCCGCGGCGGAGATCGGGGAGCTCGCGACGCCGTTCGTCGCCGACACCACCGACCTCGAGCGCCTTGCCCGCTGCCGCTGGAGGTCGCCGAGGCTTTCGGCCCGTCGACATCCTCGTCACGAACACCGGCGGCCCTCCCCCGGGCGGCGCGCTCGACCACGGCTTCGAGGAATGGGAGGCGGCCTACCGCTCGCTGGTCCTCGCCCCGCGGATCCTCGCCGGCGCCGCCGTCCCGGGCATGCGCGACGCCGGCTGGGGACGGATCGTCAACGTCGGCTCGACGACGACGATCGAGATCAACCCCGCGCTCGGCCTCTCCAACGCCCATCGCATGGCCACCGTCGGCTTCCTGAAGACGCTCGCGCGCGAGGTCGCAGGCGACGGGATCACCGTCAACACGGTCGCCACCGGGCGCTTCGCCACCGACCGCATGGCCGAGCTCGGCGGCTCGATGGAGAACGTCGAAGCGGCCGCCCGCTCCGAAGTGCCCGCCGGCCGGCTCGGCACCGTCGAGGAGTACGGCGACCTCGTCGCCTTCCTCTGCTCCCAGCGCGCCGCCTACATCACCGGCACGGTCATTCCCATCGACGGCGGCCTTCTGCGCTCGACCGTCTGAGCGCGATGAAGGAGTGGTCCGACCCCGAACGCGTCGCCGAGTACCTCTCGCGTGAGATCCCCCACCGCCAGACGGCGGAGGCGATGCTTTTGCAGGCGCTCCCCGAACGGGTCGATCGCGTCCTCGACCTGGGGACCGGCGACGGCCGCCTCGTCTCGCTCCTGCGCTCCTTGCACCCCGACGCCGAGGCGATCGGAATCGACTCCTCCGAGCCGATGCTCGCCCGCGCCCGTGCACGCTTCGGCGAGGAGGCAGGCATCGAGTTCCACCTCCACGACCTCCGCAAGCCCCTGCCCGTGGGTGGCCCTTTCGACGCGATCGTCTCCGGCCTCGCGATCCACCACCTCGAGGACGACCGCAAGCGGACCCTCTTCGCCGAGATCCGCTCGCTCCTCGCGCCCGGCGGCGTCTTCGCCAACCTCGACCTCGTCAAGGCCCCCACCCCCGAGTTGCACGAGCGCTTCCGCCGCGAGATCGGCCGCCCCGAGGACGACCCGCCGGACCGCCTCGCCGACCGTTGCGATCAGCTGAGTTGGCTGCGCGCCGCCGGCTTCGCCGCCGTCGACTGCCATTTCAAGTGGCTGCAGCTGACGCTCATGGTTGGAACCACCTCCTAGCGGCGCTTCCGACTTCGACCACACCAGGGTGGGGCGAAAGTCGGCTACGAGCCCCGTCCGCTTAGGAGAACAGCTTCCCGGCGCGGATCCGCTCGGCCATCTCCTTCGACTCCTCACGGTAGACCCTGCCGTCCTCGAACTCGATCACCGGGTATTTGTTCTGCCCCGATAGCTGGTCCAGCTCCTCGCGCTTGCCGGGACGCAGCGGTCCCTTGACGATCTCGTACTCGATTCCCTGCTCGTCGAGCGCCTTCTGCACGTTCCAACAGGGGTGCCGGTCGATCTTCACGAACAGAAGCGAGCAGCGGTGGAGTTTCACGGCCATGCGCGCACCATACCCGCCCTGAGGCCATAGGACCAAGCGAGGGCGTGCCGGCGGCGGAGCGACAGTGCTTCGCACGGCGCGCAGCCGACGGTGCGGCCTCGCGCAGTGTGTCCTATGGCCTCAGGTCAGCTCTCGCATCGCTGGATAGATGATCACGTCCCGCAGCGTCTTCGCCTCGGTCATGATCATCAGCAGCCGGTCGATCCCCAGCCCGCAGCCGCTCGCCGGCGGCATCCCGTATTCGAGCGCCCGCACGAACTCTTCGTCGTGGGGATGCGGGTTCGTCCTCCGCCCCGGTCTCCTGGCGTTCGCGCTGTTTGATGAAGCGCTCGCGCTGCTCGATCGGGTCGTTGAGGTCGGTCCCGCCGCCGACGATCTCCATCCCGGCGACGATGCCGTCGAAGGCCTCGCAGACCTTGGGGTCGTCGCGGGTGCACCTTGACCAGCGGCCAGATGTCGATCGGCAGGTCGATGACGTAGGTCGGCTGGATCAGCTTCGGCTCGACGAACTTGCCCTGCAGCGTGTCGACCAGGCCGGCCCAGTCGTCGTCGCGGCTCGGCGTCGTCGCCGGCGACCTCGGCCAGTTCGTCGCGGCTCGCCTCGTAGATGTCGATCCCGGTCTAGCTCCTGCAGCTCGTCGCGCAGTACGACCCGCGGCCAGGGCGCGGCGAAGTCGATCTCCTCGCCGTCGCGCTCACCTTCGTCGTCCCCATCACCTTCTCGACGACGCTCGCGACCAGCACCTCGACGAACTCCATGACGCCGTTGTAGTCGGCGCCGCCGACGAACATCTCGAGCATCGTGAACTCGGGGTTGTGCTGGGGCGACATCCCCTCGTTGCGGAAGAACTTGCCGAACTCGTAGACGTCCTCGAAGCCGCCGACGATCGCCCGCTTCAGGTAGAGCTCGGTCGCGGTGCGCAGGAAGAGCTCGCGGTCGAGCGCGTTGTGGTGGGTGACGAACGGCCGCGCCGCGGCGCCGCCGGTCAGCCGCTGCAGGACCGGCGTTTCCAGCTCGACCCAGCCGCGCTCGTGCATGTGGTTGCGGATCGCGAAGAGCAGGTCGGCGCGCTTCTTGAAGATCTCCCGCGAGTCCTCGTTCGCCATCAGGTCGAGTTCGCGCTGGCGGTAGCGCGTCTCCGGGTCGGAGATGCCGTGGAAGAGGTCCGGCGGGTCGTGCAGCGCCTTGGCCAGCAGCGACGCACTCGCGCACGCCGATCGCCAGCTGCCCGCGTTTGGTCACGTGCAGCGGCCCCTCGATCCCGACCAGGTCGCCGATGTCGAGGTCCTCGATCCGCTCGAACGCCTCCTCGCCGAGCGCGTCGCGCCGCGCGTAGGCCTGGATCGTGCCGGTGATGTCGCGGACGTCGAGGAAGGCGGTCTTGCCGTGGCCGCGCTTGCCGGTGATCCGGCCCATCACCCGGTAGCTGAACTCCTCGTGCTCGCCCTCGCCCAGCGCGGCCGGGTCGTGGGCGGCTAGGATCTCCTCGACGTGGGTGCGGCCGTCGAAGGCGTGCGGGTAGGGATCGACCCCTGCCGCGCGCAGGCGCTCGACCTTGGCCCGGCGCTGCGCCTCGGTCGAGACGGCGACCGAGCGGTCGCCGGCGCGTGGTCCGCCGCCTCGGCGGTCGGACTATCGCTCATCGTCAGGTCGCAGCCTCAGGGGGCGAGGCCGACGGTGACCCGGTCGTCACCTTCATAGTCCTGAAGGGTAGTCGCGTCGCGCAGCAACTCGCGCATCGCCGGCCCGTGGTGGGTGTCGTGCTCCATCGCCAGCTTCCAGCCGGAGGGCGTTTCGGCGATCAGGCCGCGGATCACGCCGAGCCCGTCCTCGCCGCAGTCGCCGGTGACCGCGATCCGCGGCTCCTTCTGGATCTCCGGCGAGCGATCGAAGATCGTCTCGTCGGTGACGTAGGGCATGTTGGCGATCACCAGGTCGACGTCTTCGGCTTCGACCGACTCGGGCAGGCCCTTGCCGACGGTGACCTCGAGGTCGAGGCCCAGCCGCTCGGCGTTCTCGCGCGCGGCTTCGACCGCCTCGGGCGAGAGGTCCGAGGCGGTGACCTTCAGGTCGGGGCGCTCGGAGATCAGCGCCAGCGCGATCGCGCCGGAGCCGGTGCCGACCTCGTGCACGCGCGCGCCCTCGGGCAGCTCGCGTGCCGACCTCGACCAGCAGCTCGGTCTCGCGCCGCGGCCAGAGCACGCGCTCGTCGACGTAGATCTCGAGGTCGCGGAAGGGGGCGCGGCCGAGGATGTAGGCCATCGGCTCGCGTTCGACCCGGCGCTGGACGTTGCGCCTCGATCTCCTCGGCGGCCTCGCCGTCGATCTCGCCGGCGCTCTCGACGCGTCAGCTCGCTGGGCCCGACGCCAGCGCGTCGGCGACCAGGATTTCAGCCTCGGTGCGGGCGTCCTCGACCCCGGCGGCGGCGATCCGCTCAGCCGCGTCGTCGAGCATCGCGCCCACGGTGCGAGCCGAGGGCCCCTCGCTTTAAGTGTCAACAGCCGCCATTGCCCGCCAATCCTCCCTAAGTAGACCGCTCCAAAGATTTCTGCGCAAGATACCAGTGATCCGGACGGCCCTGTCGGTCTTAGACCGCCGCGCTCAACCGCCATCGTTCGCCGCCGGCCGCCCGATGCCTCCGTGGCGGCGGATCACGATAGCGATCCAGACCGCCCCGGCGACCATCATCGCCAGGCTCTCCAGCTGCGCCGTGGTCAGCCCCAGCCGGTCGTCGTCGTTGCGGCGCAGGAACTCGACCAGGAAGCGCTCCGCCCCCGCGTAGATCAGGTAGATGGCGAAGAGGATCCCGGCCCGGACCCGGTCGCGCAGCTGCCAGAGGACCCAGGCGCCGAGGCCCATCGCCAGCGTCTCGTAGATCGGCGTCGGGTGGACGGTCTGGTCGGTCGGCACGGTGCCGTCGGGGTAGGACATCGCCCAGGGCCCGTCCCAGGCCTTGCCGTAGTCGCCGTCGCCGGAGAGCTGGCAGCCGCAGCGACCGATCGCGTAGCCGAGCGCCAGCGCCGGCGCGGCGACGTCGAGCAGGGCCAGGCCGAGGAAGCCGCGGTACCAGGCCCAGAGGAAGACGGCGAGGGCGCCGCCGAGCGCGCCGCCGTACCAGACCAGGCCCGAGCCGCTGAAGAGGTTGCCGAGCAGGTCGTCCTGGACCTCGCTCTAGTTCTGGACGATGAAGTAGACGCGGGAGCCGACGACGCCGCCGATCAGCGCCGCGAAGCCCATCTCATACGCCCAGTCCGGCGGCTTGCCGATCTCCTCGAAGCGCTTCCAGATCAGCGCCCCGGCGGCGAGGAAGGCGAGCGCGAACATCAACCCGAAGGTCTGCAGCGTCAGCGGGCCGATGTTGATCTCGGGATACATCGCTCAGACCCCGGGCTTCCCGAGCGGGGCCATCGGGACGACGCCCGGCTCCGCTTCGACCCGCTCTAGCCACCCGCGCACTGCCGGCAGCGGCCCGAGGTCGAAGCCGGCCTCGTGGGCGACGTGGGTGTAGGCGTAGAGCGCGAGGTCGGCGACGGTGAAGCGGCCGGCGACGAAGTACTCATGCCCGCGGAGGTGGCGCTCCATCACCTTCAGCGCCTGGCGCCCCGAGGCCCGCCGTTCCTCCAGGTCCCCCGGCCGTGGCAGGTCGTCGCCGGCGATCGAATCCCAGAAGCGAGGAACCGCGATTGCGGGCTCGTGCTTGTACTGCTCGAAGAACAGCCACTGCAGCACCTGGCCGCGCTGGTAGCGATCGCCGGGCAGGTACTCGGTGCCTTCGGCGAAGTACCAGAGGATCGCGTTCGACTCGGCGATCGGGCGGCCGTCCTCGAGCACCACCGTCGGCACGTTCAGCGTCGGGCTCAGCCCGCCGAGCACCGCGACCCGATCGGAGTGATCCGTCACCGACATCTCCCGCCGCTCGTACTCGATCCCGAGCAGACCGAGGATCAGCCGCACCTTGTGGCAGTTGCCGGAGACCGGGTTGTCATAGAGCACCAGCGGCACAAGCGCCTCCTCAGGGGCGTCAGGTCAGCAGCATCTCCAGCAGCGCCTTCTGGGCGTGCAGCCGGTTCTCGGCCTGGTCCCAGACGGCGGAGCGCCCACCGTAGAGGACGTCGGCGGTGATCTCTTCGCCGGGGTGCGCGGGCAGGCAGTGGAGGACGATCGCGCGCTCCTAGGCGGCGGCGAGCAGGTCGGCGTCGAGCCGGAAGGGGGCGAGGTCGGCGCGCCGGCGGGCGGCCTCCTCCTCGTCGCCCATGCTGACCCAGACGTCGGTGTAGAGGGCGTCGGCGCCGTCAGCCGCGGCGCGCGGGTCGGCGGTCAGCTTCGCCCCATGCCCCTCCTCCAGCTGGTAGCCCTCGGGCGCCGCGACGACGACCTCGACCCCGGCCAGCTCACCGAGGATCGCCAGCGAGCGGGCGACGTTGTTGCCGTCGCCGACGTAGGCGAGCCGCAGGCCCTGCAGGTCGCCGAAGCGCTCGCGCAGCGTCAGCAGGTCGGCGATCGCCTGGCAGGGGTGGTGCAGCGGGGTGAGGCCGTTGACGACCGGCACCTCGGCGGCCTCGGCGAGCCCGGCGACAACCTCGTGGGAGCCGGAGCGGATCACGATCGCGTCGACGTAGCGGGAGAGGACGCGGGCCGTGTCGCCGGGCGACTCGCCGCGGGAGAGCTGCATTTCGTCGCCGCGCAGCATCACCCCGTGGGCGCCGAGCTCGGCGACGCCGACGTCGAAGGAGATCCGCGTCCGCGTCGAGGGCTTCTCGAAGACGAGGGCGATGCTGCGACCGGCGAGCGAGTCGCGGCCGACGCCGGCGCGGCGCCCGGCTTTCAGCTCGGCCGCGCGGTCGAGCAGCTTGCCGAGCTCGAAGGCGCCGAGCTCTTCGCCGGTGAGGAAATTCATCAAGAGTGCGCTCCGCTTCGCTTCGCGATCAACAAGCTTGCGGATACTACGCGGCATGGACCTCACCGTCCTCAGCTGGAACCTCTTCCACGGGCGCGACTTCCCGCCCGACCCGGCGCTGCGCACCTGGCGCTCGCGGCTGCTTCGGCTCGACGCAGCGAAACGAGACCCATGTCCAGGTCAACCGCGACCTCACCGAGGAGTTCGCGACGGTGCTCTCGCGGGCCGAGTGGGACGTGGCGATGCTGCAGGAGTGCCCGCCGCGCTTCGCCGAGCCGCTGGCGCGAGCCTGCGGGGCCGAGGCGCACCGGACGCTGACCTCGCGCAACGCGCTCGGCGCCCTGCGTGGACTGCTGGCGCGGCAGAACCCGGACCTGATGGCTTCCGGCGAGGGCGGTTCGAACCTGATCCTCGTCCGCGTGCCCGGCAAGCTCGGCGGGATCGCCGAGCGGCGGGAGATGGCGATCCACGAGGGCGAGCCCGAGCGACGGGCGATGGGCTTCGTCCGCACCGCCTCCGGAGTCTGCGTCGCCAACCTGCACGCGACCAACGACTGGCCGGAACTGGCGGCCGAGGACGTCGTCAAGGCGGCGCGCGCGGCGCTCGACTGGGCGGCCGGATCGCCGCTCGTCTTCGGCGGCGACCTCAACCTGCGCCCCGGCAAGCAGCCGCGCGTGTTCGAACGACTGCGGGACGAGTTCGGGCTGGCGCCGCCGACCGCCCCGGACGCGATCGACCACATCCTCTGCCGCGGCCTCGAGGTGCTCGAGCCGCCGACCCAGTGGCCCCCCCAGCAGCGCGAGCTGCCGCTCGACGGACGGGCGCTGCGCCTCTCCGACCACGCCCCGGTGCAGGCACGTTTCCTTGCCGCCGAGCCACACCTCCTGCGGAATTGAGATAGTCGGGTCTCACCCAGCGGTCAACCAACCGGAGGCAGAACTGATGGCGGAGAAAAAAGCGACCGGCGCCGGCAAAAAAGCGAAAGCGAAAAAAGCGACGAAAGCGAAATCGAAAGCCAAAGCGAAAGCGAAAAAAGCGGCGCCGAAAAAAGCGGCCGCGAAACCGGCTTCGAAAAAACGCTCCGCGAAAAAAGCTTCTTCGAAATCGCGTTCAAAAAGCGCGAAAAAAGGCGCCGCCAAAAGCAAAGCCAAAAAAGCTTCCAGCAAAGCGACGAGCGGGCTCGACAAGAGCGTCGCCCAGTTCCGCGAGAGCCTCGAGCAGAGCGTGACCCTGAGCCGTGACCGCATCCAGGACGTCGTCGACGACGCTGTCAAACGCGGCCGGATGACCCGCTCAGACGCCGAGAAGATGCTCGCCGAGCTGGTCAAAAAAGGCCGTAAACAGCGTGACGCCCTGCTGAAAGAACTCGAACGGCTGGCCAAACAGGCCCGCAAAGCTCTCCCATAAAGCGGGGAGACCAGCTCGAGCTGGAGATCGACTCGCTCGCCTTCGGCGGGCGAGGGGTCGCCCGCACCGACGGCTTCGTCGTCTTCGTCGCCGGGGCACTGCCGGGGGACCGGGTCCGCGCCGAGGTCACGAAACCGAAGAAGCGCTTCGCCGAGGCGCGGACCGTCGAGGTTCTCAGCGCCGCGGCCGACCGCCTGCCGGACACCTGCGTCCACGGCGGCGAGCCCTGCCCGGGGGCGCCGTGGCAGGGGCTCCCCTACGAGCGCCAGCTCGCCTATAAGCAGGAACAGGTGGCAGACGCCCTCAACCGGATCGGCGGGCTCGAGGGCTTCGAGCTGGAGGAGATCGTCCCGGCGGCGGAACAGTGGCGCTACCGCAACAAGCTCGAATACTCCTTCGGCGAAGACACCGACGGCGAGGCCACCCTCGGCTTCCACGCCCGCGGCCGCTGGGACCTGATCGTCGACGTGGACGATTGCCACCTCGGCTCCGAGGCCGGCAACCAAGCGCGGAACGCGGTCCGCGAGTGGGCGCGGACGGAGTCGGTCCCCGCCTACGACAGCCGTGAGCGTCGCGGAGTCCTGCGCAACCTCGCAGTGCGCGAGGGGCGGCGCACCGGCCAGGTCCAGACGCGCCTGGTGACGACCAAAGCTCGTTTCCCGCGACCACCAGTCGACCTGCACACGATCGTCGAGGGGGACTCCGGCGGCAGCGACGGGCCGACCGGCGTGCTGGGCGAGGAGCGACTGCGCGAGGAGCTCAGCGGCCTGCAGTTCGAGATGTCCCATGGCGCCTTCTTCCAGACCAACACCGAGATGGCCGAGCGCCTCTACGCGGTCGCCGCCGAGTTCGGCGGGCTGAGCGGGCGCGAGCGGGTCTTCGACCTCTTCTGCGGGATCGGCACGATCGGGCTGACGATGGCGGCGCAGGCCGGCGAGGTCTGGGGGTTGGAGATCGTCCCCGAGGCGATCGCCGACGCCGAGCGCAACGCGCGGCGCAACAAGATCGGGAACGCCCACTTCATCGCGGCCAACGCGCGCACCGGGGTGCGGCCCCTGGTCGAGAAGGCGGGCAGGCCCGACGTCGTCGTCGTTGACCCGCCGCGGGCCGGGCTCTCGCAGAAGATCGTCCGCCGGGTGCTCGAGTGCGAGGCGGAGAAGATCGTCTACGTCTCCTGCAACCCGACCACGCTCGCGCCCAACGCCGCCCAGCTGGGCGAGGCCGGTTATAGGCTCGCCCGCGTGAGGCCGGTCGACATGTTTCCCCAGACCCCGCACATCGAGTGCGTCGCGCTCTTCGAGCGCCAGGCCGCCCGGCGCGACGCCGGCGGAGGCGCCGCCTGATGCCCCGCGCCTTCGGAGTCGCGGCGGGGCTGGACCCGGAGGTTGCGCGGCCGCTTGCGGCCCGCTGCGCCGAGCTCGGCTACGACTCGATGTGGTCGAACGACCACCCGGGCGCGAAAGGCCTGGCGACGCTGGCCGAGTTCGCCGCCGCCGCACCGGGAGTCGAGTTGGGCGTCGCCGTGATCGCCCTCGACCGCACCCCGCCCGAGCAGATCGCCAAAGACGTCGAGGAGTTCGGAATCGATCCAGCGAAGCTCTGGCTCGGCGTCGGCGCCGGCTTCACCAAGAAGCCGCTGACCACGATGCGCGAGTCCCTGCCCGAGCTGCGCGAGCTGCTGCCGGGAGTGAAACTCGTCCTTGCCGCGATGGGGCCGAAGATGTGCGCCCTGGCGGGCAGCTCCTACGACGGCGTCTTCTTCAACTGGATGACCCCCGGCTTCGCCGCCGGCGCCCGCGAGAAGGTCGAGACGGGAGCCGCCGAGGCCGGCCGCGAGACCCCGCCCGTCTTCGGCTACGTCCGCACCGCCGTCGGCCCCGACGCCGCCGAGCGCCTCGCCAAGGAGGAGTCCTTCTACCGCGACCTCCACAAGGGCTACCGCGACCACTTCGACCGCCTGGCCGAGCCCGAGGGAACCGTAGGCGTAGCCGCCTCAGACAGCGACGACGCCCAGCAGCAGCTATCCGCCTACACCGCCCTAGACACCATCGTCGTCCGCGGCCTGGCCTCGGCCAAGGTCGACCCGATGACCACCCTCGCCGAGGCCGCCGCACCCCAGGACTGAGCACGGCTCCGAAGTTTGGGGGCCTATAGGGCACCAAATCTCGGAGTCGTCGAGCGAGTGGTGAGTCAGCCCGGCTATAGGGGGTAAAAGTCACCAACCGTCGCCCACCTTCGGAGGAGACCATGGACTTCAAGAAGCTCGCCGCCAAAGCCAAAGACACGATCGGCAAAGCTGAGGAGAAGGTCGCCCGCGGCAGCCGGCAGCCTCGCTCCTAATACGGATACGACTCCGCGACCCGGTAGCCGAGGCCGGTCAGGTAGTGGATCCGGTTGTAGAGGATCGACTCCGCCAGGCCGACTTCGCCTATCGCGGTGTGGTAGGCGCGGCTGTTCGCGGTCCGCAGGGCCGCGGCCACGCTCTCGTAGGTGTCCCGGACGAAGCGAAGAGCCGTGACCAGGCCCGCCAGAAGCGGGGCGACCTGGGGTGAGGTCGAGATCGCCGCGAGCGTTCGACCGCAGCGGCGGAACGTCTCTGCCATCGCGGCGGCCGCAGCCGCCTGAGCGCCGCTCCCGCTTGCCCGCACCAGTCGCCGGTTGAGCCGCCTCACCTCGCGATTGAGCTCTCCGAACTGCCGCCTCAGCACCTCCGCCAGATGCGATGAAGGGCCCACCGGGTACCCGGCACCGTCCAGCAGCTCCACGCTGCCGGCGAGGCTCTGGCAGGTGCGGCGCAGATCGCTCCGTCGAACCGCACCCCGACAGGCGATCGTGACGACGCCGATGCTCGTCGGCGAGACGATCACCGTCCACGGTTCGGTCTTCGGCTTCGGCCCGAGCCTGTCGTAGCGCAATGCCTGCAGCGAGCCCAACGAGAGGGCGGTGACGCGAGGGCTGCGGGCGTAGGGCAAAAGGGGGAAAGGCAGGAGCGTCTTGCCGCGCGCAAGCGACATGCCGACGATCGCGGCTTCCTTCCCCTTTCCCCTCGCCGGGACCAACGTCAAAGGGTCAGCGAGCTGGAGGTGCGGAAACCGGGCGACGACGCCTTTCTCACGGACCCAACCCCGCGGAACCGCGACCTCGAGCGACCCGGCGCGGACGCGGCGCTCTTCGCCCCGAGGGCTCCCGGCGGCGAGGGCGCCCGCCCCGATGCCGACCGCGAACAGGAGTAACGCGGCGCCAGCGAGGAGCCGCGGCCGCCAACGCGGTACCCCCGGTCCGCGAGCAGGACGACGTCCGGGCGCCGCGGACGCTCCGCTTTCGAAGCTCGCTTGGGCGGCGGCGATCAGCTCGCTCGGCCTCTGGTACCGCTCGGCCGGGTCCTTGGCCAGGCCCTTTGCCATCACGGCGTCGAGCGCCGGCGGGAGGCTTGCGTCGATAGCCCCCGGCGCGGGCGGCGGTACGAAGAGGTGCCCGGCAACGAGGGCCAGGTCGTCCCCCTCGAAAGGGAAGCGACCGCAGAGGCATCTGAAGAGGACCACCGCAAGCGAGTACACGTCGCTGGCCGGCGGCGCCGTCTGATCCCGAAGCCGCTCTGGCGCCAGGTACCGTCGCGTGCCCAGAACGCGCCCGGTCTTGGTGAGGCTGTGTTCGCCACTCCTCTTCGTCAGCCCGAAGTCGGCGAGGAAGGGGGTGCCGTCGTCGGCGACGAGGATGTTCCGCAGGCTGATGTCGCGATGGACCAAGCCTTTGTCATGGGCGGCGTCGAGAGCGTCGGCGACCGGACCGAGCAGCTTCATGACGGCCTCCGGGTTCGGCCGGTTCCTCTCGAGGACCTCCTCGAGGGTTCCGCCTTTGACCAGATGCATCGCAAGCCAGAGTCCGTGCTCGCTCTCCCGACCCCCGAAAACCGGGACGATATTGGGATGGTCCAGCTCCGCCTGGGCCTTGCGCTCACGGGCGAACCGCTCTTGGAAGTCGTCGGCGGCGGCGAGGTCCTGGGAGAGGACCTTCAGCGCCACCACGCGGTTGAGCGAGACGTCCTCGGCTTCGTAGACGGTGGCCATGCCGCCTCTGCCGATCTCCCTGATGACGCGGTAACCACCGACAACGGTCCCGGCGGGCAACACAGGATCAGTCTATGGTCGCCGTGATGAGTCGCCAAGGGTGGATCGGGACGGCGGCCGTCCTCTTGGTCGGAATCTGCGGTTTCCTGCTTGGACACCAGCTCGCCGGCGGCGGATCGAGCCCGGACTGGACGTCGCCGAAGACGATCGTGACCCACGAGAGCCGCGTCGCCATCCCCAACCTCCGAGGCGTCCCCTCGTTCCCGGCGCTCAGTACGGCGGCAGGTCGTCGTACCAGACGCCAAGCGCCTTGAACGCTCGCCAGAAGCGCTGCTTGGCTCCCTCTTCGTCGAGCGAGGCGTCGATGTCCGGGACGTAGAGGGCGTCGATGGTGGGGGTGAAGGCTTGGATCTCTCCCTCGCGCTGCTCGATCGGGCGGGAGAGGGGGACGCTGAGGCCGTTGAGGGTGCGCAGGGCCGGCTCGCCCATGACGACGACGATCTTCGGCTGGACGATCGCCATCTCCTCGACGAGGCGGCCGACGCACTCGCCAGGGGCGAGGTCGGGCTCCGGCGTTGGGCATTTGACGCACAACGTGCCGTAGACGGCCAGCGGATCGATCCCGAGGCGCTTGAAGCTTTTCATCAGCGCGTTGCCGGAGCGACCGTAGAAGGCAACCCCCTCCTCGATCTCCGAGGCCAGCGGCGCGTGCTTGAGCATGAAGACGTCGGCCTGCGGATGGCCGGAGCCAAGTACCGGCATCAGCTTGCCCCGCGGGCAGTGCGAGCACTCCTGGACTTCGCGGCTCATCTGGTTGAGCTCGCGGATCGCCCGCTCCAGGTACTTCTCGCGTATCTCGTCGTCGATGCTGCGCATCGGGGCACTCTTTGACGAGGCGGGCGCGGCTCCTTTGCGACGGTCCGTCTGCATCAGGACTTGCTCGCCCGCCGCCCTTCTTTGCGCCGTCGCGGCCGGCCGCCGCGGACCGGCTTGGCATCCGGCACCCGCCGTTTCGGCGCCTTCGGCCGCCCCGTCGTCTGCAGGAACTTCAGAGTCTGGACGTAGACGAGGTTCTTGTGCTTGCGGGTGATGTCCGCGTCCCGCATCGCCTCGAGGAACTCGGCCGGGCCGTCGAAGTCGTGGATCCTCTGCCGCACGCTGCCGAGCCCCTGGGCAACATGGCTGTCGGATCCCGCCGCCGGCACGATGCGGTACTTGGCGGCGAACCGCACCGCCTCCTGGTTGAACGAGGTCACCGCCACCCGCGGGTTGAAGACCTCGAGCAGGTCGATCTCCTCGACCATGTCCAGCAGGTGCTCGTAGTCGGGCACCGAGTGGAAGCGGTCGAACGGGTGCGGCACGTAGACGAGGCCGCCCTGGGCGCGGATCTCGGCGATCGTCTCCGCCATCGTCAGCCCCTTGGGGATCTTCTCCTCGAGGAAGAGGCCGATCACCTCGCCCTGCTCGGCGGTCTTCACCTCCTCGGCGACGATCACCTTGATGTCGTCCATCTGCTCGGCGATCCGGCGCGCCTCCAGCGCCCCGGAGACCTCGTTGTGGTCGGTGATCGCGATCGCCCCCAGCCCGCGGTCCCGCGCCGTCTGCAGCAGCACGTCGACCGGCGTCGCGCAGTCGCCGGAGTGGTCGGTGTGCATGTGCAGGTCGACCTCGATCAGCGGCCGCGCCGAGATCCGCTCGCGCACCTCCGGGTCGCCGGTCGGGTCGTGGCGCCGGGCCAGCAGCCGGCGGTAGATCGCTTCGAGCTCGTCGGCGATCCGGGCCCAATCGGGCTCGCCCCCCGTTCCGTTAAACGACGCCGCCTCTCCGACCTGCTCGTAGCCGGCCGGGAAGAAGCGCTCCAGCAGCTCGGCGGTCTCCGGCCGGGTCACCGTGCGGGCGTCGATCCGGCCAAAGAAGATCTCGACGAAGGGCCGCGCCACCTGGGTCGAGAGGACCCGTTCCTGCGGCGCGTGGAAGGTGGCGACGTTGAGCGAGAAGGAGTGCCGCAGCGCCGCCGAGGGCGCGCTCGGCGCGAACGGGTCGTGGACGTGGACGATGTCCAGCGACCCAGATTTCAGCAGCCGTTTGACCGGGTCGCCGGTCTTGATCCGCAGCACCTCGTGGCCGCGCCGCTCGAGCTCCTCGGAGACGGCGGTCGCGAACCGCGCTGCCGGGTTATCCCCCGTCCGCCGAACCGGGAAGACCTGCGCGATCGAAAGCGGCTCGGAGGTCACGGGTGCAGGATAAGAGCCCAGACAAACCGCGAGACCGCAAAAAACCGTCTATACGACGACTTTTTGCGGTCTCGGCGGCTTTGGGTCGCTCTGACGCTTAGGCCGAGGCCGTGCCGGAGGTCTCGGACGCCGGCTGACCCGGCAGCGAGGTGCCGCGGGCGTTGGCGGCAATGAACTCCTCCGTCTGTTCACGGGCCTCGTCGTCGGGACGCTGGCTGTGCGGGCTCTTCATCAGGTAGCTGGAGGGGCCGTCGAGCTGGCCGGCGACGCCGTTGTTCAGCGCCAGCTTGATCAGCCGCACCGCGTCGATCACGACTCCGGCGGAGTTCGGCGAGTCCCAGACCTCGAGCTTCAGCTCGGCGGTCAGCGGCACGTCGCCGAAGGCTTTGCCCTCGAGGCGGATGTGCGCCCACTTGCGGTCGGTCAGCCAGGGCACGTAGTCGGAGGGCCCGACGTGGACGCTCTCGGGCGGCAGCTCGTGCCCCATGATCGAGGTGACGGCGTTGGTCTTCGAGATCTTCTTCGAGTCCAGCCGCTCGCGCTCGAGCATGTTGTAGAAGTCCATGTTGCCGCCGACGTTGAGTTGGCTGGTCCGCTCCAGCCGCACGCCGCGGTCGTGGAACAGGCGCGCCAGCGAGCGGTGGACGATCGTCGCCCCGACCTGGCTCTTGATGTCGTCGCCGATGATCGGCAGCCCGGCATCCTGGAAGCGCTTGTCCCAGTAGTCCTCGCGGGCGATGAAGACCGGCAGGCAGTTGACGAAGCCGACGCCCGCGGCGAGCGCCTGCTCGACGTACCACTTGGTCGCCTCCTCGGAACCGACCGGCAGGTAACAGACGAGGACGTCGGCCTTGGTCTCCTTGAGGATGCCGACGACGTCCGCGGTTTCGCCCGGGGCTTTGGTGATCTTCTCTTTCAGGTACTTGCCGAGGCCGTCGTGGGTCATCCCGCGCTGGACGGTGATCCCCATGTTCGGGACGTCGGCGAACTTGATCGTGTCGTTCTGCCCCGACCAGATCGCCTCGCCGAGATCTTTGCCGACCTTCTCGGCGTCGATGTCGAAGGCGGCGACGAACTCGACGTCGCGGACGTGGTAGCCGCCGAGGTCGACGTGCATCAGGCCCGGCACTTCGTCGCTCGGGTCCGCGTCCTTGTAGTACTGGACGCCCTGGATGAAGCTGTTGGCGCAGTTGCCGACGCCGACGATCGCGACCCGGACCTTGTCGTCCGCGCGGCCAACACCGTTGGTGTGGCCGTTTGCTCCGTTCTCACTCATGAATTTCGAAGTCCTCCTGGATTGCGCTGGGTGGCTGAAGACACCTGGCGGCTTCGCTGGTTACATGTCCCCAGCGGCGCCGCCGTCGTCATCCTTGACGCCGGAGACCTCGCCGGAAAGCTCGTTTCTCACATGCAATACCCGCTGGAAAGTCGTGACTATCGTCAGAGCGGCGATTGCGTAGACCGCCGGCGCAAGCAATTCGAAATCGCCGATGCCGGCGCCCTTGGCGAAGATCAGGCCGATCGAAAGTATCACCACGCGGACGGGCCGGGTGGCCAAACCGACCTTGCATTCGACGCCGAGCGCCTCGGCCCGGGCGCGGGTGTAGGAGACCATCAGCGAGAAGAGCACGGCCACCACGCACATCGCGGCGGCGAAGTCGTCGCCCTGGACGGCGAAGTAGCCGGCGACCGCGGCAAGGACGATCCCCTCCTCGATCCGGTCCAGAGTCGAGTCGAGGAAGGCGCCGAACATGGTCCCCTTGCCCGACATCCGCGAGTAGCGGCCGTCGAGCGTGTCCATCACCGAGCCGAGGACGAAGGCGACACCGGCGAGGAAGAAGAGGCGCTGGGTGACCAGCGCAGCGGCGACGAGGTTGCCGAGCAGGCCGACCATGGAGATCGCGTTCGGGGTCAGCCGCGACTCGATCAGGCGATCGCGGGCGTAGGTCCGCAGCTCCTGCCCGTTGCGGGCGCCGGCACGGTTGTTGCGCCGCGGGGGCGCGGAGGGTCCCATTCGCAGTCAGGCTATAGAACCCGCCTCGGTCCCGAGGCGGGTTCTCATGCCTCGGCCTCTTGCGTGGCCGGGGTGCGGGCAGCGCGGAAGGCCCAGGCTTCCGGTCGGGCCTGGGCGAGGCGCTGGGCGGCGAGGGCGGCGCAGAGCGCGACCATCCAGCCGAGCGCCGCGTCGACCCAGTAGTGGTTGGCGGTGACGATCGTGACCCAGGAGACGAGCAGCGGCCAGGAAGCCCACCAGGTTTTCGCCCACCAGTGGCGGCAGACCCTGATCCCGGAGACGCCGATCATCATCGCGAAGGCGCAGTGCATGCTCGGCACCGCCGCGTAGGGGTTGATGAAGCTCTTCGCGAGCGCCGAATCGTGGTTGACCCCGGCGAAGGCGTTGAGCGTGTCGACGAAGCCATACTCGGGGAACATCCGCGGCGGGGCGGTCGGGTAGAGCGTGTAGCCGACCAGCGCCAGTCCCATCGAGACGACGAACATGTTGCGCACGAAGTAATAGGACTCGTTGCGGAAGAGGTAGAGCCAGACGAGGAACCCCAGCGCGATCGAGAACTGGGCGTTGAGGTAGATCTGGTTGGCGAAGTCGATCACGCCCTGGGCCGGCAGGAAGAACGCCTGCAGGCTGGGCTCGAAGAAGGTGTGGGTCGAACGCTCGAGGTCGATCACCTGCTGCCCGTGGACCATCGCGACCGCTTTCTCGCCGTCGGCGATTCCGCGCACGAACGTGTACGCCAGGTCGACGCTGACGAGGATGGCGACTTGGAGACCGAGGTCGCCCCAGCCCTTCGGGAGCCGGGCGGTTATGGCGGCAAACGCACGGGACACGAACAGCCAATTGTAGCCCCGGCGTTAACGGCGTCGAGCGGAGCGATTTGGCTCAGGCGAGGAAGCCGAGCACGCGATCGACGACGCCCGGCCGGTCGATCCAGGGCCAGTGGCCGACGCCCGCGAGGATCTCCAGCTCGGCGGCGGGCAGGGCGTCGGCGTAGGCGCGGGCGAAGCGAGTCGGCAGGTAGGCGTCGCGATCGCCCCAGATGACGAGCGCCGGACAGCGGAGTCCGCCGAGCTCCGACCCTGCCACGGCGAGCCGATCCGGGTCTGCGTGGCGGTAGAGCGCCAGGGTCGCGGCGCGGGTCCCGGCATCCCAGTGGTCCCAGATCATGTCGACGAACTGCGGCGGCATCGGCTTCCGATTCCCGCGCGCCTGGCGCAGGAGCAGGGCCAGCGAGGAGCGGGTGGTGGTCGCGTTGAGCAGCTCGCCGACGCCGCGGCGGCGCCAGAGCTGGGCGACCCAGTGCCAGCGGTAGCCGGGCAGCAGCGGCACCGAGTCGATCACCACGAGGCGGTCCACCAGCTCCGGCCGCCGCTGCGCTCCGATCAGCGCCAGCGCGCCCCAGTCGTGGACGACGAGCTTGCGGCGACCGACGTCTAGCTCCTCCAGACAGCGTCGAGGAAGGCCGAGAGGCCGTACATCGAGTAGTCGAACTGGGCCGGGCGCGCCGAGCGCCCCCAGCCGGGCATGTCGATCGCCAGCGCCGGGCCGCCGCACTGCAGGAACGGCAGCCAGTCCTCGCCGTGGGTCGGGTTGCCGTGGCAGTAGACGGTCGGCGTCCCCTCCCCCGGCACCCGCCGGTAGAAGACCTCGATCCCGTCGACCCGCAGCCGCCCCTCTTCGATCGCCGCGCCCATCGCGCCAGCTTATGGACCATCTAGGGTCCGCGCGATGAGCTGGAAGCGACCGGACAGGCGGCGGGTGCGGGCGATCCGGGACCGGCTGCGGAAGACCTACGGGGTGCCCGAGGCCGAGCCGCACGGGGACCCGGTGGGAGAGCTGGTCAAGACCGTCCTCTCCCAGCACACCAACGACCGCAACCGCGACGTCGCCTACGCGGCGCTGCGAGAGCGCTTCCCCGGCTGGGAGGAAGTGCGGGACGCGCCGGTCGGCGAGCTGGAGGACGCGATCCGCCCCGGCGGCCTCGCCAAGCAGAAGGCGCCGCGGATCCAGGCGATCCTCGAACGGCTGGGCGACCCGCCGGACCTGGACTGGACCGAGACCGCCTCCCGCGAGGAGTCACTCGAGTTTCTCCTCGACCTGCCCGGAGTCGGCCGCAAAACCGCCGCCTGCGTCTTGATCTTCACCTGGGGGATCCCGGAGATCCCGGTCGACGTCCACGTCCACCGGGTCGGCGGCCGGCTCGGACTCTTCCCGGCCAAGGCCTCCTTCGAGAAAGCCCACGACGAGATGCTGGCGACCGTGCCGCCCGAGGACGCCCACGAGCTGCACGTCAACCTGATCCGCCACGGCCGCGTCGTCTGCCGGCCGAAACCCCGCTGCGGCGAGTGCGCCCTGCGACGGATGTGCCCCTGGTACCGCGAGAATCGGGCAACGGCGGGCAGCAGCCGATCATCTAGTATGCGCGCCGCCCAATGAGCAAGCGCACCTTCATCTGGTTCGGGGTCCTCATGGTGGTCCTCGCGGTGGCCATCCCCTTCGCGGCGTTCCGCGCCAAGGGAGACGGCGAGACCGGCGAGGACAAGGTTCCCGCGAGCCTCACGGACGGCCAGTCGCTCTTCGTCACCAACTGCGGCACCTGCCACGCGCTCTACAGCGCCGGCACCGACGGCAACTACGCCCCGGACCTCGACGAACTGCTCGCCCCCTCCGGCCCGCCGGAAGGCGACCCGAAAACGGTCGAAAGCACGATCAAGGCGACCGAAGGCCGCGTCCTCAACGCGATCGAAAACGGCGTCGACAGCTCGACCACTCCGGGCCGGATGCCGGGCGGCATCCTCAACGAAGAGCAGGCGAAGGAAGTCTCCGAATTCGTCGCCCGCACCGCTGGCGAGGGCTGAGCCTTACGCAGCAGCCGCCGGCCGGCCAACGCCGGGTCGGCGATGAAATGACAGCTCTACGCGGCCTCAACAACCGCTACAACGCCTTCCTCTTCCGCGACACGCTGCTGCAGATGATTCAAGGGGAGGCGCTGCCATATGCGGATCTGGTCGCGGAGGAGGCTTATCTTGCCTTAGGGAGTGACCCCGGCCTTCCACTCCCGGTCGGGGCCACCTACTAGCTAGAGGCCGATTCAGCCCCCCTTGTTGATGGACGCGGCCGGGTGGACCGGCGCGCTGCCGATGATCTTCATCCGAGTTCACCCCCTTCCCGTTGCCTCGGGGAACCCGGCCTTTAATAGAACTAGCTCTACTAATAGAAGCGGCTCTACTAGCAGAGAGATCAGCCGCAAATAGCGTTTAACTCAACCCGTTATTCGGATAGGTTCACGCGATCTAAACCATTTCAACTGCTCAGGAGGAGCTGTATGGACGCGGCAGCGAAGAAGTCCGGTAGGAGCCGAGCCGACAAGCGATCACCCAAAGATCAAACGGTCTGCGAGGCGCTGAAACACCCGGTCCGCATCCGCATCCTCGAAGTCCTGTGCGAAGGGGATATCAGCCCCATTCAGTTCCTCCGCCGCGGCCTGCTCCCACCCGGCTTCGATTTCGAAGGCGACGAGAAAAACGGGCTCTCGTTTGTCGCCTACCACTTCAAAGAGCTGCTGAAAGCCGACTGCGTGGTCTTACACGAACGGATTCCAAGACGAGGGGCCAGCGAGCACATTTACCGGAGCAAAATGCTGGCGCTTCATACCGATGACGACTTCGAGTCGATGAGCTTTGAGGTGCGAAAGCAGATCTCACGCTCCACTTTGCAGATGCTGGTTGCCAGAGCCGACGGGGCCATCTACCAAGGCACCTTCGACAGGCGAACCGACCGACACCTGAGCTGGGTTCCTCTGGAGCTCGACGAGCAGGGCTGGCAAGAACTGCGAGACCTACAAGCTGAAACTCTGGAACGGGTGCAGGGCATCAAGGCCGCCGCCGCCGCACGCAAGTACGAACGGGGCGGGGGTGACGAAACTCCGACCTTCCCGGCGACCTTCGGGGCGCTGGCCTTTGAGTCGCCAGGCGTGTCCGGGTGAACGCTGCGCCTCGCTAGTGGTGTTCCAGCCCAAACTGACGCCGGGCTGCGCTCAGTCCGTCGAGAATGCAGTCCATGTGAAGCATCGGCCCTTCTCGCGTGCCATTAGCGAAGGCCAGCACCTTTTGGGCATCCGACCGCCTATCTGCCTTGTGGTCGGGGGGCTCGCGATTCGCATCCGCCTCCCGCAACTGGCGCGCAGTGGCATTGTGATTCTCCGCGTAGGTGCCTAGGAGCGCCGGGCACTCCACCCGCAGCAGCTCACGAATGCGCCCGTCGAAAGCGTCCACTTTCTCCCACCAGCCCTCCGGAACCCCTCCCACGATGGACCAGTTGCCGGGCGAACTTTCCTCCGGCTCGACCGGGGCCTCTAGCTCGTGTCGAAGGTCCATGCCCTCTCGGATCAGGGCATCGAGGCCGTCGGCCAGGAACTTCGCCTTCGGGATCGGCTCGGGTTCAGAAGCATCGACGCCAAGGCGCCGGGCGATGGCGCGGAAGATGTTCGCTACCTCTTCCAATGCGTAGGCGCTCGGGTGTTCGACCTCGCGGCGGTACCTGGCGAGGATGGCGTCCTGCTCGCGCGCCTGGTCGAAGAGCTTCAGTCCCTCTTCCCGTAGTTCCACTGCATATTGCGCCCTCAGGTTCCTTTCTATGAGGCTCCGAGCGTCCTCGTATGCCTGCTCCATATCGAGATCAGGGTTGGCTGCTACGGCTTCTGCTGCGACGCGAGCGATGTCCAAGACTCGCCGAGCCTCGTACCACTCGACAGTGACCCTCACCTTGATTGCAAACGCGCGGCATTCTTCGCCCAACTCCCGCCGCGGATCGGCAGGTGGGTAAAAGAGGTCATCCATGATCTGAAGGCGATCCGTTGGACTGAGGGGTGGCTTGTCGGATTCCGATCCTGTTCCCCGATATTTCTGAGCGAGCGCAGCCGAACCGATTACGATCACCCCAGCTATTACGAAGACCCACCGGGCCTCGTCACTCCCGATGAATCGGAACGCAGCAGCCCAGCTTTCTAAGTCGCTGGGCACCCCAGCAAGCCCGAGGATCGTTAGGCAGCCGCCGCTCACCGCTATGCCCAGGGCCAGCCGAGGGTGCGCCGCCAAGAATTTCTCGTAGCGCTCCAAGGCGGGAATTCTAAAAACCTCATCGGCTTCCTGTGCCAAGTAGACAATCTCCCGGGGATCTGCCATGCTGCCACTTAGATTTTTAAAGCTTCAGCAATTCAACCCATTTGGAGGTAGGCGCAAAAGTGGCAAAGACGATCGGTATCGACCTCGGCACGACCAACTCGTGCGTGGCGGTGATGGAGGGCGGCGAGCCCACCGTTCTGGAGAACGCTGAGGGCGGGCGCACCACCCCGTCGGTCGTGGCGTTCACCGAGAGCGGCGAGCGCCTCGTCGGCACCGTCGCCAAACGTCAGGCGGTGATGAACCCGGAGAACACGATCTTCTCGATCAAGCGCTTCATGGGGCGCAAGGAGGCGGAAGTCAAAGAGGAGGAGACGATCGTCCCGTACAAGGTCGAGGCCGGCCCCAACGGCGACGTTCGCGTCGATGCCCGCGGCAAGCAGTACAGCCCGCCGGAGATCAGCGCGATGATCCTCCAGAAGCTGAAAGCGGACGCCGAAGCGAAGCTCGGCGAAGCCGTCGACAGCGCCGTGATCACCGTCCCCGCCTACTTCAACGACGACCAGCGGCAGGCGACCAAGGACGCCGGCAAGATCGCCGGCCTCGAGGTCAAGCGGATCATCAACGAGCCGACCGCCGCCTCGCTCGCCTACGGCCTCGACAAAGAGGAGGCCGACCACGCGATCCTCGTCTTCGACCTCGGCGGCGGCACCTTCGACGTCTCGGTGCTGGAAATCGGCGACGGCGTCTTCGAGGTGAAGTCGACCGCCGGCGACAACCACCTCGGCGGCGACAACTGGGACAAAGCGATCGTCGAGTGGCTGGTGGCGGAGTTCAAGCGCGACCAGGGCGTCGATCTCTCCCAGGACAAGAACTCGCTGCAGCGCCTCTACGAGGCGGCGGAGAAGGCGAAGATCGAGCTCTCCTCGACCCAGGAGACGCAGATCAACCTGCCCTTCATCACCGCGGTCGAGGGGCAGCCGAAGCACCTCGACCTGAAACTGAGCCGCTCGAAGCTGAACGAGCTGACCGGGGACCTGCTCGACCGTGTCGTCGGGCCGGTTAAACAGGCGCTGGCCGATGCCGACACCGCGGTCGACCACGTCGTCCTCGTCGGCGGCATGACCCGGATGCCGGCGGTCCGCGAGAAGGTCAAGGAGCTGACCGGCAAGGAGCCCCACCAGGGCGTCAACCCGGACGAGGTCGTCGCCGTCGGCGCCGCGATCCAGGCCGGCGTGCTGGCCGGCGACGTCAAGGACGTGCTGCTACTCGACGTCACCCCGCTGACCCTGGGGATCGAGACCAAAGGCGGCGTGATGACGAAGCTGATCGAGCGCAACACGACGATCCCGACGAAGAAGTCGGAGGTCTTCTCGACCGCCGACGACAACCAGCCCTCGGTCGAGATCCACGTCCTCCAGGGCGAGCGCGAGATGGCCGGCGGCAACAAGAGCCTGGGCAAATTCCAGCTCACCGGGATCCCCCCGGCGCCGCGCGGCATGCCGCAGATCGAGGTCACCTTCGACATCGACGCCAACGGCATCATCAACGTCGCCGCCCAGGACAAAGGCACCGGCAAAGAGCAGAAGATCGAGATCAAATCCGGCTCCGGGCTCTCCGACGAGGAAATCCAGAGCATGGTCTCCGACGCCGAGTCCCACGCCGAGGAGGACGCGCAAGCAGCGCGAGCTGGCCGAGACCCGGAACCTCGCCGAGAACGCGGCCTACCAGGCGGAGAAAGCGGTGGAGGAGGCCGGCGACAAAGTCGACGACTCCACCAAGGAGGAGGTCGAAAGCGGCCGTCAAAGACGTCCGCGACTCGCTCGAGGCCGGCTCGAAAGAGGAGATCAATTCCAAGACCGAGGCTCTGAATACGGCGATGACCAAAGCGTCGGAGCAGATCTATGCGGCGGCTTCGGCCGAGCCGGCTGCCGGCGACGGCAATGCCGAGAATGGGGCTGCCTCGGACGAGGAGGAGGTCGTTGATGCCGAGGTGGTTGACGAGGGAGGGCAAATGACGTTTTCCCGGACGAGCCAGGCCCGGCGGGCGCGGACGCGCCCGCGGGTCCTGCCGGGTCTCCGATACGACCCCGCCGCCTGCAGGCGGCGGTCCCGCATCGCTCGCCACCCGCGGGAGACGCGGCTGAGGGCTGAGGCCGCAGGCCGGTCAGATCGAACGACTTCGATGCGCTGCTGGCTGACGCCCAGAAGGAGCGGGACGAGTATCTGGAACTGGCGAAGCGGACCAAGGCTGACTTCGAGAACTTTCGGAAGCGGGTGGCGGCCGACGTTCAGGCCGCGGCGGCGCGTGGCAAGGCTTCGAGCTGGCCGGGAAGTGATCGATGCCGTCGACAATCTGGAGCGGGCGCTGGAGGCTGCCGGGTCGGACCCGGAGGGCGACCGAGGACTGGCCTGCTGGTGTGGGTGCATGGTGCTTCGCGCGGGCTGCGGGAGACGCTGAAGCGGCACGGGATCGAGGCAGTCGATCCGAAGGGCGAGAAGTTCGATCCGAACCTGCACGAGGCGCTTTCGACGCAGCCCGTCGAGGGGACCAGAGTCGGGACCGTCGTCGAGGTGCTGCAGAAGGGCTACCGGCTTGGCGACCAGCTGATCCGGCCGGCCCGCGTGGTCGTGAGCGCTTAGGAGGGACTGTGGCCGACGAGCTCTACAAGACGCTGGGCGTCTCCAAGAAGGCCTCCGACGAGGAGATCAAGAAGGCCTACCGGAAACTGGCGCGCAAATACCACCCCGACCGCAACCCGGACGACGCCGCCGCGGAGGAGAAGTTCAAGGAGGTTCCGGGCGCCTACGACGCCCTCTCCGATCCCGAGAAGCGCAAGGAGTACGACGCCGGCGGGCCGTTCGCCGGCTTCGGCGGCGGCCAGGCGGCCGTTCGGCCCGGGCGGCGCCCAGGGCGGCTTCGGCGGCGCCGACTTCGGCGACATCTTCTCCTCCCTCTTCAACCGCGGCGGCGGCCGGGCGGGCGCAGCGCCAGGCAGGTGCGCGGCCGCGACCTCGAGACCGAGGTCCAGCTCGAGCTTCGACCAGGCGGTCAACGGCGCCCAGATCAGCGTCACCGTCCCGAAGGCCGAGCGCTGCCCGACCTGCCACGGCAGCGGCGCCAAACCCGGCACCGCGCCCGATCACCTGCCCGCGCTGCGAAGGCCGCGGCATCGACGCCCAGAGCCAGGGCTTCTTCTCGATCAGCCAGCCCTGCCCGCAGTGCGGCGGCGCCGGCCAGATCATCGAGGACCCCTGCCCGACCTGCGGCGGCTCCGGCCTCACCCAGCAGACCAAGCGCTACAAAGTCAACATCCCCGCCGGGGTCAAGGACGGCACCCGGATCCGGCTCGCCGGCAAGGGCGAGGACGGGCCGCGCGGCGGCCCTCCCGGCGACCTCTACGTGACCACCCGGGTCGCCTCCTCGCCGGTCTTCAAACGGCTCGACGGCGGCAACCTCGAGGTGACCGTGCCGATCTCGATCCCCGAGGCGCTGCGCGGCGGCACGATCGAGGTGCCGACCCTGGACGGGACCAAGAAGATCAAGGTCGCCCCGGGGACCAAGCACGGCACGATCCAGCGCCTGCGCGGCGAGGGCCCGCCGAAGCCGAAGGGCAAGGGCCGAGGCGACATCCGCTACCGGCTCGAGATCGACGATCCCCGACGGAGCTGAGCGAGGAGCAGAGCGAGGCGGCCGAGAAGCTCGCCGAGGCGTTCAACGGGTCCGACCCGCGCGCCGAGCTGCTGCGGAAGGCGGGCCGCTGATGGCCACCTACCGGCGACACGGTGAAGGCGACCCTCGACGAGGAGCGCGGCGTGTTCATGATCTCGGTCGCCGCCGAGCTGGCGGAGATGCACCCGCAGACGCTGCGGATGTACGAGGCGCGCGGGCTGATCGCGCCGAAGCGCTCGCCGAAGAACACCCGGCTCTACTCCCAGCGCGACGTCGAGCGGCTGCGGCGGATCCAGCAGATGACCGCCGAGGGCCTGAACCTGGCCGGGGTGGAAACGGTGCTGGCGCTGGAAGAGCGGGTGGCGAAGATGCGGGCCGAACTGGAGCGGATGCGCGAGCGGAGCCAGCGGAGCTCGAACGAGAGGAAAGGAGAGGCGGGCTGATGCAGGCCGATCGATTCACGGTCAAGTCCCAGGAAGCGGTGGCCGCCGCCCAGGCGCTGGCCGGCGACGCGGCGCAACCCGGAGATCGCCCCGGCCCACCTGCTGGTCGCGCTGCTCGAGCAGGCCGACGGGCTGGTCGTCGCCGATCCTGCAGAAGCTCGGCGCCGACCCGGCGACGATCGCGCGCCCGCGCCGAGGAGGCGGTGGCGGCGCTGCCGACGCTGAGCGAGCGGGGCGAGGAGCCGCGGATGTCCTCGGCCCTGGCGCAGACGCTGCGCCAGGCCGAGAAGGAGATGGCGAAGCTCGGCGACGAGTACATCTCGACCGAGCACCTGCTGCTGGCGCTGACCGACGCCGGCTCCGGCGTCGCCGACGTCCTGCCCGACCGCGGCGTCGCTGGAGAAGGCGATCGCCGAGGTCCGCGGGCCCGCACAAGGTCACCTCCCCCAACCCCGAGGACAGCGTCCAGGCGCTGGAGAAATTCGGCCGCGACCTGACCGCCGAGGCGGCAAGCGGGCAAGCTCGACCCGGTGATCGGCCGCGACGAGGAGATCCGCCGCGTGATCCAGGTCCTCTCCCGCCGCACCAAGAACAACCCGGTGCTGATCGGCGACCCCGGCGTCGGCAAGACGGCGATCGTCGAGGGGCTGGCGCAGCGGATCGTCGACGGCGACGTGCCCGAGAGCCTGCGCGACCGGCGCGTGATCGCGCTCGACATCGGCTCGCTGCTGGCCGGCTCCAAATACCGGGGCGAGTTCGAGGAGCGGCTGAAAGCGGTGCTCTCCGAGGTCCAGGAGGCCGAGGGCCAGATCGTCCTCTTCCTCGACGAGCTGCACACGATCGTCGGCGCCGGCGCCGCCGAAGGCGCGGTCGACGCCGCCAACCTGCTGAAGCCGATGCTGGCCCGCGGCGAGCTGCGCGCGGTCGGCGCGACCACGCTCGACGAGTACCGCAAGCACATCGAGAAAGACGCGGCGCTGGAGCGGCGCTTCCAGCCGGTGCTGGTCGGCGAGCCCGACATCAACGACACGATCGCGATCCTGCGCGGGCTGAAGGAGCGCTACGAGGTCCACCACGGCGTCCGCATCACCGACTCGGCGATCGTCGCCGCGGCGACCCTCTCGGAGCGCTACATCGCCGACCGCTTCCTGCCCGACAAGGCGATCGACCTGATCGACGAGGCGGCCTCGCGGCTGAAGATCGAGATCGACTCGATGCCGACCGAGATCGACGAGGTCGAGCGGCGGATCCAGCAGCTCGAGATCGAGCGCGAGGCGCTGAAGAAGGAGACCGACGAGGCCTCGAAGGCGCGGCTGGAGGCGCTCGAGGCCGAGCTGGCCGAGCTGCGCGAGCGCTCCGGCGAGATGAAGGCGCGCTGGCAGAACGAGAAGGAGGCGATCGACTCGATCAAGGCAGGCCAAGGCGCGGCTGGAGGAGGCCGAGCCGCGAGGCCGAGCGGGCCGAGCGCGAGGCCGACCTCGAGCGGGCCGGCGAAGCTGCGCTACGGCGAGATCCCGGAGCTGGAGAAGGCGGTCGCCGAGCGGGAGGCGCGGCTCGGCGAGCTGCACGCAGGCCGGCGGCACGATGCTGACCGAGGAGGTGACCGAGGAGGACGTCGCCGAGGTCGTCGCCAAATGGACCGGGATCCCGGTCAGCCGCCTGATGGAGGGCGAGGTCGAGAAGCTGATCCAGATGGAGGAGCGGCTGCACGACCGGGTGATCGGCCAGGACGAGGCGATCGCCGCGGTCTCCAACGCGCTGCGCCGCTCGCGCGCCGGGCTCTCGGACCCGCACCGGCCGATCGGCTGCTTCCTCTTCCTCGGCCCGACCGGGGTCGGCAAGACCGAGCTGGCGAAGGCGCTGGCCGAGTTCATGTTCGACTCCGAGCAGGCGATCGTCCGGCTCGACATGTCCGAGTACATGGAGAAGCACACGGTGGCGCGGCTGATCGGCGCGCCCCCCGGCTACGTCGGCTACGAGGAGGGCGGCCAGCTGACCGAGGCGGTGCGGCGCCGGCCCTACGCGGTGGTGCTGCTCGACGAGATCGAGAAGGCCCACCCCGACGTCTTCAACACGCTGCTGCAGATCATGGACGACGGCCGGCTCACCGACGGCCAGGGCCGCACGGTCAGCTTCACCAACACGGTCCTGATCATGACCTCGAACGTCGGCAGCGACCGGATCGTCGGCGAGTCGGTCGACGAGAGGATCCGCGAGCAGATCGAAGAGGTGCTGGCGGCGACCTTCAAGCCGGAGTTCCTCAACCGGATCGACGACACGGTGATCTTCCACCGCCTCTCCAAGGAGGACATCGGCCGCATCGTCGAGCTGCAGGTCGAGCAGCTGGTCGGCCGGGTGCGCGAGCGCGGGATCGAGATCGAGCTCAGCGAGGACGCCCGCACCCTGCTCGGCAACCTCGGCTACGACCCGACCTACGGCGCCCGGCCGCTGAAGCGGGTGATCCAGAAGCAGCTGGTCGACAAGCTGGCGCTGAAGATCCTCGAGGGCGAGTTCGGCGAAGGCGACACTGGTGCGGGTCGACGCCGCGCGACGGCGAGCTCGCCTTCGAGCGCGCTGGCACGACTGCTGCAAGCGCTGCCTGAGCGAAGCGAAGGCGTTTTCACGGCTCATCTTTGCGGCGGTTTCTGCCGAAACAAGACACCTCCTAAAGGTGCTCTTTAATTAGGCCAGCCACCGTAGGCTTATAGGAGAGCAGCGGCAACGACCCGATGAACGACGACCAGACCCCGATCAACGCGCGCCCGCAGCGGCGCCAGCCGGAGGCCCTCGAGGACGCCTCGCTGGCCCTGCGCGACCGTGCTGCTCTGGCCGGTTCAAGACGGCTTCCTCGGCCTCGACGACGCGGCCCGTGCCGCCGTCGCCGGTGGCGCCGTCGTGCTGGCGCTGGCGCTCGGGATCGGCGGCTACTCGCTCCTCTCCTCGGACGGCGGCGGATCCACCCCGGCCCCGCGGGTCGCGGTGGCCAACCCGCCCGCCACTACGGTCACTCCGGTCAAGCCGGCGGCGCAACCGACGCCGGACCCCACTCTGCAGGGCGCGACTCCCGTCTTCAAGGCACCGGCAAAGGACGACGGCTCGCAGGTCTCGAGTTCCGAGGAAGTCGAAGCCGACACCCCGGCCGCCAGCGCGAGCAACACCGGCAACGCCGCCACCGACACGATCTCCTCCACTCCGTCCGCCCAACCCGCCGCCGGGGCCGCGGCCTCGACCGCCGGCGTCGACGGTCCGCCCGCCGGGCCCGCCGCGGTCGCGGTCGCCCGCAAATTCGCCCAGCGCCTTCGTCGTCTACGAGACCGGCGGCGAAGCCGACACGGTCCGCGAGGCCTTCCAGGCGACGGCGATGCCGGAGCTGACGAAGGCGCTGATGCAGCGGCCGCCGCGCCAGCCCGCCGGCGTCAAGGTGCCGAAAGCGAAGGTCCTCAACGTCGTCCCCGCTCCCTCCCACGATCGCCTCTACCCGGTCAGCGTCTCGCTGCTGCGGGTCGGCGCCACCAGCGAGCTGCGGCTGGAAATGGAACAGCTGAAGAACAAGCAATGGCGCGTGGTCAACGTCCTCGGCTGATGGAGCACGCACGCAAGATCAGGACGGTGATGGTGACCGCGGCGGCGACCGCGGCGCTGGCGGTGCCGGTCGCGGTGGCGCGGGCCGAGGCGACGACGGCGGCGGCTCCGGTCCCGGGGACGGCGCTCGAAGCGCCGGCCGTTCCGAGCGAAGCCAACGAGCAGCCGCCGGTCAAGGAAAACGAAACCCTCGTCCCACCGCCGGCCCCGGCGACGAAGACGCCTCCGGCGAGCGGTGGCGTCGAAGCCGAAGAAGACGACGCGGCTGAAGCCGAAGAAACGGAAGCGACCGAAGCGGCGCCCGAAGCCGGCGGCGCGCCCGCACCCGGCGCCGGCGTCTTCACGATCCCGTCGCTGCCGAGCTCCTCCTGCGCGATCAACGGCGTGCCGCCGGTCCTGATCCCGATCTACCAGGCCGCCTCCGACCGCTACGGGCTCGGCCCGCAGGGCCCGGCGATCCTGGCCGGGATCAACGCGATCGAGACCGCCTTCGGCTCCAATCTAGCGTCCGTCCTACGCCGGCGCCGAGGGCTGGATGCAGTTCATGCCGGAAACCTGGGCGATGTACGGGGTCGACGCCAACGGCGACGGGGTCGCGGACCCGAACAACCCCGAAGACGCGATCTACGCCGCGGCGCGCTACCTCGACGCCGCCGGCATGCCCGAGGACGTCTGGGGCGCGATCTTCGCCTACAACCACGCCGACTGGTACGTCGAAGAGGTGCTGGCAAACGCCGGCTGCTACGCCGACGAAGTCGGCGGCAACTACACGACCCTGGCGCTGACCCCCCAGATCCAGGTCTACGAGTGCACCCCGGCGGCGGACTGGAAGAAGCAGATCCCGGCGGAGTACATGAGCGCCTTCGAGGCGGCCGCGGGTCGCTACGAACTCGGCAAGCGCGGGGTCTGGGCGCTGGCGGCGATCGCGCGGCTGGAGTCGAACTTCGGCCGCGGGATGAGCAAGAAACAGCTGCGCACCAACGGGCCGCTCGGTCTCGACCGGATGGAGTGGAACCGCTACGCGGTGGACGGCGACAAAGACGGACGCCTGCGCCACGACGACATCGACGACTCGGCGGCGACGCTGGCGCGGCTGATGTGGTCTCGCGGCGGCATCGAGGCGGGCGTCTTCACCCACAACCAGGCCGCCTGGTACGTCGACGCGGTCGCCCACGAGGCCGATCAGCTCGGGGGCAAGTGCCTCGCCACCACCGAGGCGTGGACGATCGTCCTCCCCGGCGACGTCGCCTCGCAGATCAACTGGAACAACCTCACCCTCTCCAACGACCTCGAGCTGCGCGACATCCAGGCCGGGATGCTGGACCAGCGGGTCACCGGCCTGCTGGCGCTGATGACCAAGGACCACCAGATCACGATCACCTCGCTGCGCTCCGACCACTCGCAGATGACCGCTTCGGGCAACGTCTCCAACCACTTCTACGGGCGGGCGATGGACATCGCCGTCGTCGACGGCGTCTCCTGCACCGACACCTCGACCACCGCCCCCTGCGCCCAGCTCGGCTACGCCCTCGCACAACTCCCTGCCCCACTCCACCCCACCGAGCTCATCTACTGCTTCGACCTGGACGGCCCAGGACCAGCTTTCGCTTTGCCGGACCATTGCGATCACATTCACGCCGGCTACTACGCGTATTAGACGAAGGTCTTTGGGAGAGGGGTACTCAGTCCCTCCCAACCGGGTACGGTTGATGAAGAGAGCTGTTCTCGACCTGAAGGGGATACAGATGCCGACGTATTTGATGCTCACTAACTTGACTGCCGAGGGAGTACGAACTCTCAAGAACAATCCGGGCAGAGTTGCTGAGGTGAACCGGGAGGTTGAGCAGATAGGGGCGAAGGTGATCGCTCAGTACGCGACCTTGGGGCAGTACGACTTCGTCACCGTGGTCGAGGCGCCCGACGAGAAGACGATGGCCAAGGTCTCCGTCGAGCTCGGCTCTCGGGGGACGATGACGAGCCAGACCCTGGCGGCGATGTCCGCCGAGGATCTGTCGAGCGCCCTCTAGCGCCGCGTTGAAGGCACTGGTCGTAGGAGGAGGCGGTCGCGAGCACGCGATCGTGCGGGCGCTCCGGCGCTCGCCCCGGGTCACCGATGTCCTTTGCGCGCCCGGCAACGCCGGGATCGCGGCCGATGCGGAGTGCCTGCCGGACGTTGCTGCCGACGACGCTGCGACGATCGTCGGAGCGGCGCAGGAGCATGCGGTCGACCTGGTCGCGGTCGGCCCCGAGGCGGGTTTGGTCGCCGGCGCCGTCGACGCACTCGAGGCAGCTGGCATCGCCGCCTTCGGGCCAACCAAAGCCGCCGCCGAGCTGGAGGGGTCGAAGGCGTTCGCCAAGGAGCTGATGGCGGAGGCGGGAGTGCCCACCGCCGACTACGCCCTCCTGAGCAACCGCGAGGAAGCGCTGGAGCGGCTCGCCTCCACCTCGTATCCCACGGTGCTCAAGGCCGACGGGCTGGCCGCAGGCAAGGGCGTGATCATCTGCGAGGACGAGGGGGAGGCGCGAGAGGCGCTCGACGTCTTCTTCACCGAGCAGCGCTTCGGCTCGACCACCGTCGTGCTCGAGGAGTTCCTCGAGGGCGAGGAGCTCTCGCTGCTGGCGATCTGCGACGGCGAGAACGTCGTCCCGCTCGCCCCCGCCCAGGACTACAAGCGGATCTTCGACGGCGACCAGGGACCCAACACCGGCGGGATGGGGAGCTACTCCCCGGTCCCCGGCTTCGGCCCGGCCGAGGTCGAGGAGATCGTCGAGCGGGTCCACCGCCCCGTCGTCGCGACGATGGCCGCCCGCGGCGTCCCCTTCCAGGGCGTCCTCTACGCGGGCCTGATGATCGGCGCCGAGGGTCCCAAGGTGCTCGAGTTCAACGCCCGCTTCGGCGACCCAGAGACGCAGGCGGTCCTGCCTCGGCTGCGCTCCGACCTCGCCGAGCTTTTCCTCGCCTCACGCGAGCCGGGCGGCCTCGCCGGCGTCACGGCAGAGTTCGACGACAGCTGGGCGGTGACCGTCGTCCTTGCTTCCGCCGGCTACCCGGAGTCCTCCTCGAAGGGGGACGTGATCAGCGGTCTCGTCGAGGCGGCGGCGATCGCCGAGGTGACCCACGCCGGCACCGCCGACCGCGACGGCGAGATCGTTACCGCCGGTGGGCGGGTACTGAACGTGACGGGCCTCGGGGCCAGCCCGGCCGAGGCTCGCGATCGTGCATACGATGCCGCCGGTCGGATCTCCTTCGAGGGAATGCAGATCCGCAGCGACATCGCCGCCCGCGCCGTCGAGCGCGTCCCCAGCTAAACCGAGAGAGGAACGAGATGAGCGAGATCTCAGAGGAGCCCCAGCCGACCGGCTCGCCCGACCCCACCGCGCCGGCCGATCCCACCCAGACGGCGACGATGCCGGCCGTCGAGGAAGCGTTCGAGGAAATCGACGTCGACGAGCCGCACGTCGGGATCATCATGGGCTCGAAAAACGACAAGCCGAAGATGCAGCCGGCCGGCAAAGCCCTGGAGGAAGCCGGGATCCGCTACGAGGTGCGGGTGATGAGCGCCCACCGCGACCCCGAGCTGGTCCGCGAGTACTGCCAGAACGCGCGGATGCGCGGCCTCAAGGTGATCATCGCCGGGGCCGGGATGTCGGCGGCGCTGCCGGGAGTCGCGGCGGCCCACACCGACCTGCCGGTGATCGGCGTGCCGATCCTCGGCAAGAGCCTCGGCGGGCTCGACGCCCTGCTCTCGGCCGTGCAGATGCCGCCCGGGATCCCGGTCGCCTGCGTGGCGATCGACGGGGCGAAAAACGCCGGCGTCCTCGCCGCGCGGATAATCAACGCGTGATCCCCCGCTACACCCGTCCGGAGATCGGGGCGGTCTGGACCCCGCAGGCGAAGCTCGAGAGCTGGCTCGAAGTCGAGCTGGCAGCGACCGAGGCCTGGGCGGCCGAGGGGGTGGTCCCCGCCGACGCGGCGGGCGAAGCGCGAGAGCGGGCGGCGTTCACCGTCGAGGCGGTGGACGAGCGGGAGAAGGTGACCGATCACGATGTCGCCGCCTTTGTCGACGTCGTGGCTGAATCTGTAGGCGAGGGCGGGCGCTGGATCCACTACGGGCTCACTTCTTCGGACGTGCTCGACACGGCGCTGGCGCTGCAGCTGCAGCGGGCCGGGGAGATCGTCGTCGCCGGCGCCCGCGCCTACCGCGACGCCCTGGTCGAGCGGGCTTTTGAGCACCGCGACACCCTCTGCGTCGGCCGCACCCACGGCGTCCATGCCGAGCCCACCAGCTTCGGCCTGCGCCTCGCCGGCGTTGCCTTCGAGGCCGACCGCAACCTCAAACGGCTCGAAGACGCCTTCGCCCAACTCCGCTACGGCAAGCTCTCGGGCGCCGTTGGCACCTACGCCTCGATCCCGCCCGCGGTCGAGGCGCGGGTGATGGAGAAGCTCGGGCTGCGGCGCGAGGACGTCGCCACCCAGGTCATCCCCCGCGACCGCCACGCGGTCCTGCTGGCCGCGATCGCGATCGCCGGCGCCGGGCTGGAGCGCTTCGCGACCGAGGTTCGCAACCTGCAGAAAACCGAGGTGCGCGAGGTCGAAGAGCCGTTCGCCGCCGGCCAGAAGGGCTCCTCGGCAATGCCGCACAAGCGCAACCCGATCCGCACCGAGCGGATCACCGGCCTCGCCCGGGTGCTGCGCGGCTACTCGCAGGCCGGGACCGAGAACGTCGCCCTCTGGCACGAGCGCGACATCTCCCACTCCGGCGCCGAGCGGGTGATCCTTCCCGACGCGACGATCGCCCTCGACTACATGCAGGCTCTGGCCACCGGCGTCGCCAGCGGGATGCGGATCGACGAGGAGCGGATGCGCGAGAACCTCGGCCTCACCCATGGAGCCCTGTTCAGCCAGCGGGCGCTGACCGCCCTGGTCGAGTCCGGGATGACGCGCGACGATGCCTACCGTGTCGTCCAGGAGAACGCCCAGCGGGCCTGGGACACCCGCACCGAGTTCCGCGACCTGCTCGCCGAGGCCGCTCCCGACCTCGATCTGGACGCGGTCTTCGACTACAACGCCTACCTCACCCACGTGCCCGAGATCTTCGAGCGGCTCGAAGCGCTGAGGTAAGGTCGAGCCGAATGATTCTCTATACCTGCGGGCAGAAGACGCATGGGCCGGGCTTCGCCCATCCCTGCGCCAAAGCCGGCAAGGCGCTCGACGCCGCTGGGTACGAGTACGAGATCAAGACCGTCGGCGGCTACCGGCTCGCCCTCTGGACCTGGGGCACCCGCACTTCCGACCGCGAGGAGATCAAGCGCCTCAGCGGCACCAACGAGGTGCCCGTCCTCGTGCTCGACGACGGCGAGGTGATCTCCGGCTCCGGCACGATCGCCAAGTGGGCGAGGGAGCATCCGCACTCCCCCGCCAAGTCCGGCAGCTGAGTCTCAGCCCACGGCCAGTTTCGTAATTACGGCAGCTGACAAGCTGAACCCGAAGAACATGATCGCGTAGCCGAAGCGATCGATTCGATCGTTCAGTCGGCCGAATTGCTTTTCCATCTTTCCGAAGTTGCCTTCGACGATGTCGAAGCGTCCATTCGTTAGTCGTTCCGCAGCATCGAAGCGCAGGTTCATTTCCTCTTTGGTAGCCGTCAGTTCAACCTTGGTAGCTGCCTTCTCGAACCCCGCGTCCATCCGCCGACTCAGTTCGTCCAGCCGCTCGTCGTTCCAGTTCTCCACGTCCCCCTCCTTCTCCAGAAGTGCCTCCATGGAGATAGAGTGTAGACAAAAGACTTCGGGAATGTTTTGTCAGACGACGACCGGCTCGCGGGCCGGTTGGCGGTCGGTGACGACCACCGGGGTTCCATCGCGCGGCGAGAGGGTGATGTTGCGGCGGCCGGTGCGCTCGGGGAGCGGGCTGGCCTTGTGCAGTTCGCAGCGGGTCAGCACCTCACGCAGGACGACCCGCATCTCGAACTCGGCGAAGGTGGCGCCGATGCAGCGGCGGACGCTGCCGCCGAAGGGGATCCAGGCGTAGGTGTCCGGCCCGTCCTCGAGGAAGCGCTCGGGCTTGAAGGCGAACGGCTCGGGATAGACGTCGGGACGGGTGTGGGTTAGCCAGATCGCGGGCGTCACGTCGGTGCCCTCGGGGAGCACCATCCCGTCGGCGACGAGCTCCTTCGAGAGCCGGCGGCCGGCCAGCGGGATCACCGGCCGCAGCCGCAGCGACTCGGAGATCGTCGCCCGCAGGTAGTCCTCCTCGCCCGCCTCGAGCGAGTCGCGCAGCCGTCCCAGCACCGCCGGGTGGCGCAGCAGCAGGTCGAAGGTCCAGGCCAGCGCGGTGGCGGTCGTCTCGTGCCCGGCCAGCAGCAGCGTCATCAGCTGGTCGCGCAGCTCCCGGTCCTCCATCCGCGTCCCGTCCTCGAACTCGGCCTGCATCAGCATCGAGAGGATGTCCTCGCGCTCCTCCAGGTCGGGCCGCTCGCGGTGCTCGGCGATCTCGGCCAGCAGCAGGTCGTCGACTTCGCGCAGCTGGCCCTCGAAGCGGGCGAACATGCCGCGGCCGCCGAAGCGCTGCAGCGCCAGCCCGAGCAGCTGGCGCCCCGGCGTCGCCGTTTCCTGCAGGACGGTCGAGAGCATCTCCCGCAGGCGTTCGAGCCGCGGTCCGCTGGAGACGCCGAAGACGACCCGCAGGATGATCTCCAGCGTCACCGCCTGCATCCGCGCGTGGATCGGGAACTCGCTGTTCAGCGGCCAGGAGTCGATCTCCGCCTCGACGATCTCGTTCATCGTCCCCTCGTAGGAGCGCATCCGCTCGCCGTGGAAGGGCGGCAGCATCAGCCGGCGGCGGCTGAGGTGTTCGGCGCCCTCCTGGATCAGCAGCGATTGGAGCCGACGATCGGCTCGAGGATCAGGTTGCGCCCCGGCGGCAGGCCGTGGCTGGCGCTCGCGGTAGAGCGCCTTGATCGCCTCCGGGTCGGAGATCAGGACCATCGGCCGCTCGAAGCCGAGGAAGCGGAGGCTGAAGGAATCGCCGTGGCGTCGGCGGCACTCCTCCATGAAGGGATCGGCCGAAACGCCCAGCGCAGCGTCTGTACGAGGGGGCTGCGCTCGACTTCGGGCGGAAACTCACCCGGGCAGCATCTCAGACCGGATAAGGACGGGGTGTGAGCTAGGTCGCACAGCACTCGGAGAACTTTCGGCCTGGGAGGTAGTTAGCATCGCCGCCGATGCCGAGCCTCGACGACCTGAAGCTCCTTTCCTCCGGGAAGGTGCGCGAGATCTACGAGTGGGAGGACGACCTGCTGATGGTCGCCTCCGACCGCATCTCCACCTACGACGTGGTGATGCCGACGCCGATCCCCGACAAGGGCAAGGTCCTGAACCGGATGTCGGTCTTCTGGTTCGGGCTGACCGAGGACATCGTCCCCAACCACTTCATCTCCGAGGACGTGCCCGAGGAGGTCGCCGAACGGGCGATGCGGGTCCGCAAGCTGGAGATGTACCCGGTCGAGTGCGTCGTCCGCGGCTATCTCTCCGGCTCGGGCTGGAAGGAATACAAGGAGAGCGGCGCGGTCTGCGGGATCGAGCTGCCCGCGGGCCTGGTCGAGTCCGACCAGCTGCCGGAGCCGATCTTCACCCCCTCGACCAAGGCCGAGATCGGCGACCACGACGAGAACGTCGACTTCGACCGCGCCGCCGAGATCGTCGGCGACCGGGCGCTGCTGGAAGAGCTGCGCCGGGTCTCGATCGAGGTCTACAAGCGCGGCTCCGAGCACGCGGCCGAGCGCGGGATCATCCTCGCCGACACCAAGTTCGAGTTCGGCCGCCACGCCGGCGCCGAGGTCGTCCTCGCCGACGAGGTCCTGACCCCCGACTCCTCCCGCTTCTGGCCCGCGCGACCGCTACCAGCCGGGCGCCACGCCGCCCTCCTTCGACAAGCAGTTCGTCCGCGACTGGGCCGCCGAGACCGGCTGGGACAAGAAGCCGCCGGCGCCCGAGCTGCCGCCCGACGTGGTCGAGCAGACCCGCGGCCAAATACGTCGAGGCCTACGAGCGGATCAGCGGACGAGCGGAAGTGCGAAGTCCGTCTCTAGATGGCCGTGAAGGCGCGCGTGCTGATCCGTCCCAAGGAGGGGATCCTCGACCCTCAGGGCAAGGCGGTCGAGCGGGCGCTGCCGGCGCTCGGCTTCGAGGGCATCGAGCACGTCCAGGTCGGGCGCATGGTCGAGCTCGAGGCCGAGGACCCGGAGCGGCTCTCCGAGCTCTGCGAGAAGCTGCTCGCCAACCCGCTGATCGAGGACTACGAGATCCAGACTCTTTGAACGCCTCGGGTCGCGCACACGGCAGGCATCCCCGGACGCGAAGCGGAGGAGATGCCGTTCAATGATTTGGGCTGTTCTTCAATTTCCTGGTTCCTGCGACGAGCGGGACGCACTGCACGCCTGCGAGATCGCACGGCGACGGGGCGCGGCTGATCTGGCACGAAGAGCCGCGACCTCGACGGCGTCGACGGCGTCGTCGTCCCCGGCGGCTTCTCCTACGGCGACTACCTGCGGGCGGGGGCGATCGCCCGCTTCTGCCCGGCGATGGAGGCGGTCGCCGAGCGGCCGCGGCCGGCGGCCCAGTGATCGGCATCTGCAACGGCTTCCAGGTCCTCTGCGAGGCGGGTCTGCTGCCGGGCGCTCTGCTGCGCAACGCCGAGCTGCGCTTCGTCTGCCGTCAGGTCGAGCTGATCGAGGAGGGGACGGGTGAGCGGCTCTCGATCCCGGCCAAGCACGGCGAAGGCCGCTACTACGCGCCGGAGGAGATGCTCGACCGGCTGGAGGCAAACGGCCAGGTCGCCTACCGCTACGCCGACGGTCACAACCCAACGGCTCGGTGCGCGACATCGCCGGCGTCACCAACGAGGCGCGGCAACGTGCTCGGCCTGATGCCCCACCCCGAGCACGCGGTCGATCCCCTCACCGGCTCGACCGACGGGCTGCGGGTCTTCGAGCGGATGAGCCGGGGCGCTTTTGCGTCCCAGGAGGACGGAAAGGCGCCCCGCGGATGACGGTCGGCACGCCGAAATACCGCGAGCTCGGCCTCACCGACTCCGAGTACGAGCTGATCGTCGAGAAGCTCGGCCGCGAGCCGAACGACGTCGAGCTGGCGATGTTCAGCCTGCTCTGGTCCGAGCACTGCGCCTACAAGCACTCGCGCAAGCTGCTGCGGCGGCTGCCGACCGAGGGCGAGCGGGTGGTGATGGGGCCGGGCGAGAACGCCGGCGCCGTCGACGTCGGCAACGGCTACGCGGTCGCCTTCAAGGTCGAGTCCCACAACCACCCGAGCGCGGTCGAGCCATTCCAGGGCGCGGCGACCGGGGTCGGCGGCATCCTGCGCGACGTCTTCGCCATCGGGGCGCGGCCGATCGCGCTCCTCGACAGCCTCCGCTTCGGCGAGCTCGACTCGGTCCGCTCGCGCCACCTGCTCGACGGCGCCGTGCGCGGGATCGGCCACTACGGCAACTCGATCGGGGTGGCGACGGTCGGCGGCGAGATCTACTTCGAGGAGCCCTACGAGCACAACTGCCTGGTCAACGCGATGTGCATCGGCTTCGCCAAGACCAAGGACATGGTGCGCGCGGCGGCCGCCGGGGTCGGCAACGCGGTCGTCCTGATGGGCGCCTCGACCGGGCGCGACGGGATCGGCGGCGCCTCGGTGCTGGCCTCGGCCGAGCTCGGCGACGGCGACGAGGCGAAGCGGCCGACGGTGCAGATCGGCGACCCCTTCGAGGAGTCGAAGCTGCTCGAGTGCTGCCTGGAGCTGCTGGAGAAGGGGCTGCTCGTCTCGCTGCAGGACCTCGGCGCGGCGGGGCTCACCTCCTCGGCCGGGGAGATGGCGATCGGCCGGCGGGGTCGGGATCGACGTCGACGTCGCCGCGGTGCCGCTGCGCGAGGCCGACATGGAGCCCTTCGAGATCATGGTCTCCGAGTCCCAGGAGCGGATGCTCGGCGGTGGTCGAGCCGAGCCGGGTCGGGGAGGTGCGGGCGATCTGCGAGAAGTGGCAGACCGGCTCGGCCGAGATCGGCACCGTCACCGACAGCGGCCAGATCCGGGTCCTGCGCGACGCCGAGGTCGTCGGCGAGATGCCGGTCGAGGCGCTGGTCGACGGCTGCCCGCTCTACGACCTCGAGCCGGCCGAGCCGGAGGGCTGGATCTACGGCAACCGCGCGACGCTGGCGGCCGGGGCGACGCGCCGAAGGACGAGCTGCTGGCGCTGCTCGCCTCGCCCAGCATCGCCTCCAAGCGCTGGGCCTTCGAGCAGTACGACTCGATCGTCGGCTCGCGCACCGTGCGCCGGCCCGAGGCCGCCGACGCCGCGGTCCTGCAGCTGCCCGAGTCCGGCAACGCGATCGCCGTCTCGATCGACGGCAACGGCCGCCGCGTCGCCTGCGACCCCTACGCGGGGACGGTCGAGGCGGTGCTCGAGTGCGCCCAGAACCTCGCCTGCGTCGGCGCCGAGCCGCTCGGCCTGACCAACTGCCTCAACTTCGGCAACCCCGAGAAGCCGGCCGCCGCCTGGCAGCTCGACCGCGCGGTCAGCGGCCTCGCCGACGCCTGCAAGGCGCTCGGCGTTCCCGTCGTCGGCGGCAACGTCTCCCTCTACAACGAGGGGCCCGACGGGCCCGATCTACCCGACGCCGGTGGTCGGCGATGGTCGGCGAGCTGCCCGACCCGGCGCAGGTCGCCGGCAGCGCCTTCGTCGCGCGAGGGCGACGCGATCGGCCTGCTCGGCCCCTTCGCACCCGAACCTCGCCGGCTCGGAGCTGGCGAAGCAGCGCGGCGAGCTCGACGATGGGCCTGCCCGCCCCGGACGTCGCCGCGGTCGCCGCCGCCTGCGCGACGGTCCGCGACGCGGTCCGCGCCGGCCGGCTCGCCTCCGCCCACGACGTCTCCGACGGCGGCCTCGCCTGCGCCCTGGCCGAGTCGGCGATCGCCGGCGGACGTCGGCTGCCAGGTCGACCTCCAGCCCCTGCGCGAGCGCGGCTGCTCCCCGAGGAGGCGCTCTTCGGCGAGGGCACCGGCGGCTTCCTGCGTCAGCGGCGAGCGCGCGGCGCTGGAGGAGCTGGGCGCGACCCTGCTCGGCGAGGTCGGCGGCGACGACGATCGAGATCGCCGCCGGCGACCGCAGCCTCACCGTCAGTCTCGCCGACGCCGAGCGCGCCTGGCGCTCGCTCGATCTGGCCTGAAAGTCCAGGGACCAGTTCGCTTTTCCGATCTGATCGTTCCCTTCGCGGATATGCTCGTCGCGCCCTGTCTCGGTTCCTAAGAGGGAGAAAAAAAGAATGAGGTCCAAGCTTGTCTCGGTCGCCATTGGCGCGGCCCTCACGATCTCGCTGCTCAGCGCCACCGGCGCCTCTGCCGCGACGGAAGCTGGCAGTCGCTGTACGGGCAACGCCGCCGAGGAGGACTTGACGCTTTACGGAGTCGCCAACGCCCCTGGCAATCCCCTGTCCGCCACTATCCCGGTCAATGGGGTGATCAGCCGCTGGAACTTCAACATCGTTCCGATCGATCCCGGCTTCGTCGCGCAGACGCTGAAGATCCTCCGGCCAACTGGCGCCCCAAATCAGCTCCAGGTGATCGGCGAAAGCTCACAGGAACCGATACTAGGAGGGCTCAACACCTTCTCAACCCGCATCCCGGTTCACGCGGGCGACCTCATCGGCACCACCGGGAGGCTCGAAGGAAAAGATGAGGCGGTGTATTGCAATACCAGCAATCCCGGAGATCGAATTGGAGTCATAGACGGCAATTCTCCACTGAATTCCACCGTTACCAGCGAGACTGAGGTCGCCGGAGTTCAGGTCCCGATCACGGTCTCGATCGAGCCCGACGCCGACAGCGACGGCTTCGGCGACGAGACCCAGGACGCCTGTCCGCAGAGCGCCGCCCTTCTGACGCCCTGCCCGCCGGTCGCCCTCTCGACCAGCACCCAGGTGAAGAAGGGCTCGGTAGCCGTGATCGTCACCAGCAGCACCGCGGCGCCGGTCACCGTCAAAGGCGTGGCGAAGTTGGGCAAAGGCAAAAAAGCGAAATTGAACGGCGGGACCCAGAACCTGGTTCCGGGCACGCTCAGCAAGTTCAGGCTCTTCTTCACCAAAGGACTGAAGAACAAGCTGAAGGAACTTAGTCCGCAGAAGAAGCTGACGCTGAAGGTGACCGTCTCGGGCACGAGCGTTTCCGGCGCAGTGACGACAAAGACGCTGAAAGTGAGACTGAAGGGTCAGGCGAGCTAATCGCCGAGGCTGACAGGCGCGGGCTCTCCGATCTCTATGGGAGCACGCGCCTGCTGCCGGCGCAGGCCGAGCGCGGCGGCGCCTGAGACGAGCGCGGCGATCGCCGCGAATAGGTAGGCGGTGTTGGAGACGTCGAGCGCCGCGGACAACGACGCCGGTTCGCCGACGATCGCGATCAGGATCGCGGTGCCGAGGACGGCGCCGACCTGGCGGAAGGCGGCGTTGACGGCGCTGGCGGTGGCGAAGCGGTCGTCGGCGACGTCGCGGACGGCGGCCGAGCCGAGGGTCGGGAAGGCGAGGCCGATGCCGATTCCGGTCAGGACCGAGCCGGGCAGCCAGAGGCCAAGGTAGTCGGGCTCGGCGCCGGCCGAGCGGAGGACCATCGCGCCGGCGGCGAAGACGAGCGCACCTGGGACGATCACCGCGCGGTGGCCGAAGCGGTCGGCGAGGCGGCCCGCGGGGCCCGATACGACCGTCGTGGTCGCCGGGCCCGGCAAAGTCGCGAGACCGGCGCTGAGGATGCTGTAGCCCCAAACCGTGGTGAGGAAGAGGACGTTGCCGAGGATCAGCGAGAAGAAGGCGGCGGCGAAGAGCAGGGTGCCGAGGTTGCCGAGCGCGAAGGAGCGGTGGGTGAAGAGCGCCGGCTCGACGATCGGGCGGGGGTGGCGCAGACTGCGGACGACGACGGCGCCGAGAAGGAGCGCAGCGGCCGCGAAGGCGGCGAGCGTGCCGGCGCCGGTCCAGCCCCAGTCGTTGCCCTCGACGATCCCCAACGTCATCCGCCGCCAGGCCGAGCGCCAGCATCAGCGCCCCCGGCAGGTCGGGCAGCCGGCTGTCGCGTGCTGCCTGATCGGTCAGCAGGCGCCGGCCAGCGAACAGGAGCGCGGCGCCGAGCGGCAGGTTGACGAGGAAGACGAGGCGCCAGCTGTCGAGTTCGACCAGGGTCGCGCCGAGGGTCGGGCCGGTTGCCGCCGCGGCCGCGGCGCGCGGCGCCCCAGAGGCCGACGCCGGTCGCCCGCTTCTCGGCCGGGAAGCTGTCGAGGACGATTGCGAGGGAGGTCGGCGCGATCGCCGCGGCCCCTGCCCCCTGCAGGACACGGAAGGCGATCAGCGCCTCCAGCGAGGGCGCAACCGCGCAGAGCAAGCTGGCGAGGGTGAAGCGGCCGAGGCCCGAGAGGAAGACGCGCTTGTGGCCGAAGCGGTCGGCGAGGCCGCCGGCGGGGACCAGCAGCGCGGCGATGACGACGAAGTAGCCGTCGAGCACCCAGGAGAGCAGGCCCCGGCTCGCCTCCGGAAAGGAGGCGGAGATGTCCGGGAAGGCGATGTTGACGATCGTCGTGTCGAGGAAGACGAGGAAGGCGCCGGTGCAGGCGATGAGGACGCTCGCTCTATGCCCGCGGTCATACATCGTGGCGGCGACTATACTATGACCGTGGGCATAGCGCGACTAGCCGATGCGAAAGCGGTCGAACCGACGCGTCGCGACGGTCGTGACCGGTTGCTGAACGGCGCCCGCCGGCTGCTCGCCGAGAAGGGCTACGCCGGGATGGAGCTGCGCGACGTCGCCGAGCGCGGCAAGGCCCCCCGCGGCTCGATCTACCACCACTTCCCCGGCGGCAAGAAGCAGCTGGCGATCGAGGCGGCCGAGCTCGAGGGGCGGGAGATCCGCGCCGCGATCGAAAGCTCGCTCGCCGAGCTCGGCCTCGCCGAGACGCTCAGCACCTTCGGCGAGATGTTCCGCCGCCGGGTCAAGGACCAGCCCGAGCGCCTCGGCTGCCCGGTAGCCGCCGCCGCCCTCGCCCGGCCCGAAGACCCGGCGCTGGCCGCCGCTGCCACTGCCGCCTTCGAAAGCTGGGAAGCGCCGATCGCCGCCGCCCTGCGCGAGGAAGGGATTGGCGAGGAGGACGCCGAGGCCTTCGCCGGCCTCGTCGTCTCGACGATCGAGGGCGCCCTCATCCGCGCTCGCGCCGCCGGCGACCAGGCGCCGCTCGACTCGGCCGTCGCCGGCCTCCACCGGGCGCTCGCGGCGCTGCTCGCCGACGTTTAGCAGTTCGTCTGTTCCTTATCGGTCTCTGGCAACGAGAAGGAACAGACGAAGCGGCGGTTTAGACAAAGGTCCTCGCGGGCAGTTTTTCTGATGCACCCGTCCTTCTGGGCTGGTGCGGGACATGGAGAGAAGACCGTGAAAGCCGGGAGGACTGCGCGCGCCCTGATCTGCCTCGCGGCGGCGGCGCTGGTCGCTGCGGGCCTCGCCGCCTGCGGTGGCTCCTCCGACCAAGGTGGCACCCGCGACCTGACCTTCTTCGTCGCGATCCAGCCGGGCGGGACGATCGAAGAAGTCTCGAAACGGTGCTCGGAAGAATCGAACGGCAAATACACGATCACGCCGGAATTCCTCCCCACCGACGCCAGCCAGCAGCGCGAACAGCTGGTCCGCCGGCTCGGCGCCGAGGACTCCTCGATCGACATCGTCGGCATGGACGTGATCTGGACCGGGGAGTTCGCCAACGCCGGCTGGGTCGAACCATGGACCGGGGCGCTGAAGAAGAAGGTCACCGAAAAGGTCTTTCCGAACGTGATCGAGACCGCCTCCTTCGAAGACAAGCTCTACGCGGCGCCGTTCAACACCAACACCCAGCTGCTCTGGTACCGCAAAGACCTGGTCAAGCAGCCGCCGAAAACCTGGGACGAAATGATCGAGGTGGCCGAAGGCCTGAAGGAAGCCGGCTCGATCCAGGTTCAGGCCAACCGCTACGAGGGCTACATGGTCTTCGTCAACGCGCTGATCGAGAGCGCCGGCACCGAAATCCTCTCCGGCCCCGAAGAGGTCGACCTCGAACAGGGGCCGACCGAAAAGGCGCTGCAGGTGATCGGCAAGCTCGCCAACGGCGGTGCCGCGCCGCCGAGCCTCTCGACCTCCGACGAGGACACCGCCCGGCTCGGCTTCGAGGCCGGCGAATCGGCCTTCATGACCAACTACACCTTCGCCTACGGGAGCGCCCAGGAAGAAGCGCCGGACATCGGCAAAGTGATGGGCTTCGCCCGCTTCCCGCGGGTCGATGCCAGCAAGCCGAGCAAACCGCCGCTCGGCGGCTTCAACCTCGCGGTCAGCTCCTTCTCCGAGAACAAGGACGTCGCCTTCGAAGCGGCCGCCTGCCTCGCCAACGACACCAGCCAGAAAACCGCGGTCGAACTCGACGGGCTGCCCCCCTCGCGTTCTGACCTCTACAGCGACAAAGTCGTGACCAAGGCCTACCCGGGCTTCGCCGGGCTGGTCAAAGAATCGATCGAAGCCTCCGGCCCGCGGCCGACGACGCCCGCCTACCAGGACGTCTCGCTCGCGGTTCAGCGGGCCCTGCACCCGCCGGACAAGATCGACCCCGAAGACACCGAATCGATCTACGACGAACTGAAGTCGAGCGTCGAGGACGCGGTCAAGCGGGAAGGGCTGCTCTGATGGAGGCGAACACGCCCCCGGCCAAGACCTCCTCGCGCACCCGCTCGGAGCGCAAACTGGCCTGGATGCTCTGCGCGCCGGCGGTGGTGGCGATGCTGCTCGTCACCGCCTACCCGATCGCCTACGCCGTCGTCCTCTCGCTGCAGAACGTCGACCTCCGCTTCCCCGACGAAAACAGCTTCGCCGGGCTCTCCAACTACGCCACCGTCCTCACCTCGAGCCTCTGGTGGACCGACGTCTTCAACACCGTCTTCCTGATGGTCACCACGGTCGCGATCGAGCTGGTGCTGGGGATGGCGATCGCGCTGGTCATGCACCGGGCGATCTTCGGCCGCGGCGTCGTCCGCACCTCGGTCCTGATCCCCTACGGGATCATCACCGTGGTCGCCGCGTTCGCCTGGCAGTTCGCCTTCGCGCCGGAAACCGGCTTCGTCAACAACCTGCCGCTGATCTCCGACGAAATGGACTGGTTCGGAGGCCGCTTCAGCTCCTTCGCGGTGATCATCATGGCCGAGGTCTGGAAGACGACGCCGTTCATGGCGCTGCTGCTGCTCGCCGGTCTGGTGACGATCGACGACCAGCTCTACGAGGCGGCGCGGGTCGACGGCGCCAGCGCCTGGCAGCGGTTCACGCGGATCACCCTGCCGCTGATGAAGCCGGCGATCCTCGTCGCGCTGCTCTTCCGCACCCTCGACGCCTTCCGCGTCTTCGACACGATCTTCATCATGACCCGCGGTGCGCTGGAAACCGAATCGGTCTCGATCCTCGGCTACAACCAGCTCGATCAAGCCGCCTCAACCTCGGCCTCGGCTCGGCCGTCTCGGTGCTGATCTTCATCTGCGTCTTCCTCATCGCGCTCGCTGTTCGTGCGCGGCTTCGGGACCAAACTCGACGAAGGCCGACCGGGGAGGCTGAGATGGAACACCGCGACGGCCGCGACTACGCACTCTGGAGCATCGCCATCGTCCTGGTGGTGCTCTTCGCGCTGATCCCGGTGCTCTGGCTGATCTCGATCTCGCTGAAGCCCCCGGACCGAGCTGGCCGACCAGCGCTTCATCCCTTCCAGCATCTCCTTCGACAACTACAAGAGCCTGTTCGAAGGCGGGATCGACGACAGCCCGTTCATCAAGCCGCTGATCAACTCGATCGGGATCGCGCTGATCACGACGGTGATCTCGATCGTCCTCGCCTCCTTCGCCGCCTACGCGATCGCCCGGCTCGAGTTCCCCGGCAAGCGGCTGATCCTCGCCGGGGCGCTGGCGATCGCGATGTTCCCGCCGATCTCCACGGTCGGGCCGCTGTTCGACATGTGGCGGGCGCTCGGGCCTCTACGACACCTGGCTGGGGCTGATCATCCCCTACCTCACCTTCTCGCTGCCGCTGGCGATCTACGTCCTCGTCGCCTTCTTCCGGGAGATCCCCTGGGAGCTCGAGCAGGCGGCCCAGGTCGACGGGGCGACGCCGTTCCAGGCGTTCACCAAGGTGATCGTGCCGCTGGCGGCGCCGGGCGTCTTCACCGCCGCGATCCTCGTCTTCATCTTCTGCTGGAACGACTTCCTCTTCGCGATCTCGCTGACCAGCTCGGACGCCTCGCGAACCGTTCCCGCCGCACTCGCGTTCTTCACCGGCGAATCGTCGTTCACCGCGCCGACCGGCAGCATCGCCGCCGCGGCGGTGGTGGTGACGGTGCCGATCATCGTCTTCGTCCTCATCTTCCAGCGCCGAATCGTCGCCGGGCTCACCGCCGGCGCCGTCAAGGGATAAAGGAGCCAACCGATGTCAGAGATAGTCCTCGACGGAGTCACCAAGCGTTTCGCCGACGGCTTCGAAGCCGTCAAGGACATGAACCTCGACATCCAGCGACGGCGAGTTCATGATCCTCGTCGGCCCGTCGGGCTGCGGCAAGTCGACGGCGCTGCGGATGATCGCCGGGCTCGAGGACATCTCCAGCGGCGAGGTGAAGATCGGCGGCGAGACCGTCAACGACCGCTCGCCGAAGGATCGCGACATCGCGATGGTCTTCCAGAACTACGCGCTCTACCCGCACATGACCGTGCGCGAGAACATGGGCTTCGCGCTGAAGCTGGCCGGCGTCGGACAGGGCCGAGATCGACGAGAAGGTCGAGGAGGCGGCGCGGACGCTCGACCTCGAGCCAGCACCTCGACCGCCGGCCGGCCAACCTCTCCGGCGGCCAGCGCCAGCGGGTGGCGATGGGGCGGGCGATCGTCCGCGACCCGAAGGCCTTCCTGATGGACGAGCCGCTCTCCAACCTCGACGCGAAGCTGCGGGTGCAGATGCGGACCGAGGTGGCGCGGCTGCAGTCGAAACTGGAGACGACGACCGTCTACGTCACCCACGACCAGACCGAGGCGATGACCCTCGGCGACCGGGTCGCGGTGATGCGGGCGGGGGCCCTGCAGCAGGTCGGGACTCCGGCCGAGCTCTACGACAACCCGGACGAACCTCTTCGTCGCCGGCTTCATCGGCTCGCCGGCGATGAACTTCATGCCGGGAGAAATCGCTTCCGGCAAGCTGGTGCTGCCGATCGGCGAGGTCGATCTCGGCGATCTGGACGTCAGGGGCGATGGCCGCGACGGTCAGGTCGTCGCCGGGCTGCGACCGGAGAACCTCGAGGACGTCGAGGTGATCGGCGACCTCAAGGAGGAGCGCGGGATCACCTTCGAGGCGGAGATCGACCTGGTCGAGTCGCTCGGCTCCGACCTCTACGCCTACTTCCACATCGAGTCCGAGGGCGTCCAGTCCGACCAGCTCGCCGACATCGTCGAAGAGAGCCTCGACGAAACGGGCGCCGGCGAAATCCGCGAGGGCCACGAGCAGATCGTCGCCCGACTCGACCCGACCAGCAAAGTCAAGCGGCGCGAGACCGCCCAGCTCTGGGCCGACACCTCGAAGCTGCACCTCTTCGACCCGGAGAACGGCGAGAGCCTGCGCGCTGCTTAGCCTTCGTCTGTTCCTTATCGGCGTGTAGCAACGAAAAGGAACAGACGAGAGTGGATCGCTTCAGGCGGCGGCGACGAGGGTCGTCATCAATGCGGCAGATTGCTCGTCGTCGAGGTCTTGGACTCCGCTGAGGTCTTGCCAGGTGCGGAAGGCGAGGGCGTGGCCGATCGCGGCGCGGGTGCGTTTGGCGGCGTTGCCGCGTAGGCCGCGGCCGCGCATCAGGATCTCGGCGGCGATCGCCAGGAACTGGTGGTAGGGCGCGAACTTCTCGGCTACGACCGGGACCGCCCCCTCGTCGCGTAGGAGCTTGTCGATCATCCCGCCGGCTCGGCGGTAGTAGGCATACATCTCTTCGAGCGCGAGATCGAGGCGCTCCCCCAGATCCTCGACCTGCTCCCAGCGGCTGATGTCGGGGGGCGGGTTCGCTTCCGCCCAGTGAACCGAGCAGGCCCCGAACAGCGCTGCCTCGTCGGGGAAATGCCGGTAGAGGGTCGAGCGGCGGACGCCGGCGTGCTCGGCGACGGCGCTCATCGAGGTGCGGGCGGGGCCGAGAGTGCCGTGCAGCTCGACCGCGCTTTCGGTGATCCGTTGGCGGGTCTGCGCCTCGGCTTCGGCGCGGGCCTTCTTCTCGTACTTTCGCTTTTGCTCGGACATGGGTGTACGGCCAATCTTGACAGATCCGTCAACGGTCGCTACGGTTTTCGCGAAACAGTGGTGTTCAACGAAAATTGAAGGAGATTGAGATGGCAACGGTTATCGGTCCCAGCGACGGCAAGGCGGGCTTCCTCGGCAGCATCGGGGTGCGGTTCATGATCGACGGCGAGGACGCGGGCGGGGACTTCTCCCTGGTCGAACACCCGCTCTCTCCCCGGGCGCTGGCGGCGCCGCTGCACCGGCACACCCGCGAGGACGAGTACAGCTTCGTGCTCGAGGGCCGGATGGGCGGGCTGCTCGGCGACGAGGTGGTGGAAGCCGGCCCCGGCGACCTCGTCTTCAAGCCGCGCAACGAGTGGCACACCTTCTGGAACGCCGGCGAGGTGCCCTGCCGGATCCTCGAGATCATCGCCCCCGCCGGCTTCGAGCACTTCTTCGAGGAGCTGGCCGACATGGGCGGCGCCATGAGCGCAAGCCCAGAGGAACTGGCTGATCTCAGCGGCCGCTACGGCCTGGAAATGAAGCCGGAGACGATTCCCGAGCTGCTCGAGCGCTTCGGCCTAGTGGTCGGCGAGCCGATGGAGAGCGTCTTGCAGCTTGCATAGCCGCTTCCTGACGGCGCCGGACCAAAGCGAGGCCAGGACGCAGGGGGCCGGCCGAATAGCAGCGCTATTTGGCCTCCCGAGGACGCCGCCTCGCGCCGGTCCGCCGCCGTCAGGCGCTGCTACCCTGCCTCGGTAGGCAGGTTGTCTGCCTGCGCGTCCGTCTCTTATCGCCAACGAGCAGAGGAAAACGCGCTTGACTCCCGACCAGGGGTTCAGCATCGACCGCGAGGGGCCGCGAGATGAATGCGGCGTCTTCGGCGTATACGCGCCCGGGCACGACGTCTCTCGGCTGGCCTACTTCAGCCTCTACGCGCTGCAGCACCGCGGCCAGGAGTCGGCCGGAATCGCCACCTGCGAGGGCGGGATGATCACCACGATGCGGGACTCGGGTCTCGTCTCCCAGGTCTTCGACGAGGAGAAGCTGCGGGCGCTGGAGGGCGACATGGCGATCGGCCACGTCCGCTACTCGACCACCGGCGGCGGCTCCTGGGAGAACGCGCAGCCGGTCTGGCGCGACGACGGCCGCGAGGTCGCCCTCGCCCACAACGGCAACCTGACCAACGCGGTCGAGCTGTGGGGCGAGCTGAAGGAGAACGGGCTGCAGTTCCGCGGCACGTCCGACTCGGAGATCATGGCCGCGCTGCTCTCCTCCCACGACGGCAAGATGATCGAGGACGCCGTCGCCGACGTGATGCCGCGGCTGCAGGGCGCCTACTCGACCGTGGTGATGACCAAGCGCGCGATCGTCGCCTTCCGCGACCCGCACGGGATCCGCCCGCTCAGCCTCGGCCGCCTCGACGACCGCTTCGTCGTCGCCTCGGAGAGCTGCGCCTTCGACATCATCGGCGCCAAGCTGATGCGCGAAGTCCACCCCGGCGAGATGGTCTCCCTGACCGAGCGCGGGCTGGAGACCCGCCAGGTGGTCAAGGCCGAGCGCCGCGCCAGCTGCGTCTTCGAGCACATCTACTTCTCCCGCCCCGACAGCCGGCTGGAGGGCAAGGTCCTGCAGCAGTCGCGGGGGCGGATGGGCGAGATCCTCTGGCGCGAGGCGCCGGTCGAGGCCGATCTGGTGATCTCGGTGCCGGACTCGGGCAACCCGGCGGCGGCCGGGCTCGCGCGCGCCTCCGGACTGCCGCGCGACGACGGGCTGATCAAGAACCGCTACGTGGCGCGGACCTTCATCCAGCCCGGCCAGGAGCTGCGTAAACACGGCCTGCGCCTGAAGTTCAACCCGCTGCCGGAGATCGTCGCCGGCCAGCGCCTCGTCGTCGTCGACGACTCGATCGTGCGCGGCAACACCACCCGGCAGATCGTCGGCATGCTGCGCGACGCCGGCGCCAAGGAGATCCACCTGCGGATCTCGGCGCCCCCGATCCGCAACCCCTGCCACTACGGCGTCGACATGTCGACCCGCGAGGAGATGATCGCCCACAACCGCTCGATCGACCAGATCGCCGACGAGCTCGAAGCCGACAGCCTCGCCTACCTCTCGATGGCGGGCGTCTACGAGGCGATCGGCGGCGACCCGGGTGAGCACTGCGACGCTTGCTTCAGTGGCAACTACCCACTCGGCGATCCCGAGGAGGCGGACAGCAAATTCGCCCTCGAGACGATCGCCGCGACCCCATAGGAAAGTGAGCATGAGAGAGCGCCTGAAGGCGGCCGTTGTCGCCGTGAGCGTGGTCGTCCTGGTCGGTCTTCTGACGGTGCCGCTTGCCTCAGCCAAGTTCCGCGGCGCGCCGAACTCGAAGCTCCAGAGGCAGCTGAACGCGATCGTCGAGTCCGCTGCCGGGCCGCCCGGGATCGCGATGCTGGTCGATCGTGGCGAGCACACCGAGTTCTTCTCCGCCGGCACCGCCGAAGTCGGCAAGCGCCGGCCGCCGTCGCCGACCGACGCCTTTCGCATCGCGAGCGTCTCCAAGGGTTTCAACGCCTACCTGGCCGCGAAGCTGATCGACAACGGCGTCCTCTCGCTCGACACGACGCTGCGGGAAAGGATTCCCGGCGTCCTGCCGGCCGCCGAAGGAGTGAGCCTTCGCGAGCTGCTCCAGCACACCAGCGGCCTCGCCGACTACATCAGGGCCCCCACCTTCGTCGAACAGCTCATCGCCGACCCGGCTCGCTACTTCTCCCCCCTGCAGCTGACCGAATTCGTCCGCGGCGAGGCTCTCGAGTTCGCGCCGGGGTCCCGGTACCACTACTCCGACACCGACAACATCGCCGCCGGCCTGATCGAGGAAAGGGCGAGCGGACTCTCCTACTGGCAGCTCCTGCGGGGACGGGTCTTCGGGGCCCTGAAGATGCGGGACAGCAGCCTGCCGCGCACGGTCGAGATGCCGCGGCCCTACATGCACGGATACGAAGTCGAGCCGGGCGAAAAGCCCGAGGACGTCAGCGAACTGATTAACCCGGCCGGCGCCTGGGCCTCGGGCGGGATCGTCTCGACTCCGATCGACATGGCCCGCTTCGCGCGGCGCTACGTGCCGACCCTGCTCGCCACCTCCACGGTCGAAGGACCCTTCTACCTCGGCTCCTCCTCGCCGCCCGGGCCCGGGAAGAACTTCGCCGGGCTGGGGATCTTCCGCTACCGGACGAGTTGCGGCACCGTCTACGGTCACACCGGCTCCTTCCCGGGTTACCGCATCTTCGTAGCCGCCACTTCCGACGGGAAGCGCTCGGTCGTCTTCGTCGCCAACTCCCAGATCGTCCCCGGCCAGGGCTCACAGAAGATCTCGAAGGAGATCACCCAGGCGCAGGCGCGGGCGGTCTGCCGCGCCCTCGGCTGATCAGCCGCCGGTAGCCACTCGAGCAGGGCCGGGCTGAGGCTACTCAGCGACTGCGGCGATGGTGCTTTTTCTTCTTCACGCAGCGCGGCTTGCCGTGGACGCGCTTCTTCTTGAAGCCGCGCTTGCACCTGAGCGGGTTCTGCGGCTGCGCCGCTGGCGGCGTGACAGGCGGGGCGATCACAGGAGGCGGAGCCGAGCCGCCGCCGCTGTCGCCGCCTCCTGGCACAGGCACGAAGGTGGCGGTGACGGTCGTGTCCCCGTTGACGGCGAGCTGGCAGCGGCCGGTGCCCGAGCACCCCCCGCCTGACCAACCGGCGAAGGTGGAACCGGGCAATGGATTCGCGGAGAGGACGACAGCGGTTCCCTCTTCGAAGTCGTGGCTGCAGATCGTGCCGCAGTCGAGCCCGGCCAGGCTGGCGTCGACCGTCCCGGCTCCGCCGCCGACTCTGCTGATGCTGAGCGTATGCGGGAGCACCCCGGCTGCCCGCAGGTGGAGGAGGAAGTGGCCGCGATCTCCGCCGCTCCCGTCCACGGCAAAACGATAGGTGGTGCCGGGAACAGTCGTGAAGGCGACGCTGCTCCCCTGGTCGCACTCGCCGCTGCCGGCGTCGGTCGTGACGACGGGCGTCAGCCCGTCGACCGCGCTGCCGGTGTAGACGCCTATCAGCGGCTCGAAGCCTCCAGCGCAGACGTCGAGTTCGATCATCCAGCTCCTCTTGGGCGTCCAGGTGAACCAGACCGAGTGGCCACCGGGGTCACCGCCGTGGTCGGGCTCGCCGGTCTCCTTGTCGGCCAGCATCGTCGATCCGGGCCAGTACCAGCCGGGCCTGCCCGGGATCACCGCGGCGGACGCGAAGTCGTCGTTCTCCGCCCGCTCTTCGAGGTAGAGGCCGAAGGTCCCCTGCGCCCCGTCCTTGCCGTCGAGGGCGATCCTGTAGGTGGTGTTCGCCACCGCCTCGAAGCTGAGCTGACTGCCCGGCGCGCAGCTGCCGCTGCCGTCGTCGTTGCCCTGGACAGGAGTAAGGGAGCCGAGCGTGGCGCCGGTGTAGACGGCGAGCAGGGTGTTGAAGTCGCTGTCGCAGGCGTCGACGCTGACCGTGCCGCTGCGTGGGGCGGTCCACTTGAACCAGACAGAGGAGCCCCCGGCTGATCCGGCGTGCTCCGGCTCCCCGCCCTGCGCGCTCGCGAAGCGGTTGGTGCCTTCCGATTGGGTTGGCAGGGTGCCGCCGAGAGGCTGCGCCTTGCCGAAGTCGTCGTTCACCTGCACGCCCTCGGCGATCAGCTGGAAGCTGCCGGTACTGCCCGCCTTGCCGTCAACCGCGATCAGGTAGGTGGTACCGGCAATGGCGGTGAACTGGGCGATGCTGTCGGTGGAGCGGCAACCTTTCCGTCCCTGCCCGTCATCGCCGCTGGCGACCGGGGTCAGGCTGCCGACCTCGGTTCCCGTGTAGACGCCGATCAGGGTGTCGAAGCCCGCGTCGAAGCTGCAGGTCTGGACGGCGACCGGGCCGCTGGTGAGCGGCGTCCAGGAGAACCAGACCGAGTGACCGCCGGCGTCGCCGGCGTGATTCGGCTCGCCGCTCTCCTTGCTTGCCGTCTTCGTGAAGGCGGAGCCAAAGGTCGGCAACCCCTGGGAGAGCTCTTTCGCGTTCGCCATGTCGTCGTTCTGCGGTCCGCCTTCGAGCCCGAGGATGAAGCGACCCTCACTGTCCTTGGTGTCGACGGCGATCCAGTAGGTCGTCCCAGCCGTAGCCGTGAACCCCACTTCGCTGTTGCCCTCCGCTTCGTTGCAGAGTTCGTCATGGCTGACGCTCGACACGTCGTCGTTGGCCGCCACCGGCACGAGGCTGCTGAGGCTGCCGCCGGTGTAGACGGCAAGGAGAGTGTCTATGCCTGGCTCGCGACCGCAGGCGTAGAGGTCGATCGGACCGGTCTCCGTCGCGGTCCAGGAGAACCAGACCGAGTGGCCGCCGGCGTCGCCGGCGTGCTTCGGCTCGCCGCTCTCCTTGCTCGCGAAGCGGGTCGAGCCCCAGGAGAACGAGGGAGCCGGTCCGAGATCCTGGTTCCCGGAGAAGCTGTCGTTGGCCGGCCGCCCGTTGATCTCGAGCGAGAAGAGTCCGTCGCTGTGGTCTTTGCTGTCGACCGCGATCATGTAGGTGGTGCCGGCAACGGCGTCGAAGGCCACCTCGCTGCCGGCTTCCTGACAGGCGCTCTGAGAATCGTCGCTTGCCGCCACCGGCACCAGGCTGCCGAGGGTGCTGCCGGTGTAGACGGCGAGGAGGGTGTCCGGCGCTTCTTCGAAGTACGGGCAGGCCGAGATCGACACGGGGCCGCTGCTGGGCGCGGTCCAGGAGAACCAGACGGAAGCGCCTCCCGGCTGGGCGGCGTGGTCGGGCTCCCCGGCCTCCTTGGTGGCGAGGGCGTTGTTGGCCCCGATCGAGAGGTCGAGGCTCTCCGGCAGGACCCGGGGGTCGGCGAAGTCGTCGTTTTCACCCGGCGCTTCGATGCTGAGACCGAACCTTCCCTGGGTGCTGCCCTTCGTGTCGACGGCGATCTTGTAGCTGGTTCCAGAGACCACGGTCAGCTCCACTTCGCTGAGATCGCGACACCGGGAGCGAGGGCCGTCGTCGTTTGAGGCAACCTGGGTGAGACCGCCGAGACTGCTGCCGGTGTAGACGGCGAGCACCGTGTCCAGTTGCAGCTGTCCGTAGCTGCAGGTCGCGATCCGGACGCGCCCGCTGGTCGGCGCGACCCACTCGAACCAGACCGACTGCCCACCCGGGACGCCCGCGTGGTCGGGCTCCCCCACCTGCTTCGTCGCCTTTTCGTTGCTGGCGTCCGAGGCGAACGCGGGGAGCGTGGCTCCAAGCAAGCGCGCCGAACCGAAAGCGTCGTTCGGGGGGCGGCCTTCGATCCGCAGCTCGAACCTGCCGCTGATGCCGTTAGCGCCATCGACCGCGATGCGGTACGTCGTGCCGGCAACGGCGTCGATCGCCACCGCGCTGTCGGTCCCGCGGCAGCCGCCGGAGCCGAAGGGCGCGCTGGTTTCGTCGTTGGCGGCAATCTCGGTCAAGGAGTCGAGCTGAGAGCCGGTGTAGACGGCCATCACCGCGTCGAGGCTGCTGGAGTTCGTGCAGGTGAAGACCCGGACCGGTTCGGAGGCCGACGGGGTCCATTCGAACCAGACCGAATGGCCGCCCGGATCCCGGCATGGTCCGGCTCCGGCGTTTCCTTGCCGGCGAGTTTGGTCGTGCTGAACACGTTCTGGGGCGTGGTCGCGCCGACGACCTGTGCGTCGGCGAAGGCATCGTTCGCGGGCGGTCCGCTGAGCTGGAGGGTGAAGGCGTTCTCGGCACCTTCCTTGCCGTCCACCGCGATCCAGTAGGTGGTTCCCGCCACCGCCTCCCATTCGGCCTGCGGCGGTTCGGAGAAGAAGCAATCGGGCGCAAAGGGGCTGGCATTGCTGGCCACAGGGGTGAGCGCATCGACGCTCGACCCGGTGTAGACCCCGACCAGGGCGTGGAAATTGCCGAAGCAGCCGCCCAGCGCCTTGGCCAAGACGGGACCGTCGCTGGAGGGAGTCCACGAGTACCAGACCGAGTGACCGCCGGCGTCGCCGGCGTGATTCGGCTCGCCGCTCTCCTTGTTCGCTCCGGCCGTGGTGCCTTCTTTTTCGACCGGCAGCGTCGGGGCGAGGGGAGTGGCGTCCCCGAATGCGTCGTTGGCCGGCGCCGCCGCGGCAGAGGCCGTGCAGGTCAGAAGCAGAGCGGTCGCGAGCGCGACGAGGGCGAGAGCCCGTCGGGTCCAATCCGTGTTTACAGCAGTCATCTCTCCCCAGCCTTGAAGTAGTCGATCCCTCGGGCAAAACAACTCTAGACCGAAAAACACCGTGTACGCAGCACAGAACAAGACCCGGTACGCGAAGATGCGGTCCGTGAGCGCCTTTCGGATCGTCGTCCTCGCCTCTGGCAGCGGCACGAACCTGCAGGCGATCCTCGACGGGCTGCACGGGCGAGGGCTGGTGGAGGTGGTCGGGGTCGGGTCGGACAAGCCGGGCGCGGGGCGCTCGAGCGGGCCACGGCCGCCGGCATCGACACCGCCGTCTTCCCGGCCGATGCCTACGCCGACCGGATGGGCCGCGACGCGGCGATGGGCGACTGGGTCGAATCCCACCATCCCGGCCTCGTCGTCCTCGCCGGCTACATGCAGTTGCTGACCGAACCGTTCGTCGCCCGCTTCGCGGGGCGGATCGTCAACGTCCACCCCGCCCTGCTGCCGAGCTTCCCCGGCCTCGACGCGATCGGCCAGGCGCTCGCGGCGGGGGTGCGGGAGACCGGCGTCACCGTCCACTTCGTCGACGAGGGAATCGACACCGGCCCGGTGATCCTGCAGCGGCGGGTGCCGGTCCCCGTCGGCCGCGAACGCCAGGTGCTGGAGGCGGCCGTCCACACCGTCGAGCACGAGCTCTATCCGGAGGCGATCCGCATGATCGCGGAGGGCAGGGTTAGGATCGACCCCAGCGACCCGCGCAAGGTCGCGATCGATGACTGACCCCGCCACCGAAACCCAGACCGAGAGCCTCGACGACGGTCAGGTGCGGGTGCGGCGGGCGCTGATCTCGGTCTCCGACAAGACCGGCGTCGCCGACTTCGCCAAGGGGCTGGCGGCGCTCGGGGTCGAGATCCTCTCCACCGGCGGCACCGCGACCGCGCTGCGCGAGGCGGGGCTCGAGGTCACCGACGTCTCCGCCTTCACCGGCCAGGAGGAGATCCTCGGCGGCCGGGTGAAGACGCTGCACCCGCGGCTGCACGCGGCGCTGCTGGCGCGGCGCGGCGACCCGGAGCACATGGCGACGCTGGAGCGCGAGGGGATCGAGCCGATCGACGTCGTCTGCGTCAACCTCTACCCCTTCGAGGAGACGATCTCCGGCCACGAAGTCGGCCACGACGTGGCGATCGAGAACATCGACATCGGCGGGCCGACGATGATCCGCGCCGCGGCCAAGAACCACGAGAGCGTCGCGGTGATCGTCAAGCCCGAGTCCTACGACGCGGTCTGCGCCGAGCTGGAGGAGACGCGGCGGCGAGATCTCGGCCGCGACCCGGCACTGGCTCGCCAACGAGGCCTTCGCCCAGACCGCGCGCTACGACGCCGCGATCAGCCGCTGGTTCTCGATCGAGTACGAGGACTTCCCGGAACACCTGGCGGTCGCCTACGAGAAGGTGCTCGACCTCTCCTACGGCGAGAACCCGCACCAGCGGGCGGCGCTCTACGCCGAGGCGGGGCTGCGCAGCCACATCCTCTCGCGCGTGCTCGAAGCTGCACGGCAAGGCGCTCTCCTTCAACAACGTCCTCGACCTCGACTCGGCCCGCAGCCTGGTCGGCGACTTCGAGCAGCCGGCCTGCGTGATCGTCAAGCACAACAACCCCTGCGGGGTGGCGATCGGCGGCGACGCGCTCGAGGCCTACCGCAAGGCGCTGGCCTGCGACCCGATGTCCGCCTACGGCGGCGTGATCGCCCTCAACCGTCCGATCGGCCGAGAGCTCGCCGAGCGGCTGCACGAGAACTTCGTCGAGGTGCTGATCGCGCCCGGCTTCGAGGACGGGGCGCTGGAGGTGCTGACCAGCAGAAGGAGGCGATCCGGATCCTCTGCGAGGAGGAGCGCCGCGAGCGCCGACCCGAGCGAACGCGACGTCAAGCGGGTACTGGGCGGACTGCTGATCCAGGACCGCGACGGCGACCCCGAGCCGCGCGAGATGATGGAGGCGGTGACCGGCAACGAGCCGAGCGAGGAGCAGTGGGAGGACATGCTCTTCGCCTGGACCGTCGTCCGCCGCGTCCGCTCCAACGCGATCGTGATCGCCAAGGGCGGCGCCACCCTCGGCATCGGCGCCGGCCAGATGAGCCGCGTCGACTCGGTCCGCCTGGCGGTCGAGAAGTGCCGCGAGGCGCGCGGCGACGAGGCCGACGCCCTGCTCGCCGGCTCGGCCCTCGCCTCCGACGCCTTCTTCCCCTTCGCCGACGGCCCCGAGCTGGCGATCCAGGCCGGCACCACCGCCGTGATCCAGCCCGGCGGCTCGAAACGCGACGCCGAGGTCATCGAGGCCTGCGACGCAGGCCGGCGTCGCGATGGTCTTCACGAAGCACCGGCACTTCCGGCACTGATCCGCCCCGAATAGCGCTGGGGAGGCTTATAACTCCGCTTATCTGCAGAGTTATGGCTAAATACGGCCGTAACTCGTCAGATAAGAAGAGTTATTTCCTTGCAGGTTGTCTTGCGCTATTCTTATAACTCCGCTTATCTGCAGAGTTATGGCTAAATACGGCCGTAACTCGTCAGATAAGAAGAGTTATGAGAATCGAAAACGAAAACGGCGATAAGGCGGTGCTCGACGAGCTCGGCGCCCGCCTGGCCCGAACCCGGCTGGAGCAGAACGTCAGCCAGGAACAGTTGGCGAGCGAGGCCGGCGTCTCGAAGAGCACTGTCGAGAGAATCGAGACCGGCCGCGAGGTCAAACTGACCAGCCTGGTGCGGATACTGCGCGCGCTCGGACGCTTGGAGCTGTTGGACCAGCTCGTACCCGAACCTCTCCCCAGCCCGATCGAGCGGGCTCGCCTCCGGGGCAGGCTGCGCCAGCGTGCCGCCGAGTCGCGACGCAAAGACGAGGACGAGGTGGAACAGCCGAGGTTGTGGCACTGGGCCAGCGAGGAGGACGAGGGGCGTGAGTGAGTACGCCACCGTCCGACTCTGGGGCCGGACGATCGGCGCGGTCTCGCTCGAGGAGGGGGCGCGGGCAGCGGTCTTCCAGTACGACCCGGAGTTCGCCCGCAGCGGGATCGAGGTCTCGCCGCTGACGATGCCGCTGGCGAGCCGAGCCCTACACGTTCCCGGAACTGTCGTTCGATTCCTATCCGGCCTTCACGGCCTGCCGGGCCTGCTGGCGGACTCGCTGCCGGACAGGTACGGCAACGCCCTGATCGACGCCTGGCTCGCGTCGCAGGGACGCCGCCCGAGAGCGTCGACGCGGTCGAGCGCCTCTGCTATATCGGCAGACGCGGCATGGGCGCGCTCGAGTACGAGCCGGCCATGGGACCACAGGTCAGCGCCGCCGAGGAGATCGAGATCGGCGCCCTGGTCCAACTGGCCTCGGAGATCCTCGCCCACCGCGAGGACTTCGTCGCCTCCCTGCGAGAGCGGGAACGAGGAAAAAGGCGATGCAGGAGATCCTCCGCGTCGGCACGTCCGCCGGGGGCGCACGGGCCAAGGCGGTGATCGCCTGGAACCCGGAGACCAGGGAGGTGCGTTCCGGCCAGGTCGAGGCGCCGCCTGGATTCGAGTACTGGCTGCTGAAGTTCGACGGCGTCGACGGACAACAAGGACAAGGAAGAACTCGGCGACCCCCAGGGCTACGGGGCGATCGAGTACGCCTACGCCCAGATGGCGGCGGCGGCCGGTGTCGAGATGACCGAGTGCCGCCTGCTCGCCGAGAATGGCCGCCGGCACTTCATGATCAGGCGCTTCGACCGCCCGACCCGCAGGACGAAGCTGCACATGCAGTCGCTCGGCGCCCTGCTCCACTACGACTTCAACCAGGCCGGTGCCCACTCCTACGAGCAGGCGATGATGGCGATCCGCCGTCTCGGCATGGCGCATGCGCCGAGATCGAACAGCAGTTCCGCCGCATGGTCTTCAACGTCGTTGCCCGCAACCAGGACGACCACGTCAAGAACATCGCCTTCCTGATGGACCGGGGCGGCGAGTGGTCGCTATCGCCGGCCTTCGACGTCACCTACGCCTACCGGCCGGGAGGAACCTGGACCGACCAGCACCAGATGTCCCTCAACGGCAAGCGCGACCGCTTCGCCCGCGAAGACTTCGTCAGCTGCGCGGAAGCGGTCTCGATGAGGCGCGGCCGGGCGCTGGAGATCCTCGCCGAGGTCACCGAGGCGGTGGCGGGGTGGCTCAGCTACGCGGCGGAGGCCGAGGTGGAGGAGCGCCAGGCGGCAGCGGTCGAGCGCAACCTGCGGCTGGATCTGTAGACCGGCTGACGCTGCGCTCAGGCCAGCTCCCGCTGCCGTTCACTTGCGCGGATCACGTGCTGGCAGACTTCATGCGGCTCGTCGCAGACCACCAGCAACTCTTTGTCGCCGGGGGAGATCAGGCCGTTGTCCTCGAGGCCGCGGTCGATCCACTCCAGCAGCGGCGCCCAGAACTCGGCGTTGACGAGGATGACGGGGAAGTGCTTGATGCGGTGGGTCTGGATCAGGGTCAGGGACTCGAAGAGCTCGTCGAGGGTGCCGAAGCCGCCGGGCATGATCACGAAGGCGCGGGCGTAGCGGACGAACATCAGCTTGCGGGCGAAGAAATAGTGGAAGTTGAGCGAGCGCTTGACGTAGGGGTTGGTCTCCTGCTCGTGCGGGAGTTCGATGTTGAGGCCGATCGACTCACCGCCCGCCTCGGCGGCGCCACGGTTGGCGGCTTCCATCAGGCCCGGCCCGCCGCCGGTGATCACCGTGTAGCCGTGGTCGGTGAGGCAGGCTGCGGTCTCGCGGGTCAGCTCGTACCAGGGGTGGTCCTCCGCGATCCGCGCCGAGCCGAAAACGGAGACGCCGTCCTTGACGTCGCGCAGCGCGTCGAAGGCCGCGTCGATCTCCTCGCGGATGCGGTCGAGGCGCTGCTCGTCCTCCTCCTCGATATCGCACGGGACCCGAAGGAGACGCTCGTCCCCCCTGCCGCTGCCTCTGACCAAAGGCTTCTTCCCCATGTAATGCCGATTGTCGAGGCCCAGAGGAACGAAGGGTAGTCAGAATGCGCATAATCGTGCCTTTCTCGGGGGCACCAACAACGGGACAGACATGCAGAGGGGCGGGTCCGTGGATTCAGAGAGGCAACTTCACCGCTCCGGCCGACTGCAACGCTGGGTGCCCGGGGTCAAGCTCATCCGGCAGTACCCCGGCCAATCCGTTCGCCCCGACCTGGTGGCCGGGGTCGTGCTGGCCGCGATCCTGGTGCCACAGGGAATGGCCTACGCGGAGCTCGCCGGGCTGCCGGCGGTCACGGGCCTCTACACGACGATCGCCTGCCTGGTCGGCTACGCCCTCTTCGGGCCTTCGCGGGTCCTGGTGCTCGGGCCCGACTCCTCGATCTCGCCCCTGATCCTCGCTTCGATCACGCCCCTGCTGGTCGTGGGAGACCCGGGGTCGGCGATCGTCCTGGCGGGCATGCTCGCGATCTTCGTCGGTCTGATCGAGATCGGCCTCGGCCTCGGCAAGCTCGGGTTCGTCGCCGACCTGCTCTCGAAAGAGGTGCAGGTCGGCTACATGAACGGCCTCGGGATCACGATCATCGTCGGACAGCTGCCGAAGCTGTTCGGGTTCTCGACCGATGCCGACTCGTTCCTCGGCGAGCTCAAGGCGTTCGTGGAAGGTCTCGGCCAGACGCACACCGCCACGCTCGTGCTCGGGATCGCGGTCCTGGGCATCCTGCTCCTGCTCCCGATCTTCAGCAAGCGCCTGCCGGCGATCCTCGTGGCGGTCGTGGCGGCCACCGTCGTCTCGGCGGCCTTCGGCCTCGCCGACCACGGGGTCGCGACGGTCGGATCCCTGCCCCAGGGAGTGCCGACCCCGGGGCTTCCCTGGACGGACGCCGGCGACGTCCCGGCGCTGCTGCTGGCGGCGCTCGGCATCACCCTGGTGTCGCTGACCGACACGATCGCGACCGCGACCAGCTTCGCGGCCCGGCGCGGAGACGAGGTCAAGCCCGATCAGGAGATGATCGGCGTCGGCGCCGCGAACGTGGCGGCCGGCTTCTTCCAGGGGTTCGCGGTCTCGACGAGCGGCTCGAGGACCGCCGTCGCCGAGCAGTCGGGGGCGAAGACCCAGCTGGCCGGGCTGGTCGGCGCCGGGCTCGTCGCGGCTCTCCTTCTCTTCCTCAACTCACTGCTCGCCGACCTGCCGCAGGCGGCGCTCGCGGCGGTGGTGATCGCCGCGGCGATATCGCTGATGAACCTGCCCCTGCTGCGCCGCTACTACGAGATGCGCAGAAGCGCGCTCGGCGTCTCCCTGGTGGCCACCGCCGGGGTCGTGCTCCTCGGCGTCCTGCAGGGAATCGTGGTCGCGGTCCTGCTGGCGATCATCCTCTTCTTTCGCCGCAACTGGTGGCCGCACGGCGCGGTTCTGGGACGCCCCGAGGGAACGGAGGGATGGCACGACGTCACCGCCTACCCCGACGCCGAGGAGGTCCCGGGCGTTGTCGTCTACCGCTGGGAGGCGCCGCTGTTCTTCGCCAACTCGGGAAGGTTCCGCGACGAGATCAGGCGCCTCGCGCGCGAGCGCGAGCCCGACTGGATCGTCCTGCAGTGCGAGGCGATCACCGACGTCGACGTGACCGCGGCGGAGATGCTCGAGCAGCTCGACCGCGAGCTGAACGCATCCGGGATACACCTCGCCTTCGTCGAGCTGCGCGATCGCCTCAAGCAGCTGACCCTGCGCTACGGACTGATGGACACGCTCGACAAAGATCACTTCTATCCCTCCATCGAGGCGGCCATGGTTGCGATCCGGTCGGAGGGCGGCGCGGGGGGCGACTAGCCCAGCGGCGCCCCCTCGATCGAGACTCGCGGCTCGATTTCCCGCAGCCGCATCATCCGGAAGGAATTGAAGAGTCCGATCAGGCCGGCGATGATCGGAACCAACAGGGCCACCTGCAGGGAGCGGTTCGTCGCATCGGTGTTGATGCGGATCACTTCATCCTGAACCGCCCGGGGCTCTTCGGCGAGCAGCTGTTCGAGTTTCGCGTTGCTGGTCACTTCCGCGTCTTCGTCGAGCTTGTCCGCGATCTGCCGCTGCTGCTCCGCTGGGATCACGCTGCTTGCCTCGGTCATGTTGGTGAAGCTGAGCGAGAGGACCGCCAGCAGCACGCCACCAGCCATCGCCAGTCCAAATGAAAGCCCGAATGACCCCGCCGCCGAGTTCACCCCGGCCGCCTCGCTGATCCGCTCCTCGTCGATCGGGGCGAGCGTGTAGTTGTTGAGTTGAGAGACGAGCAGCCCGAGCCCGGTCCCGGCCAGAGCCAGCGGGATGACCAGGTACCAGCCGGAGCTCGCCTCGGGCACGATCGGGACGAGCAATGCCATGCCGGCGGTGCTGAGCGCGAAGCCGACGCGAATGATCGAAGCAGGGCGGCGGTTGCCGGCCCTCCGCCCCGCGAGAACCGCCGCCCCGAACATCGTCAGAGAGAGCGGTGCAAGGGTCAGGCCGGTCTCCAGAGCGTTGTATTCGAGCGAGATCTGGAGGAAGATCGGCAGCGCGATCATGGCGCCGCCAAGGGTGATGTTCTGGAGCGCCTGCTGGGAGATTCCGAGCCTGAAGTTGGGGTGTCGGAAGAGGTCCGGATCGAGCAAGGTCGCCTTTCCTTCGCGGTGGCGCCGCACCAGCCAACGGGCCAACGCCCAGAGCGCCAGCGCGCCGATCGCGATCGTCAGCCCGACGAACTCGCCGCCCTCCTGCCAGACCAGAATCCCGAGGACGACGCCGCCCATGCCGATGACCGAGAGGATCGAGCCCCTTGCGTCGATCTGGCGGGGGCCGGTGTAAGGAACGTCGCGGACGAGCTTGACGTTGACCAGGACGACCGCGATCACGACCAGCTCGAGGGCGAAGCCGACCCGCCAGGAGAGGAAGGTCGTGACGAAGCCGCCGAGGAGCGGGCCGACCGCCGCCGCGACGGCTGCCGCGGCGCCGACCAAGGCATACGCCTTCTTCTGCGCTGCGCCCTCGAAGTTCCCCCGGATCAGCGACTGCATCGCAGGCAGCAGCAGGGAGGCGCCCAGGCCGCCGATGATCGCCCAGAAGACGATGATCGCGCCGAGGTCCTGGGCCAGCGTCATCGCCAGGGCGCCGGTCGCGTAACCCAGCAGTCCCAGGACGAACGCGCGCTTTCGCCCGATCAGGTCTCCCACCTTGCTGCTGATCAGGATGAACGCCGCAGAGACCAGGGCCTCCAGCGCGATCGCCGACTGGACACCGCTGACGGTCGTATCGAGATCCCCGACCACGGCGGAGATCGAGACGTTCATCAGCGAGGTATCGACGACGAGCACGAACATCGCCATCGCCAGGATGAACGCCAACCGCGTGCTGCCCGTTCCCTGCGAGCTTGCAGGATCGGGCTCTGACGTCACGGGCACTCAGGCAACCCTAGACGTTCATTCGAGAGTGGTCTGAGTCGCCCATCTGTTGTGGAACGCTGACTGCATGCCGCAAGTCGTGTCCGGCAAACGGACCCCGAGCGACCACGACGCGCGTGCCTGGTCGCACGAGGGGACCCCCGCGACGCTCAGGTTCGTGGCGGCGATCGGTTTGACCGCTGCCTACGTGGCGTTCGCCGTCTGGGCCTCATCTCCATGGCGGGCAGAGCTGCGCGAGGCGATCGGTCCGCTGATGTCCTGGGTGATTCCGGTCTTCCTCGCCTACGTCCCGGCGGTGCTCATCGGCTTCATGGTCTTCACTCTGATCACGCTGCGCTACCGCGTTCCATCGCTGGATCCCCCCAGCGGCCCCTGGCCGCTGGGTGCGTGGCCGCCGGTTACCGTCGTGATCGCCGCCCGGGACGAGGAATCCGCCATCGGGCCGACCCTGGAGCGGATCGCGGACCTCACCTACGGCGGGCCGCTGACGGCGATCCTCGCCGACAACAACTCGACCGACCGCACCGCCGAGGTCGCCGAGGAGACCGCGCGGCGACGTGATCTGGAGCTGCGGCGCAGCTTCGAGCCGAAAGCGGGCAAGTGGCGGGCGCTGAACCGGGCGCTGGAGTGCGTCGAGACCTCGATCGTGGTCACCGTCGACGCCGACACCCTCCTGCACCCGGACGCTCTGAGGTATCTGGTCAGCAGGCTGATGGGCGAACCGGAAGGTCCGCACGTATGCGCCTGCGCGGGCGCCCTGGTCGTCGAGAGCCCGACGCGCAACCTGCTGACCAGGATGCAGAGCTGGGACTACCGGCTCGGGATCAACGGGATCAAGCGAATGCAGGCGGCCTACCACAGCACCCTGGTCGCCCAGGGCGCCTTCTCCGCGTATCGGACCGACGACGTCCGCGCCGTGGGGGGCTGGCCGGACGCGATCGGCGAGGACATCGTCCTCACCTGGTCGTTGATGGGGTCCCGCGGGCTGGTCGAGTACGAGCCGTGCGCGCTCGGCGCCACCGCCGCGCCAGAACGGGTTCCCCAGCTCATGCGCCAGCGGTCGCGCTGGGCGCAGGGGATGTTGGAGGGCCTTCAGCGCAACCCGCCCGCCGAGCAGCCACGAGCGTTGGCCAGGTTCGTCTGCGGGCTCGACTACCTCGTGCCGCTGCTCGACTTCGGCTATGTCTTCTTCTGGGTCCCGGGCATCGTCCTCTTCTTCGCCGGCTATCCGCTGCTGTTCTCATGGTGGTCGATGCTGGTTCTGCCGATCACCCTCGTCATCTACGGGCTGTTGCGCAGGTGGCAGGAGCGGCACGTCTTTCGCCGCCTCGGATTCCATCCCCGGCACGACGTCCTGGGTTTCCTCGGCTACCTGTTCGTCTATCGGGCGCTGGTGTCCCCCGCTGCCCTGCGCGGCTACGTGGAATACCTGGCCGGGGCGCCACGACGTTGGAAATAGCGCCCCGCGACCACCGCGCCGCGACCGCTCAGCGGTCGAGCAGGTGGCCGGCCAGCTCGGCCGCGCTGACTCCGATGAAGGCGCCGGCGAGCACGTCGGCGGGGTAGTGGACACCGGTGTGGACCCTGGAGTATCCGACCAGCGTCGCCAGTGCCCGCAGCGGCGCCGAGAGCATCGGCTGCGCGCTGGCGGCGCCGGTGGCGAAGGCAAAGGCGGAGGCGGCGTGGCCGGAGGGGAAGGAGCTCGAGCGCGGCATCTGGACGTGGCGGCTCGCGAGCTCCTCGGCCTCCTTCCTCGCGGGGCGCCGCCGGGCGGTCAGCGGCTTGGCGGCGAGGTTGGCGAAACCGGAGGCGATGGCAAGCGAGACGAGACCCTTCCGAGCCGCAAGCCGGCCGCCGGGCCCACCGAGGAGGGCCAACCCCGCCGCCGCGGCGAACCAGAGCTTGCTGTGGTCGGCAGCGCGGGAGAGACCGCGCATGGCGACGTCCAGGGCAGGGGTATCGCTGGCGGCGATCGCTCCGTAGATGGCGGCATCGACCGCCTTCGCATCGCTGAGGAACCCGCTCATCGGGACGACGAACCCATGCGTTTCGGCGTCCCCTGGCCGGCGATCCGCGCCAGCGCCCGAACGGTCTCCCAGGCGCCCTCGGGCATCGCCGCGGACGGGGAGGCTCCGGGATGTGCGGCGGCGATCCGCACCCGTAGCGCCGCCGGCAGGATTCTGAAGCGCAGCGGCGCGTCCAGAGTTACGGCCTCACCGTCGATGCCCGCGGCGATCGGGCCGTCTGCGTCAACCTCGAAGGCGGGCGTGGACCACTCTCGCCAGGGCCGCTGGAGGAGACGACGACCTTCAACCGGCGGGGAAGCGACGGTGACCCCCAGCAGCCCGTCGTCGATCCTCGGCCGGGTGCCCGAGCCGACCGCACGCCCGAGGCGGTAGCGATTGTTGGAGACGAGGATCGCCGCGCCGGAGGAGTGTTCATGCCCTCCAGGCCCGATCCAGCGCAGGTCCGGCCCCCTGCCCTCCGGCCCCAGCGCCTCGGGCAGGGTGTCGAGGATGGTCCGCAACTTCGCCTCCCGGTAGCCCTCGCGCTGGACAGCCTCGGCGTAGAGGCCGATCGAGACGTTGTTGACGAATACGCGGCCGTTGACCTCGGCGAGATCGACCCGCCTTTCGCGACCGCCGACGAAGGCATCGAGGGCGCCGACGACATCGTCGCGGTCGACTCCGAGGTCGAGCGCGAAGTGGTTGCGGGTCCCTGCCGGAATGCAGGCGTAGGGCAGATCGCGCTCCGCGGCAACCATCGCGACCACGGCCTGGGAGCCGTCGCCTCCGGCCATCGCCAGCGCGTCGGCCCCATCGGCGACCGCACGACGCACGAGCTGCTCGAGGTCGGTCCCGAGCTTCAGCTCGATCGGCTCGATGCCCCGGGCGCGCGCCTCCTCGGCAAGGTGAAACCTCTCGGCCTTTCCCCCGCCCGACTTGGGGTTGTAGAAGAGCACGGGGCGCCGAGGGTCCGCTGCCGGGCGGAGCGGGACGTGGATCTTGAAGGCCGACCGCGTCGCAAGGAGCATCAGCCCCAGGCCCACCACGATCGCGAGAGCCTGCGCGAGGTGATCTCCGTCAGCGATCAACATCGCGATGATCACCGCCACTGCCAGGATCGCTATTCCAGATCCCAGAAGCCTCGCCCCCCCGGTGCGGGTCAGGCCGTACCAGGCCGACCCGACCGAGATCGCGATGCAGGCCAGGACGATCAGCCCCCGGGGAAACTGCGAGACGACGATGTCGATGCCGAGGATCACCAAGACCGCGGCGCTCGCCAGCGCCGCGACCGCAGCCGGCCGGCTTGGCTCTGCAACTACTTTTCCCAATGCCCCAGGCGGGATTCGAACCCACGCGCGCGACTGAAGAAGCTTGCCTCTTCTGCCGGCGCTCCTCCAATAAGGGGCAGGAAGGGCATTCTAGAGCCTTTTCACGCGGTTCGCCCTCGCTCCTGTCACGAGAAAACGGGCGCGGCGCCATGCGGTAATCGCCGTTGGCCCTCGAGACTCCTGGGGAAATCTAGAGAGGCGTCCCGGGCGCCAGGGGGAGGGCCCTCCACTCCTGGCGCCCGGGGTCGCCTCGAACCGCGGCGGGTGGCCTTGAGACCAAGATGTCTCCCCGCCAAGCCCGTCGCGGGTACTTCCGTGGTGCCTCCCGGGAGGGGATCCCGGTGGGCATCCACCCCCGGCATCCCCAGGGAAAGGGATCACCGGAGGGTTTCTCGCGGACCTAATCACTCCGCCCGCGAGAAGTGTTTTCAAATGAGCACGGCAGTACACAAGCACAGTCTCGACGGGAAAACAAGCAAACTTTTCTGAAGATAAGATACGGTTCACGGTCGGGTGAGCGGCCGGGGCGCGGATCACGACCGAAAGCACGGGGCAAAGGGGGCCGAGACGGTGGCGGAAGCGAGCGCAGGCAATACAATCTGCGCGAATCAGGGAACAGGGCCCGACGGGAAACGGGGTCGAGCCGAGAGAGAGGCGAGTGCCGCTTGAGCGACGCTGAGGTCACCGGGGCAGCGATGCGGACACCCTGGGGTTCGGTCGACGAGCTGCGGGAGCGAAGACTGCACCCGAGCAACAGCATGACGCGCGAGGAGGTGGCCCGAAACCAGCGCGAGCGGCTGTTCGGAGCGATTGTTGCCACGGTCGCCGAGAAAGGGTACGAGGCGAGCACGGTTGCCGATGCGCTGGAGTTGAGTGGGGTCTCTCGAAGCGCCTTCTACGAGCACTTCGCCAACAGGGGCGAGTGCCTGGTAGCAGCCGCCGAAGCGCTGATGGAGCCGACGCTGGCGGCACTGGGGAACGTCGCAGAGCTGGGCGGCAGCCCCGAGACCGTCTTCCATCAATTTCTCAGGCTGGTGGAAAACGAGCCGGCGGCGGCGCGGGTCTGCTTCATCGAGCTGCACGCGGCTGGCGAGGCGGGCGAGGCGGTCGCCGATCGCGCCATCGAGGCACTGGCGCGACATGGTCGCTGAGGCTGAACGCGAGCACGGCCGGCGGTGCACAACTGAGCCCCGAGCTGGTGCGGGTGCTGATCGGCGGGACTGCGGAAGCTGATCCACACCCGCCTCAATCGCGGGCACCGAGGGGGAGCTCGGGGCGTTGGCGCCGGAGCTCTGGAGTTGGTTGACGAGCGTCGAGCCTCCGCCCCGCGCGCTGGACCGCGCCGCGGCGCCAGCGCCCGGCGCGACGGCGCGCGTTCGAGGGCTACACGCCAGGCGAACGGATCGCGCGGGCAGTGGCGGCCGTGGTTGCCGAAAAGGGCTACGGGGCGATGAACACCGACGACATCGCGGCCCGCGCCGCGATCTCGCTGAGCACCTTCTACGCCCACTTCGCCGACAAGCGCGACGCGGTGCTGGCGGCGCTGGAGATGGGCGGGGCGCAGATGATGGCCTCGGCGGTGCCGGCGGCGCGGCGGGCCGGCGACTGGCAGGAGGGCGTGCGGGCTCTCTACGAGGCGATGTGCGCCTACTTCGTGGCCGAGCCCGAGATGGCGCAACTGGCGACTGGTCGGCGTCTACGGCGCGGGGCCCGCGGCGCTGGCCCGCCGCGACCGGGTGATCGACTCGCTGGCGGAGATGCTGGCCCCCGGGCTTCGAGGAGAATCCGACGGCGCCGCGCGTGAGCGCGGAGGCGATCGGCGGCGACGGTCTACGCCCTGATGCGCGAGCAGGTGCGAGGCAAGGGCCCGCAGAGCCTCGCCGCGGTGGTGCCGCTGGCGACCTACATCACCCTGGTCGCGCTTCGTCGGCGCCCGAGCGGGCCTGCGCGGTGGCAAACGGCGAGGGCGGCGCGCTGAGAGGGCCGCTCGCCGGCGGCCCAGAGGTCGGGCGGCGGCGGGATGCGGAGCTCCTCCGCGGCGGCCTCGGCGCCGAGGTAGGGGAAGACCGCCGCGTACATCAGCTCGGGGATCTCCTCCTCGCCGAGGCCCAGTTCGCCCTCGGCGACCGCCTCCTGGATGCGGGCGAAGACGACGCCGCCGACGCCGAGCGCGGTGGCGAGGCCGGGCGAATCGGGACCGCCGGCCTCGGCTGAGCCCTCGTCGAGCAGGTTGACGAGCCGGTTGAAGGTCTCGAGGAAAAGCTCCTGGGCAGCGCTCGCCGGCGTACTGGACCTCGACTGCGGCGAGACGGGCGACCCGTTCGTCGGCGCGCAGGAAGCGCAGCAGCGCGTAAGCGGTGGCGCGCATGCGGTCGCGCCAGCCGCTCTCCCCGGCGACCGCCTCCTGGCGCGGGCGAAGAACTCGTCGTAGATCTCGCCGAGGACGGCGGCGAAGCAGGCGTCGAGGTCGGCGTAGTGGCGATGGAAAGCGGCCTCGTCGAGGCCGGCGCGCTCGAGCAGTGCTTGAGCTCGAGCTTCTTGTAGCCCCGCTCGGCGCAGAGGTCGAGCAGGGCCTCACGCAGGCGGCGCACCTCTTCTGTGCTCGGTATCGGTCATCTCTCTCGACAGTATGTATCTCACAAGCGGCCACGGGAGCGCCGCCTGGCCGCGAGCAGGGCGCCGGCTGCCGCGACCGCCGCGGCGCAGTAGGTGCACCGGCAAGCGAGGGCGGGCGAGCGGGCCGAGGGCGGCGAAGACGGCGGCGGAGATCGCCTCGCGGCCCGGGCGCCAGGCCTCGGGCTGAGCCAGGTAAAGCGCCCCCATCGCGGCGAGGATCGCCTCGTGCAGGTCGCCGTCGGGCAGCTCCGAGACGCGCCGGCGGGCGCCGGATGCGATCGTCGCGAGGCGATCGGCGGCGAGCTCGTCGGAGTCGTAGCGGCGCAGGTGACTGGCGTCGCTCGGGGTCCTCGTCGAGGTCGACCAGCGAGTCGAGCAGGGCGTTGAGGCCGCTGGCCCAGGGGAAGTAGGCGGACTCGACGCGCCGGGCGTCGGCCTCGGTCGCCCCCGGCGTCGCGGCCAGGGCGAGCAGGGCGCCGATGTTGAGCGAGGACGCGGCGGCGGCTGCGAGCAGCTCCCACCACTCGAAGCTGCACCTCGAGCCCGGACTCAGCCGCGGTCTGCGCGGCCCACTCCGCGACGCGGTCCTCGAGCGGAGCCAAAGCGCAGGGCGTGGTTCAGCGCCTGCGATTCGCGGCAGAGGCGGGCCTGGCGCAGGAGCGGGGCGCGGGCGGCCGCGTAGGAGGGCAGCTCGCGCAGCGGGGCGCGGCAGGTCTCGATCAGCGCCATCAGGTAGCCGCCGTCCTCGCCGGCCGGCGCGAAGGCGTAGTAGTCGGCATGGGCGGCGTCAGGGTCGAGGGCGACCTCGAAGGCCCGGTGCAGGCTGCAGGCCGTTGGCGAGCGGGTCGTCGACGGGGCGCTCGGAGACGCCGTCGAGGTAGTCGAGCATCAGCTGGTAGGCGACGAGGCTGCGGGCGAGCTCGGCGCCGGCGCGCGGCGGGGGCGAGGACGGCGAGCGCGGCGAGCCCCTCGGAGTTGGAGCGCTTGTCGCGGTGGGAGACGAGGGCGTCGTCGCGCAGCAGCGGGTCGGGGATCGCCTCGGCGCGGGCGAGCAGGCGGCGCTGGGCGGCGCGGGCGGCGGGGAAGACGCCGAGCCAGTAGCGGCGGGCGGCGACGGCGAAGAGGCCGGGCCGAGGCGCCGCGGGAGGGGCGGTTCGTCGAGGGATGGGGGCACGTGGCCTCGGGGGTCAATCGCGCACGCGGCAGGGGCGCAGGATCGCTGGTCAGGGTGCGGTCGCGGAGCGAAGTGGTAGGTGGCGCGGGCGAGGGGAACAGAGAGGCCGTTGAAGCGAGGTGGCAGCGGGCAGCGGGCGCTCAGGTAGCTGCGCCGCACGCCGTCGGCGCGGTAGCGGCGGCCGAGGGTGATCGGAAGGAGCGCAGCCGCGGCCAGCGGCCGAGGGCGCGGGCGAACGGGCGCGCGCAGCAGCACGCCATAGGCGCCGGTCGGCAGGCGGCGCAGGTGGAAGGGGAGGACGAAGGAGACAGGCGGAGAGGCCGAGTAGGCGTGGACCCAGACCGCCGGACGCCCGCCGGCGCGCGCCGTTGAAGGCGAGGACGCCGGCGCGGGCAAGGAGCGGCTCTGCGGGGCGAGCGGGACTTCGGCGATGATCGTGCCGCGGCCGACCAGGGCGCCGCGGCAGCGGGCAAGCGCCTGGCGCTGGGTGGCGTTGCGCAGGCGGGCCCGGGGGCAGCGCGGCAGGCCGGCGGTGTCGAGGCCGCCGCGGGCGCCGAAGGCGAGCTCGATCCGCTCGCAGGCTGCGGCGGCGGCGAGCCGTCGGTGCTGCGGATCGTGCCGTTGAGGGTGAGGGAGACCGGGACCGAGGCGGTCGCGAGGCAGGCGGTGGGGCGAGATCGAGCCGTTGAAGGGGACGACGACGCCGGCGCGGCCGCTCTGCTCGGCCAGCGCGGGCCCGACGGCGAGACAGCGAAGCCGAGGAGCGCGGCGGCGAGCAGAGCAGACCCGGATCTGCGGGCGAGGCGCGGCTCACTGGAACCTCGAGGGCTTGAAGTCGCAGTAGTTGAAGCCGAAGGAGACGACGACGTTGTTGGCCTTGTTGCCCTCGTGGATGAAGTCGCCCGAGACGCGTTGGAAGCGAGCGACGTCTTCGGCCCGAAGGGCGGCGGCGATGCGGCCCAGGTAGACCTGTCTCGCGGCCGAGGGCGGCGAACCAGCGCGCGAGCGTGGCCCGATCGGCGGCCGGGCCGGGGAACGGTGGAGATCGAGCTGACCGTGCGGGCGAAGATCCGTTCGCCGCGGGCGAACTTGGCCGCGGCGACGCGCAGGCGTTCGGAGCGCACGTCGGCGCGCATGCCCTGGACGGCGCGCTGGGTCGCTTCGGAGCCAGGCTTGCAGATCTGCTCGAGCCGGGCGACGTATTCGGGGCGGGTCGGGTTCCGCGGCGGTCGCGGCGGCCGGCCGCGAGGGCGAGGGCGCGACCAGAGAGGCGGGCGCATCGGCCGTAGGTGGCGCGCGACGCGAGTGCCATCAGGCCGCCGCCTCCGCCGGTGCGGGCGCGGCGGCGCGGGCCGGGCAGGACGCGCTCGAGCCAGGAGGGGGTGCGCCAGACGCGCTCGCCGATCAGCAGCATCAGCGCCGGCAGGAGGACGATGCGGACGACGGTGGCGTCGAGGAGGATGGCGACGGTGAGACCGAGGCCCATCTGGCTGACGGTGGCAACCGGGGCGGCGGCGAAGGAAGCGAAGACGGCGGCCATGATCGCGGCGGCGCCGGTGATCACCCCGGCGGTCTTGTCGAGACCGAAACGGATCGCGGCGCTGGCGTTGTCGCGCGCCGCTCGATCGAGAGCTGGTCTCTCGCGCATGCGGGCGAGGAGGAAGACGGCGTAGTCGATCGAGAGGCCGAAGGTGACGCCGAAGATCGCGGCGGCGCCGACGGTGTCGATGTAGGGGTGGCCGCCGAGCGGGTAGCCGGACGGGATCTTGCAGGCGAGGGTGACGACGCCGATCGCGGCGCCGACCGAGAGCAGGTTGAGGCCGACCGCGAGGGCGGCGAGCAGCGGTGCCCGCAGCAGGGCGAGGAGCATGAGGAAGGTGATGAGGACGATCGAGCCGACCACGAGCGGCAGACGCGACTTCGTCGCCTCGCCGTAGTCGTTGAGGATCGCGGCGCCGCCGCTGAGCCCGGCGCTGAGCCCGGGCGCGATCGATCGAGATCCGCGGCGAGGGTGCGCAGGCGCGAGTCGAGACGACGCGAACCGGGGGTGTTGAAGCCGGAGCCGGGAACGATCAGGTAGCGGGCGGCGGTACCGCCGCCGGAGACGTCGATCACCTCGGCGGCGAGCGAGCGGCGAACGGGATCGGCGCCGTCGAGCGCGGCGACGGCGAGGTAGCCGGAATCGAAGAGGCCGGGTGAGAGCCGTTCCAGCCGGCGCAGGCGGCGGGCCAGCGGGTCGGCCGTCGCAGAGACGCGCTTGCCGGCGCTGCTCAAGCCGCGCTGCAGCGGGTAGGCGCGCCGGGAGCCTTCGGCGAGGCCGGCGCTGAGCGCTTCGGCGCCGCCCCGCAGTTCTCCGAGGCCGGCGGCGAGCCGTTCGGCGCCGTCGCCGAGAGCGCCGAGGCCGCCGCTGAGGTCGCTGGCCTCGGTGGCGAGGCGAGCAGAGCCGTCGCTGATCCGCACGCCTCCCGAATGGAGCCTGCCGAGCCCGGAGTTCAGGGCTCGCGCCTGGGCGCGCAGGCGAGCGACTTCTTCGCGGCTGGCGGAGAGCACCGAGGCGAGCACCGCCGCTTCGTGGGCGGCGGTGCCAAGGGTGGGATCGGCATGGGTACCCGCTTCGAGCCGGGCGGCGAGCCGCCGGGCGCGGCCAAGGCCCTGAGCGGTGAGATTGGGCAGCAGCGTGCCGAGGCCGCGGGAGATGTTGTAGGCGGTGCCAGAGGCGACGCGCTGACCCTCCGCGAGCCGCCTCGAGCCCTCCGCGAGCCGCTGCAGCGCCCCCGTGGCGCGTTCGCCACCTGCCCGAGCCCGGTCGATGCCGCCGGCGAGCAGTTCCGCCCCCTGACCCGCCCGGGCCGAGCCTTCGCCGAGCAGGCTGCCGCCCGTGGAAGCTTCGCCCAGCCCGCCGCGGATCGTCGCGACTGCGGCGGCGGCCTCGTGCAGCCGGGGGCCGAGGCGGGTCAGCCGGGAGACCGCGGAGCGCCCGCCCGGCCCGGATTCGCCGGCAAGCGAGCGCAGCGGCGCCGCAGCGGCCGCGATCTGGCCCGGGCCGATCACCGCCTTGACCCCGGAGAGCCTCGCGATGCGTCGCTGGGTGGCGCTGAGCAGCGCGAGGCGCGAGCGCGAGGTGACCGGGCCGCGCTCGCTGGCAAGGGTAAGGATGAAGGGCGCCTGCCAACCCGCGCCGACCGCCCTGGAGATCGCTTCGGAGTCCTGGCGGGCGGCACTCGAAGACGAGAGCTCGTCGACCCCGGGGGAGCCGGTGTCGAAGGCGAGGGCGGGCGCCGAGAGCAGCAGCAGGGGCGCGGCGATCAGCGCGGTGGCGAGGGCAGGGCGGCGCAGGGCCCGCGAGGCGGCGGCGGCGACACGCGAGCCCGAGCCGGGCGGGGAGCGCCCGATCTGGCCGGCGTTGATGCGGGGGCCGAGCAGGGTGAGGAGTGCTGGCAGGGCGGCCCAGGCGACGAGCACGGCGATCGCCGTCACCGCAGCGAGGGCGGCGGCGAGAGAGACCAGCAGACTTCCCGGCTGGAAGAAGGCGGAGAGGAAGATCGAGAAGAAGAGCGTGGCGCCGGCGATCGCGGTGGTGCGCCCGGCACTGCGGCGCGTCAGCGCTGCGGCCTCGGCCGCCGGGCGCCCGGCGGCCAGCTCCTCGCGGAAGCGGGAGACGATCAACAGCGAGTAGTCGACCCCGAGGGCGAGGCCCATCATCGTGCAAACCACGAGGGAGAGGGCGTCGATCGGCATCAGCCCGCTGAGGAGGACGAGGACGCCGCGCCCGGCGAGGACGGTGATCGCGCCGAAGGCGAGTGGAATCAGGGCTGCGAGCAACGAGCGGAAGACGAGCAGCAGGACGAGGAACAGAAGCGGCGCGGCGTAGAGCTCGGCGCGCTCGGCGGCGGCGAGCGATTCGTGCTGCAGGGCGCGGGAGATGGTGGCGTATCCGGACTGGATCGCCCGCACGGGCGGGTGGGTGTTGGCGTCGATCACCCGCTGCAGCTCCGGCACCGTGTCGCGCATGGCGACGTCGAGCGGCACGTGGTAGTCGAGCAGGACGAGGGCGCGCGAGCGGGCACTCGCGGGAGCGCCGCGAGCGGGCGCGGGCAGCCTGCGAGCGGTGGGGGCATGGTCCCAGGGGGAGATCACGGTGAGATCTGGGTCGCGGCGCAGGGCGGCGACGAGACGGGGCCCCTGACGCTCGATCGCGCCGGCGGGTCCGCGCAGGAGAACGGCCAGGGGCGAGCTCTCGCCGAAGCGCTCGCGAGCGAGGGCCTCCCCGCGCGCCGAGACGGTGCCGGAGATCTCCAGCGAGGTCGGGCGCAGCTCGTCCTCGACGCCTGCGCCGAGCAGGCCGAACACCGCGACGAGGACCGCGGTGATGGCAAGGGTGAGGGCGGCACGCCGCACCGACCCGTGCTTGCTGCGAGGGTCAACCCTCATCGCTCCCTGCTCACCCCCCTTCGGAGAACCCCGTTGCAAGAAGCACAGAGTAACCGGAAAGGCAGAGATAGTTTTCTGAAGGAGGGCTCTGCTGGCGACACTCAGCAGGGACCGTGGAGCATCAGCCGCGGCCGCAGGTCGAGGTGGCGCCCGTTGTGGGCGTCGAGCTGAGCTTCTGCGCGAGGCGAGTGCCCGCAGAGGGAGGTGCTGTTGACGAAGATTCCGCGCCGACCGCCGTCGAGGGTGAGGGTGGCGCGGGACAGCGGCAGGTCGGGGATCTTCACGAGGCGGAGGCGAAGGCGGCCGCCCGGAGCGGCGGCGGCAGTCCCGACCAAGCGCAGGCTGAGACCTCCCCCGCGCAGCACCGCGAGAAGGTCGGGGTAGCGGTGCGACGGGGTGCGGAGGAAGACAGGCCCGCGCAGCGGAGCGGGGAGAAGCGGGCTGCGGATGACTGCGTCGCCGAGGCGCGAGGCGGCGGGGCACTTCCCCGGCGCGAGCCCGGCGCCGCAGAGAGCGCGGATGTGGCGGGTGTCGAGCAGCTCCCCGGCGGGGAGCGTGAAGGCGGCGGCGGCGAGATTCGCCCCGCCGGAGCGGCGAGTGAGCTGGATCTCGATGCGCGGATGGCCGTTGCGGCCCAAGGCGCCGGAGAGGCGTACCCGCAGGCGGGGCTTGAAGGGGAGCGCGGCGCAGTCGGCAGCCTCGAAGCGGCTGCGCAACGGGGCAGTCTCGCCCGAGGCAGAGGTGGCGGTGGCCTCGATCGCGGCCGGCTCGCAGCTGGTCGGGTTGCGGATGAAGCCGGGGCGGTCGAGGATGAGGCGGATATCGCGGTAGCGGATCGGGACGCCCGCGAGGATTTGGGGCAGGCCCGCGAGGCGGACGGTGGCCTGGGCGGTCCACGGGTCGATTTCGACCGCCGCGCGAAGGACGACGGTGCCGAGGTCGAAGGGGCCGGCCTGGGCGGGTAAGCGGATCAGGAGGCTGTACGGGGCCCCCATGTAGGGGCCGGCGAGATAGACGGCGCTTGCGCTCCCCCCCGCTTCGGGGATCCAGAGCGGCTCTGGGCCGGGGCCGATCGCGATCTGTGCGAAGCCGAGCCGCGACGCGGGGGGGCACTCGGCGTCCGCTACGACGTCCTCGGGGCAGGTCGCGGCGCCGGCGAAGGCGGCGCTGAGCCCGGGCGGCAGGGCGAGCTCGAAGGCGGCGGGGTTGGGTTCTGTCGGGTCGCTCTGAAGGTCGAGGACGAAGGGCGAGGAGCGCCCGGCGAGGTTGGAAACCGTGCCTGCGGAGAGGGTCGGGGCGAACGGCTCAGGGTCACAGCCGCGGTCGGTGGAGAAGCCGCTGAGGATCGGGACCGGCGGGGCGCCAGAGCCAGGCTCGAGGGTGGCGGCGATCCGGTGGAAGCCGCAGGGCGGCGTGGTGAGCGGGGCGCGGGGGCCGGAGTCGAAGTGGAGTCCGAGGCGCTCGATCGGCAGTCGCGGAGGATCGAGGACGTTGGCGGTGATTCGGCCCGTGGTGGGGTCGGCGTCGAGCCGCAGGGGCTGGGCAAAAAAGAGGCCGCGGGCGGGGTTCTTGAAGACCGCGTAGAGGGCAAAGCGAGCGTCACCGGCACGGTTCGCGTACGGGGTGGCGACGTACAGGACTCCGCTGATCGGACCGGGGAAGAGCGGGCTGCTTGCCTCGGCGGTGCCGACCCTGGCCGCTTCGGGGCAGCCCTGCCCCGAGAGAGAGTCGAGCGTCTCCCGGGCGAGGTCGGCGAGGCCGCAGGCGCCGAGGCCGGCGGCGAGGGCGGGGTTGAGGGTGAGGCCCTCGGGGAGGGTCACCTGGGCGGACGCAATCGAGGCGGTTGCGAGGCCACCTGGGGTAAGCGCGCCGAGGTGGTCGAGCTCAAGCTTGAGGTCGAGACCGGTGGGCGCATGGGCAGCGGCGGTCGTGGCAGAGGCGGCAAAGCGTGGGCTGAAGGGGAGGCGGTCACAGCCGCTGAGCGCGGGCAGCTGCGAGGTCGCGGAGGCCACCTGGTGCGGAGCGTTCCAGGAGGACAGCTCGAGGGTGGCGGAGAGCGGAGTCGAGCAGAAAGCGGGCAAGGTGAAGAGGGCGCGCGGAGCCGGATCGGCAAGTGCCTGACAGGGCCCGAGCGGTCGGTCTCGCGGCGCGCGCAGGCAGTCGAAGCCACGGGCCGAGTCGTGGCGGGGGTCACCGGGGACGCCCCAGAAGGTGAGGGTGGTCGAAAGCAGGCCATAGACCTGGGTGAGGTTGGCGATCGTGAGAGTGGCAGCGCCCGACGCGGGATCGAGGGAGCCGTTGAGGAGGACCGGCACCCCGAGGCCGGTCATCCCGAAACGGGCAGGTTCGCCGCGGGCGGGAAGGAGATTGAAGATAGGGGCCGGGATCGAGCGAATGCCGACCGTGGGATCGTTGATCGTGAAGCGCCCGGCGCCGATCACCGAATCGAGCGGGCAGGTCTCGGCGAAGAAGTCAGCGGAAGCGCAGCGGGGCAGCCGAGCGGCATTGGCGAGCAGTTCGGGCGGCAGGCGGAGGCGAATCCCCTTGGGGGGCTGGACAGGCTGGGCAGCTGCGTCCTTTGCAAGGGTGACCGCGCTGGTGACCTGGAAGGGGTGGGAGCCGGCCTGGCGCTCGGGATCGCCCCCCTCCTCTTCGGCCGTGACGGAGAAATTCTCGATGTCGAAAGGGGCCTCCTCGGGACTGACTTCGACCTTCTGCAGCGCAAAGGAAGAGGGGCCGTCGCCGCCGGAGACGGTGACCTTGCCAGGGGCGCCCGCGACGGGCGGGTGAGCGGTGACGCTGACGAAGATCTCGACTTCGATCGACTGATAGGACGAGAGCACGCCTTCGAAGGAGCAGGAGACAGCGCCCGGCGAGGGGAGCTCGCACTCGAGCGGAGTGGCCGGAAAGCCACCGCTGGCTTCAACTCTGGTCGCTTCGAGGCCCTCGGGAAGTTGATCGAGAATCGTCAGCGGAGTCGAGGTCGCGTGCAAGGGTGCGTCGCCGAGGTTGACGAGGGAGACCCCGAGCCGGCCGCTGCCGCCGGGGGCCAGAACGTTGGCGCTGAAGGTCCCGAGCAGCCCTTCGGTCTGAAAGAAGCTGATTCGAGGAGCTGCGCGGCCGGGCACCGTGATTTTGAAGGGCTCGCCGCCGACCGGGCCGCCGCTTACCACGACCGCCGCGTCCCAAGTCGATTCGAGCAGCTCGGCAAGCTGGAGCGCGGTTTCGGTTACCGGGAACCCGTAGTTCCCACAAAGAGCTTCACCGACTGAGTTCGCCGAGCCGAGGCAGCCGATCGCTTGGCCGCCGACGTCGATTCGGGCCGCCGCCCCTTCGAGGCCGGGAGCGTCGCTGAGCTCGGTCTCGATTTCCTGTTCGTTGTCGGTGGCCGACCACAGGTTCGTGGGGCGGCTTTCGGTGATGATCTGCCACCAGGGCGAAGGAGCAGCCTGGGCGGTCGCGGCGCTGACGAGAAGCAGGACGAGCGCGAGCAGAGCGGCACGCGAGGATGACCGAGTGAGAGCACCCGGCGAAATCCCAGTTGGGCCCAGGAGGGCCTGCTCTGTTGGTAGCTCCATTGCCCGCGTCATGAATCCGATCTTCCCGCTCGGAGTAAAGCCTTCCCTGGCGTAAACACGAGTGTAGGCGGCGTGGGCCGGTGGCCATAGCCTCCGGCGTCGGACGGCTACAGGAGGCGCGAGCGGCTCGCCAACTCGGCCGCGCGCTCTGGGCCGAGATAAGGGGTGAGGACGAAGTCGACCATGTCCGGAAGAAGCTCGCGCAGCTGCTCGGTCTCGCCAGTGACGATCTTGCGGGTGGCCAGCATGAGGACGCCGCCGATGAGGGACTCCTCGGTGCTTGGCGGAAGCGAATCGGGGTCGTCGAGCTCGGCGCGCCCGCGGGAGAGGGCGGGACCACAGGCGAGCACCGCCTGGCAGAAGTGGTTGGCGATGGACGGCGTGGCGCTGATCGCGTCGACCAGGCAGAGGCGGGCGAGGGCCGGCTCGGCGGTGAAGAAGTCGAGGGCGACGCGGAGGGCAGCGATCACCTGGTGTGGCCAGTCGGCATCGTCGGCGATGGCCACTGTGAGAAGTCCCTCGAGGTAGTCGCGGACGGCATCGAAGGCGGCAATGAAGCACTCCTCCTTGCCCTCGAAGAGCCCGTAGAAGTCACGAGTGGAGACTGAGGCTAGCTTCGAGACCTCGGTGATCGTGGCGGCGCGGTAGCCGTTGGCGACGACCACATCAGTGATCGCCGCGAGCAGGCGCTCGCGCTGGGACTCGGCGATCTGGGCGCGGGTGAGGCCGTGGTGCCCGCCGGGGAGCGGGCCCAGCTCGTCGAGAGGGCCGCTCAAGCTGCGGTCGCGACGGCGGTCACTTGGCGCACAGGATGGGCGCGGGCGATTCGAGCGGCACCGTCCTGGGTTAGGTAGCTGCGCAGGACGAGCTCGCTCAGCTCGGGCAGCAGCTCCGGCAGGGTCTCGGCCTTGCCGGCGATGAGACGCTGGCAAACGGACCAGAAGACCGAGCCGACAAGCATGCTCTCGAACGTGACGGGGAGCTCCGAGGCGCGCGGGCTGAGCTCGCGCCCGGCGCGCAGAAAGGGGAAAAACGCTCTGGTGGCGCGCTCGTAGCGCTCGAGCATGTCGGACCCGGCCGTGGGGGCCTCGACGAGGACGGCGCGGGCGATAAGCGGCTCGGCAACGATGCGCTCGATCCAGGCCTCGAGAACGAGGACGACCTGCTCTGGCCAGGCGCCGCCCTCAGCATCGAGGCGCTCGCGGATCGCCCTCTCAGTGGACAGAAAGGCGTTATCGAAGAGCGCGTGAAAGCACTCGTCTTTGCCGGAGAAGTGCTTGTAGAACGTCTTGTAGCTGACCCGCGCGCGCTTGACGAGCAGCTCGACGGTGACGTCGGCGTAACCGAGTTCGGCCACCAGCTCGCCGATCGCGCGAAGGATGCGCCCGCGCTGGTCGCGGTGGGCGCTGGAGCGCGTGACCCCCGCAGGTGCAGCGGCGAGGGCAGACCGTGAATCCCGTCCCGGCAGGGCCTGCATGAACATGATCATACCGGGAAGGCTGGCCCAGCACTGAGGGAATACCTAGCCAAACAGGCACTTGCGTCGCATCTAGGCCTCGCCGGCCGCCGCGAGGCCGTTCGAAGTCAAAGAATACTCGTCTATCTGTTCGTTTCGATGGCGAGGGTGCCGCTGCTCGCTACTGCCCCACCGCCGTGAAAGAGATCAGGCCCACAGCTTCGCGCGCCGTGAACAGCCCGCTTTTGCCCAGCGGCCTTGCGAGACTCGCTTAAGGCGGTGTCGGCGGCAGCGAGGGTAAGAGCTGGGTGCGGTTAGGCCCCCAGCCGCCCGGCCCGGCCCACCTACCGGGTGCGCCTATGCCTTTGCTCAGCGCTCTTGCCGGTCTGCTTCTTGCAGTTGGTGGGCCGGACCAGGGGGCGGAAATCGTGGACCTTGCCGTTTTGCCCGGTGAATTCGGCCACCGCTCGGTTCTTGGAGGCGCAGAGGTTGGTCGAGTTGACGATCAGGCCCCTTTTGCCGCCCCGCATCCGCAGGGTGAAGGAGGTGACCGAGGCGTCTGGGACCGATTCGAAGGAGGTGCGGATGCCGCCGCCCTTGCCGGAGTCGATGCGCCCGACCAGGTTGATGTCGATCTTGCTCGAGTGCAGGGCAACGACCATGTCGGGCAGGGGGTGTGAGGAGGAGCGCAGGTAGACGGGGCCGCTCAGCGGTTCGTCGAGCAACGGCGTGATCGCTTGCGCCTTGCCGTAGACAGAGCCCGCGGGGCAGTTGGCGCCGTTGCCGGCTCCGGAATTGAACTGCACCCGGGTGCAGACGGTCTTGATGTGGGACTGATCGAGGAAGGCAGAGTGGGGAAGCGTGACTTTGGCGGCGCCGATGTTTGCGTCGCCCGGCCTTGCCCTGACCACCGCGGTCAGGGCCGGGTTGGCGTTGCGCTTGGTCCCGCCCTTGAGCTTGATCGAAAGCTTAGGCGTGAAGCCGAGGCTTGCGCAGCCGGCCGCCTGGAACGGGGAGCTGATGTCCTCTGACTGACCGCCCTGAGAGGTGACCGTCGCAGCCGCGCTCATCCGTTCGCAGCTGGTCGGGTTGAGGACGAAGTTGTCCCTGTCGATGTAGACCGTTATGTCTCGGGCATGCACGACGACCCCCTGCAGGATGTGCGGGATCGGGGCAGAGCCTGATCCATCGGAGGTGACTTCCGCCGTTTCGGGGTTGATCCGCAGCGCTTGCCGGATGACCACATTGCCGAGATCGAATGGGCCGACCGTCGCGGTTGCGATCGCCACGATCGAGAGCTTGGCGCCCTGGTATGGGCCGGCCAGGTAGATCTTTCCTGGCGCGTAGCTCAGGGCAGGGCCGACACCGGCCCCAACGAGGGTGCGACCCAACTGCGAGGCCGCCGGACAGCTTGGGCTTGCCAGCTCTTCCTTACCGCCATTCGGGCCGGTCCGAGCCTCCGCGGCGGCGATCGCCGCGTCGGAGCAGAACGGGATGCCCGCCAGCTTGCCGATCAGCCCCTTTGGCAGCTTCACCGAGAAGCGGCTGAATTCCCCTTCGCCGTCCTGGCGGGTGAGCCTGAGGCTGAGCGGCGAGAAGCTGCCCGCCGCGTTGTTGGTCGAACCGGCGGTGAAGCTGGGGTTGAAGGGCGGCGGCTCGCTCGGGCAGGCACCGCCGTTAGCGCCTTGGTCGACCGAGAACGAGCTGGTCCTTTGGACGACTTCGTCCGGCGCGTGCCAGGGAGTGAACTTGGCAGTGATGTCATAGCTGCCGCATTTCGGCGGCAGCACCAGAGGCGCCCGGTCCCCGCCGAAGAAGCTCAGCCTGAAGGAGTCGAACGGGATCTGCGGCAGACCGTCGAAGACGGTGACGATCTGGCCGGTCTTGGGGTCGAGCTGAACCTTCCCGGCCTGTTTCACCAGCACACCCCGCTCCGGGATCTTCGCCACCATGTACAGCGCCAGCAGCGTGTCGAACGGGTTGTCATACGGCGCCGCTACGTAGACAGCGCCTTTTGCTTTCTCCTCGAGCAACGGAGTGTCCACTTCCACGTTGCCCACCTTCGAGGCCTCCGGGCATCCTTGGCCCGGAAGTGAGCTCGCGGTCTCCCGCGCGTACTCCGCCGGTCCACAGCCGGCGAGACCTTCCGCCTGGGAGGGGTTGACCGTCACACCAGCGGGCAGGGTTACCTCGACCTTCTTCGCCTGGCCTTCGGCGATCGCTCCGGTCCCGTCTTTATCCAGCAACCCGTCGTTCGGCATGTCGAGCTGGAAGGCCAGCCCGCTCGAGCCCTGGGCCGACTTGCTCGTCGGCGATGCGGCGATCGTCGGATCGAACGGGACCTGATCGCAGCCGCCGAGGCGAGAGCTCGTCGTGCTTGCCCGGTCGACGACGCTCCCGAGCGGGGTGTTCCAGGGTTCCAGCTCTACGGAGAAAACGCGCTCGGCAGTGCAGTTGACCGGTTCCCTGAGGAAGGTCTCCTCGCCCAAGCCGGCGGGCCGCTCGCAGGGTCCTCGCTGGAGGTCCGCGAACTTGTAGGCACAGCTCCAGCCTCGGGAGAGGTCGTGACGAGGATCACCGGGAGAGCCCCAGATCACGATCGAAGTGGAGAGGACGACAGCCAATTGGCTTGCGTTGTTGACACTGGCGATGATCCGGTAGTCGTGGTCGGGATCGACGGCGGTGTCGATCACTATCGGGACATTGGCGACCGTGAAGCCGAAGCGGGCCGGCTCCCCCTGCGCCGGACGCAGGTTGAACACCGGCACGGCAACACTCCGGAAGCCGACGGACGCCTCGATGATGGTCACCGAGGCGGCGCCGATCGCGCTTTGGGCGCCGCATTCGTTGACGATCCCGCCTCTGTAGAAATCCGCCATTTCACAGACCGGAACCTGCGTCGCGTTCCCGACCAAGCCGGCCGGAAGCGAGAGGCGGACGTTGCGCGGAATTGCCGGCTGTTCAACCGTGCCCTGACTCCGGGTCACTCCAGGCGTGACCTTGCCCGCGTTGAACTGAATCGTCGTGGTCATCTGGAATGGATGCGACCCCGCCTTGATGACCGGGCCACCGCCCTCTTCTTCGGTGGCCGTCGAGAAGACCTCGAACCCGAAAGGAGTTTTCTCCGGGCTGACTTTGATCGTCTGGGAGGACGTGGAGGGCGGGGCGTTACCGCCGAAGACGGTCACTTTCCCGGGAGCGCCGGCCGCCGGAGGGGTGCCGGTCAGGGTTCCGAAGATTTCGATTTCGATCGCTTCGTACGGCGGCAGCTCTCCTTCGAAGAGACAGGCGACCTTGGTCACGCTTTCCAGCGTGCAGTCCACAGGAATCGGCACTTCGGGGGTTCCGGCGAACGCTTCGAACCCGGTGGCAATGATCCCGTCGGGCAATTCGTCGACGATTTCGACCGGCGTGTCCGTCGCATCGACCGGAGCGTCGCCGATGTTGGTGGCGGTAAGCACCAGGCGACCGCTGCCACCGGCTGCGAGGATTTTGGCTTCGGCGGAGCCGCTGATAGGCGATTGAACCGCCGGGGTAACCCCTACCGCGGGTACCGACCGATCCGGAGTCGTGATCAGGAAGGGTGCGCTGCCCACCGGGCCTCCCGTCACTTCCACGGCGCTCGTTTCGAAGGCGCTCTCGAGAACCGGCTCCAGCTGAGCCGCGGTTTCGATCGCCGCAAAGCCGGTGAGCGGACACAGGAATCCCGCCGCGGGCCCGGTGCCGAGGCAGCCCACCACCTCACCCTTCACTTCGAGTTTGATTCCCGCGCCGATCGGGCCGCTTTCGACTTCGATTTCCTGTTCGTTGTCGGTCGGTTCCCACATGTTGGTGGGGCGGCTGCCGGTGATGACCTGCCACCACGGCATGCTCGCGCTCGCCGCCGGAGCAGTGGACAGGGCAAAAAGGGAGACCAGTGAGGCGATGAGGCCGGCAAGGCAAACGGTGCGCTTCAGCATGCTCGAAAGCTCCTTGAGGATCGAAGGCGAGAGATGTTCGTTATCCGAGCGGGGCCTCATCGATGCGCCCTCCCGGACTTGCCGTTTCCTCGCCGCTGCTTTTTCTGCTTCCCGTGCTTGCGTACGCACTTCACCTTGCCATTGCGGCGAGCCTTGCGCTTGCCCTTGGGGCAGTGAACAGCATTGCCTGGCCCGCGGAACGATTCGCTGTTGGGAGTCGGGCCGACAGGCGGCGGCGCTGCGGACCGGCACGCTTCTCCGCTGCATTCCGTGACAGGACGCTTCAGTGCTTTCACCCCATTGACGCGAGCGTCATAGACGTCGACGGCATTGTCTTCATCCGACACGGATAGCCTCCCGCGCGTGAGGAAGTAGACGTCGTCGCCAGTGGAGCTTGCTTCCAGGAACGCGGACTGGCCTTCCGCCGCTCCGGACGAGATCAGCGCGACGCAGCCACCTCCGGATCGCGCGACCGCCCTGCCGCTCGAGAGGGACGAGCAACTCCCGGTTCCCACGGGCTCGAACTGATACACGTCCCAGTCGCCGTTGGTGTCAGCTGGGACAAGAGGATCGAAGGAGTTGAAGAAGACTCGCCCGTTTTCGTGCACCACCCGGGGCTGGCGAAGGGCTGGTGCCGCGAGGCGCCCAGGAGCCTGGGGGAGGGTGGCGGAAACCTGCCGACCGTCCCACAATTCCTGGGGATCGATCGGGCTATCGACGTCGCCGGCCCCGGGACTCAGTTGCCCAACCGGGCCGGCCCCCGTGGGAATGCACGAGGCGCAGTCGAGGCGATCGCTGACCGCGTCGTAAACGAAGACCTCCTCCAACGGGGCACCGTCGCGTGGGCTGTCGTTGCCGTAGCCGGTCAGGCTGCGCCGGGACATGAAGGCGAAGTACCGCCCGTCGGGCGACCCATACGAGCTCATCAGCGCTACGCGACCAGTCGGAATCGTCTCTCCGATGCCCCAGACGCTGGAATCACCTTCCCCAATCGACGTCCCGGAAGCAAGGGTCGCGACGAACCGGGGTCCCTGTCCCTGCTCCCAGAGGTAGAGGTTGGGTTGACCGGGGGTTGCAGTTTCGCCGGATGCGGTCGGCCCGGTATCGAGCACACCTTCGGCCACGAAGTATGCCCGAATCCCGTCCTCGCTCACAGAAGGGACCATGTCCTTGACGTTTGCGCTTTCCCCCGACCCTCCGATCGGCGCGCTGATGTCAGTCAGCGTCACGCAGCCTTCGCTCGCGTCTGGGCTCAGCTCGCATCTGTAGATATCTCGCCCGTCCGGGCTTGCGTCCGCGGTCAGCTGCTGGGAATCGGTGAAGAAGACGACTCTCCCGTCAGGCGTAGCCTCCTGGAAGGCGGGGTTCGGTTTCCCCGCCCCCAGGCCGGACTTGACGACGTCTAACCTAGTGCTCTCGTCCGCCTCCGTATTGCGAACGTAAAGGGCCGGGTCCAAGAGTTGCGTATACCCATTTTCACTCCAGAAGATCCGTGCACCGTCGTCGGAAATCGCGTGACGGACCGACCCCGGACCCGAGCCGATTTCTCCTTCGACGATTCCCCCGCCTTCGCCTGCCGGAAGTTCGCTGACCAATTCGAGCGTTCCGTCAGTCCAATGGTAGAGGGCGCCCGAAACCGCGCCATCCAGAAGGGGAGTCTCCGAAACCAGGGTGACGTGGCTGAGATCAGGATTGGCACCGGTGGCGTGTATTCGCTGTGCTGCTTTGTTACCACCCCAATGAATCCCTGATCCTACGTTTGCTTCGGTCAACAGTGGCGTATAGGTCGGCGGGCTCGTGTTCGAGCGAATGTATGGCGTGTATTCGGAGGCCTCGCTCGACAAGGGCGTTTCATCACGTGGCTCGAAAAGGGCCTTCGAGAGATCAGTCGAGAATCGGAAGAATTCGTCCTGCCCTTGCAGGACGTTCGCTTCGAAATGGGGGGCATTGATCCCTCTGGACAGCCACCCCCCCGTCGCCGAGCGACTGGCTAGGTACGACGTGAGTTCCGGCGAGCGGTTACCCGCAGGCTCAGCTTCCATCGATCCGCGGCTCTTGTACACCACCGCACCGCCCGCAGCCGCCGCCTGGAGAAGCGCTAGCTTGTTGACTACGATGCCCCCGCCCCCCTTGTCAGAGGGAGACACCATCTCCCACACCCTGGAGTCGCTCAGCTCGAAGGCGGAGCTCAACGGCTGGGTGGTGAACGTGCGATTCACTTCATCCGTTCCTTCTCCGTTTTCGGCAAAGACCCGGAGGTGGTAAGTGGTTCCAGGCGTTAGGCCCAGGATTGGCTGCGACACCTTGACCGGTTGGTTACCGGACCCGATCGGAGCGTCGGGGGTCGGCACGGCGGTGCATCCGCTCGACGGAAGCGAGCAATCGCTGGTCCCGAATTCGAAGCGGTAGGTCGTCGCCACCTTGCGTGGGTTGATCCTCGCTTGGAGGTCGGCGGTGTCGGAGCTGACCTGGTAAGCCGCAGCAGAAGCGATCAAGGGGGGTCCCGGCGGCTGCTGGCCAAAGATCGCGACCATCCCGGCGTCAGCGCCTACATAAAAAGTCTCTCCACCTTCTACGACGGCAAGTCCCTGTGAGAAGCTCTTTCCATTGACGGCATATTCGTGGACAACCTCTCCGCTTTCACTGTATTGCGCTATCCGATTTCCTTCTTCGCCGGATAGTGAAGCGAATACATCCCCAGTCAGGGAATCGACCCCAAATCCCGACCGGAAGTCGGTGAAGGCAAATGGGATAGGTTCAGTAGCCGTGTAGGTAGTCGTGGAGGCGACTGGGATGTCGCTTGGGGTGAACTTGACCAGCGGTTGGACCTCCGAGGGGTGGACCCAGACGTTGTCTTTGCTGTCCACGGCCAGAGTCTTGGGCGTTCCCGTAGTGAATTGGTTCAGCGATTCTCCAGCTGACGTGTAGAGACTGACCGTCCCGTTTATCCAATCGCTGGCGTAGATGTTGCCGTCGCCGTCGACCGCTATGCCAGCGAGTCCAGCGAACCCCCCGATTTCATTGCTGCCCATCCCGGGGCCGGCAGTGAATTCCGCTTCTTCGCCGTCCGGCTCGAATGCCTTGATCGTCGTGGGCTCGGTCACGTACACGATTCGGCTGGTCGGATCGACCGCCACCTGTGCTTGGTTGAGGGTGGGGAAGGCTTCGACGGTCAGCCCATCGATTCGGTTTTCGGTGATGTATGGGGCGGCGCCGCCGAAGTCGAGGGGGTTTCCTTCCGCATCGAACTTATAGAGCGCCCTCGCGACGCGGTCGAGCACATACACGTCACCGGATTGCTGATCGACGGCAACCGAGCTGACGTCTTCGAAAGCCGAGCCTTCCGTGCCGTCTGGTCCGAAGCTGTGGCGGTAGGAGGGCGTTTCGGCGGCCGACGCCGTGCCGGCAACGAAGAGAAGGGCGACCAGGGTCAGTGCCACACAGACGGCGAGCGGATTTCGTTGTGACGGCGCACCACCCCCTCTGATGCTGCTCCAAGACGCATGGCGGGCGAGGGCTCCACGGAAGACGCGGCCGAGCTCGCCGGCCTGGCGCATGGTCGATCCCGCGGTCGCTGCCTTCGCGTGTCTCACGTAGCAATCTCCTTCTCTCCGAACCGCCGCACAGCCGCTTAAGCAGTGTCGATGGTTCAGTTACCTGTTCATTACTCCCCGCCGGCCCTCCCTGGGGCTGACAGGGGACAGACAAGCACATTTCAGACCGCCGTGCAAGACCGATTTTCTGAAGAGAGGAAGCGCAATAGACAACTGTCTACTCTGCCTCGGGCAGATTCGTGCCAGCGAGTCATTCAGGCTTGAACAGTGTGCCTGGGTGGAGCGATTCGGGAGTGACCATGGGAAACGGAGAGCTACCGAGTCGGTGAGAGAAATGTCGATGATAAGGCTGGTCGTGAGCTGGTGCCGGAGTCCAGTCGGGCAGGATCTGGCTCCTTCGCCGTCGTCGAGCCTTCGAGAGATTTGCCGATTATCCGTGGGCTCAGCGCGGTGCTGGCGAAATAAATGCGAAGAGCCACGCCGACCCGGCGTGGCTCTTCGACTCACTCCTCGAGATGCGCTGCAGAGCGCACTAGGGGAGGAAACGACCTCCACCGGACATCGACCAGTCGACCGTCGTCGAGGATGAAAGGGCGAGCCCAGTTCCGCCTTCACTATTGGTTTTCGACAGCAGGCTATACACGCCCTGGAAGGGATCTTCTTCGATCAGAACATATTTCTGACCGCCACCCGAAGTGGTCTCAAAAGCCTGCTTGATAGTCACTCCTTCGACATTGACAGCAGGGCTGGTGATTCGCGAGATAACGCTGCCCGTCCAGGTATAGCGGACGAGGCCAGCCGCACAGGTGAAATCGGCAACGGTGGTCCCGCTGGACGGTTCATACAGAATGCCGAACTTCGTGTGAGCCGCGTCCAGGTAGATCAGGTTTCCTTTGAGCGAGGAAAGCACAATTCGTTCGCTGCTGGCAGGCTCGCCGAGGCTGTGGCAAACGCTGCCGGCTCCGGTCTTGCAGCCATTCATCGTCATGTTCGTGCCGACAGTCGTGCCGCTCGTGAAGGAACCACTCCCCGACCCGCCTTTTTCACAGCGAACCTGGATCGTCGTTCCCGTCTGGCCGATGAAAAACGGGTTCCATTTTGCCGTGAACGTCTGCCCGGGTTTGCTGTAGCTGAGGGCAGATGCGCTGCTTGCGACAAGAGCGCCGATTGCGAGGGCTGCAATCAGCACGAGGCCGAACCCCTTTATCTGCCTCGACCTACGTCGAGATTTCGTCGTCATTTCGTTCGAACTCCTTCTCCCAGGAGACACTCCTGAGGTTGCGTTTTCGGCAGCCGGGAGGCCGGCGCCGAGTCGTAACTGTGTGGTCGGCCTTCCCTGGGCCGATGGCGCAGACAAGCACACCCCCAGACGTGGGGCAAGGAGAGTTTTCTGAAGAAATGGACGAATAAATCAGAGGTGCAAACGACCGCCTACTACGCCGGAGTGCCGAGACAGGCTGCCGGTCGAGCCAGGGGCGACATGGTGTTACCGCGCGCGATAGGTCGAAACCAAGAGGGTTTATAAATCTGGTGTTAAGGGACTCGGTGATGGCCGAGTGGGGCCGCCCGTAGCGGTCGCTCGGCCGGGGAGGAGCGCCGGCAGATCTGCGCGAAAGTGCTTGGCCCGTAGAGGCAGGGGCAGCCGCTGAAGAAGGTGCTGGTGGCATTGCCCGACGCCGGCGGAGATCGCGATTTCGACCGACCTCCGGATCGCCGTCGCGCAGTCGCGCTTGGGGGTAGCTGCTCGATGCCCTATGCCCCCGGCGGGATTCGAACCCGCGCCGCGCGGCTTAAAAGGCCGCCCCGCTCCGACGAGCGATCCGGCTCCAGTAGCCAAATGCGGCCCTAGAAGGCTGCTCAGGGAAGGTTAAAGGGAAGGTCGCGCCCGATCAACTGCGCGACTCACTTCACCTCCGCCCGGCCGGATGCGAGGACCATAGCTGCTCGAGGCAGTTGCGCCAGCGGCGAGCCTGTCTAAACGGACACGACAAAGTCGTTCTCCGCTTCCTCGGCCTCGCGTTCATCGAGGAAGCTCTGCAGCTGGTCGCGCGCCCGCTCGAGCTCCCCGGGCAGAACGTGCGTGTAGCGCCGCAGGGTGATTGGGGCCGCGTCGGGCTGGCGCTTGGGAGCCTTGTGGCCCATCAGAACGGAGATGACCTTGGGACTGACCTTGGCATGGTCGAGCCAGGTTGCGGCTGAGATGGAAGCGGGGCACCCCGATCATCGTGGGCACGTTTTTGAGCCCTTCCATCCGAGGCAATTCTTCGAAGAGGTCTCCGAAGCGCTGGATGAATTGGCGACCGGAGTACCCACGGAGCTTTCCGGCCTCGCAGATGGTGGCGGCGACCTTTGTGGAGACCTCCGCGATCGGACGCAGGAGCGGCTCGGCCTCTGCGGGCACCTCGCCCGCGGCGATGTAGCGCTGAACGCTCTTGGGAAGCTTCAGCAGGCGCATGTGGGCGCCGACCCAATCCTCCCGTTGCGGACTTTGGCCCCGATCTTCTTGTAGGTGTCGAGGTTGTGCTCCTCGGCGAAAGCCTGAAGGCCAAGCGCCGTCTCGATCGGGTTGAGGTCGGAGCGATGGATGTTCTCGACGAGGGTTTCCGTAACCGGATTGCCCGTGGAGAGAGTGATCTCGATTTTCTTGCGCCCGGCGATCTTTGCCGCCCTGAATCGCCGCTCACCGGCGACAAGGTCGAAGCGACCATCGGACCTTTTCTTCACCTTGATCGGCTGGACCAGACCCGTCTCTTCGATGGTCGCGGCGAGCTGTTCAAGCTCATCTTTGGGGAATTTCTGGCGCGCGTTGAAATCGTCAACGACGTCGATCAAGTCGATGTCGACTTCCGGCGTGGCTTGGCCCGTCTCGCACGAGGTTACATGCTTCCTCCAGAGGTCATTCAGACAAGACAAAGGACCATCACGGGGCTATCCCCATTCGGCCTGATCCGCTATCCGGCCATGGGCGTCTTGCATGTAGCTCCGTGCATTCGCCTCGACCGTGCCAGGGCCCAACGCCAATAGATTAACAGTAGGCACCCTAGGGCAAAGCCGAAAATGGCCTCTGACATGTCACCATGTACCAATGACCATCCAGCGAGTAGTAGGCACAGAGGCACAGCGCGCCTACCGCGAGAAGCACTTTCGAGAACGTGGTCATAGTTGATGCATCCACCCGGCCGCCGACTTAGCCCGTCAGGTCAGTATGCCCCCGAACATACCCCAGTCCTCGAAGCCAGGTAGAACACCCCTCCGGCGACCGCTGACCCGGCCCCAAGCGTTGCGAGCATTCCGCCGACCGCCTGTGCGACTGGCCCACCTGCCTGAAGTAGCAGCGCCATGCCTCCTGCGGTGCCTGCGGCCGCCGCAAAATCCTCTGCAGATTGGCCGCACGATTGGTGAAGAATGCCACTCATGAATCCTTCGACGCTTTTCAGCGCCGTTTCGGTTTCCTTTTCCCACGGGAGCCTGATAGGTATCGGTCCGACGCGGGTCGTACTAGCGCCAGCCGTTGCCCGGTGTTCCCGCGCCTTTCGCATCCTGTCTCTAATGCCCCTTATGGAATTGCGGACTTCGTTTCTCTCGTTTTTGGCTTTCCCCCTGCATCCTTTTTTCGTAGAACAAGTACCGGTCAAGTCGAAGTCATTGACTGGATCTTGATTGGCATAGTCATAGGGATTGTCGGATCCGCCAAGAATTGGATCGGGGGTCAGGAACCTCCCAACCGACGGCACATGGCTTCGGGCACCCATCTGGATCACTCCCGAGGCGAGTTCCGATCGACGCTGCCTGCCCCCCAGCCATCCGAATCTGACGGCGTTGCCTCCGGTCGGGTTCCCGAACTCGTCGAATCTGAGAGTGGCTTTGAGTTCAGTTACGGTCGGGCTCAATGCAGCGATAGCCGACACATCGCCATGCAGGTTCGTCTACGAATCCGCCCTACCGGGTCCTGACGCCTGAGAAGTCGATCTCTTGCGACCATTAGTCCGGCGCTGGTATAGACAAAACAACCCTAAGCCGATCAAGGTGACTTGAAAAATCGCGTAAAGAGTCCAGGTCACATTGGCGATGATGTTGATCAGAGAACTCGGCTGGGACTGCTGCCAATTGTACGTTATGGTGACTAGCACAAGCAGCACGCCCGTGCACACTCCAACTCGAACAAAGAGCGAACGATAGCGAGCCGAATCCAAGGGCTGATCTGCCTTTACCTCGGCGTCCCACCCCGCAAAATACGCTAGAGCTACGTACTGAGCGTTACGTACATTGTCCAACCATCGTGATTTGGGCTCGACGGCTGAGGATCTCTGATGCTTGCGTTTCCAGATGAAGCGCCAAGAAGTAGGAGCAGCAAGCAACGCAACGACCAAGACATTCAATGGATCACGCCATCCCAAGCTGTCGTCGACCATGGCTTCAAGGGGCTGGCCAACGGCACCAATCAAAATGCCTACCCAGGCGATCCTACTGCCTCGCAGAAGCAGGACCGCGAAGATAATCGCTACCCCGAGTGCCAGGGCACGGCTGAGCTGCGGCTCTACAACAAGCTGAACCAGCGACATGACGACGACGACGATGCTGGCGACATAGAGCCAAACGGGAGCAGGATATTTCTGGGGTTTCAGACTCGCCACTTTCTCGTAGCAAGGATACATCGATCGTCGACAGTTCGGTCCATATAGCTTTGGTGCGTCAACCAGCGAAAGCGCCCACAATGCAGCGCGTAGCCGCATACAGCGCAGAAGTCAACGTGCCCCCCGGATTTCCGCGAGCGCCAGCGGTTTCATTCCAGCCGGCAACCGCACCTTGGGCGCACGAAACGGCTTTTCTGCCAGCAGGGGTGGAGACGGCGCCATAGGTCGCTTCGATATTTTCGCGCATCGACATACCCGTAATGCCAGGGTCGTTGAGGAGATGGTCAACAACATCGTTGGCAACACCGGCGATGAACTTGCTTACGGGATCTGCCCCGCCACCGCCGTGTGGCCAGCCGATCCTGCAAGCAATGGCCGTACATCTGCGGCTTTGGACCACCGCGCGCGGGATGTTGTGTCTGTCAGCCATTCTGGCCGCACGTCGCGCCCATCTTTTTGAGGCCCGAGTGGCTCTACCATCACCAGGGTCTACGGTTTCCCCGCTCACATCGAAGAGGTTCATTGGGTCCTGATTCGCGTAGTCGTAAGGATTAGCCGAACCTCCCCGTACAGGGTCTACCGAAAGAAACCGACCAAGCTGCGGCACATAGCTACGTGCCCCCATCTGGATCACACCAGAAGCAAGTTCCGTCCGTCGCTGTTTGGCACCGAGCCACCCGAACCGGCTGGCGCTGCCTCCGGTCGGATTTCCAAACTCATCGAACCTGAGCGTGCTTTTAAGTTCAGTCACGGTCGGGCTCAACGCGGCCTTGGCCGACACATCCCCATGCAGGTTCGTCAGCTGCAACTCCACTTCTTTGCCGCTCTCCTGAATCGCCGCGAGTTCTCCACCAATCCCGCCGATACTCCGGGTCCAAGTCGACCCTCGCTGAGTCCACGAGGGCGAGTCCCCGGGGCCGGCGTAGTGAAAGACTTCGACACCCGTCAGTCCGTTTTCCTGCAAGCGCTGACGCGGGCGCAGCATGCCGTCGAGCTGGAAGGTGTTCGTCACCCCGTTTTGGGACTGGGTGGCGACCATGTCGTTTGCGAAGTACGTCGTCGTCAGCGCTTTGCCGCCGGCAAAGACCGCTGGCAGGTTTTTGATCCGGCCGAAATCGTCGTAGGTCAGGCCTTCGCCCAGGAGCCGATCGGCGGAGTCGTAGCTGTATTTCTGCGTGGTTCCGCCTGAGCTCGAACAGACGCCAAGGGTCCCGGGGATCGTGGTCATTTCTTCTCGGTTGGAGTCTTTGTCGTATTTGTAGGCGCGGGTGGTGCAGCTGCCTCCCGTGGGGGTTTCGCGAGCCGTGACCAGGCGGCCGAGCTTGTCGTAGGTGTATTCGTCTTTGCCGAGCGTGCCGTTTTCGAGCAGGATCTGCCCACGTATCGAGCGTTCGACGGCGAAGTTCAGCCAGTTGCAGCTGGCGCCGCAGCTGCTTGCCTTGGTGTAGGAGAGCGCAACCGGCGCCCCCGTCTCGTCGTAGGTGGTTTCTGCCGTCAACCCGTTCGGCAGCCCGCGTTTGACCAAGTTTCCGTCTGCGTCGTAGCTGGCGGTGAATTTTCCAGCTGCGGAATCTTGGAGTTCGACTAGGAGGCCAGTGACGGAGTCATAGCCCATCGTCTGGGTGCCTTTGCCGTCTTCCACGGTCGCGGGTCGGCCGAGGTAGTCGTAGGTGGTTTTCGCTTCGCCTCCGTCGGCGTCTCGATATGCAGTCGCGCGACCCAGGGAGTCGTAGGTGACTTCGACCGTCTGATGATCGCAGTTTGGTTCGGATTCAGGGCAAACAAAGTATTCGGCCCACGGCAACCCGTTCGAATTGCTGTAGAGGGTTTCGATCTTTGGGATCGCTTGGCCACCTCCGATCACCTCTTTGGTTCTCTGCCGGCCAGCTTCGTCGTAGGTGGAAGCAGTTTCCCGTGAGGCTCCGCCGGGCGTCGCTTCGGAGACGTTCAAGGGCTGCCCGAGCTGGTTGTAGGAGAGAATCCGGCGGACCGGCGGATTGGGCTGTCCGCTCGTGCCGGGCTGGGCGGCGGGTTCGACTTTGCAGGGGAGACCGGCATAGAGATCATTGATGCACTCGCCGGTTTCGTGGTGTCCATCGTCTTTGTAGTAGACGATCTTGGTCGTACCCGCTCCTCCGCCTGCGGAGTTCGACGGCTGGCGCATCTCGGTCGCCAGGCCGGTTTGTTCGTCGTAGACCGTCGTGCTGCGGATGTTGAGACCGGGGCTGGGATCGGTGATGGTTTCCGTCGGCGCTCGCAGCGTCCAGTTGTAGCGGTATTCGACGGTGCTCTGATCGGGGTCGGTCCCGACGCCCGGCATGCTCGCGCCGGTAACTTCGCGGGTCGGCAGATGGGGCTTGGGGTTGGCAGGCGTCCAAGTGCACGTTTTGCAGTCGTCGTACTGAATGGTCTTGTGGAGGCGAGCCTGTTTGACCGCTTCCGATTCGAGGCGAACCTGATGCAGTGGCCCAAGTTCTTCCTGTAGCTCGGTGCCGTCGGGGGAGAAGACCAACTTTCTCTCGAGCTCGTGAGAGCGTTTCACCGATTCCGAGCCCGCGGCAAGGGCCCGGAGCCGGTTTTGGGCACTCAGTTCTCGCACGACGTTGCCGAACTGATCGGTTTCCGTGGTCGTGATGGAGGCGCCGGTGGTGCCGGCACCGGGCGGAGTGGCCGTGTTGACCGCGAAGCCCTCAGAGTCCATGTAGTAGATCGTCGCCTTCGCATAGCTCGTCGGAGGTTCGGCCGGGACTTCACTCGGCGGAAAGATCGCCGTGGCGTCGACGGGAACGTCGGTCTGCCCCCAGCTCGCGATCGCCGCACCGCTCAGGTCATACGGTTCGCTGCTGATCGGCACGCCGTAGCGGATCGAGGTGGAGGCAACCGGGGTGCTCGGGACCAGGGTCGGCCGTTCAACGCCCTTCAGGCGCAGCGTGCCGGTTTCCTGGTCGATGGGCGCGGTGGTGTACTTGAGGGTCCAGGGTTCCTGCCCCGGAGGCGTCACTTTCCGCAGCCTGCCGCTTTCGTAGAAATAGGTTTCTTTCATCGTGGACGAGACACGCGGGTCCCACTGTTCGATCAGCCTGCCGCTGGTGTCATATTTGTATTCGCTGACGGTCCAGGGGCCTCCGGTGTAGCCGGGAGCGAAGTATTTGATTCGCGCGAGTCGATCTCCGTAGGATTCCGGCGCGCCCCATTGTTTCGCGTTTTCGTAGACGAATTCGAGCGCTTTGCAGCCCTGGTTGCTCGTTGCCTGCGATTCGGTGGTGCACGAGATCCCTGGCGCGGCCGCGGCGATCACCATCTTCAGGCGTTTCTGGCTACCTTCAAACTGGTAGACGAGCCTGGTGGAGTTGGTCGTGGCCCCGGTCTGGACGATCGAGACCGGCAGGTATTCCGATCCGCCGCTTTGGTTTTCAAAGGTGGTCTGGTTGCCACCGGGGTCGGTTAGAACGAGCTGGTTGCTGCCCTGGGCGCGCAGCGTTACTCCGGTCAGTTCGGGAGGCGTGACATAGGCTTCGCCGACCTTTTCGAAGGCGATTTCATAGCCTTCTGATGCCGTGAGCATGGCGTAGTCGAATTCGAAAGTTTGCTCTTCGATCGTTTCGCTGACATGGACGATTCGGATGTTTCGCCATTCCGAGCCGCCGGCCTCTTCGACGGGAACGGAGGATTTCCACCCCTGCCCGAGGACCGTTTTCTCTCCGGTAGCGCCAGGTTCGCGGGTGTTATAGGCGCGGCTGAAGGAGAGGCTCGACTTGAAGCCGGCGATGCTGACGTCTTGCCTGGAGACGTTGAGGTTGCCGGTCAGCAGGTCAAGCGTTCCGGGACCGACTGGCGCGGTCGCATCTTTGGCGCCGCCAATCTTTCGGTTCACCGTTGCTTCCACTGGCGCCGAGTAGCCTTCGATGCCGGGCGCGCCGTCGAAGACGGCCCGAACCTGAATCGAGCCGCCTTTTTCGCGAAGCGTCTGGTCCGCATGGGCGGCATCGAAATACAATGAATTGCTGGCCCGCGCTGCTTTCTCTGATTCGGTCAATGCAAGCGGCCAAGCGCTCGGCTGTTTGCCTTCCGAGTCCCGGATAAGTTCCAGGGGAATGTCTTCAAAGAGCCCGGTTTTGCCGACCCTGAACTGGTAGCGGACGCCGGTCGGGTTCGCGGTTTCAGCCGACCAAGCCGATTTCAGCTTCAAACGCCGGGCAGTGGTCGTGCCTTCGCCCGGCGAGACGAGCTTGCTGGTGGAAGGGGCGGCGGGGAGGTATTGCACCGCGAGATAGGGCTTGTTGGCTTCCGCGCTTCCCTGCCACACCACCCGGCGTTTGAAGCAGCATTCGTGGGGCGTCTCTTCGGCGAGTTTCAGCAAGACCCCGTTGTTGGGGACGCTGCCGGATTTCCAGCGGGCGACCAGCCAGCGGAGATCGTTGCTGGAGAATTTCCACCAGCCCGCGGCACTGCCACGTTCGGAGGTTTTGATGCTGGTCGGAGTCGGCATGTATTTGCCGTAGTCGCCACCAGGGGTGTCCCATTCGTCCGTTACGTTGCGGTGCCACTCCCAATATTTCCAAGTGAGTCCAGCGGTCCACGACCGGCTGACGTCGTATAGGTCGACCTTGGCGACGTTTTCGGATGCCGAGGCCGCATAGAGGCCGATCGTCGCCGAAGTGATCGAGGCGCTTGCGGGGATCGCGCTGAGATCGAAGCGCAGGAGCGTCCTCGCGATCGAATCGGTGCCGCTCGAGACGTAGTCGGTCTTGGCGATCATGTAGGTCTGACCGGGACCACAGCGAGGGGTTTCACTGCCGTCGTTGACGATGATGCAGTCGAGGGCCGGCTGTTTGATTTCGGTCGTCGGATCGATCGTCACCGGCCAGGCCCGCTCGGGGTCGGACAGCCACTGCGGATCGGCTTCGACCGAGATCCGCCAGCGCCCGTCGCCCAGGTCTTCCAGGGAGTAGGAGATCGCCTCCGCAGTGGCCTGCGCTTCGGCGTTGTCGGCCATCGTCGGTGCCGGCATCTCGGCGACGAGCTGGCCCTCGGCGTCGGTGAAGTCGATCGAACCCTGCTCGGTCAAGGTGGGGGTGAGCCCGGCGGAGGTCTCGACTTCGTAGCGGTAGGTAGATGGCGCCGAGGGATCGGCGAGTTCGATGTTCTCCTTGAGGCCGTTGGCGAGGCCGGTGAATTCAAACGTGGCGGAGTCCGAAGCCGCCTGGTAGGTGGCGACCTCGCCATCGAGGGCGACCGGGTCGGTGGCGAGGCCGAGCGGCTGCTGGGAGATCCAGCCTTCTGGCAGCTCCACGCGTACCGGCGCTTCCTGAAGATCCTCGGGCAGATGGATGTCGAAGCTGTTGTCGCCGTTGACCACAGCGCCGTTTGGCAGCTCCGTCAGCCCTTCCTCGATCGGCAACCATTTGCCGTCTTCGTCGCGGTAGTTGACGGGGGACTCGTAGAGCCGGGTTTCCGTCTGACCGTCGGAGAGCTCGAAGGTCTGGGAGGTGGCGGTGCGAAGGTCGGGGAGTTCGGCAACCACCTGCACAGGAGGCTCTTGACTCTGCTCGCCGGCTGGCTCTTCATCGCTGGCCAAAGCCAAGCCGGATACAAGCAGTACGAGGGCTAGTAGTGAGATGACAAGTACTGCGCCTCCAGCAACTGCGGTCTTGCGTGACTTCAAGGTTCCCCCCGTCAAAGTGGTCATGTGTGAAACCGGGACGGCGATACTTACCGCGTACCAGTTAGCGGCGGGCATCCTGCACAGGCGCTCAGGTGATTGTCTATGCTTACTTTTGGGTAATTTGATGAATGCCTCGCTCGGATCATCTCGACACAGTGACCAGCCAGCGCGAGTCTCCAGCGGTTTTTCCGGATGGGATGACGGCTAGCCAAAATTCTCGCGATGTACACCGTGACCATTCGGTTTTCTACTGGTGAAAAATCTTTGTCTATCTGACAATGCGACGCCCGCCTCGGACTAAGCCCCGAGGCTTGGCAGCCGGATCTATGGATGAGTCTGCGTGGTCAACCTGCGCTTATCGGCTCCTCCCCAGCGGCTGGAGGTTCCAATCTTCGAGGAGGCTTCAGTCGAGACCGATTGAGGAATTCCCGGCGAGGAACTCTTCGACAGCGGTGGAGTTCAGTGTGTCGTCATTTGGCAGGTAGTAGTTCTTAAGCGCTCCTCTCACCTGCGCTCTCGCGCGGAGGACAAGGAACCCGTATTCGGCAAGGACTTTTACGTGGTAGGAAACATTGGAAAGGGGCTCATTCAGGAGATCGGACGCCTCTTTGGGGCTCAGGGGCCGATTCGCGATGAAGGCAGGCAGAAGCCTCTGCCGCAGAGGATGCTTGAGCGCTTGGGCGACTTCCGATTTCGTCAGATTTGGCATGTGAGATTCAGCTACGGAACCAACGGGGGGCTACCAAGCCACGACCTTGCGTCGGACTACCCCGCTGCCCCATTTCTTGCCAGTCTCCACGCCTGCTCGTGTAAGTCGGGGAATCTCGAGGTCGTGACCCAGGAGGGCGCGCACGATCGCACTTGTTCCACCCCGGCTCGCCACCCTGCTCTTGATCAGTTCCCTGTCCTCCCGAACACTTCGCACGGCTTCGCGAAATGGGGTCTGTGGCTCTATCCGGCTGCCCATCGCCTACCTTCCTAATCGACCTATTTCTTGCGACCCCACGCCTGCAAGCCACTCCCGAATCGTCTGCGGGCTCCGCTATTTGCCGGTCCCCTCCCACGCGACCCCGAGCAGCACGAAAGCCAACGGCCAATTCATGGTGAAGCTGTGGAGGGGCTGATGGGGGCCCATCGCTAAGCGCGAATCGGATACCGACGCCAGGTGGTCGGCCGGCAACTCGGGGCGGCGGGTCCTCCAGCGTGACCATTGAAATCATCAAGAACCGCTCTGCCCCCCGGCGGACTTTCCCATCGCTGGATATTTCCCCTGCGACTGGGGGCTCGAGCTTAAAGGCCGGAGCCGGCACACGAGACCGCTCGAAGGCGGGGTGGGCATGATGCAGGGCACCGATCGCAACTTCCGAGTCGATCGCAAAGGAATGAAGCTCGCGGCGATCAGCATCGCTCGAGATAACAAACCGAAACACCGGTAGGAGGCCGAATGAATCGGTCGCCGGAGAATCTGCGAAGCGGACCCTCGTGACTGTGACCCAACAACGCGGGCCAGCCCGAACTACACCCTCGCGGACGAGCACGTCCTGCATCGCCAGAACGCCGGCGGCCTCCTGAACCATCGCACGCCAATCCAGGAGTTCACGCTTCTCGATCTCGGCAAACGGGTCATTGCTAAGAACCATGCTGGCCTTCTCCTCCACTCGCGGGCGCCACCCTCCCGCGGTCTGCGCCGCACCGTGCGGCTGAATTTGGTTCTCGGTCTTGCAGATCTTCCAGCCTCTCCGCGAGGCTCGCGAGGTTCGCCACAGTCACCCCCAGCGCGTAGGCGAGGCGGCGCGCATTACCCCACGTCGGGTTAGCCTTCCCGCACTCAATCCTGGAGATCCAGGTGGGGTGCAATTCAGCGCGCTCGCCCAGAGTGCCCTGATTCATCTGCTGCCTTTTTCTTATGCTCCTCACCGCGAGGCCCAGGCCCGGCTGCGAGTCGAGTGCGTTCGGCACTAGTCCTAAACTCCTCTCCCGCTCCGCAGATTCCTTGGCGCGCTCGGATTTTCTTGCTCACGTCGCGAAAGTCAGGACATAGAACTTCTCGAGCGACCCCCGCGCGGGTGACATGGCGGCGAGGGTGATAAGGCCGAGTTTCAGGAGGGCCTTGACGTGATAGGCGACGGTCCCGTACTCGGGCTCACCGGTTCCCATCAGCCAGATCTCCCGAGCTGATAGCGGCCCCCCCACCCATTGCAGCGCTTCGATCACGGCCACCTTGACCGGGTGAACCTGAGAGTCGATCAGGGCCAGCCAGCCGAAGGTGGGCTGTCCTCGAAGGTTCGGCCGTGCCCCTGGTGGTAGGAGTTCGACAGTCATGCGGACCTGGAGATGAGCCAGCGGGGCGGTATGACGCAGGATGGTCGGCCCGCCTCCGGCACCGGATCAGGCGGCCAGACCGTGTCGAGTCGGCTGATGTGAATCCAGATCCGGCACCGGAGCAGGTCGCGCTGCTCAGCGGAGATCGTGATGGCATCACTCACGACGAATCGACGTCCTTCCCTCTCGCCATCTCGAAGGCGGCGACGGCGACGATCACCGGGATTCCATCGCTCGGGCTCCCAATGCGCTCAGCGCTTTTGTCTGCGACGGCTCGGAACCTCTCCTCGATGTTGCCGAATATCAGGCGCAGGTCTTTCCAGCCCTGCTCATCGACCGTGATTGGAAGCCAGGTGACGCCCGAGCCCTCGCGTGACTCCGCGGTGCCAGCGTCCAGAGCTTCGACGGCGCGCTCAGTGAACCCGGCAAGGGTGGTCCCTGCGTATCGAGTTCGAAGCGGTGGCGGGACAGCTTTCCACGTTCGAGATCCCAGAGCCCCATTCGGTTTCAGGCTGTAGATGTGCTCGATGGCCCCCCTCCGGGGGAGGGTTTCCACGAGTTCGACGCAGTCGAATGTGAGGAGCACTTTCATGTGGTAGGAGACGCTCCCGAGCTTCTCGCCCATGCGATCGGCGAGGTTTGCGGATCCGTTTGGCCCCTCCTCCAGTTCTCGCAGGATCTTCACGCGCAAAGGGTGCGCCAGAGCGCTGACCATCTGCTGATCAACTTCGCCCATCGCTGCTTCCTCCCCTTGGTGGATTGCCTGTCAGGGCCTATCGCGGCCTAGGGAGGTATTGCCTGGTCGGCAACCTGCTCCCTTACTCCTAACTAGTAGGAGTGCAGGCAATTAAAAAGGGTGCTTCACGGCAATTCATTAGTACTTTTAAAACTCATGCCCGCAGATTGGTCGACTAGGTGTAGGCCAATGGCGGCATAGGGAAGACTCCCATCGATGCAGCAACAGGCATTTCCTCTTCCCCCGACTCCTGCGTGCGCTCCTTGCTATCGGCAGCGATCTCCAAGGTTCGATGAAAGACCTGGTTGTGCTGGCTGACAAGAGCCAGATAGCCCTCTTCATCGAGGCGGAGCGGGAATCGACTGAGATGCCGATCGATTCGATCGTCGATTGATCCGGCCTCGACCGCCAGTGCGAAGTCGCCGTTTATGCAGCGGATGATCCAGCGGGAGAAGGCCGAGCGCTCCTCGAGGGACATGCGCTCGGCCTCATCGTCCATGACGATCAGCGGCTTCGCGGCCCGGTAGAAATGCTCGCTCACCCCTCTGCGAGGCTCCGTTCGCACCAACTCGACCAAGCCATGAGCTAGGAGCCCCTTGACGTGGTAGCTGACGTAGCTCGATTTGGCGGACGTCAACTCCAGCTCGATCGCGATTTCCTTGGGGCTGGCGATCCGTTCGGTGAGGATGGTGAGCGCTTTGATCTGAATTGGATGCCAGCCGGCGCGAAGCATCTTGCTGGTGGTCCTAATGCCCTCTTTGGGTGGGGTTGTCTCTCGGTTGGCCATCTGAAAACAGGATCGGTAACCCTGAACACTCAGGGGTTCCTTATACAGGACCAGGAGATTTGAGCTCACCAGTAGGAAGGGGGACGCCGCCTGGTATGCACTGAGCGGCGCCCCCTTTCGTCCTCAGCCCCCTATGCAGCCTTGGAGATCGAGATGGCCCAAATAATGCGGCTGGTCGTGGTCTTCACCCTGTTCACCCCCTCTACGAACTCGTGTATTCAGCTCATAGTGGAGGACCAGTCGACTAATCGATCAGCGTTCGACTTTTTAAACCGGTCTGCGCATCAAGCGCGAAGTTCTTTCCGGTTGGACTGCTCAGGCTTTCCCTGCGCCTCGAGGAGGCAGAGGAACACGACTCGACTGGCTGGAGGACTCGCCAGGAGCAGTGCTACGGGGGTCGTGCCGACGGAAATTGCCTTGGCGAGTCCACTTCCCGCGTAAATTCGGAGTAGCGACCGAGGCCGGATTCGAAGGGGCGACAAAACGATCTGTAGCCCTCGGTGCCGAAGAGGAGGCGAGCGCTCCGCAGAACGCTCATGAGCGATGCCCTGGCTGGACACGAGCCAGCGGCCTTAGGTCCGTACTCCGCGATCCGCGAATCGGAGGAGTCCGCTCGGGTGGGTTGCTGAAGGGAAGGCGAAGGGAAGGACGGCCCTCGAAATCAGCCTTTTGTTGACTTCTGCTGACCTCGGTTGACCTTCGGGCCGATCGAGGTCCGTCAGGCGCAATCCCGCCCATAGAGCGCGATTTGGCTCCCCAAGCCGCCTCCAGATCATGCCCCCGGCGGGATTCGAACCCGCGCCGCGCGGCTTAAAAGGCCGCCGCTCTAACCAACTGAGCTACAGGGGCGCGCCGCCCATGGTAGAGGCAGGCTTAGTGCCGTGCCGGGAGCTAGCCGGCGGGCTGGTACTGCACCGGAGGAGTGGCGGCTGGGGTGCCGCTGTTGACCGAGCCTCCCGGTTTCTGCACGACCACGCAGACCGCGGTCACGGTCATCGTCGGGCGGGAAAAGGAGTACCAGGAGTATGCGGAGGCCGTCCAGCCGGTTCGCAGGGGACTCGGCCCGCTGCTGTTGACCACGCCGCGTTCCTCGTTGCTCAGGGTTGCGCCGCCGCCGATCGCGTACGCGCCGGGGGGACAGTTGGCGGTGAGGGTCCCGATCCTGCCTTCGCTCGGAAGCTCTCCCGTCAGCGCCTGATACTGGACGGCGGCGAGGGCCGCGGCGCTGACTCCGGTGAGCGTCGTCTCGTTTATCTGCCCGCCCGTGAGCGAGTTCGGCTTGATCCGATTGGGCGGAATCGTCTTCGGCTTGATCCGATTGCCCGGCAGGGAGCTGGGCTTGATCTGCTTGCCGCTCATCCTCCCGGCCGCGTAGACGGAGCCGCCGAGCGCCACGAAGAGCGCCAAGCACGCGATCACGTTGGAGAAGGAAAGCAACCTGCCGATTCGGGAGAACAAATCCGAGCTCCTTTTGCTTAGGGGTCGTTGCGCTGAATCAGGACTTATTGCATACCAAAAGGATGCTTGCGGGGTTCGGCGCTCCCTCACGAGAGGTCCGGGAGGCCCTCGTAGGCGGTCGAGGCCTCGGCGTGGGTGCGGCGGGGGATGCGGCCGGCGCGGCGGGCGAGGTGGCCGGCTTCGACCCCGCGGCGCAGCGCGGTCGCCATTGCAACCGGGTCCTCGGCCCCGAAGATCGCGCTGGCGGCCATGATCGCGTCGCAGCCGAGCTCCAGCGCCTGGGCGGCGTCGGAGGCGGTGCCGATGCCGGCGTCGAGGACCACCGGCACCTCAGCCCGCTCGGTGATGATCGCGACGTTGTACGGGTTGCGGATGCCGGCGCCGGAGCCGATCGGTGAGCCGAGCGGCATCACCGCGGCGCAGCCGGCCTCTTCGAGGCGGCGGGCGAGGATCGGGTCGTCGTTGGTGTACGGGAGGACGGTGAAGCCGTCGGTGACGAGCGCTTCGGCGGCGTCGAGGAGCTCGACCGCGTCGGGGTAGAGGGTGCGGTCGTCGCCGATCACCTCGAGCTTGATCCACTCGGTCCCGAAGGCCTCGCGGGCGAGCTTGGCGGTGCGGACCGCGTCGCGGGCGGTGTAACAGCCGGCGGTGTTTGGCAGGACGAAGAGGCCGAGGCGGTCGATCACGTCGAGGACCGAGCCCTCGGCCGCGGGGTCGATCCGGCGCAGGGCGACGGTGACGATCTCGGTTCCGGAGGCGGCGAGCGCGGTCTCCATCTGCTCCAGCGAGCGGAAGCCACCGGTGCCGGCGATCAGTCGCGATCCCCACTCGCGGCCACCCAGCTCCCAGGTATCGGCGCCACCCTGGATCGCGGCGAGCACCTCGACGGCCTGCCCCTCGCCCAGCGGGGTCTGCGCCCACTCGCCGCGGGGGACGACCTCGCCGTCGAGCGCGACCGCGACCCCGCGGGCAGACTCCCCCGCGCCCGAAGCGCGAACCGCGGCGTCGAGCGTCGCGTCGGCCGGCAGCTCGTGCGAAGCGCCGTTCAGCTCGATCCTCATGACTTCTGCCCCACTCCCGTAACAGCGCGTTCGTCCTTTGTCGGCCTAGGGGCGACAAAGGACGAACGCCGATTTGAAACGAGGTCGGCGACGGTTTGAGCCGCCAGTGGCGCCAGGAGGATGCCGTTGCGGTAGTGGCCCGTTGCCAGGACGAGGCCTTCGATTGCGCCGGGGCCGACGAGCGGGAGGTTGTTCGGGGTGCCCGGGCGGAGGCCGGCCGTCGCGCCGACGAGCTCCATCTCGGCGACGTCGGGGAGCAGGCGATAGGCCTCGCGCAGCAGCTCGTGGACCCCGCCTGCGGTGACGGCGGTGTCGAAGCCCATCTCTTCGACGGTGGCGCCAACGACGAGGCGACCGTCGGCCCGCGGCACCAGGTAGACGCGCTCGGAGGCGAGGATGTGGCGCGCCACTGGCTCCTCGCTGTGGCCGCGCAGCTCGACCACCTGCCCCTTGACCGGGCGCACCGCAGGGCGGGCGTGCTCGGGTAGCCAGGCGGTCGCGCCGGACCAAGCGCCGCTGGCGAGGACGACGGTGTCGGCGGTGATCTCCTCGTCGAAAGGTCGATTCGACACCGTATGGGTGTCGTAATGACCTTTCGCGGTCCGCACTCCCGCGAGCCGCTCGCCGGCGAAGACGCCATCGACGACTTCGGTGCCGGTGCGCACCTCAACCCCTTCCGCGGCGCACGCCGCGAAGAGAACCCGAGTCAGCGCCCGCGGATCGACCGCCGCCTCGCCCGCCGCGAAGACGCCACCGTGGAACGAGGGCGTCAGGCCGGGTTCCAGGTCGCGGCAGCGCCGCGGCGGCAGCCACTCGGCCTCCAGCTCCAACGAGCGCTGCAGGTCGTGTACGCGGCGCAGCTGCGCCGCCTCGTCGCGGTCGAGGGCGACGTGCAGCGCCCCGAGCCGCTCGTATCCGGTCGCCTCGCCCGTCGCCGCATCCAGCTCGGCGACGAAATCGGGGTACAGCCGCGCCGCCGCCAGGGTCAGCTCCAGCAGCTCCGGCTCGCCGAAGGTCAGCTCGCCGACCGGCGCCAGCATCCCCGCCGCGACCCCCGTCGCGCCACCGCCCGGCTCGCCGCGCTCCAGCACCCCCACCCGCGCCCCGCCCTGCGCCAACCGCCAGGCGCAGCTGAGGCCGATCACCCCGCCGCCGACAACCACGACATCGAATCCGCGCTTCTCGTTCAAAGCATTTGCCTCCGCCGGCATTACCCGGATCAGGTCCAACGGTCGATGGCCTCGATGCCACCCTCTCAGCCCTCGCGGGCTCCCGTACCTCTCCGATGCTACCCCTCCGCCGCACCCGGGAGGAGCTGGCGAAGACCGCCAGCCATAATCCGAGCATGAGCTTGTCACTGCCCGAGGGCGACGGCCCCCTGCGCCGCGAGCGCCTGCGCACCGCCCGTCTCTACTTCGTCTGCGAGGCGCGGCCGCAGGGCGACCTCGAAGCGCTGCTGCGCGCCGCCCTCACCGGCGGCGCCGACATCGTCCAGCTGCGCGAGAAGGAACTGGGCCGGGCGGAGATCGAGCGCGCCGCCGAGACCTTCCGCCGCGTCGCCGACACCTTCAGCGCCCTGTTCATCCTCAACGACGACCCCGAGCTGGCGCGCAGCTGCGACGCCGACGGGGTCCACCTGGGACAAGACGACGTTTCACCGGAGGAGGCACGGAAACTCCTTGGACCAGACGCGATCATCGGTTTGTCCACCCATTCGAAAGAGCAGATAGCTGCCGCTGGGGACGCTCCTGCGACCGGGGGCGCAGATATGCGCCGGTCAGGGGCGTCATCCAGCATCGACTACATCAGCGTCGGCCCGGTCTGGGAGACGCCGACGAAAGAGGGGCGGCCGGGCGTCGGCCTCGAGTTGGTCGAGCACGCCGCCGCGCACGCCCCCCATCCCTTCTTCGCGATCGGCGGGATCGACGCCGAGAACGCCGAGCAAGTCGTGGCGGCCGGGGCGCAGCGGCTCTGCGCGGTGCGGGCGATCCGCGACGCCGCCGACCCCGCGGCCGCGGCGACCGCGCTGCGGCAGGCGTTCGCCGCCGGCGAGAGGGGCGTGGCGCCGGGTGGCTGAGGTGTGTGGTGTCTGACGAGAAGGTCAAGCGCAAGCAGCGCGGCGGCGAGCGGATGAGCCGCGGCTACGCCAAGGCCGAGCAGCGCAACCAGGAAGCCCGCGAAGCGCTGGAGCCGCTGGCTGAGGGAGAGCGGCCGGCCGTCGTCACCGTCGGCGCGATCGTCGCCGCGCTGATCGCCGTCTCGATCGTGATCGGCTACGCGGCCGGCACCGAGGTCAACGGCGAACAGCCGAGGCTGGCCCAGGTCGTCGCCCCGACGGTGATCATGGGGGTGATGGCCTGGGGCATGTGGCACGCCCGCTACTGGGCGGTCCTCGGCTTCCAGCTGATCCTCGTGGTCGTCCTCTTCAGCGCCTTCTTCGGGCTCGTCGTCGGCGCCTCCAGCGTCGGCCAGGTGCTCGGCACCCTCGCCCTGCTCGCCGTCGCCGGGACCTTCTTCTTCTTCATGGTCAAGGCGATGGCCCGGATCCAGATGCCGACCCGCTCGCCACGCGGGTGAGGCGTCGCCCCCTGCCGGGAAGCGTCCTTCTATAGGCTCAGAACGCATGGCCGATTCCTTCGACCAGATCGTCATCGGCGGGGGCCCGGGCGGGTATGTCGCCGCCATCCGCGCCGCCCAGCTGGGCCAGAAGACGGCTGTCGTCGAGCGCGACAAAGCCGGCGGTCGCTGCCTCAACTACGCCTGCATCCCGGCGAAGACTGTGCTGCGCACGGCCGAGATCTTCCACGAGGCCCAGGCCAGCGCCGAGCTCGGCGTCGTCGGCAAGGACGTACAGCTCGACTGGGAGGCGCTGCAGAAGCGCCGCGCTGACGTCTCGGCTCAGTTGACCGGCGGGGTCGAAGGGCTGTGGAAGAAAGGGAGGATCGAGTTCATCGAGGGCGACGGATCGCTGACCGCCGAGGGCAACGTCAGGGTCGGCGACACGGTTTACGAGGCGAAAGCGGTGACGCTGGCGACCGGTTCGGTGGCGCTGCCGATCCCGGGCGTCGAGTTCGGCGGCCGCGTGGTCGAAACCTGGGGCGCCTGGTCGCTGCCCGAGCGCCCGGACCGGATCGCCGTCGTCGGCGCCGGGGCGTCGGGGGCCGAGCTCGCCTCCGCCTACGCTCGCTTCGGGACCGAGGTGCTGCTGATCGAGATGCTCGACCAGATCCTCCCGGCCGAGGACAAGGACATGGCCAAAGTGGTCGAACGCGTCTTCAAGCGCCAGGGAATCGAGATCTCGACCGGGGCGCCGGTGGAGAACGTCGAGGCCGGGGACTCCAGCGTCAAGTTCACCTACGGCGACAAGAGCGCCGAGGTCGACTACCTCTGCATCGCCGGCGGCCGCGGCCCCGACACCGAGGGGCTGGGACTGGAGGAGGCCGGGGTCGAGCTGGAGGAGGGCGGCCACAAGATCAAGGTCGACGAGTTCCAGCGGACCACCAACCCGAAGGTCTTCGCGATCGGCGATCTGGTCAACAAAAAGGCGCTCGCCCACAAGGCCTCCGAGGAGGGCGTCGTCGCAGTCGAGACCGCGGCCGGCGTCGAGACCGAGGCCGTCAACCAGAACCTGATGGTCGGCGCGACCTTCTGCTCGCCGCAGGTTGCCAGCGTCGGCCTCACCGAGGCGCAGGCCAAGGAGGCCGGCCACGAGGTCAAGATCGGCAAGCAGAAAATCGCCGGCGAGGGCGCGGGCGTCGTCTACGACGACAAGGACGGCCTCGTCAAGCTCGTCGTCGACGCCAAGTACGGCGAGGTGCTCGGCGCCCACATCGTCGGTAACCGCGCCTGCGACATGATCGCCGAGCTGGTCGCGACGATGGCGCTCGAGGGCGGCTACCAGGAGCTCTCGCGGATCGTCCATCCGCATCCGACGGCGTCAGAGGCGATCCTCGACGCGGCGCGCGCGGTCGACGGCTGGCCGATCCACGCCTGACCTTCATTCGTCTGTTCCTTTTCGTTGTATAGCCCCGGAAAGGAACAACTGGATTCGACGCTTGCTGTTCGCCTGTTCGTTTTGGGTGCATAACAACGAAAAGGAACAGGGGATAATCGTGGCGTGGGGCGCGCCACCTTCTACTTCGACCTTGGGTCTCCCTATGCGTACCTCTCCGCCGAGCGGATCAGCGGGCTGTTTGCTGAGGCGGAGCTGGAGCAGCCGGAGTGGCAGCCGGTCCTGCTCGGCGGGTTGTTTCATCGCTTCGATCGCGGGTCCTGGTCGGAAACGCCGGCTCGGGCCGAGGGGGTAGCTGAGATCGAGCGCCGCGCCGCCGCCTACGGGCTGCCTTCGATCGCCTGGCCGAAGCCCTGGCCGGGGAACACGCTGGTGGCAATGCGGGCGGCGACCTACGCCAAGCAGACCGGGCGCACCATCGCCTTCTCCCTCGCAGCCTTCCGCCAGGCCTTCGCCGCCGGCCGCGACCTGACCGACGTCGACAACGTGATGATCGCCGGCGCCGCCTGCGAGATGCACCCGCGGGCGCTGCTGAAAGCGGTCGAAACGAGGGTCGTCAAAGACGCGCTGCGCGAGGCGACCGACCGCGCCGGCGACCTCGGCGTCGAAGGCGTCCCGGCGGTCGTCGTCGACGGCGAGGTCTTCTGGGGCGACGACCGACTCGAGGAGGCGGTGGAGGCGGCGAGCTCATAGAGGGCGTGTCGACTTTGGTGCCCTATGGGGTCAAAAAGTCGACACGGCAGGCCGCAGCGGGTAGTTCTCTAAGGTGACTCCGATGGCTGATCTGCCTGACGCCGCCACCTGTTACGAGCTGCTTGCGCGGATGGCGTTGATCCGCCGCTTCGAGGAGGAGGCGGGACGCCAGTACCAGCGGGCGCGGGCCGGGGGCTTCCTGCACCTGGCGATCGGCGAGGAGGCGACGATCGTCGGCACCACCTCGGTGATGCGCCCCGAAGACTTCCTGATCGGGACCTACCGCACCCACGGCCACGCGATCGCCCGCGGCACCGAGCCGAAACGGGTGATGGCCGAGCTGTTCGGCCGGGTCGACGGGACCAGCGGCGGCCGCGGCGGCTCGATGCACATCTTCGACGCCGAGAAACGGTTCATGGGCGGCTACGGAATCGTCGGCGGCAACCTGCCGATCGCGGCGGGCATCGGCCTCGGCTCCCAGTACAAGGGCGAAGACGCGGTCACCGTCTGCATGTTCGGCGACGGCGCCTCCAACACCGGCAACTTCGGCGAGACGATGAACCTGGCGGCGCTGTGGAAGCTGCCGGTCCTCTTCCTCGTCGAGAACAACCACTACGGGATGGGGACCTCGGTCGAGCGCCACTCGGCCCAGACCGACCTCTCGAAGAAGGCCGAGGGCTACGGCATCTCTGGCGAGCAGGTCGACGGGATGAACGTGGCGGCGGTGCGCGAGGGGGTCGCTGAGGGGATTCGGCTGGCGCGCGAGGAGCAGCGGCCGACCCTGCTCGAAGCGTCCACCTACCGCTACCGCGGCCACTCGGCCGCCGACCCCGAGGTCTACCGCAAGCGCGAGGAGGTCGAGGAGTGGCAGGAGAAAGACCCGATCGAGAGCTTCGCGCGGCGCTGCGTCGAGGCCGGGGTGCTGGGCGAACGCGAGGTGGCGCAGGCGCGGGAGGCGGCTGAGGAGGCGGTCAAGGCCGCGGTCGAGTTCGCCGAAGCCTCGCCCGAGCCGGCGCTCGACACGATGTACGAAAACCTCTACACGCAGACCGAGCCGGGCGGCTGGTACGCGGTCGACGAGCGCAGCCCGGAGCCGCACCGCGGGGAGGACGAGGCGGAAATGCCGGCCGCGGCGCGGGAGCTGGCCGAGGCCGGCGCCGCCTACGCCGGGCAGGCCGAAGGGCCGCGGCCGAACCCGGCGACGCACGGCGACGCGCAGGAGGGAGTCGAGCCGCGGGTCTCCGCCGAGCGCGAGGTCGGCGACGAGCCGGACGACGCTGAGTCGAACGGCGAGGCGGCGATCAACGACGAGGACGAGGGCTGATGGCGCAGCTGCGGATGCGAGAGGCGCTGCGCGACGCGATGGCCGAGGAGATGCGGGCCGACGAGGCGGTCTTCGTGATGGGCGAGGACGTCGGCGTCTTCCAGGGCGCCTTCAAGGTCACCGACGGCCTGCTCGACGAGTTCGGCGAGCGCCGCGTCCGCGACACCCCGATCTCCGAGAACACGATCGTCGGCACCGGCGTCGGCGCGGCGATGAACGGGCTGCGGCCGATCGTCGAGCTGATGACCGTCAACTTCAGCCTGCTGGCGCTGGACCAGATCGTCAACCACGCCGCCGCGATCCCCTACATGTTCAACGGCCAGGCAAAGGTGCCGATGGTGATCCGGATGCCGGGCGGCGGCGGCCACCAGCTCGGCCCCACCCACTCCCACAGCTTCGAGGCGCTCTACCTGCAGGTGCCGGGGCTGCTCGTCGCCTGCTCCTCGACCCCGGCCGACGGCAAGGCGCTGCTGAAGGCGGCGATCCGCGACGACAACCCGGTCGTCTTCATCGAGCACGAGAGCCTCTACGGGGTGCGCGGCGAGGTGCCCGAGGGCGAGAACGGGGCGGAGCCGCTGCGTTTTGGCGAAGCGGCGGTGCGGCGTGAGGGCTCCGACGTGACGATCGTCGGCGTGCTGAAGATGGCCCACGTCGCCGAGGGCGCGGCGAGCCAGCTGGCCCACGAGCACGGCATCGAGGCCGAGGTGATCGACCCGCGCACCCTGCGCCCGCTCGACCTCGACACGATCCTCGCCTCGGTCCGCAAGACCAACCGCGCGGTGATCGTCGAGGAGGGCTGGCCGCACGGCGGCGTCGGCGCCAACCTCGCAACCCTGATCACCGAGCAGGCCTTCGACTACCTCGACGCCCCCGTCCAGCGCGTCACCGGCGCCGACGTCCACATGCCCTACTCCAAACGCCTCGAGCAGGCGGCGATCCCGCACGAGGAGCACGTGGTGAGCGCGGCGCTGGCGACCCTCTGAGGGCCCACGACCGGCGCATCTCGGCGTCCTCGGTCACTCGCGTGCGAAGCACGCTTCGCTCCTTGCGTCCTTGATCTGCTTGGTCGTGAACCCTCAGCAGGTTTTTCTGGCGCCCGTGGCCGCCTTCCAGGCCCGGCCGACGCTGAAGTCGGCGGCGACGCGGAAGATGCCGGGACGGTTGGCGCGGACGAGGGTCCAGTCGCCGCGGCGGATGATGCAGCCATAGCCGTGGGCGATCGACCAGTAGGGGGTGAAGTTGACGCGGACGAAGAACTCGCCCGGGCGCTTGACGTCGAGGGCGAAGCCCTGGCGACCGAACCAGAGGGTCTCGGCCGCGGCGCCGTCGAGCGGGGCGACCAGCGGCTTCGGGTCCCGCACCTCGTAGATGCGCCAGTGCTCGGAGCTGAAGCGCAGCGTCAGGTAGGCGGGGTCGCTGAGGATCAGCCGGCGCTCGGCGACCGAGGAGTAGTCGAGCGGCGCGTCGGGCAGCGCCACGTAGGAGATCGCGTTCGCGCGCAGCCAGCGGCCGTAGCTCGCCTCGTTCAGCTTCTTCTCGTCGTAGAAGAGGTCCTCACGGGTGGTGTCGAGCTGGCGCAGCCAGCCGCGCGCCATTTCGAACTTCGAGGCGAGGAAAGCGGACTCCCAGTGGTTCGCCGTCGGCGGCACCTCGATCCGCGCACCGTCGGCGCCCTGGGTGCGAAGCCACTGCGCGGCCGGATGGAAGTAGGCCGCGCTCGTCGAAGGGTCGCCGACCGAGCGGGCGATCTGGGTGACGCTCGCGGTCAGCTGCCAGTAGAGGCTGCCGATGATCGCCAGCACCAGCAGCGGGACGAAGAACCAGGTCGGGACGGTCGGGCGCGGCCGGCGCGAGAGCAGGACCGCGGCGAGGACGGGGCCGCCGAAGAGGGCGCCGAGGCGGACGGCGTTGCCGCCCATCGCGTTCGGCACCAGCCAGATCAGGGTCGAGCCCAGCGCGTAGGCGATCAGCACCCGGCGCAGTTGGCGCTCCTCGTCGCGAACCCCCTGGGTGAGGACCAGGGCGCCGGCGCACCAGAGCGGGATCGCCACGTAGGAGGAGAAGACGAAGGGGAAGTGGCCAGCCTCGGGGAAGGCGACGTTCGGAGCGAGGACGAGCGCCAGTGCGATCGCGCCGGCGCCGAGGGCGAGGCGGCTGGCGCGGCGGCCGGGCTCGATTGCGCCGACGACGAGCACGCCGGCGAGGAAGGCCCCGGCGACCGGGCTCGCCAGGGGGCAGGCCGCGGCGGCGAGCAGGGCCAGCGAAGTGCGGCCGAGCTGCAGGCAGCGAAGCGTCGCCAGGCCGAAGGCGACCCCGAGGGCGAAGGTCAGCTGCCCGTCGGCGAGCAGGGTGACGACGCCGGCGCCGAACCAGAGCGTCGCCCAGCGCGCCTCCACCCCCCAGCGGTCGCGGACCAGGCGGTCGAACAGGTAGGAGGAGGCGACGACGGCGAGCAGCCCGACCACCTGCGGCCCGAGCAGCGACGCCAGCGGCGGGAAGAGGAGGCTGTAGGTGAGGGTGTAGTGGCCGCCGTACCAGCTGCCGTTCCAGATCGCGAGGCCGGCGCTCTCGAACAGCTCGGTGCGGAAGACCTGCGCGGCGAGGTCCCCGACGGGCGGGCTCCAGAGCAGCATCAACAGCGCCAGCGCCGAGGAAAGCGCAACCGCCGGGAGCCAATCGGGTCGAAGTGGCTTGGACTGGACCATGGTCGGCGGTCTAAGGATAGGGGCCGCTCCTGCAACGATTCGTGAATGAGCCGTGAGATCCTGGTCGCACGCCGCGGAGTCGTCCCTTATGAGGAGGCCCGCGAGCTGCAGCGGCGACTGGCGTTGCAGCGCCAAAAGGGAGAGATCGGCGACGTCCTGCTGCTGCTCGAGCACCCGCCCGTCTACACCCGCGGCCGCCGCTCCCAGCCCGAGGAGCTGCCGATGGGAGCCTCCTGGTACGAAGCGCAGGGGATCGAGGTCCGCGACACCGACCGCGGCGGGCTGGTCACCTACCACGGGCCGGGACAGCTGGTCGCCTACCCGATCGTCGACCTGCGCGGCTACGGCGGCGACGTCCACGAGTACGTACGGGGCCTCGAGCGGACGATGATCGCCGCGCTCGGCGAGGCGGGCGTGCGGGCGAGCGTGATCGAGGGCCTGACCGGGGTCTGGGTCGGGACCCGCAAGGTCGGCTCGATAGGCCTCCACGTCAGCCGCGGCGTCACCACCCACGGCCTGGCGATCAACGTCAACAACGACCTGCAGCCGTTCGAGTGGATCGTGCCCTGCGGGATCGAGGGCGTCTCGATGACCTCGCTCTCCCGCGAGCTCGGGGCCGAGCAGGATCTCGACGCCTTCGCCGACACCCTGGTGGCCGCCTACGCCGACGAGTTCGACAAAACGCCGGTTGCGCAGGCCGACCTCGCCGCTTAGGCTGCCGCGACCATGCGCCTCGTCCGCCCGCCCCTCTTCCTCGCTGCCATGCTCGCCGCCGTTCTGCTGCCGGCGGGGTCGGCGCTGGCGCTCTCCTATCCGGTGACGAGCACCGCCGACACCAAAGACAAAGGCACGCTGCGGAAATCGATCGAAGAAGCCAACCTCAATGGGGGAGCGGACTCGATCCCGATCGAAGTCACCGGGACGATAAAACTCGAAACGAAGCTGCCTGGGATCGGCGGCAATGTCACGATCACCGGACCCGGGGCTGGATCGCTGACCGTCGCCCGCAGCAACTTTGCCCCGCTCTTCGGCGTCCTCGAAATCTCCGGGCCCACCTCGACCGTCAGCGGGATAACCGTCCGCGGTGGAGTCGCCGCCACCGGCGCCGGGATCATCAATTCGGGCGACCTCACCCTGATCCGCGTGGTCGTCACCGGGAACCAAGCGGCAAGTGACGGCATGTACGCGTCCGGAGGCGGCATCTTCAGCAACGGCTCGCTCACCTTGCGCGAATCCACGGTCAGCGGGAACAAAGCCGTCGCCGGCGACAGCGACGAAAACATCGCGGCGGGCGGCGGAATCGAATCGGAAGGCTCACTGCTGGTCGAACGCAGCACGATCAGCGGCAACCTCGCCTGGGCATTTGCTGGAGTCGGGCATAAAGCCGAAGCCTTAGGCGGCGGGATCGCGGTGGCGGGCGGGATCGCCACGATCGAAGAGAGCACGATCTCCGACAACACGGTCCTGGCCGACGAATCGACCGAAAACATCAACGCCAGGGGCGGCGGGGTCTGGGGCAGCGGTCTCACCATCCGCGGCTCGACGATCGCCGGCAACGCCGCCGAAATCGACGAATCCGCCACCTTTCGCTACGTCGCCGGAGACAACCTGGATGTCGGCGCCGTGATCCGCGACTCGCTCGTCGCCGATCCCCAGGGCGAAGGGAACAGCTGCGCCAAATCGCTTCTCTCAGCCGGTTTCAACCTCGACCAAGACGGCAGCTGCGGGTTCGGGAAATCGACCGACCTGGTCGGCGTGATAGCGGGACTCGAGCCGCTGGCGGACAACGGCGGCCCGACGCCGACGCGTGCGCTCCGCGCCGACAGCCCCGCGGTCGACCGCGGCAACTCGTTCAACTACAGCGTCGACCAGCGCGGCCTCCCCCGCCCCAGCGACTTCGCGAATATCTCCAACACCGAAGGTGGCGACGGCTCCGACATCGGCGCCTTCGAGTTGCAGGTTCCGCCGCCGCCCGCGGCGCCGTCGATCGGCGGGCCGGTGCTCGTCACCGAGGTGCCGACCGACCGCCAGCCGCCGAACACGCGGATCGTCAAAGGACCCGCGCGGGTCACCTACGAGCACAAAGCCAAGTTCCGCTTCGCCTCGACCGAGGCGCAGTCGAGCTTCCAGTGCAAGGTCGACAAGAAGAAGTGGGCAGGGTGCAGGAACCCCGCCAAGCGCATCGTGGTGCCGGGCAAACACGTCTTCAAGGTGCGGGCGATCGACCGCTTCGGCAACGTCGACCCGACGCCGGCGCGGTTCGGCTGGCAGGTCAAGCCGCTCGGCGGCTGAGCGGCGCGGATCACGATCCGGGCCAGCTAACGTAGGCGTCGGTGTCCGACACCGAACGCATCCATGTCACCCGCTCGCGGGCCAAGCCCGGCGGGACCGCGGCTGACGCCGAGGGCACCGTCCCCTTCCGCCGCGCCCGCAAGCCGCCGTGGCTGAAGGTGCCGGCGCCGGGCGGCCCGAACTACCGGCGGCTGAAGGACAAGATCGGCTCCGACAACCTCCACACCGTCTGCGAGGAGGCCAACTGCCCCAACGTCGGCGAGTGCTGGGAGCGGGGCACGGCGACCTTCATGATCTTGGGCGATGTGTGCACCAGGCGGTGCGGCTTCTGCAACGTGCAGACCGGCAAGCCGACCTGGAACGACCCGCTGGAGCCGCTGCGCGTCGCCAACCAGGTGAAGGCCATGGGGCTGCGCCACGCGGTCGTCACCTCGGTCGACCGCGACGACCTGCCCGACTACGGCGCGAGCGCCTTCGTCGGCGTTGTCCGCTCGATCCGGATGCTGGCGCCCGGCTGCAAGGTCGAGATCCTGACGCCGGACTTCCGCGGCCAGGAGATGCCGCTGGCGAAGGTCGTCCACGAGCGGCCCGACGTCTTCAACCACAACGTCGAGACCGTGCCGCGGCTCTACCCGCTGGCGCGGCGCGGGTCGGAGTTCCTGCGCTCGGCCCGCGTGCTGCGGATGGCGAAGGAGATGGGCGGCGAGGAGGTGGTGACCAAGTCCGGGCTGATGGTCGGGCTCGGCGAGACCTTCGAGGAGATGGTCGAGACCTTCGGCCTGCTGCGCGAGCACGAGGTCCAGGTCCTCACCGTCGGCCAGTACCTGCGGCCGACCGAGAACCACCTGCCGGTCGTCCGCTACTGGCACCCCGACGAGTTCGCGGCGCTGGAGCAGGCCGCCTACGACCTCGGCTTCGAGTCGGTCGCCGCCGGGCCGCTGGTGCGGTCGAGCTACCACGCCGACCAGAACCTGCCCGAGGGCAAGCGGGCAGAGAGCCTGCTGGCGTAGCCGTTCCGAGATTTGGGGGCCTATAGGGCACCAAATCTCGGAGTCGTTAGCGGCGTCTACTGGCGCTGGCCGACTTCGACGTCGCGGCCCGGGCCGCCGGAGAGCTCGTTCGGGCCGGGACCGCCGTAGAGGCGGTCGTTGCCGGGACCGCCGTAGAGCAGGTCGGTGTTGAAGTAGGGGTTGGGGCCGCCGCGCAGGACGTCGTTGCCCGGGCCGCCGTAGAGGGCGTCGCCGCCCTTGCTGCCGAGCAGGAGGTCGTTGCCGCCTTCGCCGAAGGCACGGCCCAGCTCGGGGCCGAGGGTGACCTTGTCGTTGCCCGGGCCCGCCATTACCAGGTCCGAGCCGCCGCCTTCGCCGTTGTCGCCGGCATCGATGTCGTCGCGTCCGGGTCCGGCGCAGATGACGTCGGCCTTCGTGTAGCTGTGGATCGTGTCGTCGCCGCCGAGGGCGACGATCACGTCCTTGCTCTTGGTCCCCTTGATGCTGTCGCGGCCAAGGGTGCCGATGATCGTCGCGATGCGGCCGGCGCAGCGCGGCAGTGAGGGCTCCTTCGCGTAGACGACCCGCCGCAGGAAGACGTCGGCGACGCTGTCCTGGTCGGCGGCGCCGAGGTTGGTGGCGCGGGAGTCGAAGGCGACCAGCCGGCCGTCGGCGGAGATCGAGGGATTGGACGAAGGCCCGTCGGCGGGGACGCCGAGCTTGCCCGAGGCGCGGGAGACGGTGACCGTCAGCCCCTTCGTCATGTCGCGGACGAAGACGTCGACGCGGGCGTCGGCATCGGCCGGGCTGAGCTCGTCGCTGCGGGTCTGGAAGGCGACGTAGCGGCCGTCGGCGGAGATCGAGGGCAGGCGCTTGGCGTCGCCGGCCTTGCCCTCGTCGCCGACCGAGACCAGTCGCGTCATCCCCGCCGCCAGGTCGCGGACGAAGACATTGCGGTCGTAGCCGCGCTGGCCGGTCAACTTGGCGTCGGAAGCGAAGGCGACGTGGGTGCCGTCAGCCGAGATCGCCGGCGAGGAGGACTCGACGTTGCTCGGTTTGCCCGTGGGGCCGCTGGCCCGCGAGACGAGGACCGTGACGGCCGCAGCACGATCGCGGACGAAGACGTCCTGCGGAAAGCTCGACTCGTCGAAGTCTTCGGGGTCGAGCTGGGCGCGGGAGGAGAAGGCGACGCGGTTCCCGTTGCTCGAGATCGACGGCTCGAAGGAGTAGTCCGTCCCCGCGGCCCCCGCAGCGCCGCTCGCGCGTGAGACCAGCTCGGTGATGTTGGTGTCGAGGTCGCGGACGAAGATGTCGGTCTGCCCGGGAGTGTCGGCGTCTTCGTTGCTGAGATTGCTGGCGGCGGAGGCGAAGGAGACGTGGCGACCGTCAGCGGAGATCGAAGGGTCGATCGAGTCGCCGTCGGCGGCGGCGCCGGAGATGCCCGAGGCGCGGGAGAGCAGCGTCGTCGCCCCGGCGACAAGGTCGCGAACGAAGACGTCGCTGTTGGCGGTGTCCTCCGGGCTGAGGTTCTCGGCGCTGGATTTGAAGGCGACGTAGTGGCCGTCGGCGGAGATCGAAGGGTCGTACGAGTTGCCGTCGGCGACGGCGCCCCCGCTGCCATCGGCCCGGGAGACCAGCGTCACCATTCCCGTGCTCATGTCCTTGACGAAGATCTCGCGCTTGCCGCTTTTGGCCGCCGGGCTGAGGCTCTTGGCACGCGAGGCGAAGACGACATAGCGACCGTCGGCGGAGATCGACGGTTCGAGCGAGTTCCCGTCCCCGCCCTTCCCCGCTTTGCCGGCGGAGACCAGGACGGTCGTCGGCTGGTTACCGCCATACGCGCCGGTGGCGACGCCGACGATCGACGCGGCAAGCAGCAGCAGCGCCGCCAGAGCAACCATCACCGCCTTCCCTGGCTTTCCGATCACGCCCCCCATCTTAGGTCGGCCAGAGGCGGCCCAGCCGCCTACAATCTGGGATGAGGGGCCATAGCTCAGCTGGCAGAGCGCCGCCTTTGCAAGGCGGAGGTCGCCGGTTCGATCCCGGCTGGCTCCATCGAAGGATCACGTGCCCTTCGTTGCTGAAGCGCTAGGGCGCTAACCGCAGAGTGACCGATTTGGTGTTGTCCTCCGTTGCCAGCGCGGTCACACCCGAGAACATTGCCGTAGGCGACTGGGTCGTCGTAGTTGTCGTCGCTCGTGCTGACGACCATGTCGTACTGGGTCAGCTGTGCCAGAGCTGGGGTCGCCAGGCAAGCGTCGAAGATGTCGACTGCGTCTACGTCGGGGAAGGCTTTGAGCTGGTCCTGGAACCGGGTCGGCGGCTCGCAATTCGCCTGCACGATGATGATCCGGTAGGCGCCAGGCGCAGCGCTGGCGCTGGTCGTGGCGAAGGCAAGCGCCAGCAGGACGATGAGCAGGCCGGGAATCAGACCCAGGGTCGCATTGTGGCGCTCGCTTTCTAGCTAGTCGTCGAAGTCGAAGTCCTTCGGGGGCTTCTGCTCGAACCAGAGATCGTCGTCCTCCGGAGCGTCCTCGAGGAAGTCGGGGGTGTCCTCGAGCACATCCTCGTGGCCGGTGTCCGGGTCGTAGTTGACGTTCTGCTCGGGCTCGGCGCTGGTCTCTGGCTGCTCGTGCTCCTCGGAGATCGGCTCTTCGGCGCGCGGCGGCGCTTCCGTCAGCGGCTTGTCGTCCTCCTCGTCGAGTGGTGCCTCGAGCGCCTGATCGAGCTCGTCGGACAGGCGCTGGTCGTTCCAGAAGTCGTCGTCCTCTTCGTCGTCCTCGGAGAGGTTCTCGGCTGGTGACTCGGCGCGGGAGGCGTGGATCTCGGTCGGCGGTTCGACTGGCGCCAGCTTCGGGTCCGCCGCCTCGACCGCGGCGATCTCCTCGTCGGAGGGGCTGGGCGCCTCGCTCGGAAGCGCGTCCTCAGTCCCCATCTCCGCCGCGACGTCGAAGAATTCGGTCGGCTGCTCGGCGATAACGTGCCGCTCCTCGGTCGAGTGACCGGCGTCGGGCGCCTCGGGGACGATCTCGTGCTCGGCTGGTGACAGTTCCTCCTCGGCCGGCGGAGCCGCCTGGACCGGGTCCTCTGCGGGCACGGCCCGCTCCTCCTCGCGCGCGGGCTCCGGCGGTTCCTGCAGGTCGGCGATGTTGATCCGGCGGCCACCGGAGTCCTCGGAGGCCTCCGTTGCGGCACCGGCCCCAGGCGTGGCCATGAACTCCGTCGGCGCCTCGGCCAGGGGGTCGGCCTCCTCCGGCCGGCCAGGAGGCCCGAACGCCTCGTCCTCGAGCCGTTTCAGCTCAGACTCATCGGCGCCATGGGCGCGCTTCAGTTCCAGATGCTCTCGGATTGCGTCGTCGAGGATGCTCATGCTCGCCATCTCCGCGGAGGAGGCTGTCAAAGACTATGCGGTTATCCTGTCGCTTGCGAGGACCTGGGACCAACTTCCCACCCGCAAAGCCCGGGGCTATAGCTCAGCTGGCAGAGCGCCTGGATCGCACCCAGGAGGTCGGCGGTTCGAATCCGCCTAGCTCCATCAGTCCGCCGGGTCAGGCTCAGCGCAGCACGATGCTCACCACGATCGCAGCGATTGCTGCCGTCGTCCCGCCGAATGCAATTCGGTTGGCCTGAGGAAGGGTGGCCCACCACCTGATGGGACGGAATGCTCCTCCAATTCTCTCGGCGAGCTGAACCTGCAGGGCTTCGAGGTCGCTGCGGCATCCGGCTTCGTATTTCCCAAGCGTCTCAGTCGTCGCCTCGGGCGAAACCAAATCCCCATATGGTCCAAACACTGATCGGAGAGTACGCAGGTTGCCCCGTGCCTCCGTCAGGTTTGCGTCGAAAAAGCTCCTGACGTGGTCGCCACCCTCGGGCCCGCCTTCGTCCGGGGTCTGTAGATACCACGCCACCAGCTGGAGGCGTTGAAGGGCGAAGTAGCCGGTCGACTCACCCTTGTCGGCCCATTCCCTGAATACGGATCGTTGCTCGTCGTGGATGTCGCTGGCTTTCCAGAACAACTCTTCGAGATCAGTACCTACCGAATGTCCAATCCTCCAGCCTGGAGGATGCTGATGGCGAAAAATCTTCTTCGACAGAATCTCACTGAGCATCTGGGACCTGCTGTAGTCGAGTCCGTCGGGCTTGATGATCCTGTCCGCTCCCTCTGCCGCAATTTCGTCGAAGTTCGCAAGCGACATGGTCCACTCGCGAAATTCCCCGTGGAATTCATCAACGGTCTGCGAGGGACCCGGATCGAGCGGCCGAAATTTCGGCTGAGGCCTGTGGGAGTCATCGGCTTCGGGTTTTTCAGCAACCAGCTGATTCCGGCAGGCCACGTATTCCCGAACAAACTTCTCGTCTTCCGCCTCGAACCGCTTGCGTGCGGCTTCCACTTCGGCTTTGGTCCGGTCGACGGCACGGCGAATTGGGCTGCTCTCTTCAAGGAGCCGGCAATAGTCAAGAAGACGCCTGAAGAAGTTTGCATCGGACGCACTCATCACATTGCCGTATGCGCGGTCGAGCTGTTCTAGTGAACTTGGCATTCCCACAGCCTAATTCGCGCCACGCCGGGTTCCAGTCCGAGCAGCGCCGCGATTCCCTTGCGGCATCCCTCTGGCGAGGCCTCGATCACAGATGAAGAGCTCTTCGTGAGCAAATGCAATCGGTCCGGTGCCATGAACGCATAGAGGACGGGGGTCGTCACCTCAGCGCAGTTGACAGATCACGAAGGCCCTGGCGGAGACTCGTAGAGCAGCATCGAGAAGGTGAAAGGGGTGCGATCCATGTAGTCGGGGTGGCGCTCGATCGATGCCTCTTCAAGGGATTGAAATCTCTCATGAATCTCCGCCAGCATTGCGAATGCTTCGGCCCACCCCTCCTCGTCAAGCCGAGGTTTGTAGTTGGCGGCGATGCGATCGAACCGCTTGTCGAAGGTTCCTTGTTCTAGGGCGCGCTGAGCGCGTTCAAAGGCTTCGCTGAGGATTTTGATGCTCCAGCCCTTGCGCGAACCCAGACTCATTTTCGCCCAGTCCTCGGGCGTGACCAAGACCGGCGTGGTTCCACGGAAAATCTTCTTGATGGAGCCCCGGATTGGGATCGTGTCCAGCAGCTCCGCGCATTCGTACTGAACAAGCATTTTGATGTGATAGCTGATGCGCTGGCGCGGGACGCCGGACCGCTCCGCGAGGTCGATAGCGGCAGCGGGAGCATCATTGAGCTGGGCTAGCACCCAAGCACGAGTTGGATCGCGCAGAGCCTTGTGAAGGTTCGCAGCTCGAACCGTGTTGTCAGGGCCCTTACTCATTGCTCTCGTGGCTCTCCTCGCGTCAACGGCAGATCGGACTGATCGCTCGGGAGATTACTGACCATTGCATTGAAAACCAAGTACGCACCGTCAACAAAGTTGACTTGTCAGCAATGCTGACGAAACTCCCTCGCCGGGGCTCCCGCCGTCTCTGACGGCCGGAGCAGGGCTACCGGCGAAGGGAGGTGAGCGCATGAAGATCGCCAACGTCGATCCGACGATTCCGGCTGTGTCAATCAGCAAGATGGGCTAACGCGCCCTGAGGGTTGAGGGGCTGGGGAGAGCATTTTCACACTCCCCCCAGCTCATCTGGCCCCCACACAGGGGGCATGTGCGGCGCCGCAGGCCGAGGGTAACTGTCAGTTTTCTGACAAATGCGGCCTGCGGCGGCCTGCACGTTTAGGTGTGGACGAATAGCCGCAGATTGGGATGGCAGATCAAACTCTTTGCCATGACAAACGGCGGCGCCAGGACACTGGAGGTGGGCCTCCCTTCGCCACGGCCACGATGCAGTCCGGTCAGGCCAACGCGGCCACCATCGCTCTGACCTCGACCGGGCCAAGGGGCCGATCCGGCTGCGAGCCGTCCACCCGCGCGAGTCCTAACATGGCTGCATGAGCAGCCCGCGAGTTCCCGGTGGGGTGGTGCACAAACTGCCCGCAGACCTGCGCGAGTCGTTGATCGCCGACGCCACGGTGCTCGATGCCTGGAAGGACATCACGCCCTTGGCCCGCAACGAGTTCATCTGCTGGATCGAGGACGCCAAGCAGGAGAAAACCCGGGAGCGCCGCATTCGCCGGACCCGGGAAGAGCTGGAAGAAGGCCAGCGCCGCCCCTGCTGCTGGCCGGGCTGCAAGCACCGCGAGCACACCGGTAGGCAATCGGCCGGCGCCTGAGCAAGCGCGGTGCGGGGGTGGTGGCCGGCAGCCAGACGTCGAGGTGCTCGCCGCGCAGCAGCCGCTGGCAGGTTCGATGCCAGCTATAGGGTCGAGGGCCTGCCGCAGAATCCCTGACGCGGGCGCCTATTCTGCGGTGCTAACCGAGACGTCTGGCGGGTAGTGGCGTGGTATGGGGGACTGCCGCTGGGCCTACGTCTCGTTGCTCTGGATCGCCGCGCTGGCGATGCTGCCCGGCACCGCCAGCGCGGCGCCGAGCTGCGCCGAAGGACCGGAAACCGTGGGGACGACGGTCGTCGGGACGCCGTGCGCCGACACGATCCGACTGCCGCGCAACGTCACGACCGTGTTCGGCGAAGGCGGCGACGACGTGCTCTACGGCCAGCGCGGCAACGACAGCCTCTTCGGCGGCGAAGGGGCCGACCGGCTCTACGGCGGGGTCGGCGACGACAAGTTGCGCGGCGGGCCGGGTGAGGACCGGCTCTCCGGAGGCTTCGGCGCCGACTCCCTCGACGGCGAAGGCGGCAATGACGTCGCTCGCGGCGACGCGACGATCGACGCGCTCGGCGACTCGGGCGGCGGCAGCGACACCCTCAGCTTCGCGACCGGGGTGACGCCGGGCTTCCCGAACACGGGCGCCTTCTTCACCGACGCCGGTTTCCCGCCGGGCGCCGAGGGCCGCGGCGTCTACCTCGACCTCGGCGATGACTTCGCCAACGACGGCCAGGCCCCCTCCGGCGGTGGCTTCGACGTGCCGCTGGAACCGGCGACCGACTTCGGCGACTTCGAGACCGTGATCGGGACGCCCTTCCCCGACTACCTCGTCGGCACCAGCGGCACCGAGACCTTCTACGGCGGCGGCGGCGCGGACCTGATCGACGGCGAGGGGGGCGGCGACGTCGCCCACGGCGGGGCGGACGGGGACGGTTGCGTCGAAGTCGCGAGCGAGGACTGCGAGCTGGGCGGGGAAGAGGTCGACCTGCGCGACCCCGGCGCGATCGCGGTTGGGGTAATGGCGCCGGGCGCCCCCGGGGGCCCGGGCGTCTATCTGACCGGGAGCGACGAGAGCGACCGGGTAACGGCGAGCTACGCGGCGGGGGCGGTGACCTTCACCCTGACGGCCGGCAGCGTGGGGCAGTTCGAAGCCGGGACCGCCGGCGGCTGCAACGCGCCGGTCGCGGGGACGGTGTCCTGCCCGGTACCGGAACCTCCCGACTCGGTCCTGCTCGCCGGGCTCGGGGGCAACGACGTCCTCTCCGCCCCCGGGCTGCCGGACGCCACCTCGGTCGTGGCGCTGGGCAACGAAGATGGCGACTCCCTCACCGGCGGCGAGACCGAAGACGCGCTCGTCGACGGCGCCGGCGACGACACGGTGAACGCCGCCGGGCGGGACGACGCGCTGCCCAACAACGGCGGTGCCGACCAGCTCTCGGCGGGCGCGGGCGAGGATCTCTTCATCTCCAACGCGGTCTGCGACGGCGACTCGCTCGACGGCGGCCCCGACCGCGACAACGCCAACTGGGCCAACTTCGGAACGGGGGTGACGATCGACATGGCGCAGGGGGTCGCCGGCCTGATCGGCCCCGCCGGAGAGGCTCGCTGTACGACCGCCGATCTGCTGACCGGCCTGCAGGCGATCGAGGAAATCGAGGCCACCAACGGCGCCGACAACCTGCTCGGCGACGGCGGGCCCAACCAGTTGCTGGGCAGGGACGGCCCGGACGACATGCTGGCCGGCTCCGGCGACGACATCATCCTCGCCAACTCCGGCGACTCCGACCCGACCGTCGACTGCGGCGAGGGCTTCGACACGGCATTGATCGACTTCGCCCCGCTCGTCGACGGCCCGCCGGTCGGCTGCGAGTCGGTCGAAGAACGCGCCCCGAACAGCTTCCGCCCGCCCGACACGCCCCCGGACCCAGAACCCGAACCGGAACAAAAACCGGAACCCCCGCAGCCCGCCCCCCGGTCACAACCGAAGCCCGAGCCTCCGCTGCCTGATGGGACGCCGCCGGCCACGCGCCTGCGCCATCACCCGGCGGCGCTGCTCCTCGCAGCGGGCGTGCGCCAGCGCGTCTCCTTCGCCTTCACCGCCTCCGAGCCGGGGGCGAATTTCCGCTGCAAGCCTGACCGCCAGCCCTGGCGCCCCTGCCGCTCACCGCGCGGCTACCTCGTCCGCGCTGGCCGCCACGCCTTCCGCGTCTACGCGATCGACGCCGCGGGGAACCGCGATCTCTCTCCAGCCCTGTTCCGGTTCAGAGTCCGATAGGCGCCTTCAAACCACTGTCGGAGAACGAGAAGGGGCCGCGCCAAGTGACGCGGCCCCTTCGGTTTCACGCTTCGGCGAATTAGCCGAAGAACTGCTGAACGTCCCCTGCCGCGACCTTAGAGAGTCCCGACGTAGAGCGGGTTCGGCGACGTGACGGTGTAGCTACCCGACAGGGTCGCGGTTTTGGAGCAGAGGATGTAACTCAATTCGTCCTTCCGTTCCAGCGAGATTTTGCTTGCCGTGATGGTCGCCGGACTGCCACCGGCTATCTGCATCGTCATCGGCGGTTTGGCGGTGTAGAAGCACCAGTAGGACGGTTCGTTTTCGGGGCCGCAGTTGAGCCACACCCCGTTTTTCCCTTCGGGGGCGACGATCTGTCCCGTACCGTTGATGTATGAGGGCGGCGCCCAGTAACTGGAGTAATAGTTGTTCATCCGGCAGGCATTTCCGCCGCTACTGGCGCATCCGGTGAAACTGGTGAAATTGAACTGACCCGGAATCGTCACACCGGATTGTTTCGTCGTTACGTTTTCCAGCGACGACCCGGTGCAATTCACCGAGATAAATCCTGAGACGAAGCTGGTCGTAGTGCCAGTTTGCAGTTTCGCTTTGATGGCGGTCGGCGGATACCTTTTCCCTTCAGGGCAGGGGTTCGTCGACGTTTCGCAGAGGACGACATCGGCAGACGCAGACGAGGCCGCGACAGCCATTATCGAGGCTACGGCCAGTAGCAGGCCGAGAAACCCGATCTTTCGCATCATGTGGCTCCTTTGGAGGTTTGTTGACTGAGGTTTAGTTTGGTACCTGCCGGGAGACTTATGGTTTGACATGTGCTGATCGGGCACTGGAACCACTTGCTATGTGGAAATAAAAGGTTTCTCCAGCTTCCACACTTACTTGAGCGGTCAGGCCCCCTACTCAGGGTCGGGAGTCAGCGAAAGCTCCTCTAGCTGGAGCGCCGCTTCGATCGCCGCAGCATGATCACCGATACCGCATTTGAGGCGTTTCTCCGCCGCTCGCAGCCGGTTCGTGATCGTCTGCCGGCTCACTCCCAGTGCGGCCGCGGCCGAAGCGGCGTTTCGTTCCGCTTCGAAGTACACACGCAGGGTGCTGCGCAGAGTGTTTCCGTCTCCGCGCTGGCCAGTGGCGAGCGGCGCCAGGTAGAGCTGGCGCAGTGACTTCACGCCGACATCGTCCCGGAGGACCGAAGCGAGAATCGCGACGTCCGCGTAACGCGCTATGCGACTCTCGCTTCTCACGGCGATCGAGAACGCGGCGCTCGCCTGACCGTGGGTGAGCCGCCAGCCGGATAGACCCTTGGCCGGCTCGCCGAAAGCCAAGACCGCCCCCGTCTGGGCAAGCGACCCCGCCGCGCGGGTCAGCTCACTTGTCTCAACTGCTCGTCGGGAGCCCAACCAGCCCCATACCGCGTGCTTGTGGCCCCGGACGACAAGCGGACGGCAGTCGACCTCGCCGGCGAGGTGGCGGATAACCTCGGTGCCGTCGTCGCCGCCCACGATGACCCCGACGTGCCGGCCGTCGAATTCGTATTCGAACTCTGAGGTGTCCAGTTGCTCACCGGCAAGCAGCCGCTTCACCCGCTCGAGCCGGCGCTCCTCCCCCGAGGTCGGCCGATTCGCGACCTCGCGGGAGAACTCGTCGCTGACCGCGGCGAGAAAGCGGTCGAGGACCGTCGCGTGTTCACGGGCCATTTGCTGCAGGCCGGAAGGTGACAGGCGAGCGGCGTGAGCCTCGGCGATGAGGGCGTCGCCGAGGAGCGAGTAGCCGGCGAGATAACGGCGTAGGACCGTGTCCAACCTCACCCCGCTGCGCGCCGCCATCCTCGCCTGGATCAGGAGGGCCGCCGGCGGCGGTGGGGCTCCTCCCTCACCGTACTCGATTGAGTCCAGGGCATAGTCGAGGGCGATCGTCACGGCCTCGCGGACGCTTTCCCGGTAGATGGGGTCGGCATCGGTCGGTCCGGAGATTCCGAACACGCGGGCGAGAATCGCACGCTGGATCTCGGGACGGCGATCGTCGAGACGGGCACGGACCTGGACGCGCGCCTCCTCGACTGGGCTGTGGGCGCTCTGCGCGTGCTGCCTCCAGCCGTTCGGACTTCCGATCGGGTGGGAGGAAGCCTTCAGCTCACCTTCATCCGATGGGTCCGGTGAGAGCATGGGCGCACCCGGTCAGAGGAGCGGGGCTCCGCCCAAAGCGGCGACCTTCCACCCGCTGCCTTCTCTGGCCATCGGGAAGGCGAACGGGGGGCCGCCGGATGGCCCGGTAAAGACGATGAAGGCCTTATCGCCTTCCACCCGCAGGGAGGCGACATCGACATCGGCTTCGGACCGCAGCTGCCGGCGAGCTTCCGGGCTCGTGGTGGAGGCGAGGATCCTCGGGCAGCTTGTGCCCTCGAGGTCCTGCGAGCGCTTCGAGAGCAGCTCGAGCGTCTTCAGCACCCCCGCGGAGAGCTGGGCACAGGTCGTATCCCAGGCGCCCGCGGCGCGCGCGTCGAGGAATGCGTGGAAGACTGCGGCCGCTTCCGCGAATTCGGCGCCTCCGGCCTCGTGGCCGAATTCCTGAACCGAGTTGTCGCTTCCCTCGGTCTTGAATCGAGCCGATCCACCTCCGGAGTCGTGGTGCTCGGCGGGGGGGACGGGGTGGGTGACTGGGGGCTTCTGGACGCCACCGCTTCCAGGCTCGGGCGGGGTCTCTTCGCCGGGCGGGCGGGTGTCGCCCTTCCGCTCAGTTCGTGGAGCCTCCTGCGCGGGGGGAGGCACCGGCGCGGCAGCGGTGCGGTCGCCGACCTGCGTGGTCGAGGCATCGCCACCGCCGCAGCCCGCCACGGCCGCGAGGGCAAAGACAGCCAGTGTCGCTATCGCCTTACTTTGCACGTTTCCGTAACCGTCGAGGAGAACTTCGTCCCGTCCTCGAAGCCGAAGCTCGTCTTGGCGAGGGAGAAGGGGGCCTCGGTAAAGCCGTCCGGCGCCGGGCAGCCGCCGGAGATGAAGCTGCGGAGCTTGCCGGCATAGGCGAACTTCCGGGAGAGGCGCATCTCGACTTCCGTCAGGTTTCCCCAGGCCCGCATCGTTGCCGGCAGAGTGGCGTCGAGCGCCGTCCCGTAGGTGCCCGCCCTCTGTTTCATGACCTTGAACGGGATGACGAACGAGTTGGCAAACGGATAGGCGGAGTAGATCTGCCCGTAGAGCACCGGCTTGCCGCCTTTGACTCCGTTGAAGACCAACATCTTCCCCTTGGCCCGGTAGCGTTCCTGGCCCTCGAGCCCCACTAGGGCAAAAAAGTTGCCTCGGCCGACCAGGGCTGAGCGACAGTTCGCGAGCGCACGACTCGTCGACGCCGGCTGGATCTTGACGTACGGGCAGGTAGGGAGGCCGGTGAAATCGAGCAGGCCGTTGCGGTTGATCTCGATGCGGATGGCCTTCAGTTTCGGCGGCTCGCTGCCATCCACGGTTGCCACCTTCCAGCCAACCGAGACGGCAACGGGGGCCTTCCCCCTGCGCGGCAGCCTGCGCGGGGAAAACTTCGCAGTGACGCTCAAGCGGAGGTTGCCGACCTGTTCGACCGTCGCGCTGGAGTGTGCGCCCCCCTCTTTCGGCTGCTTCGAGGCGGCGGCGGGGACGGTTGCGATCGGCGTGAAGCTCGCCCGCACCGAAGTCGAGGCGTCCATCGCGACCGTGCAGGTGGATGCGCTCCCGGAGCAGGCGCCGGACCATCCGGCGAAGGTCGCGCCGGCCTCCGGGTTCGCGGTAAGCGAGACGAGCGCGCCCGCCGGGACCTCTCCTTCGCAGGTCGACTCGCACACCACGCTGCAGGTGGCGCCGCAGTCAGCTGCGCCCAGGTCGCTGGACACCGCCCCCGGGCCACTGGCCGCCAGCTTGAGGACAGAAGTGGAGGCCGCCGGGGTGGCGGTGGTGGCGGCCCCCGGGGGATAGGCGTAGACGGTCGCCGGGGCGCTGTTGCCCGAGGTCACGTAGACCCTGCCCTGCGTTCCCAGGGGATGGGTGGGACTCGCGGTGTTGTCCACAGCGAGACCGGCCGGCAGCGGGTCCGTGATCTTGTACTTGAGGTGCCCTTTGTACGCTCCCGAGGAGTCGAAGACGTAGACGATCGCCTGCGGCTTCTCCGTGTACCGGGGCTGCAGGTTGTCGACGACATAGATGTCTCCGCTCACCCTGTCGACGGCGATCGACGCATCCCGCAGCGAGACGAACTCCCCTTCGGGGGTTTCGGTACCGTCGACCTCGTCGATCGGGATGCCGGGGTCCGCGGCGGGATCGTAGACCTTGATCGTCTGGCTCGCGGCGTCCGGGACGTAGACGCGTCCTGCCGTGCCGGGGAACGCGGAGACCGCGACGCCATATCCGCCTTCGAGCGTTCCCGCTCCGATTTTGAGCGGTTCCCCGCTTTCTTCGACCGGCGCTCCCGTCGAGTCGAAGACGCCGACGTAGGTCCGCTGATCGACGTACACATCACCTGACGGTGCATCGACGGCGACGCCGGTCGGATGGGTCGAATCCACCCCGACCCCCGCGACCACCGTTCCGGCTCCAAACCCGGGCTGCGGGGGGTACTTCACGACCTTGCGGTGGTAGACGTTGACGTAGATGTTGTCGCTCTCGTCGAGAGCCAACCCGCAGGGCCCGTCGAGGGGTTCTACGATCTGGAGCTGGCCGAGGTAGCCGGTTCCTTTCTGCGACGGATTCGTGTAGTTGGGGTCGTCGGATTTGAAGAAGTCGATGACGTCGTGGTAATAGTCGGAGACATAGAAGTGGCCTTCCGAGTCAACTCCCGCCCCGCACGGGCCGTAGAAATACGACACCGGCGGCGGTATCTGGGGTGGCGGCGGGAAACCGGGATTCGGGGGAACCGGGGTGTAGACGAAGAGAGGATCCGATTGGGCGGCCTGAGCCTGTCCGATCGGCCCGCAGACAGCCGCCACCGCCACCATCGCGTAGAGGAGCGCCTTCGCCGGGCCCAGAATTCTCACCGCGACCTCCCACCGTTCGTGCGCCCATGCCGATCATGCCCCCCGCACCTGCCCCGTAGCTTCGAGGTGAAGACGGCGCCGATGCTGTTCTGCCCGATCGCTTTGACGTTGGATACAGGCGGGCGCTGGCAGATGTCGGCCGAGTTCTGGAGGAGACCGCGCTTGCCGCCGTACAGCGTCATCACGAAGCGACTGAGCGGCTCGTCGGGCAGATTGCTGAACGATGCCTGGATGCCGCCGTGCTTGCCCGGCCCGATGTGGCCCTCGAGGATGATCCTGACCGATCCGCTCGAGAGGTCGGCGACGAGGTCCGGCAGGGCACGACCCGGCGCTGAGCGAAGGTAGACGTTTCCGCGCAGAGGTTCGTCGAGCAAGGGCGTATCGGCGACGGCCTTGCCATAGACCGACTGCTCCGGGCAGGCTCGGGCGGCGAACTGCACGGTCGTGCAGATCGCTCGAATGTGCTCTTGGGCAAGGAACTGCTGGCGGGGAATCACCACGGCGATGTCCTTCAGATTCGAATCGGTCGGGCCGCGGGCGGCGAAGGTGACCCGCAGTTGCGGATACCCCCTGCGCTTGGTGGAGCCGCGCAGCCGAATGCCCAGCAGCGGGTGGAAACCGAGGATGCGGCAGTTGAGGAGCTGGAAATGCTCGCTGACCGTCGTTTTGCTGTCGTCGTCGGTAGTGCCGAAGCTGGTCCCCGAGCCCGTCAGGACCGATTCGAGCCGGGCGGCTTCGCAGCTGGAGGGGTTGTGCGTGAATTCCGGCCGGTCCATGTAGATGCGGATGTCACGCAGGTGCAGGACGATCCCGTCGATGATGTGAGGGATCGCGTCGGAAATGCTCGAGTCGATTCGGAGCTGCGCGGTGCGGGGGTCGATCTGGAAGCCCGAGTGGATGACGATGGTGCCGAGGTCGAAGGGTCCGACCGTCGCGGGATTGATCGTCACCAGCGAGAGCGGAGCGCCTCGAAGGGGGCCCGCCAGGTAGATCTTTCCGGGCGTGTAAGCAAGGGCTGAGCCCACTCCATATCCGGTGTAGGTCCGACCTACCTGGCTCGCGGCCGGGCAAGACGGATGGGCAGCCTCTTCGAATCCGCGCCTGTTGCGAGCCGCTTCGATCGCCGCGTCCGGACAGAGCGGGATCCCCGCCAGTTTGCCGGTCACACCCTTGGGGAGGACCAACGAGTAGGAGGTGATCTCCTGTTCGATATCCGAACGAGAGATGTGTACGTAGTAGGGCGTGTAGGAGTTGACGTTCGCATTGACCCCACCGGCGGTAACGCTGGGAGAGAAGGCCGGGGCGCCCTCGGGACACGCGCCCCCGTCCGGGCCGGTCTTGATCAGGGTGTAGCTCGTTTCGCGAAGCGGTTTCGAGGCGCCTCCCCAGGGCAGGAGTTCCACCGTCGTTCCCACGTAGCCGCACCTCGAGGGCGTCACCAGGAACGCACGTTGGCCCGAGCGGAAGTTCACTTCCAGATCGGTGTACGGAAGCTGCGGCAGGCCCTCGAAGACCGCGGTGACGGTGCCGTCGGATGGGTCGGTGCGGATCTCGCCCGGCAATCTCACCATCACGCCGCGCTGAGGCGACTTCGCAAGCATGTAGACGGCGACGAGGCTGTCGAACGGGTTCTCGGCCCCCGGCGTCTGCGTTGCAGGGTCGTCGGGCTGCGCCATGTAGATCGCGCCCTGCAGCTCGTCCGCGAACAGCGGCGTCCGCACCCGCAGGGTGCCGATCTTGGCATCGTTCGGACAGCCGTTGCCTTGACCGTTGAAGGCGCTCTCAGCGGCAAACTGAGCTGTGGTGCAGACGCCAAGGCCGGCACCCACGGAGGGGTTGACCGTGGTGCCCTCGGGCAGCTCCACGATCGCGGTCTTCGGGGGCGCCGGGTTTTCGTAGGCGGGATCAGAGAGCCGCCCGTGGTTGATCTTGAGCCGGAAGGCGAAACCGCTCGGGGAGGTGGTGCTGGTGCTGTCGAGGTGGGCGACAGGGAAGGGATTGAACTGCAGATAGCTGCACACCATCCCCGCCGGCTGGCCGGCCTTGGTCCTGTTGACGGTGGACGCCTGAACCCTGGCCGGCTGCTGCCAGGCGTCTGCCGTAGCGAGGAACGAGAGTGCTCCCGAGCACTGCGCCGGCAAGCTCAGATAGGCCTGCCGAAGCGCTTCCCGGGGGTCGGCCACAGAGCACTTCGCCCAAGGGAACGACGGCTCGGCCTCGTTGAGGCAATTGCCCCGTTCCCCATTGTGGGAGTCGGCCCACGGCGTTCCCCAAAGGGCCAGCTCGAGGTCATGCACGTCGAGAGTCTGCGGGACGTTCTCGGCCTTGACGATGAGGGCCTGCGAACCGTCGGCGTTCGGCGCGATGATGACGTCGAAGACGATCGGGGCCCCAAACGGCGCGAAGCCCAGCTGAGCGGCGACTCCCGGTGCAGGGGCGAGGTTGAAGAGTCCGAAGGTGCGCTCCCCCTCGCTGGTCTCGAGTCTGACCGTGCCGAGCTGGCTGTTCTGCTGGCAGCTCTCACCCGACCTGCTCGTTTCGAACGGCGACGTGCGCGCGGCATGGAATTCGCTCCGATCGCAGAAGGGGACGATGTTCGGATTCACGATCAAGCCACTCGGTATTTCGATGCGGAGGTCGCGCAGATCGCCGTCGGGGAAGACCGACCCCGGCTGGTCCTCGAACTCGCCGCCTCGGTTGAGGCCGATCTTGAAGTTCATCTGGTAGGGGTGGGAGCCTGCTTTCGTCGCCGCTTCGCCCCCGTCCGCGATGACCGCCGCGTCGAAGCCATCGCTTCCGGGCAGGAAGCCGAACCCCGCGGTGGTCTCGAAGCTGCCCGCCGTTCCGGCTCCGACGGTTCCCACGGTCGTCCCGGAGGAGTTGGTCGCGACGAGCCGGTAGTAGTAAGTGGTGTTAGGCGTGAGGCCGGCGATCGGAGCACGAGCCCGTTCCTCGGTCGACCCCGACCCCGCTGGTGCGGGGGCCGTGTTCGCAGCACCGGAGAAACTGGCCTGGGTCCCGTATTCGAAGCGGTAGGTGGTCGACAGGCCCTGGGGATTCACCCCCCCCTTCAACAACGCCGACACGCCCTGCACGTCCGTCGCGGACACGGGGGCCAGGGTGGGTACTGCGGCGGCCGCGCTCGGAACAGCGAAGACAAGGGCTGCGGCGATCACCGAGCTGAATATTCCGATCCGCGCTTTCATCGGTCTCCCCGGTGATGTCGGCGGTTGCGGTGGGAACGCTTGCCGCTCCGTTTGACGCAGATCCCCTTGCGCTTGACGTAGCCCTTGCGGCAGTACTTGTGGTACGTCACCGGCGGATTGCCGGCTCCCGCGAGCAGCGTCGTGACGGTGGGGTCCGTGGGTGCGGAGGGCAGGATCTGGCAGGCGTCGGCTTCGCAGGGGATCGGCGGCGCCGGTTCCGCGAATCCGCCGCCGACGCGCGCGTCGTAGAGGTCCATCGAGCCGGGGTCGGAGGGCAGCAGCGACCCTGCGGTCAAGAAGTAGGCGTCGGCTCCGTCGGCGGATGCGTCGGCGAAGGAGGCACCGGAGGGCAGGGCGCCGTTGGAGAGGAGCGCGACGCATCCGCCGGATCGGATGCAGTCGCCTTCACCCTGCGCCTCCCACTGGTAGGCGTCCGCCACGCCGGTTCCGGTGGCAGGCAGCGCGTTGCTGTCGGTCGAGACGAGGGTGTCGGCAGAGTCGAAGAACACGCGCCGCCCGTTGGCCGACAGGGCTCGCGGCTTATAGGCCTGGACCGACCCGGGCGCACCTCCGTTTGCGATCGCGCCGGGTATGGTCGAGGGCCCGATGGGTCGTTTGCCGGTCGGATTGCAGGAAACGCACCGGAGCGTGTCGGGGGCCGCGTCGAAGAGGAAGACCTGACTGTCCGGCTGGCCGGTGACTTTGTCGAGGTTCTGGTAACCGGTCAGCTCTTCGTCGGAGACGAAGAGCAGCCTGCTGCCGTCGTTGCTCACCCGCGCCCTCCCGGTTGCCGCGGGATAGGTGCTCGGATCCGCGGCGGCGGCCCCGGGAGCAATCTCGTGGACCGATCCGCCCATCCAGTACTGCAACCCAGCCGCATCTTGGAAGTAGACCCGGTCCCCGTTCGAGGAAGCGGCCAACACGCCCTCGATCCCTGAGGCGATCTGGGCGCTGGTGTCGGACGCGGTCTGGTAGCGCCACAGGTTGCCGGCCTTGCTGTAGTAGGCAGTCGCGCCGTCGGTGGACGCGGCCTCGAAGGTCCCGCCTCCGCCCGCGCCTGCGTCGACCTGTCTGGTCGTGTTGCCGTCTCGGACATACAGGTTGTCGGTGACCTGATCCTGCCAATAGATCCGCGAGCCGTCGGTCGAGATCGCGCCCGCCGGCGCCGCAAGCTCGGCACCCGGGGTGGCGTTCAGCGACGTGAGCCCCCCGTCGGGACCGCGCCTGTAGAGATTTCCCTTCCCTTCCCCGCAACCGTCGGTGGCATTGGAGGCGAGCGCCGAGCAGCTGGCGAAAACAGCCGTCCGAAGGTCCGGGGCGACGCCGACGAGACGCAGATCGAAGGTCGCCGGGTCGAGTCCGCGGCCGGCGATGTCCGCGCTCCCGAGGATGGCCTCGAAGGTCCCCGCCTCCCACAGGTAGTAGTTCTGGTAGCCGGCGGGGGCGTCGGTCCCGGGCAGCGGGGGGTTCGCCACCGCGCAGCCTTCTGCCTCCCCCCGGCAGTGGTCTCCGTTGAGGACGAAGGCACGCGCCAGGTCGCTGGAGAAGATCTGGTAGGGAACGCCCTGGTCGCTGAGGTCGTAGGTGCCGGAGAAAATCGGCGCGGTCAAATTGTCGGTCGACCAGCCGGCAGCCCCTCGCCTCGCCAGGTACTGGCTTGCGAGGGGAGCCCCCGCCGGGTCCGTTCCGAACGACGCGCGGGCGCTGTAGGTCAACGCTCCGCCGTTGGCCACGGCCTGGAGCACGCCACCGCCGGCTATCGAGCCCGGCGGACCGACCTGCCCGCCGTTCTTCTCGACCGGCGTGACCAGCTCCCAGCCGCGCCCGTCCGGAAGCGCCAGCGCCGTGCCAGTCGAGGTCAGGACAAGCGTCAGCGCAGCGAGGAGGCAGCCGCCGCCGCGACGCAGGGCGCGGCGGCGGCTGTCGCGCCTATGCGGTTGGCTCGCTTTGGACCTAGCTCGAGGCACGTTGCGGAGACCGCCGGTGTCCGCGTGCCTTCGAAGCGCCCCGGCACTGTGCGTGGAGCTTGGGGCTGGTGTGGAGGCCACGGCCGTTGTGGGCGCCGAACTCGACCTGAGCCTTATACGGCTTGCCACAGATGTTGCGGCTGTTCACCAGCAGGCCCTTCTTGCCGCCGTACATACTCAGGACGACTTTCGTCAGTGGCGCATCGGGGACGAAGTCGAACGTGGTCCGCAGGCCGCCCCGGATCGAATCGATGCGGCCGGCGGCCTCGATCCTTATCGGCTGGTTGGGCACGCCGCGCAGATCGGTGACGAGATCCGGCAGTGGGTTAGACGAGGACCGCAGGTAGACGTTCCCGGTGAGCGGGTAGTCGAGTAGCGGGGTCGTCGCCGTGACTTTTCCGTAGATCGATGCTTTCGGGCAACTGTCCGCTGCGAACTGCACGCGGGTGCAGACAGTGCCGATGTGACCCTGGTCGAGGAACTCCGAGTGGGGCAGGGCGACCGAGATCCGCGAGAGATTGGCATCGCCAGAACGGGGCCGCAGCACGGCCGTCAGAGCCGGGTGCTGATTGCGCTTGGTTCCTCCCTTGAGACGCAGCGACATTTTCGGTTTGAAGCCGAGCGCCGCGCACTCGCCGAGCTGGTACCGGTCTGAGACCGCGACACTTGCTCCTCCGCTGCCGAGAATCGTGCCGTTCGAGGTCATCGGCTCGCAGTTCGTCGGATTGAGCACGAACCCGGGTCGGTCGAGGATTACCCGCACGTCCCGGAGGTCGAGGGGGATCCCATGGAGGATGGTCGGCAGCGGATCCGAGACGGCATGGAGCTGGACCGTCGCCGGGTCGACGCGGACCGCCGTCCGCACCACGACGTTACCGAGGTCGAACGGACCGGCGACCGCCGGGGTAACGATCGCGAGCGAGACCGGCCCCCCTTTGTAGGGGCCGGCCAGGTAGACCTTGCCCGTGTCGAGGTAGAAGGGGCTGCCGGAGCCCGCCCCGACCACGCTGCGGCCGACCTGGGAAGCGGCCGGGCACGACGGCGAGGCGAGCTGGCCTGCGCCGGATCCCAGCTCACCCGAGATCGCCGCCAGGGTCGCGTCCGGGCAGTAGGGGATGCCGGCGAGCTTGCCGGTCAGCCCGGGGGGCGGGTCGACGTTCACACCCGCCAACTGCTGCGTGCCACCGTCGCGAGTCACCTGCAGCACGAACGGCGAGTAGGCCCCCGCGAGGGGGTTGGCGGAGCCGGCCCTGAACTTCGGCGCGAAGGCCCCGTCGCCGCCGCAGTTCTGGTCGATGGTGAACTGGGAGGATCCGACTGCGGGCGAGCTGCCCGACCAAGGGGTCAGCTCGTAGTCGACGTCGTAGATGCCGCATTTGGAAGGCGTCGTGATGACGCCGCGGTTGCCGCCTTTGAAGTGCAGCGTCATCTCGGTGAACGGCTGCTGCGGGTTGTTGTCGAAGGTGGCGACGACGCGGCCGGTGGCCGGGTCGAGGTCGAACTTGCCGGCCAGCTTCAGCAGGGCCCCGTCTCCCCGGGCGACCAGGTAACCGGCCACCAGCGAGTCGAACGGATTGTCGTCCTGCTTGGCGAGGTAGAGATCGGCGTGCAGCGGGTCCTTCAGCACCGGCGTGACGATCTCGCCGGACCCCACCTTCGACGAGTTCGGGCAGCTCGGCTTGGAGCCGTCGAAGGATAGGGCGCCGCCCTGCTTCGGGGTCCTGTTCACCAGTTCGGAGCCGCCGTCGCCCAGGACCTGCACGCTGGCGAAGGCTGCATCCACCCCGGTCAGGCCGCTGCCGTCCGCCACGAGGGGGGGCACGTCGGTCTCGGCGAGGGAGCCGGTGAACGCCACGCGGAAGACATCCAAGGAAGCCGGGCCCTCGCTGACGAGGACGTCACCGGGCGCGATGCCTTCGAGTTCCTCGAGCTCCGTCTGCACCATGGCGGCCGACGCGTTGAACGGGATCGGACCGGTGGTGTCGCCTTCGAAGCTGAGGGTGAAGGAACCGCCACCCGGTGCGCCGAGGAAGTCTCTCGACATAACGGCGAGCTGCTGCACCTCGCTGCCGACGCCGGAAATCTGGGGCACATTCTGGCCGGCGAGCGAGCCGCCGAACTTGACCGTCCAGGGGCCGCCGGCCGAACCGGTCACCTGAACGTCGCCGGGGGCGAGATTCGGCAGGCCCTCCAGCGCTTCCCGGACCTGAGCTGCAGTGGCGCGGTCAGGCAGCGCCGGCGTGTCCTGGCCATCGAAGGAGAGTGACACGGCTCCCCCTCGGCTGCCGATACCAACCGTCTGGGTCTCGCCGAGGTTCACGCCCATCTGGTTCTGCGAACAGCTGCCCAGGCCGTCCGCCGAAGAGGCATTGAGGGTCATGCCAGCCGGCAGGGTCACCACGGCCTTCTTGAGGTGTGCCGAGGCCGGGACGTTGGGGTCTGCCGACCATGGCTGCGGAATTTCCAGATGCATGTCCACCCCTCCCGCGGCGCCGGCCTGCGAGGTGGTCGGTTTGAGGTCGAGCGTCGGTTCGAACGGCACCTGGTCGCAGTTCGTCAGGTCCGGCAGCGGGGCGACGGCTTTGGCAACGAGACTCGCCACGCTGTAGCCGTTGATCGCCATACCGACCTCTTTCGAGTCGCAGCTCGTCGGGTTGCTCATGAAAGCGGTCTGGGGCATTCCGCTCGGCCGCGTGGAGCCGTTTTCGGACAGGCAGGGGAGGCCGCAGACGATCGCCTCGAAGGGCGTCAGCCGTTCGTCGTCGTTGGACGAATCGGTGGGAACACCCCAGATCGTCGTTTTCGACGAAAGCGGCTCGGCGAGAGCCGGGAGGTTGATCACTTCGGCGGTCAGCGCATTCTCCCGTTCGGGATCGAGCCGGACATCGATGAACGCGGGGTAGAGGACCGCGATGAAGCCGAACCTGGCCACGACGTCGGTATTCGCCGGCGGGACCATGTTGTAGACGGGCTCCTTGATCACGCCGAAGTTGTAGGGATGGATGTCGATGACCCCGATCTGACTATCGGTCGGACAGAACTCCGATACCCCTTCGAAGATCGACGCCGCGGCCGCGACGAAGGTCGCCGTGTCGCATTCGGGAAACGCGACCTGGGCTCCGGTGAAGCCGGGGGGCAGGTCGGCGCGGAAGTTGCGCAGCTGCTGCCAGGGACGCAGCTCTTCTTCCACCGTTTCCAATGGAGTTCCGGTGGTGTGGAAGTAGGTCGTGAAATCTGCGTGCGCGCCGGCGTTATCGCTGCTCAGTTCGGCCACTGCTTCGGAGAAGTCGTAGTTCGTGAAGTCGGCCTGCGCGCGGGTGGTCGTAAAGAAGGCCAGCAGCATGACGGCGGCTCCAAACGCGACGGTCAGCGCCGCGCGGGCGGGCAATGATCGGGGGGTGGTGGTCATTGCTCTCTCTGCTCCTTGTATCGTCGTCGTCCGGCTCACTTGCCTGCCCTCCCACTCGCGTGGGGTTTGCGGTGTTGCTTACGCTTGTGGTGGTGCCGTTTCACGCAGCTGACCTTGCCGTGGCGCGTGACCTTCCGTTTTCCCTTCGGGCAGCGTTTCCCGGCCGGCACGTTGCCGGTGCCCTCCAGCGAAGAGGTCGCCGGCGCGGGGGTCACGGGCGCGCTCCTCGGTGCCCCCTGGCAGGCGTCGCCCGAGCAAGGCTCGGTCACGGATTCTTCGTCGGGCGGGAAGCCGCCCTCGACGCGGGCGTCATAGAGACTTCTCGCACCGGTTTTGTCCTGGTCCGTCAGCGCTTCGTAGCTGAGGATGAACACGTCAGCGCCGCTCTTGGACGCTCCGTAGAAGTACTCATGCTGCGGCCCTTCCCCGCGGGAGATGAGCGCAAGTTCGCCGTCCTTCCAGCGATAGGTGTCGCTCATCCCGTCGGTGTCTTCCGGAAGCAGACCGTCCTGGGCCTCGAAGAAGACCATGGAGCCGTCTTCGCTGACGTTGTTCGACGCCTGGCCACCATAGCCGTCCACGACCGATGGCGGTTCGCCGCTGGAAAATTCATTGTACGCGTACTGGAGGACCGAGTTGTGGGCTGGCGTCAGGCCCGGTACACAGGAGACGCAGGTGAATTCGTCACTCGAAACCACGTAACGGTAAACCTCGGTATGGCCCGCGTTGTCGAAGGCGGTCAGTTGCGATTTTGCCTGAAAGACGATCACGTTTCCGTCCGGGGTCGTGCGGGAGAAGTTCGCTCCCGGCAGCCTGGCGGAGCTGGTTCCAGCTCCGCGGTCGACCGCGTGCCCGATCCAGTTGGTGAGGCCCCGCAGCCAGCCGCCTTCCGCTTCCCTGAGGGCATCTTCGTCCGACACGGCGGCGATGAAATGCGTCGCCGATCCGTCGGTGACGTAGAGGTTGTTCTCTCCAGCGGTCCCTTCGGCGTTGATCTCTTTTTCCGAGATGAAGTAGACGTGCGAGGCGTCGGCGGAGACGTTGACGATTTGTGCGTCGGCGACGGAGGTGAGTCGTGAAGTGGTCTGCGTCCCGACGTCGAACCGATATACGTCGCCGAGCTGGAGGTAGTCAATGATCTCGCCGTCGGATGAGACGCCCGCCACGAACACAGCCGGGCTGGAGACCTGCGCGGTGGCCACCGGTGCGCTCGGGCTGGGTTCCGAGCTCGTCGAAAGCGGCGCCGAGGCCACCACCGTGACACCGACCGATGCATCATTTGCCAAGACCTCGCACTGGAACACGGCGGCGTTTTCCAGATCCGCCGCCTGCACCGTGTAGGTGGCCGTTTCGGCTCCGTTGCCGCTCAGCGGGACGCCGTTGCGGTACCACTGATAGCTATAACTAAACGGTCCTCCGTCCCAACTCCCTTCGGAGCAGGTCAGAGTCTGCCCACCGGGCCCTCCCACGGTAAGCGGTTCGCTCGTTTCGGCGCGAGGTGGAAGCCCGTTGATCACCGGGTACTGGCTTCCAGGTGCGACGGCAAGTCCGGCCGAGATCTCAGTGGTCCCGGCGTTCGCGTTGAGCGCGAAGACCTGACACTGGAGGTTCGTGCCTGCGTCGGCCCCGATGGGTTGATAGGTGGCCGCGGTGGCTCCGCCGATCGGCGAGCCGTTTCGCAACCACTGGAAGTCCCTGGTCGTCGCGCTTTCCGGTCCGGCGGCGCATACGAGGGTGCTCCCGACCCGGGCGGCGCTGCCGTTCGCCACCTCATAGGTGGTAGTTCCATCGTCGCGGGTGTAGAGGCGACCGCGGGAGGCGTTGAAAAACACCGGCGTGTTGCTGAACAAGACCCCACTGCCGTCCCGGGAGATCTGTCGGAGCGACACGCTGCCGCTCGGCACTTCGTTGCCGGGGAGCAAAGAGGCGAGCGCCAGGCCGCCGCCGGGAGTGCGATCGTAGATCGCATTGACGCCGACCGCCGGTGCCGTGGAAAGTAGGCGGGCCGAGCTGCCGAAGATGACATGGGAGGCACCGGCGGTGATCTTGTAGATCACCGCGTGTTCGTCTTTGGAGAACGGACCCTCTCCCAGCAAGGAGTATTCGCCCGCTTCGTTGCGGAACCAGGTAGCGTTGCTGAGCACGCCATTGTCGTAATCGGGCGTCTGGCTCAGGAATACGGAGGAGCCGTGATCCGGTGAGACGGCTTCCATGGTTGGGTTCTGCATCAACGAGCCGTCGGGACCGATGGCCGTGATCGTCCATCCCTGGGGACCCCGTACAGAGCGGTACGTATCGGTGATTCCGTTAGCCGGGTAGCCCGAGAAGGGACCTTGATAGGTGCGGAAGATGACGTCTCCGCCGCCTGCGGCGACGGCCTGCGGAGGATCTTCCATAGGGTTGGGGCCCATCGGCGTGCCGTTGCCCGCGTTGCCGGGGCTGACCAACTCGTATGCACGGCAATCCGGCAGGTGAGCCGAGAAGCCGGTGCGGAAGACCGCGTTCGGGCAATCGGCGGCGGCGGGAGCGACGCCGGCGATGAGGAGGACGACGACCCCAACCAGCATCGAGGCAAGGGCGAACGGCGCGAGCAGGCCGGCCGCGGACGCACTACTCCCGCGGCCGCCTTGGACGTGGGCGGGAGTGGCAAGGACACAGCTTTCGGGCCGGCGCTTGGAGCTGCCGGAGCGGCTGAAGATGGCGGCGATACGTGCCTTTGCCTTCACGTCGTTCTCCTTCTGGATGGTGTGGCTCATCGGTGGCTTTCGAAATTCGCGATGCACGGCCGCGGCGGTCCCGCCGCCCACGGCTCCCTTAGCTCTCCCTGAAAACAAACGAATTCCCCTTTCCCTGGCTGAAGAACAGCTCGCTCCTATTTGGAGACGGGTTCCTCAGGAACGAAGGTTACGCAGATCTGTGAAGCGCTGTCAAGTCGAAAGTCCGCTGGCGTACTCGCTAGGAGCTCAACCGGCCAGCAGCTGCGCCAGTTCCGGCGCCCGCGCCGACAGTGCCGACGCGGGCGCCGCCCGCAGGCTGATCGCCAGCCAGCCCCTGCTTCCGCGGACCAAGTGCAGCGCCAGCCGGGGGTGGGGAGCTGCGTCCGCCATCCACCGCCTCCGAGCTGGTGCCAGCAACGAGGCCCAGCACTCGGCAAACTCTGCACGGGCGGCCAGAGGCCGGGCACGTCGTTCAGAGCCTGGTCGGTCAGGACGTGGGCCAGAGCCGGTTCGGAAGCCAGCAGCTCGAGCAGCGAACCCACCGCCTCGGAGAGGGCGGTGGCGGGATCGGCGGCGCCTTTGCAGGTGTCCCTCGCCACCGCGATCGCGGCTTGCGCGGCCATCTCGTGGGTGGCGAGGATGCACTCGCGCAAGCCGTCGAAGTGCTTGTAGAAGGTCACTCTCGAAACGGCGGCGGACCGCGACACGGCGGTCACCGTCAGCGCTCCGTAACCCTCTCCCGCCAGCACCTCGGCGCAGGCGCCCAGCAGCCGCCAGCGCTGGTTCGCGTGCACGTGCTCGTCGGAGAGGCCGTGACGACCGGGGGGCAGTCGATACTCCGCGAAGGGCGCCATCAGGGCCGCGGCACCCTAGACCACTGCGTTTTCCGGTGCAAGGGTCAGCTCGAGGGGGCAGCCACATCGACCGCCCGGGAGCGGCCGATGTAGGGGGTCAGGAAGATCTCCACCAGGTCCGGCAGCAGATCCGGCAGATGCTCTTCCTCGCCGCGCTCGACCGTGCTCGCGATCAGCGTCATCATCCCCCCGACCAGGGCTTCCTCGACCGCCGGAGGTGGCGGGTGCGGTCCCTTCTTTTCCTGGCTCCGGCCGGTCCCGAGTCAGCACCTCCAGGATCCACTGCAGGGCAATCTGCTGACGTCTGGCGATCGGCTCTCCGGAGCGCAGCGGTGCGATCAGGGCGAAGCGCACGAGGTCGGGGTTGGAGGCGAAGATGCCGAGCATCGCCCGCAGCTGCGCGCGGACCCGCGGCGGCCACTCCCGCTCCTCCGCCCCGGCCGCCGTCAGTACCTCGCTGAGATGGTCGAAGATCAGGTCGAACGCCCGGAGATAACACTCTTTCTTCGATGAGTAATAGGCGTAGAAGGTGCGGCGCGAGACCCCGGCGGCGGCGCAGACGCGGGTCACGGTCGCCTCCTGGTAGCCCCGCTCGGCCACTACCGAGATGATCCCAGCGGTGAGGCGGTCGCGCTGGTTTTTGGCGACGAACTCGCGGTCGAGGCTATGGCGACCCGGGGGGAGTCGCGGCAACCCCGCGGTCGCTTTGCTCTCTTGGGCATCCCGGTCCGCCAAGGGAAAGACGATAACCCGCGCGTAGCTCGGTTTGCACCGCTGATTTCTGTTTATGTCCTCCATTGTTCAATTGGAGACGTCCGGCGGACGCTGCCTCTCCGGAAAAGGAGGCGTGATGGCCAGCTCCTCCGCGGCCGCCTCGCTTCCGAGGTAGGGCTCCTCGACCCTGCAGAAAAGCTCCGGCAGGGGGCGTCCCCAGGGCACACCCGCAGAACTCCTCGAGGTCGCCGAAGTGCGCGTGGAAGCGACCACGGGGAGGCGGCCCTGGCGGTGACCGCCTCGATCGTCACCTGTTCATGGCCGCCGTCTGCCGCGATGGCGACCACTGCGTCGACCGACCCTTCCGCGCGACGAGTTCACGGCCCGTCAGGGGGTTCGCCCGCGATCCTCAGAAGCTCGGCAGCAGCGGCGACCGACTCGCCGCTCTCGCCTCCTCCTGCCCTACGTAGGGCTCGAGCAGCATCTCGGTCAGCTCGCCGGACAGCTGGGGGAGCGAGTCGCTCTCTCCTGCGGAGAGGCGGCGGTGCAACAGCCAGGCGATTCCGCTCACAGTCGTCAGCTCCACGCTGGCGGGCAAGCGGCAAGCGGCATCGGACTCCGCCCGGCCCCGTTCGAGAAACGAGGCGGCGGCGGCCATGGTCTGCTCGTGACGGGAGAGCGCCGCAGGCCCCCCGGTTTGGATCTCGATCAGGGCGATCTTCGCCCGCGCCGGCTCGGCGGCGCTCCACTCCAGCAGGGCTCGCAGCCCGAGGCATACCTGGTCCGTCCAGGCTGCCGCCGGCGCGGCGGCGGTGGCGATCACCGCCCGTCCTTCCTCCACGATCAGGTCGTGGGCGGCGAGCAGGCAATCTTCCTTGCCGTCGAAGTGTGCGTAGAAGCTTCCGACCCCAATCTTTGCCGCCGCCACCAGGTCGTCGACGGTCGTGTTGGGATAGCCCTGCGCCGCGAAGACCTCGAACGCGGCGTCCAACACCCGGTTGCGTTGATGCCTCTCCATCACATCCCGGGGAAGCCTTTGACGCCCAGCCGGGATCCCGCTCAGATGATCGGGCAGCTGGGTCATTTTGCGAGGGTACCGCAGCAGGATTCCATAGTGGTTGGACCATAGTCCAGGCAGAGAAGAATCTAAAAGCGAACGTAGGGTTTGAGGACTGTGTTTCCAATTGGGGATGGTAAAGTCTTTATTAGAAGGGGCGGTTGTTTCTAGCGCAAGGAGAGAGGCTGGGAATCGATGCACCAAGCGCTGGCCCGAGACGAGAAGACCATCGGGGATGAAGGTGTGAAAACGCCTCGAAGCGAGCTGACAAGGCTGCGAGAAGAGGAGACGCAGGGCGATCCGGAGGTGCGCGTCCAGATCATGGACGCGATGCTGCTCTGTTGCGGCGAAGTCGGCTACCGCAGGGTGGCGGTCGAGAGGGTGTACAAGCGCTACGGGGGCTACAGGAGCCAGTTCTACAGGCATTTCCGGAACAAGGGTCACTGCTATCTAGCCGCGTACGAAGCGGAAAGCGACCGCCTCCTCGGCCGCCTGACCTCCTACACCGGAAAGCCGGAGGAAGACGGCCTGACAAGCGCCTTGGAAGAGCTCGCCCATTTCATCATCGAGGATCCACTCCGAGCGAAAGCCGTGTTCGTCGAGGTGCACGTCGCCGGTGGCGAGGCTCTGGACAAGCGATATGAAGTGATGAGGCGCCTCTCCCACGCGCTGGACAGCGGGTGCCGCGAAAAGGACTCTCGCCACTCTCCACCTCCTTTGACAGCGGAGTTCATGATAAGCGCGATCGACCAGGCGCTGCAAAGCGCACTGCTCGCCAGCAGCACCCGGGACTTCCTGGAATCGCTGCCGGACCTGGCCACCCTGGTGCGCCACGCCTACCGCGACGAGAACGAGCCGCTCGTTTAGCCGACGAAGGGTGGGTCCGAAGCCGGTCGTAGGCCGGTTCCACATGGTCGGCACCAACGTCGAACGCGAGCGGATGCCGGCGGGGGTCGAGGTGCGGCCGATCGCCGACCTGGCCCTGGACGAGGCCGAGCCCTCGATGGCGAAGGCGCACGGCGGCCCGCTTGACGCGGCGGTGATGATCGGCCACCACGCCAAGACCCCGAGCCCGAAGGGCTTCTGCTCCCACACCTTCATCTGGGGGATGGAGGTGCTGCTCGACGGCGACTCGCTGAGCGAGACCCAGACCTACGCCCAGGCCCTGTCCGCCGAGGGCATCCCGATCCTGGCCGCCGCCGGCGACCGCTGGCTGCTCGAGGAGATGGAGACCGGCGAGCTCGGCAGCGCCCGCCTGGTGACGACCAAGGAGGGCGAAGGCCGGGCGCGCGCCAGCTCGGTCGAGCCGGCCGACGCCCACGTCGCCCTGCGCAGCGCGATCGCCGGCGCCCTCTCCGAACCACTGCGGCCGCCGCCCTCCCGGAGCTACCCGGCCGAGCTGACGATCAAGGTCGACGGCGCCGAGATCGCCCGTACCGCCGTCGCCGAGCCCTGCGATCTCCTCACCGCCGTCGCCAACGTCTTCCGCACCAGCCAGGTCTCGAATGAGTACCGCCAGTTGGCGAAGCTCCTGCCGCCCGAGAGCTCCCGCCTGCGCGCCTTCCAGCGCCGCGCCGGCAGCCTCCTCGCCACGCCGACGATGCGTGGCAAGGAGCGCGCCTGGTTGGCGGCTGACTGAGCGCCCAGACCGCCGGCGGAATACTCAAGCGGGCCCGGCGCTGAACGACAGCGACCCCGGCTCAGCAAAGAGGACGGGGTCGCTGATGCTGCGGTGACGCCCCTGGCCAGGGTGAGCCAGGAGACGCACGTGCCGTCGAGTGCGGGGAACACCCGAAACAGCTATAAAAACATACTCTCTATATAAGGAAACGCAACCTGCTTAGGCTACTTCTTCACCTTGCAGGAGCGGGTCATCGTCACCGCCAGGTTGCGGCCGTCTTCGAAGCCGAAGCTGGCGCGGGCGAAGTCGAAGACCGCCACCGAGGCGTTCCCGGGCGCAGGGCAGCCCGCCGTGAGCAGAGAGCGACGCTCGCCCTTGTAGCGGAAGATCCGCGCGAGCTTCAGGGAGACAGCGGAGACGTTGCCCCATTCGGCGGCGACCCGGGGTAGTTCGCCGGTCAGGGTCGTGCGCAGCGCGCCGGCGGTCCGCCCGAGCTTGAAGACGATCACCTGCGACTGCGGCAGCGGTTCGGACCCGAAGATGTGAGCGAAGATGACGTGCTTACCGTGGAGGACCCCGTTGAAGGCGGTCACCTCGCCGGCGGAAGGGAACGGGGACTGTTCGGGCAGCAGCACGTTGGCGCCGAAGGTGCCGTTGCCGATCACCGAGTCGGGACAGGTGGCGATCGCTTCCCTGGTTGAAGCGGGATGGATCTGGTGGTAGTGGCAGACGGGCAGGCCACGGAAGTCGAACTTGCCGTTGCGGTTGATGGCCAACGAGATCGACCGTAGCTGCGGTGGCTGCTGACCGTCGAGGGTCTTGATCTCGCCGCCGAACTCGACCGCCACCGGCGCGGTGCCATTACGGGGCAGGGCATTGGGGGATATCCCGCCGGTGAAGGAGACCCGCAGGTTGCCCTCCTGAGTAACCTCCGCCGAGGCGAGCGAGGCCGAGGCAAGAACGCAGAGCGCCGCCATGATGGCGGCGGCGCTCTTACCCCTTCGCCCGCGCATGGCTACTTCGTGCGCTTCTTCTTGGCCTTGCTGCCGCAACTGGTCTGGACGATCGGCTTTTCGTTGTGGCGCTTGCCGTTCTGGCCGACCATCCGCACCTTCGCCCGCGCGGGTGACAAGCAGAGGTTGCGGCTGTTGACGAGGAGGCTCTTCTTGCCGCCCTTCATCTTCAGGACGAACTTGGTCACCGGAGCGTCGGGGACCGTCTCGAACGTGTTGCGGATGCCTTCGTTCTCGGAGTCGATCCGGCCGGCGAGCTCGATGTCGAACTGGCCCTGCAGATCGGCCACCAGGTCCGGCAGGGGGTTGCTCGAGGAGCGCAGGTAGACCGGCCCTTCGAGCGGGTTGTCGAGCAGCGGCGTGATCGCCCGGGCGAAACCGTAGACCGACGCCGCGGGGCAGTTCTTGGCGGCGAACTGGACCCGGGTGCAGACGGTGCCGATGTTTTCTTGGGCGAGGAAGAAGGCGTGAGGCAGGGCGACCTGCACCCGGCTGATGTTGGCTTCCTTCTTGCCCGTGGTCAGCACCGCGGTCAGCGCCTGGAAATCGCCGCGGTTGGTGCCGCCCTTGACCTTGAACTTCAGTTTCGGGCCGAAGTTCAGCGCTCCGCAGTCGCCGACCTTGGTCGGCACCGACGGGTGCGCCTCGGTGCCGTCGACAGAGGTGATCGTCGTCGTCACGAAGCGCTGTTCGCAGCTCGTCGGGTTCACCGTGAAGTCTGGTTTTTTGACTTCGATGCGGACGTCGCGGTAGGCGATCGGCACCCCTTCGAGGATCTGCGGCAGCGGATCCGACTTCGCGATCACCTGGGCGGTGACCGGGTTCAGGTCGATCGCCGTCCTGACCACGATGTCGCCGAAGTCGAAGGGACCGGCCTGGGCGGGGACCTTGGTGATCAATGAGTAGGGGGCGCCTTTGTAGGGGCCCGCGAAGTAGAGGGCCGTGGGCTCCTTGCCGGTCTGAGGGACGAACAGCGGGAAGGCCCCGGTCCCGATCGCCGAGGTGGCGATCCCGACCTGGCTTCCCGCCGGGCACGCGCCCGAAGGCGCCTGGGCCTCGGGGCAGACCTCGAGCCCTTTCAGGTTCGCGATCTCGCCCTTCGGCAGCGTCACCTCGATCTTCGAGATGTTCTGTTCGCCGTCCTGCCGCGTGACGCGGATCGTCAGCGGGGATTTGGCCCCGGCGACGGGGTTGGCGACGCCGGCCTGCAGGCGCGGATTGAACTCCCCGCCCCCGGCGCAGTCTTCGTTGATCGGCATCGGCACCGAGCCGACCACCGGTTCGTTCGGCCGTGCCCAGGGGAAGACTTCGGTCTTGATCGAGTAGTCGCCGCACTTGTTGGGCGTCACCAGCGGCGCCGTCGGGCCACCGCGGAAGTCGAGGTGGACGTTTTCGAACGGGAGCTGCGGGATGTCATCGAAGATCGCCCGCAGCTGGGCGGTCCCCTTGTCCAGGCTCAGCTCACCCGGGAGCTTCAGGTAGAAGCCCGGTCCTTTGACCAGCAGGTAGACCGCGAAGGTCGAGTGAAACGGATTTTCGTTCTGCTTGGCCAGCACCACCTCCCCGTTCAGCCGATCCTTCAGCAGCTGGGTTTCGATCGTCACGGTGCCGATCTTCGACCCACTCGGGCAGGTCGGCGGATCATTGCTGCCGAATCCGGCCTGGGCTTCCGAGCAGCCTTCAAGGCCGGCCACCGCCGAAGGCGAAACCGTCAGCCCCTGTGGGAAGACGAGCACGGTTTTCTTCACCGCCGAGGCAGCAAAGCCATCGGGGCTGCCGTCATTCGAAGGCAGGTCGAGGTTCACGTCCAGCCCGGTTGGCGAGTGGGCGCGATGCGTGCCTGGAACCGGAATCAGCGTCGGCTCGAAGGTCAGGTTTTCGCACCCTTCCCAAATGAATGGAGCGCCTTCTTCGTCAGCGGTCAACGTCCGTTCGTCGAAGACGCCTGGGTTCTCGCGGGAATCTCCCCTTGCGGTGAAGGTCTGGGCAGCGTCAGGACAGGCGGTCGGGTTGGTGAAGAAGGGGACTTTGGCGGCATTTGATTCCCAGGGAGTGCCATCGATGAACGCGAAGCCCACCCCTTGCCGCTCCGTGTCATGCACCGGGTCCGCGGGGTACGCCCAGAGAGTGAGTTTTGCTCCAAAGATAGGCAGTCCTTGCGAGATTTCGAAGCTGCCCGCGGAGATGCCGTAATCGTCAGGCCGGATCCGAGGAGTAATCGTGCCTACGGATCCCAGATAGTTGAACCCGAAGCGGGCGGGAACTTCGGGACCATGCTCGAGGTTGAAGAGTCCAACGTCTTGCAATTTGTCGAGATTGATTCTGCCAATCTGGCTCGAAACGGGACAGATCTGATTGTTCACGCCGATAGGGCCGGTCAACTGCTCCATCGTGCAGGTCGGGAACGGCGTGGGATTACCAACCATTCCAACGGGAAGATCGAGATCGACATCGCGTACCGCCTCTGCCGGTACACCTTCATTTGCAGGAACGGCGAAGTCGAAAGTGAAATCCGGATGGGCGCCCGCTTGGCGCGTGTAGTTGCCGCTGCGGTCGTTCACCAGCACGCCCACTTCGGAGAATTCGAAGAACGCGCTGGCCGATGGTGCGGCCAAAACGCCTAGTGCCAGCACAGCCGAAACCGTCATCAGGGCTCTGCGGTAAATCCTCTGGGCCCGGTTCATCGGTTGCCCCCCTTCCTGCTCTTGCCGGCTTTGTGCTTCTTCACGCACTTGGCCTTGCCGTTGACCTTGACTTTGCGCTTGCCCTTGCCGCAGACGACCTTCTTCTTCGGTTTCACGTTCTCAGGACCGCTCAGCGCTTCCGAGCCACCGAAAGGCAGCTCCGGACCAGCGCCCGGGGTGGCCTTGCAGTCATCACGCAAACATTCCTGGGCGGGAGGCGGGTTCTGGACAGGCAGGCCTCCGTTCAGGCGGGCGACGTAGACGTCGATCGATTCGTCGTTGTCTCGCCCGACCAGCTTTTGCGCAGTGGTGAAGAAGACGTTGCTGCCGTCTTCAGAGATGTCGGCGATGGAGGCTTCGAAGGATCGATTACCCGGGCTGATCAGCCTGACCGATCCGTCGCGGTAAGCGTAGACGTCGCGCGTGCCGTTGACGTCCGCCGCCACCATCCGCGTGGCCGTCCCGAAGTAGACAGTGCCGTCGTCGGTAACCGCCTGTGGGTAGCGGTTACTGACGTACAATTCGTCGGTTTCCGGGAGCGTAGCGGCAACCGGAGTGCCGTCGGGGAGGCAGGACGCGCAGCTGACTTCGTTGCTCTCAGCATCGTAGACGCGGATTGCTCCGCCTTCGTAGAAGGCAAAATACTGACCGCTCGGGCTAGACCGTTCTTCTCCGGCCGCGAGCGCGGCGGGGGTCACGGCATTGACAGTTCCATCGTGCCACACGTGAAGGCCGCTAGCTGCAGCGTTGAAATAGAACGTGCGGCCGTCTGCTCCAGTTCCAAAGCTACCGCCGGTCACTTCGTTGGCTTGCGTGGACGTGATCCCTACCTGTACCCCCAGGTATTCGAGGCTGCCGTCGGACGCGTCATAGCGATAGAGATTGTCTGGCGGCTCTATTGCCGGTTCTTCAGGAGCATCATCGGTCAGTTTGGCTTTTGAGGCGAAGAACGCGTAACGGCCATCTTTGTTGACCTCTAGGAGTACTCCCGGCTGCGCCGTAGCGGGATCGCCGGGTACGTGCGAGACCGAGATCGGCAACGCCGCTCCGCCATCTTCGCGCAGATAGACACCCCGTTCTGAACCCGACGTAGCAGTGAAGTAGATCCGGCCTCCATCGTCAGACACCGTGTGGTATAGGGATGAGGGCGCTCCCTTCAGCGCTTCGCTCGGGTCGCCGTTCGGGGTGACCGAGACGAGTTCGAGCCCGTCGGCCTCGCTCCAGCGATAATTCGCATGGTTCGGCGCACCGGGAAGCAACGGCAGAGGAGACGTGAAGACGATCCAGCCAAGGTCCGGGGCTCCGGCCATAAAGGTGTTGTTCTGCTTGCCTGACGCAAACGAGGGGAATGCCTCTTCCTCGCCGTTGGCGCCGATGAACTGGTAATCGTCCGAGCCGACCTCGACTCGGTATAGGTTTCCCCCGCCTTCGATTGCCCCTGGGGTCAACGCTCGGTTGCTGACTACGAACGTGTGAGTGAAGTCGGTGGAGACGGCCAGAGTCGCGTGCGCCAGGAAGAAATGGCTGGCTGCGTTGAGTGGTGGGTCGGTGTCGATCCTTCCTTGCCAATCGCTCGCCCCGCGGATGGCGACAGATCGTACAACCAGCGGAGACGACTGCGAGCCGGTCTTGGTGGTGTATGAAATCCCGTTCCCGTCTGGCGCCGCCTGCATGCCAAGCCGGGGAATGACCGCGGCCCCCTGCTTGTCCGCCGGCGTCACCTGCTCATAGGCAAAGACCGGTTCGCCCCCCGCGGTAATCGTGGTGAAGGTGCGGTCCTGCCCCTCGGTCGTGCCGGTGGCGTTGGTGGCGACGAGGCGGAAATGGTAGGTGGTCCCCGGAGCCAGCCCGAAGAGGCGGCGGCTGAACTTCTTGGGCCCATAGTTATTGCCGGCAACGGCGTCGATACCGGCGGGGATCCGTGCGCCGTAGGCGGTCGTCGCCCCATACTCGAAGTGATAAGTGGTCTGCGCCCCGAATGGGTTCACGATTCCGTTGAGCACCGCGCCGGTTTCGGTGACATCGGTGGCGGCGGAGGTATCGACCGCCGGGGGAATTCCGAGGGTCGTGACTTTCGCCGGGTCGGAGGCGGACAATGCCAGCGCGTTAGAACCCACCGCTCGAACTTCGTAAGTGCGGTTGGGTTCGAGGCCGGTGATGTTGTCAGCGTACGACCCTGCCGCGGTAACGTCCTGGTCGGGAGTCGGCGTCCAGTCTTCGTCGCTTTTGAGGCGGTACTCGAATCGGACCTTGCTGCCAGCCGGCAAGCTTCCTTCTTCTTCGCCCGGATCGAGTTCGGCTGAAATGTGAAAGCCGGTGGTGGTGAGTTCGGAGGCGACCGGAACTCCGACTCCTGGATATGGAGCTTTTATGTAGGTGTCGATCGAAGTGGTCGATGGGTTGTAGCTGTAAAGGCGGTCCCCGGCAGGGCTGATCGCCACGCCTAGGGTGTTTTTCGGGAAGCGTCGATCCGACAACCTTTCGCCCGCCGGAGAGAATTCAAGCACCTGTAAGTCCTGTGGACCCAGGAGAATCGCCACGACGTTGCCGGTGACGAGATTGACCCCCAGCGCCGAGACATCGCCTTTGAGGGGAAAGCTGGAGAGCGGGGTTCCCGTGGAGGTGAATCGCAGGATTTCGTTGTGCACGCTCACGTAGATGGTGCCGTCAGGACCCACCGCGACATCGTTGGATCCGTTGCCAGCGAGGCCGATGGTGGAAATCAGCGCACCGGTCGCTGGGTCGAGGCGTTCGAGTTCTGCCTGCCCGAAGGCGAAGGCCACCACCTCATGATTGGTCGGATTGACCGCGAGCCCCGCTTTGGATACGAAGAGGAATCCGCCGCTCGGCGTCGGCGCAAAGCTGGGATCTTCCGTGTAGGTGGGGGTGGGGGCGCCATCGGACAGGAAGCGTCGGATGTGACCGCCTCCGATTTCATCGCCAAAGACCGACTCCTGCACGTAAAGGGCCCCCGTGACGGGATCGGTCGCGATGTTCGTGGACAACGGACCCGTGGGCGCGAAAGTTAGCGGCACCCCGCCTGCCGAGGTATCGGGTGCGAAGACCGCACGCCCCCAGCCGATTCGTCGTCGACCAGGATGTTGCCCGTTATCGGATCCACCGCGACGGGGTTGGCGTTGTACCCACCAGGGGTAAAGGGGTAGCCACTGATTTCCCCGGCTCCGAACGAAGTGAAGTATGCGTACTCAGAGGTCGCACTAGGTGCAGCACCGGCTGCGGGCGCACCAATCCCTAGGAAAGCCGCCGCGCAGACGAGCATCGCGGCAAGGACGCCTGGCGAGAACGTCCTGTTCTCACGACGGGTCGATGGCGCGGACGCTGCCTTGACGTGGCTTCTCACTTATCGCTCTCCTTGTGCGTTGGGCCCCTGGAGCCCGGTCCTGAGACGGCGCGAGGGCGGGTGGCTTCCCTGCCTGCGAACCGAATCCCTGTGTCGCCTCCCTGGCGAACTTGGCGAATATAGACGTATTCTCACTTCGAAGTCAAGGTCAGTTTTCAGATGGAGTTGTTGCGTTCCTCATTGATCCGGCTCCCTGCCGCTGAAGAAGGTGGCTATGAGGTCCATCAGTTCCGGCCCGGCCTCGAGCAACTGCTGCTCCTCGCCGCGGTCGAGGTGACCGGAGATGACGCCCTCGACGGCGCCGACGACGAAGCTCGGCGCCCTCGTCACCGCCAGGTCGCTCGCGGGTGCCCCGCATTCCTCGCCCATCGCCGCCGCCAGCCGCTCGAGCAGCTCCTCGTGGTTGGCGAGGGCCGGCCCGCAGGCGATGTGGACCTCGCGGACGAGGGCCCTGGCGATCCGCGGGCGGGCGGCTGCGAAACGCAGGACGGCGTTCAGGCCCGCCTCGGTCGCGGCTCGCCAGTCTCGGCCCTCCCCGGCCGCGGTCAGCATCGCCGTGCAGAGATTCTCGGCCTCGGCCTCGTAAGCGGCCGCAAAGCAGGCTCCGAGGTCGGTGAAGTCTGCCTGGAACTGCTCGTCCGTGGCGCCGCTGCGGACGAGCAGCAGATCGAGGGTGACCGCGCGGTAGCCGAACTCCCCGCTCAGCTCCAGCATCGCCGTCTCGATGCGGCGGCGCGCGGCTGCGCCCCTGGTTCCCTTGCCGTTCCTCGGCCCCTGATCTTGCATATCGGCGGATCGCCCCTCCGGATTCGCCTGAGCCCGGTCCCGAAGCGCGCGAGTTGAGAAGAAAACCATATTCCTCGCTATGGAAACGTTGCCCCAACTCATTAGGCGGGTATCTTGGCCCAATGAAGCGGGCTCCAGACGAAGCGCCGATCGTGCCTCTGGGAAGGCACGGACTGGCTCCGGACGTGGTCGCCGCCCACCAGCGGGAGCGCCTTTTCGAGGCGACCGTCGACCTGGTCGCCAAGCGCGGCTACCGCAACACCTCGGTCGACCACATCGTCAAGGCGGCGCGGGTCGGCTACGTCGCCTTCTACGACCTCTA
>CAVRVU010000005.1:0-35384 GCA_963724745.1 uncultured Actinomycetes bacterium
ATCGCCTCGGTGACCGGGAAGCTCGAGACCTACGATTTCGCCCACGCCGTCCAGGAGGTCTACTCCTTCTTCTGGCGCGACCTCTGCGACTGGTACCTGGAGATCGTCAAGCCCCGCCTCTACGACGGCGAGGAGGAGGTCGCGGCGACGCTGCTCTACGCGCTGGAACGGGTGCTGGGGCTGCTGCACCCGACGATGCCGTTCGTCAGCGAGGAGATCTGGAGCTATCACCCGGCTCGCGAGGGGCACCTCGCGGTCCACACCTTCCCGACCCCAGACGAGTCGCTCTTCGATGACGCGGCCAAGGGGGACGTGGAGGGCGGGATCGGGCTGACCCAGCGGCTCCGCGCTTGGCGCGACCTCGCCGGCGTCCCGGCCGGGGCGACCCTGCCGGCGGTGATCGACGGCGTCGAACCGCCGGGGTTCGTCTCCCGCCTCTCGCGCTTCGAGTTCGACGGCGTCGGGGCCAAGCCGGTCGCCTCGATCGGCCCCGTCCGCGTACTCGACTCCGACCAGCTCGATGCCGCCGCTGTCGCCGAGCGCCTCGAGAAGCGCCGCGAGGAGCTGCGGGCCAAGGTCGAGCGCGGCGAGCGCAAGCTCGGCAACGAGGGCTTCGTCGCCAAGGCGCCGGCCGAAGTGGTCGAGGAGGAGCGGGGGAAGCTGGAGCGGTACCGCACGGAATTGGCCGAGCTCGAGTAGTGGGATGGACGGCGCGGACGCGGAGCGGAGCACCGTCGACTAATTTTGGACCCCGACGCATATCTCGAGTCCCTGGAGCCGGTCGGTTGGCGACTCGGCCTCGAGCGGATGCGCAAGCTGACCACGGCGCTGGGACTGCCGCAGCATCGCTTCGCCTCAATCCACGTCGTCGGCACCAACGGCAAGTCCTCGGTGACGCGGATGACCTCGGCCCTGCTGGAAGCGCACGATCTGCGAGCCGGCGCGGTCGTCTCCCCCACACGGACCGCTGGTCGCAGCGGACGCTGATCGGCGGCGAGGAGGTCGAGGCGGCCGCCTGGGCGGAGGCGGTCGAGCAGGTCAGTCGAGCTGCGGCGGGGGTCGATCGCACCCTCGACGAGGGCGATGCGGTGACGCAGTTCGAGGCGGCGACCGCGGCGAGCTTCGTGGCGCTGGCGAACGCGCGGGTCGAGGTAACGGTGGTCGAGGCTGGGCTCGGCGGGCGGCTCGACGCGACCAACACGATTCCCTCCAAGGTCACGGTCCTCACCTCGATCGGCCTCGACCACACCGAGTGGCTGGGAGAGACCGAGGTCGAGATCGCGGTCGAGAAGCTGGCGGTCCTCCGCGACCAGACGACGCTGGTCCTGGGCGAGGTCTCGGCGCCGGTGGAGGCGCTGGCCGGGCGGACCGCGGGCGAGCGCGGTGCCCGCCTCCTCTGGGCACCCGCCGAGCCCGCCCCCGAGGTGCGCCTGCGGGCGCCGGGGGAGTTCCAGCGGCGCAACTTCGCGATTTCCTGCGCCGCGGCCGAAGCGTTCCTCGGCCGTCCGCTGGAGGCGGGGGCGGTGGCGCGAGTGGCCGCCACGGTCTCGGTCCCCGGCCGCCTCGAGCCGATCGCCGAGCAGCCGCCGACCTACCTCGACGCCGCCCACAACCCCGCTGGCGCCGCCGCCCTGGCCAAGTCGCTGCCCGGGGTGAGCGGCGGGAGGAGGGTCGTCGCCTGCCTGGCGATCCTCGCCGACAAGGATGCGGCGGCGATGATCGCGGCGCTGGCGCCCGCCCTGGACCGAGTTGTCTGCACCGAGCTGCCGAGGAAGGCGCTGGAGGGACACGGCCGGCCCGGCGCGCGCTCGCGGCCGGCGGCGGAGTTGGCCGCCGCCTGCGAGTCGGCCGGTCTGCCGGCCGAGTCCGAGGCCGATTTCGACGCGGCCCTGGAACGGGGCCGGGCTCTCGCCGCCGAACCGCCCGAAGGCGTCCTCCTCGTCGCCGGCTCCCACTATGCGATCGCCCCAGCTCGCCGGATCATCGACGGGCCTTGAACTCCTCCATATGTCGGGAAATCGGCCCATCGGCGGCGTTATGCGAGGATTCGCGCATGGATCGTCCCCGCAGCGCCGGCTCTGAACTGCTCTCGATGATGGGACTGGTCGCGGCCGTCGTCGCGATCGTGATTCTCGTCTTCTTCGGCGTCGGATACCTGTTTGGAAGGCTTTTCCTCTAGCGAACAGGGTTGGCGTCGGCGACGGCGAAGTAGACTGCCGCTCCCTCAGCCCCGCCTGAGTCCCCAAATCTTGCCTATGCCTCTAGCGATCTTCGGCATCACCAACGACGGCCTCAACCTCGTCGCGACCCTTTTCCTGTTGATGCTGGTCGTGCTCTGGCTGGCGCTGATCGTCTACACCTACCTCGACGCCCGTCGCCGTCTCTCCGACCCGTTCCTGGTCGCCTGCGCCACCGTCGCCTCCTTCTTCCCCTTCATCGGCACCGCGGTCTACGCGATCGTGCGGCCGCCGGAGTTCCTGGAGGACGCGCACGAGCGCGAACTGGAGATCAAAGCGGCCGAGCTGCGGGTGCGGCAGCTGCGTGACCAGTCCTGCCCCACCTGCGAGTACCCGGTGGAGAAAAACTACTTGCGCTGTCCGAACTGCCAGCGCCGGCTCAAGGACCCTTGCCCGAGTTGCGGCAAGCCGGTCGACCCGCGCTGGGGGCTATGCCCCTACTGCGAGACGAGCCTCGGCGGCGGCGGCGAGCGGCCGCGCCGCAAACGCAGGGACCCCGAGGAGCGCCAGGCGCCACAGCAGCAACCGCAACCGCAACGCCAGGCACCGCCGCGTCGCCGCAAAGCGTCGCCGGAGGCTGACGAAGGGGCACAACCAACCAAAGAGCAAAGGAGCCCCCGCCGTGAGCCGGACCCTGATCCTCGTCAAGCCTGACGCCTTCGAACGCGCCCTCACCGGTGAGGTGATCGCCCGCTTCGAGCGCAAGGGGTTGCGGATCGCCGCCCTCAAGTCGCTGCGCGCCGATCGAGTCGATCGCAAACCAGCACTACGCCGAGCACACCGACAAGCCCTTCTTCGGCGAGCTCGTCTCCTTCATCACCGGCGGCACCCTGGTGGCGATGGTCCTGGAGGGCCCCGAAGCGGTCAAGGCCGCGCGCCAGTTGATCGGCGCGACCAACCCGATCGAGGCGGCAACCGGCTCGATTCGCGGTGATTTCGCCCTCGAGGTGACCTTCAACATGGTCCACGGCTCCGATTCCGACGAGTCGGCCGAGCGCGAGATCGGGATCTGGTTCCCCGAGCTGTCCTGAGGGTCACGCTTGCATCCGGGTCTCCGCAGCGGCGGGAGATCCTCGAAAAGCTTGGGCTCGAGTTCGTCGTCGTTGTGCCGGGCGTCGAGGAGATCACGAGTGGGGATCCTGAACAGCTCGTTCGCTTGAACGCGCTCTCTAAGGCGAGAGCGCTATGGGCGGAGGGCCTTGTGATTGCGTGTGACACGGACGTCGTTTTGGATGGCGAGGTCCTCGGAAAGCCCGCTGATGCTGCGGAGGCGCGGGATTACCTCGACCGGATGTCTGGCAGAGCTCACACGGTGATGAGCGGACTGGTGGTGGTTGAGGATGGGGAGGAGCGGCCGGGGATCGAGAAGACGACCGTGGTCTTCAAGAAGCTCTCCGACGAGGAAAAGGAGCGGTACGTGGCCTTCGGAGAGTGGGAGGGGCGCTCGGGCGGATATGCGATTCAGACGCTGGGGTCGAGCCTGGTCGAGCGGCTGGAGGGGAGCGTCTCGAACGTGGTTGGGCTACCGGTCGGGTTGCTGGCCGAACTGGCGCCGGCGCTGTTCGATCGGACCTGAGTCAGCCGCGCAGCTCGACCACGGCGTCGCTGTGCTCGAGGAGCACGTCTGCCACTTCGGGGTCGAATTGGGTGCCGCGGTTGTCGCGGATCACCTTGATCGCCTCGTCGATATTCAGCGCCGGCCGGTAAGACCGATTGCTGAGCAGAGCGTCGAAGACGTCGGCGACGGCGACTATCCGCCCTTCGATCGGGATCTCCTCGCCCGCAAGACCCTGCGGGTAGCCCGTCCCGTCAAACCACTCGTGGTGGGTCAAGGCGATCCGAGCGGCTATCTGCAGCAGCTCGCTTTTGGAGCCGGAAAGGATGCTGAAGCCGATCTCGGTATGGCGCTCCATTTCCACCCGCTCCTCCGGCGTCAGAGGTCCGGGCTTGCGAAGGATTTTCTCCGGGATCACGACCTTGCCGACGTCGTGCATCGGCGCAGCTGCCCGGATCAGCTGGATCTGCTCGTCGCCGAGCCCGAGCTGGGAGGCCAGGTAGGAGGTCACCCGCGCCATCCGGTTGACATGGCGACCGACCTCGGAGTCGTGCATCTCGATCGCCTGGGCCATCCGTTCAAGTGCTTCCTGCCGCGACGAGCGCAGCTCCTCGACCGTCCGAGCCTGCGCGCCCGCCAGGTCCCGTTGCAACCGCTCGGCCTCGCGCTGGGCGGTGATCTCGGCAGAGACGCCGACGATGCCCGCCAGGTTTCCGTCCACGCCGATATACGGGAACCTGACCGTAAGGAAGGTTCGCTCGCGGCCCATGATCTCGACGGTCATCTCCCGAAAGCTGGGCTCTTCGTCTTGAAGCACCTGCATGTCGCCCTCGCGGATCACCCGCTCCGTCTCTGGCGAATGCATCTCGGCGTCGGTGCTCCCGATCATTTCACCCGGCTCCCGCCTCATCAGTTCGTGCGCAAATTGGTTGGCGAGCAGGTAGCGCCGCTCCAGGTCTTTGACGAAGATCGGAATCGGAGCGCGATCGACTGCGGCCTGGACAGTTTCCTGAAGGCGCCGCCGATGCGCCCGCTCGGCCGCTTCGGTCTCCAATCGGCGGAGGGCCGTCTCGGTCGTGATCAGAAGCTGCCCGGGGGAGAAGGGCTTGACGAGGTAGCCGTATACGCCCAGTTCGAGGGCATGCTCGACCAGCGACGGATCCTCGGTTCCGGCCATCGGGACGACCGCCGTCGCCTCGCATTCGGCGGCCAACTCCTCGACCAGTGCCAGCCCGGACTCCCCGGACATCTGCACGTCGCAGAGGAGGACGCGGTACTCACCATCCGCAAGTCGCTGCCGGGCCGCGGAGACGTCACTGGCGAGCTCGCACTGGTATCGCTCACCGAGCACCCGAGCCACCATTTCCAGGATCTCGGGGTCGTCGTCGATTGCGAGGATCCTCGCGTGGGGGGTGGTCATATCGTCTGCTGTCTCGACCGAGAGATCTCGAGTACTTCTCGTATATCGATGGTACGCCGCAGCGACCACCCCTGCAAAGGTCGGATTTTGCGGCTCTGCGATCATTCTCTCTCTGGAAAATCGCGTTGATCCACAGAAGGCAACCAATTGGGCCTGCTCAGTCGCCTGACTCGGCTCGGCGGTCGCGACATGGCCGTCGACCTCGGTACCGCCAACACGCTCGTCTACGTGCGCGGGCGCGGCATCGTCCTCTCCGAGCCCTCGGTGGTGGCGATCGACTCGCTCAGCGGTCGGGTCCAAGCCGTCGGGGTCGAAGCGAAGCGGATGCTCGGCCGCACCCCGGGGACGATCACCGCGATCCGACCGCTGAAGGACGGCGTGATCGCCGACTTTGACGTCACCGAGCAGATGCTGCGCCACTTCATCGCCTCCGTCAACTCCCACCGCTTCGCCCACCCGCGGGTGGTGGTCTGCGTTCCCTCCGGAGTGACCGGGGTCGAGAAGCGGGCGGTGGAGGAGGCGTGTCTCTCCGCCGGCGCCCGCCAGGCCTACCTGATCGAGGAGCCGATGGCGGCGGCGATCGGGGCCGGGCTGCCGGTAGCCGAGCCGACCGGCTCGATGATTGTCGACGTCGGCGGCGGCACCACCGAGGTCGCGGTTATCAGCCTCGGCGGCATCGTCGTCTCGCAGTCGATCCGGGTCGGCGGCGACGAGCTCGACGAGGCGATCGTCCGCCACTGCAAGAAGAACTACAAGCTGGCGATCGGCACCCAGACTGCCGAGCAGGTCAAGCTCGACGCCGGCTCGGCCGCGGCGCTGCCTGAAGAGGTACGGACCGAGATCCGCGGCCGCGACCTCGTCTCCGGCCTGCCGCAGACGATCGAGCTGACCTCCGAGGAGGTGCGGGGTGCATTGGAGGAACCGGTTAGCCACATCGTTGCCGCGGTTAAGGAGACCCTCGATCGCACGCCCCCGGAGCTGGCGGGTGACATCATGGACCGCGGCATCACCCTGGCCGGAGGCGGCGCGCTTCTGCAAGGACTGGAGCAGCGGCTGCGCGACGAGTGCCAGATGCCCTGCCAACTGGCAGAGTCGCCATTGACGTGCGTGGCAGTCGGCTCGGGCATCTCGCTCGAGGAGGTCGAGACGATGCGCCGCGCCGAAAAGAACAACGGAGCGAGGCCCCGGCGCTAGCCGGTCCGCTCATGCGAAACACCGAACTTAGGTCACCAACGTGTATCGAAAGCAAGTACGCCGCCGCCGGGCGGTGCTCGCGCTGCTGATAGTGGGCTCGTTTGCCCTGCTCACCGTCACCTACGGCCAGGGCTCCGACGGCATGCAGCGGGGCGTCAGCGCCGTCTTCAGCCCGATCCAGTCGGTTGCCGACCGAGCCCTGAAGCCGGCCCGCGACATGATCAACTGGTTCGACGAGACCTTCGACGCGAAGGGACGCAACGCGCGCCTGCACACCGAACTGGAAGCAGCCCGCAAGCAGGCGGTCGGCGCTCAGGCTGCGCTGGCCGAAAACGAGCAGCTGCACAAGCTCCTGAAACTCGACGAAAGTGGCGCCATCCCCTCCGGTTACGACGAGGTCTCGGGGCGGGTGATCTTCCGCTCGCCCACCGTCTGGTTCTCCGACGTGACCATCGACGTCGGCTCCGGCGACGGGGTGGGGGTCGGCGACCCGGTCGTCAACGGCGACGGGCTGGTCGGCACCGTCTCCGCCGTCACCGGCAGCTCGGCCCGGGTGACGTTGATCGCCGATCACGAAAGCGCCGTCTCGGCGAAAATCGTGCCGAGCGGCGACCAGGGTTTGATGAAGCCCGCGGTGGGCAACCCCGACGACCTGATCCTCGAATTTCTCAGCTCCGAAAAGCGGATCGGGAAGGGGCAGTTGGTCGTCACCTCCGGCTGGCGCAGCCAGGGGATCGAATCGGGCTACCCGCCGAACCTGCCGATCGGCGAAGTGGACGAAGCCCCGCTGCTCGAGCAGGAGGCCCAGGCGCAGGTCCACATCCGTCCCTTCGCCGACCTGCGCGACCTCGATCTGGTCCAGGTCCTGACCGGGGGCTCGCGCGGGTGATCCTCACCCCGAACATCCTCGCCCGATTGGTTGCGATCGTGATCGGCGGCGTGATCGTCCAGCTCTCGCTCTTCTCGCGGGTGACCCTGTTCGACGTCAGCCCCGACCTGCTGCCGGCGCTGGTCGTCGTCCTCGGGCTGCTCGGCGGCTCGCTGACCGGCGCCGTCTGCGGCTTCTCGGCCGGCCTGCTGCTCGACTGCCTGCTGATCGTGCCGCTCGGCGGCGGCTCTCTGGTGCTCCTCGCAGTCGGCTACTTCGCCGGCCTCTTCCGCGAGCGCTTCGAGATCCACAGCCCGCTGGTCCCGCCGCTGCTCTGCATGGGCTTGACCCTCGTCGCCGAGCTCGGCTTCGGCGCGGTTGAGATGATGCTCGGCTTCGACGCGCCGGTCAGCACCCTGATCATCCGCGACCTGCTGCTGAAGAGCGTCTTCGCCTTCTTCGGCGGCTGGGCGATCTACGTCGGCGCGCGCCGCGCGCTGCGGCCCGCCCTCGTCGACGACCTTTCGATCCGCCGCAGCGGCAGGCGGCCGACGGTATTGGGGGCCTAGGAGCATGCACCTGCGCAACGACTCACGCCCCCAGGGCGCCCGCCTCTCGCTGCGCGTCGCGGTGATGGGCGGCATCGCCGTCGCGCTCTTCGCCGTCCTCTTCTTCCGGCTCTGGAACCTGCAGGTCCTCTCCGGCGACGAGTACCTCGCCGAGGCGAAGAACAACCGCACCCGCGAGTACAAAGTGATCGCCCCCCGCGGCGACATCCTCGACCGCAACGGCGAAGTCCTGGTCGACAACCGCACGAGTCTGGCGCTGCAGCTGAACACGCAGAAACTGCCCGAGGACCCCACCGAGGAACGGGCCGAGCTGGCGCGCCTGGGGGAGCTCGCTCACATGACCCTGCCGGAGGTGCGGCGCGCGATCGAGGAGGGCGAAGAAGTCGCCGCCGGGGCGCCGGTGACGCTGCGCCGGGACGTCGGCTACGAGCTGATCGCCTACATCGAAGAGAACCAGCGCGAGTTCCCCGGCGTGAGCGTGCAGCGGGTCTTCGTCCGCCACTACCCCCGCGGGAGCTTTGCCGCACACATCCTCGGCAACGTCGGCGAGGTGAGCGAAGAAGAGTTGAAGGGCCCTCGTTACCGGAACCTCGAGCCGGGGGACGAGATCGGCCAGGCGGGTGCCGAGGACGCCTACGACAAGTACCTGCGCGGCGAACCCGGCCGGACCAGGATCCAGGTCAACGCGCTCGGCCAGCCGACCCCGGGGGGCGAACTCGACTCGACCGCGCCGACGCCGGGCGACAGCCTGAAGCTGACGATCGACGGCGACGTGCAGAGCGCCGGCGAAGGGGGGCTGGCGGCCCGCGGGCTGCCGGGTGCCTTCATCTCGATGAACATCGACAACGGCCAGATCCTGGCGATGGGGTCGAACCCCACCTACGACCCGACCGACCTGATCGAACCGACCCAGGCGCAGGTGAACGAACTGTATCGGGACGAAGTCCTGGCGCCGCTGGTCAACCGCGCGACCGAAGGCGCCTACCCGACGGGTTCGATCTTCAAGATCATCACCGCCCTGGCGGCGCTGGAAAACGGCGTCATAACCCCTGACGACGTGGTCGAAGACCGGGGCGAGATCGAAGTCGGCACCGACACCTTCGAAAACGCCGGCGGCGAAGCCCACGGCCCGGTCGAACTGCGCCGCGCCCTGCAGGTCTCCTCCGACGTCTACTTCTACCTGCTCGGCCTCGACATGTGGAAGACCAACGACCTGCAGGAATGGGCGCACAAGCTGGGGATCGGCCGGCCGTCCGGGCTGGACCTGCCGGAGGAAGGCGAAAGCCTGCTGCCGGACAAACAGTGGCGCAACCATCTGTACGAGGAAGAACTGACCGACCGGCCCTGGTCGGCCGGCGACAACATCCAGCTGGCGACCGGCCAGGGCGATCTGCAGACGAACCCGCTGCAGATGGCGCTCGCCTACGCGGCGCTCGGCAACGGCGGCAAGATCGTCTCGCCCCACGTCGGGCTGGAAGTCGAGGACTCGGCCGGCCGGGTACTGAAGGAATTCGAGCCGAAGATCCAGCGCCGGTTCCACCTCGACCCCGGCTATCGCGAGGTGATCCTCGAGGGCCTGCACGCCGCCGCGCAGGAAGGCGACGGCACTGCGGCGGGCGTCTTCGGCGGCTTCCCGATCCCGATCGCGGGCAAGACCGGAACCGCCGAACGTCTCCGCTCACGCCGACCAATCCTGGTTCGCGGCACTGTCCCCGTATCCCAACCCGCGTATCGTGACTATCGCCACCGTCGAGGAAGGCGGCTTCGGAGCCGAATCTGCGGCCCCCGTCGTCCTGGACATCCTCGAAGCGATCTACGACAAGCAGGCCGCTGCAGTCACGAGCGCCGGTGGAGCCGAATGACGATGTACGCGACCCGAACCAGAAACGCCCGGCCGGAGCCGTTCACGGTCCACGTCGGGATCGGCGAGCGGCTGGGGCTGGCCCACATGGACTGGCCGCTGACGATCGCCGCGGTCGCGCTGATCGCCTTCAGCGTCTTCGTCCTCGGCGAGGCGACCAAGAACGACGTCCCCGGCGACCCCAACTACTTCCTCGAGCGCCAGGCGATCTACGGCCTGCTCGGCCTCGTCGGGATGGTGCTGCTGACCCGGATCGACTACTCGCGCTTCCGCGAGCTGCGGGTCGGGCATCTACACCTTCCTCTGCGCCAGCGTCTCCCTGGTCTTCGTCTTCGGCTTCGCCGCCCGCGGCTCGCGGCGGTCGTTCGAACTCCCCTTCTTCAGCTTCCAGCCATCGGAGCTCGGCAAGCTCCTGTTAGTGCTTGCGCTTGCCGGGTTCGTGATCGATGGCGCCAGGCGCGGCTCTGAGGTCCAGCGCACGGTGCGCTACCTGATCCTCGGCCTGGCACCGGCTGCCCTTGTCTTCCTGCAGCCCGACCTCGGCACCTCAATGGTGTTCGGGGCCGCCACCCTTGCCGTCATGTACTTCGGAGGCGTCCCCTGGACGCACTTCGCGGTCATCGGCGGCGCTCTCGCCGTGCTGATCGCGCTGGTCCTGGTCGCCGCTCCGGCGGCCGGGGTCCCGGTGCTCAAGGGGTATCAGGAGGAGCGTCTGACGTCCTTCTTCAACCTCAAGCGAGCACTCGGACGGCGCGGGCTATCAGCAGAACCAATCAGTGATCGCCATCGGCTCCGGTCAGTTGACCGGCCGCGGCGACAAAGCCACCCAAACGCGGCTCGACTTCGTTCCCGAGCGGCACACCGACTTCATCTTTGCGGTGATCGGTGAGCGCTACGGATTCATGGGCGCCGCGTTAGTCCTATCCCTTTACGCCCTGCTCTTCTGGCGGGCGCTGCGGATAACGACGCTCTCGAAGAACTCCTACGGGACCCTGGTGGCGGGCGGCATCGCCGTCGCGCTGCTGTTCCAGACCTTCGTCAACGTGGGGATGAACCTCGGGATCATGCCGATCACCGGGATCCCCCTGCCGCTGATGAGTTACGGAGGGTCCTCCGTCGTCGCTACCTTCTTGGCGGTCGGCGTTCTTCAGAGCATCAACGTCCAAGCGCATCTCAGCCAGAAGGGAAGGTTCGCCTGGTGATCTCTTGAACGAGGTCCGGCATTGCGTACCTAACTGAAACTGAGCTGAAACACAATGAAAAAAACGATTCTGGTCTCCGCCGAGCGCGGCGAGACCCGTGTAGCCGTCCTCGAGGCAAAGACAGAAGGGCGGCAAAGCCGACGTCGCCGAGCTCTACATCGAGCGCCGCGGCCGTCGCTCGATCGTCGGCAACATCTACAAGGGCAAGGTCGACAACGTCCTGCCCGGGATGGAGGCCGCCTTCGTCGACATCGGCCTCGAGCGCAACGGCTTCCTCCACGTCGACGAGATCGTCATGCCCGGCGGCGAGCAGGCCCCGCGTCGCGGGCGCGGCACCGGCCGCCGCATCAACGAGCTGATCAAACCCGGACAGGAGATCCTCGTCCAGGTGGTCAAGGACCCGCTGAAGACGAAGGGCGCCCGGCTCTCGATGAACGTCTCGATCGCCGGCCGCTACCTCGTCTTCGCGCCGCAAGGCAGCGGCGTCGGCGTCAGCCGCCGGCTCGCCGACAAAGAGCGCGACCGGCTGCGCAAGATGGTCGACCGCACCTACAAAGGCCCGGGCGGGCTGATCGTCCGCACCGCCGCCCACGGCGCGAAAAAATCCGACTTCGTGCGGGAGATCAGCTACCTGCAGAAGCTGAGCGAGGTGCTCGAGCGCCGCTCGGACTCGACCAAGGCGCCGGCACTGGTCTTCCAGGAGGCCGACCTCTCGGTCCGCGTCCTCCGCGACGTCTTCCTCAGCGAGTTCGAAAAGGCGATCATCGACTCGCCGAAGCAGTTCGAGCGGGTGACCAACTTCTTCCAGCGGACCGCGCCGGAGCTGGTCGGCGGGGTCGAGCTCTACGAGGGCAAGAAGCCGCTGCTCGAGAAATGGAAGATCGACGAGGAAATCGAGTCGACCCTGAACCGGCGGGTCGACCTGCCCTCGGGCGGCTACCTGATCATCGACTACGCCGAGGCGCTGACCGTGATCGACGTCAACAGCGGCTAGCTTCACCGGGCGCGGCAAAGGCGGCCTCGAGGAGACGATCACCAAAGTCAACACCGAGGCGGCCGAGGAGGCGGTGCGACAGCTGCGGCTGCGCGACATCGGCGGCATCATCGTCATCGACTTCATCGACATGGCGCGGGCCAGCAACCGCGACAAAGTCCTGAAGACGATGCGCAAAGCGCTCGACGCCGACAAGTCGAAGAGCTACGTGGTCGAGGTCTCGCCGCTGGGCCTGGTCGAGATGACGCGACAGAACGTCACCGACGGCGTGCGCGAGATCCTCACCGCGCCCTGCCCGACCTGCGCACGGCGAGGGCGTCGTGCTCTCGGCCGAGACGGTCGCGCTGGAGGGTCTGCGGAAGATGCGCGACATCGCCGCCGAGAACAACGACGCCGAGGCCTTCCTGATCCGGGTCAACCCGAAGGTCGCCCACGAGCTGACCGATCCCGACAGCGGCCTGCCCGAGCTCGAGGAGGAGACCGGCAAGCGCTTCCACTTCGAGGGCGGCGACGCGCTGGCGATCGACACCTTCGAAGTGGTCGAGTCCGGGCAGCCGGGAGGAGATCGAGGAGCGGGCGCTGCCGTTCAAGGTCGGCGAGGAGGTGCTGGTCAAGATCGACGAGCCGCACATGTACAACGCCGACGACGCGGTGGCCCGGATCGACTCCTACATCGTCAGCGTCACCGGCGGCGGCCGCTTCGTCGGCGAGCGCAAGCTGGTGCGGATCGACGAGGTCGAGCGCTCGGCCGCGATCGCCTCGCTGCTGGGCGGCGATTCGCCCAACGGCTCCGGGGGAGGCGAGGAAAACGGCTCCGAGCTAGAATCCGACGCTCCTTCGCGCAAACGCAGTCGCGGCCGCAGAGGCGGTCGGGGGCGTTCGCGCGCCAAACAAGGCAGCACAGGAAGACTGATGAGCACGTACGCAGTGGTCGAAAGCGGTGGCAAGCAGTACAAAGTCGAGGAGGGCACGTCCCTGCTCGTCGATCGGCTCGACGCCAAGGAGGGGGACAAAGTCGCCCTGCGCCCGGTGCATCTTCCGCGGCGACGACGTCGTCGCCGGGGCCAAAGACCTGGCGAAAGTCAAAGTCGAGGCGAAAGTCGCCGAGCACCTGCGCGGGCCGAAGATCAAAGTCTTCAAATACAAGGCGAAGAAGGGCTACCGCCGCCGCGCCGGGCATCGCTCCGAGCTGACCCGGCTCGAGGTGACCGCCTGCAAAGGCGGCTCGAAAGGCCAAAGCCGAGAAAAGGCTAGCCATGGCTCATAAGAAAGGTCTCGGCTCCAGCCGCAACGGCCGCGAATCCAACCCGAAGATGCTCGGGGTCAAGGTCTTCGCCGGCCAGCAGGTCAGCGGCGGCGAGATCATCGTCCGCCAGCGCGGCACCCGCTTCTGGCCCGGTGAGGGCGTCGGCATCGGCCGCGACCACACGATCTTCGCGACCCGCGACCGGGAACGGTCGACTTCAAGACGGCCCGCAAGGGCCGCACCATCAGCGTCCTGCAGGACTAGGAAAGGATTTCCAATGCTGCTCGCCACCGAGCGCAGAGGCCGGATTGCCACGGTCTCCGCGTCGATTGCCCTTGCCCTCGTGCTCCTGTTCGCGCTTACGGCGCGCGCGCAGGCGGCCGAAACCATCTATTGGAACAACTATCGTGCAACGCCACAGTCGATTTCCGTCGCCAACATCGACGGCAGCGGCGGGGGTGGACTCAACCTCACCGGCGTCAGCCTCGACGATCCGGAAGGCATGGCGATCGACACGGTCACCGGGCGCCTCTACGTGGTCAGCAGCAGCAGCGGCGCAGGTGGCAAAGGCGAGATCCTGTTCGTCAATCTCGACGGCAGCGGCGCGGGCGTCTTCAGCGCGCCGGGGGCGCCGCTCGACGAACCGTTTGGAGTCGTCGGCGACCCGGCCACCAGGATGATCTACTGGGCAAACACCGGATCGAATGAAGGAGACGGGTCGATTGCCTGGGCGAAACTCGATGGCAGCGCAGGCGGAGCCCTCAACACGAGTGGGGCAACGCTCCTCGACCCCTACAAGCTCGGTCTCGACCCGGTCAACGGGCGGGTGTACTGGGGCAACTATCCGAAAGGGGAAGACATCTCGATCGGATTCGCCAACGTCAACGGCACCGGCGGCGGCACGTTGGCCTTGAGCAGGCCTCCCGAAAGCGCCTATGCCTTCGCCGTCGACCCCGCCGGCGGTCGGCTCTACTGGTCTGAAGGAAACCAGGACAGGTTTGCCTACACCGGGCTTCTTGGGGGCGATGTCGGCATCCTCGACACCACGGGCGCATTTGTCGACACCTCGTATGGATTTGCGATCGACCCCGCCTTGAACAGGATCTATTGGTCCAACTACGACAATCACGAGGACCGCACCAACGGGCTTGGCTTCGCCAGTCTGAGCGGTGGCAGCGGAGGCAACATCTCCCCGCAGACGGCGCCGTTCGACGGCCCGCAGGACATCCTCGTGCTCAAATCGCCGACCGGCACCGGGGCGCCCGCCCTTGCCCGCGACAAGAAGAGCCGCGCCAAACTGAGCTGCTCGACCGGCACCTGGGCTACCGACTACGCCGGGTCGTTCGTATATCAGGCCCCGACCACCTACGCCTACCAGTGGTCGCGCAACGGCACCCCGGTCGCCGGCGCCATCGCGCCGACCTTCACCGCGAAATCCGCCGGTGACTACACCTGCACCGTGACCGCAGCCAACCAGGCCGGCTCTGCCGTCCAGACCAGCGCCGCGATCCACGTCAAAGCTTCGAAGCTGAAGCTGACGACCAAGAAGAAGGCCAAAGCCGACGCCGGCGACCTCGTCACCTTCAAGGTCAAGGCCGTCAACCAGGGCGATCTGAAGCCGAAGAACGCGAAGGTCTGCGTCAAGCTGCCGGGATCGTCCAAGGACGACCTGAAGACGCCGAAGTGCAAGAAGGCCAGCCTCAATGGTCGCGCCAAGAAGACGCTGACGATCAAGGTCAAGGTCAAGGGCGGCGCCGACGAAGGCACCGCCAAGCTGACCTTCCAGGTCAAGGGCAGCGCCGGCAAGGCGGCGAAGTCGAAGATCGTCGTCGGGTAGCGGCGCAGAAAATCACTGCAGTTCAGAGCGGGAGGGGCCAGGTGCCCCTCCCGCTTGACCATCATCTTCGCGACGAGGCCGGGAACGGTCGACTTCAAGACGGCCCGCAAGGGCCGCACCATCAGCGTCCTGCAGGAACGCGGGTCGGCGTCCTCAGGAGGGTTGTTTCGCTTCTGGCGCAATCCTGGTGCGCAATTTTTACGTTGCGCGTACAAAACGTTGCATCTCATCCGCTAGCCTGGCACCATGGCCGTGATGGCGAAAGAGACTTGGACCGACCACCGCCTCGACGACCTCAATAAGAGGGTCGACGGGGGATTCAATGAGACCCGCGAAGAATCCCGCGCCCTTCGCGCCGAGACGAGCGGTGGATTCCAGGCTGTTCGCGCTGAACTGGGAGGCCAGATCGCCGCACTTCACCGGATGACGCTTCAACTTTTCGCCGGCATGATCCTCACCTCGGTCCTGGGCTTTGGAGGCATGATCGTCGCCCTTCTCACCCAGTCCTGACCCGTGTATGACAAGGCGAAAATCTGGGTCGAGGGGGGCGGAGGCGGCAACGGCTCCATTTCCTTTCGGCGTGAGGCTCATGTGCCGCGGGGCGGGCCCGATGGCGGTGATGGTGGCCATGGCGGCGATGTCGTCCTGGTCTGCGATCCCTCGCGGCGGGATCTCGGGGCCCTGAAGGGGAGCAAGCACTTCCGGGCGCAGCGGGGCAGCCACGGAGAAGGCTCGAACCGGCAGGGCGGCAGGGGGGAGGACAGGGAGATCCCGGTGCCGCCCGGCACGCAGGCGAGCGCCGTGGACGGCAGCTCGATCGACCTCGTGACCCCCGGGCAGCGCGCGGTCGTCGCACATGGCGGGCGCGGCGGGCACGGCAACAAGCGTTTCGCCAACTCGACCCGGCAGGCGCCTCGCTTTGCCGAGAAGGGAAGCGGCGGGGAGGCTGACTGGATCAATCTGCGGCTGAAACTGCTGGCCGACGTCGGCCTGGTCGGCCTGCCCAACGCCGGCAAGTCCTCGCTGCTGGGTCGGCTGACGCGGGCAACGCCGAAGGTCGCCGATTACCCCTTCACGACGATCTCGCCGGTGCTGGGGACGATCGAGGGTGAGGACCGCCAGGCCGTGGTCGCCGACATCCCCGGCCTGATCGAAGGGGCGGCGGAGGGCGCCGGCCTCGGCCACGAGTTCCTTGCCCATGTCGAGCGCTGCGCGATGCTCGTCCACCTCGTCGACCTCGCGCCGACCGAAGGCGACCCCGTCGCCAACTATGAGACCGTGCGGAGCGAGTTGGAGGCGCATGGCACCGGCCTTGAGCGGCTGCCCGAGGTGGTCATCCTCAGCAAGCGCGACCTGCTGCCCCCCGAGCGGGTGGAGGAGGAGCGAGTGGCGTGGAGTGAGCGGCTCGGCGAGCGCGTCCGCGATGTACTCGCGGTCTCCTCGGCGACCGGCGAAGGGCTCGACGAGCTGCGCCTTCGGATCCTCTCCGAGCTGCCCGACGTCGGATCCCTGTCTGCGCCGTCGCCGGTAGCCGCCAACGGCGAATTCGAGGTCGAGCACCGCGTCTATCGCCCCGCCGGCGAGGGCGGCTACTGGGTCGAGCGCGAGGAGGACGGCGCCTTCCGGATCCTCGGCCGCGGCGTCGAGCTGCTGTTCGAACGACACGACACGAAAAACGAAGAAGCGCTCGCCTACCTCGAGCAGCGCCTCAAGGAGATGGGCGTCCTCGCCGCCCTCGACCGCGCCGGCTTCGAGCCCGGCGACGACGTCCGTGTAGGCGAGCACGAGTTCGAGCTGCACGTCTGAGGGCTAATCGAGGCTCGAGAGCCCGGCCGCCACGGCGAAGCCGAGCACGGTGATGAGGCCGGCGCCGCGGCCGGCGTCTTCGCGGGCGTCGGGGATCATCGAGTCGATCAGCATCACCAGCAGGGCGCCGGCGGCGAAGCCGTCGACTGCCGCCCGCGCGTCGGCGCTGACCGCGTCGGCGGCCAGGTAGCCGACCACCGAGGCGATCGCGCAGATCGCCGCGACCAACAGCCAGAGCCGCAGGATCGCCTCCCGCGAGCGGCCGGCATTGCGCATGTCGCTGGCCGAGCCGAGAGCCTCGGGCAGGTTGGAGACGAAGATCGCGACCAACAGCGAGACGCCGACCCCGGCGCCGCCGGCGATCCCGATCCCGAGCACCAGCTGCTCCGGGATGCCGTCGAGGAAGGCGCCGAGGGCGAGGGCCGTGCCGCTCCCGCTCCCTTCGGTGCGGCCCTTCCGTCCCCGCCCGGTAGCCATCCGCCGGGAGATCAGACCGTCGAGTAGGTAGTAGGTGACTGCCCCCACCGCGAGGCCGGCGCCGGTGAAGGCGGCGCCGCTGATCGCGAGCCCCTCGGCGGCGAGCTCGAAGCTGACGGCGCTGATCAGCGCCCCGGCACCGAAGGCGAGGACGTAGCCAACCTGCCGCTCCGGCCACTGGCGCACGAAGCTGAGCGCCGCGCCGATGACGAGGGAGCTTGCGGCGAGCGCTCCCCAGCCGATTGCTGAGCCCATCTCGGCTACTTTCCCCGCCATGACCCTGGTCGTCAAGCTCGGTTCCTCGATCGTCGCCGCCGACGACGGCGAGCTGCGCGCCGACGTGCTCGATTCCGTCTGCGAGCAGGTCGCGCAGCTGGAGCAGGGAGGCGAGCGGGTGGTGATGGTCACCTCCGGCGCAATTGCCCGCGGCATGCGGCTGATGGAGCTGTCGGCGCGGCCGCGAGCGATGGACGAGCTGCAGGCCGCATCCGCCGTGGGCCAGGGCGATCTCTTCCGCGCCTACGAGAGCCGCCTCGCCACTCATGGCACCCGCGCCGCCCAGGTGCTGCTCACCGCTGCCGACATCGCCGCCCGCAGCAACTACCTGAACGCGCGCCAGACCCTGCGCCGCCTGATCGAGTGGGGGGTCGTTCCGGTCGTCAACGAGAACGACACCACCGCCACCGACGAGATCAGCTTCGGCGACAACGACTTCCTCGCCGCCCAGGTGGCGCTGCTGCTCGAGGCTCGCCTGCTCGTGCTCTTGACCGACGTCGATGGTCTGCTCTCGGGCGATCCGCGCCTGCAGTCGGACGCGGAGCTGATCGACGAGGTGAACGACTTCGCCCAGCTCGGCGACCTGCAGATCAACGACCGCACCTCGGTCTTCGGCTCGGGTGGGATGCGGAGCAAGGTGGGGGCGGCCAAGATGGCGAGCGAGGCGGGGATCCCGGCGGTGATCTGCAACGGCACCCAAGCCGGAACCCTGCTGGCCGCGGCCGCCGGGGAGCCGGGCGGCACCCGCTTCGCCCCCGGCGAGGGCAGGACCTCCAGCTTCAAGCTCTGGCTCAAGTACGCGAAGCCGGCGCGGGGGCGCCTGGTCGTCGACGCCGGCGCCGCCCGGGTGTTGCGCGAGCGCGGCTCCAGCCTGCTGCCGGTCGGGATCGCCGCCGTCGAGGGGAGCTTCGAGCCCGGAGACGCGATCGACGTCGCCACCGACGGCGAGACGATCGGCAAAGGCATCAGCGAGTACTCCTCCCGTGAGCTGCAGAGAGTGATCGGGATGCAGAGCGCCCAGGTGCGCGAGCTGCTCCCGCACGCCGCCGACGAGGTGGTCCATCGGGACCGCTTCGTCCTGCTCTAATTCGCCTGTTCCTTTTTGTTGCCTGGCAACAAAAAGGAACAGGCGAACGAGTGGCTGGGTACCCTTTGCCGATGGCCGTGACCGAGACCACCGTTGCCGAGAGCTGCGCCGCCGCCAAGCGCGCCGCCCGCCAGCTCTCCGGCGCCTCGACGGAAGCGAAGAGCGCCGCCTTGGAGGCGACCGCGCGCCTGCTCGGGGAGCGGGTCGCCGACATCCTCGACGCGAACGCCGGCGACCTGGCCGACGAGCACGCCGCCGGGCTCACCGACGCCCTGCGCGACCGGCTGCGGCTGACGCCGGAGCGGATCGCGGCGATGGCCGACGGGGTGCTGGTGGTGGCCGCGCTCGACGACCCGGTCGGCGAGGAGCTGGAACGGAAAACGCTTGCCAGCGGCCTCGACCTGCGCAAGGTGCGGGTCCCGCTCGGCGTCGTCGCCGTCGTCTACGAGGCGCGCCCGAACGTGACGATCGACTGCGCGGCGCTGACGATCAAGAGCGGCAACGCGATCGTCCTCCGTGGCAGCTCGTATGCCGAGCGCTCCAACGCAGCGCTGGCGGCGATCGCCCGCGAGGCGCTCGCCGAGGCCGGCCTGCCCGAGGACGCGGTGCTCTCGCTCGGCGGCGGTGGCCACGAGGAGCTGGCCGAGCTGGCTACCCAGGAGGGGCTGGTCGACCTCCTGATCCCTCGCGGCGGCGAAGGCCTGAAGGCGGCGATCAAGAAGGTGGCGACGGTGCCGGTGATGTACGCCGCGGCCGGCAACTGCCACGTCTACGTCCACGCTGAAGGCGACCCCGAGATGGCGCGCCGGATCGCCTTCAACGCCAAGGTCCAGCGCCCCGGTGTCTGCAACGCCGCCGAGACGCTGCTGATCGACGCCGCGATCGCCGAGCGCGTCGCGCCGGCGATCCTCGCCGACCTCGCCGCCGCCGGCGTCGAGCTGGTCGGCGACGAGCGCGCCCAGGCCGCCGCGGGAGATGTCGCGGTCGCTCCGGCGAGCGAGGCGGACTGGGAAAGCGAGTTCCTCGGGCTGAAGATGGCGGTTGCCGTCGTCGACTCGGTCGAGGACGCGGTCGAGCACGTCAACAGCCACGGGACCGGTCACTCGGAGGCGATCGTCACCTCATCCGACGAAGCCGCCGAGGAGTTCGTCAACGGCGTCGACGCCGCCGCGGTCTACGTCAACGCTTCGACTCGCTTCACCGACGGCTTCGAGTACGGGATGGGGGCCGAGATCGGCAACTCGACCCAGAAGCTGCACGCCCGCGGGCCGATCGGGATGCGCGAGCTGACGACCTTCAAGTACGTGGCCCGCGGCGACGGCCAGATTCGTGAGTGACGCCGATGGCGCCGCAGTTGGAGTGCTGGGGTCGGCCTTCAACCCTCCGCACCTCGGCCACCTGGCGCTTGCCCAGGAGGCGCTTTGGCAGCTCGGCCTCGATGAGGTGATCCTCGTCCCGACCGGCAACGCTCCCCACAAGCGGATCGCCGAGGATCCCGGGCGGGAGGCGCGGATGGAGATGACGCGGCTGGCGGCCGCCGACGACGAGCGCTTCTCGGTCTCCCCGCTCGAGGTCGACCGCGAGGGGCCGTCCTACACGTATGAGACCTTGGAGGCACTTGCAGAGGAACGGGCCGACAGGAAGCTGGTGTTCGTGATGGGAGCGGATGCTGCGGTCGGCCTGGAGAGCTGGCGTGAGCCCGAGCGCGTCGTCAGGCTGGCGAGCATCGCGGTGGCGCGCCGCGAAGGAACCTCGGACGCGGAGGTGGCGACGGTGATGCGCAGCCTCGGCTGCGAGGGCCGGACGACGATGCTGGAGATGCCGCAGTTCGGTGTTTCCTCCTCGGCGGTGCGGGAACGTGCCAAGCAGGGCCGGCCGCTGCGCTACCTCGTACCGCAGCCGGTGGCCGAGTACATCGAGGAGAAGGGGATCTACCGGTGAGCCAGGCGCAATCGGAGCAGCTGGCGCGGCATCTGGCCGCGGTCGCCGACTCGAAAAAAGCCGAGGACATCGTCGTCCTCGACATGCGCGAGCTGGTCGCCTACACCGACTTCCTCGCGATTTGCACCGCCCGCAGCGAGCGGCAGGCGCGGGCGATCGTCGACGAGGTGCGGGTGCGGGTGAAACGGGAGTCGGGAGTTCTGCCGGGCGGCGTCGACGCTGGCGGCGAAGCCGGCTGGACGATCCTCGACTACCTCGATTGCGTTCTTCACGTCTTCACCCCCGACGCGCGTGAGCGCTACGGGCTGGAGGATCTGTGGCGCGACGCGCCGCTGCTGGAGCTCGACTTCGACGCTCCGGAAACCTCCTCCGCCGCTATGTGACGGAATACCGTCCGAGCGCCCCCTTACGGTGCCGCCTGATGAATGGGTTCAGGCGCGCGCTGTTGGGGTATCGCCGCACGGACGTGGAGGACGCGATGTCCCTCCGCGACGCTCGCATTCTCGGGCTCGAGCTGAAGTCCGATTCCCAGCGCGAGGCGCTCGATGAGCTCGAGGGGGAGACGGCCACCCTCTCCGGGATGGTGCTGGAGCGCGAGCGCGAGATCCGCATCCTCGACCAGCGGCTGCGCGAGGCCAACGAGTGCCACGACCGCAGCATCGCCTCGCTCGACGCGATCACCGCCCGGCTCGAGGACCTCGAAGCCCAGGCGCGGGGGCAGGCGACCCGGATCCGGATGAAAGCTTTGCGCGAGGCGGTCGAGGTGAGCAAGAAGGTAAAGGCTCTGACCGACACTGAACCAGGGCTTGACGAGGAGTCCGGCGCCCTCGCCGCCGAGCCCGCGGGCGACGGCGTCTTCGCGGGACGGGTCAAGCTCGAGATCGGCCCCCTCGGCGACTTCTCGCAGCTGGTCGGCTTCGAGGACGCGGTCGGCCAGATCGGCGCCTCGGAGATCTCGGTTGAGCGCTTCTCGGAGGGCCGGGCGACGCTTTCGATGAACCTCGACCAGCCGGTCGACCTCCTGCGCGAACTGGAGGAGCTCTCGAATGTCGACTTCAAGGTTCGCCACACCGCGCCGGACAACCTGATCCTCGACGTCGACGAGGATCAGGGCCCAGAGCAACGCGCCGCCTAGCGCGAGGGCGCTTGGCTAAACTTCCCCCTGTGCATGGGGCTGTAGCTCAGCTGGAAGAGCGCATCGCTGGCAGCGATGAGGTCAGGGGTTCGAGCCCCCTCAGCTCCACCTTGCAGTTCGGCCCACCAGCTCGGCGGCGCCGGCTCACCTCGCAGCCCTAGCCGCCTCCGGACGTACCGGAAAGCGCATATGGCGGGTTCCCGCCCGTCGGTTGAGTTCGCCTCTATGGACCTGGGCACGGGAGCCCAATTCCCTGCGCTAGATGCCGCGGCGCGACGACCCCCAGATCGGTCTCGGGAAGGCCATCCGAGCTCTCCGGCAGGAAGGAGAACTCAGCCAGGAGGCGCTCGGCAACCGCGCCGACATTCACCCCACCTGGATTTCCCACATCGAGTCGGGCCGGATCAACCCGACCTGGGGGAACGTGCGGCGGATCGCAGCAGGGCTGAAAGTCCCGCTCGAGCAGCTCGCGGCGCTCGCCGAGGAGTTCGAGCGCAAGCTCGGCGAAGCCTGAATCGGAGCCGTTTGCGCTTAAAAGGTGGCTGGGTTTTGCCGATGTCCAAGCGATGAGCGCGAATCAGCATGTCTTCAGCCACGGCATGCGCGATACGCGTGCCACGCTGGAATCGTGGAGCGAGCGGCCCTGGCAGGTGCTGCGCGCCTGGGTCGCGCTCAGCGTCGCGATCGCGCTCGCCCTGCTCACCGCCACCTGGTTCGTCGCCGGCCTGCTCACCCCTGACCTGACCCCGGTCCACATCGCCGGCCTCACCTACCCCTCCGAGCCCGACGACATGCTGCCGATCCTCTGGCGCAACTCGCTCGTCCTCGCCCTCCACGGCACCGCCTGCGTAGCCGGCTTCATCGCCGGCGCCTCGATGCCGATCGCGGCCGCGCAGCGGACCGGCCTCAGCCGCTGGATCCACGTCAAGGCCGGGGAGTTCGCGATCCTCTTCGTCTGCGCCGTCACCCTCTTCTCGCTCTGCACGCAGGCGCTCTACCTCGGCTTCCAGGGCTCCTCGATCGCCTACCAGCTGCAGATCACCCGCTTCGAGCTGATCCTCAGCGTCCTCCCGCACGCGATCCCCGAGCTGACCGCGCTCTTCCTACCGCTCGCCGCCTGGCTGATCGCCAGCCGTCGCGGGGAGTGGAACCAGCTGTTGGCGGCGACCTTCATCACCGTGGCCCTGGCGATCCCGGTGCTGATCGCCGCCGCGGCGATCGAGATCTACGTCTGGCCGCAGGTCCTCCGCGAGCTCACCTCGGTCACTTACTCTTACCCGCTCTGAGCCGCATCCGCCGTCGCCCTCCGGCCACGTAAGATCGCCGCTCCATGAGCGGTTATCAGCCAAAAGAGATCGAGCGCAGGTGGCAGCGGGTCTGGGCCAAGGAGAAGACCTGGGAGGTCGCCAACCCCGGCCAGCCGGGCTTCGAGGAGGGCAAGCCGAAGTCCTACGTGCTGGAGATGCTGCCCTACCCCTCGGGCGAGCCTCACGTCGGGCACCTCAAGTGCTACGCGGTCGGCGACGCGATCGCCCACTTTCGGCGCCGCCACGGTTTCGAGGTGATCCACCCGATGGGATACGACTCCTTCGGCCTGCCGGCGGAGAACAACGCGATCAAGACCGGCGAGCCGCCGCGGGTCGCGACCGAGCGCTCGATCGACTCCTTCCGGCGCCAGTTCCGCGAGTGGGGGATCTCGATCGACTGGTCGCGCGAACTCGCGACCCACACGCCCGAGTACTACCGCTGGACGCAGTGGATCTTCACCCAGCTGTTCGAGCGCGGGCTGGCCTATCGAACCGAGGCGCCGGTCCAGTGGTGCCCGAAAGACGCGACCGTGCTCGCCAACGAGCAGGTCGTCGACGGCCGCTGCGAGCGCTGCGGCACCGAGGTGATCCAGAAAAACCTCGAGCAGTGGTTCTTCAAGATCACCGAGTACGCCGACCGCCTGCTCGCCGACTTCGAGGCGCTCGAGTCCTGGCCCGAGCACGTGATCACGATGCAGCGCAACTGGATCGGCCGCTCCGAGGGGGCCGAGGTCGTCTTTCGCTGCGAGGAGGTCGACCTCGACTTCTCCGTCTTCACCACCCGTCCCGACACCCTCTTCGGCGCCACCTTCTTCGTCCTCGCGCCCGAGCACCCCGAGCTGGAGCGCCTCGTCGCCGGCACCCCCGCCGAGGCGGAGGTGCGCGAGTACGTCAACCGCGTCGGCCGCGAGTCGGCCGAGGAACGCGGGGCCGAGGATCGGGAGAAGACCGGGGTGCCGCTCGGCCGCTCGGTCGTCAACCCGGTCAACGGCGAGGCGATTCCGATGTTCGTCGCCGACTACGTGCTGATGGAGTACGGGACCGGGGCGATCATGGCGGTGCCGGGGCACGACAGCCGCGACTACGAATTCGCCCAGAGGTTCGACCTGCCGGTCGTGCGGGTGATCGAGGGCAGTGATCCCGAGACGGCGCGCGACGACGAGGGGCTGCCGTACCCCGGCGACGGCGAGATGGTCGGCTCCGGCCGCTTCGACGGCAAGAACAACCGCGAGGCCCACGAGGAGATCGTCGCCTGGCTCAACTCTGAGGGCCGCGGCAAGGCCGCCGTCAACTACCGCCTGCGCGATTGGCTGGTCTCGCGCCAGCGCTACTGGGGCGCGCCGATCCCGGTCGTCTACTGCGACGAGTGCGGGATCGTGACGGTGCCCGAGGACCAGTTGCCGGTCGAGCTGCCGGAGGTCGAGGACTACGCGCCGCAGGGCAAGAGCCCGCTGGCCGCGGCCGAGGAGTGGGTCGCGACCGAGTGCCCGCGCTGCGGTGCCGCCGCCCGCCGCGAGACCGACACGATGGACACCTTCGTCGACTCCTCCTGGTACTTCCTCCGCTACCTCGACGCGCGCAACGAGGGGGCGGCCTGGGATCGCACCGCGGCCGACTTCTGGATGCCCGTCGACCAGTACATCGGCGGCGTCGAGCACGCGATCCTGCACCTGATGTATGCGCGCTTCTTCACCAAGGCGCTGGCCGATCTCGGCCACCTCGGCGTGCAGGAGCCGTTCGCCAACCTCTTCACCCAGGGGATGATCACCCGCGACGGCGCGAAGATGTCCAAGTCGAAGGGCAACACGGTCAGCCCCGGCGACTACGTCGAGCGCTACGGCGCCGACACCGCTAGAACGTACGTCTGCTTCATGGGTCCGCCGGAGCGCGGCGGCGACTGGACCGACGAGGGGGTGGAGGGGGTCAACCGCTTCCTCTCGCGGCTCTGGCGCCTGTGTGCTGAGGTCGAGACCCGGACGGATCCCGGTGACCCGAGCGGGGCGGGGGAGGGCGAGGCGCGGGAGCTGGTCGCCAAGGCGCACTGGGCGATCGACAAGGCCACCCGGGACTTCCAGCGCGGCTTCCAGTTCAACACGGTGATCTCGGCGGTGATGGAGCTGGTCAACGACACCTACCGTTTGAAGGACGGGCTCTACGGGTCGCCGGAGGGTGGCACGGCAGTTCGCTTTGCAACCGCGACTGCCGCCTCGCTGATCTTCCCTTTCGCGCCCCACCTCGGCAGCGAGGTGTACGAGCGCCTGACCGGTGACCGGGTTTGGGAGCAGCCCTGGCCCGAGGCCGATCCGGACCTACTCGTCAGCGACACGGTGACCCTCGTCGTCCAGGTCAACGGCAAGCTGCGCGATCGGATCGAGGCGCCGGCGGAGGCGCCGCAGGAGGAGCTGCTGCGGCTCGCCCGCGAAAGCGAGAAGGTCGCCAAGCATCTCGCCGGCCAAAAAATAGTCAAGGAAATTGTAGTTCCAGGCAAGCTGGTCAACCTGGTGGTCCGGTAGGGCCCGCCGCCGGGCCCGACGGTTCTGCTAGAAAGCCGCCGAATGCTGGTCAGGCGTCTCAACGAAGCGGCAGTGGAGGAGTGGCACCGTCTCCGCGCTCACGTGCTCATGGACGCGGGCGAACTCGGCTCCCGCAATCTCTCCGTCACCTGGGTCACCGTTCCGGGCGGCGCCAGCCAAACGCTGCACTCCTCCAGCGAGGCCGAGCAGGCCTATGTGGTCGTTCGCGGTAGCGGCACGATGTCCGTCGCCGGCGACACCCAGGAGGTCGCCGAGGGCGACCTGATCTTAGTCCCGCCTGCCACCGAGCACTCGATCGGCAACGAGAGCGACGGCGAGTTGGCCTGCGTCTCGATCCAGTCGCCCCCGGTAGCGGCCGCCGAGCTCTACAGCGACCAGCTCGCCGAGGTAAGCGGCTATGACGACGAGGACGACTACTGAGGCGTGACGGCCGGCGCATTTCGGCGTCCTCAGTCGCTTGCGTGCAAAGCACGCGACGCGACCCCCGCCGCAGGCGGGGTATGAGCGCGTAGCGCGATTTCCTTGAACTGCTTGCCCGTCGCACCTCAGTAGCACTCTTGGTCCTGAATTTTTTGAATTAGCGCGCCACGCGTGCGCCCGGCCGCGGCAGCATCGCCGGCTATGCCGGAGATGAGTCGGAGCCAGGTTGTTGTTCTTGCGGCGGTGGCGCTCGCGCTGTTGCTGGTCGGGGCGCGGGCGATTCGCGGCGAGGGCGAAACCGAAGCCTCGTTCGCGGCGGAGACGAAGGGCGGGTCCAGTCAGGGCGGGGGCTTCTCGATCGGCGGTTCGAGCGGCGAGGTGGTGGTCGACGTGACCGGGGCGGTGCGGCGGCCCGGCGTCTATCGGATGCCGGTGGGGAGCAGGGTCGACGACGCAGTCACCCGCGCCGGCGGGGCGGCGCCGCGGGCCCAGCTGGAAGCGATCAACCTGGCGGCGCGGCTGGCCGACGGCCAGCAGGTCGTGGTGCCCGAGCGGGTTCCCGGCGGTGGGGTGGGGGTTGTCGCGGGGGGCGAGGAAGGCCCGATCAGCCTCGGAACCGCGACCGTCGAGCAACTGGAAGAGATCGAGGGGATCGGACCGGTGACGGCCGCGGACATCATCGCCTTCCGCGACGAACACGGCGGCCTCTCCTCGGTCGATCAGCTCGACCAGGTGTCGGGGATCGGCCCGGCGACGATGGATTCGCTGCGCGACCGGCTGCAGCCGTAGATGGTCGGCTCGACGCGGCCCGCCCTGCCGGCCCTCGTCGGGATCGTCCTCTTGGCGGCGGTGGCGCTGCTGCAGAGCGCCGAGATCCATGCCCGGGCGGCCGAGGGGCTTGGGCGCGGGATGCCGGGGCGCGAGGCAGCGCTGGCACGCGGTTTCATCCTTGGCGAGGACGAGGAGGTCGACGAGGCGACCAAGGAGGACTTCCGCCGCTCCGGCCTCAGTCACCTGCTGGCGGTCTCGGGGCAGAACGTCACCTTGCTGGCGTTGTTGGCGATGCCGTTGCTCGGGGCCTTCGGAATCCCACTGCGGGAGCGGCTGGTCTGGGTGCTGGCCCTGATCGTCGTCTACGTGCCGGTGGCAGGGGCCGGCCCCTCGATTCAGCGGGCGGCGGTGATGGGGATCCTCGGGTTGCTGGCGACCATGGGCGGACGCCGCGCCTCGCGCCTCTACGGGCTTGTGCTGGCGGCGCTGGTGACGCTGGCGATCGACCCCGGCATCGCCGCCGATATCGGCTGGCAGCTGAGCTTCGCTGCGGTGCTCGGGATCCTGCTGCTGGCACGCCCCCTGCGGCAGGCCCTGGTCGCCCGCCTCGGGCCGGGGCAGTGGCGCCGCGCCCTCGCCGAGGGAGTGGCGGTCACCGTCGCCGCGGCCCTGGCGACGGCGCCGCTGATCGCCTTCCACTTCGAAACGCTCTCGACCACGACCCTCCTCGCCAATGTCCTGGCGCTGCCGGCGGTGGCCCCGGCGATGTGGCTGGGCATGTGCAGCGCCGGCCTGGCGCAGCTGCCGGGGGTGCCGCTGGAGCCGCTGAACGGGCTCAACGCGGTGCTGCTCGCCTACATCGCGCAGGTCGCGGCCTGGTGCGCGGCGCCGGAATGGGCCGAGCTCGAGGTGCACCTCGGCGGAGCGGGGCTGGCCGCGGCCTACCTTGGCCTTGGTCTCGGGGTGCTGGCTTGCTGGCGGTGGCCGCGGGCGGCGCTGGCTCTCGCTGCGGTCGCGGCCGCCTGTTGGGTCCCGATCCCTTGGATGGGAGCCGCGGGAGTTGATGGCCCGCCGTCGCGGGGGCTGCGGGTCGAGGTGATCGACGTCGGCCAGGGGGACGCGATCCTCCTCCAGCCCGCCCGCGCCCCGGCGGTCCTGGTCGACGGCGGGCCGCCGGGAGACGGCCTGGCCGCCAAGCTCGAGGACGCCGGGGTGGAGCGGTTGGCGGCGGCGATCGTCACCCATGACCAATCCGACCACGCCGGCGGGATCGAAGAGCTCCTGGGGGAGGTGCCGGTGGAGCGGTTCCTCTTCGCCCGCGCCAGTCGCGGCCTGATCGCGCGGGCGGCTGCGGTGGGCGCCGAGCCGGAGCAGATCGCGGCGGGTCGCGAGCTGCGCTCGGGAGCGTTGCGGCTGCGGGTGCTGTGGCCGCCGCCGGAGTTGCTCGGGCCGGCGGGAGCGGGGCGGGACCCGAATCAGCTGGCGCTGGTGGTCGAGGTCCGCTGGCGGGACTTCAGCATGCTGCTCACCGCCGACGCCGAGGCCGAGGCGGTGCCGATCGAGCCGGGGCCGGTCGACGTGCTCAAGGTCGCCCATCACGGCAGCGAAGATGCCGGGCTCGGCTCGTTGCTGGACCAAGCGCGGCCGCAGTTGGCAGTGATCTCGGTAGGGGCAGGAAACCCCTACGGCCATCCGACCGCGAGCACGCTGGCGACGCTGCGGCGACACCGGGTGCCGGTCGTGCGCACCGACGAGGCCGGGGACGTGGTGCTCGCCGTCGGCCGTCACTCGATTCGCCTGGACAGATGACCGAATCGAAAGTCGAGAAAGCCAATCCAATCGCTCGTGACGCCGGGACCACTGCCGATGGAAGACATGGTGCGCTCTATCTCTCGAACCAGGCTGCTCGGATCCCTGCGGCGACCCAGCCTCGCCGGCGACGGCCTGCCGGAACGGATGCGCACCACGGCTTTCGTGTTCCTTGGCCTGACCGCGGCCGCGGGTCTCGCCCTGGTCGCGATCTTCGCCCAGGTTGGCCTGCCGGTTCTCTCGCCTTCGCCTGCCCCGAGCGGCCCCCTGCGGGCCGGCTCGGTCTCCAGGGCGGTGGCGCTCGATCGCGACCGAGGCGTGCCCGCCCCCGGCTTGGCCGGTGGCGGCATTGTGCCGTCAGGTGTGAGGGGCGATGCCAGGGCAGGCGGCAAGGGTGCCCCTGGCGATCACAGGGTGGGTGCCGTCGGGTCGCCCCTGGCGGTGGCCACGCCGCCGGCGAATGGCGGTGGAGTGGATGGCGGATCGACCGAAGCACCGACCTCGGCGCCGACTCCCTCCGCTCCTCCCGCGCCGAGTGGAGATGCAACCACGACCACTGTTCCGACTCCGGCGCCGGACCCCGAGGAGGCTGTAGCTCCGGAGCCAAAGGAGAAGCCGGCGAAGACGACCGCCAAGACCAAGCCCGCGAAGCCGAAGTCGAAGCCGTCCAAGTCAGAGAGCAAGGCTCCGAAGGCCGAAGCGAAGGCCCCGAGCGGCGATTCGAAGGTTGAATCGATGACCGGCAAGGCCGAAGCCAAGCAGGAATCCAAGCCGCCTGAGGCGGAATCCGACCCTGGGCCGCCGTCCAAGTCCTCCCCTCCGCCTGCCCCCGAAGCCCCGGCCGAGAAGTCAAACGGAAAGGCTCTGGGGCACGACAAGTAGCGCCGGTCCCAGGTTCTAGACTCGGCCCATGGCCGACGAGATGCGCCCGCTCTACCTGATCGCCGGCAGCGACGGGGCAAAAATCGACGCCACCCGGTCGCGGTTGCGGGCGCGGGCCGAGCGCGAGGGCGGCTCGGCGGCCCTGGAGGTGTTCGAGCCGGGAGAGGGCCGAGGGATGCCCGACCACGATGCCCTGTTGGCGGCGATCCCGGCGATGTCGCTGATGCAGACCCGGCGCTACCTGCTCGCCGACGGGATCGAGCGCTGGCGCGACAAGCAGCTCGAGCCGGTACTCGTGGCGCTGGGCGAGCTGCCGCCTGACCTGACCCTGGTCCTGATCTGCCGCGACAAGCCGGCGGCGAAGCTGGTCAAAGTCGTCAAGGCGGCAAAGGGCGAGGTGCACGAGTTCGAGGCGCCGAAGGCGCGGGAGATGCCCCAGACTCTGGTTGCCGAGGCGCAGCGGCTCGGATTCCGCCTCGACAGGAACGCGGCGCGGATGCTGGTCGAGCGGATGGGCGCCAACCCGGTGCGACTCCACAACGAGCTCGAACGCCTGGCCCTCTGGGCAGGGGAGGGCGGAGAGGTCGAGGCGGCGGACCTGGCTGAGATGATTGCCGATACCTCCGAGACGGCGGTCTGGTCGCTGTCCGACGCCCTGATCGAATGCAACGCCGCCGCGGCGATGAGGATCGGCGAGCGCCTGATCGGGCAGGGGGAGAACGTCACCGGGCTGATCTACGGGCTGGCTTCGCGCCTGCGCGCCGCCTGCGCTGCCGCGGCACAGCTGGAGGAGGGAATTCCGCCGAAGCAGGTCGAGTCCTCGCTGAAGATGCACCCCTATGCCGCGAAGCAGCTGGTCGGCCGCCTGCGCGACGTCGACCTCGAGAGCCTGCGGATGGCGACCGAGACCCTCGCGGACCTGGAGCTGTGGTGCCGCGGCGGCGCCGACTACGGCGACGAGCTCGCGTTCACGCTGGCGTTACGGCAAGCGGCTGGCACCTAGGACGCTGCTAGGCGGAGTTGGCGATACGAGCTGCTTTGGACTTCTTGCGTGCGCCCGTATTGCGGTGGAGCGCGCCCTTCTGCACGGCCTTGTCGATTTTCGAGACGAGGTCGCGCTGCTCGCCGGCGACGGTGTCGGCATCGCCCGACTCCACCGCGCTTTCGAGGCGGCGGAAGTGGGTCTTCACCGTGCTCGTGAGCAGGCGGTTCTCGGTCCGCTCGCGCTCGCTGCGTAGGATCCGCTTCTTCTGTGAGGCTATGTTGGCCATGTCAAGTACCCGAGCGGGCGCCGTGCCGGCTCCGGGCGGCCGCCGACTATAGCGATTGAGACGCTCTCAGTCGCCCTCGAATCGAATCGACACCAAGCTTGGAGACGCCCAGGGCACCTGACACCCCCGATCCCGACGAGCGGCCGATCAACGCCGACGAGGCGGCGCTGCGTCTGACGTCGGCGTTCGCGAGGCCGAGGCGTTCGATCCCGGCGAGGAATTCGGCTGCGAGCCGGCGCCGGGGAAGCCAGGCGGGCGCATTGCCCGCTCGACCGCGTTCTTCTCGATCGCCACCGCCGCCTCGCGGGTCGCCGGCCTCGCCCGCGAAGTCGTCGCCGCCGGCTACTACGGGATCAGCGGCCCGATGTCGGCCTTCACGATCGCCTTCCAGGTCCCCAACCTGGTCCGCGCCCTGTTCGCCGACGCGGCGCTGCAGCCGGCCTTCGTCCCGGTCTTCACCGAACTGCTCGGCCAGAAGGCACTACAGCGAGGCGTTCCGCCTCGCCTCGACCATGCTGCTGCTGGTCACGATGGTGCTGGGGGCGATCACCGCCCTCTTCGTCCTCCTCGCGCCGGTGATCATGCCGCTCTTCGCGCCCGGCTTCGAAGGCGAGATCCTCGACCTCACCGTCGCGCCTCTCGCAGGTCCTCTTCCCGATCCTGATCCTGCTCGGGGTCAGCGGCGTCGTCGTCGGCATCCTCAACAGCTACGACCGCTTCGGCGCCTTCGCGATCTCGCCGCTGTTCTGGAACCTGACGATCATCCTCGTCCTCGTCGTCCTGGAGCCGATGTTCGACGGGCAGGACCGGATCTACGCCTACGCGATCGGGATCCTGGTCGGCACCGCGGTGCAGCTGCTGATCCCGGCCTGGGACCTGCGCAACACGCCGTTCCGCTTCAGCTTCAGCTTCGACTGGCGCCACCCAGGCGTGCGGCGGGTGCTGCTGCTGATGCTGCCGGTGACGATCAGCCTCGGCCTGATCAACTTCAACCTGCTGATCAACAGCTTCTTCGGCAGCCTGGTCCCGAAGCAGGCGCCGGCGGCGATCGACAAAGCGTTCCGCATCTACCAGCTGCCGCAGGGGATCTTCTCGGTCGCGATCGCGACGGTCCTCTTCCCGACCCTGGCGCGCTTCGCCAACGCCGGCGAGATCGACAACCTGCGGGCGACGATGGCGAACGGGATGCGCCAGATCCTCTTCGTCCTGGTGCCGGCGGCGGCGGCGATCCTCGTCCTCTCCGACCCGATGATCCGGCTCGTCTACCAGCGCGGCGCGTTCGACCCGGCGCGAGACGACGATCGTCGCCACGGCGCTTTTCTGGTTCGCCTTCTCGCTGCCGACCAACGGCCTCTACCTGCTGCTGACCCGCACCTTCTTCAGCCTCCAGCGGCCATGGAAGGCGACCGCGCTCGCCGGCGGCGACCTCGTCGTCGCGGCGCTGGCGGCGCTGGCGCTCTACCAGCCGTTCGGGGTCGGCGGGATCGTCGCCGGGACGGGATCGCGCACCGCGGCAGCGGTCGTCGCCCAGGCGTGATCCTGCGCCGCGAGTTCGACGGCCTGGAGCTCGGGCGCCTGTTCTCGACCGCGGCGCGGATCACGATCGCGGCGGCGGCGCTGGCCGGCGGTCGGCTGGCTCGTCTGGGACGTGCTCGACGAGGCGCTCGGGCGCGGCCTGGGCGGCCAGATCGTCTCGCTGGGCGTCGGACTCGGAGCTCGGCCTGGCTCGTCTACCTCCGGTGGCGAAACTGCTGCGGATGGCCGAGCTCGACCAGATCGTGCCGGCTGCTGCGGGCCGCTCGCTAGATGCTCGAGCCTGGGGCGCTACCTGCTGGGCATCGCGGAGCTCGCTGCTGCTGGTCGGGTTTGCCTGGCTGGGTGGCGCTGGCTCCGCGCTCGGTTGCTGCCGCGGTTCGAGGGGGCGCCGGCGTATCTGGCGAGGTCGGTGATCGCGCTGGCGCTGTCTGATCTGGTCGGCGGAGCTGCTGGGGAGCTTCGCGTTGTGCGAGCCGGTGCCGTATCTGGTCTTGTCGCCGTGGTGGGCTTGGGCTCGTGGGGGTTCGCGCCGGCGCCCGCCGGAGAGGGGCGTCCGCCACCCATGCCTGCTGAGGTCGGGTGCGGGCACGACCCCCTCCGGCGGGAGCGGGCGCGCATGGGCAGACTGTGATTGCGCTGGTGATCGCCGCGGTTGCGTCGTGCACTTCGCCGCTGGAGTGAAGTCGAGGCTCTCGACCGGGATGACCGGGTTCGACAGCACCTGGTACCACGGGCCGTTTGCGGCGGGGTTCTTTCAGAGCGGCGACACGTGGGGCCTGCACTTCATCGCGCCGCAGTTCCTCGCCTGGTTCTACCCGGCGAACGGCGAAATCTTCCACGCGGCGGGGATGCTGGCGTTGGGCGGGACGTGCTCTCGCCGTTGCTGAACCTGGGGTGGTTCGTCGGGTGTCTGGTCGCCTGCTTGGTGCATCGGTCGGCCTTACCGGGTGGCGCCTTGGTCGCTGGCTCTCGGCGCGATTGCGTTGAGCGTGCCGGCGCTGGCCGATCAGGCGGGGGAGGCGCGGAACGACCTCGTCGGGATCTTCTTCCTGCTGCCGCGCGTGGCGGTGACGCTGAACGCGTGGGGCGGCGATGCGGGGACGGGAGAAGCTGGGTGAGGAGCGACGGGGCGCTCGGCGCGGTGCCCTCCTCGTCGTCGGCCTCGCCGCCGGGCTTGCTGCGGGGACCAAGCTCAACTTCCTGCTGCCGGCAGCTGTGCTCGGTGCTCGGCCTGGTCGTGGTCGCTCCGCGCGGGGCCCGCGGCGCGCCTGCTCGCCGCCGGGCCTGGCGGCGGTCGCCGGCGGCGGCTACTGGTACCTGCGCAACCTCGCCCACGGCGGCAACCCCCTGCCCTGGATCCACCACCTCGGCCCGATCGACCTGCCCGCGCCTGAGCAGGCCCTCGGCGGCCGCGAAGCCCACAGCGTCCTCGGCTACCTCACCGACGGCGCGGTCTGGTCGGACTGGTTCCTCCCCGGCCTCCACCACGGCCTCTGGCTCCTCTGGCCTGCTCCTGCTCGCCGCCCTGGCCGGCCTCTTCCTCGGCCGCTGCTGGTCCGCGGTGCTTTGGTCGAATCGGAGGACGCAAAGGCGCGCCGGGGTCGATGCGGCGCTGGCGCTGGCGGGGCTGGTGGGGCTGGCGACCGCGCTGGCCTGGCTGGTGTCGCCGACTTCGGCCTCGGGCCCGGAGGGCATGCCGCGCGGCTTCGAGTCGGGCCTCCGCTACCTCGCCCCGGCGCTGGTCCTCGGCCTCGCCCTGCTGCCGGCGGTCGCCGCCGATCCGCGGCGCGCCTCGCCCGCGCGGCAGAGTTTTGTCCCGCTATAGCGGCAACGAAGCGCAACCGCGGTCGGGTCAAGGCGCTTGGGGGCCGCTGGCGGGGTCGGCCTGATCCTGCGCGATCGTCGTCGGCTATCCGATCCAGCGGCACTACCTGGAGGACCGCTACGCGAACCCGAGCTTCACCGGCCCCGGGCTCGACGCCGCCTTCAAGTGGGCCCGCGACGTCTCCGACTCGAGGATCGCGACCACCAGCACCCGCCAGTACCCGCTCTTCGGCACCGACCTCTCCAACCACGTCGCCTACCTCGGCGACCGCACGACCCCACGGCGGCTTCGAGGAAAGCCAACTGCCGAGCCTTCCGCCGAGCCCTCGACGCAGGCGACTACGACTACGTCGTCACCACCTTCGACCGGATCGAACCCGGCAACCCGACCTACCCACCCCAAGCCGCCTGGGTCGAAGCCCCCGGAGCCAAGTGATCCTGAGAAGCCCCCCACCGTCGTCTTCAAGCTGAGCAGCGACTCGCCCTGAGGGGTCAGATCCGATCTGGCGTCAAGCTAGGGCACTGCGCCAACGGCAGATGGCACGTAGGGTACCCGCCGAGGCTCTCGGCCGTGGGCCAGTCGTGACGGACCCGCCGCCATCACCTCCGCTCGCCGGACCCCCGCCCGCCATACTCCCCATCCGCCCATGGACCAGATCCGCAACTTCTCGATCATCGCCCACATCGACCACGGCAAGTCGACGCTGGCCGACCGCATCCTCGAGGTCACCGGCGCCGTCGACCCGGCGAAAATGCAGGCGCAGATGCTCGACTCGATGGACCTCGAGCGCGAGCGCGGGATCACGATCAAGGCGCAGGCGGTCCGGGTCGAGTACAAGGCCGCACGACGGCCAGACCTACCACCTGCACCTGATCGACACGCCCGGCCACGTCGACTTCTCCTACGAGGTCTCGCGCAGCCTCGCCGCCTGCGAGGGCGCGCTGCTGGTCGTCGACGCCGCCCAGGGCGTCGAGGCGCAGACCGTCGCCAACACCTACCTGGCGATCGAGAACGGGCTCGAGCTGATCCCGGTGATCAACAAGGTCGACCTGCCCGGCGCCGAGCCGGAGCGGGTCGCCGCAGGAGATCGCCGACCTGATCGGCGGCGACCCCGACGAAGCGCTGCGGATCTCGGCCAAGACGGGCGAGGGCGTGGGCGAGGTGATGGAGGCGATCGTCGAGCGAATCCCGCCGCCCGGGGGCGAACCCGAGGCGCCAACCCGGGCGCTGATCTTCGACGCCGAGTTCGACAAGTACCGCGGCGTCATCATCTACGTGCGCCTGATCGACGGCTCCTTCCGCAAGGGCGAGCGGATCCTGGCGA
>CAVRVU010000006.1:0-94231 GCA_963724745.1 uncultured Actinomycetes bacterium
CGACGAGATGGGGCTGCAGAACGGAAACGGCAACGGTGTCGGCCCGCGGCGGCGGCCCGCCGACCCACGACATCTTCCACGGCATGGTCGCCCGCGAGAACGAGTCGATCAGCTCCTGGAAGAAAGGGGCGCTGCTGATCGACGAGCTGGTCGAGTGGATCGAGGACGAGCTGGAGCACGAACCCGAGCGCGCAGGAGATGGAGCGCCACCCGCACCCCGAGACGGTCGCCCGCCAAGTGGCGCTCGGCTACTTCCTCCTGCAGCCGACGACCAAGCAGGTCGAGTTCGGCAAAGAAAACTTCTGGTGGAGGGGGAAGGGCAGCCTCGGCTGGGACCTGGCGCGCGCGCAGGCCCACCACGCCTCCGCCGAGATTCACGGCGAGCGTCCGGCCGAGGACCCGGACTACCGCTTCGCCGTGGTCCAGTCGGAGCACTACCGGGTGCACCTGGGCAGCGCTGTCGAGGAGCTTCGACGTCGCGCCGCTCTCCAAGTACCTCTCCCATTTCGCGCGCTGGTACCGGGAAGACGAGCGGGCACCGGAGGTCGAGGCGGTCGTGCAGCCGGTGCTGGAGCAGGGCCTGCGGGGCCTGGGACTGGAGGGAGCCTGATGAAAACGCTGTTGGTCGACAACCACGACTCCTACACCTACAACGTCTTCCACCTGCTGGCCGCGGCCTCGGGCGAGGAGCCGATGGTGGTCAACAACGACGCCGTCTCCTGGCGGGTGCTGACAAGGCTGGACTTCGACGCGATCGTGCTCTCGCCGGGCCCGGGCCGCCCGACCGCTGGCACGACTTCGGCGTCTGCAGCGACATCCTCCGCAACAGCGAAGTCCCGGTCTTCGGCATCTGCCTCGGCCACCAGGGGATCGGCAACCTGCTCGAGGGCGACGGTCGAGCCGCGCGCCGAAGGCGATGCACGGCCGCCTCAGCCGGGTGCCGCACGACGGCGCGGCCTCTTCGCGGGCATGCCGCAGGGCTTCTCGGTGGTCCGCTACCACTCGCTGGCGATCACCAGCCCGCTCGGGCCGGACGGGAGCGTCGATCGCCTGGTCCGACGACGGCGTGGTGATGGGGGTCGAGCACACCAAGCGGCCGATGTGGGGCGTGCAGTTCCACCCCGAGTCGATCTCCACCGAGCACGGGCTGAAGCTCGCCGAGAACTTCTTCGACTGGCGGCCGGCGCACAAGCGGCCGGGGGCGCACCGGCGGGGCGGGGGACGATCGCGCCGCAGGCGCTCGAAGCGGGCGCCGCGCGCCGCCGCGCAGGACGCCGGCGAGCTGGAGCTGCGGATGCGGACGCTGGAGGGGGAGGCGCCGACCGAGCACGTCTACGAACGGCTCTTCGCCCAGCACGATCCCGCGTTCTGGCTCGACAGCGCCGACGCGCCGACCTGGCTGGCGCCAGTGCTCCTTCATGGGGACCAGCGCCGGCCCGGACCGCTGCTTCGTCGGCTACGACGTCGACAGCGGCGAGATCGCGGTCGACCGCGGCGGCGGTCGAGACGGTCGAGCACGAGTCGATCTTCGACTACCTGCAGCGCGAGATGGGCCGGCTGCGCGATCGACCCCGCCGAGCTCGCGCTTCGACCTCGTCGGCGGCTTCGTCGGCTACCTCGGCTACGAGCTGAAGGCCGACTGCGGCTGGCGCCGACGTCCACCGCTCCGACCTCCCGACGCGGCGCATGATGTTCGCCAACCGGGTCGTCGCCGTCGACCATCGAGCGGCCGGACCTACGTCTTCGCCCTCTGCCGCGGCGAGGACGCCGAGGCCGAGCGCTGGCTCGACGCCGCCGAGGACCTGGTCGCGCGCGGCGATCGCCGCGCCGCCGGCCGACGCGGCCGCTGGCGCCGCCGAGCGAGCCGGGCGGCCACGTCAGCTTCCAGCTCGGCCGCGGCCGCGAGCCGCTACCTCGCCGACATCGCCAAGTCGCAGGCCGAACTGCTCGCCGGCGAGTCCTACGAGGTCTGCCTGACCGACCAGATCTCGACCGACGCCAGCCCCGAGCCGTTCGACGCTCTACCGCCAGCTGCGCCGCATCAACCCCGCGCCGTTCGCCGCCTTCCTGCGCTTCGGCGAGCGCGCGGTCGTCAGCTCCTCGCCCGAGCGCTTCCTCTCGGTCGACCGCGACCGCCGGGTGGAGGCGCAGCCGATCAAGGGCACGGTCGCGCGCGGCGACGACCCGGCCGAGGACGACGCGCTGCGCCGGCGAGCTGGCCGAGCGACGAGAAGACCGCGCCGAGAACCTGATGATCGTCGACCTGCTGCGCAACGACCTCGGCGTCGTCTGCGACGTCGGCAGCGTCGCGCGTGCCGCGACCTGATGGTGGTCGAGCCCTACGCGACCGTCCACCAGCTGGTCTCGACGATCGTCGGCCGGCTGCGCAGGACGGCCGCAGCCGCGGTCGACTGCGTGCGCGCGTGCTTCCCCGGCGGCTCGATGACCGGCGCCCCGAAGGAGCGGACGATGGAGATCATCGACGACCTCGAGGACGAGGCGCGCGGCGTCTACTCGGGCGCGATCGGCTACTTCGGCGCTCGACGGCCGCACCGACCTCAACATCGTCATCCGCACGATCGTGATGCGGCCGGGGCGGACGACGATCGGCGCCGGCGGCGCGATCGTCATGCAGTCCGACCCCGAGGAGGAGTTCGACGAGATCCTGCTCAAGGCGCGGGCGCCGATGGCGGCGATCGCGCGGACCGTGACCGGCTCCGATGCCCCGGGTGAGGCCTGGAGCGTCGAGCTGGAGCCGGCCGCCCGGCAGGCGGAGGCGGCGTGAGCGATCCGGTGGCGACCGAGTCGACGGTTCGCGAGGCGGGGGCCGGAGACGTCGAGGCGGTCGCGACCGCGGTCGAAGCCCTGCTCGTCGAGCTCGGCGGCCGCTGCCCGGAGCGCCCCGTTCTTGAAACCGAGGTCCGCGCCCTGCTGGACGATCCAGCGGGGGGCTCGGTGCTGATCGCGGAGGCCGACGGCGAGATCGTCGGCCTGCTCAGCGCCAGCTGGCAGCGGGCAATCCACGTTCCCGGCGTCTACGCGACGATCCAGGACCTCTGGGTCGATGAGGCTTGGCGCAGTCGCGGCGTCGGGGCGGAACTGGTCGAGGCGATCGCGTCCCAGGCGCGAACGCGCGGGGTCAGCGGCTGGAGGTCGGTCTCCCGCGCGAGACCTTCGCGGCGATCGCTTCGACCGAGTCCTTCTACGAGCGCAACGGGTTCGAGCACCTCGGGCCGCGGATGCGGAGGCTCCTGCCGTGAACTGCGAGCTGTTGATGATCGAGCAGCGGCAGGGGAGCGGCGACGCCGCCTTCTGGGTGCGGGAAGGGGAACGGCTGATCGAAGGCCAGGACTCCAACCAGCGCCTGGTCGAGCTGCGGGCCGGGCTCGTCCGCCACTCCGGCGTCCGCCCGGTCGCCGCCGACGCGGCCGACGCGGAGGTGCGAGCGAGACGCTCGGCGGCCCTGCACGAGTCCGAGTACCTGCGGGCGCTGGACGAGCTGACCTCGCCGGAGCCGGTGGTGATGCCGCGACTTCGCCCCGCCCGGCCTCGAGCCCGACATCCCCGTCAACAAGGCGCTCGTCGCCGCGGCCCTGGAGGGGGTCCGGACCGCGATCACCGCCGCCGAGCGGCTGCTGGACGGCGCCCGCTTCACCTACGCCGTCTGTCGCCCGCCCGGCCACCACGCCGGGCCCGCCTTCCACGCCGGCTACTGCTACCTGAACAACGCCGCCGCGGCGGTGCGGCGCCTCTGCGACGGCGGCCTCAAGCCGGTCGGCATCGTCGACCTCGACCTCCACTACCCGAACGGGACCGCGGCCCTGGTCGAGCGGATGGGCCCGGAAGCGGCCCTGCACTCGCTGCACGCGGCGCCGGTCACCAACCTGCCGCCGGGGACGGCGCTGCCGCAAATGGCGGGCGAACGCGCCGTCTCCTTCGCCGAGAGCCCCGACGAAGACACCTACCTACGCGAGGTCGCGCACTCGATCCACGACCTTTCCGAGATCGCCCGGGCGCTGGTCGTCTCGCTCGGCTACGACACTGTCGCCGGCGACCCGCACGGGGGCTGGAGCTTCCGGCCGGAGATCTTCGCCGAGATCGGCGGCCTGCTGGCGCGTTCGGGTCTGCCGATCTGCGTGATCCAGGAGGGCGGCTACGCCCTCGACGAGCTGGCCGCCTGCAGCCACGCCTTCGCCACCGGCCTGCTGGGAGCGGAAGGGCGATGAGCGCCAACGGGCTGGAACCGTTCCGCCGTCGCCTCGACGAGATCGACGACGGGATCGCGCAGCTGCTCGGGGAGCGGCTGCAGATTTGCCGCGAAGTCGCCGTTTACAAGAGCGAGCACGGGATCCCGATGATGCAGCCCGACCGGGTGAAGATCGTCCGCGAGCGCTACCTCGCCCGCGGTGCCGAGCACGACCTGCCGGAGGAGTTCAGCTCCGACCTCTTCGAGTTGCTGATCGCAACCACCTGCCGGCTCGAGGACGAGCTGATGGACGGGCTCGCTGCCGAGAACGGGAGGAGGGACGCCGCATGAACGTGCTGCCTCCGGGACCGCGGCTGCCGCGCGCCCTGCAGGCGGTCGGCTGGACGCAGCGGCCGCTGCCCTGGCTGGAAAAGTGCCAGCGGCGCTACGGAGACATCTTCACGCTGCGGATCCGCCACTACGGCGACTGGGTGATCCTCAGCGATCCCGAGGACGTGAAAAAGGTCTTCACCGCCGGCCGGGCGGTCGGAGTCGACACCGCCAACCCGCTGCTGGGGCCGCTGCTCGGCCCGCGTTCGGTGATGCTGCTGGAAGAACCGGAGCACATGACGCGCCGCAAACTGATGCTGCCCTCCTTCCATGGACGGGCGGTGCAGGCCGACGCGGAGATGATGGCCGCGGTGGCGGGGAGGGAGATCTCCCGCTGGCCGGTCGGCGAGCCGTTCGCGCTGTGGCCGCGCATGCAGGACATCACCCTCGACGTCGTCATGCGCGCGGTCTTCGGCCCCGACTCGAGCTCACCGCGCCTGCAACCGCTGCGCGAGAGCCTGCGGCAGCTGACCACCTGGATGAACGAACCGCGCAACCTGGCGCGGCTTGCCGTCTTCGGGCCCCGGCTGGGTAACCCGCAGCCGTGGCTACCGCGAGGCGATGGGCGCGGTCGAGGCAGCGGTGATGGAGGAGGTGCGGCGGCGCAAGGCCGCAGCCGACGGCGGTGCGCTCGGCGTCGTCTCGATGCTGGTCCAGGCGCGCTACGAGGACGGCACGCCGCTCTCCGACCGCGACCTGCGCGACGAACTGGTGACGCTGCTCTCCGACGGCCCGACCTCGAGCACCCTCGCCTGGACCTTCGAGCGGTTGCTGCGCAACCCCGACAAACTCGAGTTGCTGCGCGAGGACATCCTCGCTGGCGACGGGAGCTATCTGGACGCGGTGGTGAAGGAGACGCTGCGGCTGCGTCCGCCCGTCCCGGTCGTCGTCCGCAACCTGCTGGAGCCGCTGCGGCTCGGCGGCTACGAACTGCCGGCGGGGACGACGGTCGCACCCTGCATCCACCTGATACACCGCGACGAGCGCCACTACCCCGAAGCGCATCGCTTCCTGCCCGAGCGCTTCGTCGGCAAACAGCCCGGCACCTACACCTGGATCCCGTTCGGCGGCGGCGTCCGCCGCTGCCTCGCCGCCAGCTACGCCGAAATGGAGATGAAACGGGTGCTCCGAATCGTGCTTGAGACGACCGATCTGCGCGCGGTCGAGAGCGGTGCCGAGCGGGCGCGCAAAAGCGCGATCTCCTTCGCTCCCGACCAGCAAGGGCTGGTGATCGCCGAACCGAGGGAAACCGAGCCGGCCGGGCCACGTGCCCTGGCGCCGGTCTGAGGGGGGTGCGATGAAGGAGAGCGACATCCTCGTCGTCGGTGCCGGCGCCAAGGCCGCCGCGCTGGCGGCCAAGGTCCATACCATCAACACCCTTGGGCTGGCCGAGATCTCGATGACGGTGATCGAGAAAACCGAGCGCGCCGCCTCCTGGAAGGGCCGCAACGGGATGACCTCGGGCGAGGAGCCGCTGGCGATCCCGCCGATCAAGGACGTCGGCTTCCCGTACCAGAGTTCGCGCCTGTTCGGGCCACTCGGCGACGAGATCGACGCGGCGCTTTTGCCCTTCACCTGGCAGCGCTTCGCGATGGAGCGCCACGAATACGCCGCCTGGGTCAACTCCGGCTCGCCGTCAGTCTTGCACCGCGACTACGGCACCTACCTCAGCTGGGTGCTGGAACGGGCGATCGAGGGGGTCAGCGTCTACGACGGCCGGGTGACCGAGGTAACCCTCTCCGGCGAGCACGACGCCTGGCAGGTCGAGGTCGCCGAGCGGAGGAGACCGCAGGACCCGGAGCGGCACTCGGGGCGAAACCTCGTTCTCACCGGACCCGGTGTCCACCGTCACTTCCCCCACGACCCCGACGTCGAGTCGCGCGTCTTCCACTGCGACAGCAGGCGCGAGGAGTTCGCCCGGGTGCCGGAGGCCGAGGCGGTCGAGATCGCGATCGTCGGGGGAGGGGAGAGCGCCCTCAGCGCCCTGGTCTTCCTCCGCGACCTGCGGCCGCAGGCGCGGTTGACCGTCTACACGCCGACCCTGCCGCTGAGCCGCGGCGAGAGCTTCCTCGAGAACCGCGTCTTCGCCGATCCCGACAACGTCGGCTGGGAACACCTCGATCTCGAAACCCGGCGGGACTTCGTCAAGCACTGCGACCGCGGCGTCTTCGACCAGACGGTGCTGGCCCGGATCGCCGACGACGACCATCTCTCCTTCGTCACCGGCCGCGCCGTCCACGTCTCGCTCGCCGAGGACGGCGATGCCGCCGTCCTCGAATACGAGAGCCCGGAAACCTCCGAAGTGATGTCCGAGCGCTACGACTTCGTCGTCAACTGCACCGGCTTCGACCTGCTGCGACAGCTGCGGGGGCTCTTCCCCGACGCCGTGCGCGACGAGGTGGAAGAACAGTGCGGTCCGCTTTGGGACGGCCCGCCGCAGGGCGAGGTCCCGATCGGGCGTGGACTGGAGCTGGAAGGGGTGCGGCCCCGCCTGCACATCCCCGGCCTCGGCGGCCTCCGCCAGGGGCCCGGCTTCGCCAACCTCGGCAGCCTTGGCCTGCTTGCCAATCGTGTGTTGCAACCATTGCTGGAGGAACTCGGTCTGCCTGTAGCGTCGAATTCCGCCAAGATGCAGGATAAATCTCTATTACTCGATTAGAGAGGACCGGAGGATGTCAGGGATGAAGTCAGGTAAAGCTTGGGCTGCGCTGTTGCTGTTGGCGGCGGCGGCGGTAATGGTCGGCTGCGGATCTTCGTCGGATTCTTCCGGTTCGGGAGAGGTGAAGATGACCGGCGACGCCTGGCCGAACATCGACAAGGCGAGCACCCGCGAGGCGAAAGGCGAGATCAACCGCGGCAACGTCTCCGGCCTTGACGTCGCCTGGACCCTGCCCTCGAAAGCGCAGAGCACCTACGGGGCCTACGCCGCCAGCCCGGTGATCGCCGGTGGGGTCGCCTACATGCAGGACCTCGAATCCGCCGTGCAGGCGATCAGCCTCGACGGCGGCGAGGTTCTCTGGACGTTCGCATCCGAATCGGCGACCCAGGGACCGAACGGTGTCGTCGTCGCCGACGGCAGCGTTTTCGGCGCGACCGCGACCGAAGTCTTCGCCCTCGACCAGGAAACCGGCAAGGAATTGTGGGCGACCCCGATCGCCGAAAGCCCGCTGGCGATCGACATGGCTCCGGGCTACGAAGACGGCCTCGTCTACGTCTCGACCGTCCCGGTCAACGTCAACTCCGAATATCAGGACGGCGGGGTGGGCACCCTCTACGCCCTCGACGCCAGGACCGGCAAAGAGGTCTGGAGTTGGGACACCGTGCCCAAGAGCCTTTGGGGGAACAGGAAGGAAAACGCCGGCGGCGGCCTCTGGTACCCGCCCTCGTTCGACGAAAATGGCTCGATGTACTTCGGGACCGGCAACCCGGTGCCGTATCCCGGTACGCCACAGAAACCCTGGGGGTCGAGTCGAAAGGGGCCGAACCCCTACACCAACTCGATCGTCAAGCTGGACGCGAAAACCGGCAATTTCAAGTGGGTCTATCAGCAGACCCCGCACGACCTCTACGACTGGGACTTCCAGAACCCGCCGATCCTGGCCCAGGCAGGGGGCCGCGAAGTCGCGATCGGCTCCGGCAAGAGTGGGTTTGTCACCGCGGTCGACGCGAAGACGGGCAGGCCGGTCTGGAGCACGCCGGTCGGCAAGCACAACGGCCACGACGACGACGGCATCTACGCGATGCGCGGGCAGATCTCGAAGATCAAGAAAGGCGAAGTCCTGCCCGGCAACCTGGGCGGCGTGATCGCTCCGCCGGCGGCCAACGAGACGACGGTCTTCGTGCCGGTCGTCAACAGCGGGATCGAAGTCACGCCGAGCCAGCAGCTGAGCCAGGGCACCGGCCTCGTAGGGGCGATGGTTGCGCTCGACGTCGAGACCGGCAAGGTCCTCTGGGAACAGGAATTCGCTTCGGCGGCCTTCGGCTCGCCGGTGGTCGTCAACGATGTCGTCTTCTTCACCACCTTCGACGGCACCGTCCACGGGCTCGACGTGAAAAGCGGCGGCGAAGTCTGGTCGGCGAGCCTGCCGGCCGGCTCCAACAGTGCGGTCACGGCCAGCGGAGACACCCTGCTGGTCCCGGCGGGAATCTCCACCGTCGAAGGGCAGCAGCCCGAAATCGTCGCCTACCGATTGAAGTAGAAGAAACCCGGTGGACTTGACCCATCGACCCGAGTCGGTATGACTCGGGTCGATGGCAGCCAAGCGCAGCGCCGGGATTCTCCTCTTTCGCCGCGACGGCGGCGAGGCCGAGTTCCTGCTCATCCACCCGGGCGGGCCGTTCTGGCGCAACAAAGACGCGGGCGCCTGGTCGATCCCGAAGGGGCAGATCGAGGACTCCGAGAAAGCGCGCGCCTGCGCCATCCGCGAGTTCGAAGAGGAGCTGGGGCCGGCGCCCAAACTCGACCCCGGGGCGTTGATCGAGCTGGGGTCGATCCGCCAGCGGGCGGGCAAAGTGGTCGAGGCCTGGGCAGCGGAGGCGGATTTCGACCCGGCACTGCTGGACAGCAACACCTTCAGCATGGAATGGCCGCCGCGCAGCGGCAACGAAAAGGAGTTCCCCGAGGCCGATCGGGCGGAGTGGTTTGACCTGAGGGCGGCGCGAGCGAAGATCCTCCCGGCGCAGGCCGAGCTGCTCGATCGGCTGGCCGCGCGACTCGCCGAATAGCGCCGGCGCACGGCTTGAGAACGGGCCGGCCGGGCATATACTCGCGCGGGATGGAAAACGGCTCTACTTCGCGGTCTGAAGGCGCTGGGGATCCGACCCAGAACGGCAGCTTGCCGCTGTCTGCTCGCCTGCTCGGGGTCGGGGTCCGGGGGGCGCGCACGGTCACCAAAGCGACGGGAATCGACCGCGCCGTCGAGGTTGCCGCCGAGGACGCGATCGTCGCCGCGGTCGAAAGCCAGGCGGTCGAGCGGGCGATGGCCAGGGTCCTCGAAGGGCCGGTGGTTCAGGAGGCCGTCGACGGGGCGCTGGAGAGCGATGCCGTCAAGAAGGCGCTGCTGGAGGCGATGGACTCGGAGCTCGTCGACGAGGTCTGGAAGCGGCTGCTCGCCAGCGACCAGGCCCAGCAACTGGTCGAGCGGATCGCCGAGGCCCCCGAGGTCCGGGCGGCGATCAGTGCCCAGGGAATCGGCCTGATCGAGGACGTCGGCCGCACGATCGGCAACCTGGCCAGGCGGCTCGACGACCGCTTCGAGCGCATCATTCGCCGCATCTTCTTCCGCGCGCCGCGGGTGCTGCCGACCGACCGGGCGGGGTTGGTCAGCCGCGGCCTGGCGATGGTCATCGACGGCGTCTTCGTCAACCTCGCCTTCACCGCGTTCATCGCCCTGGTCACCCTGCTGGGCAATGCCTTCGGCGGCAACGGCGAAGGCGGGGGCAGCCTCGCGATTGCGGTCGGCTCGACCGCTTGGCTCACCTTCGGCGCCGTCTACCTGCTTGGCTTCTGGTCCCTGGCTGGCCAGACCCCGGGGATGAGGTTTGTCGGGATCCGCCTCGATGAGGAGCGCCTCTCGCCGCGGCGCAGCTTCCGCCGCCTCGTCGGCCTCGGTCTCTCGGTCCTCACCTTCGGGATCGGATTCCTCGGCGTCGTCTTCCGCGAGCAACGCCTGGCTTGGGAAGACCGCTTCTCGGCGACCGGGGTCGTCTACGACGAGCGCCGGCCGGAGCCGGCGCCGTGGTCGGACCCGGCGCCGGCGGCTAAACCGGAGCCCCAGAGCGATTCGGAAGCCATCGCTGCACCGCCAGGGTGAGCGTGGCGGAGACGATCAGCAGCGAGACGTTGATCGCCAGCACCACGGCGGCGCCGAGGGCGTGCTCGATGCCGCCGCCGCCGAGGGCGACGCCGAGGTAGGCCGAGGCAGGGATCGTCGTCACCGAGATCGCGACCCCGACCGCGGTGCTGGCACGGGTCTCGAAAGAGAGCATCGCGGCGATGCCGGCGGCGAGGGCGATCAGCACGGTGGAGTAGTCGGTGTGGGCGAGGGTGCTGAGGCTGCTCTGCTCGACCTCGAAGCCGTCGGGGAGGAGCCCGGTCCATTTCAGCAGCGCGCTGAGGACCATTGCGGTGACGACGACGAGACCCAACCCGACCGCCAGGGTCGTGAAGGCGCGCCGGGCGAGTTCGTAGCGGCCCCCGACCAGGCCGACGGCGGTGGCGCAGATCGGCAGCAGGTCGGGGCTGACCGCCATCGCGCCGACGATCAAAATCGAGCTGTCCGTGATCACGCCGAGGGCGGCGATGACGGCGGCGACGTTGATCAGGGCCAGGTAGCGGGCCAGCGGCCGCGAGTTGGCCCGCGCCTGTCCCATTACCTCGACCCAGGCGAAGCCGTCGACACCGCTGTCGCCCCGATGGTGGCGGTGCTGGGGGGCGATCACCTCAACCTTGCTGAGGACGTAGTCCTCGACCCCGATCCCCAAGGCGGCGATCTCCTCGAGCAGACGATCGGCGATGGCCGGCTCGACGTCGGCGACGAAGACGAAGGACCGGGTGGGCGCGCCCTCGTCGGCGTGCTGCACAACTCGGCGCACGCCTTCGAGCTCACGCAGCAACGCCCCGAACTCGTCGGCCTGGTGGTGGGCGACGGAGGAGCGCAGCCTCAGCATGCGGGCGTCAGGAAACCAGCTTCAAGACCTTGAACGAGCGGTCGCCTTTCGGCGTCTCGACCTTCACGGTCGAACCCACCTTGGCGTCCATCAGGGCCCGGCCGATCGGCGACTCGGCCGAGAGTCGCCCCTCGGCCAGATTGGCCTCGGTCGAGCCGACCAGGGTCCAGACGTTGGTCTCGTCCTTGGACTCGTCCAGCACCTCGGCGCTGCGGCCGAAGGCGAAGGTGTCGCTGTCGATGTTCGAGACCTCGACCACGACCGCGTTCCGCAGCCGCTCCTGCAGCCGCTTGATCCGCGTCTCCATGTGCGCCTGGTCCTCTTTGGCGACGTGATACTCGGCGTTCTCCTTGAGGTCGCCCTCCTCGCGGGCGACCTTGATCCGCTCCGCCATCTTCAGCCGCGCCGGGCCTTCCAGCTCGGCCAGTTCGGCTTTCAGCTCGTCGAGTCCCGCCTGGGTGATCGGCTCACCGGTCTGCTCCTGGGCATTCATCCGTGCAGCGTGCCATATCTCAGTCGCCACCGTTGCCCGCGATGAAGGCCGAGGCGAAGGAGTGGACCTTTGCTCCGCCGGCGGCCCCCAGGGGTTCGAGTGCGAAGAGGTCCTCGATCGAGCGCAGCAGCGAGTAGGGGTTGTAGGCGACGGCGTCGGTGGCGCCCGGCGCGAGCAGGGGGGAGAGCAGCACTGCCCCCACCTTCTTCGGGTCGGGCGGCGGCGCGGCCGGGTCGGGATCGGCGGCACCGAAGCTGACGATCAGCAGGCCGTCCTTCCTGTAGGCGGGGGAGGCGAGGATTTCCGGCACCACTTTGGCGAGGAAGGCGTCGGCCGCGGCCGGGCCGTCGGCGACGCCTTCCGGGCACTGACCGCGGAACCCGGCGTTGCAGAGGCTGGGGGAGATGTAGGAGAAGTTGGCCGTCGAGGCCGGCTTGGCCAGGTCCTCGGCGAGCTCGTCCAGGGGCACGTCGTTTTCGTTGCAGTCGCCGAGGTCGAGCAGCGAGTGGAAGAAGACGAACGGGTTGAGGCTGGCCGAGTAGCCGCTGGGCGTCGGCGTTATCGGTGCTTCGGGTTCGGGCGCGACGCAGCTGTCCGGCTGCCCTTCGACGTTTTGCATGCCCTCGAAATAGCCGTGCCAGAGGCGCTGGGAGGCGACCAGCTGATCGGCGAGGGTGAGCGTTTCCACCTCCTGGACGCAGGCGTCGTAGGTGGGGCACCCTGCTTTGACCGCCGCGCTGGGGGCCTTGCCGCTGACCGTGGCAATGCCGTTGGCAAGGGCGCCGGTGTCGAGCAGCGAGTAGTCGGTCAGCAGCACGCCCTGATGGCGCAGTTCGCCGGAGAGGTAGGGCATCTGCGAAGCGGTGCCGAAGGCGGCGTCGTAGCCCGGGCTCGCGACCGAGACGAGGAAGACATGCTGGATCGGCCCCGGTTCGGGCGCTTCGGGTTCGGTCGGCGGGGCTTTCGGAGTTTCCGGTTCGGGCGCGGGTTCTGCTTCGGGCGCGGGCGCCGGAGCGGGGAGCGGCCCGGATGAAGCCGCTTCCGCGCTTGGCGCCGCTTCCGGGGAGTAAGACGAAGAGCTGGCTTCGGGGGCTGCGGGGGCGGGGGCGACGGCAACCGCGCTTTCTTCTGCGAGCAGGGCCTTGGCCGCTGCCGCTTCCATCGGATTGATCCCGCTGGAGCTGCTGAGGCCGACGGCGACGACTCCCGTGGTGGCGACCAGGGAAGAGGCGACCAGCATCGAGAAGCGCTTGCCGGTGAGGTCGTCGGCGGCGGCCATCGCCTTGCGCATCGGTCCCGCGAGGAATTTCATGCGGCCATCTCCGGCCGTGGACTCTCAGTTGTCGGCGGCTCGGCTGGCGGGGTCCCGGTGGGAGGTCCGCTCGTGTGAGGTTTGCTCGGAGTCGGATCGGCCGGCCCTGCCTCCGTCGGGGTCAGCGAGTGCCCGCACTGGGGGCAGAAGCGGACAGCGGGCCCATAGGGCGATCCGCAGCTGGGGCAGAGGCCGGCGGCGTCGGCGCGCTCCAGCTCGAGCAGTCGCTCGACCGCGAGCAGCTCGGCGTCGACCCGTTGCAGCTCGGCCGCTTTGCGGGTGAGGACGTCGAGGCGGACGTGGTCGCGGATCGCCATCTCGTAGAAGGCGCCGCCGAGGTCGGCCTGCATCACCGTGAACTTCTCCAGCAGACGGTCGCGCTGCGCCCGCAGCTCCTTGCTCTCGGCAGCGGGATCCGGCGTGGCTTTCGGTTGCTCCCCCTGTTTCGGTTTCGGAGGCACGATCCCACGAGCTCGGCGCAGGGGGCCCTTGGGCAGCTGCGGCCGGTTCACGGTTCCACCCCCGATGGCGCCGGGGCGCTGCCACCGCCGTCGCCGCCGACGACGATCACGTCGGGCAGGTTCTGCTGCGCCTTGATGTAGTCGTCTCCCACCTGTTCGGGGTTTTCCGCGACGATCCGGGTGTCTTCGGCTTCCTTCTCCGCGGAAGCTTTGAAGTTGGTGATCTCGTGGACATCGCCGTTTTCGGTGTGGGTGACTTTGCCTTCGCCTTTTGCTTTGGCTTTGCCGGCTTTCGCGTCTTTTTTCACCTTCTGCGCAGCGGCGGTCGTGCCGACGGCGGCGGTGCTGGCGGTTGCGGCCGGACGTTCGCTCAGCGCTTTCAGCAGGGCGTCGCTGTTGTCGTCTCCGCCCGAGCCGCTGCGGCCGACGACCAGGCCGAGCCCCACCGCGAGCGGCAGCAGCGCGAAGAACGCGACGGCGGCGGCGCGGCTGGTCGGACTCTGCTTCGCTGCCCTTCCCGCCAGCGGCCGGCGCGCCCGTTTGCTCATCATCGCGAAGTAGCGGGAGGCGGGGTTCGCCCCGTTGCCGCGCCGCGCCGCGCAGTTGACGCAGTAGCGCTGCTGGGGGTCCATCGGCGCCCCGCACTCCTCGCAGGGCTCGAAGGGCTGCGGCCGGCGCACCGGCTCCAACTCACTCATCGTTTCCCTCCTGCCGATGGGCCGATTTCCCGACATATGAGGGGGTTTCAGGCCCGTCGGCGTGGTGTTTGTCGGTCCCGCGGCTTGCCTGGCGCTTGGCGCGCGCTTTGAGGATCCGCTCGGATTCTGCCCGGTGAGCGGCGGCCTTCTCCTGGGTCGTCGAGCAGCCGCCGAGGCCACCCGCGAGCAGGGCCCCGCCGAGCGCGAGAACCGCGAGTTGTTGGAGTCGCTTAGCCGAACGCACCGCTCACGTACTCCTGGGTGCGTTGCTCGCGGGGCGACCCGAACAGCGCCGTGGCGCTGTTGTACTCGACCAGGTCACCGAGGTACATGAAGGCGACGTGGTCGGCGATCCGGTAGGCCTGCTGCAGGTTGTGGGTGACGATCACGATGGCGACGTCGTCGCGCAACTTGACGATCAGGTCCTCGATCACCTGGGTGGATTTCGGGTCGAGGGCGGAGCAGGGCTCGTCGAGGAGCAGCACCTCCGGCTCGGCCGCCAGGGCGCGGGCGATGCAGAGCCGCTGCTGCTGGCCGCCGGAGAGCTTCAGCGCCGGGTGGTCGAGGTTGTCCTTGACCTCCTCGAAGAGGCCGGCGCGGTCGAGGGCGCTGTGCACCGCCGGCTCCAGGGTCTTCTTGCGCTGGCGTCTCGAGCCCTGCTCCCGCAGCACGTAGGCGATGTTGTCGAAGACGCTCATCGGGAACGGGTTCGGCTGCTGGAAGACCATCGTCACCCGCCGCCGCAGCAGGGTCGGCTCGATCGCCGTGATGTCGATGTCGTCGAGCAGGATGCGGCCGCTGAGGCGGGCCGTGCTGGTCAACTCGGTCAGCCGGTTGAGCGAGCGCAGCAGGGTCGTCTTGCCGCAGCCCGAGGGGCCGATCATGGCGAGGACCTCGCCCTGTCGGACCGGCAGCGAGACGCTTTTAACCGCCTCTTTGGCCCCGTAGTGGACCGAGACCTCGTCGATCTCCATCCGCCGGATCGAGAACTGGGGCGCTCCGACTGAGCGCTTGGCGGCGGTGAAGCCGCTCTGGCCATGGCCGTTGCTCGAGGTGGCCGGCGGCATCACCTCTGTCGCCGGCCGCGGATCGTCGAGCTTCAGCCGTCGAATCGGCGGCGGCCCGGGGGTGTCTGATCTTGCCCACTGTATGCGGGGGTCGAACTCAGACACGTCTGGGGTCAGTGACTCCACGTTCCTACCTTTCGGGCGCGGCGGTGGACGATGTCGACGGCACCGTTGAGGACGAGCACCATCAGCAGCAGGACGAAAGCCGCCGCGTAGGCTTTCTCCGGCTGGTTGAGGTTTCCGGTGGGGGAGGCCTCGTAGACGAAGTTGGTCAGGGTGGTGCCGGCTCCGCGCAGGTAGTTGAACGGGAAGGCGGCGTCTTCGACCGGGGCGAAGTTCTGGGTGGCGCCGAGGAGGACGATGATGATCGCGGTGTCGCCGATGATCCGGCCGAGGCCGAGCATCGCCCCGGTGGCGATCTGGGGACGGCTGCTCGGCAGGAGGATGCGGCGCACCGTCGCCGCCTTGGTCTTGCCGACCGCATAGGAGGCCTCGCGGACGTGGCGCGGGATCGAGTTCAGCCCCTCTCTGCTGCTGGCGACCACCAGCGGTAGCGCCACCAGGGAGAGCATCGCGGAGGCGGCGAAGAAGGAGCGGCCGAAGACGACGCCTTCGGAGGTGCGGCTGAGGAAGCCGAGCGCGGTGCTGGAGAAGATCACGGTGCCGAAGAGGGCGAGGACGATCGAGGGGATGCCGGCGATCGCCTCGATCGTCATCTCGGTGACTCGCGCTAGCGGCGCCGGCCGCCCATACTCGACCAGCCAGATCGTGATCGCGACCCCGGTCGGCAGCGCCAGGGAGATCCCCATTACGGCGACGATCAGGGTGCCGAAGAGGGCGTCGGAGAAGCCGCCGCTTTCGGCCTGGCTGAAGCCGGCCGCGGCGGGGGTGGTCAGCATCGAGAGGTCGAGGTAGGAGATCCCCTTGACGAAGAGGTAGACGACGATCGCCACTGCGATCGCGCAGAAGAGCAGCCCCAGCGCCCAGCAGATCGCCAGGCCGATGCGGTCGCTGAGGGCCCAGGTGGCAGTGCCCTCGACCGCGCCCGTGTGGCCGCCGCGGGAGGGGGGCGAGGGCTGCGGCGCGGTCGAGGGCGCTACCGGCCGTGGTTTCTCCGGCGGGGACGGGGCCTTCACGGGCTCCATCACGCCGTCCCGTATTTGCGCATCGAGCGACGCGCGACATAGCCGGTGAGGGAGAAGAACGCCGCCGAGAAGAGCAGCACGGCGGCGATCGCGAACAGGGTCGCGTTGGCCGGCGGCGCGCTCAGCTGGTCGATGTTCTTGACGATCGTCGGGGCCAGGGGGCGCGAGGGCTCGTAGATGAAGATCAGTCCGTCGGCCGGGTTCGGCGCGAAGCCGACCGAGCCGGAGATCATCGCCAGCATCACCGCCTCGCCGATCGCCCGCGCGGTTGCGAGGACGGTGCCGGCGACGATCGCCGGGCGGGCGCTGCGGACGCCGATCTTCCAGGTCGTGCGCCAGCGGTTGACGCCGAGCGCCAGCGAGCCCTCCAGCCAGCCCGGTTTCACCGAGCGGAGGCCGTCGGTGAAGATCGAGACCATCAGCGGCGCGATCATCGTCGTCAGCACGATCACCGCCGCCACCAGGCTGTAGCCGGAGAGGGAGATGACGCCGGCGACCGAGGCCTTCTGTCCCTCGGTGACGAGGTGGTTGCCGATGAACGGCACCAGGACCAGGACGCCGAGCAGGCCGTAGATCACCGACGGCACGCTGGCGAGGAAGCGGACGACGGGCTGGAGGATGTTGCTCATCCACTCCGGCGCGAACTCGACGATGAAGACGGCGACGAAGAGGGCTGAGAAGAGGGCGATGAGGACGGCGCCGCCGGTGATCAGGATCGTGCTCCAGATCAGCGGCCAGGCGTGGAAGGTGTAGATGTATTCGGCTCCGCTCTGGCCGGAGAGGAAGATCGCGTTGAGCTGGTCGTCGACGTTGCCGCCGGGCCCGAACCAGGCGAGGCCGTTATGGGAGAACGAGGGCCAGGCTCGCGCGAAGACGGTGACGATCATCGCCAGCAGCAGCCCGACGACGGCGCAGACCAGCGCGCCGAGCATCCGCTCGACGCGCTGGTCCGACCATTTCGGGCCGTACTCCGACTGGTACTCCTCGCTCAACTACTTACCTTTTGGGCTTCTTGTTGAACGCGGGGACGCCACCGGCTTTGCTGATGACCTCACCGGCCAGCGGGCTGCGCCGCATCCAGTCGATGAATTTGAGCAGGGCCGGGGGGCTCTGGCTGCCATCGCCCGGGAGGACGATGAACAGGTAGCGCGAGAGCGGGTACTTGAGCGGCTCGACGCTGATCTTGCTGGGGGTGCAGGGAACCCCGTTGACCTTCAGCGGCTTGATTCCCCGCTGCCAGGCGAGTCCGGCGTAGCCGATCGCGTTCGGGTCCTGTTTGACAGCGTTGACGACGAGGCCGTCGGCGGTCAGGGCGTTGACGTTGGACGCGGGGGGCTCGTTGCCGAGCACCGCCTGGAGGAAGAAGTTGTAGGTCCCTCCGTTGGTGTCGCGGCCGACCGGGTCGATCGTGGTGCCGAGGCTCGATCCCACCTGACTCCAGTTGGTGATCAGCCCCCGGTAGATGTCGTGGGTCTGCTGGATCGTGATGTTGCCGAGCGGGTTCTTCTTGTTGACGTCGAGGCAGAGCCCGTCCATGAACATCTTGATGTAGGTCGTCCCGGCATCGCTGGGGAGGGGGGTGCGGGCATTGCCGGCGAACTGGCTGGTCCCGTTCTGGACGTCTTTGACTCCGGCGTTGCCGCCGTTGGCGGTGTAGACGAACTTGACCTTGGGGTTCACCTGCTTGGTGTAGGTGGCGAAGAGCGCCTGCAGTACCGGCTGCGCAGCAACCGAGCCCGACCCGATCAGGGTGACGGCGTTCGCCGACGCCGGTACGGCGAGCCCTGCAAGGGCGAAAGCCGCGATGGCGAGGGTCTTGCTTCTCATGCGAGGTTGAGTCCTTTCTGCCGGGGTTAAAGCGAGTTTGTTGACCAACTTGATCGCGAAACCCTAGCAGCTTCTGTACCTTTCTGAGTTACTTAGTAAAGAAAGGCCATCCGAGGGCACCGAAACAGCCATGCGGAGGCCGCAGACATGGAGGACCAATTGTTGAAGAGAAGACTGTCCACCCCCCGAGCCGCGACCGTCGTGGTGCTTGCGGCGGCCGTCGCCGTCTCGGTCACGGTGGTGCCCTCGGTCGCCCAGTCGTTCCTGACCAGCCAGAAGGCGGCGAAGGTCTATGTGAGCAACAAGAAGGCATCGACGCTCTACCTGAAGAAAAAGGCGGCCTCGAACCTGTACGTCGCCAAGGCGGCTGCGCCGCGGCCGCCCGTGGTCGGCATCGCCGCCGGCACTGCCCCGTTCAGCGCCTCATCCACCACGGCCGGCTACATACCGTCCGCGTTCACCTCGTTCGCGACCAAGGCAGAAGTCAGCTCAGCTGTGATCCAGTTCTCGGGAACCGGCATCTGCACGGCGGCCAAACCGGGCGCTGACAAAGCCTGCCCGGTGCAGGTCCTGGTCGACGGCCAGGCGACCGGGAAAGTGAACTTCCTGCCGTCGACGGCGACCTCGCCGACCCCGGTGCCGATCCTCAACACGATCGTGCAGACGGGCGTGCTGACCAAAGGCGGCCACACGATCGCCGTCCAGTACGCGGGTGCGAAAGACGTCACCTTCACGCTGAAAAGCTGGAACCTCGCGGTCCAGGCCTTCCCACAGCCGGATGAACCGCTGGAGACCGAGGACGCCAAAACCTCGAAGTAGGACTGGCTCGAGAGGTTCCTGACGCGAAAGAGCCCGGATCGCCTTAGGCGGTCCGGGCTCAGGTTTCGCAGACGGGACACTCAGCGCTGTCGTCCATGACTCAGCGCTGGGGGCGGGGGAGGGAGTCCCCGAGCACCAAGCGGGCCCGGTAGAAGAGCGCCTCGTCGGCCCCGTTCAGGGCCGACTCGCGATTGGCGCCGCGGCTGGTCCGGTTCTGACCCGTACCGGCCGGGTAGTCGTCCCGCACCAACCCGGTCAACCGGCCGCGCGAGCGGAACGTGGTGGTGGCAACCCGTTTAGACATCGCGTCTCCTTTCTGTATTTGTGGATCAACTAAGTCAAGAATAGCAAAAAGTTCTAAGAAAGGGGGACAAAGGGGGGATGGCTCGCCCTAGTGGCCTTTGTCGGTGTCGCTACGGCTTTTCTCGCCATTCTCTGGCCGCGTCGATGGGAGTTCGCGGCCAATCCTCACGAAGTGATCAGGACCTATATCGAGGCAGCGGAGCCAGTCTCGATCGAGGATCTGCACCGAGAGCTTTCATTTCATGTCTTCGGCAGCTACTTGGAGAACCGCAAGGGTTTAGCGAGACTTGTTGTCTACTTTCAGGTTGCTAATGTCCTTTTCGCCGCTGAGTTGGTCCTTTGGATCGCCGCCGTCGGATCTACCGCATAGGAGCCGGGCATGACCGAACCGAATAAACCCATTCGCCCCCTGAAGCCTGAACGGCCAAGTCCCATGATGTCGGTGGAGCCCACCTTCAAGGAAGCCATCAGTCAGTTCATCCCTCGCTGGGCGAAGCGCTTTTCGCGACGCGATCGTTCTTCCTAGGGCAGTCATACGTCGCCGCTATGCAGTGGCGAGTTGGGGCGGGGCGTCACCCGGCAAGAAGACGCCCCACCCCGTCGCCCCTTCAGACGGCTGCAGATACCTCTGCCTCGCCGTCGTCCTGGGACCCAGGGGGAGTCGAGGCCCCCTGGGAGTCGGACGGCGACGAACCGTTGAAGCTTTTGGCCTGGATCGGGCGCAGGTAGGCGATCTGCCCCTCCCGCAGCTCGAGCCGCTGCAGCTCGGCGCGGGTCAGCTGCGCCCAGACCTCGGTTCCGTCGGAGAGCACCAGCTCGACCCGGACCTCGAAGCCGAGGGTGACGATCCGCTGCACCAGGCCCTCCTGGGTGCGGTCGTCGGGGTCGAGGACGACCTCCATGTCGTGCGGGCGCACGAAGTCGTCGCCGAGCCGGTTGACCTCGCCGACGAAGCTCATCACGAACTCGTTGGCGGGGTGCTCGTAGAGGTCGTCGGCGGTGCCGGACTGCTCCACGCGGCCCTCGTTCATCACCACCAGCTGGCCGGCGACGTCCATCGCCTCTTCCTGGTCGTGGGTGACGAAGATCGTCGTCACGTGCATCTCGTCGTGGAGGTGGCGCAGCCAGGTCCGCAGGTCTTTGCGGACCTTGGCGTCGAGGGCGCCGAAGGGCTCGTCGAGGAGGAGCACTTTCGGCTCCACAGCGAGCGCCCGGGCTAGCGCCATCCGCTGCCGCTGCCCGCCCGAGAGCTGCGACGGGAAGCGGCCGGCGAGACCGTCGAGCTGGACCAACTGCAGGAGCTCGTGGACGCGTTTGGAGGTCTCGGGCTTCTTCCACTTGCGAATCTTCAGCCCGAAGGCGACGTTGTCGTACACCGTCATGTGCTTGAAGGCGGCGTAGTGCTGGAAGACGAAACCGACGCCGCGCTTCTGCGCGGGTTTGGCGGTCGCGTTCTCGCCGTTGATGGTCACCAGGCCGGAGTCCAGGTCCTCGAGCCCGGCGATCGCCCGCAGCAGGGTCGACTTGCCGGAGCCGCTCGGGCCCAGCAGGGCGGTCAGGGACCCGTCAGGGACCTCGATTGATACGTCGTCAAGCGCCTGAAAGTCACCGAAGCGCTTGTTTGCTCCCTCGACTGAGATTCCCATCAGGCGTCCTCCTTTCGTTTCAGCAGGTTCATTGCGAACAGGGTCGCCAGCGCCAGGAGCGCCAGGACCAGGGAGGCGCCGTAAGCGCCGGTTTGGTTGAAGTTCTGGTACTGCTTCTCGACGAAGAGCGGCAGGGTCTGGGTCTGGCCGCTGATCGAGCCGGAGACGATCGTCACCGCGCCGAACTCGCCCAGCACGCGGGCGGTGGTCAGCACGACCCCGTAGGCGACTCCCCAACGGATCGACGGCAGGGTGATCTTCCAGAACGTCTGCCAGCCGTTGGCGCCGAGGGTGGAGGCGGCCTGCTCCTGGTCGGTGCCGATCTCCTGCAGCACCGGCACCGTCTCGCGGACCACGAAGGGCAGCGAGACGAAGATGCTGGCGAGCACCATCCCCGGCACCGCGAAGAGGATCTTGAAGCCTTCTTCGCCGATGAAGGCGAACCAGCCGCCGGTCCCGTAGAGGAGGAACAGCGAGAGGCCGATGACCACCGGCGAGACCGCGAAGGGGAGGTTGATGACCGCGTCGATCACCGGGTTCAGCTTCGACTTGTGGCGGACCAGCAGCAGCGCGCAGCCGATCCCGAAGATCGTGTTCAGCGGCACCGAGATGGCGACCATCAGCAGGCTCAGCTTCAGTGCGTGCAGGCCGTCGGGTGAGGTGACCGCGTCGAGCGGCGGGCCGATCCCGTCTTCGAAGGTCTTGTAGAAGATCATCACCAGCGGGATCAGCAGCAGCAGGGTCAGGTAGCCGAGCCCGAGGAATCGCAGGCCCCAGCGGCTGAGGGGATTGGCGGTCATCAGTTGCCACTCCCGTCGTCGCCGACGTCCTTTGCGAGGGTCGGGATGAACTCACTCGAGCTGCGGTCGTGGCGAATCGCCCAGCGCTGGATCAGCGAGACGCAGCCGAGCAGCAGCAGCGAGGCGAAGAGCAGAACCATCGAGACGGCGGAGGCCCCGACCAGGTTGTTGGACTCGACCTGGTTGCGGATGAAGACCGAGGTGACCGTCGTGTCCGGAAGGCCGCCGGCGAAGAGTAGGACCGAGCCGAACTCGCCCAGGGCGCGGGCGAAGGCCAGCGCGATTCCGGCGCCGAGGCCGGGGAGGAGATTGGGGAAGATGATGCGGCGGAAGATCGTGAAGTTGCCCGCGCCCAGTGAGGCCGCCGCGGCCTCCATCTCGCGGTCCATCTCCAGCAGCAGCGGCTGCACGGCGCGGACGACGAAGGGCAGGGTGACGAACATCAGCGCCACGACCACCGCGGCCCGGGTAGACGCGATGTCGATTCCCAGGGGGCTGTCGGTGCCGTACAGCGTCAGCAGGACCAGGCTGGCGACGATCGTCGGCAGCGCGAAGGGCAGGTCGATGACGGCGTTGACGGCGCTCTTGCCCGGGAACTTGTCGCGGACGAGCAGCCAGGCGAGGATCGTGCCGAAGATCCCGTTGAGGACGACGACGATCAGCGAGCAGACCACGGTCAGCTCGAGCGACTTCTTCGCCAGCGGCGAAGTGACCTGTTCCCAGAAGTGGCCGATGCCGCCGGTGAAGGCTTCGCTGGCAACTGCCGCCAGCGGCAGCAGCACGATGATGCTCAGGTAGAGCACCACCATGCCGCCGCCGATGCCGGTGCCGACCCCGGGCAGGCGCAGGCCTGCCCGGGATGCGGTCGGAGCGGGGAGGTTTGCCGGGTGTGCCTCCATCAGCCGCTCGTCGAGACTCCGAGTTCTTTCTCGATCTCGGCAACCGAGCCGGTTTCGTCGTCGAAGAAGTCGTCGTTGACTTTGCCCCAGCCGCCGAACTGCGCGATCTTGAACAGGTCCTGCGGGGTGGGGAACTGCTTCTCGTCGACGAGTTTCGGGTTGACGGGGCGGTAGCCGTTTTCGGCCCAGATTTCCTGTCCCGCATCGGACCAGATGAAGTCGAGGAAGTCCTGGGCGGCGGGCTCCGGCGCGTCTTTGGTGACCGCGATCGGGGTTTCGATCTGGATCGTCGAGGGCGGGATCACGTATTCGACGTCTTCGCCTTCCTCTTCGGCTTTGATCGCCTCGTTCTCGTAGCCGAGGAGCACGTCGCCCTGGCCCTGGGTGAAGGCCGACGAGCGCGTCGCGGGCGCTGCCCGGCTGGGCGACTGCCTTTTCGAGCAGGGTCTTGACCGCGGCCAGCGCCTCGTCCTCGGATTTGCCGGCGTTGATCTCAGAGCCGTAGACGGCCATGATGTTCCAGCGCGCCGCGCCGGAGCTGAACGGGTTCGGGGTGACCACGTCGACGTCCTTGGTCAGCACGTCCTCGATGGTTTTGATCCCCTCGGGGTTGCCGCTGCGGACGGTGAGCACCACGACCGAGTTCTGGGCGATGCCGTCGTAGGGCTGTTTGTTCCAGTCCTTGGCGACGATTTCGCCTTCTTCGACCAGCCGTTCCATGTCGCCGCCCTGGGCGAAGTGGACGACCGAGGCGGGCTGGCCGGCGGCCACCGCGCGACTCTGGTCGCCGGAGGCGCCGAACGAGTTGCTGAAGCTGACGCCCGCGCCTTTCGAGCTTTCTTCGAAAGCCGGCTCGATGGCTTCGGTGTAGACGGATTCGGGGGTCGAGTAACCGACCACGTCGAGCTTGCCGCCCCCAGAGGAGCCGGAGTCCGAGCCGGTGGTGTCGTCACCACCGCCACATCCAGCGGCGAAGACTGCAAGGAGCAGGACGAGAAGCGCGGCCGGGAGGCCGATCTTCACGCTGCGCCGCCGGGTAGTGCGAGCGTTCCGCATCTAAAAGTTTCCTTCCTATGTCGACTAACTTACGTTCTTGAGCGACTTACTGCTCAATGAGGCGGGCACGGTAGCACAAAGTCGACCAAGAAAGTCTGGAATCCTGATCCGGATTCCTGGGATTGAAGTCAACAATGGCCGGCCCCGATAGGATGCGCCACATGAGCGTCGATGCCGTTCGCACCCCCGAGGAGCGCCTGGAGGGGCTGCCGGACTATCCGTTCGAGTCCCGCTACCGCGAGGTCGACGGGCTGCGGCTCGCCCATCTCGACGAGGGGGAGGGGCAGCCGGTCATCTTCTTCCACGGCGAGCCGACCTGGTCGTACCTCTGGCGCAAGGTGATCCTGCCGGTGCGGGACGCCGGCTACCGCTGCATCGCCCCCGACTACGCCGGCTTCGGCCGCTCCGACAAGCCCACCGACGTCGGCTGGTACACCTACGACCGCCACGTCGAGCTGATGGCGGCGCTGCTGGAGGAACTCGACCTGCGCGATGCCACCGCCGTCGTCCACGACTGGGGCGGGCCGATCGGGTTGCGGCTCGCGGTCGAGCACCCGGACCGGATCTCCCGAATCGTGATCATGGAGACCGGGCCCTTCACCGGCCATCAGCAGATGAGCGACGCCTGGCTCGCCTTCCGTGAGTTCGTCCGCGAAAGCGACGAGGTGCCGGTCGGGATGCTGGTGCGCGGCGGCTGCAAGCCCGACCCCGGCGACGAGGTGATCGCCGCCTACGAGGCCCCTTATATAGATGCCGCCTCGAAGGCCGGCGCCCGCGCCTTCCCGCTGATCCTGCCGACCGAGCCCGATGCGCTCGGCGCCGCCGAGGGCAAAAGGGTCGCCGACGCGTTGCGCGAGGACGAGCGCCCGGCCTTGGTCCTCTGGGCCGACTCGGACCCGTGCTGCCTTTCTCGGTCGGTGAGCGGGTCTCGAGGGAGCTCAATTTCCGCCGCCGCGGCCGATCGCTGACGCTTCGCATTTCCTCCAGGAGGACGCGGGGCCGGAGATCGGCGCGATCATTGCCGAGTGGCTGGGCTGAGGGGGCGCCGGGGATGGGGTCCGGCGGACAAAAGCGGGGAGTGTCCGGCGGACCCCATCCCCGGCGCCCGTCACGTCGCGCGGGCCCGATTGCTACCCCAACCTCTAACTGCCGGTGCGGTTGATCAGGTCGAGCATCTGCTCGTGGGAGTGGTCGAGCAGTAGCTGCGCGCGTCGGGGCGGATCGTTGTCCTCCAGCCAGGTGACGGTTCCCGGCCAGTAGCTGTTCGGCGGCGTGCCCGGGTGGTGGAAGGCCGAGGAGAAGACCCAGCTGCCGGTGTTGTGGAGGCGGCCGCCGCCGGGGAGGGGCCACTCGGCTTCGTCGGGCGCGGGCCGCCGCGGTGGGAGTGGCCGGTGATCACGTGGCCGTCGTCGACCCCGAGGCGGGCCGCCATCTCGGTGGCCGCGTCGACGCCCGGTGCGGAAGATCGCCCCCGGGGTGACGTCGGCTTCGAAGTCGGAGCGGAGGAGGCGGTTGAGACTGCCGATCGCCAGCGGGAAGCCGGCGCGGGCGGCGCGGGCCGCCGACGGGTCGGTCTCCCGCTCTTCGCCGGCCAGCACCTCCCAGGCGCGCTCGAAGGGCCCGTTGCGGCGGCGCCTGATCGGCAGCACCTGGGCGAGCCCGTAGGAGAACCCATAGAAGGGGCGGAGGATCCGCTCGTAGTCGGTCGGGGTGGCCGGGTTGGGCAGCGGTCGGCCGAGGCGAGCCATCAGCGCGGCGGCGACGCACTCGGCGCGGGGCAGCTTCAGGTGGGCGTCCATGTAATGGCCGTGGGTTGCGTAGACGTCCGTCGCGCAGCCAGATCCCGGGGTAGGCGATCTGCAGTCGTGCCTGTCCGAGCCACTCGTCGATCAGCGCCGCGGGGCCGGTCGGGGGGTGGCCGTGCTCGAGGCCGAGCGCCGGTCCCCCGGCAATCGAGAGCTCGTCGAGCAGCGGCTCGGCGAGGCGGTGGTCGTGGTTGCCGGGGACGAGCGTCACCTCGCGCCCGCCGAGCGCGTCGCCGAGCTCTTCGAAGAACGGCCGGGCGCGCTCCAGCGAGGGGCCGAGCGGGAGGTTCGCGCAGCTCGACCACGTCGCCGAGCAGGACGAGGCGGTCGGCGTCGGCGATCTCCTCGAGCAGGACGCGCCGCATCGCGGGGTCGCGCAGCACGTCGTCGTCGCTGGCGAGGCCGAGGTGCAGGTCGGAGATGATCGCCGTCCGCATCCGCACCTTTTACCGGTCGGCGTTCGTCCTTTGTCGTCTATAGGGCAACGAAGGACGAACGCCGACGGTTTGGCTGCCCAGCCAGGGTGGGTACGATCCCCGGATGCAACGCTTCGGCGAAGAGCTGATGGCGCCCGCCAACGGGATCGAGCTCTGCCTACCAGGAGATGGGCGACCCCGACGGGGAGCCGCTGATGCTGATCATGGGGCTGGCGACGCAGATGATCGCCTGGGACGAGGAGTTCTGCGGGATGCTGGCCGAGAGCGGCTTCCGCGTCGTCCGCTTCGACAATCGCGACATCGGCCGCTCGACCAAGCTCAAGGCGGCCGGGGTGCCGGGCAAGCTCGACATGTTGGTCGGCCGCCGCGGCACCGCTCCCTACCTGCTGCGCGACATGGCCGCCGACACCATCGGGCTGATGGACCACCTCGGGATCGAGTCCGCCCACCTGGTCGGCGCCTCGATGGGCGGGATGATCGTCCAGACCGCCGCGATCGAGAACCCCGAGCGCGTCCGCTCGCTGGTCTCGATGCATGTCGACCACCGGCAGCCGCCGCGTCGGCCACCCGAGCTACAAAACCTTCGGCCTCCTGCTCGGCAACCCGCCGCGCGAGCGCGAGGAGGTGATCGAGCGCGCGGTCAAGACCTTCAAGCTGATCGGCTCGCCCGGCTATCCCGTTCGACGAGGAGCTGGTGCGCGAGATCGCCGGCCGCTCCTACGACCGCGGCCACAGCAGCGCCGGCATCTTCCGCCAGCTGCACGCGATCACCGCCTCCGGCGACCGCACCCCTGCGCTGCGCAAGCTCGGCTTCCCGGCCACGGTCATCCACGGCAGCAGCGACCCGCTCGTCAGCCCTTCCGGCGGCCGCGCCACCGCCAAGGCGATCCCCGGCGCCCGCCTGCGGATGATCGAGGGCATGGGCCACGACCTGCCACGGGCGCTCTGGCCCGACTTCGTCGAGAGATCGCCGCCAACGCGGCGAGAGCGCCCGAGGGCACCATCGCCGCGCCGGTCGCGTAGTTCCCACCGAGTGCGGCTGAAAGGAGTCGAACCTTCACGGGCTCTCGCCCACACGGACCTGAACCGTGCGCGTCTACCAGTTCCGCCACAGCCGCGCGGAGCAGCCAATTTACCGATTGCGCGCCACCCGCCTCCGTCCGCCTGGGAAGCCGCCCTGTGACAGACGTCTCGCACCCTGCCGCCGCCATCTCGCTAAAATGCGCCTCCTCCTCGCCGCTATCGTCTAGGGGACTAGGACGCTGGCTTCTCATGCCAGAAACCGGGGTTCGAATCCCCGTAGCGGTATGGCTCCGGTAGGTCTCAAGGCAGAAACTCGAGGTCGTCGAGTGTAAGGTCGTGCGTTAAGCGGAGATCGTCGTCTCGGTCAGGCGGGCGACCTCGTGGCCGATCCGTTCTTCCCGCCAGTCGAGGAAGGCCGGGAAATCTGCCTCGATCAGGGGAGAGCCCTCGCCGGTGGGGAGGAGATGCGACTCGAGCACCTGGTCGAAATCGCCATGGGCGGCCGCTTCGAGCTCACCGCGGATCTCACCCAGATACTCGTTCGGAGGTCGTTTGCCGATGCGCTGGTTGGTCTCGGCGTCGATCAGAGTGCGGTTGAGGATGCAGTCGACGAGCTGGCGGGGGTGGACGGGATCCTCGCTTGATGGGTTGAGGTAGGCGCGGGGAAAGATGTGGTGGTCGTCGGCGCGTCGCGCCGCGATCGAGGCTGCGTTCAGCTCGCGACCGCGGTGGAAATCCTTCGCCCTGTTGCGGAGGACCAGGGCCATCAGCGCCTTGTAGACCGACTGCTGCTTCGGCGTGATCTCCCGCAGCCTCGAGGCCTGGAAGGAGAACTCGGCGACCGTCGCTGGCACCTCGCCCCCGCCGATCCACCGGCGCAGCTCGAGGTAGTCCCTGGACGCCTGGGTGTTGGCGGCCCGGTCGTAGGAAGCTGAGATGCCGCTGCACCAGAACCAGCGCTGCAGCCTGGCCCGGTTGACCGCCGACGCCGGTCCGCCGATCTCGATCGCCTGGTCCCAGAGGGCGGCCATCGGGACGAGCAGGTAGCCGTATGGCAGCCATTTCCCGGTCAGGACCCCGCACTCGTCGCGCAGCATCTCCAAAGCCGCTCGGTAACCGTCGGTGACCGAATCCCAGTGCTCGGCGATGTCCTCGACCGAGAGCTCGAGCACGTCGCCGCGCTTGACCGACCCCTTCGCCCGCAGCGCCACGGACTGCAGGACGTAGTAGCGGTTTATCTCGAATTCCTCGATGATCGAGTGGCGCTGAACGGTCTGCTCCCATTTGCGCCGCAGGTCGAGTTCCTTGGCGTAGAACCGGGCGGCGAGCAGATCGAAGACCGAGAGCCGGATGCCGGTCTTGTTGAGCGTTTCGAAGATCGAGCAGACCGCTTCCAGCGAGGTGGAAGGGGCCAGTTCGACCACCGGGAACCGGTAGTCCTCGATCGGCTTGACGTTCTTCTCGTAGGCCTCTCTGATCCCCGTCCGGGAGACGGGGGGCTCCTTGCCCTTCGCCTCGAGGGAGCGGAAGATCTGTTCAAGCCAGGCGTGGAAGCCGTCGCCGCCGAAGAGGGTGCCCAGGGGAAGGACGAGGAGCTCGGCCTGCTGCTCGATCGTCGCGTATTTCTTGGCCCAATTCCGGTGTCGGTAGAAGACGGCCTCTTCGACGTCGTCGTCTGCCAGCAGCGGTTTGAAGTCCACGTAGTACCGGTATTCGCCCACGCCGTAGCAGGCCTGGTACAGGGAGCTGAGTCGCTGCTGACCGTCGAGGATCAGTTTCTGGGGCGTGCTCCCGTTGAGCACCGGCGCGCCCTGGATCTCCCGGGGGTTGAAGGTGTTCTCGCGCCAAGACATGAACAGCAAGCTGCCGGCCGGGAACGAGCGTGAGATCGACTCGATCAAGCCCTCGGTCGCGCGCGCATCCCAGACGAAGTCGCGTTGGAAGTCCGGCAGTGCCAGCTCACGCTCGTTGATCTCGCTGAGGAGATGGCGCAGGGAGACTGGATTGGTCTGAAAGGCCTCCACGCGCGGCAATTCTTTCAGGGTGCTGGATCTACATCAACCATTCAGCGAATCGCCGACCCATGGCGCCATCAAGCGCCGTAAAAAGATGTGCCTCGACGCGAGATCCGCGCCCGGCGCTGGCAACCGTCGTAGGCTGGTCGAGCATGGGCCTGCTCGATCCCGCACCGCCGCCGTTCGAGTACGCCGAGTGGCGCCGCCTGCCGCACCTGGAGCGGATCAAGCCCTTGGCGCAGGACTGGGCGCTGAACGGGTTCGGGACCCCGGTGGCGGTCTACTTCCTCTACGTCGTCAAGATCTTCGTCTACGCCGGGCTCGGGGCGCTGGCGATCTTCGGCCACCGGGCGGCTGGCCCGAGCTGGTGGACCGATCCGATCGTCTTCCAGAAGGCGGTGATCTGGACGATGCTCTGGGAGGTGTTGGGCCTCGGCGCCGGTTCGCTGCCGCTGACCCTGCGCTTCAAGCCGATGATCGGCGGCGCCCTCTACTGGCTGCGGCCGGGGACGACGCGGCTGCCGCCCTGGCCGGAGAAGGTGCCGCGGCACGCGGGGGACGACCCGAACCTGGCTCGACGTCGCCCTCTACGCCGGGCTGGTGGCGGCGGCGCTCTTCCTGCTCCTCTCGCCGGGTCAGGAGGCGACGGCTTCCTGGTTGTCGATCGAAGAAACCGGGTCCCTTGCGCTCCCCATCCCTGCCGCCGACGTCCTCGACCCGGTCGCCGTCGGCGTCCTGCTCGCCCTGCTCGGCGCCCTCGGGCTGCGCGACAAGGTCCCGTTCCTGGCGGCGCGGGCCGAGATCTACGGCACGCTCGCGATCGTCTTCCTCTTCCCGCTGACCAACATGGTGATCGCCGCCCAGCTCGTCTTCCTCTGCATCTGGTTGGGGGCGGCGTCCTCGAAGCTGAATCGCCACTTCCCCTTCGTGGTCACGGTGATGATCAGCAACACGCCGTGGAACAAATCCCGCAAGGCCAAGCGCCGGCTCTACACCGACCACCCCGAGGATCTGCTTCCTTCACGCATCGGCGCGCTGAGCGCCCACCTCGGCACGGTGGTCGAGTTCACCCTGCCGCTGCTCCTGATCCTCACCCAGGGCGGCCTGGTCGGGACGCTGGCCCTCGCCGGGATGGTGATCTTCCACGTCCACATCTTCTCCACCTTCCCCCTGGCGGTTCCCCTCGAGTGGAACGTGTTCATGGTCTTCGGCCTCTTCTTCCTCTTCGGCCACTACGCGGACGTGCCCTGGTCGACGCTCGACGACCCGCTGCTGCTCGTGATCCTCGCCCTGACCTGTGTCGGCCTGCCGGTGCTGGGCAACTTCCGCCCCGACCTCGTCTCCTTCCTGCCCTCGATGCGCTACTACGCCGGCAACTGGGCGACCAGCCAGTGGCTCTTCCGCCGCGAGGGCGGGGCGGAGGAGAAGCTCGACCGCGAGATCGTCAAGGCGGCGCCGATCGTCACCAAGCAGCTGGAAAAGTTCTACGAGCCGGAGATGATCGACGTGCTCGTCTACAAAGGCCTTGCCTTCCGCTCGATGCACTCGCACGGGCGGGCGCTGAACGCGCTGACGTTGCGGGCGGTCGACGACGTCGAGGCCTACGACGTGCGCGAGGGAGAGCTCGTCGCCGGCGTCGTCCTCGGCTACAACTTCGGCGACGGCCACTTCCACGACCACCGACTGCTGGCCGCCGTCCAGGAGCGCTGTCATTTCGAGCCGGGCGAGCTCCGCGTCGTCACCCTCGAGTCCCAGCCCGCCCACGTGCAACGCCAGCGCTACCGGATCTGGGACGCCGCCGACGGCCTCGTCGAGGAGGGCTGGGTCGACGTCCGCGAGATGGTCAAGCGACAGCCGTGGCTCGGCGGCGAACCGTTGCCGGTGCACCATGAGTAGCGCGATCGTCGTCGGCTCGGGCCCGAACGGGCTGGCCTGTGCGGCGACGCTCGCGAGTCGAGGGGTGGAGGTGACGGTGATCGAGGCCGAGGAGCAGATCGGCGGCGGCACCCGCAGCGGCGAGCTGACCGAGCCGGGCCTGATCCACGACGAGTGCAGCGCCGCCCACCCGATGGTCGTCTCCTCGCCCGCGGTCGTCTCGGCCGGCCTCGAACTGGAGCGCCACGGCCTCGAGTGGTGCTGGCCGGAGGTCGACCTCGCGCATCCGCTGGACGATGGCGGCGCGACGATGGTGCGCTCGCTGGAGGCGACCGCGGCGGGGCTGGGGGAGGCCGGCGTTCGCTGGGAGCAGATCTTCGGCCCGCCCTCGAGGGACTACGACGCGCTCGCCGAGGATTTCTACCGGCCGCTGTTCCACCTTCCGCGTCACCCGCTGCGGCTGGCGCGTTTCGGGCTTCCGGCGGCGATGCCGGCGACGGCGCTCGGCCGCCGGCTGGGGACGCCCGAGGCGGCGGCGCTCTTCGCCGGCATCGCCGCCCACGCCTACGCGGCGCTCAACCGCCCGTTCAGCTCGGCGATCGGGATGGCGCTGACCTGCTCGGGCCACGCCTACGGCTGGCCGGTGGCAAGGGGCGGCTCGATCGAAATCGCCAATGCCTGGGCAGCGGTGATCCGCGAGCACGGCGGCCGGATCGAGACCGGCCGGAGGGTCGGCTCGCTCGACGAGCTGCCGGCGGCCGACGCCGTCGTCCTCGACCTCGCCCCGCGCGGGGTGCTGGAGTTGGCGGGGGACCGCTTGCCGCGCCGCATCGCCCGCGCCTACCGCCGCTACAAGCACGGACCGGGCGCCTTCAAGCTCGACTTCGCGATCGAGGACGGGGTCCCGTGGAGCTACGAGCCGGCCCGCCGCGCCGGCAGTGTCCATGTCGTCGGCTCCCTCGCGGAGGTTGTCGCCACCGAGGCCGAGGTCAACCGCGGCCGGATGCCGGAGCGGCCCTACGTCCTTGTCGGCCAGCAGTACCTGGCAGACCCCAGTCGCTCGAAGGGGAGCCTGCACCCGCTCTGGGCCTACGCCCACGTGCCGAGCGGCTACAGCGGCGACGCCAGCGCGGCGATCGTCGACCAGGTCGAGCGCTTCGCCCCCGGCTTCCGCGAGCGCATCGTCGCCACCACGGTGACGAGTACGGCCGAGATCGAGGCCCGCAACGCCAACTTCCTCGGCGGCGACATCCTCACCGGCGCCAACACGCCGCTGCAGACGACGATCCGCCCGCGCTTCGCCGTCGCTCCCTACGCCACCGGCGCTCCCGGCCTCTTCATCTGCTCCGCCGCGACCCCGCCCGGCCCCGGCGCCCACGGCATCTGCGGCTTCAACGCCGCCGAAGCGGTCCTGCGCACGCTGTAGCCGCCGTCCGCGGCAGAGCTTTTTCGCCCTATAGGCGCATAACCTCTGCCGCGGTCCGTCAGTCCCCCGGCTCAATCGGACGCAGCGGCGGTGGTGGACCGGTCGCGTCGGGCCGTGCTTCGAGCCGGCGCACGCTGGGCACGAGGAAGACCCCGACCAGGCAGAGGGTCATCGCCGTCGCCCCGAGCCAGATCGTGGTGGAGACGCCGATCGCGACCGACAGCGGACCGACCAGCGCCAGGCCGATCGGCTCCAGCGCCAGCGATCCGAACCAGTCGTAGGCGACAACCCGGGAGAGTGCTCCCGGCGGGACGTGTTGGGCCTCGGTCGTATCGAAGAGGACCTCGGCGAGGCCGACGGTTGCTCCCGAGACGAGCGCCCCGGCGGCGATCGCCGTCGTCTGCGCGGGGATTGCCAGCAGGAACGCCGGCGTCGCCATCAGCAGGATGCAGCCCTCGCTGACCAGCAGCGGCCGGCGTGGCCTGATGCCAAGTGCGATGCCGCCCCCGAGCAGGCCGCCGGCGCCCCAGAGGGCGGCGATCAGCGCCCAGGAGCTGGAGCCGCCGAGCGAGTCGTTGGCCACCACCGGCCCCAGCACCTGCCAGATCGGGAAGAAGATCGCGTTGGAGATCGCCGCCGAGACGATCACCGCGACCAGCCAGCTGCGGCTGGAGAACTCGCGCCACCCATGGCGAAGTTCCGCGAGGAAGTGCTCCGTTTCCCCGGTGCCCCGCAGCCGCGGCGCCCGCACCCCGACGAGGCAGGCGGCGCTGACGGCGAAGGTGGCGGCGTCGACGGCGATCGCAGTTCCCGGCGAGCCGAGGGCCAGGAGCACGCCGGCCAGCGCCGGGCCCGCGACCTTGCCGGTGTGGCGGGAGATGCTGAGCAGCGCGTTTGCCTCCTGCAGCCGCCGGCCAGGGACGATCTGGGGGACGATCGCGGTCGAGGCCGGGTTGAAGAAGGCGGTGGCTGCGCCGTCGATCGCGTAGAGGAGCGCCAGCTGCCAGATCTCCGCGACTCCGGTCAGCAGCAGTGCCGCCATCGCCGCCATCGAGACGGTGCGGGTCAGGTCGGCGCCCAGCATCGCCACCCGCTGCGAGACGCGGTCGGCGACGACGCCGCCGACCAGGACCAGCGCGGTGATGACGACGCCGTGAGCGGCGAGGACGAGGCCGAGGTCGGTCGCCGAGCCGGTCAGGTCGAGGACGGCGAAGGCGATCGCCACCGGCGCTATCCCGTCGCCGATCAGCGAGGTCGTGCGGCCGAGGAAGAGCCGCCGGTAGTTCGGTTCCCGCAGGACCCCCAATCGATTCTGATCTGGCATCCGAGCAGGATAGGCAGGGGTTAACGAAGCTCTGGCCGCGGGTAGCTCGCCCCACAATGGAGACTTCATCCAAAAAGGAAGACGCGGTCCGCGCCCGCAAGCACGAGTTCGGCTCCTCGCCGCCGCTGACGATCGGGGTCGAGGAGGAGCTGCTCCTCGTCGATCGAGGAGTGCGGCCTCGTCGCCGCCGCCGAAAAGGTCCTCGAGGAGATCGACCCGGTCCACCGCAAGGCGGTCAGCGACCGAGATCTTCGCCGACCCAGATCGAGCTGAAGACGGGCGTCTGTCTCGACGCCGGCCAGGCCGCCGAGGAGCTGACGGCGGTGCGGCGAGCGACCGCCGCGACCGGGACGCGGCTGATGGGCTCGGGCCTCTACCCGGCCGAGTCGGGCGAGCCGGCGTCTGGTCGAGAAGCCGCGCTACGGCCGGTCAAGAACGACCTCGCCAGCCTGCTCGTCGACGCCGCCCTGCGGGCTGCACGTCCACGTCGGCATGCCCGACCCCGAAACCGCGGTCGCGGTCGCGAACGCGATGCGCCACCACCTGCCGGTGCTGCAGGCGCTGACCGCAAACTCGCCCTTCCGCGACGGCGCCGACACCGGCATGGCGAGCGCCCGCGCCAGCCGTCGTGCGCAGCTACCCGCGCTTCGAACTGCCGCGCGCCTTCCGCGACTACGAGGACTTCCATCCGCGTCGCCGACCAGCTGATCGCCGCCGCCGGGGTCGACGACTACACCTACATCTGGTGGGACGTGCGCCCGCATCCGAAGCTGGGCACGGTCGAGGTGCGGGGGATGGACGTGCAGACCGCGGCCGGCGACGAACGCCGCGGTCGCCGCCCTGATCCAGGCGCTGGCGGCGAAGGAGATCGACCGGCCCGGAGCCCCGGGCCTGACCCGCGAGGCGATCGAGGAGTCCTACTACCAGGCGGCGCGCTACGGCCTCGAGGCGCGGCTGATGGTCGACGACCACACCGCCGCGCCGGCGCTCGAGGTAGCGCGCGGGTCGCTCGAGAGGCCCGGCCGTACGCCGACGAGCTCGGCGGCGAGGACGCGCTGGAGGAGATCGAGCGGATCCTCGGCGAGGGCAACGGCGCCGAAGGCCAGCGCCGCGTCCACGGCGAGGGCGGGATGGAGGGCCTGCTCGCCGACCTGGCGAAGCGGACGCGCGCTCCTGAGGCAGTGTCCTGGCGCTGGTTCGGCGGCTGGGATCTTCAGCCGTTTGCGGGCGGCGACGACCGCGGCCGAACCGAGGAGCGGCAGGCTTTGGCGATCTCGCCGTCTGCCGTGGCCGGGGCGGCGGCGGACCTCGAACTCGACCAGGGCGGCGCGGCGCAGTTTCGCCCGCGCCTCGAGACCGCTGTCCTCCGGCAGGGCGTCGAGGGCGGCCTGCGCAGCGCGCTCACGGCGACAGAGCAGGCAAAAGGTCCCGTCCTCGGAGTTCGTCCAACTCGTCGGCAACTCGACCTTCTCGCCGCCGAGGCGGCTGACGGTGACCCCGCATTGGTCGCAGGTCCATTTCTTCGCAGTCGTTGCGCTCATCGCAGTCGTAGTGCTCATAAGAAGGTGGGATCGGCGCGCGCGCGTCGCGGCTGCCAAAATCCGTTCACCTACGGTAGCAGGGTCGTCTTTTTGGCCTGCTAGGAGGCATATTTCATCGGGCCTCCTACACTTGGATCATGTCCAACGAGGTGTCCCCGGAGCCCACCTATACGCTCTACCGCCGGGGCCTCGAGCTGCTCGAGGACGGTGACTTCGAGCACGCCACTGCGCCCCTGGCCGAGGCCGCCCGGCGGGCACCGGAGAAGACCTCGGTCCGCGAGGCCCTCGGGCGCGCTTACTTCCGCTCCGGGCGCTTCGCCCCCGCGGCGACCGAGTTCGAGGCCGTGGTCGAGACCCATCCGGTCAACGACTACGCCCACTTCTGCCTCGGCCGCGCCCTCAGCAAGACGGGCGAAAAGCGCCGCGCCCGCCACCATCTGGCGCTGGCCTGCAACCTCCGCCCCGAGCGCCGCGACTATCGCTACTACCGCCGCCTGCTCGAGGCGGACGCGAGCTGAGCCGCCTCCCTCAGAGTCCGGCGACGAGCTCCCCGACCGTTTCCCGCGAGAAGTAGGGGCCGTAGGTGCGGGAGCGTTCGTCGAGGTGAGGTAGCTGTTGAGGCCGTTGATCTGGGTGCCGGCTTCGATCAGCCAGCCGCCGCCGCTGGCGCCGGGCGCCCAGTGGCAGCGGATCGCCGAGGGTCGGCGGGCCGGGGAGGGGGAAGGTGAGGCGGTCGTCGCCGGCGTAGGCGGAGTTGCAGCTCCTGCATCTGCTTGACGTTGCCGGGATAGCCGAAGGCTGCCGAAGCGCTGGTTGCGGGGGAGGTCGAGGGCGATCGTGGCGCCGCCGCCGACCGCGTCGGCGACGTCGGCGCCGCGGTGTTGGGATCGGTGAGGAAGGCGCCGAGGTCGAAGTCGGGGTTGCTGTGCCTCCGTCCACTGCCTTGGCGCGAAGATCTTGTTGCGGCGGGCGGCGAAAGGCGCCGAAGGGGCGCCTGCCGGCGGTGTAGGCGGGGACGAACTCGAGCAGATCCCGGTACCAGAGGTTGCCGTGATTTTCGGCGCCGGAGTTGACGCAGTGGCCGGCGGTGAGGACCAGCTGCCGGGTCGGGCTGTCGATCGCGGTCCCCGAGCAGTAGCCGCGCCTGTTTCCGATGCGGATGAAGATGCGGCCGTTGACCGAGTTGGGCGGGGCGGTCGGCGTGGCGATGGTGAGGAAGCTGGCTGCGGCGAGCGGAACGGGGCGGCCGAGGTGGAGCTGCGGCTTGCCGCGGGGGTCGATGACGAGCTCGAGCGGGCGGGCGCTGGCCATCCGCTGGGGGGTCCAGTAGGCGCGAACCCGGTCGGCTTCGCCGGCGGGGCGGGCGAAGGCGGCGGTGGGGCCGAGCAGGATCGAGCTGAGCGCGAGGGCGAGCAGCGCGATGCCTGCCCTGCGGGTGCAGGAGGGGCGCAGGTCCATGGGGCGGCGAGGATAGAGACCGGCCTCGGCGGGGCGGGCAGCTGCCCGCCCCGCCGAGGAAGATCAGCCGAGGAGGGGGATGACGCAGCGGAATTTCTTGTTGGCGGTGGAGACGGCAGATGAGACCTTGCTGTTTGCGGCGACCGTGACCACCGCGTAGACATCCGCACTCGAGACCACAGGGATGTCCCCGCTCCACTCATCTCCAGCCGCCAGCACCACTCCCGGCTGTTGGGAGAAGGCAGCGAGCGAGAGCGCATCGGGCAACTCGCCACCCTGGGCGGCACAGGCAGCCGCCGCCGCGGGCGCGTTGAGCGCGGTACCGGCTGCGGCAGCCTGCCAGCAGGCGCCGGCGAAGGGGCGGGTGCCGGTCTTGCAGCCGGCTTCGTAGCCGTTCACCGTTTTGGCGTTCTGGGCGTTGGCGCTGTTCAGCGAGGTTTCCGCGTCGTGGGCCGACTCCGCCGTCTCGGCGTGGATCGCCGAGGGGACCTGCCCCAGGGTGGCGGCATCGATCTGAATTCCCGTGATCGACCCCGGCGCCAGCTGGCTGCCTCTTATTGCCCCCGGCTTCAGCCGGTTCCCGGGTACCGAGCCGACCGCCAGCCGATTGCCCGGCAGTGACCTTGCCTTGATCGTCCGCCCGTCGATCTTCGTCGCCGCATAGACCGTCCCGCTCAGCGCCGCCACCAAGGCCAAGCTGGCGATAACCAGCGCCGGCCCCTGCCGACCGATTCCCCTGCCCATCGAGTTCTCCTTAATCCGCGTTGATTGAGCAAGCCACCCCGAACGCCCGAGGCAACCAAAGTGGCGGGCACCCTAATCGCAGAATTTCGGCCTTGGACGGATGTCTAAGGCCGGTTCATCGAGAATTCGAGGGAACGGACGGGGGTCGAGCCCAGGGCTCGACCCCCGTCTTCGTCTCAGGCGGTCTTGGCGATGTGAATCGCGGGCACCTGCTGGCTCACGCTGCTTATGCTCATCCGGCCTCACCTCCTTTCGTTCTGGTGGAAGGGCCCCATCGGGGCGGGCTTAACGCTAAGGCGCCATTTACTGCGAGGAAACTTCTGTTGCGAAGCCCAGCTAGTCTTAAACAGTCAGGACTTCTGGAGGAGATTCGAAATGACCAAATCGCTGCAACGTCAAAGCGCAACGCAAAACCGCCTCGTGGCGGTTTCGCACCCCCTCAGGGCAGAAGTTCTGAGGATCTTGGTCGAACGTCCGGCGAGTCCCGTCGAAATCGCCCACGAGCTGGGCGTGCCCACCCCGAACGTCTCGCATCACGCAAAGCGGCTTGTCGAGTTGGACTGTGCGGAGCTCGCGGAGGAACGGAAGGTCCAGGGGGCAATCCAACACATCTACCGGGCGACGGAGCGCGCACTCGTATCGATGGAGGAGTGGGAGCAGATGCATCCCGGAGAAGCCATGGGCTTCATCGCCGAAGTCATGCAGATGATTCTGAATGACTACCTCGCGTCGGAACGAGCGGAAATCATCGGCAAGGACCCAGACTTCCATCTGACTCGAACTCCCATATCCATCGACCAGGAGGGTCTCGAAGAAGGCCTCGAGATCTTCGAAAACGCACGTCTTGCGATGGTTGAGGTGGAGCGACGAAGCGCGGAACGCAGTCGCGAATCTGGGGGCACTACTTTTCCGGCCTCTTCTGCCCTCGGCTTGTTTAAGATGCCTTCGACCCAGTAAGCGATCGTTAAGCGATTAACGGTTGACATCTAGTCGGCCGGAGTAGAACACTCCCTCTTCGCCGTGTGGCTGATGGATGGTTGGAGCAAGGAGAACAAGTGCTGGACACACCAACGCTGGCTGTGGACCCAGCCCTGCTGAAGCCCATCAGCAACCCGTGGCGGAACCGCATTCTCTTTGAGCTTCACCTTCGGCCGATGAGTCCCCGCCAGTTTGCCTATTCCTACGGCCAGGTGGACACCGCGACCATTGCTCGATATTTCAGGGAACTCAAGGGCTGGGAATTCCTCGAGATAGCCGATGAGTTGCGGGCGAGTACGAGGCGAGGCGCTGCCGAAAAGGTGTACCGCGCTATACGTCGTGTCCATTTCGATACGAAAACGTGGTCCCCGATGCCGCGCTACTTGAGAGATGAATGTTCCGGGATCCTGCTTAAGGGGTTTCTCTCCCGCATCGTCGCCGCCGCACAGGCTCGCTCACTTGATGCTGAGGCGGATCGGTATATCTCCACCGGTGGGCTGAATCTCGACAGGGAATCGTGGCATGAACTGGTCTCGTTCCTGGATTCGACCTTGGATTGGATTGCAGCACGGGAAGTCGACGCCGGCCACCGTATGGCCTCGAGCGGGGAGCGCCCGATGTCGCAGACCGTGGGCCTTTTTGCCTTTCGGTCCCCCGGTCGTGTGCTCACCGAGGGCGCTCATTCCAATACGAGGCGGCATAGGGCTGTAGCTCCAGGTAACTACTTTCTCATCAACCCTCTGACGGCGAAGGCGTTGTCTGAGCCGTGGCGTGATCGCATTCTGGAGGAGTTGAACCTGGAGCCGATGAGCCCGCGTGGCTTCGGAGATGCATTTGGCGGACCCGACTTGGCTACGACTGCACGCTACTTTCGTCAACTCAGGGACTGGGGTTTCCTCGAGGTATTCGAGGAGCTTCGCGGGGGACATCGGCGCGGAGCAGTGGAAAAGCTCTATCGGCTGGTGCCCACGCTGCAATTCGATGCTACGACCTGGCGTGCGCTGCCGTCGTCGCTCAAGGGTGGGGAGATGGGTCTGCATCTGGATGGCCTTGTGCGCCGCTGTGAGGAAGCATGCGAGGCGGACACTTTCGATGCTGAGATCGATAGGCACGTCTCATGGTTGGTTCTTTGGCTGGACCGTCAGGGATGGCAAGAATGCCTTAATCGTCTGAGAGAAGCCAAAATTTGGATACGCGAACTATGCAAGCGGGCCGCCGCTCGCATCAGTAGCGCTCCTGGAGAGGTTATGCCGGTGACGGCAGCCGTGTTGGGCTTTCGGTCACCCGAAGAATTTCCGTGGGCCGAAATGAATTCCCTTCCAATTGGTTTCGCCCCCAATACGACTGCGTGCAGAGCAGCTGCTTAGAGATTTCACCTACACGGCGGTATTTAGTGACCAAAACTGCCTGTGTACTGCGATGACCGACCCTTAGTCTGCTCCAAGGTCACACTATTTGGACGATCTCGTCAGTTAGATGATCTCGTCAGTTAGGAAGGGAGGGGCATGGGCGAGTACGAACCCACATTGGGCGACGGTCTCTCGGCTTCGGACTTGATAGCGGCTCTCGAACCCGAGCTCCAGGACGCACTCAGCCACCCGACGCGGCGGGAAATTCTCCGGGTGCTGCATGCCGGCGGGCCGCTGAGCGTCAGCGAGGTCGTCGCCAAGCTGTCACCGCTTAGCCGCGGAGAAGTCAGTTACCACGCGCGGATCCTGGAGGACTCCCAATGCGTGACCATCGACGGGTCCCGACCAGCTCTCGATGGGCAGGAGCGGTTGCTTCGCTCCACGGCCGGCAGCGATCAGGCGCAACTGGTGCTGCGAGCGACGCGGCGCTTGGACCGGAGGCTGCGCGGGGGCACGACCGAGGCCGGGTCCGCTGGGGCTCTGACGATGTTCCGCATTCCCCGCCCCGGCCGCACGGTTCGACTCCGAAACCATCACCGCCGCGGCGCGGAGCGGACCGGATGATCGCCCACACCTCGGAGGATCGGAACTTGGGTGGGAAGCACGACGAGCCGCGGCTGGACCGGGTGCTGCGGGCGCTCAACCACCCGATCCGCCGCCGCATGCTGCGGGCAATGATCGACGGTCCCGGCAGCGCCACCACACTCGCGCGCCAGCTGAAGCTGGAGCTCGGTTTGACCTCCTACCACCTCAACCAGGTGCTGGCGAAGGAATGCGGGATCGTCGAGCTGGTCGATTCCATTCCCCGCCGCGGCGCGATCGAAAAGGTCTACCGGCTGAAGTTCGACGCTCTCAGTGAGACCGGTGGCGAGGCGGGGGACGGCAAGGGCGGGGACCGCAAACGGTCCTTCGAGGAGAGCTTCATCACCGCCGTCATCGCGATGGACGCGACGGCGCTAAGCGACTTCGAGGGCAGCGCCTGAGCCAAGCCTGTCGACGGTGGGTTTAGCGTGGCGACTGGATGCCCGACCTGCTCGTCCTCTTCCTCGCTGCCTGCGGCACGGCGCTGGCGACGGGACTCGGCGCGATCCCGGTCTGGCTGCTCGGCACCCGCGCGGCGGCGCTGACCCCGCTCCTGCTCGGAGTCGCCGCCGGGGTGATGGGGGTCGCCTCGATCGTCGGCCTCCTTGTCCCGGCGTTGGAGGAGGGATCGGCCTGGGACGTTCTCGCGGGACTGGCCTTCGGCGGCATTCTCCTGGGAGTGGCGCGGGCGCGACTGGACCACGAGTCGGCCTTCCTTGGGCGGAGCGGGCCGGGAGCGCGAACCTCGGCGCTCGTCTTCGCCGTCCTCTTCGTCCACAGCCTGCCGGAGGGGCTGGCGGTGGGAACCGCGTATGCCTCCGAACGGGAGGGACTGGGGCTCTTCGTGATCCTCGCGATCGCGATCCAAAACGTCCCCGAGGGGACCAGCGTGGCGATCCCGATGGAGGCTGCCGGCTACGGGCGGATGCGCCAGTTCTGGGCGGCGGTGGCGACCAGCGCGCCACAGCCGGTCGGCGCCGTCATCGCCTACCTCGCGGTCGAAGAGGCCAACGCCCTGCTGCCCTTCTCGTTTGCCTTCGCCGCCGGCGCGATGCTGAGCCTGATCGCGGTCGAGCTGCTGCCCCAGGCCTACGCCGATCGCCGCCGCTGGCGGGGCCCGACGCTGGGGATCGCCGCGGGGGCGACGGTGATGCTGGCTCTGGACCTGTTGCTTGGCGTATAGCCATGCTTCGGCCACCGGAAAACGTTTCTGTTCCTTGACAAGACTCCGGACTGGAGGCTACCTTCATCCGGCGGGGTTGGGCGCCCTGCGGGGAACGCGTTGAGCGGGAAATCCGCTCCAGGACGGGGTCGTAACGGCATATATGCATGGTCAGAATTTGTTGCACAATAAGGAGAAGCGAATCTTCGACACTTCTTTGATCAAACGCGAGGACGTGCCGGCGAACGCCTCGGACCTGGGGACCGCCGCCGAGATCGAGCTCGAGCACCAGCGCGAGGAACTGCGCATGGCCCAGGAGGAACGCCGCAGCTTCGGCTGGCTGCGGAAGGGCTTTGTCCTGGTCCTCTCGGTGCTGGTGATGGTGGCGACGATGGCCGTGATTACACTGGCCGTCGGCCTCGTCGGCGGCCCCTTCCAGTTGATTCTCCCCTCGCTCTCCGTCCTCGCCGGATCCGGCGGGGCGGGCATCTTCTTCTGGCGGCTCTACGCCGAGCGGATCCCGGCGCGAGCCTGAGCGGGCGCGAGTCAGGCGAGCGCCAGCACTCCGAGCGCCAGCACCGAGGCGGCGACGAGCCCGAGCGCCAGCGCCGTCGTCACCCGGTCGAAGCGACCGAGCGCGTTCTCGCCCATCAGCCCCCGGTCCTTGGCCAGCGACCGGATGAACGGCAGCAGGACCAGCAGCAGGACGGCGTTCAGCGCCTGGCTGAGGAAGAGGATCTCGATCAGCGGTGCACCGGGGATCAGCACCAGGCAGGCCGCGATCGTGGTGACGATGCCGAAGCTGAGGTAGAAGGTCCGCTCTTCGCGGAAGCCGCGGTCGAGGTCGGCGCGGCGGCCGAGGGTCTCGGAGACCGAATAGGCGGTCGAGAGGGGGACGATCGCCGCCGCCAGCAGCGCCGCGCCGAGGAACCCGAGCCCGAACAGGGTCGCGGCGGCGCTGCCGGCGACCGGCTCCAGCGCCCGCGCCGCGTCGCTCGCGTCGTCGACGTCGATTCCCTGCGCGTGCAGGGTCGCGGCGCAGGCGATGACGACGAAGAAGCCGATCACCCCCGTCAGCACCGCGCCGACGATGACGTCGAGCGCGCTCGTAGCGCAGGTCCTCCACCCGCAGGCGCTTGTCGACGGCGTAGGACTGGATGAAGGCGAGGCCCCAGGGCGCCAGCGTCGTCCCCAGCGTCGCCACCGCGACCAGCAGCGCGTCGCGATTGAGCGGGATGCTCGGCACCACCAGTCCCGGCGCCGCTTCGCCCCAGTCGGGGTGGGCGAGGATCCCCGCCACGACGTAGGCGACGAAGACCGAGCTGAGGGCCAGCAGCAGGTGCTCGACCCGGTGGAAGTTCTCCCGCAGGACGAGGATCGAGACCCCGATCGCCGCCAGCGGCACGCTGACGTAGCGGCTGGTCCCGGTCAGCAGGTCCATCGCCGCCGCGACCCCGGCGAACTCGGCGCAGAGCGTGCCGGTGTTGGCGATCACCAGGGAGGTCGCGACCAGCAGCGCCGGCGCCGCTGCGCCGAAGCGCTCCCGCACCAGCGTCAGCAGGCCCTTGCCGGTGACGATCGCCGAGCCGCACGCCGAGCTCGTGGAAGACGATCAGCGCCGCGGTCGAGAGCGCCAGGACCCAGAGCAGCTCGTAGCCGTAGCGGGCGCCGAGGATCGAGTAGGTGGTGATCCCGGCCGGGTCGTCGTCGGAGAGGCCGGCGAGGAGTCCCGGCCCGACCACCGCCAGCAGCGCCGCGACGCCGCCGGCGCGCAGCAGCCGGTGGCGCTGTTGGGCGGCCCGCCAGTGGACGTGGCGGCCGGGGGTGCGGTGCGCGCGGAGACGGGGGCGGGACGCCATCGCTCGCTGAGCCTAGAGCGCTTCCCGGGGGCGTCTGAGCAGAAGGGTTCCATTCACCCCCTCTCCTCAGACACCTCCCGCGGGATAGACTCGCCGCGTACATATCGGTCGGTGGTCAAGGGAAGTCCGGTGCGAATCCGGCGTGGTCCCGCCACTGTGACCGGGTGGAGGAGTTCGCAGGCGCTTCGGCGTCAGCCACTGGGGGCGACACCTCGCCGCCGGGAAGGCGCGTCCTCCCTGATCCCGGAAGCCAGGAGACCTGTCCCCGGCCTGCCAATTCAACCCTCGAGGAAAGGGTGGCGTAAATGCCAAGAATCACCCCGTTCCGGCTGGCGGCCGTCTGCGCGCTGGCTCTGTCCCTGACGTTTGCCATCACGGCGGTCGCATCGGCCAAGGGCCTGATGGCGGACCTGCGCGTGGTCGGTACCGGCGGCAAGGTGCTCGCCGAAAAGACCGTCGCCTCGGCGAATGTCTCCGTCAAAACCAGCCCCAAGGCGACCTGCTTCGGGCCGGGAACCGGCGGCAGCGGTGCAGAAGCGCAGCTGAAGGGGAACACGGCGATGGGCCTGCTCGCCAGCGGCTCGAAGTCGATCGCCGCGCTGCGGCCGCTTTCGATCAGCGACCACTTCGACTTCGGCCTCGCGCTCTGCGGGATCGGGTCGAGCGTCGCCGAGGGCAGCTCGTCCTGGTACCTGAAGATCAACCACAAGTCGCTGTCGGTCGGCGGCGAGGTGGCGAAGATCAAGCCCGGCGACGAAGTGCTGTGGGCACTGGCGACGACCGAAGCCCCGGACTACAAATACCCGAGCGAGCTGGTGCTGAGCGCGCCGGAGTTCGCCACGGCCGGGATGTCGTTCACGGTCCGCGTCTGGTCCTATGACGAAAAAGGCAGGAAGACCCCGCAGGCCGGGGCCAAGGTGACCGGAGCGGCCGAGCCGACCGGCGCCGACGGCCGCACCACGGTGACGCTGGCGAAGCCGGCGAAATTGGGCGCCAAGGCGACGGGGGAGATCCCCTCGGCCCGCGTGGCGGTCTGCATCGGGGGCAAGTGCCCTAAGTGACGGGACGCCGCGGCATGGCGGTCGTGAGCGCGCTGCTCTGCGTGGCGCTCACGACCGCCGGCTGCGGCCTCGGCCCCGGCGCCGACGTCGGCGACGTGGGCTTGACGGTGACGCGGGAATACGGCGCGGTGCCGGTGCTCGAGACGAGCGTGGCGGCGAAGGAATCCGACACGGTGATGCGAGTGCTGGAAGGAGAGGCCGACGTCGAGACCCGCTACGGCGGCGGCTTCGTCCACGCGATCGACGGCGTCGCGGAGGATTCGCACGGCGGCGATCCCTACGACTGGTTCTTCTACGTAGACGGCGTCGAATCGCAGACCGGGGCGGCGGAGTACGAGCTCGAGGGGGGCGAGCACATCTGGTGGGACTACCGCGACTGGGGCGCGACGAATCACGCTCCGGCGGTGGTCGGATCCTGGCCGGCGCCGTTCAAGGACGGGATCGGCGGCCGCCGGTACCCGGTGGCGCTCGAGTGCCTCGAACGATCGCGCGGTTCCTTTGTCGGGGATAACAGGACAAAGGAACCACGACCCTGCGAAGCGACCCGGGCGGCGCTCGAGCGTGAAGGCGTGAAGGTTGCCGCCGGGACGCCGGACGACGCGATCCGGATTCTGGTCGGACCGTGGGACCGGGTCCGCCACGATCCGGCCGCCCGCCTGCTCGAGGCCGGCCCGGCGGAAAGCGGCGTATTTGCGAACTTCCAAGCCGGCGTTCGTCCTTTGTCGGCTATAGGGCGACAAAGGACGAACGCCGAAGCGGATTACGAACTCGTGGCGCTGGACGAAGGGGGCGAGGATGCTGAGCGGCTCGACCCCGACGCGGGCCTCGTCGCTGCCACCAGCCGCTACGGCGGCCTGCCCGTGTGGGTCGTGACCGGCGGCTCGGCCGCGGCTGCGCGCGAGGCGGCGGAATCGCTGGACACCGAGCACCTGCGCGACCATTACGCGGTGGCGATCGCCGACGGAGAGACGATGCCGCTGCCGCTGGAGGAACGGTGAAGTCGCCATTCGCCTACCAGCCGCGGCCGCGGCCGCTGCAGCTGGCCTCGCCGGGGGCGGCGGTCGCCTACCTCGGCGCGATCGTCGTCGTCGCCTTTCTCTACTCGAACCCGCTGGTTCTGCTCGCGGCCGGGGTCGCGGCGGTGACCGCGGGACTGCTCGCCGGCGCCCGGCGCGCCGTCGAGTTCGCGCTGAAGATGGGCCTCTCCCTGGCTGTGCTGATCGTCGTCGTCAACGCCCTCGTCGTCAGCCGTGGCGAGACCGTCGTCGCGCGGCTGGGCGAGTGGCCGCTGCTCGGGCAGGTAGACGTCACCTTCGAGGCGATCGTCGCCGGGCTGTCGATGGGCCTGCGGGCGGCGGTCGTGCTTGTCATCGGCGCGGTCTACTCGGCCTGCGTCGACCCCGACCGGGTGCTGCGGGTGCTGCGGCCCCTGGCCGGCCGCTCGGCGCTGACTGCGACGCTCGTCTCCCGCCTCGTCCCGGTCGCCGCCGCCGACGCCGCCCGCCTGCGCGACGCCGCCCGCCTGCGCGGCCCCGGCGCTGCCCCGGTCGGCAAGGCGCCGCTCGCCCGCCGCCTCCTCGCCGGCTCGCTCGACCGCGCCGTCGACGTCGCCGCCACTCTCGAGCTGCGCGGCTACAGCCTCGACGCGCCACCCGCGCGCAAACGGCGCTCTCGCTCCCGCTACGACCGCCGCTTCTACGCCGTCGCCGCCCTCGTGCTCGTCGCCGCGATCGCGGGCAAGGCGCTGGGAGCCGACGACTTCCAGACCTACCCCGCGGTCGAGATCGGCCTCGGTCCCCTCACTTTCGCCCTCAGCGGGTTGGTCGCCCTCAGCGGCCTCGCGCCTCTGAGACGGGTCGCCAGCAGCGCTAAACGCACCGCACCAGACGCCGACGGGCCTGAAACCTCCGTATATGTAGGGAAATCGGCCCGTCGACATGGGGTGGCCCGTGTCTGAGCTGGCGATCAGGCGCGGGGCGGCGCCGGCGCTTGCGGTCCACGGCCTGGGTTACGCCTACCCGCACTCGACGCGACCGGCGCTCTCCGACGTCTCGCTGGAGGTGGCACCGGGGGAGTTCGTTCTTCTCGCCGGTCGCTCGGCTTCCGGCAAGTCGACCCTGCTGAAAGCGCGCCTGCGGCCTGGTGCCGCATTTCCACGGCGGTGAGATCGAGGGCGAGGTCCGCGTCGCCGACTTCGACGCGATCGCCGCTGGGCCGGGAGAGCTCGCCGTCGCTGTCGGCTACCTCGCCCAGGACCCCGAGACCCAGGTCGTCTCGACCACCGTCGCGGCCGAGATCGAGCTGCCGTTGGAGATGCGGGGCGACGAGCCCGCCGACCGCGCCCGCGCGGTCGAGGAGGTCGCCCTCGCCCTGGCGATTCCGCACCTGCTCGACCGCACCGTCGACACCCTCTCCGGCGGCGAGCTGCAACGTGTCGCGCTGGCTGCAGCCCTCGTCACCCGCCCACGCTTGATCCTGCTTGATGAGCCAACGTCTCAGCTCGACCCTGTCGCCGGCGATGAGCTGATCTGGCTCCTGCGACGACTCAACGAGGAGTGGGGGGTAGCAGTGCTGTTGGCCGAACACCGTCTCGAGCGTTGCCTTGCTGCGGCCGATCGGGTTGTGGCGATGGAGTCGGGGTCCATCTCCTTCGACGGCGCCCCGGCGGACTTCCTCGCCTGGGCTCGCGATGCCGATCCCGCCCTGGAGACCCCGGCTGCGCGCCTCTTCTCTCTCGCCGGAATCGACCCGCTCCCCATCGGCGTTCGCGACGCCCGCCAAACGCTGCGAGGGATGGGGATCACTCACCCTCCTAATCGATCAAGTAGGAGGGTGAGTGATCCCCATCCCGTCAGACCCCGCTCTGAAGGCGAAGGGCCTCTGGGTAGAGCTGGACCGCGGCGAAGACCCGCGCGACGTCCTCAAGGGAGTCGAGCTGACGATCCGTCGCGGCGAACGCGTCGCGCTGATGGGACGGAACGGCGCGGGGAAGAGCACGTTGCTGCGGACCGCAGCAGGTCTTCACGAGCCCGTCGCCGGGAGGATCGAGGTCGATTCGATCGCACTCCTCACCCAGAACCCCGGCGATTACCTGGTCCGCGAGCGGGTCGGGGACGAGCTGCTGGGGGACGCCGGCGAGGCCGCGCTGCGCGTGCTCGGCCTGGAGGAGAAGGTCGACGCCGACCCACGCGACCTTTCCGGCGGGGAGCGGCAGCGGTTGGCGCTGGCAATCGCGCTCGCGGGACGCATGGAGGGCGGGCAACTGCCCGGCCTCGTCGCTCTCGACGAGCCGACCCGGGGGATGGACCGGGCGCGAAAGGAGGACCTGGTCGCCCTGATTGCTCGGTTCGCCGGCGATGTCGACCTGGTGCCCAATGGGGCCACAAAGTCGACACGCGGTGCCGCAGTCGTCGTCGCAACCCACGACGTCGAGTTCGCCTCCAGCTTCGCCGACCGCGTCGTCCTGCTCGGCGACGGAGTCGTGATCGCCGACGGGTCGATGGCGGAGATCCTCTCCGGAGGCTGGTACTTCGCCACCGAGGTCGCCCGGGTGCTCGACCTGCCGGGGGTCGTCACCCCTGAACAGGGCGCGGCGGCACTGGCCGGCGAGGAGCAGCGCCCGTGACCTGGGAGGTCGCCAGCTTCCTCATCGTCGGCGCCGTGATCCTCGCCGGCTTCGCCTGGTACGAGCGCTCGCGCCCGCCCTCGCAGGTCGTCGCCCTCGTCGCCGCCCTGGCCGCCCTGGCGATCGCCGGGCGCATCGCCTTCGCCGCCTTCCCCAACGTCAAGCCGACGACCGACATCGTCATCTTCGCCGGCTACGCGCTCGGCGGCGCCCCCGGTTTCGCGGTCGGAGCCCTTGCTGCGCTCGTCTCCAACTTCTGGTTCGGGCAGGGCCCGTGGACTCCGTGGCAGATGGCGGGATGGGGGCTTTGCGGCGTGCTCGGGGCGATCCTCGCGCTCGGAACTCGCAACGCCGGCCGCCTCACGCTCGCGGCAACCTGCGGTTTTGCTGGCATTTTGTACGGCGCTCTGCTGAACTTCTCGCTTATGGCGACGTATGGTGGGGACCTGACGTTGCGGCACTTCCTCGTGCTCGAGGTGCGGGCGATCCCGTTCGAAATCGCGCACGTGCTCGGAAACGTCGCGCTGGCGCTGGTCGCCGGGCCGGCGATGGTGCGGATGCTGGTGCGCTTCCGCGAGCGCTTCGAGTGGCAGCAGCGGCCCGCCCGCGGCACCGGCGCGCGCCAGTCCGGCCCCCTCGGCGGCGCCCTGGGCGGCGGCGTCGCCGCCGCCCTGCTGCTGGTTGCCCTCCTGGCCTTCACGCCCTCGTCCTCCCAAGCCGCTTCGACCACCCAGGCCGTCGATTGGCTCGAGTCGGTGCAGAACGGCGACGGCGGCTTCGGCCCCTCCGCCAGCGACGAATCCGGCCCGGCGACGACCTGCTGGGTGATGCTCGGGCTCGAGGCAGCCGGCCGCAACCCGCTCGACGTGGTCTCGCCGAAAGGTCAGACTCCGGTCGACTTCCTGCGCAAGGAAGTCGACGCCGCCACCAGTCCCGGAGACATCGCCCGCACGATCCTCGCGCTCGAGGGGGCGGGGGTGGACCCCCACGATTTCGGCGACCACAACCTCGTCGCCGAGCTGCTCGCCAGCCGCCGCGACAACGGCTCCTACCACGGCTGGCCGAACTCGACCGCCTTTGCGGTCATCGCGCTGCGCGCCGCCGGGGTCGACGGCGGCGTGAAGAAGTCGCTCGACTGGCTGCGCAAGGTCCAGAACGAGGACGGCGGATGGGGAGATACGCCCGGCTCGCCCAGCACCACCGACGGCACGGGGGCGGTAATGCAAGCGCTCTCGCCCGACTCCAAGGCGGCCGGTCAGGGCCTCTTCTACCTGCGCCACCAGGCGCAGCAGAAGGGCGGCGGCTTCCAGCTCGGCGGCAACGGGACCGTCAACACGATGTCGACCGCCTGGGCGATCCAGGGGATCCTCGCCGTCGGCGGCAACCCTGACTCATTTCGCCGGGGAAGCGTCAGCGCCCCGGAGTACCTCGCCCACAACCAGCGTGGGGACGGGTCCTATCGCTACGCCAATCCCGACCAGGCCAGCTCCGAAGTCGCCAACCAGACCCCGGTCTGGGTGACGGGACAGGTCCTGGTTGCCGCCGCCGGCAAGTACTTCCCGGTCGCCGTCCCGCCGCGCGAGCCCGAGCCGAAGCCGTCGAAGTCGAAGTCCTCGAGGCCGGGCGGGATCCCGCCGGCGCCTGGGCTGCCCTCGACCCCAGCGGGAACCGCGCCCGAGGTCTTGAAAGATCTCTTCGAAAACGCAACCGGAGGCCAGGGCTCGTCGTCGGGGAACGCTCCGCGGTCGGGCGGAGGCCCCGCGGGAGCTTCGCCGAACGTTCCACTCCCCGGCGCTTCGCCTGGGGCGAGCGTCCCGGAGGGGGACCTCGGCAGCGCCCTGCCAGAAACCTCCGCCTCTCGAGTCCCGGCCGAGCAAGCCTCGGAAACGACGGACAACTCGGGCAGCAGCACCGCCGGCGCCATCCTCCTCGGGCTGCTCGCCGGCTGCGTTCTCTTCGGCGCCGGCCTCGCCGGCCGTCGCGGCTGGATGCGCTGGCGTTACGGCCTGTAAGTCACTGGTTCGTCACCAACTTGGTGCCGAATCGGCGCTTTCATGCCTTGTTTTGTGCAGACAGAGGGTTACGCTACGATGCATGGCGGTGATGATGCCCAGGCAACAATGGACCGACGAACGCCTCGACCACTTCGAGAAGCGGGTCGACGAACGCTTCGACAGTTTCGAAAAGCGGGTTGACGAACGATTCGACGACATCGACAAGCGCCTGGACCGGGTGGAGACTGATCTCAGCGAGCTGCGCGGAGCAGTCCTGGGAATGCACCGCGTGATGCTCCAGGGCTTCATTGCCATGTGCACGGTCATGATCGGCGGCTTCGCGGCTGTCTTCGGCGCCATAGCCCTCTAGCTATACCCTCGACCGATGGACGTCGAGACCGCGATCCGCACTCGCCGCACGCACAAGGCGTTCGCGCCGGAGCCGCTGCCGCGCGAGCAGATCGACGAGCTGCTGGAGCTCGCCAGCTGGGCGCCCAACCACAACCTCACGGTCCCCTGGCGCTTCCGGGTGATCGGACCGGAGACGCTGCGCCGCCTGAAGGAGGTGGCTGGACCGGAGGGCGCTGTGAAGCTCGACCGCGCGCCGACCCTGATCGTCGTCTCCTGCGTCCTCGGCGGCGACCCGGTCGCAGACGAAGAGGACCTGCACGCGACCGCCTCGGCCTCCTACATCGTCCTCCTCGCCGCCCACGCCCGCGGTCTCGCCGGCTACTGGCGGACCCCCGGCATCCTCCGCAGCGAGGAGGGCCGCGCCGCCGTCGGCCTGCCCGCGGAGGAGCGCTTCGTCGGCCTTCTCCACCTCGGCCATCCGCGCCAGCGCAAGCCCGCCCCCGAGCGCCCCGGCGCCGAGCGCACCACGACCTACCTCGACTGATGCTGACCCGCGCCCGCGCCATCGAGGAGATCGCCGGCAAGCACTTCGAGGTGGTCGTGATCGGCGGCGGCATCACCGGCGCCGGCGTCGCCCTCGACGCTGCCTCGCGCGGCTACTCGGTGGCGCTGCTGGAGCGCTTCGACTACGCCGTCGGCACCTCCAGCCGCTCTTCGAAGATGGTCCACGGCGGCCTCCGCTACCTGCAGAACTTCGACCTCGGCCTGGTCCGCGAGGCGCTGCTGGAGCGGCAGCTGATGGTCCGCCTCGCGCCCCACCTCGTCTACCCGACGCCGTTCCTGGTCGCCGCCCTCGGCGAGGAGCGCCGCGATCGCAAACTCGGCCTCGGGCTGAACATGTACGACGTGATGGCAACCACCCGAGCCGGCCGCAGCCGCCGCCAGCGCCACTCTCGCGATGAGCTCGAGGACACCTACTGGTCGCCGGATCGCCACCGCACGATCGACCGCGACGAGGTCCTGGAGCTGGTGCCGGCGCTCGCCCCGCGCGACCCGAAGGACGCCTACCTCTTCTACGACTGCCAGACCGACGACGTCCGCCTCGTCCTCACCGTGCTCGGCGAGGCGGAGCGCTTCGGCGCGGTGATGCTGAACGGGGCGGAGGTGACCGAGGTCCTGGCGAAGAACGGCCGGGCCGGCGGCGTCGCCTTCGTCGAGGAGTCCTCGGGCGAGCGGATGGAGGTCGACGCCGACCACGTCGTCAACGCCACCGGCGTCTTCGCCGACCAGGTCCGACCCGAGGAGCTGCTGGGCGAGGAGGACGTGCCGCGGATCGCGCCCAGCCGCGGCACCCACGTGCTGATCGACGCGGCCGACCTGCCGATGGGCAAGGCGGCCTGCATCGTCCCGGCCGGCGAAGGGCGGATGATCTTCTCCCTGCCCTGGTACGGCCGCACCCTCGTCGGCACCACCGACAACGACTTCGACGGCGACACCACACACCCGCGCCCGCCCGAGGCCGACGTCGAGTACCTGCTGACGGCGGTCAACGAGTTCTTCGGCACCTCGCTGGGCGAATCCGACCTGGTCGGCGCCTACGCCGGGGTGCGGCCGTTGATCTCCACCGGCGACCCGCGCAAGTCGGTCGACATCTCCCGCAAAGCCGAGCTCTACGAGACCTCCTCCGGGATGCTGACGATCACCGGCGGCAAGCTCACCACCTGGCGGCGGATGGCGAAGCAGACCGTCGACCGGCTGGTCGAGCAGGGAGGGCGCGAGGCGCCCTGCCATACCGACGAGATCCCGCTCGGAATGGAGGCGCGGGCCGACGACCTCGAGGCGCCGGACGGGGTGGGGGACTCGCTGGAGCAGCTGGCCTTCCGCTATGGGCACGCGGCGCGCAAAGTGCTGGCGATCGCCCGCGAGGACCCCAAGCTGGCTCGGCCGATCGTGCCCGGGCGTCCCGACCTGCTGGCCGAGGCCGTGCTGGCGGCTCGCCACGAGCAGGCGCGCAGCGTCGCCGACGTCCTGCTGCGCCGGACCCGACTCGGACTGCTCGCGGCGCCGCAGTTGCGGAGCGCAAAGGCGGTGCGCCCGGTCGCCGACGCGCTCGGCTCCGAGCTGGGGTGGGGACGGCGGCAGCGATCACGCGAGGCGGAGGCCTGGGTGGGGGTCGCCGCCGAGGAGGGAACCGACCCCGCCGCCACCCGGCCGGGCGGTTGAATAACCTGCCGACTCGATGAATAAGGCTGAGCTAGACAAAAAGTCCCTATCCGATCTGCACCGGCTGGCCGCCGAGGCCGGCGTCGAGAAGTACCGGATGCTTACCAAGGCCGAACTGGTTGAGCGGCTGGCGAGCGGTAACGGCGATGCCGCCGCCAAAGCGCCAGCCGCAGCCCAAGGCGAGCGGAGCGGAGAGCGCCCGCGTCGGCGGCGTCGCGGCGGTCGGGGTGGCTCATCCGCAACCTCCGATTCCAGCGGGGGCGGGAAACCGGAGCGCGAGCCGCGCGAGCGTCCCGAGAAAGCACCGGGGCGCGCGCCGACTCCCAAAGCGGCCGCCGCATCCACCCCCGAGCCGGCCGGCGCGTCCACCGCCGCCGGGGCTCCCCGACCGCGCCGTCGCCGTCGCCGTCGCTTTGGCCGTCGCGGCAAGCAGGTCGTGACCCTGCAGGGGCTGCTACTGCCGCCCGAGGCCGGCCGCCAGGCGCTCGTCTTCGCCGAGACCCGCGAGGGTTGCACCACCCTGCTGCGCACCGTCGCCGCGGACCTTGCTGCCGACTCCAAGGGTCCGGACCCCGTTGCTCTGCTGATCGACCCGAGTCCCGAGGAGCTCGCCGACTGGAAGCGCGACGCTCCCAGGCGGAGATCGTCTCCGCTGGGCAGCCACGCCACGCAAGTGACGCCCTCGCCCAGGCAGCCTCCCGCGCTGGGTCTGGAGAAGACGTGATCCTGCTGGTCGACTCGCTCACTCGGCTCGCCGAGGCCTACGGCGATGCCGAGTCCGCGAAGGAGTTCTTCGATGCCGGCCGTGCTCAGGGCTCCGCCGGGGGCGGCTCGCTCACGGTCGTCGCCGCGTTGGAGCGCGGCGACGCTGACTGATTAAGCGGCGCTCGCTATCGCCGGTAGGCGATGCGGCGCCAGGACGGCTCTTTGCTGAGCTCGATCAGTTCGTCGCTGCGGTCGGGCTGTACGTAGCCGAAGGTCTGGGTGCGCTCGTCGAAGACGACGTCGAGCTCACCCTCCTTGACCCGCTGGTCGAGCCAGGCACCGCGGAAGACGAGGCGGCGGATCCAGTGGACGAGGCTGCGGTTGGAGGGACCGACCAGATCCTCCCAGTTCTCGTTGATGTGCTCGCCGAGGCGGGAGCTGGGCTCGGCGATTTCGCCGCTGACCGCTAAATCCAGGAGGTCGTCCAGCTCTTCGGCGCTGAGACCCTGATCGACGAAGCGGAGCTTCACCGCGGCCTGCTCCACGCGCTGCGCAAAGTCCTCCTCGTTGAAAGCGAAGCGGAGCTCGCCGTACTCCAGCACGTAGTCGGAGCCAGACTCGTAATTCCCTCTGCGGGTCGTCTTCTTATCCATGAGTTGAAGCCACTCCACCCGCGCAAGCCCGGCGCGAGCAGGTCCTTGATCTTGCCGATCATCGTAGAGACGTGCCTGTTCGGAGCCGTGGCTGAACGCGCGGTTGCACCTAGCAGGGGAACTTGCACTTCTTCAGCGAGGATCCGGGTAGAAGTTGCGAGGTGGACGCGATGATCGACCTTCACTGTCACATCCTCGACGCGATCGACGACGGGGCCCGCGACGCCGACGACAGCGTCGCGATGGCGCGGCAGGCCGAGGCCGACGGGATCGAAGCGGTTTGCGCCACCCCTCACATCCGCCACGACCACGACGTTCGGATCGAGGAGCTGGCCGGGCGGGTGCGGGGGCTGAACGAGCGGCTGGAGCGCGAAATGGTGGCGGTGCGGATTCTCCAGGGCGGCGAGGTCGCCGAGACCGCGGTCGAGGGATTGAGCGAGGAGGAACTGGGCCTGGTCTCCCTGGGCGGCGGCGGCTGGATCCTGCTGGAGCCGGCGCCGGGCCCGCTCGGCGACAGCCTCCTGCGGCGGGTCGCCCACCTTGCCGACCGCGGCCATCGCACGATCGTCGCCCACCCCGAGCGCCACCTCTCGGCCGACATGTTCGAGCGGATGGCGGCGCTGGTGGCCGAGGGGGCGCTGATCCAGGCGACCGCCGATTACTTCCTCCGCGAGCAGATGGCGGCGGGGATGCTGGCGATGGCCGCGAAGGGCCTCGTCCACGTGCTCAGCAGCGACGCCCACACGGTGCACGGCGGCCGTCCGGTGCGGATCTCCCCGGCGCTGGAGCGTCTGCGCGAGGTCGAGCTCCTCGCCCCGCACCTCGAATGGATCGGCGAGACGGCCCCGCGCGCGATCGTCGCCGGAGGCGACCTGAAGGCTCCGTTCGAGCCGGACCCGTAGCGAGTCCGCACTTCGGTCCCCAATAGGGGCCTAAATCTCGGAGTCGCTGAAGGACCGATCGCCTCGCGAAGTGGTCAAAGCCGCAGCGTCAATCCAGCGAGCGGAGCTGGACGCGGGGCGCGAGCTCCTCGATCACGGCGCGGGATCCGGTGCCGAGGCCGGCGCGGAGGAAGTTCGTCGCGCCCGCCGCGGCGCTGAGGCGCAGCACGTCCTCCCACTCGCGCTCGGCTGCGATCGTCGCCGCCAGCGCTCCCATCATCGAGTCGCCGCAGCCCTCGCGGGAGCCCTGCTCGAACCTGGGGGGCTTCAGCTCGGTGAAGGAGCCGTCGCGCAGCGCCAGCGCCGGCTCGCCGGCGCGGGTGACAATCACGTTCTTCGCGCCCGCCTCCCGCACCTGTTCCATCGCCGCGCGCATCTGCTCTTCGCTGTCGACGGGACCGGAGACGAAGCCGGCGATCTGCCAGTCGTTGATCTTGACCAGGTCGGGCCTGCCCGGCAGCGCCTTGTCGAGGCGCGGCGAGGAGAGGTCGACGATCACCGGCGTCCCGTTCGCCTTGACGTCGGCGACCAGCCCGCCGTAGATGTCCAGCGGCACCGTGTTATCGGGGTAGGGGCCGCAGACGGCGAGCAGGTCGCAGTCGAGCGCCGCCGCCACCGTGACCGAAAAGAGCTCGTCGACCTCGTGCCGGGAGGCGGGAAAAGCCGCGCTCTGGGCCACCGGCTCGCGCTCGCCGCTGCGGCGGTCGTGGATGTAGGCACCGCTCGGCTCGGCGGTCTCGACCAGCCGCAACTCGATCGGCATCTCTTCCAGCAGCGGCCGCAGCACCGAGCCGACCTCGCCGCCGATGAACCCGCAGAGGACCGGGTCGGCGCCCAGCTCCGCCGCCATTCGCGCCACCCAGACCCCCTGGCCAGCGGCGTGGAGGTGGATGTCGTCGCCGCCTTCGGCGCTGAAGGACTCGATCGCGATCGAGAGCATCGGGTTGGGGCTGAAGATTGCGACTTTGGGTCTATCGACCATCTGGTTGGCGAGGTGAGGGGGAGAATTGCGGCGCCGGGGCGCTTGATCGGTCGTGGCTCATCCTCAAAGCATTCCCGTTGCAAAGGGTTTCCGAACTCGTCGGCGCGGACTCAGTCGCCGCGATCGGGCGGCTGCCGGACCCGGGTTGCTGATTCCCCGCTGCGCCAGCATCCACACCTTCGGCATGCGGTTCGAGCTCGACGTCTACTTCCTCGGACGCGACGGCGAGGTAATCGCGGTGCGGCGGCGGGTCCCGCCTCGCCGCGTCGTCTGGCAGCGCGGAGCTTGCGCGGTTCTGGAGATTCCCTCGCCTGAGGAGGGGGAGAGATTCGCCGCGCCCAGGACTTAGGCCGCCATGCTCCCCCAACGAGAAGAGATCGCCAGCCTGATCGTCTGCGAGGACGACATCGTCACCCTTGACCTGCTTTGCGAGCACCTTGCCGCCGATCGCTTCGGTGTCATGCCCGCGCCCAGCGCCTCCGACGCGCTGCGGCTCTGTCGCTTCAACCATCCGGACCTCCTGCTGCTCGATTTGACCCTGCCGGACGCCTCCGGCCTCGATGTCCTGCGAGAGATCCGCGAGGCCGACGGAGTCGACTCCCGCTTCGACCCGCGCCTGCCGGTCATCGTCCTCACCGGCCGCGGGGCCGACACCGACAAGGTCCGCGGTCTCGACGCGGGCGCCGACGACTACCTTACGAAGCCGTTTGTCTACAGTGAGCTGCGCGCCCGCATCGGTGCCGTCCTCCGCCGTCGGATTCACCCGCAGGATGGCCCCAGCCGGGTCGGCGACCTGATCATCGACCCACTGCGACGTCGCGTCATCGTCGGCGAGCGCCATATCCACCTTTCGAAGAAGGAGTTCGCCCTGCTCCGCATCCTCGCCTCCGACCCGACCCGCGTCTTCACCAAGGAAGAGCTGCTCGACGCGGTCTGGGCCTACCGCGGTCCGTCGAAGACCCGGACCCTGGACTCGCACGCGTCGCGGTTGCGGCGCAAACTCGACTCCGCGGGCGGGCGTTTCGTCATCAACTGCTGGGGGATCGGCTACCGCTTGATCGAGGGGTAGCCGGCGTGGGTGGTCGAGGGGCGACGTCCCCGGCTCGTCCGGGGACGTCGCCGAAGAACTATTTCTTCGCCTTGCTCTTCTTCTCGGCGACCGGGATCTGGAAATGCATGATCGCCAGCTTGCTGGCGATGCCATCCGATTTGTCGTCGAGGCGGCCTGCGGCTTCCTTCTGGATCTGACCGGCGCGCTTCACCGCGTCGGTGAGAACCTTGTTGAGGTCCTTCCAACCCGCCTCGTCGAGCACCAGCGGCGTGTCGGACAGGTGCGAGTCCTTGCGGGCCTCGATTGTGCCCTCGGCCAACGCATCAGTCGCGCTCTGGCCGATCGACTCGAGGATCGAGCCGGAGATCCCTTTTCGCGCCGAGGCGGGGATCTTGCCCCAGTCGGAGTCGCTCAGGAATGCCCGGTCGGTGGCGCGGTAAAAGTGCTCGACCGCACCGCGCCGGGGCTCGGTTTTCACCAGTTCGACGCAGTCGTATTCGAGCAGCGTTTTGACGTGATAGCTGACGTTGCCAAGCGGCTCGCCGAGCTCCTGGGCCAGCTGGTTCGGGCTCGAGATCCCTTTGTGCAGGGAGCTGAGGATGCGAATTCGGAGCGGGTGGGCAAGGGCCTTCGCGAGCTGCTGCGTAATGCCCTCTGGGGAAGTGCGGGACTGTGGCAAAGGAGGACCTCCGTTTCTTTGCTCGAGCGGGGGAATGTTTGGTGGCAAAGGCGCCCGAGCTACTAGACAAGTATTCCAAAATGCTCCGCGGAAACTTGCTCGCGCCGAAGAAATATGCAGTAAAAAAAGCTAACCGCTGTATTTGGCTCCAGTCTTCAAGAAAGAGTTTGGGAACCACCGAGTTGGGTTTAGGGTCTTCTCGTCGCGTCCGTCCTCCCGATGCGCCTGGCCGAGACCGCTCCGGGGGGGCGGTCGCGCCAGCCTCGTTCGCTCGTGTTTTGCGGGTTTTATCGGCGGTGGGGGGGAGACCCAGCTGCGCCTGGGCCTTAGCTCTCCATGTCAGCAGCGCCCGAGGTCGACGCGAATGCCGGTTGAGATGGCCGAGATTGCCGCCGGTCTGCCAATGGCCGCATCTTTCGCTATGGCGACTGGGTTCTCCGCGTTCCGGGATGGCCGCCGGCGCGCCTCTCAGAACGAGGCTCTGCACGAGCTGCGCCGGCCGCTGCAAGCTTTGGCCCTGGCCCTGCCGGAGGATTCCTCACCCGGGGGATCGCTGCGGATGGCGACTGCCGCGGTCGCCCGGCTCGATCGGGAGATCAACGGCGGTGGCGAGGAGCGACGAGAGGTACGCGTCCGCCTCCGGCCGGTCGTCGAGGCCGCGGTCGAGCGGTGGCGATGGCGGGCCGGTCGCGACGGGCGCCGCCTGAGGATGAGTTGGGGTGCAGCCGACGTTTCTCTGCTTGGAGACGAGCTTGGCCTGGTCCAGGCGGTGGACAACCTGATTAGCAACGCCCTGGAGCACGGGAGTTCCGACGTGCTTGTCGAGACGAGGACCAAGGCCGGCACCCTGAGGCTGTCGGTGCGTGACCGTGGTGAATCGGCTGCGGTCGCCCCTGCGCGCCGGACCGATCGCTTCCTTGGGACCCGATTGGGCGGCCGCGCCCGACATGGGCACGGCCTGCGAATCGTGCGGCGGGTGGCGGTAAGGCACGGCGGCAGCTTCCAGTTGATCCGCACCGCGGACGGGACCGAGGCGCGGCTGGAGCTACCCCTGGCGGGAGACGGGCGGTGAGGCGCCGGGGCCGGGCGGTGGCCTTCCTCGTCGCGGCACTCTCGGCCGCGGTGGCGGCTGCGGCCATCGCCGACGGCTACGGCAAGAGCGTCGTCCGCGGCTATGGGGAGCTGCGGCCGGTCCTCGTCGCGAGCGCCAATCTGCGGCCCGGCGAGGAGATCGATCCCCGCCTGGCCGGCGAGAAGCTCGAGGTGCGGCGAGTGCCGGTCCGGTTCGCGCCGCCGGCGGCCCTGGCGGCGCCCGCCGAGGCCCTCGGCCTGGCGCCCGTCGCCGCCGTTCCCGCCGGCTCCTACCTGCTCGCCACCCAGCTGCGCTCGCCGCGGGCGAGTCGCGGCGGGGTGCGGCTCGGTCACGGTCGTCGTCCGGTCGAGATCGTCGTCGGCGGCGCCGGCGCCCTCTCGGCGTTCGGCGCCCAGCCGGTGGGATCTCGGGTCGACGTCGTCGTCACCACCGAACCCGACGGAGCCGGAGAGGGCCGCAGCTACGTGGCGGCGCCGGGGGTGCCGCTGCTGGCGCTTGGCCCCGGCGGCGAAGGCGGTCCCGGGGAAGCGAGCGCCACCCTCGGGCTGACCCGCGGCCAGGCCCTGCGTCTGATCGAAGCCGAGAGCTTCGCTCGTGGCGTGACCGTGATTCCGAGGGGCTAGATGATGGTCCGCGAGCGGGACATCGCCTCGCTGGCCGCGTCTCTCCGGGGCCGGCTGGTCGAGCGCCGGCGGGCGGAGGCCGCGGCGGGCAACGCGGGGCGCGGCGACCTGATCGACGGCGTCCGCGCAGGTCGTCGCCGAGCACGCCGCGATCCTGCCGAGCGAGGCGCGCGAGGAGGTGATCGAGCGGATCGTCCGCGACAGCGTCGGGCTGGGCCCGCTGGAGACACTGCTCGCCGACCCGGCAGTCGAGGAGGTGATGGTCAACGGCCCAGCCCAGGTCTACGTCGAGCGGCGGGGCCGGCTCGAGGCGACCGCGGTCGCTTTCGAGAGCGAGGAGGAGCTGCGGAACGCGATCGAGCGCATCCTCGCGCCCCTCGGCCGCCGGGTCGACGAGCTCAGCCCGATGGTCGACGCGCGGCTCGCCGACGGCTCCCGGGTGAACGTCGTCATCCCGCCGCTGGCGATCGACGGCCCGGCGCTCTCGATCCGCCGCTTCGGCGCCAGCCGGCCCGATCCCGAGGGGCTGGTCGAGCTGGGGACGCTGAGCGCCGAGCAGCGCCATCTTCTCGAGCGGGCGGTCGCCGCGCGTCGCAGCCTGTTGATCAGCGGCGGCACCGGCTCTGGCAAGACGACGCTGCTCAACGCGCTCTCGAGCTTCATCGGTCCCGAGGAGCGGGTGGTGACGATCGAGGACGCCGCCGAGCTGCGGCTCCAGCAGCCCCATGTCGTGCGGCTGGAGAGCCGGCCGGCCGGGAGTCGAGGGGCGGGGCGAGGTGACGATCCGCGACCTGCTGCGCAACGCGCTGCGGATGCGGCCCGACCGGATCGTGATCGGCGAGGTGCGCGGGGCCGAGGCGCTCGACCTGCTGACCGCGCTCAACACCGGCCACGACGGCGCGCTCTCGACCGTTCACGCCAACTCGCCGGCGGACGCGCTGCGCGCGGCTCGAGACGCTGGCGCTGATGGCCGGGGTCGGCCTGCCGCACGGCGCCGATCGCCGAGCAGGTGCGGCGCGGCATCGACCTCGTCGTCCACCTGCGAGCGCCAGTCCGACGGCAGCCCGGCGCGTGACCGAGATCGCCGAGGTGGCGGATGAGCGCCGGGCGGCTGCGCGGTCTGGCCGCGGCGGCCGCGGGCGGCCTCGCTCGCTCTGGGCGCGCGCGAGGCGCGTGCTGGCAGCCCGGCGGCGGCGCGCTGGGTGCGGTTCGGCGCTGGAGCCGCTGCGGCGGGCGGGCGCGAGGGCTACCTGCCCTCGACTCTGGAGCGGCGCCGGCTTGCGGCGCTCGGCGCCGGCGCCGCGGTCGTCGGCGGCTGGTTCCTCGGCGGGACCGGCCGTGGCGCTGCCGCTGGCGGTCGCCGGCCCGGCGACCGTCGGCCTGGGCGATCTCGAGCCGCCGCCGGCGCTACCGCCGGGCGGTCGAGCGCTCGCTGCCGGAGGTGGCGACGGCGATCGCCGACTCGCTCAGCGCCGGCCGCTCGCTGCGCGCCTCGCTGCCGGCGGCGGCCGCCTCGCTCGACGGCCCGCCGGCGGTCGAGCTGGCCCGGCTCGGCGGCCGAGCTCGACCTCGGCGCGCCGACCGCCGAGGCGCTCGAGGCGCTGGCGGCGGCGGATGCGCTCCGAGCGGGTCGACGCCTTCGCCGCGGCGCTGCTCAGCCAGCGCCTCGCCGGCGGCGATCTCGCCGGGCTGCTGCGGCGCTTCGCCGCCGGTGCCGCCGAGCGCGACCGGGTCGCCGAGGACGCCCGCTCGGCGACCGCCCAGGCCCGCTTCACCGGCCTGCTCGTGGTCGCGATGCCGAGCGGCGGCGCGCTCTTCGCCGAGCTGATCCAGCCCGGCTTTCTCGCCAAGCTGCTCGCCTCCCCGCCCGCCGCGGTGCTGCTCGCCCTCGCCGCGGCGCTGCAGCTGGCCGGCTTCGTCGCGATCCGGCGCATCTCGCGGGTGGTCGAGTGAGCCCGCGCCTCGCGCGCGCGGCTGCTTGCTCGCGGCGGCCGTGCGAGCTCGCCGCGGCGGCGGCACGGGGCGCCGGCTCGCTTCGGGCCGCGCGCCGCTCTGCCGCGCCGCGCTGCGGCTCGGCTGCCGGAGCGGTTGCGCCGCTCGGGCTCGAGGGCTGCTCGCTGAGGCTGTCTCGTCGGCAAGCTGGCCGGGCCGCGCGGTGGCCTCGCGGCTCCGGCCGCGCCCGCGGCGCCGGGACGGCCCGTCCTGGTCGCTCGTCGGACTTCCCTGCGGCCGGCTTCCTCGTTCCCGACGCCCTGCTCGAGCGCGCAGGCGCGGCGCCGGCGCCGGCGGCGCCTGGTCGCGCGCGCTGCCCGACGCGCTCGACCTGCTCGCGGTCAGCGCCGCCTCCGGGCCGCGGCCCGGCCGCCGGGCTCGAGCAGATCGCCGGGCGGGGGAGGGGCCGCTGGCCGAGGAGCTCGGGATCGCGCGCGCCGAGCTCGCTGCGGCGCCCCGCTCGGCGCCGGCGCTCGAGGCGCTGCGCGGCCGCGTCCCCGGCAGCGAGGTGGCGACGCTGGTCGCCTCGATCGAGCGCTCGCGCCGCTTCGGCTCGCCGCTCGCCGACCAGCTGCGCCGCCAGGCCAGCGCCCTGCGCCGCGACAGCCGCCGCGCGATCGAGGAGCGCGCCGCCCGCGCCGCGCCGAAGATCCAGCTCGTCGTCGCCCTCGTCCTCGTCCCCTCGGTCCTGCTGATGATCGCCGCCGGCCTGATCGCCAACGCCGGCACGCTGCTGGCGGCTTCTGACGAGATCGGCTCGCCGGGAGGGGGGTCTATGCACCTCTCCAGACACATCTCGCTATCGCTCGATGTCGAGTGTCTGAGAGGCGCACGCGACCCCCACCGGCACTCGTCTGACAACCGCCGCTACTCCAACGCCTCCTCGCGCAGCCGCTTCGCCACCGCGGCGGTCGCGGCGGCGATCGCGTCGAGGTCGGCGGCGTCCTCCTTGTGGCCGCTGACGTAGCAGCAGAGGGTGCCGTCGACCAGCTCGAAGGCGAACTTCTCCGGCGCGGCGTCGGTCAGCCAGACGATGAAGGTGGGGGAGAAGAGCTGGCGCAGCCAGTTCGCGTCCTGGCCCTTGCGGGCGAAGATCTCGTACTTGTCGAGCAGCGCTTCGCTCTCCAGCTCGACCCGCTCTTTGGAGCCGCGGAAGACGTCCTCGAACTTCTCCAGCGCGCGCAGGCCGAACTTGCGCTGGCAGTAGAGCTCGGGGACGAGGGCGACGCACTCGGGGACCTCGACCAGGCCGAGGGTGTAGTGGTAGTAGTTGGTCTGGCGTGTTGCCGTCGTAGTCGGTGCGTCTCTTCCTCGTAGGTGAAGAGGGCGAGGGTGCCGTCGACGCCGTCGGCGAGCGGGCCGGTCAGGGTGCGCTCGGCGTAGCGGTCGTCGCCCTTGCGCAGCAGCGGCGTCGCCGCCGGCAGCCGGCCGCGCCGTCGCCAGGGCCAGGCCGCGCTGCGCGGCGTAGACGTCGAAGAAGCGTTCGGCCGCCCGCGAGTCGGCGATCGCGAAGACGATCACGATGCCGAGCAGCAGGACGGCGAGCAGCCGCGCCGCCGCCGATCGCGGCGCCGACGAAGACCAGGCCGGCGCCGGCGGCGACCGCCGCGCCGCGCGATCAGGATCCAGCGTCAGCGGCTTGCGCATCAGGCGCCGGAAGTGGTAGCCGCGCAGGTCGTTGGCGTCGTCGGGGAGCGGTTGCGTCCACTTCCTCGCACGGGGCGTGCTCGGGGCTGCTCACGGGGCAATCACCGCTCACCTCGCGTGCCCAATCTAGTCCGCGACGCAAGGACGACGGGCGCTGGGAGGCGGATGCAAATGGGCTTGCAGCGGGAAGGTCGTGTTGCAAAGTGGGGGAAAGTGGGTTATTGTGGCGCTCGAGTTGAAGCCCAGGACCGGGGTGGTGAGGCTCCTCCCACCTCATCACTCCGGTCCAACTCTTTTCCGGCCCTCCCGCTCAGAAAGGACTCGCCGAGGTGGCGTTCCGCGGTCTCTACGAGCACAGCCTCGATTCCAAGGACCGCCTCACGGTTCCCTCCCGGTTTCGCGCGTCCCTTGCTGATGGAGTCGTTCTCTCCAAGGGCTTCGACCCCTGCGTCTGGGTGCACACGACCGAGGAGTTCGAGCAGCTCTCCGACCGCTTCCTCTCGCCGCACAGCCCCTTCGGCGCGCGACGCCCGCCAGCTGCGCCGCCGCTTCCACGGCGGCTCCTTCGACGAGAAGCTCGACTCCGCCGGGCGCATCCGCATCCCCAAGCCGCTGATCGACCACGCCGGCCTCGACGGCAACTGCGTCGTGATCGGCGCCGGCGAGTACCTGGAGATCTGGAACGCCGAGGCCTGGGCCAAGCAGGAGGAGGAGCTCGACGCCGCCGCCCCCGAGATCGCCGAGGGCCTGGCCGCCGCCGGGACCGCGTGATCATGAGACTCAATGCCGCCGCACGAATCCCCATCGATGCCTCAACCGCCCGCGTAGCGGGATGCCCGCCGGCGCGAGCCTCGTCGTGATGACCGACGAGCACCAGCCCGTCCTCGCCGCCGAGCTGGTCTCGCTGCTGGCCCCGCGAGCCGGGCCAGACCGCGGTCGACTGCACCTTCGGCGGCGGCGGCCACGCGCGCCGCGGTCGCCGAGCTGCTCGGGCCGGAGGGGACGCTGATCGGGATCGATCGCGACCCCGCCGCCGAGGAGCGCTTCGACCAAGTTCGCCGTCGAGGCACCCTGCCGGACGCTCTTCGTCAGCAGCCGACTTCGCGGCAGGGCTTCGCGCCCTGCAGCGGCGAAGGCATCCGCCCAGACATGATCTACATGGACCTCGGAATGTCCTCGATGCAGGTCGACGCCTGGGAGCGCGGCTTCTCCTACTCCTACGACGCGCCGCTCGACATGCGCATGGACACCCGCCAGGAGTTCACCGCCGCCGACCTCGTCAACGAGTGGCCCGAGTCGCGGATCGCCCAGGTCCTGCGTCGCTTCGGCGAGGAGCGCTACGCCGGCGGCATCGCCCGCGAGATCGTCCGCCGCCGCCCGCTGAAGACCACCTCGCGAGCTGGTCGAGGCGATCAAGGCCGGGATGCCGCCCGCGGCCCGCTTCGGCGCGCGGCCATCCCGCCAAGCGCAGCTTCCAGGCGATCCGGATCGCCGTCAACGGCGAGCTCGAGGCGCTCGACGAGGCCCTGCCGCTCGCCTGGGCGATGCTCACGGCCGGCGGCCGCTTCGGCGGCGATCTCCTTCCACTCGCTCGAGGACCGGCCGGTGAAGCAGTTCCTCGCCGCCAAGGCGCGCGGCTGCGTCTGCCCGCCCGAGCTTCCCGTCTGCGTTTGCGGCCACGAGCCCGAGGCCGAACTGCTTACCCGGCGCGCGATCGCCGCCCAGCGACGAGGAAGCCGCGCGCAACCCGCGCTCGCGCTCGGCGCACCTGCGGGCGGCGCGGAAGATCGCCGAGGCCCAGCCGGTGGGGGAGACCGGCTGATGGCCGTCGCCGCCCCATCCCGCCGCAGCAGCGCCGCGCCGGCCCCGGCGCCGTCGCGGACGACGGCGCCGAAACGCAAAGCTCCGGCGCGGAAACCGCCGCGCGCCCGCGCCGTCCCCGCGCCCGCCAAGGCGCCGGCGCGTCGCACTCCCGCCCGCCGCACGGCTCCCAAACGCGCCCCCGCGACGACCCGTCCGAAGCTCGCGGTCGTCGCCGGCCGCACCGCCGTCGCCGTCCGCCAGCTCCCCGACTCGGGCTTGGTCGTGCGGATGACCCGCGGCCGTGCCTGGATCGCGCGTCCTCGGCGTCCTCCTCGTCGGGATCGTCGCTCTCAACGTAGTCACCCTCAGCTTCGCCGCTTCCGCCGGCCAGATCGACGAGCAGATCACCAAGCTCGAACAGGAGAACTCGATGCTCGAGAGCCGTGAAGCCAAGTACTTCAGCACCGCCCGCATCCGCAACGAAGGCGCCGCCGCCGGCCTCGCGATGCCGACCACGGACGAGCCGCAGGTGATCGAGTTCGAGCCCGCCGACGTCGCAACCGCCGTCGCACGCCTCGCGGCCGCCGGAGGCTAGATGCCCGCCGCGTCAGGGAGCCGCCGCCGATGCGCTTGATCGAGCAGCGGATCGGCCTCCTCTTCGGCGCCTTCCTCCTCTGCTTCCTCCTCATCGTCGGCCGTGCCTTCTGGCTGCAGGGGGTGCAGGGGTCGAGTCTGGCTTCGCAGGCCAGCTACCAGCAGACCGAAGTCGTGACCGTTCCCGGCCTGCGCGGCGACCTGCTCGACCGCCGCGGCAACAGGTTGGCCGCCTCCGAAGACGCGGCGACGATCTACGCGACTCCCTACCAAGTCAAGAATCCGCCCGCAGCGGCGGTGCGGCTGGCGCCGATCCTGGACGAGCCGAAGGGCGAGGTGCTGGAAGCGCTCACCGCCGAAGGCGGTTTTTCCTACGTCGCCCAGAAAGTCGACCTGGCGACCGCCGCCAAGGTCGAAGCGCTGGACATCGAAGGCCTCGGCCAGCTGCCGGACAGCCGCCGCACCTATCCGCAGGGGGAGATGGCGGGACAGGTGATCGGGGCCGTGGGCTCCGAAAACGAGGGCCTGACCGGGCTCGAGGCCGGCGAGGAAGAAGTGCTCGGCGGCGACGACGGCGAGCGGCGGATCGTCAACGACGCGCTCGGGGAGCCGATCAGGCTGGAAACCGTCGACGAGGCCGAGGACGGCGAAGACGTCCAGTTGACCCTCGACCCCGTGATCCAGCGGGAAACCGAACGGGTGCTGAACGGGGTGGGCGAAGCGTACTCGCCGAAGGGCGCGACCGCGATCGTCGTCGACCCTCGCAGCTCGCAGGTGTTGGCGATGGCCAACTGGCCGCCGGTCGACCCCGCCGACCTCTCCGAAGTCAGCAACGAGGACCTGCTCAACAAGGCGACCGGGTTCACCTATGAGCCGGGCTCGACCTTCAAGGCGTTCACTGTTGCCGCTGCCTTGGAGGAAAAGGCAGTGACGCCGACGAGCGAATTCGTCCTGCCGCCGGTGCTCCAGGTCGCCGACCGGACGATCGAAGACTCACACCCGCGCGGCACCGAAACGATGAGCGTGGCGACGATTCTCGCCCATTCGTCGAACGTGGGGGCGGCGACCATCGGGCTCGAGGTCGGCGCGACGAAATTCGACAAGTGGATCCGCCGCTTTGGCTTCGGTAGCCCAACCGGAATCCAGTACCCGGCTGAGGAGCAGGGCCTGCTGCTCGACCTCGACGAATACTCCGGTTCGACGTTGGGCAACGAGGCGATGGGGCAGGGCCTCTCGGTCACCCCGATCCAGATGGTCGCCGGCTATACCGCGATCGCCAACGGGGGCACGCTGCGGCCGCCGCAACTGGTCAAGCGAATCGGCGAAGAACCGATCGAGGAGCCGCAGGGCAAGCGGGTGATCTCGCCCAAGGTTGCCGGCGAGGTCCGGGAAATGCTCGAAGGGGTGCTGGCGCCGGGGGGTACCGCTTCGGAGGTCAGCGTCCCCGGCTACAGCCTCGCCGGCAAGACCGGAACGGCTGAGAAAGCTGAAGACGGGACTTACTCGAAATCCAAATACGTGGCCTCGTTCATCGGGTTCGCGCCGGCTCAGAATCCGCAGCTTTTGGCGGCGGTGATCGTCGATGAGCCGCAGGGGGAAATCTACGGTGGGTCCGTTGCCGCTCCGGCTTTTGGGCAGATCGCGGAATTCGCGCTGCCCTACTTGGGCGTGCCTCAGGAATGAACCTCGGAGGGGCACCCGCCCCCCTTCCTAGAATCGGCTGTAGATGATGAGACTGGCCGAGCTTGTCGCGGGGTTTCCTGGCGCGCGCGTGGTTGGCGACAGCTTCGTAGAGGTTCGGGATCTTGCTTATGACAGCCGCAAGGTGGAGCCCGGGACGCTTTTCTTCTGTGTCGTGGGGGAGAAGGTCGATGGGCATGAGTTTGGAGCTCGGGCGGTTGAGGATGGGGCCGTTGCGCTCGTTGTCGAGCGGGAGCTGACCGAACTCGATGTGGCGCAGGTGGTGGTCGGGGATTCGCGGGCGGCTATGGCTCCCTTGGCGGCTCGGTTCTACGGGAACCCGACGGCGAAGTTGCGAGTCGTTGGGGTCACGGGGACGAATGGGAAGACGACGACCGCTTTTCTCGTCCACGAGATCCTCAAGACCGCCGAATACCCCTGCGGGCTGCTGGGGACGGTGAAGCAGATCGTCGGCGGGGTGGAGAAGGAGGTGGTGCGGACGACGCCGGAGGCGATCGAGCTGCAGTCGACCTTCCGGCAGATGCTCGATGGCGGCGACGAGGCCTGCGCGATGGAGGTTTCCTCGCACGCGATGACCCTGCACCGGGCGGACGCGATCCACTTCGAGGTGGCGATCTTCACCAACCTCACCCAGGACCACCTCGATTTCCACGCCGACATGGAGGACTACTTCCTCGCCAAGCGCAAGCTCTTCGAGGCGGGGCCGAGGACGGCGATCGTCAACCTTGACGACCCCTACGGGCGCCGCCTTGCGGAGGAATTCGAGTGTGTCACCTTCTCCGCCGAAGGAGCCGAGGCCGACTACAGCGCCCGCGACGTCTCCTTCGACGCCGGCGGGGCCCGCTTCAGTGTCGGCGACATGGACCTGCGCACCGGCCTGCCCGGGCACTTCAACGTCGCCAATGCGCTCGGGGCCTTCGCCGCCGCCGAGGCGATGGGGGTGGGGGCAGAGATCGCCGCCGCCGGCCTGGCGCGGGCGGCGCGGGTCCCAGGCCGGTTCGAGCCGATCGACGAGGGGCAGGGGTTCTCGGTCCTCGTCGACTACGCCCACACCCCCGATTCGCTGGAGAACGTGCTGCGCGCCGCCCGCCGTCTGACCAGCGGCCGGCTGATCTCGGTCTTCGGCGCCGGCGGCGACCGCGACCGCGACAAGCGCCCGAAGATGGGCCGCGCCGGCGCCGAGCTCTCCGACCTGGCCGTCGTCACCTCCGACAACCCGCGCTCCGAGGACCCGGAGGCGATCGTCGCGGAAGTCGCCGCCGGTGCCGACGGCGTTTCTGGCGCCACCGAGATTGAGGTTGTCGTCGATCGCCGCGAGGCGATCGCTCTGGCATTGGGGCGGGCCGAGCCCGGCGATACGGTCGTCATTGCCGGCAAGGGCCACGAGCAGGGACAGGAATTCGAGGACGGGCGGAAGATTCCCTTCGACGACCGCGAGGTCGCCCGCGAGGAGCTCTGGAAGCTGGGCAGCCCGGCGTGAGGCTGGCGCCGGAGGAGATCGCGGCGGCGATGGGAGCGGAGATCCTCGCCGAGGGCGAGGCAAGCTCGCCCCGCCGGGCGGTGATCAATTCGGCCGAAGCCGGACCAGGAGACCTCTTCTTCGGCCTCAAGGGCGCCAACCACGACGGCGGCAAGTTCGCGCCGGCGGCGATCGAGGCCGGAGCCTGGGGGGTCGCCATCCCACCTGCGTGGCGTTCGTCCTTTGTCGCCCACGGGGATACAAAGGACGAACGCCACGCCTGGGTCTTCGTGGTCGAAAATCCGCTAGCCGCGCTACAGGCGCTTGCGAGCGCCCAGCGCCAAGCACTCGGAGCACGCGTCGTCGGCGTCACCGGCTCGGTGGGCAAGACCTCGGTCAAGGACATCGCCCGGGCGCTGCTCCCCGGCGAGGTCCACGCCAATCGCGAGAACCTCAATACCGAGATCGGGCTGCCGCTGACGATCCTCGAAGCGCCCGACGAGACCGAGACGCTGGTCCTGGAGATGGCGATGCGGGGCAAGGGGCAGATCGCCGAGCTGGTCGCGATCGCCGAGCCCGAGGTGGCGGTGATCACCAACGTCGGCCCGGTGCACGTCGAGCTGCTGGGATCGGTCGCGGCGATTGCGGCGGCGAAGGCCGAGATCCTCGACGACCTGCCGCCCGGCGGCACCGCCGTAGCGCCGGTCGAGGCCGGCGCGCTGGAGCCGCACCTGACGCCGATCGCCGAGCAGTTGCGCTTCGGTCCCGGCGGCGACGTCGAGGCCCGCGAGGTGAAGGTCGACGACGGCGTTACCGAGGCCCTGGTCTCGACTCCGCTTGGCGCCCAGCGCTTTCACTTCCCCTTCACCGAGGCCCACAACCTGACCAACGCCCTTGCTGCGATCGCCGCCGGTGTCGCCCTCGGCGCCGACCTCGCGGGAATGGCCGACCGCGCTGCGGGCATAGGATTCTCCCGCTTCCGCGGCGAGCGCCTGCAGCTCCCCGGAGGCATCGTCTTCGTGAACGACTGCTACAACGCCAACCCGGTGTCGATGCGCGCGGCGCTCGACCACATCGCCAGCCTCGGCGCGGCGCGCACGGTTGCCGTTCTGGGCGAGATGGGGGAGCTCGGCCCCGGCTCGGCCGGCTACCACCGCGAGGTCGGCGCACACGCCCGCGCCGCCGGGGTCGACTTCGTCGTCGGCGTCGGTCTTCCCGCCCGCGACTACGACCCCGACGAGCTGGTCGCCGACCCCGGCGAGGCCGCCGAACTGCTGGCGCAGCGCCTGGAGCCCGGCGACGCCGTCCTCGTCAAGGGCTCGCGCTCGGCCGGCCTCGAGGCCGTCGCCGAGCAGCTCGTCGACCTCGTCCCGGCGGAGGAGGGCTGATGGGCGAAGTCCTGATCGCGGGGATGGCGGCGATGCTGATCTGCATCTTCCTCGGCCCGAAATTCATCGAATACCTGCGGGTCAAGGAGTTCGGGCAGCACATCCGCGAGGACGGGCCGCAGGAGCACCACACCAAGGCCGGGACGCCGACGATGGGCGGGCTGATCGTCTTCGCCTCGATCTGCGTCCCCTTCCTCGTCCTCTCCGACCGCGACGCGCAGAGCATGGCCGTCTTCGGGGTGGCGATGGGCTGCGCCGTCCTCGGCTTCGCCGACGACTACATCAAGATCGTCAAACGCCGCTCGCTCGGGCTCGCCGGCCGCTGGAAGCTGCTCGGCCAGTTGGGGATGGCGCTGGCGCTCTGGTGGGTCGCCCGCCACGAGGTCGGCCTCGAGCCGACGCTCTATTTCCGGATCGGCGATGGCAGCATCGACCTCGGCCCTGCCCTCTACTTCGTCCTCGTCTTCCTCGTGATCGCCGGCACCTCCAACGGGGTCAACCTCACCGACGGCCTCGACGGCCTCGCCGCCGGCTCCTGCGCGATCGTCCTCCTCGCCTACACGGCGATCGCCTTCGTTGCCAACGAGCAGCAGAACCTGGCCCTGCTCTCCGCCTGCCTGGTCGGCGCCTGTGTGGGGTTCCTCTGGTACAACGCCTTCCCGGCCTCGATCTTCATGGGCGACACCGGCTCGCTCGGCCTCGGCGGAGCGATCGGCGCCCTGGCGGTGATGACCCAGACCGAGGTCCTGCTGATCATCATCGGCGGCATCTTCGTGATCGAGGCGCTCTCGGTCCTGCTCCAGGTCTTTGCCTTCAAGACCTTCCGCCGCCGCGTCCTGCTGATGGCGCCGCTGCACCACCACTTCGAGATGATGGCCTGGTCGGAGACGAAGATCATGCTCCGCTTCTGGATCATCGCCGCGGTCTGCTCGGGGATCGGGTTCACCCTGTACCAGCAGTCGATCGGCAGCTAGGCGGCTGCAAACCGGCGCCTGGCGGTGTCCTCGGTCGCTTGTGTGCAGAGCACACGGCGCTCCCTGCGTCCTTGCCAGCCTTGGTTTTCGCCGCCTGGTGAAATGATCCGGTGATGCCAGAGGTGGAGGTCAGCGCGGGTCCGATCGACTACGGGGATTCCGGTGGTGACGGTAGGCCGCTTGTCTTGATCGGCGGGCTGCCGCACGACGAGAGCCTCTGGGACGGGGTGATCGCCGAGCTGGCGCCGCAGTTCCGCTGCCTGACCCCGGTCCTGCCGCTGGGCGCCCAGCGCAAACCCCTGCGTCCCGACGCCGACCTTTCGCTGCCGGGCCTCGGGCGGATCGTCACCGAGTTCCTCGAGCGCCTCGACCTCTCCGACGCGGTTGTCTGCTTCAACGACTGGGGCGGCGCCCAGACGATGGTCTCCCACGACGGTGTGGATCGCGTCGGCGCCTTCGTCCTCGTCTCCTGCGAGACCGACCGCAACTACCCACCGGGCGTCGCCGGTCAGATCGCCGCCCTCTCCGGCTTCATGCCCGGTGGCTTCGGGGTGATGCGCTTCGCCCTCTCCACGCCGGGGCTGCGGAAACTGCCCTTCACCTATGGCCGGATGAGCAAGCGCGGCGTCCCCGACGAGCTGATGCACCGCTGGCTGCAGCCGCTGAAGCGAGCGGAGATCCGTCGCGACACGCGCCGCTACGTCCGCGACGTCCGCCACGGCAAGCGCGAGATTCGCGCCGCGACTCCAAAGCTGCGTTCGTTCGAGCGGCCGGTGCTGGTCGTTTGGGACGCGGAGGGGACGATGATGCCCAACGCCGAGGGCCGCCGCCTGGCCGAAGCGTTCCCGAACTCGACCTACGTCGAGCTGCCCGACTGCTACACCCTGATCCCGATCGACCAGCCGGTGGCGCTGGCCGCCGAGATCAAGCGGTTCGCCGGCTGACCGTCAGGCGGGCGGTTCGCGGACGTCGACCAGATCCGCGACGAGCTTGAAGTCCTTGTAGTTGCGAGTCAGGAGGGCGGCTTCGAGCGTCATTGCCGTCGCGGCAATGGCCAGATCCGCCGTGCGCGCTCGCGGATTGCCGCCCCTGCTTGCGACCGCCGCCTGCAGATGCCCGAGCCCTCTTGCCACCCGCCCGTCGAGCGGGTGGGTGAAAAAAGCGGACTCGACTCTGCCGAGATGCGCTGCACGTCGGGCTCGCTCATCGGGATCCTGGGTTTTCAGAAGGCCGAAATGCAGCTCCGCCAGGGAGACGGCGCTGATTCCCGCATCGAACTCCGGCGGGAGGGGGTGCTGGGCGATGAGGACGGAAGTGTCGAGGATGACCCTCATTCCTGTTCCGCCCATGGATCCCGTAGAGCGATGTCGAACTCCCGAAGGTCGTCGGCGAGGTTTTCGTCGACCGGAAGCTTCCAGAGGTCTTCGAGCTTGGCTGCGGGAACCCACTGGCGCCTATCGTCGAGCGGCCCCAGATTCGCCACCGGCCTGCCCGAGACCGTGATCGTGAACGCCTCGCCGGCCTCGGCGCGGCGGAGGATCTCCCCGATCTCGTTGCGGAGCTTTTTCTGCGGTATCTCGGGCATTGGCAGCAGGGTAGCAATAGTGCTACCTGGAATCGAACAGGGGTATCCGGGGGCGTCGCGAAGCTGTGGCATGTGCCGTTAAGGGTTCAGCCCAAGCAAATTCGCCCCCCCCTTCCCAAAGGTCCATTTCTTGTGGTCGGCCTGGCCCGCTCCGGACAGGCGGCGGCGCGGATGCTGGCGGCACGGGGCGAGGTCGTCCGGGCGGTCGATTCCGGTCATCCCGAGGGAGCGGCAGGGCTGGAGGGGGCTGGCGTCGAAGTCTTCCTGGATACGGATGGAGTTGCTCAGCTCGAGGGGACGCGAACGGTCGTCAAGAGCCCGGGGGTTCCCCGGGAGGCGGCGGTGATCGCGGCGGCCCTGGAGAGCGGAACCGAGGTCGTGGGAGAGATGGAGCTCGCCTGGCGGGCGCTGCCCAACCGCTTCGTCGGCGTCACCGGCACCAACGGCAAGACGACGACGGTGGAGCTGATCGGCCACCTCTACCGGACCGCCGGCGAGCCGGTCGCGCTCGCCGGCAACGTCGGCACCGCGCTCTCGGAGCTGGTCGGCGAGGTCGACCCCGGGGCGACGATCGTCTGCGAGTGCTCCAGCTTCCAGCTCGAGGACACGACCGCCTTCGCCCCCGAGTGCGCCGTCTTCCTCAATCTTGCCCCCGACCACCTCGACCGTCACGGTGACCTCGAGTCCTATTTCGCCGCGAAGCTGCGGATCTTCGCCAACCAGGGCAACGACGACGTCGCCGTCTACAACGCCGACGACCCCTTTGCAGCGGGTGCCGACCTCGGGGGCTGCGCCCGCCGGGTCGCCTTCTGCGTCGGCGCCGCCCCCGAGTGCGAGGTCGCGGTCGCCGAGGGAACGATCTTCTACGACGGCGAGCCGCTGCTGGCGGTCGCCGAGCTCGGCCTCTTCGGCGCGCACAACGTCGCCAACGCGATGGCCGCCGCAGGGGCGGCGCTGGCGATGGGGATCGACCGCGACGCGGTTCGCGAGGGCCTGCGCAGCTTCGCCGGGGTTCCGCACCGGCTGGAGACCGTCGCCGAGCTCGACGGCGTCAGCTTCGTCAACGATTCGAAGGCGACCAACGTCGCCTCCGCCGCGGTCGGGATCCGCGCCTTCGAGGGCGGCGTCCACGCGATCCTCGGTGGCAGCGACAAGGACGAGCCCTTCGCGCCGCTGGTCGATCCGCTCATCGAGCGCGCGCGCGCCTGCTACCTGATCGGCGCCACCGCCGAGCGGATGGCGCGTGAGCTGGCGCCTGCAGTGATGGCCGGGATCGAGCTGCACCGCTGCGCCGACCTCGAGGACGCCGTACGCAAGGCGGCGGCAGCCGCCGCTCCCGGCGAGGTCGTCCTGCTCTCGCCCGCCTGCGCCAGCTTCGATGCCTTCGAGAACTTCGAACGCCGCGGCGAGCGCTTCCGCGAGATCGTCGCGGAGCTGCCGCGATGAGCGCAAAAGCCGCCCGCGTCCGTAAACCGGCGAAGAGGCCGGCGAAGGTCAAACGCCCGAAGAAGCGCTCCCGCCCCGCGCCGCCCGAGTACAACATGCTGCTCACCGCGACGCTCTGCCTGCTGGCGCTCGGCGCGGTGATGGTCTTCTTCGGCCAGCTCGACCACCCGCATCCTCCAGGACGGCGGCCTCTCCGACAGCGCCTTCTACCTGAAGCGGACGCTGCTCTTCGGCGGCGTCGGCCTGCTGATCATGTACCTGGCGGCGCGCAACGGGCTGCGGGTGATCCGCGAGCTGACGCCGCTGCTCCTCGGCGGCTCGATCTTCCTCCTCCTCGCGGTGCTCGTCGCCGGCACCGAAGTCAACGGCGCGACCCGCTGGATCGGCGGCGGCTTCCTCCAGATCCAGCCCTCGGAGCTGGCCAAGGTGGCGCTGATCCTCTACGGCGCCGACCTCCTGGCGCGCAAGCCGAAACGGGTGCGCTCGCTGGAAGGGATCATGCCCTTCCTGCTCGTCGTCGTCGGCTCCTGCCTGCTGATCATGCTGCAGCCGGACATGGGGACGACGATGGTGATCGTCTTCTCCGTCAGCGCGATGCTGATCGCGGCGGGGGTGCGGCCCGTCGACCTCGGCAAGATCGGCCTGGTGATCGCCGCGCTGGCGCTGGCGATGGCGGTCGTCGAGCCCTACCGGATGGCGCGTCTGACCAGCTTCCTCAATCCCAGCGCGGACGCAGCCGGCGCCGGCTTCCAGGCGGCGCAGGCGAAGATCGCCCTCGGCTCCGGCGGTTTCCTCGGTGAGGGACTCGGCCACGGCGTACAGAAGGCCTTCTACCTGCCCGAGGCCCACACCGACATGATCTCGGCGGTGATCGGCGAGGAGCTGGGGATGGCCGGGATCACCACCGTCGTCTTCCTCTTCGGGATGTTTGGCTACGCCGGCCTGAAAACCGCCCAGAAGGCGAAAGACGTCTACAGCAAGATCCTCGTCACCGGCCTCACCTCACTGGTCCTCGTGCAGGCGATCATCAACCTCTTCGCGGTGATGGGGATGGCGCCGCTTACCGGCGTGCCGCTGCCCTTCGTCTCCTACGGCAACAGCAGCCTGATGGCGACCCTGCTGGCCGTCGGCCTGATCCTCGACGTCGCCCGCGGCGGCAAGGCGAAGGCGGCGCGCACCTCGACGCCCACCCGCGCTGGCAAACTGCGCGTCGTCGACGGCGGGCGCTCGCCCGCGCGTGAAAGGAGCCGATCCAGCGGTGCCAGGAAAGCCAAGAGTGGTGGTGGCGGCGGGGGGAACCGCGGGGCACGTCGTGCCCGCCATGGCGGTCGCCGACGAGCTTCGGGCTAGTGGCGCCGAGGTCAGCTTCCTCGGCACGCGCGAGCGGATCGAGGCCGAGCTGGTGCCGGCCGCCGGCTACGAGATCGACTTCGTCAAGGTGCGCGGCATCGACCGCCGCAACCCGCTGCGCGCGGCCCGGGCCGGGCTGGAGGCGCTGGGCGCCGTCGGCGCGGCGCGCAGCGTGCTGCGCCGCCGCGGGGCGGACGTCGTCGTCGGCGGCGGCGGATTCGTCGCCGGTCCGGCGGGTCTGGCGGCGGCGCTGATGCGCACCCCGCTCGTCCTCACCGAGGCCGACAGCCACCTCGGCCTCGCCAACCGCCTCCTCGCCCGCCGGGCGCGGCGGGTCTGCCTCTCATTCCCGATCGCGGACAGGGAGGGGGGCCGGTACCTGGTCACCGGTCGCCCGGTGCCGAAAGCGGTGCTCGAAGGCGACCGGGCCGCGGCGCGGCGGCGCTTCGGGATCGCCGAGGACGCGCGCTGCCTGCTGGTCTTCGGCGGCAGCCAGGGGGCGCGCTCGATCAACCTCGCGGCCTTCGAGGCCTTCGGGGAGCGCGAGGAGCGCGATTTCGACGTCGTCCACATCGCCGGCACCCGCGATTTCCCGGAGCTGGAGCCGAGGCTGGCGGCCGCCGCGGGCGCCGAGCGCTACACGTTGCTGCCCTATGAGCCCGACCTCGGCGATGCGCTCGCGGCCGCCGACCTCGTCCTCTCCCGCTCGGGTGGCTCGATCTTCGAGGTCGTCGCCGTCGGGCGCCCGGCGATCCTGGTTCCGTATCCCTTCGCCACGGCCGACCATCAGACCGCCAACGCCGAGTGGATGCGGGCCGCGGGCGCAGCGAGCGTGATCCCAGACGCGGAGCTGGGCGCCGAGCGGCTGCAGGCGGAGATTGCGCCGGTGCTCGAAGACCCCATCCGGTTGGAGGCGATGGCGAGCGCCGCCCGGACGCTGGCGAAGCCCGACGCCGCCCGGCGGATCGCCGACGAGGTCCTTGAGGCAGTCGGATGATCGCCGAGACCGCAAAAAAGCGTCGTATAGACGTATTCCTGCGGTTTCGCAGGAGGGTGGGGCCATGACCGATTGGTCTGGGCGCCGCCTCCACTTCATCGGGATCGGCGGGGCTGGGATGAGCGGTTTGGCGCTGGTCTGCGCCCGGCTCGGGGCGACCGTCACCGGCAGCGATCGCGCCGATTCCTCCTATATGGAGCGCCTGCGCGCCGCCGGCCTCGAGCCGGCGGTCGGGCACGACGCGGCGAATCTGCCCGAGGGGGCAGAGGTCGTCGTCTCGACCGCGATCGCCGCCGACAACCCCGAGCTCGAGCTGGCCCGCCAAAACGGCATCGAGCCGATCCACCGCGGCCAGCTGCTCGCTGAGCTCTGCGCCGAGAAGAGGCTGATCGCGATCGCCGGCACGCACGGCAAGACGACGACGACGGCGATGACCGCCTGGGCGCTGCGCGCGATCGGCGCCGATCCCGCCTTCTTCGTCGGCGGCGAGGTGCCGGGGTTGGGACCCGACGGCGAGCCTGCCAATGCGGGCTGGGGAGAGGGCGAGTGGGTCGTCGCCGAGGCCGACGAGAGCGACGCCAGCTTCCTCCGCCTGCGCCCCGAGGTCGCGGTGATCACCAACGTCGAGATGGACCACCACTCGCGCTGGGGCTCGCTGGCCGAGCTGCATGAGGCATTCGTCGCCTTCGCTGATCCTGCTCGGGGACTGGTCCTGCCCGGCGACGAGGAGATGAGCTGGCTGGCGGGAGTGGAGGGTGAGGTCGCCCACTTCGACGCCGAGGTGCCTGGACCCGCCGATCTGGAGTTGGCGGTCCCCGGGGAGCACAACCGCCGCAATGCCCGCGCTGCGCTTGCCGCCCTGCAGCTGGCCGGGTACGACGTGGGCCCCGCTGCCGAGGCGCTGGCCAGCTTCCGCGGCGTCAAGCGTCGCCTCGAGCTGAAGGGCCGGCGCGGCCCGGTCTCTGTATACGACGACTACGCCCACCATCCCACCGAGGTGCGAGCCGCCCTCTCGGCGCTGCGCGGCCAGGGGCCGAGTCGTCTCGTCGCCGTCTTCCAGCCCCACCTCTACTCGCGCACGAAGGCGTTCGCCACCGAGTTCGGCGCGGCACTGACCCTCGCCGACGAGGTTGTCGTCCTCGACGTCTACCCGGCGCGCGAGGAGCCTGTCGGCGAGCTGGCCGGCGTCAGTGGGCTGCAGGTCGCCCAGGCAGCGGCCGAGCGCGGGGGAGGGATGCCGGTCTGGTGGCTGCCCACCGCCGAGCTCGCGCAGCGGGCGCTGGTGGAGAGGCTCGACGACGACCCCGCGCTCTACGGTGAAGGGACGGTGCTGGTGACGATCGGCGCCGGTGACGTCTTCAGGCTGGGCGAGGCGCTGGTCGCCGAAGACCCGGTGGGGAGGGTTGACGATGAGCGCGCTTCCTGAGGGACTGAAAGCGGATCACCCCCTGGCGCGGTTCACGACCGTGCGGACCGGTGGCGCCGCTGACTGGTTCGCCCATCCCCGCGACGTCGATGGCCTGGTCTCGGTCCTGCGTTGGGCCGACTCCGATGGCATCGCGGTGGGCGTGATCGGCTCCGGTTCCAACCTCCTCGTCGCCGACGCCGGTTTCCGCGGCCTCGTCTTGAAGCTCGGCGGTTCCCTCGCAACGATCGAGCGCGATGGCGACCGAGTCCTCTGCGGGGGCGGCGCCCGACTCCCCTCGGCTGCCGCCAAGACCCCTGCATGGGGCCTCTCCGGCCTCGAGTTCGGCATCAACATTCCCGGCACCACCGGCGGGGCGGTGCGGATGAACGCCAACGCCTACGGGGGTCAGCTGGCGCGGGTTCTCGAGTGGGTCGACGTCGCAACCGCCGCCGGCGTTGACCGCCGCCGCCCCGACGACCTCGGCTTCGAGTACCGCCGTTCGAACCTGCGTGAGGGGGAAATCGTGGCCCGCGCCACCTTCCGCCTCACGCCCGCCGATCCCGAGGAGGTCCGGGCGACCCTGGCGAGCATGCGCGAGCGGCGCCGCGAAGCCCAGCCCTCGGGGATCAGGACCTTCGGCTCGACCTTCAAGAACCCCGAGGACGAACGGGCGGAGGGGCGCTCCGCCGGTCAGCTGCTCGAGGCGGCCGGCTGCCGCGGCCTGCGCCACGGCGGCGCCCGCTTCTCCGAGAAGCACGCCAACTTCGTCGAGAACGACCGCGACGCGACGACCGCCGACGTCATCGAGCTGATGGCCGAGGGGCGACGGAGGGTGCACGAGCGCTTCGGCGTCGAGCTCGAGCCGGAGGTCCAGATCCTCGGCGAGGTTCGCTGGCCGGATGGCTGGACACTGTGAGCCGGCGGCTGATCGCGGTTCTGCTCGTCGCCCTGATCGCCGCCGTGGGCCTCTATTGGTTCGTCCTCCGCACCGGCAGCGCCGACCCGCACGTGGAGGTTCCGCAGCTGGCGGCGACGATCGGCGAAGGCGACGAAGCAGTCGGCGTCGCCGGCAACGGCGCGGTCGTCCGCTGGCTACCGCCGCCCGAGGACCCGCCACTTCCGCAGCTGCCGCTCGACGAGGTCCCGAAAGGCGGGCGTCTGCGCGGCCCGGCGCTGGAGCAGGTCCGGATCCTTGCGGCGGTGCCCGACGCTTTGCGCTCGTACGTCGCCGGCAGCTACTTCGGCGAGAGCGGGGTGGACGTCGAGCTCACCACCGGGATCGAACTGCGCTTCGGCGACGCCAGTCAGGCCGCCCGCAAGTGGCGGGCCGCGGCCGCCATCCTCGCCGATCCGTCGGTGACCGCGCTCGATTATGTAGACCTGCGTGCTCCAGACCGCCCGGCGTATTACGGCTCCGGCCACGAACTTCCAGGCGCACCCTGAAGCAACTTCGACACCCGCGAAAGGGCTTTGCAAAGCGGTGTCGAAAAGTCTCAACCTGAGGGTGAGAGTGGTCCAACCCTCAAGTAATGGTTGAGATGTGGAGACTGCACGATGGCTGACGGGCGTTTGACAGAGCGGCGCAGAATGCCCTACGTTGAGCGCAATTTCCGTCCTTCAGCGGGAGGCTCGAACCCTAGAGCATGGCTGAAGGGTCGGACGGAACAAAGGCTCAACTCAATGGCCCTCGAGGAGTGGAGAAATGGGACATGGAATCCACTTATCTCGCAGTGATCAAGGTCGTCGGCGCCGGCGGCGGCGGTACCAATGCGGTCAGCCGCATGATCGACGCCGGCATTCGCGGCGTCGAGTTCGTCGCCGTCAACACGGACGCCCAGGCCCTGCAGGCCTGCGACGCGGACATCAAGCTTTCGATCGGCCAGGAGCTGACCCGAGGCCTCGGCGCCGGGGGCAACCCCGAGGTCGGCGCCGGCGCAGCAGCCGAGAGCCGCGACGAGATCAAGGAGGCGCTGAAGGGCGCCGACATGGTCTTCGTCACCGCCGGCGAGGGCGGCGGCACCGGCACCGGCTCGGCCCCGGTCATCGCCGAGATCGCCAAGGAGGAGATCGGCGCCCTGACCGTCGGCGCGGTGACCAAGCCGTTCGAGTTCGAGGGCAAACGGCGGATGCAGCAGGCGCTCGAGGGCATCGAGAAACTGCGCAACAACGTCGACACCCTGATCATCGTCCCGAACGAGAAACTGCTGCAGGCGGTCGAGCGGCGCACCAGCGTCCTCGAGGCCTTCCGCCAGGCGGACGACATCCTCCGCCAGGGCGTCCAGGGCATCACCGACCTGATCACGATCCCCGGCCTGATCAACCTCGACTTCGCCGACGTGCGGACGATCATGCGCGACGCCGGCTCGGCCCTGATGGGCGTCGGCTCGGCCTCCGGCGAGGCCCGCGCCCTCGACGCCGCCAAGGCGGCGATCACCTCGCCGCTGATCGAGGAGTCGATCAAAGGCGCGACCGGGATGCTGCTGAACATCACCGGCCCCGAGGATCTCGGCCTCTTCGAGGTCAACGAGGCGGCCCAGCTGGTCCAGGCCGAGGCCGACGACAACGCCAACATCATCTTCGGCTCCGTCGTCGACCAGTCGATGAAGCGACGAGGTCCGGGTCACGGTGATCGCCACCGGGTTCGAGGGCTTCGAGCTTCTGGCTCGCTCGCCGCAGCGCGTCCGGCGTCGTTACGAGAGCCGCCCGCGGGTCTCCGCCGAGGACACGGACATCCGCAAATTGCGCGTGTCCGACGACGACATCGACGTGCCTGGGTTCCTCAAGGAGTAGGTGGTAGGGGGCCGCGGGTACCCCCTTCCGAAACCCGCTCGCTTCGCTCGCTTTTGGGAGTGTTTTGGGAAGGGGGCACCCGCAGGCCTGCCGACCGCCTCCGGTGAATAGCCTGCTGGGTCGATGCGTACTCCTCTTTTTGAGCAGCACGTCGAGCTCGGGGCGAAGATTGTTCCGTTCGCCGGTTGGGAGATGCCGGTTACGTATGAGGGGATTCGGGAGGAGCACTCGGCGGTGCGGCGGCATGCCGGGATGTTCGACGTGTCGCATATGGGCGAGGTCGAGGTTGAGGGGCCGGCGGCGCTTGCGTTCCTGCAGCGTGGTGCTCTCCAACGATGTCGCCAAGATCGAGATCGGCGGGAGCTCAGTACTCGTGCCTCTGCCAGGAGGATGGCGGGGTCCTCGACGACCTCTTCGCCTACCGGCTCGGTGGCGACCGCTACCTGATCGTCACCAACGCCGCCAACCACGACGCCGACCTCGCCTGGCTTGGCCGCCGGAGCCGCGAGTTCGACGTCATCGTCCGCGACGTCGCGGACCGCTACGCGATGCTCGCCGTCCAGGGCCCGCACGCCCGCGCCGTGCTCGGCTCCTCTCTGGGGATCGAGCTGCCCCCGCGGATTCCACGTCTCCCACGCGAAGATTGGCCGCCGCCCGGCGCTGGTCTGCGGCACCGGCTACACCGGTGAGGACGGGGTCGAGCTGCTGATCGACCCCGAGGTCGCGGCGCCGATCTGGGCCGAGCTGCTCGATGCCGGCGTCGTCCCCTGCGGGCTCGGCGCCCGCGACACGCTGCGGCTCGAGGTCTGCTTCCCGCTGCACGGCAACGAGCTGACGCCGGAGCGCAACCCGATCGAGGCCGGCCTCGGTTGGTGCTGCAAGGAGGAGACCGGGTTCGTCGGCTCCGAGGCGATCGCCCGCGCCCGCGCCGAGGGCACCGCCGAGCGGCTCGTCGCCTTCGTGATCGAGGGCAGGGGGATCCCGCGCGAAGGCAACCCCGTTCTCCACGACGGCCGGGAGATCGGCGTCGTCACCAGCGGCACCTTCGCACCCTCGCTCGAGCTCGGCGCCGGCATGGCCTACGTGAACTCGGAGCTCGAGGAGGTCGGGACCGAGATCGAGATCGACGTGCGCGGCAAGCGCCGCTCCGCCCGGATAGCTTCCAAACCCCTCTACGCGAAAAGGAGCTGAGCCTTGGCCGACGCCACCTACCCCGACGACCTTCGCTACCACGAGGAACACGACTGGGCCCGGATCGAGGGCGACCAGGCGACCCTCGGGATCACCTGGTACGCCCAGGACTCGCTAGGCGAGGTCGTCTTCTTCGACCCGCCGGAGGTCGGCGCCACCGTCCAGAAAGACTCTTCCTACGCCGAGGTCGAGTCGGTGAAGGCGGTCTCCGACGTGATCGCGCCGCTGTCGGGCGAGGTGATCGAGGTCAACGACGCGCTGGAAGACAATCCCGAGAAGATCAACGAGGACCCCTACGGCGAGGGCTGGCTGGTCAAGGTGCAGCTGACCTCCCCGGAGGAGGCGGAGACCCTGCTCGGTGTCCAGGAATACCGCAAGATGCTCGCGACGAGCCTGAGCGGGATGGCCGCTAGCCACATGGCTGTCCCTAGCCTTAGCGACGTGACTCGCTACACCTCCGCGACGCCCGACGACCGCGCGAGATGCTCGACGCGATCGGCGTCTCGTCCGTCGACGAGCTGTTCGAGCAGATCCCCGAGCCGCTGCGCCTGGGCCGGCCGCTGGCGCTGCCCGACGGGCTCGGCGAGGCCGAGGTGTACGAGCGGCTGGCGGGGCTGGCCGAGCGCAACGCCGATGCCGAAGAGCAGGTCTGCTTCGTCGGCGCCGGGATGTACGACCACTACGTGCCGGCGATCGTCGACGCGATCACCTCGCGCAGCGAGTTCCTGACGCCCTACACGCCATACCAGCCGGAGATCTCCCAGGGCGGGCTGCAGGTGATGTTCGAGTTTCAGACGGCGATGTCGGAGCTGACCGGACTGCCTGTCTCCAACGCGGGCCTCTACGAGGGGCCCTCCTCGGTCGCCTCGGCCGGCTACCTGGCGATGGGCGCGACCAAACGCGCCAAGTTCGTCGTCTCCCGGGGCGTCCACCCGCACAGCCGCGAGACGCTCGCGACCTACGCGGTCGGCTACGGCGCCGATCTCGTCGAGGTCGGGCTCGAGGGCGGGCTGACCGACGCGGCGGCGCTGGCCGCCGCCGTCGACGGCGAGACCGCCGCGGTGATCCTCCAGAGCCCGAACTTCCTCGGCGGGGTCGAGGACGTCGAGGCGCTCGGCGCGGCGGCAAAGGAGCACGGCGCGCTCCTGGTCGTCGCCTGCGACCCGATGACGCTGGGGATCCTCAAGCCCCCCGGCGAGTGCGGCGCCGACATCGCCCTCGGCGAGGGCCAGCCGCTGGGCAACCGGCTCGACTTCGGCGGGCCGTCGTTTGGCTTCTTCTGCGCGACCGAGGCGCAGATCCGCCGCATGCCGGGACGGATCGCCGGCGAAACCGAGGACGTCGACGGCCGCCGCGGCTTCGTCCTCGCCCTGCAGACGCGCGAGCAGCACATCCGCCGCGAGAAAGCCACCAACAACATCTGCACCGCCCAGGCGCTGAACGCGCTGGGGGCGATGATCCACCTTGCCTGGCTAGGACGGAGCGGTTTCCGCGAGCTGGGCGAGCTGCTGGTCCAGCGGGCCGCCTACGCGCGCGAGCAGCTGGCCGCGGTCGACGGGGTCGAGCTGCTGCACGAGGCGCCAGTCGCGCGCGAGTTCGCGGTGCGACTGGACGCGCCGGTCGGGCGAGGTTCTCGACCGCGTCGCCGAGCGCGGCATCGCCGCCGGCTACCCGCTCGGCCGCGAGTACCCCGAGTTCGAGGACGGCTTGTTGATCGCGATCACCGAGCGGCGGACGAAGGCCCAGATCGACGAGCTGGCCGAGGCGCTCGGTGCCGCCGTCGCCGCTGAGCATGGCGCTTTCCCCTCGGATAGCGAGAGCAAGTCGACACTCGCTGAGGGGGCGTCCTGATGGCGCTGACCGAAACGCCGATGCAGGCGGAACGCGCGCGGACGATTTACGAGAAGTCGAAGGAAGGTAGGCGTGCCGCCGTCCTGCCATCCACCGAAGTTCCCGGGGCACGCCCTCGAGGATCTCATCCCCGCCAACCTCCTGCGCTCCGAGCCGCCGCGCCTCCCCGAGATCGCCGAGCCGGAGATCGTTCGCCACTACAACCGCCTCTCGCGCCGCAACTTCGACCTCGACAGCGGCTTCTACCCACTCGGCTCCTGCACGATGAAGCACAACCCGCGCCTCAACGAGCGGGTGGCGGCGCTGCCCGGCCACGCCCGCCTGCACCCCGCGCAGGATCCCCGCCGCGCCCAGGGGGCGCTGGAGCTGATGTGCCTGCTGCAGGAGTCGCTGAGCGAGATCTGCGGCCTGCCGCACGTCAGCCTGCAGCCCAGCGCCGGCTCCCACGGTGAGCTCGCCGGCCTGCTCCTGACCCGGGCCTACCACGCCGACCGTGGCGAAGCGCGGACCAAGGTGCTGGCCCCGGACACCTCGCACGGGACCAACCCGGCCTCGGTGACGATGGCCGGCTACGAGGTGGTCAAAGTCGCGACCGACGAGGTCGGCGGGGTCGAGATGGACGACCTGCAGGCGAAGCTGGCTGAGAACGCCGGTCAGGTCGCCTGCCTGATGCTGACCAACCCCAACACGCTCGGCGTCTTCGACGAACACATCGCCGAGATCGCCAGGTTGATCCACGAGGAGGGGGGCACCCTCTACTACGACGGGGCCAACCTCAACGCGGTGATGGGGCACTCCCGTCCCGGCGACATGGGTTTCGACATCGTCCACGTCAACCTCCACAAGTCCTTCAGCCAGCCCCACGGTGGTGGCGGTCCGGGCGCGGGACCGATAGCGGTCTCCGACCGCATCGAGCCTTTCCTGCCGCGGCCGCAGGTGGTCCGCCGCGAGGGCTCCAACGGCCACGGCCCGAGTTTCGACCTCGACTTCGAGCGGCCCAAGTCGATCGGCCGGCTGCGCGGCTTCCAGGGCAACTTCGGCGTCTTCGTACGCTCCTATGCGTACATCCTCAGCCTCGGCGGCGACGGCCTCAGCGAGGCCTCGGAGACCGCGGTGCTGAACGCCAACTACCTGAAGGCGCGCCTCGCCGAGGGCCGCGCCGGCGAGCGCCTGCCGATCGCCTTCGACCGCCACTGCATGCACGAGTTCGTCCTCTCCGGCAAGCCGATGAAGCGCGACCTCGGCCTCGCGACCCTCGACCTCGCCAAGCGCCTGCTCGACTTCGGCTTCCACCCGCCGACCGTCTACTTCCCGCTCCTCGTCGAGGAGGCGCTGATGGTCGAGCCGACCGAGACCGAGACCAAGGAGAGCCTCGACGCCTTCGCCGGCGCGGTCGAGCAGATCCTCACCGAGGCCGAGGACAACTCCGACCTCGCCAAAAACGCCCCCTACACGACCCCGGTCCGCCGCCTCGACGAGGTAAAGGCGACGCGCCAGCCTGTCGTGCGGCAACCGCTCTGACCTTCGTCTGTTCCTTTTTGGCGTCAGGCACCGAAAAGGAACAGCTAAAGGGTCGGAAGCTCTTGCTTGAGCTCCAGCACCGGGGCGAAGAGGTCGCCGTGCTCCTCGATCCGCTCGATCACGTCGCCCGCCTCGAAGACGAGGCTCGATCCGTCGCCTGACTCGGCCACCGCTTCGACCTCGTCCCAGGTCACCGGGGTTGAGACGGTGGGGCGCTCGCGGGCTCGCAGCGAGTAGACGGCGATCGTCGTTTTGCGTTCGTTGTTCTGGTACCAGTCGATCAGGACCTTGCCGCTGCGGTCGGTCTTTTTGCCCATTTTCGCCAGCACCTCGTCGGGCGACTGCTTGGCGATCAGCTGGGCGAGGGCCTGGGCGAAGGGCCGGGTCTCCTCGTAGGTGGCTTTGTTGTCGAGCGGGACGTAGAGCTGCATCCCCTTCGAGCCCGAGGTCTTGGCGAAGCACTCGAGCTCGAGCTGGCCGAGGACCTCGCGCAGGCGCAGCGCCACCCGCGAGCAGTCGACGACGTCGGCCGGCGGCCCGGGATCGAGGTCGAAGGCGAGGACGGTCGGCCGTTTCGGCGCCCGGCCGAGCGAGAGCGAGGGGTGCAGCTCGATCGCCGCCAGCTGCGCCATCCAGATCAGCGTCGGCAGGCTGTCGCAGACGCAGAAGTCGATTTTCCCCGCGTTCGGACCCGCCTGGACCCGGGTCGTCTTCACCCACTTCGGCCGGTGCTTGGGACAGCGCTTCTCGAAGAAGGCCGAGTCGAGGTCGTCGACCCCTTCCGGGAAGCGGCGCAGAGTGACGGCGCGGCCACTGAGGTGGGGGACGATCGCCGGCGCGACCTTGGCGTAGTAGTCGACCATCTCGCCCTTGGTGAACCCAACCCCCGGGTACAGCACCTTGTCGAGGTTGGTCAGCCGCAGCTCCCTGCCGTCGACCTCGACCTGCCGCGTCTCGCCCACGGCCTACGCGCCTATTTCGGGGCTTTGGCTTTGGAGCGGGAAGGGCTTTTGGCTTTGCCCTTTTTGGCGGCTTTTTTCGCCTTGGCTTTCGCCGGTTTCTTGCCGCCCTTCTCTTTCACCGCGGCGATGCTCTGCTCCAGCGCCGCCATCAGGTCGGGCGCCTTGGTCGCCTTCGGGGTCTCGGCTTCGGAGGCGACGATCTCCTTGCCTTCGGCCTTCTGCTCGATCAGCGCCAGCAGCTGCTCGCGGTACTCGTCGCGGTAGTCGCCGGGCTTGAAGGTGGTGCTGAGCGAGGCGATCAGCTGCTCGGCCATTTCGCGCTCGCGCTTGGCGACTTTCGGCTTCTCGTCCGGGAGGGCGTCGTCGAGGTCGGAGGGCGGCACGACCTCGTCGTGGAAGCGCATCGTGGTCAGCGTCAGGACGCCGTCGCCGGCGCGAATCGCCGAGAGGTGCTCTTTGTTGCGGAAGACGAAGCGGGCGATAGCGGCCTTGCCCGAGCTTTCCATCGCCGCACCGAGCAGCGAGTAGGCCTTCTCGGCGCCGGTTGCGGGGGCGAGGTAGTAGGGACTGTCGAAGTACATCGGGTCGATTTCCTCGATGTCGACGAAGTCGAGGACGTCGATCGCTCGCGTCTTCTCCGGCGCCAGGGCCGCCATCTCGTCCTTGCTCAGCGGCACGTACTGACCGGGCGAGAGCTCGTAGGCCTTGACGATGTTCTCGTAGGGGACCTCTTCGTCGGTTCCGTCGGCGACGCGGCGGTGTTTGATCCGGGCGCTGTCGGAGTCGCGGATCTCACGCAGGGCGATGTTGCGGCGTGCGACGGCGCTGTAGAGCTTCACGGGCACGTTCAGTAGCCCGAAGCTGATCGTTCCGCTCCAAATCGCTCTAGCCATTCGCCAAGGTCTCCTACCCGGATTGTTCCAGCCGAACTCGCGGCGGGCGATAGAGGCGGGCGCAGCGAGAGCCATCTTGCGCGCATCGGAGTCTTGCCACAGCGGGCTGGGGTGAATCTCGGATGGGGGATCATGCGCCGGTGCTCTTCGAGTTACGCGAGGTGGGGTTGGACCGGAGCGGCCGCGCCGTGCTCGATTCGTTCAGCGCCTCGATTCCCGAAGGGGCGACGGCGATCGTCGGCCCCTCCGGGGTCGGCAAGTCGACCCTGCTGCGGCTGCTGAACCGGCTCGCCGATCCCAGTTGCGGCGAGATCTCCTATCGCGGCCGTCCCCTCGACTCCTATGAGCCGTTGGCTCTGCGACGCGAGATCTCGCTGGTCCCACAGCTGCCGGCATTGCTGGAGGGGACGGTCGAGTCGAACCTGCGCTACGCGGCGGACCTGGCCGGCGAGCGGCTGGAGATTGACGAGACGCTGCGGCGGGCTGGCCTCGACCCCTCCTTCGCCGAGCGCGACGTCGCCAAGCTCTCGGTCGGCGAGCAGCAGCGGACGATGCTGGCCCGGGCGCTCGCCCAGCGGCCCGCGGTCCTGCTCCTCGACGAGCCGACCTCGGCCCTCGACCACGCCGCCCGCGACGCGGTCGAGGCGACGCTGGCGCGGCTGCGAAGCGAGTCGAACCTCTCGCTGCTGCTGGTCACCCACGACCCCGAGCAGGCGCGCCGCCTCGGCGACCGGGTGCTGGAGATGCCGGCGTGAGCACCTCGATCCAGGTCGAGCTCTGGCAGGTCGCCGCCTCGCTGGTCCTGGTCGCGTTGGCCGCGGCGATCTCCTACTGGCAGCGGGCGGGGCTCGAGCGCGACATCGGCGTCGCCACCGTCCGCTCGATCGTCCAGCTGACCCTGGTCGGCTACGCGATCAAGCTGATCTTCGACGTCGACTCGATCTGGCTGGTGCTCCTGCTGCTGGCGGTGATGGTCTTCTTCGGCGCGATCACCGCCCGCCACCGCGCCGACAAGGTCCCGAACACCTTCGGCCCGCTGCTGATCGCCCTCGCGCTGGCCGGCGCCAGCACCCTCGGCCTCGTCGTCGCCCTGGGGATCTTCGACCCGACCCCGCGCTACCTGGTCCCGGTCGGCGGGATGGTGATCGGCAACGCGATGACCGCCAGCGCCGTCGCCCTCAACCGCCTAGGCGACGAGATGGCCGACGCCCGCGCCCGGATCGAGGCGACCCTCGCCCTCGGCGCCACCGCCCGCGAAGCCGCGGCGCCGACCGTCCGCCGCGCTCTGCGCTCGGGGATGATCACCCTCGTCGACTCGACCAAGACCACCGGCTTGATCTTCTTCCCCGGCACGATGGTCGGCATGCTCCTCGCCGGCGCCAGCCCCACCGACGCCGTCCGCCTTCAGCTGATCCTCCTCTATGTCCTGCTGGGCAGCGTCTCGATCTCCGCCCTCGTCGCCACCCTGTTGGCGTATCGAAACTTCTTCACACCCGCGGCCCAGCTGCGCGACCTCTAGCGCCGGCAGCACCAGCCCGCGAGCTCGGGAAAGCTGGTCGGCCGTCCACTGGGCGCGATCGCCCTGGAGATGTTGGCGATGGCACTGCCCCTGCCGCGCCCGAGCGGCAGGAAGAGCCACTGGTTGGCGCCGGGCCAGGCGACCAGCAGGCGCTTGCCGTCCGGCGACCATTCGACCTGCCACAAACTGCCGGGGACGGAGATCAAGGTTCGCGATCCCTGGCCCGGCTGGTAAATGATGATCTCGCTGTAGGTGCCGTGCTTGCGCCAGTATGTGACTGAAGCGGCGACGAGCGGGCTCTGCGGCGCGAGGGCGACGTCGTTCACGGTCGCGCCCGGCGGCAGCGGCAGACGGTGGGCCGCGCCCAGTGCGGGCCGCGACGGACGCCCGGCCCGCCAGACCGGCCGCAGCCGCAGCGTTCCCGGCGCCGCTTCGAGGATCCTTCGGCCGCCGTCAGCCCAGTCCATCCAGGTGATCCGTTGCAGGGCGGGCGCCGCGGCGAGGACGGCGCCGGTCTCGCTGTCGAGGACCCGCAGCCGGCTGGCGCCGGTCACGTAGGCGAGCGCGTCCTCGCCGGTCGGGGACCAGGCGGGAGGGACGTACGCGGGGGAGATCCTCGCGTCAGGCGAGGTCCCGGCGGCCGTCGAGCCGACCAGCAGGCGGTCTTCGGTCCCGTCGCCGGCGACCACCCGCAGGTCGAACCCCGAGCGGTAGACGATCCGTTCGCCGGAGGGCGACCACCTGGGGGCGGCGACCCTCTGCGCGGCGGTGAGCGACCAGCGCGGCGTCCCGTCGGGCTCCATCACGGTCAGGGTCCGTTTCTTGACTGCGGCGACGAAGAGCCCGTGCGGGGACCACGTCGCCCCTTCGTAATCGCCGAGCAGGTGCCGCGAGCCGTCCGGCTGGACGACCACGGGTCCTTCGCCGGTCTGCACCAGGAGGCGCCCACCGCCGGGGACCCGCGCCAGCGTCGGTTCCGGGCGCGGGGTCGAGGCGGTGAGGGCGTCGCCGACCCAGTCGCGCACCGCGGCGCCCGCCGGCGAGAGCAGCAGCGCCGCCAGCAGCGTGGCGAGGACGAGGCCGAGCGCGAGGCGGGGGAGGGAAGGCAGGCGGGTCGCAGGGCCGATGTGCTCCCCGCCCTGACGCTCCGCGAAGGCGGACGCGACGATCCGCTGCCCGCCCTCCTCGGCGTCGGCCGGCTCCGGGATCGGTGCGTCCCAGAGGGCGCGGTTGAGCCTGTCGTCGCTCATCGTCTTTCCTCCGCGACGGGGTCGGCCTCGGCGGTCTCGCGCAGGCGGTCGAGTCCGCGCCGCAGGCGCGAGTTGACCGTCCCCCGCGGCAGGTCGAGCATCCGCGCGATCTCGCCCGGCGTGTACTCGAGCAGGTGGCGCAGCACGACCACCGCGCGCTGCTCGGCCGGCAGCTCCTTCAGCGCCGCGATCATCTCGCCCCCGATCTCCGCTGGCGGCGGCAGCGGCTCGAAGACCGAATCGGCACCGTCGACGCGACGTCGCAGCGCCTCGCGCCGCGCCCAGTCGAGAGCACGGTTGACGACGATCCGGTGCAGCCAGGGCGCGAAGGGACGGCGGCGGTCGAAGCGGTCGAGGGCATCGACAGCGGCGAGGAAGGCGTCCTGGGCGACGTCCTCGGCTGCCGCCGCGTCGTGGATGACGAGGTAGGCGGCCCGGTAGGCGCCGCGCCAGTGCAGCGAGTAGAGCTGCGCCATCGCCGCGCCGGACCCGTCCTGGGCCTCGCGTACGAGTCGCCGCTCATCCGCACCGCTCTCAGCTCGCATGCCCGACCCCTTTCGACCATCTCAATCTTCTCTCACCCATCGGCCCATCGCACCAGCGCTTTGCTCAGCCGGCCCTGCATCTTCGGCACGAGCCGCCCCTGCGGCAGCTCGACGACGAAGGCCGGCGAGGCGAAGCGGCGGTTCTGCCAGTTCGGCGCCGCACCAGCCGGCCATCGCATCGAGCGGAACGCCATCCGCGCCATGGTCGCGAAGTGGCGGGCGCCGCTCCATCTCGGGTCGCCGAGCTGGTGCATGGCGATCGGGCGTCCCTGCGCCGAGTGACCGACGACCGCGCTCCGCGCCAGGAGGTTGCCGGGGCGCCGTGGCGTCTGGGCGAAGGCGAGGAAGTCGCCATCGGGGTCCCGGGGCGCGGGCGCGGGCGCGGGCGCGAGGAGGGCGACGGCTGCGAGCAAAGCGAGCATCACCAGTAGTACGCGTGGGCCAACCTCGGAGGTCCCTATTCTCGTCCGATGTCTCGGTCGCAGCGACTGACGCTGATCGCGACGATCCTCGGCTCGACCGTCGTCTTCCTCGACGGCACCGTGGTCAACGTCGCCCTGCCGGCGATCAGCGACGGGCTCGACGTCGGCCTCGCCGGCCAGCAGTGGGTGGTCGAGGCCTACACCCTGGCCCTGGTCTCGCTGCTGCTCGTCGGCGGCAGCCTCGGCGACCAGTTCGGGCGGCGGCGGATCTTCGTCATCGGCCTGATCGCCTTCGGCGCCACCTCGGCGCTCTGCGCGATCGCGCCGACCGACGAGTTCCTGATCGGCGCCCGCGCCCTGCAGGGGATCGCCGGGGCGCTGCTGGTGCCCGGCTCGCTGGCGATCGTCGCCTCGACCTTCGAGGGCGCGGCGCGCGGCAAGGCGGTCGGCACCTGGACGGCCTGGACCGGGATCGCGACCGTGCTCGGGCCGGCCGGCGGCGGCGCCCTGATCGGGATCGCCTCCTGGCGGGCGATCTTCTGGGTCAACCTGCCGCTGATCGCGGCGACGGTCGTGCTCACCCTCCACGCGGTCGAGGAGAGCCGCGACGAGGACGCCTTCCTCGGCATCGACTGGCTCGGGATCGCGCTCTCGGCGATCGGGCTCGGCGGCCCGACCTTCGCCCTGATCGAGCAGCCGGCGCACGGCTGGGGGGACCCGATGGTCTGGGTGCCGATGGTCGCCGGCGTCGTCTGCTTCGGCGCTCTTCATCCTCCGCGAGGCGACCGCGCGCGCACCCGATGCTGCCGCTCGGCCTCTTCCGGATCCGCAACTTCTGGGTCGCCAACCTGACCACGCTCTCCGCCTACGCGGGCCTGATCGGCGGCCTCTTCTTCGTCGGCCTCTTCCTCCAGCAGGTGGCCGGCTACTCGCCGCTCGAGGCCGGCCTGGCGACGACCCCGATCTCGATCCTGATGTTCTTCCTCTCGCCGCGCTTCGGCAGGATCGCCTCGGGCACCGGGCCGCGGCTGCCGATGACCGCCGGCCCGATCGTCGGCGGCGTCGGGCTCCTGCTGCTGCTGCGGGTCGGCTCCGACGCCGAGCTACCTCCCGACGTCCTGCCCGGGCCTGCTGGTCTTCGGCGTCGGCCTCTCGGCGACGGTGGCGCCGCTGACCGCGACCGTGCTCGACTCGGTCGACGAACACCACGTCGGGATCGCCTCGGGGGTCAACAACGGCGTCTCCCGCGTCGCCGGCCTGCTGGCGATCGCTGTCCTCGGCGCGGTGATCTCGGCCCAGCTTCGGCGCCAAGCTCGACGACCAGCTCGGGCACGGCGCCGCTCTCGGGGCCGGCGGCCGCGGCGGTCGCCGAAGCCAAGGAAAAGCCGCTCGCGGTGCCCGTGACCGACGGCGTGCCGCGCCAGGAAGGCGACCGGGTGGTGCAGGCCGCCGAGGACGCCTCGACCTCGTCCTTCCACCTCGGGATCGGGATCGCCGGGATCCTGATGATCATCGGCGGCATCGTCGCCGGCCTCGGCGTCCAGAACCCAGAGCGCCGCACCGAAGCCGTGCCGAGCCGGGGCCAGCCGCAAGCCGGCGAGTGCGGCCACGGCAGCAACGCCGACTGCGCCCACGACAGCAAGAAAGGCCGCGGCGGCTGCCGACACGGCCTGATCGTGCGACAGCTGAAACGGCTTGAAGTGCCGGGGTGGGTACCCCTCGAACGGGCGGATACTCGAAACGGCGGCCTAATTAGGCCGCCGTTTGTTCGGCGAGGGGTACCCATCCCGGCACCCCAATAGTCTCCCCGCGGTGAGCGCACCGATCATCTTCTCCGGCATCCAGCCGACCGGCCGCAAGCACCTCGGCAACTACATCGGCGCGATCCGCCAGTACGTCGAGGGCCAGGACCGCGGCGACCCGGCGATCTTCTGCATCGTCGACCTGCACGCGATCTCGGTCGCCCTACGACCCGGCCGAGCTGCGCGAGCGCGTCTACGACACCACCGCGATCCTGCTCGCCGCCGGCCTCGACCCCGAGCGCTGCATCCTCTTCCGCCAGTCCGACGTGCGCGAGCACACCGAGCTGACCTGGCTGCTCTCGGCGGTCACCGCCCACGGCGACCTCAACCGGATGACCCAGTTCAAGGAAAAGGTCGGCAAGCGAGCGCGAACTGGCCTCGGCGGCGCTCTTCTACTACCCGGTGCTGATGGCCGCCGACGTGCTCGCCTACCGGGCGACCGAGGTCCCGGTCGGCGAGGACCAGCGCCAGCACGTCGAGCTGATGCGGGAGATCGCCCGCCGCTTCAACGACCGCTTCGGCGAGACCCTGGTCGTGCCCGGAGCTACCGGATCCCCGAGGTCGGCGCCCGGATCATGGACCTGCAGGAGCCGGAGCGGAAGATGTCGACCACCGGCGGGACCGAGGCGGGGACCGTCTACGTCCTCGACGAGCCCGACGCGATCCGCAAGAAGTTCGGCAGCGCCGTCACCGACTCCGGGCGGGAGGTCGTCCGCGCGCGACGGACAAGCCGGGGGTCGACGAACCTGATCGACATCCTCGCCGTCGCCCGCGGCGACGAGCCGGCCGAGGTCGAAGCGCGAGTTCGAGGGGGCCGGTTACGGCGACTTCAAGAAGGCGGTCGCCGAGGCGGTGGTCGAGCTCTGGCGCCGGTGCGCGAGCGCTACGCCGAGCTGCGGCCCGACGAGGCGCGCTGGAGCGGGTTTCGCCGCCGGCGCCGAGAAGGCGCGGGCGATCGCCGCGCCGGTCGCTCGCCGAAGTTCGCGAGCGCATGGGCTACGGCGCCCCCTGAGGGCGCCGGATCCTGGCCAGTTCGTTCACCTCGTCGCCGCCCCTGACCGTTTCCTCGAGGACGGTGCCGATTTCCGGTACGTAGAACTTGTGATCGACGACACCGGGCTCCAGCGGCGTCCACTCGCGAGTCAGCAGCGCGTGGCTGGTGACCGCGGCCCGCGTTTCGACAATGGCATCGAGGTCGAGCACCCGGAAATGGTCCTCGGCTTCCCCTTCGTACATCTCCTGGATTCCGCCCTGGCCGCGACGGGGGTGGGCCGGCATGAAGATCCCGGCGTGGGCACCGTCGACGCCGGCCTGCCAGCTGCCTTCCCGGGTTTTGACGCTGCCGTCCGGGTTCAGCTCGGCGGTCGCCTCGCCCAGGTACCAGACGTTGCCGCGCCGGTCCTGCGCGTACCAGTCGCGGGTTCGCTCGGCGATCGACCAGCGGCCGTCGCGCTGCGCGTAGAGCTTGTCGCTGACCACGGTGGTGCGGACGCCGAGGATCGTCTTCGTCTCGGTGAAGACGGCGACCCGCTCGCGGGTCGTCGCGGCTGTTTACGGCCGCGGTAGACGTAGGTCGTCCCGGGCTTCAGCGGGGACGGGTTGCCAACCGCAGCGCGAATTCGGACGCCGCCGGGAGCGGAGGCGGCAGGGCAAAGGCCGCAATTACCAGGGCCAAGGTCAGACCCATCTCAACTACCTCCTGGGTGGAGGCTACTCTCCTCGCAATGGCGGTCGCCGACCTCGATCTCGAC
>CAVRVU010000007.1:0-105000 GCA_963724745.1 uncultured Actinomycetes bacterium
TCGCCGAGGATCGGCTCGACCGCGCGGCGGCGCGCGCCGAGCGCGGCGGCCGCGTCGGCTGCATCGCGGGTGCCCTGTGGACAGGCGAGTACGAGGCACTGCTGGGCGACGCCGACTTCGGCGACGTCGATGTTCACGTTCACGCACGAGGTGGCGGACGGCATGCACGGCGCGATCGTCAAGGCGGGCAGCCGTGCGGGTTGCAGTGCGCTAGGACTTTCACCGATCATTGACCGATCGATATTGAACTGCTACGGTCGGGAGGGGTGGATTTCGATCGAGGCGTGCGCAGGGCTTCGCGGCGCTGGGCGATCCGCATCGATTGGCGATGGTCGATGCCTTGGCGCTGGGCGACCTGACGGCTCATGAGGTGGCAGTCGCGGCGGGCGTGCCGATGAACCTCGCGTCGCATCACCTTCGGGCGCTCGAGGCTGTGGGGTTGGTCGAGCGGCGCGTCTCGGAGGGTGATCGGCGGCGACGCTATGTCGTGCTGCGACGAGACGCGCTGAACGGTCTTCTGCTGCCACAGGCGGCGCTGGCGCCGGCGGGGTTGGTGTTGTTCGTCTGCACGCACAACTCCGCGCGTTCGCAGTTCGCGGCCGGCCTCTGGCGTCTCCGAACCGGGAACGACGCGGCCAGCGCCGGGAGCGAGCCGAGCGCGAAGGTTCATCCGCAGGCTGTACGCGTCGGCGGCCCGCAGCGGTGTCGATCTCCGCGCTGCCGTTCCTCGCGGGTACGGCGCGGTCGGCGTCGAGCCTGCGTTCGTGGTATCGGTGTGCGACCGCGCCCGCGAGGCGGGAATCCCGTTCGCCGCGCCGGCCGTGCACTGGTCGGTTCCCGACCCGGTCGAGGACCGGCGGCGCGGCCGCGTTCGCGTCGGCCTTCGCCGAGATCTCGGAGCGCATCGAATCGCTGGCGGCAGCCGGGGCCGCCACGGGGGAGCCGGAGCGCGCCGCACGATGAGCGTCCCGCTCCGGATCGGCATCAACGGCTTCGGCCGGATGGGCCGGCTCGCGCTGCGCGCCGGCTGGGATCGCGACGACATGGTGTTCGTGCACGTCAACGAGATCGCCGGCGGACCCGTCACGGGCGCGCACCTGCTCGAGTTCGACTCGGTCCACGGCCGCTGGCCGCGGGTGATCGGGGCGCAGCCGGCGCGATCCGGATCGACGGCGAGCTGTCGGCTGGTCGCGAGTCGGCGACGCCCGGCGACGTCGCCTGGGGCGAGCTCCGGGTCGACGTCGTCCTGGAGTGCACGGGCCGATTCCGGACGCGCGAGTCGCTCGAGCCATACCTCGCCCACGGTGTGCGGAAGGTCGTCGTCGCGGCGCCGGTCAAGGACGGTAGCGCGCTGAACATCGTCGTCGGCGTCAACGACGACCGCTATGACCCGGACATGCATCGGGTCGTGACCGCCGCGTCCTGCACGACCAACTGCCTGGCGCCGGTCGTCAAGGTGCTGCACGAGGGGATCGGCATCCGCCACGGCTCGATCACGACGCTGCACGACCTGACCAACACGCAGACGATCGTCGACGCGCCGCACAAGGACCTGCGCCGGGCGCGCGCAGCCGGCGATGTCGCTGATCCCGACCACGACCGGCTCGGCGACCGCGATCGGCCTGATCTTTCCGGAGCTCGAGGGCAGGCTCGACGGCCACGCGGTGCGCGTGCCGCTGCTCAACGCGTCGCTGACCGACTGCGTGTTCGAGATGGAGCGCGCGACGACCGTGGAGGAAGTCAACGGCCTGCTGCGCGACGCGGCCGAGGGGCCCGCTGGCGGGGATCCTCGGCTACGAGGAGCGGCCGCTCGTCTCGGTCGACTACGTGAACGATCCGCGCTCTGGCGATCGTCGACGCGCTGTCGACGATGGTCGTCGGCGGGACGCAGGTGAAGGTCTACGCCTGGTACGACAACGAGTGGGGCTACGCGAACCGGCTGGTCGAGCTCGCCGGCGATGGTCGGCCGCACGACTCGAGGTCGCGGCCGCTGTCGGGAAGGCGCCGGCGACCGACGCGGCGACGCGCGATCGGGCGATCTCCGCAACTACGTCATCGTCACGGGCGCGTACTGGGCGGACACGATCACCGACGGCGCGATCCGCGTGCTCGTCCTCTTCTACTTCTACGAGCTCGGCTACACGCCGTTCGCAGGTCGCGTCGCTGTTCCTGTTCTACGAGGTGTTCGGGATCATCACCAACCTCGTCGGCGGGTTCCTGGCGCCGCGTTTCGGGCTTGAGGACGACGCTGATCGGCGGCCTTGCGACCCAGACCGTGGCGCTCTCGATGCTCGCGTTCGCACCCGCCTCCTGGCTGGTCGTGCCGTACGTGATGGTCGCGCAGGCGCTGTCGGGGATCGCGAAGGACCTCACCAAGATGAGCTCCAAGAGCGCCGTCAAGCTGGTCGTGCCCGAGGGCGCAGACGACACGCTCTTCCGCTGGGTAGCGATCATGACCGGCTCGAAGAACGCACTCAAGGGCGTCGGCTTCTTCGTCGGCGGGCTGCTCCTGACGGTGGTCGGATTCCAGCCGGCGCTGATGCTCCTGATCGTGCTCACGCTGGCCGCCATGACAGTGGTGCTGACCATGATGCGCGGCACCCTGGGCACGGTCAACCGCAAGGCGAAGTTCGGTCAGATGTTCTCGAACAACCGCGCCGTCAACCTGCTCGCCGCCGCCAGGATCTTCCTGTTCGCCTCGCGTGATGTCTGGTTCGTGGTCGGCCTCCCCGTCTTCCTGCGCAGCGAGCAGGGCTGGAGCTTCTGGCAGGTCGGGACGTTCATGGCGATCTGGGTGATCGGGTACGGCGCCGTGCAGGCCTCCGCTCCGGGGCTGATGCGCCGCCGTGGCCTCGGTCAGCCGACCGGCCGCACTGCCGCCGGCCTCGCCTTCGTGCTGGCCGCGTTCCCTGCCGCGATCGCCCTCGCTCTCGCCTCGAGCGTCGAGGGGTCCGCCGTCGTCGTCGTGGGCCTGATCGTCTTCGGCATCGTGTTCGCCCTCAACTCCGCAGTGCACTCGTTCCTGATCCTGCACTACGCCGAGGGCGACAAGGTCGCGATGAACGTCGGCTTCTACTACATGGCCAACGCCGCCGGCCGCCTCGCCGGCACCATCCTCAGCGGCGCCCTCTACCAGTGGCGCGGCCTCGAAGCATGCCTCTGGGCGTCGGACGTGCTCATCCTTCACCGCCGCGGTGCTGAGCCGCGCGCTGCCGGCGTCCGTCGCCACGTACGCGTCGCGACCGCGTAAGGGCGGGTTGCGCCGTCCCGCCGCGGGTCACGCGGTAGACCCGGCTGTGAGCACGCCGACCCGTCCCGCGCGTACGCGCCCTCCCGTCTGGCTCTCGCTGGGTGGGTCGATGGTGCTCGCCGGCGCCGTCTATCCGGTGACGGCATTCGCCCTCGACTCGACCACGCCGGTCACGATCGCCGCCCTCCGCGCCCTCCTCGGTGGGCTCCTGCTGACGCTGGTCCTGCCGCTGTTCGGCAGCCGCCTGCGCGCAGCCGCCACCACTGGCGGTGGAGCAGCGTGCTCGATCGGCCTCGGCAACACCACCATCACGCAGTTCGGCATGACCGGCGCCACGGATCGCGCCGGCGCCGCCGTCGCCTCGGTGCTGCTGAACAGCTACCGCCGTTCATGGTCGCGATAACGAGCCGGCTCCTGTTCGCCGAGCGCATCACCCGGCTCCGTGCGGTCGGGCTCGTGGTCGGCTTCGCCGGCGTGGTAGCGATCGTGATCGCCGATCCAGGGCGACGTGTTCGGGCCGAGCTGGAGCCTCGCGGTCGGCCTCGTGCTGGCGCTGGTCGGCGCGGCGGCCTGGGCGGCGAGCGGCCTCGCGGATGCGCGAGCTGACCCGTCGGGCACGGACCTGGACGTCGCGGGCGTCGACCGCCGCGCAGTTCCTCGCCGGCGCGGTGCCGCTGGTGCCGCTGGCCCTGCTCGCGGGCGGCTCGACCGACTGGAGCGAGCCGTCGCTGCTCGCGGCGCTCGCGTTCCTGATCGTCGGTGGCCAGGTGCGACGTCGGGTTCAACGACGCGCTCGCGCGCTGGCCGCCGACGCGAGTATCGCCTGGACGTTCCTCGCGCCCGCCTCCGCCGTCGTGATCGAGGCCGCCCGCGGCAACCTGCCGGGGGCACCGCCACCGCCGGCATCGTGCTCGTGATCGCCGGCGTCGCGATCGTGAACGCGCCCCGCGCCGAGGCGTAGACGGCGATGGGACGCCCGCCGCCGCGGTGGGAACATCCGTGCCGATGGGAGCGGTCGAGCGGATCTTCGCCGTCGAGCTGGGCGGTGTTCTGACTGTACTGGATCGTCGCGGCCTTCTCGCGGAACGAGACAGCGTGCCCGTCGTACGCGATCTGCCCGATCCGGGCATGCATCGTCGTCGTGGCCATCCTGATGACGCGGCTCGGCGTGTTCCGGGGGCACGGCGCCGCCGGCGAGCCCTGGCGCGCCGCCGTCGGCCTGGTCCTCTTCGGCCTCGGACTGGGGGTTCGCGATTTACAGCGCGACCGTCGAGGAGCGCTACCTGACGGAGCAGTTCCAGGACGTGTACCCCGCCTACCGGCGTTCCAACCCGGATGCTCCTGCCCTTCGTCTTCTGACGCCCCTGCCGCGCCGAGGACCTCGGATCCGGGCTAGCCGAAGAACGCCTCGGCCAGCGCGTAGTACTCGCGCGGCAGGCCGTTCTTCAGCTCCTTCACGGCGTCGGCCAGCGGCACGGCGACGACGTCGGTGCCGCGCAGCGCGGTCATCAGCCCGTCCGGCGCTCGCCGCGAGGTCGGCTGCGAGCAGGCCGTAGCGGGTCGCCAGCACGCGGTCGTACGCGGTCGGCGAGCCGCCGCGCTGCAGGTGGCCGAGACCGTCACGCGGGTGTCGAACCGGTCAGGCGCTTCAGCTCCTCGGCCAGCCGGTCACCGATGCCGCCGAGGCGCGACGTGCCCGAAGGCGTCGAGCTGCGGTCTGCGTCGCGAGCCCCTCCGGCCGGCCTCGTGCGTCAGCGGCCAGCCCTCGCTGACCACCACGATCGAGAAGTCGCGGCCGCGCGCGTGGCGGGCGCGCACCATCTCGGCGCAGCGCTCGACCGTGATCGGGAACTCGGGGATCAGGACGACGTCGGCACCGCCGGCGATGCCGCTCGCACCGCGAGCCAGCCGGCGTGGCGGCCCATCACCTCGACCACCATCACGCGGTCGTGCGACTCGGCGGTGGTGTGCAGGCGGTCGATCGCCTCGGTCGCGATCGCGACCGCGGTGTCGAAGCCGAAGGTCTGGTCGGTCGGCGCGAGGTCGTTGTCGATCGTCTTCGGGACGCCGATCACCGGCGCGCCGTGCTCGGCGTGCAGCCGTGCGCGACGCCGAGCGTGTCCTCGCCGCCGATCGCGATCAGCGCGTCGAGCTGCGCGCGGGTCGAGCACCCGGCCTCGACGCCGCCCTCCTCGCGGTACGGGTTCGTCCGGCTCGTCTTCAGGATCGTGCCGCCGCGCGGCAGGACCCGGACACGTCGTCGATCGAGCGGCAGGAAGCGGCCCTCGATCATGCCGCGCCAGCCGTGCAGGACGCCGACCACCTCGTGGCCGTCGCCGGCCAGGCGCCGGGTGGCCGCGCGGATCACGGCGTTCAGTCCCGGGCAGTCGCCGCCGCCCGTCAGCATCCCGACTCTCATGCGGTCCTCCCGATCATCTCGACAGTGAAACGGTCGCCGTCGCGCAGCACCAGGGCGAGCGCGCCGAGCGCCTCGGCGCGCGACCCGAGGGCGCCGACACGACCTCGGCGGCCGCGGCCGCGACGTGCATCGCGGCGCGGTCGAGCGCGGCGGGGAACGACGCCTCGAGGTGCGGCCACGCCGGCGCCAGCTCGCCGCCGATGACGATCCGCCGCGGGTTGAGGACGTTGCAGACGGCGGCGACGGCGAGCCCGATCTCCCGCCCGCGTCGCGCAAGCGCGCGGCGGCAGGCGACGTCGCCCGCGTCGGCGCCGGCGATCACCTCGCCGATGTCGGGCGGCCGGCGCGGCGGGCGATGGCGTCGGTGCCGGCGGTCGTCTCGAGGCAGCCGCGGTTGCCGCAGCGGCACAGCTCGCCGTCGGCGGTGCGCGTGGTGTGGCCGATCTCGCCGGCGGTGCCGGCGGCGCCGCCGTACAGGCGGTCGTCGAGGATCAGCCCGGCGCCGATGCCGCGCGACAGCTTCAGGTAGACGACGTCGGCGGCGCCGGCGCCGGCGCCCCAGGCCACCTCGGCCACGGCGCAGGCGTTGGCGTCGTTCTCGACCCGCACCGGCACCCCGAGCCGCCGCCAGCGCCGCGCCCGAGGTCGCTGCCCGCCAGCCGGGGATCGTCGACGACTCGCCGATCCGCCCGTCGGCGCGGTCGACCGGCGCGGGGATCGCGACGCCGGCGCCGATCAGCCGTCCGGCGGGAAGGCCGGCCCGCGCCACGGCGGCCAGCACGGCGGGCGCCATCGCGTCGACCAGCGCCGCGAGCGGTGAACGGCTCCGCCAGCCGCAGCTCGTCCTCCGCCAGCACGGTGTGGCCGAGGTCGGCGACGACGATGCGCCGCCGTGGCCGGCCCGACTGCGATGCCGACGGCGGCGCCCGCCGCGGCGTTCAGGGTCACCGGCACGCCGGGGCGGCCGACGCCCTCCGGGCGTGACGTCGCCCGCCTCCGTGGCGATGCCGGCCAGCGACCAGGTCGGCGACGACGGTGGAGATGGTGGAGCGCGACAGCCCGGTGCGGCGCGCGAGCTCGGCCCGCGACACGGCGCCGCCGCGGCGGAGCGCGGCCAGCACCAGCGTGCGGTTGCGCTCGCGGAGCGCCTCGAGCGAGCCGGGGGCGGCGGTGTCCTCGCGCATCGCGGCCCAGGATATATGAACGAGCTGCGGATGAACAGGCGCGACGCGCCCAGGCTATATCGCCGGAGGTTTGACGAACACCGCGATCGCGGGTATCATCTGCCGCGTCCGTGTCCCATGCACCCGCTCACCGCCCGCCAGGCGAGGTAGCCGATGCGCGTCCCGCGAGCGGCCGCGAGGTGGTGGTCGTGATCCTGGCCGGCGGTCAGGGCGAGCGGCTGTCGATCCTGTCGGCGCACCGCGCCAAGCCGGCCGTGCCGTACGGCGGCAAGTACCGGATCATCGACTTCGCGCTGTCGAACTGCGTCAACTCGGGCCTGTACGACGTCCTCGTGCTGACGCAGTACCGCCCGCGTCTCGCTGCACGACCACATCGGCACCGGCAAGCCGTGGGACCTCGACCGCCAGTACGCGGTCGGCGTGCGGATGATCTCGCCGTACCTCGGCCGCCGCGGCGCCGACTGGTACCGCGGCACCGCCGACGCCGTCTACCAGAACATCCACGAGCTGCGCGAGCTCCGCGCCGAGCACACGATGGTGCTCGGCGGCGACCACATCTACACGATGGATTACCGCCCGATGATCGAGAAGCACATCCGCTCGCAAGGCGGACGTCACGATCGGCCTGCAGAACGTGCCGGCGGAGGACACGCACCGGTTCGGCATCGCCATCGACCGACTCGCAGCGGCCGCATCACCGGTGGCAGGAGAAGCCGAAGAAGGCGGACGGCACGCTGGCCTCGATGGGCTTCTACGTGTTCCGCACCGAGTGCCTGATCGAGCGCCTGCTCGAGGACGCCAAGACGCAGGGCTCGAAGCACGACTTCGGCGGCGACATCGTGCCGCGGATGATCGCCGACGGCGATGCGCGTCTACGGCCACCGGTTCGACGGCTACTGGCGCGACGTCGGCACGATCCAGTCGTACCACGACGCGCACATGGAGCTGCTCGCCGAGCCGCCGGCGCTCGACCTCTACGACCGCGGCTGGCTGATCCACACGAAGACCGAGGGACGGCCGCCCGGCCTGGTCGGCTCCGGCGCCCACGTGGTGCAGTCGCTGATCTCGCACGGCTGCCGCATCCACGGCCACGTCGAGCGCTCCGTGCTGTCGCCCGGCGTGCTGGTCGAGGAGGGCGCCATCGTGCGCGACTCGATCGTGCTGTTCGACGCCGCCATCGGCGCCGGCGCCGTCGTCGATCGCACGGTGATCGACAAGGAGGTCGTGATCGGGCCGAGCGCGTACGTCGGCTTCGGCGACGACCTGGCCCCGAACGAGACCGAGCCGGGCCGCCTCAACACCGGCATCACGCTGGTCGGCAAGCGCGCGCAGGTGCCGTACGGCGTCCGGATCGGGCGCAACTGCCGCATCGATCCCGACGTCGACCCGGCCGACTTCACGCTCGCCGACCTGCCGAGCGGCACGACCGTCACGCATCGCCAACCGAGCAGTGAGCCTGCAGCGTCCTCCACGTCGCCGCCGAGGTGGCGCCGTACTCCAAGGTGGGAGGGCTCGCCGACGTCGCCGGCTCGCTGCCGATCGCGCTGCGCGACGCTCGGCGTGGCGAGGCCGGATCGTGACGCCGCGCTACCGCGGCACCGACATCCGCGGTGCCCGTGACGGCGTCACCGGCCGGCTCGGCCGCCACCAGGTGCACGTGCACCGCGGCGATCTGCACGGCGTCGAGGTCGACCTGGTCGAGTGCCCGGAGCTGTTCGACCGGCCGAACGTCTACGGGGAGGAGGACGACGGCGACCGCTTCGCGCTGCTGGCGCGGGCGGCGCTCGCGATCGCCGACGACTGGGGCGCCGACGTCGTCCACGCGCACGACTGGCACGGCGCGCTGGCGCCGATCCTGGCGGAGCGGCAGCGGACGGTGCTGACGATCCACAACCTCGCCTACCAGGGGCACCAGCCGCCCGCGTTCGCCGCCGCGCTACGGCCTGCCGCGCCGCCGGTGCCCGGCGACTACGGCCCGGAGGCCGTCAACCTGCTCGGCCGCGGCATCGCCGCCGCCACCGCCGTCACCACCGTCAGCCCCACCTACGCGGTCGAGATCACCGGACCGGAGCTCGGCTACGGCCTGGAGGGCCTGCTCGCCGACCACCACCTGGTCGGGATCGTGAACGGGATCGACCTCGAGCGGTTCGATCCCGCCACCGACCCGGCCCTGACCGAGCCGTTCTCCGCCGCCGACCCGGCGCCGCGCGCGGCCACCCGCCGCACGCTCTGCGCGCTGCTCGGCCTCGAGCCGGGCGACGGGCCGCTGGTCGGCGTGGTGGCGCGGCTGTTCCAGCAGAAGGGCCTCGACCTGCTGCTCGAGGCCGCCCCGGCGCGTGCTCGGCGCCGGCGCCTCGCTGGTCGTGCTCGGCACTGGCGACGCCGAGCTCGAGCAGGGGTTCCGCGACCTGGCGGCGGCCCATCCCTCCCGGGTGGCGACGCGGATCGGCTTCGACGTCGGGCTCGCCCAGCAGATCTACGGCGGCAGTGACCTGTTCTGCATGCCGAGCCGGTTCGAGCCGTGCGGCCTCGGTCAGCTGATCGCGATGCGCTACGGCTCCGTGCCGGTCGCGCGGCGCACCGGCGGCCTCGCCGACACGATCGCCGCGGACACCGGCTTCCTGTTCGGCGAGCCACGCCCGCCGCGCTCGCGGGCGTGCTGCACGAGGCGATCGCGGCCTATGCCGACCGGCCCCGGTTCGACGGGTACGTGCGCCGGGCGATGGCCGCCGACCACTCCTGGACGCGGTCGGCGCAGGCGTACCTCGAGCTCTACGAGGAGCTGGCCGCGGGAGGCGTTCCATCCGCGTAGACGACGACCGCGAGCGGCGGCAGCACCAGCGTCGCCCCGCCGTCCACGGCGTCGAGCTCGTCGGCGGGGCGGACGTCGGAGCCGCCGTACGCCGCGCGTCGGTGTCGAGGATCCGGCGCCACGGGCCGGCGTGCGGCAGCCGCAGCCGGTAGCCCTCGCGCACTACCGGCGCGAAGTTGGCGGCCACCGCCACGGCGCCGCCAGGCCCGGTGCGGACGAACGCGGCCACGTTGTCGCCGGCGTTGTGGACGTCGCTCCAGGCGTAGGCGCCGGGGTCGGCGTCGGTGTCGCTCAGCGCCGGCCACGCCCGGTAGATGGCGTTCAGCTCGCGCACGAGCCGCGTCACGCCGGCGTCGCCGGGCCAGTCGAGCTGCGCGTCGTGGTTCCACTCGCCGTGCTGGGCGAGCTCGCAGCCCATGAAGATCAGCTTCTTGCCGGGCTGCGTCCACAGCCACGCCAGGTAGGCGCGGAGGTTGGCGCGCTTCTGCCAGTCGTCGCCCGGCATCCGCCCGTACAGCGAGCCCTTGCCGTGGACGACCTCGTCGTGCGAGACGGGCAGGACGTAGTTCTCGTCGTAGGCCCACAGCATCGGCCGGGTGAGGTCGTCGTGGTGGAACCGCCGGTGCACCGGCTCGTGGCCGGCGTAGGCGAGCGTGTCGTGCATGAAGCCCATGTTCCACTTGAAGCCGAAGCCGAGGCCGCCGTGGTGGACCGGCTTCGAGACGCCGGGCCAGGCCGTCGACTCCTCGGCCACGGTGAAGGCATCGGGGTGCGCGGCGTAGACGGCGCTGTTCATCTCGCGCAGGAAGCCGATCGCGGCCAGGTTCTCGTTGCCGCCGTAGCTCGTTCGGCAGCCACTCGCCCGGCTGCGCGGGAGTAATCGAGGTAGAGCATCGAGGCGACGGCGTCGACGCGCAGGCCGTCGGCGTGGAACTCCTCGAGCCAGTAGAGCGCGTTGCGACCAGGAAGTTCCGCACCTCGGTGCGGCCGTAGTTGAAGATCAGCGTGCCCCAGTCGGGATGCGCGCCGAGCCGCGGATCGGCGTGCTCGTACAGCGCGGTGCCGTCGAACCGGGCCAGCGCGAAGGCGTCGTCTCGGGAAGTGCCCGGGGACCCAGTCGAGGATCACGCCGATCCCCGCCCGGTGCAGCGCGTCGATCAGGAAGCGCAGGTCGTCGGGACTGCCGAGGCGGGCGTCGACGGCGTAGTAGCCGGTCACCTGGTAGCCCCACGAGCCGCCGAACGGGTGCGCCATCACGGGCATCAGCTCGACGTGCGTGAAGCCGAGATCGCTCACGTAGCCGGGCAGCACCTCGGCCAGCGCGCGGTAGTCGAGCCCGCTGCGCCAGGAGCCGAGGTGGAGCTCGTAGATCGCCATTGGGCGGTCGACGCGGTGGCGAGCGGCGCGGCCCGCCATCCAGTCGCCGTCCTGCCAGGCGTGGCCGGAGGCGGCCACGATCGACGCGGTCGCGGGCGGCACCTCCGCCTCCCGCGCCAGCGGGTCGGCGCGGAGCGTGACGACGCCGTCGGCGCCGTGCACGGCGAGCTTGTAGCGGTCGCCCGGCCGGGCGTCGGGGACGAACAGCTCCCAGACGCCCGAGCTCGCACCCATCGAGCGCAGCGGGTGCCGGCGCTCGTCCCAGCCGTTGAAGTCGCCCACCACGCTGACGCCTGCGCGTCGGCGCCCAACCGCGAACGCGCGCCATCGTCGCCATCGATCGCGACGCGGTTGCGCGCCGAGCGCCTCCCACAGCCGCCGGTGCGTGCCCTCGCCGATCAGGTGCAGGTCGAGCTCGCCGAGCGCGGGCGCGAACCGGGACGGGCCGCCGGCGCGGTGGCACGCCTCGCCGCGCGACCTCGAGCCGGTAGTCCGGCACCGTCGTGCGCCGCAGCCGCACCGCGAACAGTCCGAGCAATCCGTGGAAGAGCCCCTGCTGGCGCCGACCGTACGTCTGTGTACGCCTGGTCGCTGTCGGCCGACCCGGCAGCGAATCGCTGCGCATCTTCATCGACCACCCGGCGGCGTCGATCTCGCGCTCTGCGAACGGGTCACCAAGCACCTCAACCACCTGCTGGCCGACTACTCGCTCGAGGTCTCCTCGCCCGGCCCCAAGTACCGCCGCCCAGGCACAGCTTCCGAGACCAAGGAGCCATCCAGTGAGCAAGGAGATCGTCGACGCAATCAAGGCGCTCGAGCAGGAGAAGGGGATCTCCGCCGACAAGCTGATGGACGCGCTCGAGGACGCGCTGCTGTCCGCCTACAAGAAGACCCCGGCGCTGCCAAGTACGCCCGGGTCGACCTCGACCACGAGACCGGCGATTTCCGCGTCTTCGAGCTGATCCTGCCGCCCGAGCTCGAGGAGAAGCTGCTCGCCGAGGCCGCCGAGGCCCAGGAGGAGGAGCGCGAGATCGATCCCGAGACGGGCGAGATGCGCGAGCCCGAGGAGCCCGAGCTCGACCCGGAGATGATCGCTCCCTACGAGGATCAGATCACCACCCGCGACGTCACCCCCGAAGACTTCGGCCGGATCGCCGCCCAGACCGCCAAGCAGGTGATCCTTCAGCGGATCCGCGAGGCCGAACGGATGATGATGTTCGACGAGTACCAGGACCGCGTCGGCGAGCTGATCACCGGGATCATCCAGCAGTCCGACAAGCGCTACACGCTGGTCCAGCTGCGCGAGCGGGTCGAGGCGCTGCTGCCCAAGTCCGAGCAGGTCTACAACGAGCGCTACGACCACGGGCATGCGGGTCAAGGCCGTGATCACCGACGTCTCCGACTCGACCAAAGGGCCGGCGATCGTCGTCTCCCGCCGCAGCCCGGAGCTGATCAAGAGGCTGTTCGAGCTGGAGGTCCCGGAGATCGCCGACAAGCTGGTCGAGATCGTCGGCGTCGCCCGCGAGCCCGGCTACCGCTCGAAGATCGCCGTCGTCTCCCACGCCGACGGCGTCGACCCGGTCGGCGCATGCGTCGGCCCGCGCGGCTCGCGGGTGCGGATGGTCGTCTCGGAGCTGCGCGGCGAGAAGATCGACATCATCCCCCACAACGACGAGCCGGCCCGGTTCGTCGCCAAGGCGCTCTCGCCGGCGCGGGTGCGCGAGGTGATCGTCGACGACGAGGAGCGCCAGGCGACGGTGATCGTGCCCGACGACCAGCTCTCGCTGGCGATCGGCCGCGACGGCCAGAACGCCCGTCTTGCCGCCCGCCTCACCGGCTGGCGCGTCGACATCAAGTCCGAGACCGAGTTCGCCCAGGAGGAGACCGAGATCGAGTACGAGGGCGAGGAGCAGTCCGACGGCCGCTGCATGGCGGTGCTCTCCAACGGCCGCCGCTGCCCCAACGCCGCGATCGCCGACTCGAGCTACTGCGGCCTGCCCCAGCACCAGGCGCTGGCCCGCTTCGAGACCAACCAGATCGCGGTCCTCGCCGCCGCTCTCCGAGGCCGAGGTCGCGATCCTCGCCGACCCCGACGCCGACGAGGGCCAGGTGAGCGAGATCGTCGAGCGCGCCGAAGCCGAGTTCGTCGAGGAGGTCGAGGAGGAGCTGGTCGAAGAGGCGGTCGAGGAGGCCGCCGAGGAGGCCGAGCCGAGGCGGCGGTCGAGGAGATCGCCGACGGAGGCGGTCGCCGAGGCCGGAGCCGAGGAGATTGTCGACGGAGGCGGTCGGAAGAGGCCGCCGACGAGGACGAGTGCCGAGGCTGCCGCCTCCGAAGAGGCGGACTCGCGGCCGATGCCGAGCCGGTCGCCGAGGAGGCGGAGCAGGCCTAGTGGCGAAGAAGCGCGTCCACGAGATCGCGAAAGCGCAGGGCGTCAGCAGCAAAGAGCTGCTCGCGGCGCTGAAAGCAGCCGGCGTCGAAGCCAAAGCCGCCGCGTCGAGCGTCGAGGAGGCCGACGCGGCTCGAAGGCGATGGCCGCCGCCGGACAACGGACGAGGCGCCTGCGCCGCAAGTCGAAGGCCAAGGCGCAGCGGCGCCGCCGCCAAGAAGGCGCCTGCCGCGAAGAAGCCGGCTGCCACGAAGGCCGAGTCGAGCCACCGCCAAGGGCGCGAAGAGGCGCGAGCACGAAAGGCCGACCAGCAGAAGCGATCCGCGCTGCGGAGGCGCAGGCAGGCTGCAGGCTGAAGAGCCGGCGAGGAGCGCGGAGGCGGCCGAGAAGCGGAAGGCGAGGGCAAGGCTGAAGGCGAGCGACAAAGGCGACGAGGAGCGCGAAGACGACCGAGGCGAGGCCGCCACCGAGGCCAGAGCGGGAGCCAAGCTGGCGCCGAAGGCGAGCGAGCCCGAGGTCGAGCGCCCGCCGCAGCAGTCCGAGCGGCGTCGAAGTCGAGGCGAGGTCCAGAGGCGAGGCCGAGGGGAGGAGGGGAGCGCGAGGCGGACGCATGCTGAGGGAGGAGCGGCACTGAGCAGGATGAGGCCGCCGAGGATCGAGGCGGCTGAGGAACCGGCGGAAGAAGTCGCGAGCGAGCGAGGAGAGGCGAGCGCCGCTGCCGAGGAGCCGGTCGCCGAGGAGGCTGAGCAGGCGTAGTGGCAAAGAAGCGCGTTCATGAGATCGCCAAAGCGGAGGGCCTGACCAGCAAAGAGCTGCTCGCCGCGCTGAAGGCGGCCGGGGTCGAGGCGAAAGCGGCCGCGTCGAGCGTCGAGGAGGCCGACGCGCTGAAGGCGCTGGCCGCGGCAAAGGGCGACGGCGGCGCCGCGGCGACCGAAAGACCGCCCCGAAAGCCGGCGGCGAAGCCGAAAGCCGAAAGCCGCAGACGAAGGCCGCAAGCCGCGCCGAAGAACGCGGCCGCCAGAAGAAAGCCGCCAAACCGGCGCCGAGCGCCGGCGCCGCGGCGGCGCCAAAAAACGCCGCGTCGTGATCGATTCGCAGGCCGCTCGCCGCGACCAGATGGGCGGCCCGCCGCCGCAGCGCCCGCCGCGCCGCCGGGGCGGCCGCCGCCGCCGCCCGCTGCTCGAGGAGCCGCCGCCCAAAGCCGAGGACCGGCGCGAGCCGGAGGCGACCAAGGTCCAGTCGGGCGCGACCGTCCGCGAGGTCGCCGAGCTGCTCGGCCTGGGCAGCGCCGAGGTGATCAAGAAACTGATGATGATGGGGGAGATGGCGACGCTGACCCAGACCCTCACCGACGACTCGGTGAAGGCGATCGCCGACGAGTACGACCGCAAGATCGAGATCGTCACCGCCGCCGACGAGGAGCCCGAGGCGCCCGAATTCGACGACGCCGAGGAGAGCCTCGAGGACCGGCCGCCGGTGGTCACGATCATGGGCCACGTCGACCACGGCAAGACCTCGCTGCTCGACGCGATCCGCGAGACCGAGGTCGCTGCCGGCGAGGCCGGCGGCATCACCCAGCACATCGGCGCCTACCAGGTCCACCACGACGACAAGACGATCACCTTCCTCGACACGCCCGGCCACGCCGCCTTCACCGCGATGCGCGCCCGCGGCGCCAAGGTCACCGACATCGCGGTCGTCGTCGTCGCCGCCGACGACGGCGTGATGCCGCAGACCAAAGAGGCGATCGACCACGCCCGCGCCGCCGACGTGCCGATCCTGATCGCGGTCAACAAGATCGACAAGGAGGGCGCCCAGCCCGACCGGGTCCGCAACGAGCTCGCCGCCGACGGCCTCACGCCCGAGGAGTGGGGCGGGGACACCGTCTACTGCGACGTCTCGGCCAAGACCCACGAGGGCCTCGACAACCTGCTCGACATGATCCTGCTGGTCACCGAGCTCGAGGAGCTCGGCGCCAACCCCGACGCCCCCGCCTCGGGCACCGTGATCGAGTCCCAGCTCGACCCGGGCCGCGGCCCGGTCGTCAGCATCCTGGTCCAGCGCGGCACGCTGAAGGTCGGCGACGCGCTCGTCGCCGGCCCGCAGTGGGGCCGGGTGCGGGCGATGCACGACTTCATGCGGCGACCGGGTCGAGAGCGCCGGGCCGGGGATGCCGGTCGAGGTGCTCGGCTTCGACGGCGTCTGCCGAGGCCGGCGAGTTCGTCCAGGCGGTCGAGAACGACCGCCGCGCCCGCCAGCTCGCCCAGGAGCGCGCGCAACCGCCTCAAGACCGAGGCCCTGGCCCGCCGCCAGGCGCGCAAGGTCAGCCTCGAGGAGGTCTTCTCCCGGGTCCAGGAGGGCGACATCAAGGAGCTCAACATCGTCCTCAAGGCCGATGTCGCCGGCTCGCTGGAGGCGCTCCAGGACGAGATCGCCAAGGTCCCGCAGGAGCAGGTCGGCGATCAACATCATCCACTCGCAGACCGGCGGCATCAACGAGTCCGACGTGATGCTCGCCTCGGCCTCCGACGCGATCATCATCGGCTTCAACGTGCGGCCGCTGGCCGACGCCCGCCGCGCCGCCGAGCGCGAGGGCGTCGACGTCCGCACCTACTCGGTCATCTACAAAATCACCGAAGACCTGCGCAACGCGATGGAGGGCATGCTGGAGGCGGTCGAGGTCGAGGAGACGCTCGGCGAGGCCGAAATCAAACAGACCTTCAAAGCCTCGAAAGTCGGCCGGATCGCCGGCTGCGTCGTCACCGAGGGCAAGGTCGCCCGCGACGCCAGCGTCCGCCTGGTCCGCGAGGGCACGGTCATCTGGGACGGCAAACTCGGCTCCCTGCGCCGCTTCAAAGACAACGTGCAGGAGGTCGAGGAGGGCCAGGAGTGCGGCATCGTGCTCGAGGGCTACGCTGACGTCAAGGAGGGGGACGTGCTCGAGTTCTTCCAGACCAAACAGGTCGAGCAGACCCTGGAGTGAGGGACTAGGATGGCCGCGCCTCGCATGCGCCGCATCAACGAGGTGCTTCGCGAGGTGATCGGCGCGGCGATCACCACCGAGTTGAGCGATCCCCGCATCGGCTTCGTCACCGTGACTTCGGTTGAGACCAGCCCAGATCTGCGCGCCGCCAAGGTGCACGTCAGCGTGCTCGGCGACGAGGAGCAGCGCGAGGCGACGCTCGAGCGGCCTGCGCTCCTCGCACGGCGTGATCCAGTCGAAGATCGCCGCCGAGACGCGGATGAAGCGGACGCCGACGCTGAGCTTCCACTACGACCCGACGGTCGAGTCGGGGATGCGGATCTCGCACGGCTGCTCGGAGGACGACCGATGAGCGAGGACCGCGGCGCGGGCGACCGAGCTCGACCGGGTCGTCGCCGAGCTGCGCGACCGCGACCGCTTCCTGCTCACCGCCCACGAGGGCCCGACGGCGACGCGCTCGGCTCGCTGCTGGGCATGCACCACCTGCTCACCCAGCTCGGCAAGGACTCGGTGATGTTCATGGCGGCGAAGGAGTTCCCGCTGCCGATCGAGTACCGCTTCCTGCCGCTGGAGGAGGTCTTCCAGGCCGCGACTGGCCGACCGCACGTGTCTTCCTCGACTGCGGCACATCGACGGATGCCGGTCGATTCCAGGAGGGGGCAACTTCGTGATCGACATCGACCACCGCCACGACGACACAGATTCGGCGACGTGAAACTGGTAGATAAGGAGCTACCCGACGCTGTTGACGCTTCCACTACGACGAGCACGATCGAGCAGGGCGTGCGGATCTCCGCCTGCTCGAGGAGGAGCCGGACGACCGATCCGAGGAGGACCGGTGAGCGAGGACCGGGCACGCGACGGACCTGGAGCGGGTGGCCGCCGAGCTGCGCAGCGCGACCGCTTCCTGCTGACCGCCCACGAGGGCCCCGACGGCGACGCGCTCGGCTCGCTGCTCGGCGATGCACCAGCTGCTCGACCCAGCTCGGCAAGGACTCGGTGATGTTCCTGGCCGGCGAAGGAGTTCCCGCTGCCGATCGAGTACCGCTTCCTGCCGCTCGAGGAGGTCTTCCACGAGCCGCCGGCCGACATGGCCGACCGCACCGTCGTCTTCCTCGACTGCGGCAACATCGACCGGATGCCGGTCGACTTCCTCACCGAGGGCGGCAACTTCGTGATCAACATCGACCACCACCACGACAACACCCGCTTCGGCGACGTCAACCTGGTCGACACGAGCGCCTCCTGCACCGCCGAGATCGTCTACGAGCTGGCCGGCCTGCTCGGCGGCCGAGATCACCCCGGAGATCGCCTCGGCGCTCTACGTCGGCCTGGTCACCGACACCGGCAAGTTCATGTACGAGAACACCGACGCCGCGCACCCACCGGATCGCCGCCGACGCTGATCGAAGCCGGGGTCGAGGTCGACGACACCTACCGCCGCCTCTACGAGCACGTGCCGCTCGAGAAGCTGCGGCTGGTCTGCCCGCGCGCTGGACGGGATCGAGCGCCACTGCGACGGCCGCCTCGTCCTCACCTACATCACCGCCGCCGACTACGAGGCGACCGGGGCCGGCGAGGAGATGACCGAGGGGATCATCGACCACCTGCGCTCGGTCGAGGGGGCCAAGGTCGCCGCCGTGGTCCGCGACCACGGCAACCGCGGGCGCGCCGCCCGCAAGGTCAGCCTGCGCTCCAGCGAGGGCGACGTCGACGTCTCCGCGATCGCCCGCAACCACGGCGGCGGCGGCCACAAGCGCGCCGCCGGCTTCTCCACCGACCTCGAGCTGGACGAGCTGGTCGAGTTCCTCTGCGCCGAGGTCGGCGCCCAGCTCGGCGCCTGATGGCCGGCGCCGGCGACGGGCTCGATGCTGCTCTGCGACAAGCCCGCCGGGATAACCTCGCACGACATGGTCGCGCGGGTGCGACGCGAGCGCGGGTGCAAGGCCGGCCACGCCGGGACGCTCGACCCCTTCGCGACCGGCCTGCTGCTGGTCCTGCTCGGCCGGGCGACGCGGCTGCAGCGCTTCCTCACCGGCCTGCCGAAGACCTACCTGGCGACGGCGCGGCTCGGCTGGCGCTCGAGCACCGGCGACCCCGACGGCGAGCTGACCGAGACCGGGACGCGTGCCCGAGCTCGCTGCGAGCTGCCGACCGGCACGGGTCCGCCAGCGCGTGCCGATGACCTCGGCGGTGCGGGTCGGCGGCGAGCGCCTCTACCGAAGGCCCACCGCGGCGAGGTGGTCGAGACGCCCGAGCGCGAGGTCGAGGTCTACCGCGCCGAGCTGCTCGCCAGCGACGGCGAGCGCGCCCGCTACGAGATCGAGTGCTCGGCCGGGCACCTACATCCGCACCCTGATCGAGACCCTCGGCGACGCCTACTGCTCGGAGCTGCGGCGGACCGCGATCGGGCCCTTCCGGATCGAGGACGCCGGCGAGGAGCTCGACGCTCGAGCGGGTCGCCGAGCTGGTCCCGGCCGTCGGCGGAGGCGCTGCAGGTCGCGATGAGCATCGAGGTCACCTCGCTGCCCGACGCCGAGCCGCGGCCGCGCCGCGTCGCGATCGGCACCTTCGACGGCGTCCACCGTCGGCCACCAGGCGGTGATCGAGGGCGCCGACACCGTGCTCACCTTCGACCCCCACCCGCTCGAGATCCTGCACCCGGCGGCGCTGCCGAAGCTGATCATGCCGTTCGCGGTCAAGCGCGACGTGATCGAAGGCCTCGGGGTCGAGCGAGCTGGTCGTGATCCCCTTCGACGAGGAGTTCGCCAAGGTCAGCGCCGAGGAGCTTCATCGAGCAGGTCCTGGTCGAGCGGCTGGGCGCCGAGCGGGTCTCGGTCGGCGAGAACTTCCGCTTCGGCGCCAAGGCGCAAGGGCGACCCGGCGATGCTCGCCGCCCGCGCCGAGTTCGAGACCCGGGTCGTGCCGCTGGTCGAGGTCGACGGCGAGACCGTCTCCTCGACCCGGATCCGGGCCCTGGTCGCGGCCGGGGACATGGAGGGCGCCCGGCACTGCCTCGGCGCCCCGTTCATGGTCGAGGGCACGGTCGTCGAGGGCGACCAGCGCGGCCGCGAGCTCGGCTTCCCGACCGCCAACATCGTCCCCGACGACCGCCTCGCGATCCCCGGCCACGGCGTCTACGCCGCCTTCGCCAACGGCGTCCCGGCCGCCGTCAACGTCGGCGTCCGGCCGACCTTCGAGACCGGCCGCGGGGTGCTGATCGAGACCTACCTGATCGACCGCGACGAAGACCTCTACGGGAAGACCCTGCGGGTCGCCTTCGTCGAGCGGCTGCGCGGCGAGAAGCGCTTCGCGGGCGTCGAGGAGCTGATCGCCCAGATGCAGCGCGACGTCGAGGACGCCAGGCGCGTCTGTGCTAGCTTCCAGCGGCCGTGACCCGCTGGGTGCACGGCTTTTTTGAACGAACGCATGAGCCTGACCAAAGAGAAAAAGAGCGAGCTGATCGGCAAGTACGGCCGCGCCGACGGCGACACCGGCTCCGCCGAGGTCCAGGTCGCGCTGCTCACCGAGCGGATCAACGAACTCACCGAGCACCTGCGCACGCACAGCAAAGACCACCACTCGCGCCGCGGCCTGCTGATGCTGGTCGGCAAGCGCCGCCGCATGCTCCGCTACCTCGAGCGCACCGACCTCGAGCGCTACCGCGCCCTGGTCGCCGAGCTCGGCCTGCGTCGATGATCGCCGCCGGCGAGCCGGCTCCCGACTTCACGCTCCGCGACCAGGACGGCGAGGAGGTCTCGCTCGCCGACTTCCGCGGCCGCAAGCGTGCTGCTCGTCTTCTACCCGTTCGACTTCAGCCCGGTCTGCTCGGACCAGCTCTCGATCTACCAGGAGGTCAAGCCGGAGATCGAGGCGAAGGGCGTCGAGCTGGTCGGGATCAGCGTCGACCACGCCTACGCCCACAAGGCCTTCCAGGAGAAGCTGGGCATCGACACCACGCTGCTCGCCGACTTCGAGCCCAAGGGCGAGGTCGCCCGGGCCTACGGCTCCTACATCGAGACCGGTCGGCATCGCCAACCGCACCCTCGTCCTGATCGACGAGGACGGGCACGTCGAGTGGACCTACGAATCGCCCAGCCCGGGCGAGATCCCCGGCGCCAACGTGATCTTCGACGCGCTCGCCGCCTAGCCTGACCCGCGGCGACGTGGCCGACGCTGACCAGCGCCGCGGTCCCGCCGGTCGGGCCCGAGGACCACGTGCGCGGCGAGGGGGAGGGGCTGATCGTCTACGCCGACCTCGGCTGCCCGCACTGCGCCGCCGCCTGGCGGCGAGATCTCGCGCGCGCCCGGCGGCGATCGCCTTCCGCCACTTCCCGGTCGCCAGCAAGCACCCGCGCTCGCCGGCGCTGCACGCGGCGGCCGAGGCGGCCGGGCTGCAGGGCCGCTTCTTCGAGATGGTCGACTCGCTCTACGCCGACCGCGGCCGGGTCGACGACCCGCACCTCTGGGAGCGGGCCGAGCGCTCGGGCCTCGACCTCGAGCGCTTCGAGGCCGACGCCGCTCGCGAGGCGGTCGAGGCACGGGTGCGGCGCGACTTCGAGTCCGGCATCCGCGCCGGAGTCGCCGGCACTCCGGCGGTTTTCGATGCCTGTACTCTTGTCGCAGTTAGAGAACGAGAGTTCTGAAATCAGATGGCCGCCAACCGGGCGGCCGGAGGTAGGACAACTAAATGAGCATGTTTGACGTAAGCCGCGTCTCGGTGGATGTCGGCGACAGCCAGATTTCCTTCGAGACCGGCAAACTCGCGAAGCAGGCGGGTGGCGCGGTCGTGGTCCAGGCCGGCGACACGATGGTCCTCTGCACCGCCACCGTCGGCAGCCTGCGCGACGTGGACTTCCTTCCCCTCACCGTCGACGTCGAGGAGCGGATGTACGCCGCGGGCAAGATCCCCGGCTCGTTCTTCCGTCGCGAGGGCGAATCCGGCGAGAAGGCGACGCTGACCGCGCGCATGATCGACCGGCCGATCCGCCCGCTCTTCCCCAAGGGCTGGCACTACGAGACCCAGCTGGTCGCGATCCCGATGTCGGTCGACCAGGTCCACCCCTACGACATCCTCGCGATGAACGGCGCCTCCGCGGCGCTGGCGATCTCGCCGGTCCCGGTCGCCGCCCACGTCGGCGCGGTGCGGATCGGCAAGCTCGACGGCGACTTCGTCGTCAACCCGCCCGAGGAGACGCCACGAGGAGCTCGAGCTCGACCTGATCGTCGCCGGCACCGACGAGGCGATCCTGATGGTCGAGGCCGGCGCCAGCGGCGTCACCGAGGCCGAGATCCTCGACGCGCTCGACATCGCCCACGGCGAGATCAAGAAGCTCTGCGCCGCGATGGAGGAGCTGCAGCAGAAGGCCGGCAAGGAGAAGATCGAGGTCGAGGCGCCGAAGATCGACGAGGGCCTGCTCGACGAGATCCGCTCCTCCCACGGCCAGGCCCTGGTCGACGCGATCGCCACCGAGGGCAAGCTCGAGCGCTACGAGGCGATCGACAAGGTCAAGGACGAGGTCGTCGCCAAGTACGCGACCGCCGCCGACGACGGCGAGGCCGACGACGAGCGCGGTGCCGAGGTCAAGGCCGCCTTCGCCGCGATCGAGAAGGACACGATCCGCAAGGCGATCGCCGTCGACAAGAAGCGCCCCGACGGCCGCGCCCAGGACGAGATCCGGCCGATCGAGTGCGAGGTCGACATCTCCCCGCGCGTGCACGGCTCGGCGCTGTTCACCCGCGGCGAGACCCAGATCCTCTCCAACGTCGCGCTGGGCACGACCCGGATGGACATGCGGATCGACACGCTCGGCCTGCAGACCACGAAGACGGTTCTGGCACCACTACAACTTCCCGCCCTTCTCGGTCGGGGAGGCGGGCTTCATGCGCGGCCCGAAGCGGCGCGACATCGGCCACGGCGCGCTCGCCGAGCGCGCCCTGCTGGCGACGGTCCCCGACGAAGAGTCGTTCCCGTACGTGATCCGGGCGGTCTCCGAGACGCTCGAGTCCAACGGCTCCTCCTCGATGGGCTCGGTCTGCGCCTCCTCGATGGCGCTGCAGGCCGCGGGCGTCCCGGTCAGCGCTCCGGTCGCCGGCGTCGCGATGGGGCTGATCAAGGAGGGCGACGACTACATCGTCCTCACCGACATCGCCGGCGTCGAGGACCACCTCGGCGACATGGACTTCAAGGTCGCCGGCACCGCGGAGGGCATCACCGCCCTGCAGATGGACATCAAGATCACCGGCGTCACCTTCGAGATCCTCGACGGACGCGCTGGAGCAGGCCTGAAGGGCCGCCAGTTCATCCTCGGCAAGATGGCCGAGGCGATCGACGGCCCGCGCGAGAAGCTCTCCCGAGCACGCGCCGGCGATCGAGTCGATCAAGATCGACCCGGAGAAGATCGGCGCGGTCATCGGCAAAGGCGGCGAAACGATCCGCGCCCTGTGCGAGGAGTTCGAAGCCGAGATCGACGTCGAGGACGACGGCACGGTGCGGATCTACGCGCCGACCGGCGAACTGGTCGAGGCCTGCGTCGCCCGGATCAACTCGATGACCAAGGAGGCCGAGATCGGCGATCGCTACAACGCCGCCAAGGTCGTGAAGACGACGACCTTCGGCGCCTTCGTCGAGCTGGTCAAGGGCACCGACGGCCTGCTTCACATCTCCAACGTGAAGCCGGGCGAGCGGGTCGACTCGGTCGACGACGTCCTCACCGCCGGCGAGGAGATCGACGTCACCGTGGTCGAGGTCGACAAGGAGCGCGGCCGGATCGGCCTGCGCCTCACCGACGACCCCTCGGTCGAGGGCAAATCGCCGGAGGAGCTGGCCTCGGTCGGCTCCGGCGACGGCGGTCGGCGCAACGGCGGCGACCGCGGTGGTCGCGGCGGCCGTGACCGCGAGCGCGGCGGACGCGGTGGTCGTGAACGCGAGCGTCGCAGCTAGTTGAGCGGCGCCAAGCTCACCGAGCTCGGCTCGGGCGTCCGGGTCGTGACCGAGGAGGTTCCCTCGGTCCGATCCGTCGCGCTCGGGCTCTGGGTGCGGACCGGATCGCGGAACGAGACCCCGGCACAGGCCGGGGTCTCGCACTTCCTCGAGCACCTGCTGTTCAAGGGGACCGCGCGCTACTCGGCGATCGAGATCTCCGAGCGCTTCGACGGGCTCGGCGCCTCGGTCAACGCCGCCACCGGCAAGGAGACGACGCACCTGCACGCGCGCTTCCTCGACGAGCACACCGAGGCGGTCTTCGACCTGCTGGCGGAGATGCTGCTGGCGCCGACCTACCCCGACATCGACTCCGAGCGCCAGGTGGTGCTGGAGGAGATCGCGATGTACGAGGACGAGCCGCAGGACCGGGTCCACGACGTCCTCGCCGAGGCCGTCTTCGGCGGCCACCCGCTGGGGCGCCGGGTGCTCGGCGAGGCCGAGGTGATCGCCTCGATCCCGGTTCCGGACATCGAGAGCCTACCACAGCACCCGCTACACCGGCTCGCAGATCGTCGTCGGCGCCGCCGGCCACCTCGACCACGACCGCATCGTCGAGCTCGCCGAACGACTGGTGAACCCGCCCGACGAGAGTGGGCGGAAACAGACCGAGACCGGCGGCTGGAGGGCGACTGCGCGCCTCTGCTTCCTGCGAGAAGGAGACCGAGCAGTACCACATCTGCTTCGGGGCGCCCGGCCTGCGCCGCGACGACGAGCGGCGCTACCCGCTGGCCGTGCTCGACTCGATCTTCGGCGGCTCGACCTCCTCGCGCCTCTTCCGCGAGGTGCGCGAGAAGCGCGGCCTCGCCTACTCGGTCGGCTCCTACAACGAGCAGTTCACCGACCAGGGCCTGGTCGCGACCTACGTCGGGACCCGCGAGGACAACGTCGAGGAGGCCTGCTCGATCATCGGCACCGAGCTGGTGCGCCTGCGCTCGGAGCCGGTCTCCGAGGAGGAGCTGGCGCGGGCAAAGGAGAGCGTCAAGGGGCGCCTCGTCCTCTCCTCGGAGTCGACGGCGGCGCGGATGACGCGGATCTCGCGGGCGACCCTCTTCGACCTGCCGATCGAAACCCTCGACGAGATGCTGGCCAAGGTCGACGCGATCGCGGTCGACGACCTGACCGAGCTGGCCGGCGAGCTCTACGCCGCCGAGCGGCTCTCGGCCGCCTGCGTCGGCGCCGACGAAGAGCGCTTCCGCTCGGCGCTGGCGCCGGTCAGCGAGGCGCTGGTAGCGGCATGATCCGGGTCGCTGTCGCCGGCGCCGCCGGGCAGAATGGGCGCCACGGTCTGCGAAGCGGTCGAGGGGGCCGAGGGCATGGAGCTGACCGGCCGGGCCGACCCGGCGCTCGGGGTCGGAGCTGGCGAGGTGCTGGCCGAGGCCGACGTCGTCGTCGACTTCACCGTCCCCGACACCGCGCTCGCCAACGTCCGAGCCTGCCTGGAGGCCGGGCGTCCACGCCGTCGTCGGCACCACCGGCTTCGACCTCGACGCCGCCCGCGCCGCGGCCGAGGCATCGCAGGCCAACTGCTTCGTCGCGCCCAACTTCGCGATCGGCGCGGTGCTGCTGATGGAGGTCTCACAGACGATCGCCACGCACATGCCCGAGTGCGAGATCGTCGAGCTGCATCACGACAAAAAGCTCGACGCGCCCTCGGGCACCGCGAAGCGAACCCAGGAGCTGATCGACGCCGCGGGCGGCAACGTCCACCAGCCGATCCACTCGGTCCGCCTGCCGGGGCTGGTCGCCCATCAGGAAGTGATCTTCGGCGGCGAGGGCCAGACGCTCGGCGATCCGCCACGACTCGATCGACCGCCGCTCCTTCATGCCCGGCGTCGTGCTCGCCTGCCGCAGGGTGGCGGAGCTGCCCGATCGCTTCACGGTCGGGCTGGAGAAGCTGCTGTAGATGTCCATTCGCCTGGCGACTCTGCCGCTCAACGGGATACCCTGCAGGCGATGACGGAGATCCAAGGGATACTCACCGCGATGGCGACCCCGTTCGACGAGCGGGGCCAGGTCGACACCGACGCCGCCCGGCGTCTGGCGACGCTACCTGCTCGAGCACGGCTCGCACGGCCTGGTCGTCGCGGCGACGACCGGCGAGTGGCCGACGCTGACCGACGAGGAGGAGATCGTGCTGCTGCGCGCGGTGCGCGACGAGGTCGGCGACGAGCGTTCTGCTCGTCTGCGGCACAGGCACCAACGACACCCGCCACTCCTGCGAGCTGACCAAGATGGCCGCCGACGCCGGCGCCGACGCCTCGCTGGTCGTCGTCCCGTACTACAACAAGCCCAACCAGGCCGGCATCCGAGCCCACTTCGAGACCGTCGCCGCGGCCGTCCCGGAGCTGCCGATGGTGATGTACAACATCCCCTCGCGGGTGATCGTCAACGCCAGCCCGGAGCTGCTGGCCGAACTGGGCCAGATCGACAACATCGTCGCCGTCAAGCAGGCCAACGACGAGGAGCTGGGTCCGATCGAGGGCCTGGCCGTCCTCGCCGGCAACGACAACACCTTCTTGCGGGTTCTCGAGTTCGGCGGCGCGGGCGGCATCACCGTCGCCTCGCACATCGTCGGCGACCGCGATGCGCGAGATGTGGGACGCCGCGCAGGCCGGCGACATCGAGCGCGCCCGTCGAGATCGACACCGAGCTGACCCCGGTTTACGAGGCGACCTCGGTGACCACCAACCCGATCCCGCTGAAGGCGGCCCTGGAGATGCTGGGCCTCTGCGAGGACCGACTGAGACTTCCCCTGGTATCCGCCGACGCCGAGCAGCGAGCCGCCATCAAGGCAGGCGCTCGACGCCGCCGGCGTCGCGGTCGCCAGTTAGACAACCAACTTGAAGAGAGTGAGTAACTAGTGCCAAGCAAACTGCGAGTGCTGCCCCTGGGCGGCCTCGGTGAGATCGGCAAGAACATGACCGTGATCGAGTACGACGGACGTATCGTCGTCGTCGACACCGGCCTGATGTTCCCGACCGCCGAGATGCACGGGATCGACCTCGTGCTCCCGACTTCTCCTACCTGCGCGACCGCGCCGAGGACATCGAGGCGATCATCCTCACCCACGGCCACGAGGACCACGTCGGCGCGCTGCCCTACGTGATCCGTGAGATCGGCATGCCGCCGGTGATCTACGGCGGCCTGCTGACGATCGGCATGGTCCGCTCCAAGCTCGACGAGCACAAGTTCGGCGAGTCGGCCCCGCTGCAGGAGCTGCCGCCGGGGGAGAAGGTGAAGCGAGGGCCCTTCGAGATCGAGCTGATCCACCTCGCCCACTCGATCCCCGACATGCGCGGGGTGCTGCTGAAGACCGAGCCGGCTCGGTCCTGATGACCGGCGACTACAAGTTCGACCAGACCCCCGTCGACGGCCGCCCAGCCGACGTCTCGCGCCTGGCCGAGCTCGGCGAAGAAGGGCTGACGCTGCTCTGCGGCGACTCGACCAACGCCGACCGGCCGGGGATCGCCCCGTCGGAGTCGTCGGTCGGGCCAGCGCTGCTGGAGCAGTTCTCCCACTGCAAGGGGCGGATCATCGTCACCTCCTTCGCCTCCAACATCCACCGCGTCCAACAGGTGATCGACGCAGCCGAGCGCCTCGACCGCAAAGTCGCCCTGGTCGGACGCTCGATGCGGAAGAACTTCAACATCGCCTCGAACCTGGGGATCGCGAACGCCCCGCAGGGGATATTCATCCAGCCCCGCGAAATCGAGGACTTTCCCGACGAGAAGGTAGTGGTGATCTCGACCGGCAGCCAGGGCGAGCCGCTCTCGGCTCTGCGGCGAATGGCCAACAACGACCACCGCGACGTCCAGTTGCACTCGGGCGACACGGTCGTCTTCTCGGCGACGCCGGTGCCGGGCAACGAGCGCGCGGTGAACGAGACGATCGACCGCATCTACGAGATCGGCGCCACCGTGATCACCGCCAAGGACGCGCCGATCCACGCCTCCGGCCACGGTTGGCAGGAGGAGCTGAAGCTGATGCTGAACCTGACCCGACCGAAATACGTGATGCCGGTGCACGGCGATTACAAGCGACTGCGACTGCACTCCGAGCTGGCCGAAGCGGTCGGGATCGAGAGCGAGCGGATCTTCCAGGGCCGCAACGGCCTGCCGCTGGAAGTCGACGACAAGGGCGCCGGCTTCGGCGAGGACATCCACGCCGGGGTGATGTACGTCGACGGGGTCAACATCGGCGAGCCCGACGACGCCGCCCTGCGCGACCGCCGCGAGATCTCCGCCGACGGCATCTTCATCGTCGTCGCCACCATCTCCAGCGACGACGGCAGCGTCGTCGCCGACCCCGAGGTGATCTTCCGCGGCGTCGCCTTCCTCGAGGAGGCGGACGGACTGGTCGAAGACCTCAAGGACCTGGTCGAAGACCAGCTCGAGGACTCCGCCAAGGCGGGCAAACGCGAGAACCATCTGGTCGAGGAAGACCTGCACGATGCGATTGGCAAGTTCGTCTGGCAGCGTCTGAAACGGCGCCCGATGGTTCTCCCGGTCGTCGTCGAGGTCTGATTCTTAGGTGGATAGGTAGGAGGGGTGCCCACCCCCTCCAGCAATCGGCCCCGAACTACAGCCCAGGTCACAGGCGGAAACAGCTAGAGACCAAGAGCGCTTGCTTTTTCCTCAGCTGTTGCTCCTCGGCCGTCGAACGGAGCTCGATCGTGTGGCCGCCGGTGGGGGGTCCCTGGGTACTCAGCATGGAGCCGAGCCATTGTGGCTCGGGGCTTTAGCCAATCCGCGACCCGCTCGGCGGAGGTGCTCCCAGGGCCCCCCACCAGCAGTCCCGAGCCAACTCCATCCCGAACACCAAAAGAAAAAGCCCGCCCGGGCTAATTTTGGGGAGAAACCCGGGCGGGCAATGTGTCTCGTCCGCGGCGAAATCTAGGTGCTGGCCCTAAAGCGTCTTTAAAGTTGTGTCACCCGTGTTCCCGGTGCCGGCGAGAGGGATTCGGGCAGTGAAGAGGGCGCCGCCGGATTTTGATTCGCCAGCTTCTACGTTGCCGCCGTGGGACTTGGCGACGGCGCCTACTATGGCCAAGCCGAGGCCCGTGCCGGTGCCGCGGGCCGTGTCGGCGGACCCGGTGCCGCGGACGAAGCGGTCGAAGACCTGGGCCCGCATCTCTACGGGGATGCCCGGCCCGTCGTCGCCAACTTCGACGATCGCCTCGCCGTCCGCTTGGTGCAGCTCGAGTTCGACGCAGGCGTGCCCGGGGGTGTGGCGGATCGCGTTGTCGAGCAGGTTGACGACCATCCGGTGCAGCTCGTCGCGGCTGCCTTCGACCCGCAGCGGATGCTCGTTCTCGACCACCAGCCGTCGATTCCCCATCAGCGGTGCGACCTCGGCGGCCGCCTCGCCGGCGATCTCGGCCAGGTCGACCCGCCGATGCGCCGCCAGGCGCCCGGCATCGGCGCGGGCCAGCAGGAGCAAGTCGCCGATCAGGCGGCCCATCCGCTTCGAGGAGCGCAGGGCCGAGTCGACGATCTCGCGGTCCTCGGCTTGATCGGAACCGCCGAAAGACGCCTGCAGCAGCTCGAGATTGGCGAGGACGCTGGTCAGCGGCGTGCGCAGCTCGTGGGATGCATCGGCGACGAACTCGCGCTGCTTCTGCATCACCGCCTCGCGTTCGGCCCGGGCCGCGTCGAGCGAGCGGAGCATCTCCTCCAGCGTCTGCGCCAGCTCGCCGACCTCGTCCTCGGCGATCGGCTTCGGCATTCGCTGCGAGGGGTCGCCGGTGGTGGCGATCTCCCTCGCCGTCGCCGTCAGCGAGGCAATCGGCCGCATCGCCCGCCGGGCGATCGCGACCCCGGCGAAGATCGCAAGCAGCGTCCCACCGAAGATTCCGGCGAAGATCAAGAGCCAGACGCGGTCGACCGTCTCCTCGACGTGGTTGAGGTTGCGCCCGTACTGGACGTATCCGGTCACCGTCCTCGTTTCGTCGAGGATCGGTTCGGTTGCGACCCGCATCCCCTGGAAATCGGTCATGCCCCGCCTCGGCGGCCCCAGCGGCGCGGCCCCTTCGTTGGCATAGAGCAGGTGTTCTTCGGCGTCGTAAATCCGAGCCGAGGCGTCGTCGGGGAGGACGAAGTCGTTCAGCTGCGGCCCACCTATCGCTTCCGGTTTGCCACCGAACGGGGGGTAGACGATTCGGATCTGGCCGGCGAGGATCTTCACCGCGCTGCTGACCTCGCCGTTGAAGTCGTCGCGGATCCGTTCCGTCGCGATCTTGCCGATCAGGCCGCCGAAGAGGACGAGGATCGCCAGGGTGAGCCCGGAAGAGACGAGGGCCAGGCGCCAGCGCACCGGCCACGATTTCGGGCGAACCAGGCGGCGGGGGAGGCTCACGTCACGCCTTGAGGACGTAGCCAGCACCGCGTTTCGTATGGAGCAGGCGGCCCTCGCCGCCTTCCTCGAGCTTACGGCGCAGGTTCGAGATGAAGACGTCGATCGTGTTGGTGGCCGCCATCGGGTCGTAGCCCCAGACCTCGTCCAGGAGGCGCTCCCGGGAGACGACGAGTCGCTCGTTCCTCATCAAGAACTCGAGCAGCTCGAACTCGCGGTTGGTCAGCTCGATCTCCCGCTCGCCGCGGCGAACCTCGCGCGTATCGGGGTTGAGGGCGAGGTCCGCAACCTCCAGCGAGGCGGCTCCGCGCGGCGGCCGGCGGCGGAGCAGCGCCCGAATCCGCGCCAGCAGCTCTTTGCGCTCGAACGGCTTCACCAGGTAGTCGTCGGCGCCGCTGTCGAGGCCGGTGACGCGGTCCTCGGTCTCGGCCCGCGCGGTCAGCATCAGGATCGGCACGTCGCCGTCATCGCGCAGGCGGCGACAGACCTCGACCCCGTCCATGCCCGGCAGGCCGAGGTCGAGCACGACCAGGTCGGGAATGAAACCGGCGGCTACGTCGAGTGCCTCGACCCCGTCGGCCGAGGTGCGAACTTCGTAGCCCTCGTTGCGCAGCGAGCGCCGCAGCACGTCGGCGATGTCGACGTCGTCCTCGACGATCAACACACGGCCGCCCAGCTGGTCCGTCTCGGTGAGCACGAAACGATGGTAACCGCGGATTTCGCCGCTCCGCGCGACTTTTAGGCCAGATTTAGCTCGCAGGGGTGCGGGCGCCGGCGTCGAACCGGGAAACCATGTTCGTGCGTAAGAAGCGCGCCGGGTCGGCGCGACGAAGCAAAACTGCGTCTAAGCGCCAAGCCAAGGGGAGGATCAAGGGCGGCCTGCGGCTGCCGGCCGGACTCGAGCAGCGACATCTCGACCTGATCGGCCTTTTCCTCGTCGCCTTCGGCGTCTACCTCGTCTTCGTCCTCTTTTTCGACTGGGAGGGGGGCAAGGTCGGCTACGGGACCGAGACCGCGCTCACCTATCTCTTCGGACAGGTCGGCGCCCGGATCTTCACCGTGCTGGTGCTCCTCGTCGGCGGGATGCTGCTGACCGGGACCTCGGTCTCCGACCTGGCAAAAGCGGTTGGGAGGGGTGTGCGGCGGGTCTTCCGCAGCCTCTTCGCCGGCGGCGACGCCGCCGCCCGCACGGTCGCCAAGACCCATGCCGACTGGCGCGAGCACCGCGATGCCCGGGCCGAGGCCGCCACCCTCGCCGGTGCGACCGACGTGATGAGCGGCTACCCGGAGGACGAGGAGGACTTCGAGCCGACGGTTGCCCTCGCCGAGGGACGATTTCGATTCCCAGCTCTTCGAGGCCGAGACCGCCGAAGAGGAGGAGCCGGAGCCCGAGGAGAAGGTCGAGCTGCAGAACTACGACTCCGAGGACGCCGTCGCGGTGCGTCGACGAGGGCGACCGCGCCCACGCCGGCCTGACCCCGATGGGCTCGAAACGGGGCGTGACGATGTCGGAAGAGATCGACTACCGGCCGCCGTCGCACAAGCTGCTCGAGCGTGGCAAGGGCGACAAAGGTCCCGACCCGAAGGACCAGGAAGCTGTCGGCCGCAAGCTGGTCGAGACGCTCGGTCACTTCGGGGTCGAGGCGAAGATCGTCGGCGTCGTCAGCGGCCCGCACGTCTCCCGTTTCGAGCTGCGCCTCGCGCCGGGCACCAAAGTCAAGAAAGTCACCGAGCTGGCCAACGACATCGCCTACGCGCTGGCCTCGACCGACATCCGCATCCTGGCGCCGATCCCCGGCAAGCAGGCGGTCGGGGTCGAGGTCCCGAACCGCACCCGCAGGATGGTCCGGCTCGGCGACATCTACGCCGGCCGGCCGGAGAAGACCTCGCCGCTGGTCGCCTGGCTCGGCAAGGGGATCGACGGCAACCCGGTCTGGACCGACATCGCGAAGATGCCGCACGTCCTCGTCGCCGGCACCACCGGCTCGGGCAAGAGCGGCTGCGTCAACGCGATCCTCTCCTCGATCCTGATGCAGGCCTCGCCGAACGAAGTCCGCCTGGTGCTGGTCGACCCCAAGCAGGTCGAGCTCAACCACTACGAGAACGTCCCTCACCTGCTGACGCCGGTCGTCACCTCGCCGCGCCTGGCCGCCAACGTCCTCTCCAACCTGATCGGCGAGATGGAGAGCCGCTACGGGATCATGAGCGAGGCTCGCGCCCGCAACCTCGGCGAGCTCAATCGCGTCCGCCTGAAGAAGGGCGAAGCGCCGCTGCCGCACATCCTCTGCGTGATCGACGAGCTCGCGGACCTGATGATGGTCGCCCCGGCCGAAGTCGAGGACTCGATCATCCGCCTGGCGCAGAAGTCACGGGCCACCGGGATCCACCTCGTGCTGGCGACGCAGCGGCCCTCGACCGACATCATCACCGGCACGATCAAGGTCAACATCCCCTCGCGGATCGCCTTCGCCGTCTCCTCGCAGACCGATTCCCGGGTGATCCTCGACCAGGGCGGGGCGGAGGCCCTGCTCGGCCAGGGCGACATGCTCTTCCGCGGGGCCGGCACCTCGAAACTGTCACGCGTCCAGGGCGCCTTCATCACCGAGGACGAGATCGCGCGGATCACCGGGCACTGGGCCAAGCAGGGTGAACCCGAGTTCGAGGAGGAGCTGCTGGAGACCCCGGTGGAGGCCGCCGAGGAGGGCCGAGACGACGACTTCGACCCCGACAGCGACGATCTGCTCGACGAGGCGATTCGCCTGGTCGTTCAAACCGAGACCGCGTCGGTCTCGATGGTCCAGCGGCGCCTGCGGGTCGGCTACACCCGGGCTGGGCGCCTGATCGACATGCTCGAGCGCCGCGGCGTCATCTCCGGCTACGAGGGCTCCAAACCCCGCCAGGTGCTGATCACCCAGGCCGACCTCTCGCGCGTGCTTGCCGGCGGCGACTCACAGCCCGAGCCGATCGCCGTCGATTCCGAGCCCGACGTCTAGCCCTCCCGGCTCAGATCGGCCGTTTCGGGTCCGGTAGCTTCCGGCCCATGATTCGAGCGGGAATCGTCGTCACCGGAACCGAGGTTCTGACCGGCCGGATCGCGGACAGCAACGGCCCCTGGGTCTCCGAACGGCTGGCCGAGCAGGGAGTCGAGGTCGCTCACATCCTCGTCGTCGCCGACCGTGCGGACGACCTCGATGCTGCCCTGCGGTTCATGGCGGCTGAGGGGATGGACCTGATCGTCACCACCGGCGGCCTCGGCCCGACCGCGGACGACCTGACCGCCGAGGTGGTCGCGCGTTTCGCCGGCCGCGAGCTGGTCCTCGACGAGGGGATGGAAGCGAAGATCGCCAAGATCCTCGAGGGGTTCGCGCAGCGCTTTCGCCTCGATCCCGAGGCCCTGCAGGAGGCGAACCGCAAGCAGGCGATGGTTCCCGAGGGGGCAGTGCCGCTCGATCCGGTGGGAACGGCGCCGGGGTTGGTGGTTCCGGCCGGCGAGCGCGTCGTCGTCGTCCTGCCCGGACCGCCGCGCGAGCTGCAGCCGATGTGGACGGTGGCGCTGGAGACCGAGCCGGTGCGTGTGCTGCTGAGCCGGGCGACGCCGCTGCGCGGCTACACGATGCGTATGTTCGGCGTGCCGGAGTCCGAGATCGCCAAGAGCCTGCGGGAGATGGAGGCGGGCGGCGTGAAGCTCGAGGAGGTCGAGATCACGACCTGCCTGCGCCGCGGCGAGATCGAGATCGACGTCCGCTACCGGGACGAGGCGCTCGCGGCGGCCGAGGCGGTCCAGGCGGGCTTGGTCGAGCGCCACCGGCAGGAGACCTTCAGCCTCGACGGGGAGACGATCGACTCCCAGGTGGCGACGCTGCTGCTGGGGCACCGCCTGGGGCTGGCCGAGTCCTGCAGCGGCGGGCTGCTGGCGGCGAGGATCACCGACCTGGAGGGCGCCTCCGATTACATGGCCGGCGGCGTCGTCGCCTACTCGAACGAGGCCAAGCGCGACCTGTTGGGGGTGGACCCCGCGCTGATCGAGGCCAAGGGGGCGGTTTCCCTCGAGGTGGCCGAGGCGATGGCGATCGGGGCGCTGGAGCGATTCGGGGCCGACGTCGCGGTTTCGATCACCGGAGTCGCCGGGCCCGGCGGCGGCAGCGAGGAGAAGCCGGTCGGGTACGTCTGCTTCAACGCCCGCCTGGCCGACGGGACGAGCATCGCCCGCGATCCGGTCATCCCCGGCGGCCGCCTCGACATCCGCGAACGCTCGGCGCTGGTTGGGATGCACCTGCTGCGGATGCTGCTAGGTGAGAAAGAAGGCACGAAGTCGTAGCCGAAATTTGGCTTTGGAGCGTTGTTCCGTGCGTCCTCGCCCCGTAGCGTGGCGGTCGTGGCCAAAGAGCGAGCGAAGACCCCGCGGGTGCGCCTGTTCGTCGCCCTCGACCTGCCGGATGAGCTCCGCGAGGGCGTTGCGGCATGGGGGAGGGAGTCGCTGGCCGATCCCGCCCTGCGGCCGGTCGCCCCAGAGTCCCTCCACGTCACCCTCGCCTTCCTCGGCCAACGACCGGAGGAGGAGATCGAGGAGATCGCCGCGGTGGTCGAGGAAAACGCCGGTCCGGCCCCCTGGGTGGATCTGCTCGACCCGGAGCCGCGGCCGTCGCGGGGCCGGGCGCGGCTGTACGCGCTGCCGGTGCTGTCTCCGGGGACGGAGGCGCTGCAGGGGGGCGTTGCCCAAGGTTTGGCGGCAGAAGGCTTCTACGAGCCCGAGAGGCGGCCGTTCTGGCCGCATGTGACCGTCGCTCGGGTTCGTCCCGAGGGACGGGGGTCGAGGCGGCCCGCGGTCGTCTCCGATCCGCCGGGGAAACTCCCCGCGGGCCTATCCGAGGCGCGGATTTGCCGCCGGATGACGCTTTACCGTTCTGTACTCCAGCCGACCGGTGCGCGCTACGTGCCGTTGGCACAAGTCCAGCTGCCCGGATGAGGCAGCAGTGAGGTGATCGAAGATGGCAGATAGGAAAACGAGCTTGAACGACGTCTCCGCCAGGGAGGCAAAAGCGAAGGACGCGGCGCTGGAGAGCGCTGTCAGCGGCATCAGGAAAGAGTTCGGCGAGGGCTCGCTGATGCGCCTCGGCGACAAGGGCACGGTCAAGGTGGAGTCGATCCCGACCGGTTCCCTGGCGCTCGACCTGGCGCTCGGCATCGGCGGCGTTCCGCGTGGCCGCATCGTCGAGATCTTCGGCCCCGAGTCGTCGGGGAAGACCACCCTGATCAACCACATCATCGCCCAGGCTCAGGCGATGGGTGGCGTCTGCGCCTTCATCGACACCGAGCACGCGATCGACCCGGTCTACTCGCGGGCGATCGGCGTCGACACCGACGAGCTGCTGGTCTCTCAGCCCGACTACGGCGAGCAGGCCCTGCAGATCGCCGACCGGCTGATCGCCTCCGGCGCGGTCGACGTGGTCGCGATCGACTCGGTCGCGGCACTGACCCCGAAAGCTGAGCTCGACGGCCAGATCGGCGACACCACCGTCGGCCTGCAGGCGCGACTGATGTCGCAGGCGATGCGGAAACTCGCCGGCAACCTCAACCGGACCAAAACGGTCTGTCTCTTCACCAACCAGATCCGCGAAAAGATCGGCGTCCAGTTCGGCTCGCCGGAGACCCAGCCGGGCGGCCGGGCCCTGAAGTTCTACGCCTCGCAGCGGCTCGACATCCGGCGCATCGAGACCCTGAAGGAAGGGACCGAGGCGGTCGGCAACCGGGTCCGGGTCAAAGTCGTCAAGAACAAGGTCGCCTCGCCCTTCCGCCAGGCCGAATTCGACATCGAGTACGGGGTCGGGATCTCGCGCGAGGGCGGCCTGCTCGATTTCGGGATGGAGCAGGACCTGGTGCAGAAATCCGGCTCCTTCTTCTCCTGCGGCGAGACCCGCCTCGGCCAGGGGCGCAACAACGCCAAGCAGTTCCTGGTCGACAACCCGGAGTTGGCTCTGGAGATCGAAACCAAGGTCAGAACGGCCCTCGGGATCGACGGCGACGCACCGCAGCCGGTCGCGGAGGAGACGCCCGCCCCGGTGGCCGAGGCGAAAGCGGCGTAGAACCGCTTTCGCCTCAAGGCGAGCTGAGCGCCCATCTCTATAGGATCACCGCCGCAAATGAGCAACGAGACCCTCTTTTACATCTGCGGCGGTGTCCTCGCCGTTTCGGCCGTGACCGTTTGCTTCGTGGGGCTGAAAGTGAAGGACTTCCCGGGCCGGGCGATGCCGATCATCGTTGTTTGGTTCGCGATCTTCGTTGGCGGCGCCACCACCTTCGCCGTACTCCACGCCCAGGACGAGGAAGCGGTGGAAGCCGCTGAGCTCGAGCAAGCCGGCGAGGAGATCGAAGCGGCTGAGGGCGAGGGCGGCGGCATCACCGGCGGATCCGAAGCCGAAGAAGTCGAAGAGGAACGGGCGGTTGGCTCCGACGAAGAAGAACCGGTGGGAGATGAAGGCGCCAAGGAAGGCGGGGCCGAGGGCGGCACCGCGTCCTCAACCACGTTGCAGCTCGCCGCCGATCCATCCGATCTCGCTTTCGACAAGACGGAACTGAGCGCCAAGCCCGGCAAGGTCACGATCGACTTCGACAACCCCTCGGCGATCCCGCACAACGTTGTGATCGAGGAAGACGGCAAAGAACTCGCCGGCTTTGAACCGATCGCCGAAGGCGAAGAATCGGTCTCCGCCGACCTCGAACCCGGCACCTACACCTTCCTCTGCACCGTTCCCGGACACGCCGAAGCGGGCATGGAAGGCACCCTTAGCGTCGAATAGACCGGCGCATCCCGGCGTCCTCGCTCGCTTGCGTGCAGAGCACGCGGTGCTCCCTGTTTCCTTGATCTGCTTGGTCTACTCGCCGCTAAGCTGAGTTTCGTGGCCCAAAAGTTCCACGTCACCACCTTCGGGTGCCAGATGAACGTGCATGACTCCGAGCGGATGCGGGGGATGCTGGCTTCGCTCGGCTATGAGGAGGCGAGCGAGAGGGGAGAGGCGGACCTGATCCTCTTCAACACCTGCTCGATCCGCGAGTCCGCCGACAGCCGCTTCATCGCCCATCTGGGCGAGGCGAAGCGGCTCAAGTCCGAAGATCCCGAGCGGATCGTCGGCGTCGGCGGCTGCTGGGCGCAGTCGGTCAAGGAGGAGGTCTTCCAGCGCTTCCCGTTTGTCGACGTCGCCTTCGGCCCCGGCCAGATCCACAAGCTCGCCGAGTTCCTCAACAGCGACTCGATCAGCGCCCAGGGCTACTTCGAGTTCGAGGACTTCTCCGGCCACCTGCCAGCCCGGCGCGAGCGCGAGTTCCAGGGTTGGCTGCAGATCTCGCAGGGCTGCAACTGCGTCTGTTCCTACTGCATCGTCCCCTCGACCCGGGGGCGCGAGGTCAGCCGCGACCCCGAGGAGCTGCTGATCGAGGCCCAGGCGCTGGCGGCCGACGGGGTGCGGGAGGTGACCCTGCTCGGCCAGAACGTCAACAGCTACGGCCGCGACCTGCCCCGCGAGAGCCGGATCGGCTTCTCCGACCTCCTGCGGCGCGTCGACGCGATCGAGGGGGTCGAGCGGATTCGCTACACCAGCCCGCACCCGAAGGACATGAAGGAGGACGTGATCCGCGCCCACGCCGAGCTGCCGGCCCTCTGCGAGCAGATCCACCTGCCGCTGCAGTCGGGCTCCAGCACGGTGCTGAAACGGATGCGGCGCACCTACGACCGCGGTCGCTACATGGATCGGGTGGCGCTGATCCGCGAGCACGTCCCCGACTGCGCGATCACCACCGACATCATCGTCGGCTTCCCGGGCGAGACCGAGGCCGACTTCGCCGAAACCCTGGAAGTGGCGGAGGAGGTCGGCTACGACGGCGCCTTCACCTTCATCTTCTCGCCCCGGCGCGAAACCGAGGCGGCGACGATGGACGGGCAACTGCCGCACCCGCTCAAGGTCGAGCGCCTGGAACGGCTGGTCGAGGTGACCCAGCGTCGCGCCGCCGAGCGCGCCCAGCGCTTCGTCGGCCGGACGATGGAGGTGATGGTCGAAGGCACCAGTCGCACCGACGAGACCAAGCTGCGCGGCCGCACCCGTCACGGCAAGGCCGTCAACTTCGACGGCACGGCGGCCGCGGGCGAGCTGGTCGAGGTCGAGATCGAAAGCGCCACCTCGCAGACGCTGAGCGGCGTCCTCGCCCGCCCGCTGACTCCGCTTCTTTGAACGTCGTCGCGATCTTCGGCCCGACCGGGGTCGGCAAGACGGGAGTCGCGATCGCCCTCGCCGAACTGCTGCGAGAGCGGGGCGAGGACCCGGTTGCGATCAACTGCGACGCGCTGCAGGTCTACGAGGGGCTGGAGGTGCTGACGGGCACGGCCACGGCGGAGGAGCGGGAGCGCCTGGAGCACCGCCTGCTCGGGTTCGTCCCGGTCACCGCCGACTTCTCGATCGGCGACTACATGCCGCTGGCGCACCGGGAGATCGACGCTGCGCTCACGGCGGGGCGCCGCCCGGTCGTCGTCGGCGGCACCGGCCTCTACCTGCGCGCCGCGCTGGCCGACCTCTCCCTGCGGAGGGTCCCGCCCGACTCGGAGGGCTCCGAGCTCTGGTCGCCCGAGACGCGCCACCCGACGACCATCTTCGGCCTCGACATGGACCGCGAGCGGCTCTATGAGCGGATCGACGCCCGCACCGAGGCGATCGTCGCCGCCGGCGCCGCCGAGGAGGCACGTCGCGCCGACGCCCTCGGCCCGGGTCGCACCGCTCGCAAGGCGCTCGGCTTCGACGAGCTGATCGCCGGCGACGTCGAGACGATGAAGAAGCGCTCGCGCAACTACGCCCGCCGCCAGCTCACCTGGATGCGGAAAATCCCGAATCTCGTCCCGATCGACCGCACCGGCCTCAGCGACGAGCAGGTCGCCTGCCGAATAGGCTGCCGCGCGTGAAGTTCGAGAAGTGGCAAGCGCTTGGCAACGACTACCTGATCCTCGAGACGGAGCGGCTGCCGTGGGAGCTGACCGCGACTCGAGTCGAGTGGCTCTGCGACCAGCATTTCGGGATCGGCGCCGACGGCGTGCTGCTGCTCACCCCCAGCGATGACCCAGAGTTCGTCGCCGCCTTGCGGATCTTCAACCCCGACGGCTCCGAGGCCGAGCTTTCCGGCAACGGCGCCCGCGAGGCGATCCTCTACCTGCGTCGCAACGGCTGGACCGACGCCGACGAGTTCGCGATCTCGACCATCGCCGGACCGATCCGGCCGACGATCACCGGCGATCTGACCTGCTCAGTCGACATGGGACACGCATCGACGAGCTCGAAGGACTTCCCCTCGGGGTCGGAGGACGGGCGCGGGACGCTCGAGTCCGGCGGGCGCACCTGGGAGTTCCAGCACGTCTCGATCGGCAACCCGCAGTGCGCGATCGTCGTCGCCCCCGAGGAACTGGACGGGCTGGACCTCGGCGAGATCGGGCCGGGGATCGAAGGGCACGAGCTCTTCCCCAACCGCACCAACGTCTCCTTCCTTGCAGCCGAGGGGGAGCGGGTGCGCGCGCGGATCTTCGAGCGCGGCGTGGGGGAGACGCTCTCCTCCGGCACCGGCGCCAGCGGCGCTGCAGTCACCGCCTTCCTCCGCGGCGCCCCCAGCCAGCTCGTCGTCGAGCTCGATGGGGGGGAGCTGCAGGTCGAGATCGGCGAGGACCTGGCGGTCCGCCTCGACGGCTGGGCCGAGCCGGTATTCGCCGGCGAGCTCTCACCGGAGCTGCTGCAGGCACTCGCCGAGCTGGACGGCGAGCGGTAGCCCCGATCGCATAGATTCTCGCGCCCATGGGCATCGCCGATCCGTCCAAACGCCTGGAGGCCATCCCTCCGTACAAGTTCCAGGAACTCGAGCAGCAGATCGCCGACAAGCGGGCTGCCGGGATCGACGTGATCAGCCTCGGGATCGGCGACCCGGACGAACCGACCTACCCGCACATCGTCGCGGCGATGCGGGAGGCGGTTGCGAACCCCGCCTACCACCAGTACCCGAGCAACCGCGGCCGCGACGAGTTCCGCGCCGCCTTCGCCGATTTCTACGACCGCCGCTTCGGGGTCGATATCGACCCTGGGTCCGAGGTGATCCCGGCGATCGGCGCCAAGGAGTGCATCTACAACCTCTGCTTCGCCTTCCTCGATCCCGGCGACGTCGCCCTCGCCTCCGATCCCGGCTACCCGGTCTACACCGGCGGCCCGATCCTCGCCGGTGCCGAGGCCGAGCTGCTGCCGCTGGTCCCCGAGCTCGGCTTCGCCCCCGATCTCGAGCGCCGTCCCCGCTGAGGTCGCCGCCAAGGCGCGGCTGATGTTCGTCAACTACCCGAACAACCCCACGGGCGCCGTCGTCCCCGACGGGTTCTTCGAGACGGTCGTCGCCTTCGCCAGCGAGCACGAGATCCTTGTCGTCCACGACAACGCCTACTCGGAGACGACCTACGACGGCTACGTCGCCCCGAGCTTCCTCGCGACGCCCGGCGCCAAGGAGGTCGGCGTCGAGGTCTTCTCGCTCTCCAAGGGCTACAACATGACCGGTTGGCGCTGCGCGGCGATCCTCGGCAACGCCGAGGCGATCCAGACCTACTGGCGACTGAAGACCAACGTCGACTCCGGCCTCTTCGAGGCGATCCAGATGGCCGGCGTCGCCGCCCTCGAGGGGCCGAGCGAGCCGCTGGAGCGGATGAACCAGACCTACGCACGCCGCCGCGACCTCGTCGTCTCCGCCCTGGGCGAGATCGGCGTCCAGGTGGCCTCGCCGCAGGGCACGATCTACGTCTGGGCACCGGTCCCCGAGGGTCATACCTCGACCTCTTTCTGCGAGCTCGTGCTAGAGGAGGCCGCCGTCGTCATCTCGCCCGGCTCGATGTACGGGCCGAGCGGCGAGGGCTTCTTCCGCATCTCGCTGACCGCCCACGACGAGCGAATCGAAGAGGCGGTAGAGCGGATGCGCGAGCACCTGAGCTGACTTTTCCCGGACGGGAAAATTTGAGGTCTAAAGGCTTCTTTCCTGGCAGAATTTTCCCGCACGGGAAAATGACTGGCAAAACAGCCGCCCAATCTGCCATGTTTTCCCGGACGGGAAAATGAACACGCAACCAATAAGGGATGCTTTCGATCTGGGCGCTCGAGTTCGTGAGCGGCGCCTGGAGCTGTGCCTGACCCAAGGTGAGCTGGCGGATGTCTCCAGCGTCAGCCTGCGCTTCGTCAGCGAACTCGAGCGGGGAAAGGCGACGGCTCAATACGCGGGGATCCAGCGGGTCCTTGCCGCCCTTGGCCTCGACCTCTACCTGGAAGCGCGATGAGCGCCCTCGACGTCTATCTGCACGACGAGCGTGCCGGCGTCCTCGAGCGCCTCGACGGGGCCGAGCTCCGCTTCGCCTATGACCGTGCCTGGCTTGCCACCGCCGAGACGCCGATCTCGCTCTCGCTGCCGCTGGGGGAGGAGCCCTACCGGGACCCCGACTGTCGCCCTTTTTTCAGCGGCCTGCTGCCGGAGGGGGAATTCCTGCGGTCGATCGCGCGAACCTTCCACATCTCCGCCGAGAACCCGTTCACGGTCCTGGAGGAAATCGGCGGGGAGTGCGCGGGCGCCGTCTCGCTTGCCGCACCCGGCAGCGATCCGCCCTTCGCCTCCGCGCCTGCGGCGGAGTGGCTCGCGGAGGCGCAGCTGGCGGCGCTCCTCTCCGAACTTCCCGCCCGCCCGCTGCTGTCCGGCCCCGAGGACGACGAAGGGGTGCGACTCTCACTCGCGGGAACCCGGGACAAGCTGCCGATCCTGCGCCGGGACAACCGGGTCGGCATCACCCGGGGCCGCCCGCCCAGCACCCACATCATCAAGATGCCGCCGCCGGAGATCCCGGGATTCGTCGCCAACGAGGCCTACTGCATGGCGCTGGCGAGGGAGATCGGGCTCCGGGTCGCGAGCGCCGAGCCGCTCCGGGCCGACCACCTCGAGGCCCTGCTCGTCGAGCGCTACGACCGGGTCCGCCACGGCTCTGAGGTCCAGCGCATACACCAGGAGGACTTCTGCCAGGCGACCGGGCGACCGCCGGAGATGAAGTACGAGTCGGAAGGGGGACCCGGCGTAGCCGAATGCGGCTCGCTGATTCGCTCCCATGCGGCCGGACCCGGGGCCAGCCTGCTGGAGTTCCTCGACGCCTTGCTGTTCAACCTCCTGATCGGCAACGCCGATGCGCACTCGAAGAACTACTCGCTTCTCCTGGAGGGGCAGGGGGCACCCCGGCTGGCGCCGCTCTACGACCTGCTCTCGACCCGCGTGTACGGGCGCCGGTTCGGGCGCAAGATGGGAATGAAGTACGGCGGCGAGTATCGGCCCGATCGGATCCGGGGACGGCATCTGGACCGGATGGGGGACGACCTCGGAATCGCCGGTCGGCGAGTGCGGGGACGCGCGAACGAGATCGCCGAGAGGGCACTCGACTCCCGGGAGGCGGCGCGCGAGCGTCTGCTGCGGCCCTGGCGGGACGATCCGATCGTCGTCGCGATCGACGAGATCGTCGCCGAGTTCGCCGTCGTGCTCCGCCGCGCGGCCGATGAACCCACCTAGAGGCCTGCGACGCGGCGCAGGCTCCAGGCCATAGGTCTACGAGACGGGCAAAGCGGATGCCACCACCGCCACGCCCCCTTTGCGGTTCCTCCAGTCGTTGAAGGTCGCGTTCCAGGCGGCCTCCGCCAGGCGTGCCTGGCCGGCTATCGACGGGTGGAAGTAGTCGGCGGTCGAGTTGGGGTTGCCGGGTGGGAACACCGGGATCGCATTGAACGGCGGAATCGGCAGCCCTTCGGTGTTGACGACGGTGGCGACATCGGCGGTGGTGAATTTCGAGTTGAAGACCGCGTAGCCGTCCCAGAGGCAGCGCTTGAATTCGGCGCAGACGCCGGCCAGGGCGTCGTTGTAGGCGATCACCTGGGCGCGGAAGGCCGCTCGCCGTTCTTCATCGGCCGGTTCGGTCGAGAGCGGGTTCGCGAGCAGACCCTGGCAGACGTTGAACAGCGACCAGCGCAGAAGGGCGTTCTGGTCGGGCGGGCTGGTGAAGATCGCGTGCAGCTGATTGATGTCGGGAATGCTCATCAGCTGCACGTAGCCCTGCGGGTTGCCGGCGACGAGCGTCTCAAGGCCCGCCCGCACCTGACTACGGAAGGTGGCGGTGGGCGTCGGGGTCGAGGCGCAGGCGTCGTTGGCGCCAATCTCGATCAGGACGAGGTCCGGGTCCTGACTGGCAGCGAGCTGTGCCTGGGCGAGGATGTTGACCGCGCGAGCACCGGAGACCGCGTCGTTGTAGGCCGTCAAGGGGCCGGGGAAGGACGCGTCGAGGCGTTCCCGGAAGCTGTGGACCAGGGGGTTGGACCCGGTCGCCCAGGAGTTCTTCGGGCAGTCGAGAGCGGGGCCGGTGGGGCAGCCCGGGCCGCTGGTGTTGTAGCCGCGGGTGATCGAGTAGCCGAGCGCGGCCATCGTCCGCGGAGGCTTGGTCGCGGCCGCGGGGCCGGCGAGCAGTGCGAGCGCGATCGCAAGCGACATCAGCGCGACGAGCGCACGCCGCAGGGTCCAGATGCGGGTCATTCCAACTCCTCCTTCGTCCCTGTTCCCCCCTGCTCCGCCCTCCCCGTACCCGGTGGGCGAGGGGACATAACCCAGCCGGCTGTTTCGGCGAGGCGGTACGCGAGCACGCGAGCTGGGTTAGGCTCGCTCCGTGAGCTGGCGACTGACCTTTCTTGCCGCGGTGGCCATCCTCGCGATCGCCGGCGTCGCGATCGCCGCCACCGGCGGGGCATCCAAGAACGTCGTCCTCTGCGCCACCAAGAAGGGCGGCGAGCTGAGACTCGCCAGCAAGGGCAGGTGCGGAAGAGGCGAGCGCAAGCTGACGATCGCCCAGCAGGGCCCGCAGGGCGCCCCCGGTGCGCCCGGGGCACAGGGGTCTCCTGGCACCACCGCCTCGATCCAGCCGGAGCCGGTGCACGCGGTAGCGCCGGCAAGTGACAGCGTCGACTGCGAGGACGCACCGGGGACGTTCTGCAGCGAGTCGGGCCTGGGTTGGACGAACTATGGATCGGTGTACGCCCCAGCTGGCTTCTGGAAGGACGCCGCCGGCGAAGTGCACCTGCGGGGGACGATCAAACCCTTCGGCGGCCCCGGGGCGGTGACCAACGACTTTTTCATTCTGCCCGATGGCTACCGGCCCGCCGGCACGCGGCAATTCGTGATCACGAATTGCTACCTGGACACCATCCAGATCGAAATCGAACCCGACGGTGCGGTGCATACCCCCTCGGTCGGCAGCAACATCTGCGCCGCTTTCGACGGCATCAGCTTCCGACCCTGAGTCAGGTCGCTTCGCGCTCGGCCCGCTTGCGCCAGCAGCGATCGAGGCCCGCCCACTGATAGGCGGTCGGGACCGCCTGCAGAAGCTCGTCGACGGTTTCGCCTTCGATGCCTTCGGCCGCCAGCTCGGTGCGAATCCGGCGCTCGAGGTCGGCGTTGTAGGCCTCCTGGTCCATCTGCCGCGCCAGCTCGGCCTCTTGGCGCAGTTTCGCCCGGACCTGTTCGATATAGCCGGGGATGTCGTCCTCGATCGCGCCGAAGTGGGTGAGGGCGAGGCGTTCGGGCGACCAGCCGGCGACCGTGTCCAGCGATTCCTCCCATACCTCGATGTCGATGTCCGGCGGCGGAGTGGGGGGCACGATCAGATCCGAGGGCGGAATCCGGCAGGCGGCGACGTCACCGACAAAGGCGGTTCCGGTCTCCTCGTGCAGATAGCAGACGTGGTGCGAGGCGTGGCCGGGGGTGTAGGCAACACGCATCCCAAGAACTTTCTCCCCTCCGCGAAGGACGCGGACGTTGTCCTCCGGCACCGGCAGGATCTCGCCCCACAGATAGTTCAGCCTGTCGCCGTAAAGGCGCTCCGCACTGGCCAGCAACTTCGAGGGATCGATCAGGTGCGGCGCGCCACGCTCATGGACATAGACCTCCAACTCCGGCCACCGCCGCACCAGCGCCCCGGTAGCCGCCGCGTGATCAAGATGAATATGAGTAAGCAAAACCGCCCGAGGCCGCTCATCCCCAATCGCCTCGAGGACCGTGGAAAGCGAAGACTCCGGCCCCGGATCGACCAAAACCCCATCAACCTCCCAGCAACCAATGACATGAGGCCGCCCAAGGTGCATGACGTCTATGACTCGCACGCGCGCAGCTTATGTCCGGAACCCGCGCACGCGGTCACAGGGAGTCGAGGGAGGGGTCCCCGGACCCTCCCCGCCGCAGTTGTCCGGGGACCCCTCCCTCGACTCCCTCAGCCGACAGGAGCAGGAAATCGGTCGTCGGCCTCGAGCATCTGCCTAAGACCCTCTTCCATCCCTCGCGGGGAGTACCCCAGCTCACGTTGGGCCTTGTCGTAGCTGGCCCAGAAGGTGACGTTGTCGGCCGAGGAGATCAGCTCGCGCAGGTTCGGCGGCTGGCCCATCAATTTGCCGACCACAGGTCCGATCGGGACCATCGCCTTCAACAGCCCGGTCGGCAGGTCCCGCTTCGGCGCCTTGCGGCCGCTGACCCGCGCCACGGTCTCGACCGCCTCACGCATCGTCGTCACCGGGCCGCTGATCACGTAGGTCTCTCCGAGCCTGCCCTTGTCGAGCCCGAGGATGATGCCGCCCGCGATGTCCTCGACGTGGGACATGCAGATCCCCAGCTCGGGAAACGGCATCAGCGGCAGCTTTCCGGCGAAGAATTCCTCCAGCAGGTCGGCCACCTGCGAGGTGTCGCCTGGCCCGTAGACGCCGCCGGGCTGGACGATGACCGCCGGCAGGTTCTGGTCGTCGATCATCCGCTGGACGACCTTGTGAGCCTCCAGCTTGGTCTCCTCGTAGTAGGAGGTGAAATCGGTCTCAGGATTCACGTAGGACTCGTCGACGACCTGTTTGTTGGTGTTGCCGAAGATGCCGACGGTGGAGACGTAGACGATCCGCGCCACCCTCTCCTCCAGCGCGACCTTCATCACCCGCTCGGTGCCGGCGACGTTGGCCTCCCACATCGCCGGGCGCTGCTTGGTCGGGATCCCGACCTCGTACATCGCCGCCGCGTGGATCACCGCGTCGCAGCCGCCGATGCCCTGGCGCAGCGCGCCCTCGTCGCCGAGGTCGCCGCTGACCAACTCGCAGCCCATCGCGGTCAGGTTCGTGGCCTTGGCGGGGGTGCGAACCAGCGCCACGACCTCCTCGCTGCGGTCGCGCAACTGGCGCACGACCTCGCCGCCGATGAACCCGGTACCGCCCGTGACGAAGACCTTCACGCCGCGAACCCTATCCGGCTTGGGTGCGGCCCGTACAATTCGCTTGAGTGCAGGGTTCGAGAGACGCCAGCCAGAACGGAGCCCCCGATGCGGGGACCGCGAACGGTGCCGGTGTCTCGAATCGTCGCGCGCGCCAACGTGCGCTGGCGATCGGCATCGTCGACGGGCGCAGCGAGGGGGAGCCGCTGGCGGAGCTGAAGGAGCTGCTGCGCACCGCGGGGGTCGCCACCGCCGGGGTCGCGACCCAGCAGCGGCCCCAGCCGGACCCCGACCGCTACTTCGGCCGCGGTCGACTCCAGGAGCTGAAGGGGGAGATCGCCGCCAGCGACGCGAACCTGGTCGCCTGCGACGACGAGCTGGCACCGCGCCAGGAGCGCAACCTCGAGGCGACGCTGGGCGTGCCGGTGATCGACCGCACCGCGGTGATCCTCGACATCTTCGCCGACCACGCCCACTCCGCAGAGGGCAAGCTGCAGGTCGAGTTGGCCCAACTCGAATACAACATGGCCCGCATGCGGGGGCTCTGGACCCACCTCGAGCGTCTCGGCGCCGGCCGCATGGACGGCGGCATCGGCACCAGGGGCCCGGGCGAGAGCCAGATCGAGACCGACCGCCGCCTCGCTCGCGACCGGATCTCCGCCCTGCGGCGACGGCTGACGCGGATGGAGCGCAACCGCGGGGTGATGCGCGCCCGCCGTGACAGTTCCTCGCTGCCGCGGGTCGCCCTCGCCGGCTACACCAACGCCGGCAAGTCGACGCTGCTGAACGCGCTCACCGGCGCCGAGGTCGAGGTCCGCGACCGGCTCTTCCACACCCTCGACCCGACCACCCGCACCTTCGAGCTCTCCGGCCGGGACGCCTTGCTGACCGACACCGTCGGCTTCATCGAAAAGCTGCCACATCAGTTGGTCGAGGCGTTCAAGGCGACCCTCGAGGAGACCGTCCTCGCCGACCTGATCGTCCACGTCGTCGACGCCTCGGCCCCCGAGGAGCGGCGCCTGGCCGACATCCAGGCGGTCGACGAGGTGCTGGACGAGATCGGCGCCGGCGAGAAGCCGCGCCTGCTGGTGCTCAACAAGGCGGACCTGCTGAGCGAGGAGGAGCGGACCGAGACCGAGCTCGATCATCCCGAGGCGGTGCTGATCTCGGCCCAGGAGGGGGAAGGGCTGGAGCAGCTGCGCGAGCGGATCGAGGGCGCCTTCGAGGAAACGCTGACCGAGGTCGAGTTGCTGATCCCCTATTCGCAGGGCGGGCGGTTGCACGAGCTGCACGAGGTGGCGGGGGATCTGGAGCGGACTGAGCGGGAGGACGGCGTCCTGGTCCACGCCAAGGTCCCTTCGGCGGAGCTGCATCGGTTCAGCGACCTTGCGGTTGCGTAGGGCCCGCGAGGGAGGGGTCGGCGGACAACAGCGGGGAGGGTCCGGCGACCCCTCCCTCGCGGGCCTCGGCGGTAGGGTGCTTCCCCGTGGAACTCCCGGTCGCGAAGCTGAAAGACGAGGCGCTGTTGCCTACCCGTGCTCACGAGGGGGATGCGGGGCTTGACCTTTATGCCTGCGAGGCGGCGCACATCGGTCCTGGGGAGCGGTGGAGTGTTGGGACCGGGGTGGGGGTTCAGATTCCCGACGGGCATGCGGGGCTGGTGCTGCCGCGCTCTGGTCTGGCGCGCGATCATGGGATCGCTCTGGTCAATGCACCGGGGTTGATCGACTCCGGCTATCGGGGCGAACTGCGGGTCCTGCTGCTGAACACGGACCCGGCCGAGACCTTCCGGGTTGAGCCGGGCGAGCGGATTGCCCAGCTGCTTCTGACGCCGATCGCCACGCCGGCGCCGGTCGAGGTGAGCGCGCTCGACGATTCCGCCCGCGGCCAGGGCGGGTTCGGCTCTTCCGGCCGCTGATTCGTCTGTTCCTTTCGGCCCCAAGACAACAAAAAGGAACAGACGAGCTAGCCGCCGGCCGCCCGGCGGGCCGACTCGTGCGCTGCCGCCTCGAGCTCGTCGTCGAGCGGCTCCAGCGCTGGGCGAATTCCGTAGCGGCGCTCCAGCGCCAGGGCGATCAGGTGGTCGGCCAACCAGGCGTTCTTTGGCAGCAGGGGGCCGTGCAGGTAGGTGCCGATCACGTTGTCTCGGTGGACGCCCTCGAAGCCGTCGCGGTCGTTGTTGCCGTGGCCGGAGAGGACCTTCCCGAGCGGCCGGTCTTCCGGCCCCAGGTAGGTGCGGCCGCCGTGGTTCTCGAAGCCGGCGATCAGGCGCGGGGTGCCGGCGATCCTGGCCTCGATCGTGACGTTTCCGATCAGGCGCGGTCCCGGCTCGCGCACCGTCTCCAGGTCGGCGATCCCCAGCCCCGGCAGCTTCTCCTCGCCCAGCTGGTAGCTGTGACCGAGCAGCTGGTAGCCACCGCAGACGGCGAGCAGGACGGCGCCGTCGTCGGCCGCGGCGGCGATCGACTCCTGCTTGCTGGCGACCAGGTCGGCGGCGACCGCGCGCTGGTCGCGGTCCTGGCCGCCGCCGATGTAGAAGAGGTCGTGGCCGGCGGGGTCGACGCTCTCGCCCGGTCCGGCACCGTCGTGGACGAAGTCGATCCCGCGCCACTCGCAGCGCCGCCGCAGGAAGATGATGTTGCCCCGGTCGGCGTAGATGTTCATCTGCTCGGGATAGAGGCTGAGGACGCGGAGCTCCATCACGCACTCCTCTCGAGCACGACAACGACCGAGCCGACGTGCAGGTCGGTCGGGGGGATCACGTGCCGGCCGGCGGGGATGAGGCCAAACGCCGCCGCCTCGGCCTCGAGCGCCTCGGCGGCGAAGGTCGCGATCCGCACCTCGTTCGGCTCCTCGCTCAGCTCTCCCTCGGGCGAGACCGTCTGCCGCAGCCGGCGGACGACGATCTCTCCGGGCCCGATCGCAGCCTCGACCGCCAGGCTCGAGTAGACCCAGCCGTCGACCTCGCGCACGTCGGGGAGGGGAGGCGGGGCGCCGTCGGGCTCGGGCATTCCCTCGATGATCGCCGCGGCGAACAGGCCGCCGGGCCGCAGCGCGGCGGCGACGCAGCGTAGGCACTCGGCCCGCTCCTCGGCGTCCGCGAGAAGCTGCAGGAGGTGGGTGGGGGCGAGGACCAGCGCGGCGGGGCTCTCCAGATCGAACCCGCGTGCGTCGGCCTCCAGGACGCCGACCGTCAAGCCTTCGCCGCGGGACACGAGCACCGCGAGCAGTTCGGCGTCGGCATCGAGGCCGATCACCCCGTACCCGCGGCGCGCGAGGTGGAGGGCGACACGCCCGGTGCCGCAGCCGAGCTCGAGGACGGTCCCGCCCTGCCGCTCGGCCAATTCCTCCCAGAGCGACAGGTCGGCCGCGTAGCTGCCGTTCTCGGCGTCGTGCCAGATCGCGCTCGCCGCCACAGCGCTCACCGCCAAAACTCCTCGGCGAGTCCGCGGTCGGCGAGGAGCTTGCGCAGCTCCAGCAGGGCGGTGTAGGTGGGGAGGGCGAAGAGGCGCCCGTCGGCTGCGGCGACGGCGGCGTCGAGCGAGTCGGCGACGTCGGGCACGACCTCGATCGCCGCCTCGGGCCAGCCCGCGTACTTGAGGCGCAGCGCCATCTCCGGAGCCCGGGTGCCGGAGCAGACGACGCGGCGCACGGCGTCGCCCAGCAGCTCGAAGTCGGCGTCCCAGATCCAGGAGATGTCGCGACCGTCGGCGATGCGGTCGTTGAGCGCGACCCAGAGGTCGATCGGCCCGCGCTCGCGGCTCTCCAGCATCAGCGTCCGCAGCACCTCGTTGGCGCCGGCCGGGTTCTTGATCAGCAGGATCGATACCGGCACCCCGGCGACCGGAATCGTCTCGACTCGGCCGAAGGCGGCGCGCATCTCGCCCAGAGCTGCGGCGATCCGCTCCGGCGCGACCTCGAGCCGAAGGCCGGCGGCGATCGCGGCGAGGGCGTTGTAGACGTTGTAGAGACCGGGGAGGGGAAGCTCGAGCTCGAGCTCGCCGCCGGGGACCCGGACCGTGGCCCGCGAGCCGTCCATCCCGCGCAGCTCGATCGCCGTCGCCGCCACCTCCGGCCGCGGCCGCTCTGCCCCGCAGTTGGGGCACCCGTAGTGGCCAAGGTGGCCGACGAAGGCGCGCTCGTAGGCGTAGGGGTGGCCGCAGCGGCGGCAGTGCTTGGCGTCGAAGGCGTGCTGCAGCTCGGGCAGGGCCTGGGAGGCGTCCTCGATCCCGAAGTAGATGACGCCCTCACGGCGCCCGCCATCCGAGCCCCGCCCGAGGTCGGCGATCAGCGGGTCGTCGGCGTTCAGCGCAAACCCGGTCCTGCCGGTGTGGCTCGCGACCGTCTTCGCCCACTCGTCGGCCAGCGCCTCCATCTCGCCGTAGCGGTCAAGCTGGTCGCGGAAGAGGTTGCCGAGGACGATCAGCGACGGGTCGAGTTGATCGGTCACCCGCGGCAGCCAGGCCTCGTCAACCTCGAACAGGCCTTCGCTTCCCCGCTGCTCGACCAGCGCAGTTGCCACCCCCCAGGTCATGTTCGAGCCGGCGCGGTTGTGAACCGGGTCGCGCCCGTCGGCGGCGAGGATGCCGGCGATCATCCCGGCGGTGGTCGTCTTGCCGTTGGTCGCGCTGACGATCGTCGTCCCGCCCTCGAGCCCGGCGCCGAGGCGGGCGATCGCCTCGGGCTCCAGCCGCAGCAGCACCCGTCCCGGCAGGGTGGTGCCGCCGCCGCGGCCGCTGCGGCGGCTGGCGGCGCCGATCGCCTGCGAGAGGGCGACCTTGGCGCCGAAGACGGGTCTGGAACGCGGGTTCGACACCTCTTGGTTCAGCTTTCCCCGGCGTCGGCGGGGACGAGAATCGAGAGGCAGCTCGGCAGGACGTGCAGCGAGACCGGCAGGTCGGTGAGGTGGTCGCCGTCGGCGTAGACCGGGAACGGGCGGCTGGCATCGAGCTCGAGCCGCGAGGCGCGGAAGGTGGTGACCTCCTCTTTGTCGATGTGAGCCCCCTTGACCACCTCCCTCAGCCCGCGTAGAAAGCGCAGCTTGCCAACCTCGGTGATTGCCACGACGTCGAATTGCCCGTCGTCGATCTCGGCTTCGGGGGCGATGTACATGCCGCCGCCGTAGACGCAGTTGTTGGCGACGTCCACGAAGTAGCCCTCCAGGCGTTTTCGCTCGCCGCCGACGACGACGGTGAAGCGGGCTGATCGCCAGCCGATCAGGGTGCGAACCATCGAGTAGGCGTAGACGAGGTTGCCGCGGATGAAGTTCGTTTCGTTGGCGAGCCGGTTGCATTCGGAGTCGAAGCCGACGCTGACGATGCCGAGGAAGCGCTTGCCGTTGGCCTCGCCGACGTCGATCCGGCGGCTGTGGCCGGCGAGGATGACCTCGACCGCGGCTTCGGGGTCATCGGGGATGCCGAGCGCTCGCGCGAGGTCGTTGCCGCGTCCGCCGGGGATCAGGCCGACGGGGGTCTCCTCTCCGGCCATCGCGCCGCCGACCGCCCCCATCAGCCCATCGCCGCTGACCACGACCGGGACCTCGCCGAGCTCGACCGCCCGCAGCGCCAGTTCGACCCCGTGTTCGAGGCTGCGGGTCCGCTCGACCCGGAAGACAGCGCGGCGCGCGTCCAGGGCCGCGCCGATCCGCGGCAGCAGCTTCAGCGTCTTACCCCCGGCGGAGGAGGGGTTGACGAGCAGGGTGAGCGGCATCCCGGCAATCTCCATGCGGCGCCCAGCCTAGAGGGAGCCGCCAACGGGCCCGCCGCCGCGCAGCCGCAAGACAGAGAAGCTGCCGTCGCCCGCTGCCTCCGTCCAGATCGGCTCGAATCCCACTCGGGCGAGCCGCCAGCGCAGGAGTCTGGCCCCGAAGCCTGTCGGAACCCGCTCGTGCGTCGTGTCGGCGAGCACCAGGAACCCGCCCGGGCGCAGCACCCGGGCGCTCTCCTTGGGTCCTGGCCGGGCGTCGTTCGCGACCAGCAGGTCGAAATGGTCAGCCGGGAAGGGGATCGCACCGGGCTCACCCTGCTTGAAGGCGATCCGCCCTTCGGGATCGAGGCCGACGCGGCGCTGGGCATGGCGGATCGTCTCCGCCGAGCGGTCGATGCCACGTACCCGCGCGCTCGGGAACTCACGGGCGAGGAAGAGCGCGCCCTCACCCTCGCCGCACTCGATCTGGAGGATCCGCTCGGGAGCGCCGACATGTAGGACGGCTGTCGCAAGAGGGGTGAGCGGTGGGGAGGAGGACATCGCTTCTGGAACGTCTACTAGGGTTGCGCACCGTGGAGCAACAGGGCCCCGACCGTCGCTGGATCGTTCTCGCCATTTTTGCCGTGGTCGCGGTCGGCATCGTCGCCGCTGTATTGATGTCCAACGGCAGCGGAGACGACGGTGACTCGAGCTCCTCTGCCTCGACTGAGGCGAGCTCCGGCGGCTGCGAAGAAGTGGAGGCGCCGAAACCGAAGACGGTCAGCTTCAAGAAGGCCGAGCAGGTCCTGAAGCCGGGCGAAGAAGCGACCGTCGTCGTCAAGACCAGCTGCGGAACCTTCGAGATCGCTCTCGACGCCAAGCGGGCGCCGAAGACCGCCAACTCCTTCGCCTACCTCGCCGAGGAAGGCTTCTACGACGACCTCACCTTCCACCGCGTCGCGCCGGGCTTCGTGATCCAGGGCGGCGATCCGGAAGGGACCGGAACCGGCGGCCCCGGCTACACCATCGACGAGGAGCCCCCGCCGAACCTCTCCTACACGAAGGGGATCGTGGCGATGGCAAAGAGCTCGGCCGACCCGCCCGGTCGCTCCGGCAGCCAGTTCTACGTCGTCACCGCCCCCGACGCCGGCCTGCCGCCCGAATACGCGCTGGTCGGCAAAGTCAGCGAGGGCTACGACGTGGTCGAAAAGATCGACGCCCTCGGCACGCCGGAAGAAAAACCAAAACAGACGGTCCTGATCGAGGAAATGACGGTCGAAGGGGGGTAGACCCGAGTAAGCTCGGGCCCGTGGCCAAGCTCGACGTCGGCGACCAAGCTCCTGATTTCGCCCTGCCCGGTACGGGCGGCAAGACCTACGGCCTCGCCGACTACCGCGGCCGCAACGTGATTCTCGCCTTCTATCCGGGCGACGCGACCACGGTCTGCACCAAGCAGTTCTGCAACTACCGCGACGAAGGCGATCGGCTCGACGGGCTCGACGCAAAGGTGCTCGGCATATCGCCGCAATCGGTCGACTCGCACGAGCACTGGGTCAAAGAGCAGGAACTGAACGTGCCGTTGCTCGCCGACGAGGATCTGGCCGTCGCAAAGAGCTACGGAGTCACCGGCTGGCTCGGACCGCTGGCGCGCCTGACCGAGTTGAAGGACTCGCCGGGAGGCCGCTACGTGCAGCGGGCGATCTTCCTGGTCGATGGCGACGGCGTCATCCGTCACCGCTCCGTCTCACGCACCGGCAGCAGCTACGAGTCGGTGGCGGACCTCGAGCGCGCGGTGGCCTCGCTCGCCTGATGCTCGAGGCAGGGCGACCGTTCGCGGTCGGGCCGGCACCGACCCTGCGGGGCGAAGCGGCGGGAGAGGGGCCACCGGTCGTTCTCTGCCACGGCATCACCGCGACCAGGCGCTACGTGCTGCACGGTTCGAAAGCGCTGCAGCGCGGCGGATACACCGTCGTCACCTACGACGCCCGCGGGCACGGAGAGTCGGACCCGGCGCCAGCGGGGGAGAGTTATGGATACCCAGAGCTGGTCGACGACCTCGAGCGAGTGGTGGAGGCGCAGGTGGACGGGGGGCGCTTCCTGCTCGGCGGCCACTCGATGGGTGCCCACACCGCGGTTGCCTATGCGCTGCGCCATCCCGAGCGGCTGGCCGGCCTGGTGCTGATCGGCCCCGTCTACACGGGCGCGATCGATCCGTCCTCGCTTGCCTACTGGGACGGGCTCGCCGCGGCATTGGAAGCGGGCGGTGTCGACGGCTTCGTCGCCTACATCGACGCGAGCCAGGAGATCGATCCGCGCTGGCGCGACTCGGTGCTGCGCTTCACCCGGGATCGGCTTCTGCTCCAGCAGCATCCCGACGCCCTGGCTCGAGCGCTGCGGGAGGTGACCCGCTCACGGCCGTTCGAGTCGATGGCGCAGCTCGGCGCACTGGAGGTCCCGGCGCTGGTCATCGCCAGTAACGACGACGCCGACCCCGGCCATCCATACGAATCCGCGGCCGCCTACGCGGAGGCGTTGTCGACGGCCCGGCTTCTCAGCGAGGCCGAGGGGGAGTCACCGCTCGCCTGGCAGGGTGGCAAGCTCTCCCGCGCCTTAGCGGCCTTTTACGCCGAAGCCTTATCTTCCGCGCGATGAGCTTCCCCAGCGAGGGCAACCTGCAGCGGGCGATCGCCTTCCTCGCCGCCCTCGGCGTCGGCGTCGCCGCCTACATCGCAATCGCCGAGGCGGGCGGCGGCTCACCGGTTTGTCTGGCCGGCGGCAGCGGCTGCGAGACCGTCGCCAAGAGCTCCTACTCGCACCTCGCCGGGGTCAACATCGCCGTCTTCGGGATCGTCGGCTACGTGCTCTTGCTGGCGAGCGCCTTCTTTGCGAACGATGCGGCGCGGTTCGGCGGCTTCCTGGTGGCCCTGGGGGGCTTCGGCTACAGCATCTACCTCACCTACATCGAGCTCTTCAAGATCGAAGCCGTCTGCCAGTGGTGCGTCGCCAGCGCCGTCCTGATGACGATTCTCTTCCTGCTCAACGCGACCCGTCTGATCGGCTACGCCGGCGACGAGGAAGGGCTTCCCAACCGGGCATGAACGACTCGGAGCGTCGCACCCGGTTGCTGCAGATGGCTGCCGGCGCCGCCTTCCTGGCACTTGCCGTCGTTCTCGTGCTGATCGTGATCAGTACCTCCACTGGCGGCGACGGCGGTGACACCAAGCTCGAGGGAGCTGCTGCGGTCGACCAGCTTCTGACCGGGGTGCCGCAGCACGCAATGACGCTCGGGGACCTGGGGGCGCCAGTCGAACTGATCGAGTTCGGCGACCTGCAATGCCCGGTATGCGCGGCCTACTCGGAGGAGATCCTGCCGGCAATTATCGAAAACCAGGTCAACAAAAGCGAAGCGAAGATCGACTTTCGCAACTTCACGATCATCGGTTCCGAATCGATTACGGCCGGAGCGGCCGCGCTGGCGGCGGGCAAGCAGGGCCGGGGTTGGAGCTTCGTCGATCTCTTCTACAGAAACCAAGGCGGCGAGAACTCGGGCTACGTCGACGACGCTTTCCTGGAAGCCGTCGCCAAAGGAGCCGGTGTCAAGAACCTGGCCAGATGGAACGCCGAACGCGCCGATCTCGGCTCGGAAGTCGAAGCGACGACCCAGGAAGCGCAGAACTTGGGCTTCAGCGGCACTCCGTCGTTCGCGGTCAAAGGTCCCAAGACGAACGGAATCAAGCTCCTGGGGACCCCTGAATCGGCCGGGGAGCTGGAATCGGCAATCGCAGACGCAGGCTGAGCCTCCTCGGACTCCTCGCCTGAGTTGACATAACCACCATTATCGTGCGTTGGAAATACGGCGCGCGTCCTGAGCGTCCGAGGACCGAGGATGGCCAGACTAAGCGGCAGCCTCAGGTTGTTCGGCGACGACATCTGCCCCTTTATTCTCTTTTTTGAGAGGCGTCGACAATCCGAGGCTGCTCAGCAGCTCCGCCGGGTCTCCCATATCGGCAGTGACATCTCCATCCGGCACTTGAGATTGGCCGGGAAAGAAACGAAGCGCGAGCGCGGCCAAGAGAGCTTTGCGAGGTTGGTCGTCCAACAAGGCAATGAACGGCTCGGAAGTCTGGATCTGAAGCTCCACATGCCTCCAAGCCCACGCTTTTTTCCGAAACTGACCCGCTAGGCGGGCTAGATAGCCAGCAAACAGAATTAGGGGAATCGTTAGAGCGCCCTTAGTGAGAACGGCTCCTACGCCGCTCTCATCCGACGTAAAAGCAAGTACAGCGATCACGGTCGTACCTATCGCCGCGCCCAAACCCGCCACGATGGCTGCGCGGGTATAACGATCAGCGCGCTTCTCCTCCGCCTCCGCATGTCGGCCGTATTCACGGGCGAGGGTCGCTGCAGATGCTTCGTGAACTAGCTGATCCGTTTCACCGACAAGACGTCTTACTCTCTCCCTGTCCTCCTCAAAGCTTTTCTCAGCCTCTTGAATCTTCTCGATGGCTCTGGCCTGATGGCTGTCAACCTCTTCCGCCGCGGCGTTGATCCGAGACCCGTCCCCTTCGGCTTGGGCTATCAACCCCTCCCAAGCTGCTCGAGCTGGAGATGGCTTTGTTGCAGTGGAAAGACGTAGAAGCTCGAGCGCAAGGTCCTCACGACCTTCTTGAACAGCCGCGGGCGCGTGTTCAATGGGATTCGGCCCGGGATATTCAGCTTCGAGCGATAGCTTGAGAAATTCCATCGCCTCAGCTTTGTGCTCGGGCATGCCCCAAAGATTGCCGAAGTAGGTTTGGGCCATAACTCCGTTTCCGGCTCCAGCCACCGTTCTCGCGTAAGGGATCCCTTCCACCACGTTGCCGGAATTGAGCATGTATTGGGCGGTTAAGACCGCAGCTGCGTGGTCCCCTTTGTCGGCAAGCGGCCGAACCACCGCCAGAGCATCGGGCCATTGCCCTTGCACGGCGAAGCGAAGAGCACTTAGATACGCCTCCGTCTGCTCGGGGTCCGGCTGAGTATCCATCCACCAAAAATACTTCCCGAGTCGGCCAGAATACGAAGTCTTCCACAGCCTCAAGCTCTTGCTTGCGCGCTCCCCCGGACCATCGGCCGCACGATTGGCGGTGCCTTCGGCAGTTCTGGGTGCTCGACGTCGCTCAGCTCGAATCCGGCTGCTTTCAGACCCGCCTCGGTGTCGCGGTTGCAGTGGCAGCCGTCGCCGAGGAAGCGCCAGGGCTTCTCCAGACGGTCCTGCCACTTGGCGAGAGAGGGATGGCTGGCACGGACGTGCTCGAGGAAGAGCAGTTGGCCGCCGGGCGCGAGGACGCGGGAGATCTCCTTCAGGGCGGCGGGCTGGTTGGGGACCGTGCAGAGGACGAGCGTCACGACGGCCGTGTCGAAGCTGTCGTCCTCGAACGGGAGATTTTCAGCGCCGGCCTCAACCAAATCCGCCCCGGCGCAGACCTTCGCCGCGCGCTGGCGCAGCTGCTTGAACATGTGCGGATCGGGCTCGGTCACGGTCAGGCTGTCGAGACCCTCGTGGGGGTACAGCTCCAGGTTCAGGCCGGTTCCCGCGCCGAGCTCCAGGACCCTCCCCCGCGCCCCGGTCAGCAGGTCGCGGCGCATCTCCCGCAGACCGGCCTCTTCAGTGGCCTGGAAGGCGCGGTCGTAGAGAGCTGAGAAGCCCCGGCCCCAGGTGGCGTCGTAGATCCTTCCCATCGCTGGTCCTCCTTTGGCGAGTTATGGGCGCTATAGCACCTATAACTCGCCGATCGTGCTTCAGGCGGCGTCGCGCTGCGGGGCCGGCGCCTCGTCGGCAGCCTCGCCCTGGCCCGGCTCGCTCGCCGCGGCGCGCTCCTCGTAGGCGCGGCGGGCGCCGTGATCGACCTCGATCATCAGCTTGTCGACCTTCATAGCCCGGCCGAGCGCCTCGCGCCAGCTGCGTGGCAGGGGGCTGAGGACCTTGTAGAGGGCGCCGTTGGCGCGCGGGACGAAGACGTCGAAGCGCGGCACTTCCATCGCCTCGACGATCTCGTTGGCGACGTCTGAGGCCTCGACCGGCTTCACCCATTTCTGGCCGACGCCGCTGGTCAGCTCGGTGTTGACCACGGTTGGCATCACGCAGAGGACCTCGACGCCGGTGTCGCGCAGCTCCGCTCGCACCGCCTCGCTGATGCCGACGACGGCGTGCTTGGTGCCCGAGTAGGTGGCGATCCCCGGCAGGCCCGATTTGCCCGCCTGCGAGGCGATGTTGACGATGTAGCCGCTGCCCCGCGGGCGCAGCCGTTTGATCGCCAGCTGGGTGCCGGTGATAACGCCGTGGAGGTTGATGTCGATCTGACGGCGGACCGACTCGGGGCTCTCGTCCTCGAACGGGGTGACCGGCATGATCCCGGCGTTGTTGACCACCGCGTCGACCGGGCCGAGTTGGCGTTCGGCCTCGTCGAGGAAGTGCGCGAAGGAGCCACGGTCGGTGACGTCGAGCGCCAGCGCGACCGTGCCGCCGCCCAGCTGCGCCGCCGTCTTCTCGGCCAGCTCGAGCTGGAGGTCGCCGATGGCGACGCGGCATCCCTTCGCGACCAGCGCCTTCGCCGTCGCCTTGCCGATTCCCCGCGCACCGCCGGTGATCGCCACGACCTTGCCACTGAGTGAACGCCGCTCCTTCGCCATCGTGCTCCTCCTCCGTAGTCCGGCGACCGTCCCTAGGACGCCGGTTTGTAGACCGTGACCACGGCGGCACCGCCGAGGCCGATGTTGTGTTGGAGCGCCACCTTGGCGCCGTCCACCTGTCGCTTGTCGGCCGTGCCGCGCAGCTGCCAGGTCAGTTCCGAGCATTGGGCCAGGCCGGTCGCCCCGAGCGGATGACCCTTGGAGATCAGCCCGCCGGACGGGTTGACGACGACCTTGCCGCCGTAGGTGGTCGCCTCTTCCTCGACCAGCTTGTGCGCCTCGCCCTCCGCGGCGAATCCGAGCGCTTCGTAGGTGATGAGCTCGTTGGCGCTGAAGCAGTCGTGCAGCTCGCAGACGTCGACTTCCTCAGCCGCGACTCCCGCCTCGGCGTAGGCCGCCTCGGCCGCCGTCTTCGACATGTCGGAGCCGACGATCGTCATGCAGTCGGCGTTCTCGTCGAAGGTCGAGCTGAGGTCGGTGACCATCGACTGGCCGGCGATCTCGATCGCCTGGTCCCAGAGGCCGTGCTTGTCGACGTAGGCCTCGGAGGCGACGATCGCGCAGGCCGAGCCGTCGGAGGTCGGCGAGCACTGCAGCTTGGTCAGCGGGTCGTGGATCATCTTCGCCGCCTTGATGTCCTCCAGGCTGTACTCGTCCTGGAACTGGGCGTAGGGGTTGTTGACCGAGTGCTTGTGGTTCTTGTAGCCGATCCAGGCGAAGTGGTCGGGCTCGGAGCCGTACTTCTGCATGTGGTCGCGGCCGGCGTTGCCGAACATCTGCGGCGCCGGCGGCGAGGCCTCCGGGTCGCGGATCTCGAACATCCGCATCGCGTGCTTGTCGAGCGCGTTGGTGCGGTCGGTGTACTTGACCCCGAGGCTGCCCGGCTCCATCTTCTCGAAGCCCAGCGCCAGGGCGCAGTCGGCGACGCCGCCCTTGACCGCCTGGCGCGCCAGGAACAGCGCCGAAGAGCCGGTCGAGCAGTTGTTGTTGACGTTGACGACGGGAATCCCGGTCAGGCCGAGCTGGTAGAGCGCTCGCTGCCCGTAGGTCGAGTCGCCGTAGCAGTAGCCCGCGTAGGCCTGCTCGACGTCCTCATAAGGGATGCCCGCGTCGGCGAGCGCCTTCTCCCCCGCCTCCTTGGCCCAGTCGGGGTAGTCGCCCTCCTTGGTCCCGGGCTTCTCGAATTTGGTCATCCCGACCCCGATGACATAAGTCTTGTTGCTCAACTGCTCGCTCCTCCCACGTTTGGCTGACTGGCCAAATCTACCGTGCCGACGGGATTGGGCCAAAGCCGCCAAGCCAAAAAGGCGATCGCGATGCCCAGCGCCGTGCCCGTCGCGCGCTGGCCGGCGGCCCTGAAGGCGGCCTCGCCGAGCGTCGTGCTCATGAGGACGACGTAGGTGGTGATCGCGGCGGTGAAGAGGGCGTACTGGACCGTGAGCAGGCCGAAGCTGAGGGCCGCGGCGACGGTGAGGAAGGCGCCGAGGACGAGGTCCTCGCCCCCGAACGCCTCGGCGACGGCGGTGGCGATCGTCAGGCCGAGGACGGTGCCGATCGCGCGGAGGACAAGGCGATGGTCGGTCTCGTCGCGTTCGGGCCGCATCACGAAGAGGATCGTCAGCGGGATCCAGTAGCCGTGGTCGTCCATGCCGAGCAGCCAGTACGCGGCGACACCGGCCCCCAGCGCGGCGCCGAATCGCAGCGCGTGGCGGGCGCTCTGCGACTCGAGGCTGAGGTTGGATCGCAGAGCGGCGACCGCCTCCCTCCCGCTCCAGGCTTTTTCGGGCTCGTCGGCCGTGCGGTCGGCGGCGATCCAGACGATCAGCGACCAAGCGACCTGGGTGAGGCCGCCGAGGGTGCCGTAGAGGAGCGCCGGTGCGGCGTCTCCGGCCGACAGGAAAAGGCCCTGGGCGATCAGCATCGCCAGCGTCACCGAGAGGCCGACGATCGCCAGTCGCAGCGAGACGCAGAAACAGTAGCCGGCGAGGAGGCCCATCAGGCCGAGGGCGAGCACCGCGGTCGGCCCGGTCTGGCTGCTGAGGATGCCGATCGCCGCGGCGATCCCGATCAGCGGCGCGGAGGCCGCCTGCCACCCAGCCCGGGAGCGCGCCGGGGCGTCCATCCCGGGGAAGCCGTTGACCAGGGCGCCGGTGGCGATCGCGCCCTGGGTGGGAGCGTCGAACCCAAGCTCGATCCCCAGGGCGATTCCGATCGGGACGGCGAGCAGGAAGCCACGGCGGATCGCCGGTCCCGGCTCGGCCGGGCCGATCGCGAACAGCGGCGAGGCGCGCAACCGACGGGCCGTCCCGGCGGCGTTGAACAGCGGCTGCGACTGGGAGCTGGCCGGCACGGGCCTGAGGGTAACCTGAGGGCCCGTGGTTTTCGCCGAGATCAGCTCCGATCCCGCCGCAGGGGTCGGCATCTTCGCCGCGCTCGCGGCGGGGGTCGTTTCCTTCCTCTCCCCCTGCGTGCTGCCGCTGGTACCGGGCTACCTGTCGGCCGTGACCGGCGTCTCGGCCAACGAGCTGGAGAACGCCGGCTGGCGCCGGGTGCTCGGTCCGAGCCTCCTCTTCGTCGCCAGCTTCTCGGCGATCTTCATCCTCCTCGGCCTTACCGCGACCGGGATCGGCTCAGTCCTCCAGGACCACCGGGAACTGCTGACCAAGGTCTCCGCGGCGCTGATCATCGCCATGGGCCTGCTCTTCGTCAGCTCCCTCTTCATCACCCGACTCAACCGCGAGTGGCACGTCGACGCACTGCTGGAGCGGGCGGGCAAAGGCGGCCCGATCGTCGCCGGCGCGGCCTTCGCGATCGCCTGGACGCCGTGCATCGGGCCGACCCTGGGCGCGATCCTCGGCGCCGCCTCCCTTTCGGGCTCAGCCGCCCGCGGCGCCTTCCTCCTCGCCGTCTACTCCGCCGGCCTGGCGATCCCCTTCATCCTCACCGCCGTCGCCTTCTCGCAGATGACGACCGCCTTCGCCGTCGTCAAGCGCCACTACCAGGCGATCGTCGCTTTCGGCGGCCTGATCCTGATCGCAATGGGCGTCCTGATCTGGACCGGAGAGATCAACCAGCTCAACACCCAGGCCCAGAACTGGTTCAGCGAAATCGGCCTGGAATTCCTAACCGGCACCTAGTCGCCGAAACCGCAAAAACTCCTCTTGAGGGAGGTTTTTTGCGGTCTCGATGAATCAGTTCCGGGAGGGCCCGACGGTTTCGAGCTCTTTGCCGACCGCCTCGACGATCTCCAGGCCATCGTCCTCGAGGTCGCGGGAGCAGACGATGCGAAAGCGGCCCGTGCCGATCTCCCCGTCCGGGATCACCGGCAGCCCACGAATCGTCTCCCAGCCCAACCGCTCGACCTCAAACGGATTCATCCGCACCTCCGCCGCCGGAAACGGGCAGTTCAAGTTGTGCTGGTCGATCGCCTTGGAGATCGCCTCCAGGTTCTTCGCCTCGGGAGAAGCCACGCCTGGAGTTTAGGCGCCATCTCTATGGGTCCCGTCCCGGGTCCCTCCTACCATCGAAGGATGAGCTTCGAGCGGACCATCGCCCACCTCGACATGGACGCCTTCTACGCGTCGGTGGAGCTGCGGCGGCAGCCGGAGCTGCGGGGGAAGCCGGTGGTGGTCTGCGGGTCGGGGCCGCGGGCGGTGGTGACGACCGCCAGCTACGAGGCGCGGAAGCTGGCCGGGATCCACTCGGCGATGCCGGCGGCGGTGGCGCGGCGGCGGCTGCCTGACGCGGTCTATCTGCGGCCGGACTTTCCCGCCTACCGGGAGGCATCGGGGCAGGTGATGGACGTGCTGCGGCGCAACGTGGAGACGGTCGAGGTGGTCGGGCCTCGACGAGGCCTACCTCGACCTGACCGGGCTCTTCTCGCCGAAGGCGACGATGCGGCGGATCGCGGCCGAGATCCGGGCGGAGACCGGCCTGACCTGCTCGGTCGGGATCTCGGAGAGCCGGATGCTGGCGAAGATCACCAGCGAGCTCGGCAAGCCGGCCGGCCTCGTCGTGCTCTCCCGCGAGGAGGCGCTGGAGCGCTTCGCCGACGACTCCCCGGCCTCGTCCCCGGGATCGGCCCGAAGACGGTCGCCCGGCTGGAGGGGATGGGGATCCGCACGCTGGCCGACCTGCGCGGCTGGCAGCGCCCGGCGCTCGAAGACCGCTTCGGCCCGCGCTCGGGCGCCTGGCTGCACGCCCGCGGCAGCCTCCTCGACGAGACGCCGATCACGCCCGAACACGAGACCAAGTCGCAGTCGACCGAGACCACCTTCGACGTCGACGTCGCGACGCGCCGAGCTGGAGCGCCACCTGGCCGAGCTCGCCGAGGAGCTCTGCCGCCGCCTGCGCAAGCGCGAGCTCGCGGCCGCACGATCGGGATCAAGGTCCGGCTCGACGACTGGACCAACGTCACCCGCTCCCACACCGTCGAGGAGCCGACCAACGACCCGGCGCGTCGTCGGCCGGTCGCCCTCGACCTGCTGCGCGCCTACGACCCGCCGCGGCCGGTGCGCCTGCTCGGCGTCCGCGTCGCCTCCTTCGAGACGGCGAAGCGGCGGCCGAGATGGAGCCGACACCCGGTCAGCTCCGGCTCGCCGCTAACGGCGGCGGAACCGTCGCGGGCGTTGGCCAGTCGGCCGAATAGCGCTGCATCGGCCTCCCTGCGTCCACTTGGTCCGGCGCCGTTAGCGGTCGCCAGCACGGTCCCGACGCCGGGGAAGCCGAGTCGCTCCTTGGTCGCCTCGGTCAGGTCGTAGTCGCGGCCGGCGACGTAGGGGCCGCGGTCGATCACCGGCACGGTGACCGAGCGGCCGTGGTAGCGCAGCTTCACCTTGGTCCCGCAGGGCAGCGTCTTGTTGGCGACGCCGAGCGTCGCCCGGCATCAGCGTGCCGCCGCAGGCGACGCCGTTGCCGTAGAGGCCCGGGCCGTAGTAGGAGGCGCCGGCCAGGCGGTAGGCGTCAGGCGGCGCGAGGCGCTGCGCGAGGCGCGCAGTGCGCGCGTCGTGGACGCCGTAGGCGCGGACCGCGTAGATGCCGGTCCGCTCGCGGCGTCCAGCGCAGGGCGAAGGTCCCGTTCGCCCGCGTCGTCACGCCGCGCACGCCCTGCTCGGCGCCGCGGAAGACGAGCTTGACCCGGTGGCGGCCGCTCGGCCGCACCTTGCCGCGGACGCGCCAGCCCGTTCCCCGTCGAGCAACGTGTGCGTGGAGAGGTGCAGGGAGACGTGGGAGCGTGACCGCTCGTGACGCGGTGCTGCGGTGCAGACCGCGCCGCCGCCGGCGCCGAGGCCGATCGTCAGCGCGGTGGCAGCCGCCACCGCGGGCAGGAGGTATCGCATCTGGTTCAGCTCGCTTTCTGCTGCCTACGGGGTTAGCTGACGGGCTCGCGGGCGCCGGCATCGAGCCGGCTGCCCGCTACGGGCGGCTCGCCGCCCGATTCGCCCCGGCCACGGCAGGATGCCGCGGCAATTGGGTCCCCCGCTCCCCCGCGCTCGGTCGCGAGGGGACTCGGCAGATGGGTTCGTTCGTTTAGGAGCAGAACACGCTAGAGGCGCCGATCGGATCACGGTGTGAGCAGACGCACACATGTCCCCGATCTGCAACGGATCGTGCAAATTGGCTCTGGAAAGCCGATTATCCGAAGGTTTACCCAGTGCTGGACTCCGGTGTGCGAAGATGGATTCGTGACTAAGCCCGACCGACTCACTGGGCTCGACACCTCCTTCCTCCATATGGAGCGGGCGGGGGCCCACATGCACGTCGCCTCGACGATCATCTTCGAGGGCCCGGCGCCGACCCACGACGAGTTCCGCGACCACATCGCCTCGCGCCTGCACCTGGTCCCGCGCTTCCGCCAGAAGCTGCGCTTCGTCCCGTTCGACCAGGGCCGGCCGGTCTGGGTCGACGACCCCCACCTCAACCTCGACTACCACGTGCGCCAGACCGCGCTGCCGGCGCCGGGCTCCGAGGAGCAGCTGCGCAACCTCGCGGCGCGGATCTTCTCCCAGCAGCTCGACCGCACCAAGCCGCTCTGGGAGCTGTGGCTGGTCGAGGGCCTGACCGGCGACCGCTTCGCGATCGTCGGCAAGAGCCACCACGCGCTGGTCGACGGCGTCTCCGGCGTCGACATCACCACCGTCCTCTTCGACCTCGACGCCGAGCCGGCAGGGCACGCCCGCCGGCCGCCGCCCTGGCTCGCCGCGCCCCGAGCCGACCGACCTGCAGCTGCTCGGCGACGCCCTGCGCGAGCGCGCTGACCAGCCCGAGGGAGATCGTCCGCGGCTTCCGCGCCGCCCTGCGCGGCCCGCGCCAGGTGCTGCAGCGGCGTCGGCGCCACCTCGAAGATGGTCGGCGCCGGGCATGGCGGCCCCCAGCACCGTCTTCAACGTCGAGATCGGCCCGCACCGCCGCTTCGCGATGACCCAGACCGAGCCTCGGCCGACCTGAAGCGGGTCAAGGACGCCCACGGCGGCACCGTCAACGACGTCATCCTCTCGATCGTCGCCGGCGGCGATCGGCAACTACCTGCGGGCCCGCGGCCACGACACCGAGGGCCTGGAGCTGCGGGCGATGGTCCCGGTCAGCGTCCGCGCCGACGAGGAGCACGGCGCGCTCGGCAACCGGATCTCGGCGATGATGGCGCCGCTGCCGGTCTGGTGCGAGGACCCGGTCGAGCGGCTGCGCGCTGGTGACCGGCGAGATGGGCGACCTGAAGGCCTCCGGCCAGGCGGTCGGCGCCGAGATCCTGACCAAGCTGACCGACTTCGCGCCGCCGACGATCGCCTCGCAGGCCGCGCGCCTGCAGCCCGCGCAGCGCTTCTTCAACCTCGTCGTCACCAACGTCCCGGGGCCGCAGTTCCCGCTCTACGTGCTCGGGCGCAAGATGGAGTCGATCTTCCCGATGGTGCCGCTGGCCCGCCGCCAGGCGCTCTGCGTCGGGATCATGTCCTACAACGGCCAGGTCAACTTCGGCCTGATCGGCGACTACGACGCGATGGCCGACCTCGACAGCTTCGCCCTCGACCTCGAAGCGGCGACCGAGGAGATCGATCGCCACCGCGCCGGCCGAAGAAGGCCAAGGCCGGCAAGGCGTCGATCAGAACGGCGCCGCACCGTCGCCGCCGAACGCTCCTGAGCGCCGCGGCGCTAGCGGACGAGCCGGCCGCTGATTTCGAACGGGATCCGTCGGTCAGGTAGCGCCAGTCGAGCTGCCGGGCGCTGAAGCCGTCGGCGCTCGCGTCGGCGTTGACGAGGACCGCGGTGATCCGGTCGAAGCGCCCGGGTCGGGCAGCCGCACCGTCAGCCTGCCGCCGTTGCGCTGTAGGCGAGGCGGGAGACGGCGCTGCCCGTGCCGCTCGCTGCCGATCCGGCCGACCAGGGCGACGCCCGGCGGCGGTCGCCCGCGCGGCGCCGCGTGGACGACCACGGCGCGGCCGCGGCCGCGGGCGTGACCCGCAGCAGCTGGAAGGTCGTGTGGTTGAGCGAGCCGGGTCAGGCGGCGCGCCCGTCGAGCGGCAGGCTGCCCTGGCGCGGCATGTCCGGGTAGAGGTCGCTCTCGCGGAAGCCGCTCGCCGGTGCGCCACTCGGCGACGTCGGCGGCGAAGCGGGCGAAGTCGTGGCTCGAAGTCCGAGCGCCGCCGGCGGCGCGGATCGCCCGTTCGTAGGCGGCGACCGAGAAGCCGCCGGGCCTGGCGTGGATCGCGCCCGCCCAGGCCTTGCGGATGATCGCGCGGCCCGTAGCGGTGCGCCAGCCACTGGTTCCAGACGGCGCGAGCCGTACTCCTTGATCGAGTTCGCCGTCAGCGGCGTGTCGTAGAGCTTGACCCAGCGGCGCACGTAGCGCAGGTAGTCGTTGATGCCGTTGTAGACCTGGTCCTCCATCCAGGTCGCGCGTCGACTCGGCGAACCAGGCGTCCTGGTAGGCGTCGTAGCCGAACTGGAGGATGTGGTTGTACTCGTGGGCGAAGGTGACCTCGAGGTCGTGGAGCGGCTTCGTCCCCGGGAACTCGAAGGGGCTCGTAGTCGTTGTCGAGGACGAGGTAGCCGTGCAGGCGGCGCGGCAGCCGGTGCTGCTTGGTCGGCCTGGCCGCGGTCGGGCGCCGCGTAGCCGAACAGCTCGCCGCCGATCTGGGAGAGGTAGACGTCGGTCTTGCCGTTGCCGCCGCCCTCGCGCCCGTCGCTGCGCGGCTCGCGCCAGCCGAGCTTGCCGTTCTCGACCTCGTGGACGTGTTCGGCGACCCGCAGCACCTGCTCGACGAAGTCGGGGACGCCGTCGCCGTCGCGATCGCCGTTGAGGTCGTCGGGGGCGTCGAGGCCCTCGGCGACCCAGTGGACGCAGAAGTGGGGCGTGCAGGCCGGCGAGCTCGGCGCCTCGGGCACGGTGTAGGCGTTGCGGTTGGGGTCGGGATGTCGGTCGGCCGCTCCGGGTTTCGGTCGGCCGCGGGTGCGGCATGATGAACGGCTTCTGCGCGTCGGAGGCGAGGCCGGGGCGACGGGCCATCGCCATGAGGTCGAGGCCCGTCGGCGAGCGGCCGAGGCAGGGGTCGACGCGGCGAGCACCAGCAGCGCCGCCGCGGACCGAGCAGTGGCGCCGGCGGTTCCGCATCGCGAGAACCCTACGAGGGCGGAAGCCGCGGTCCTCCGCAGGTCGCGGGACGATACTTCGGGATGATCCCACGGAGCCCGTGCGCGTAGCCCTCGCCCAGATCGACCCGACCGTCGGCGACATCGACGGCAACGCGGCGAAGGTCGCCGAGTGGATCGGCCGCGCCCGCGAGGAGGGCGCCGAGCTGGCGATCTTCCCCGAGCTCTGCGTGCCCGGCTACCCCGCCGAGGACCTCTACCTGAAGCGCCACTTCCTCGCGCGCCAACCAGCGCGCGGTCGAGGAGCTCGCCGGCGGGGTCGCAGGGGATCACGGCCCTGGTCGGCTTCGCCGAGCCGGCCGCCGACCGCGGCGACTGCCGCCACGCCTACAACTCGCTCGCCGTCCTCGCCGACGGCGCCGATCCAGGCCGTCTACCGCAAGAACCGGCTGCCCAACTACGCCGTCTTCGACGAGCAGCGCTACTTCGTCCCCGGCGCCGAGCCGGTGACGATCGAGGTCGGCGGCGCCGGGTCGGCCTGACGATCTGCGAGGACTGCTGGGTGCCGGGGCCGCCCGGCGCAGGCCGAGGCCGAAGCCGGCGCGCGGCTGATCGCCAACCCCTCGGGCTCGCCCTACCACCGCGGCAAGGGCCGCGAGCGCGAAGCGATGTTCGCCGAGCGGGCGCGCGAATACGGCGCCTACTTCGCCTTCTGCAACCTGGTCGGCGGCCAGGACGAGCTCGTCTTCGACGGCCAGAGCCTCGTCGCTCGGCCCCGACGGCGAGCGTGCATCGCCCGCGCCGCCCAGTTCGAGGAGGAGCTGCTGGTCTGCGAGGTCCCCGCACGCCGCGCCGGCGCCGCTCGCCGAGCCGCTCGCCGACCTCGACGAGGTCTACGAGGCGCTGGTCCTCGGCCTGCGCGACTACGTCGGCAAGAACGGCTTCGGCCACGTCGGCGTCGCCCTCTCGGGCGGGATCGACTCGGCGCTGGTGGCGATGCTCGCCGCCGACGCCGTCGGCCCCGAGCGGGTCAGCTGCGTGGTCATGCCGTCGCCTCATTCCAGCGCTGAAACCCAGCAGGACGCCCGGACTATCGCCGCGAACCTCGGCTGCGAGCTGATCGAGATCGCGATCGAGCCGATGATGGCGGGCTACGAGGCGGCGCTGAGCGGCTACCTGGACGGAGCCGGAGGCGGCCGTGCCGCGCGATCCGACCCGGCCCTCCGAGCCCGACCTGGCGGCGGAGAACATCCAGGCGCGGATCCGCGGCAACCTGATGATGGCGCTCTCCAACCGCCACGGCTGGCTGGTGCTGACCACCGGCAACAAGAGCGAGATGTCGGTCGGCTACGCGACCCTCTACGGCGACATGGCGGGCGGCTTCGCGGTGATCAAGGACGTGCCGAAGACGCTCGTCTACGAGCTGGTGCGGCGGCGGAACGAGCGCGGCCGGCGCGCGAGCTGGTGCCGGCGAGCGTGATCGAGCGCGCGCCCTCGGCCGAGCTGCGCCCCGACCAGCTCGACAGCGACTCGCTGCCGCCCTACGAGCTGCTCGACCGCATCCTCGAGGCCTACGTCGAGCGCGACGAGGGGCGCGAGGAGATGATCGCCGCCGGGCATGCCGGCCGAGACCGTCGACGAGGTGATCCGGCTGGTCGACCGCTCCGAGTACAAGCGCCGCCAGGCGGCGCCCGGGATCCGGATCACGCCGCGGGCCTTCGGCAAGGATCGGCGACTGCCGATCACCAACAGGTTCGGCGGCTAGCCAGGGCCTACGGTTCGGCCGCGGCACTCACCGCGATGCGTCATCTGCGCCAGACGGCGCAGAGCGCTTCCCGTCGTCGTCGAGGACTTCGGCCTCCCAGACCCAGGTGGTGCGGCCGCGGTGGCGGGCCCGGGCGCGGACTTCGGCGCCGCCCTCGGTGATCGGGCGGATGAAGTTGACGTTGATCGACTGGCCCATCGCGACCATCCCCTCGTCGTGGACGGCGAGCGCGGTGGCGCGCGAGCAGACGCTCTCGACCAGGGTCGACATGACGCCGCCGTGCAGCAGGCCGAAGGGCTGGCGCAGCTCGTCGCGGATCTGCGACCCGGACGCGGGCGTGGTCGGGGTCGTCGTCGAGCCACTCGGTGCCGACCAGCTCGTCGAAGTGCGAGTGGAGCTGTCCGGCGTCATCGGCCAACCCTACCGGCGCCAGTTAAGTTCGCGACCTCCCCGGCCGCCATCGCGGCGCGCCGCATAGGCTTCCGGTGGTGGGGCTGAGCGACGACCAGAAAGCGATGCTGCGCCTGCTCGCGCAGCGCGAGCAGGGCTACGAGGACATCGCGGCCCTGATGGGGCTCAGCGTCGACGAGGTCCGCGCCAAGGTCAGGGACGCTGCTGCGCAGCTCGAGGAGGAAGGGAGGCCTCCTCGGTGAGCTCCGGCGGCCGTCCGCTGGAGGCGTGGCTCGCCCGCTCCGTCGCGAAGCTGGCGAGGCCCTCGGGCGAGCCCGCGCCGCCGCCCTGTCGCAGCCGCAGAAGCCCCCGCCGGAGGCTGCGGCCGACCCCGGAGCCGCCCCGCCAGAGCCAGCCGCTCCGTGCGCCGCCCAAGGGCGAGCCGAAGCCTCCGTCTGCGGCGAGCCGCCGAAGCTGCTGCCTAGCGGGCGGGGGCTCGGGCGGCTATCGCGGCCGGCGCTCGCGGTCGTGGTGCATTGTGGTCGTCGATCTCTGATCGTCGGCGGCGACGACGGTGGCGGCGAGCACGACCACGACTCGACCACCGGCCAGCGGGCGAAACCACTGCTGCGTCTCAGGAGGCTTCGACGGCCGAGCGGGCAACGAAACTGACCAAGGCGGTCGCTGGAGCCCGTCGACGGCAGCGACGCCCGGGGTCGCGATCTTCGGCGCGGGTGAAGAACATCGCTGGCGCTGCAGGTCGAAGCGGAAGGCCTGGAACCGACCGGCGAGGGCGAGTCCTACACGATCTGGCTGGCCGCAGTCGCCGCAGAAGATGCTGCCGCTGGCCTCGACCGAAGTCGGCGAGGACGGGCAGGATCGGCGCCCAGGTCGAAGTCCCGACCGAAGTGCTCGCCTACCTGGCCAACGAAACCTTCGGGACAGATCGCGATCACCCGCACCGACGACGCGCAGCTGAAAGCCGTCGCTGGCAAAAGCGACGAGGGCAAAAAAGCCGGCACCCGGCCTACACCGGCACCCCGGTCCTGGAAGGCACCGTCACCGGCCCGATCGTCGGCGCCGCCAAGCGCAAGCAATAGCGCTAAATCGGCTGACGTAGAACCAAGACAGGCGGCAAGGACGCCAATGAGGAGCGTGGCAGTGCTCTGCACGCGATAGGCGACCGAGAGACGCCGGCAGCATGCGCCGGCCACGTACAGCCGAGTGTGAATAGACAAAAAAAAAAGGAAAAGAAACCGGAGAAAGGAGCCATGAAAGTGCGCGGGCAACGATCCGAGCGGCCCGAAATCGGCGCCCGACGAGACAAATAGCGGCGGCTCGAGCGCTAAGCAGCAGGGCAGCTTGCCGGGGTTCATGATCCCGGTCGGGTCGAGCCGCTCCTTGACCGCGCGCAGGACCTCGAGGCCGGCCTCCCCCACCTCGGCCTCCATGTAGGGGGCGTGGTCGCGGCCGACCGCGTGGTGGTGGGTGATCGTGCCGCCGTGGGCGACGATCGCCTCGGAGGCGGCGCGCTTGACCGCGCCCCACTGCTCGATCTCGGCGCCGCGGCGGGCGCGGGAGATGAAGGTGAAGTAGAGCGAGGCGCCGTCGGCGTAGGCGTGCGAGAGGTGGCAGAAGACGAGGCCCGGCGTTCCCTGGCCCTCGAGCGCGCCGCGGATCGCCGCGCCGACCGCGCTCGTGCAGCTCGCCGAGCCGGCTCCAGGTGTGCGAGGTCTCGAGCGTCTCGACCATCGCCCCCATCCCCATCAGCGTGTCGCGCAGGTAGGGGCCCTGGTAGCGGCCGTGCTCCCAGGAGCGGCCGGCGGCCTGGCCGAGGTAGGCGGCGCCGCCGGCGCGCAGCGCGCGCACGGTCAGCGCCCGCCGCCGCGCCACCGACTCCTCCTCGCCCTCGAAGCCGACGATCATCAGCGCGCCGCCGCGGCGCCTGCGCAGGCCCAGGTAGCCGTCGAAGAGGCGGCCGGCGAGCGCCGCGCGGGCCGGAGAGCGCCAGCGAGCCCTGCGGTCTCCTCCTCGTCGGAGACGCGGATCGATCTCCGGCAGCCCGGGCCCCTGGGCCAGCGCCGCGGACGATCTCGGCCCCGGCCTCGAAGCTCTCGGCCATCCAGGCCTCGTAGCGGCGCACCGTGGGCGCCGGCCGCACCCGCACGGTCACGTCGGGGATCACGCCGAGCGACGCCCTCGGAGCCGACGACCAGCTCGCGCAGGGCCGGGCCGGCGGCGGTGTGCGGGGTTTCCAGGGTCTCGAGCTCGCCGGCCGGGGCGAGCAGGCGGACCGAGCTGACGAGGGCGTCGAAGCGACCGTAGCCGCTCGAGGCCTGTCCGGCGGAGCGGGTCGCGGCGAAGCCGCCGACGGTCGCGTACTCGAAGGACTGCGGGAAGTGGCCGAGGGTCAGGCCCTCGCCGGCCAGCGCCGCCTCGGCCTCGGGCCCGCGCAGGCCGGCGCCGAGGCGGGCGGTCAGCGAGCGGCGGTCGACCTCGACCTCGCGCAGTGCGCCGAGGTCGAGGCTGATCAGGCGCGGGTGGGTGCCGCGCAGCGGCTCGACGCCGCCGACGACGCTGGTGCCGCCGCCGAAGGGGACGACCGCGATGCCCTCGCCGGCGCAGACCTCGAGCACGCGCCGCAGCGCCTCGGCGTCGGCCGGCATCGAGGACCGCGTCGGGCGCCGCCTCGAGCGCGCCGCCGCGCATCCGCGCCAGGTCGACGTAGCCGCGGCCGCGTCGCGTGCCGCAGCCGGTCCTCGTGCGAGGTGAAGACGCTCCCGGCCCCCACCGCCTCGATCAGCGCCGCCGGCAGCGGCTCGGCGCCGGGGCAGCGCGAAGTCCTCCAGCGCGGCGCGCCAGCGGCCAGGGCTCCAGCTCGCCGATCCGCTCGCGCAGCACCGCCAGCGCCTGCTCGTCGAGCTCGCGGCGCAACCGCCGGGTCCCCCCACCCCCACCACTTCGCGTCGCGCCGCGGTCGTCGCCGTCGATCCCCACGGGCTCAGCGCTCACGTCAGCGCCCGCTCGATCCCGTCGAGCGCTTCGTCGAGGATCGCGCCCTGGCCGCGGCGCATCATCGGCGAGCCGAGCCGCGACATCCCTCTCAGCGTCTGCACCGAGGTCGAGGGTCACCTGGGTCTCGCCGCCCTCGCCGCGCAGCCCGATCTCCACCCGCGAGCTTCAGGTGCCGGGCGAACGGCGTTCCCTCCAGCTCCTGCTCCCAGACGTAGCGCTCGCCCTCGGCCGAGCTGAGGCAGCGGTAGTCGGCCCGCACGCCCCGCCCCTCGGCCGTCTCCAGCACCTTGGTCCACTGGCTGCGGCGGCCGGCGCTGCGCCGCTCGACGTTCTCGACCCGCGCGGTGCGCGGCCACCAGCGAGGCAGGCTGTAGGGGTCGGAGACGAGCTCCCAGACCTCGCTCGAGCGGGGCGCGCGATCGGTGCGCCGGCGGGTCACGCGCGGCACGCGAGCGCGGCCCGGCTAGTCGCCGGCGAGGCGGCGGAGGTCGCGGACCAGCAGCAGGTGCTTGAGGTGGCTGACCGTCGCCGCCAGGCTTTCCAGGCTCTGCAGCGCCTCCTTGCGGCGCTCCGGGTTGCGCGAGCGCAGCGACGGGCCGAGCAGCGCTTCCAGCAGGTTGCGCCTCGCGGTCGGCGGAGGAGCGGAAGACGCGCAGGTTGCGGGCGCCGACGCCGACGCGGGAGAGTTCGTTGGCGGCGCGGACGATCTCGCGGTCGGTCTCGTCGTAGACGGTCTTGCCCTCGCGCTTCTCCGGCTGGACGATGCCGAAGTTCTCCAGCTCGGCGACCAGCTCCTCGCGCGCGCCCGGTCTCCTCGATCGATCTCCTCGAGCGTCAGGTAGGCGCGCGAGGTGTCGACCAGGATCGCCCGGCGCACGGCGCCGCTCGCCGTGGGCTTTCGGTCGCCGTCGCCGAGGACGAGGTCGCCGCCGGAGGCGAGCTCCTGGCGGATCACCCGCAGCGGCAGGAACTCGTCGCGCTGCAGGCGCAGGATCGTCCGCAGCCGTTCGACGTCGGACTGGCTGTAGAGGCGGTAGCCGCCCGAGGTGCGGCGCGGGCTGCAGCAGCTTCTGGTCCTCCAGGTAGCGGATCTTCGAGATCGAGACGTCGTCGAACTCGCTCTGGAGGATCTTGCAGACGGCGCCGATCGTCAGCGCCTTGCGCGGGCGGCTCGGCGAATCCGGCGGTCCGCGCGGGCTGCTCGGAGACGGCCATCGCCTCAGCGCTCCAGGTAACTGAGCTTGTACTTGCCGACCTGGATCTCGTCGCCGTCGGCGAGGCGGTGGGACTCGATCCGGCGGCGGTTGACGTAGGTGCCGTTGAGCGAGCCGAGGTCGTCGATGTAGAGGCCGTCGCGGCGGCGCACCAGCAGCGCGTGGTTGCGGGAGACGGTGACGTCGTCGAGGAAGACGCCCGGCGTCGGGGCTGCGGCCGATGCTGACCCGGTCCTCGGCGATGCTGAAGCTCTCCCCCGCGCGGCCGCCGCCGGCGCGGATCACCAGCGCGGCGCCGGCCTCCTCGACCACCTCCTCGATGTCGACCGGCTGCATGTCGCCGGTCTCGTCGACCCGGTAGGTCATCGTCGTCGGGTCGTCGCCGGCCTCTTTCGGCGCCACCGAGGTAGGCGCCGCACTTCTGGCAGTAGTTGGCGCCCTCGGGGTTCGCGAACCCGCACTCGGGACAGTGGACGGCCATGCCGAGCTCCGCGCTCAGGCGGCGGGCTCGTCCTCCGCCGGAGGCTGCGCCTTGCCGGCGAGGATCTCGGTCAGCTGCTCGACGTCGTCGCCGGAGATCAGCGAGTCGCCGCGCCTCCCGTTTCTGGCGCAGCCGGTTGACCAGCTCCGCGCGCAGGATGTCGATCTTCCCGTGCAGGACGCGCCGCTTGTAGGAGATCTCGTTCTCCTCCGCCGTCAGGTTGTCGATCAGGTCCTTCAGCTCCTTGTCGCTGAGCGAGCCGAGATCGGGAAAGGTGTCCTCCATCGTGCTCCTAACTCGAGGAGGCAGGGCCTCCGTTTGCGCGGGCGTCGATTATAGGTCGGAGCTCCCGAAGGTTCAACCCCAGGTTGAAGGTTCGGGTCAAGTCTGGGCTCTCAGCTTGCGGCTTGCGCATCGCGCACGGCGCGCATGCCCGTCCGCGCGTAGAGGACGGTGGCGAGGATCGCCATCGCCAGGCCCCAGATCAGCAGCGCGCTCGCGACCCAGCCGGGGGCCAGCAGGGCCAGGAAGATCCCGCCCATGATCGGGAAGACCGAGATCCGCCCCGGCCAGTTGACCTCGATGTCGACGCCGTGGCGGAGGCCGTACTGGGCGAGGAACGAGCATCGCCAGCTCGCGCAGCGCCAGCAGCGCCAGCGCCCAGCGCGGCAGCAGCTCGAAGCTCCAGCAGACGACGGCGCCGGCGAGGATCGTCAGGCGGTCGACCAGCGGGTCCAGCAGCGCCCCCATGCGGCTGTACTGGCCGGTGATGCGGGCGAGGATGCCGTCGAGGTAGTCGCCCGCCGCAATCCCCAGAAGACCATCGCCGAGGCGAGCGAGGTGCCGTCGTCGGTGTTGTAGGCAAGGACGATGAAGATCGGCAGCGCCGCCAGGCGCAGGTAGCCGACCAGCGTTTGGGATCGTCCACGGCTGCAGCGGCTCCCCCTTGCGGGTCTGGCGCGGCGGCGGCGCTGAGCGGTCGAGGCCGAAGAGGCGGCGGACGCGGCCGCGGCCGAAAGGGTCGTGGCTAGCCATCGGCGCGGTCGAGGCCGCCGAGCAGCTCCAGCGCCCGCGCGGCCGCGTCCTCCACCGGCAGCTTGTGCTCGGCGCCGCTGGCCCGCTCGCTCGCCTCGACGGCGCCCTCGGCGAGGCCGCGGCGGCCGACGACGACGCGCAGCGGGCAACCGAGCAGCTCTGCATCGGTCAGCTTCTCCCCCGGACCGGCGTCGCGGTCGTCGTAGAGGACCTCGGCACCGGCGGCGCGCAACTCCTCGTAGAGCTTGTCGGCGGCCTCGCGCTCCGGCTCGCCGACCTTCGCCAGCGAGACGAGGTGCACCGCCCACGGGGCGATCGCCGGCGGCCAGACGATGCCGTTCTCGTCGGCCCGCTGCTCGATCGAGGCGGCCAGGATCCGCGCCGGCCCGATCCCGTAGCTGCCCATCACGATCGGGTGTTCTCGCCCGTTCTCGTCGAGGTAGGTCGCGCCGAGCGGCTCCGAGTAGCGCGTGCCGAGCTTGAAGATGTTGCCGACCTCGATCGCCTCCTCGATCTCGATCGTGCCGCCGCCGGGGGCGGTGTCGCCGGCGACAACGGTGCGCACGTCCATCTCGTAGGACTCGAAGTCCCGCGCCGGGTCGATCCCGCGCAGGTGCGTGTTCGGCTCGTTGGCCCCGGAGACGTAGGAGTTGCCGGTGAGGGCGGCGTCTCTGATGATCGGCAGGCCACTGCCGACCGGGCCGAGGTAGCCGACCGGGCCGAGCTGGGCCTCGATCTCCTCGGCGCTCGCCTGGCGGAAATCGGTCCCCATCCCGTTGCGGAGCTTGATCTCATTCAGCTGATGGTCGCCGCGGAGGAGGACGAGGACCATGCCGCGCCCCTCGACGATGATCGGCAGCGTCTTGATGAATGCCCCCGGCGGCAGCCCAAGGTGGCCGGCGACCTCCTCGACCTTGGCCAGGCCCGGGGTGTCGACCTCCTCGGGTGCGTCCAGCGACGGTGGCAGCTCGACTGCCTGCGGCTCGGCGGCGGCGACCTCGACGTTGGCGGCGTAGCCGGGCGCCAGGGCGACCTCGTTCTCGCCGGCCGCGCAGGGCGCCATGTACTCGTCGGCGCCGGAGCCGCCCATCATCCCGACGTCGGACTCGACCCGGTACCAGCGCAGCCCGCAGCGGTCGAGGATCCGTTCGTAGGCGCCGGCCTGCAGCTCGTAGGAGCGCGCCAGCCCCTCCTCGTCGCGATCGAAGGAGTAGGCGTCCTTCATCGTGAACTCGCGCGTGCGCAGCACCCCGGCCCGCGGTCGTGGCTCGTCGCGCTCCTTGGTCTGGACGTGGAAGAGCATCAGCGGCAGATCGCGGTAGGAACGGACCTCCCGCGCCACGTGGTAGGTGACCGCCTCCTCGTGCGTCATCGCCAGGACCAGAGGCGAGCCCTTGCGGTCCTCGAGCTTGAACAGCTCGTCGATCCCGTAGCGGCCCGACTTCTCCCACACCTCAGCCGGTTGCAGCACCGGCATCAGCATCTCCTGGCAGCCGATCCCTTCCATCTCCTCGCGGATCACCTCCACCACCTTGCGCTGCACCCGCCAGCCGGCAGGCAGATAAGTCCACAGCCCCGCGCCCATCTGCCGGACCAACCCGGCCCGCACCATCAGCTTGTGCGAGATCGCCTCCGCATCGGCGGGCGGGTCCTTCAGGGTCGGGAGAAAGGTTTGAGACAGTCGGCTCACGCCGAGAAACCTATCGGCTGCTCAGCGGCCGAAGATGTCGAACCGCTCCAACTGCTCGAGGAAGGCCGGTTCTTCCTGGCGGGCGGGGTCGTGCTCGAGGCAGTTGTAGAAGATGCCCTCGTTCTCTCCCTTGACGCAGACCTCGTAGACGTCGTGGCAGGGGTGATAGCTCTCCGACGAGGTCCGGTCCGTGTCCAAATTGCAGGTGGTGCAGAGCACTTCCACGCGGGCGGAACCGTCGTCGCTGGGCCTGACGCAAGCATGCAGCCCGATGTCGGCGGTCAGGGCATAGGGAAACCCCGCCGGCCACACCTCTTCTCCCTGTTTGGCTCGCTGCGCTTCGTCCTCGAAGATCCGATGGTTGAGGCGAGTAGCCACCTTTCCCCTCATGGTGCCGAGCTCCTCACTCAGCTCGCCAATCACGAACAGGCCCTCTGGGCTGGCCCCGTCCCGGCCCTCTCTGCGTTCGCGGTAGTGGCGCGCCCACCGCAGCAACCCGACCAGATAGTTGTGTTCCGGCGGTGGCAACCATCGCTCGTCAACCGTTCCGACGATCGGAGCGATGATCTCCGTCTCGGCATCGGGGTTGGGAAGATGGGAACGCAACCACTGCGCGTACTCGATCTGACCGCGCAGGTTACGGTCTGCCTTCTGTAGGGATGCTTGGAGTTTTTTCAGCTCCTTCCGTTCGGCGACCATGGCCTCCCGGTACTCCTCCGGAAGACCCTCTTCGGGCTCGAAGCTGTCCATGCGTCGCAGCTCCGTCAACGGGATGGAGCCGAGGTGGACGACGAGGATTCCGGCCTCCAAGGCGGGCCCCCAAGCCTTCTCCCAAGCTTCGAAGCGCTTCGTCTCGGCTGCCGGCGGGGGCGGCGGAGTGTCGCTGCTGATCGCGACGCTCATCCGCGGGTTGCCCATCCGGCGGAAGCAGACGCCGTGGGATGGCCCGTTGCTGAGGTCGCGGTGCCCGTCCGTCTTGGCCTTGCGGTCGGCCGCGTCGGCCCCTTTCACCGATGAAACGGTGAGGATCTCGAACGCCTCGGGAAACGGAATCGTCTCCGGCATCTGCAGCACCCGGTCCGGCCCCTCCCGCTTCAATCTCTCGAAGTTTTCGAAGACGAAGTTCTTCGCGGTGGGCGCACTCAGCTTCAGGACGTGCTTGTAGCGCTTGGCGACCGACGAGCTGGTCAGCAGGGCGACTTTCCTCCGCGGCTCCTCCTTTCCGTCATGGTCCTGCTTGGCGAGGATCTGGGATCGCACGTGGAGCAGGGACAGAAGGGGATCCAGGCCGCCGAGATGGTCGACGTGGTCGTGCGTGATGACCACCATGTCGACGTCGCCCAGCGAATATCCGGTGCGATAGAGGTTCTCGACGAAATCCACTCCGGGATCGACCACGATGCCGTAGGGACCATCGGCGCCAGTCCGCTTCTGCCAAGCGGAGTCGTGGAGGCGGACGAAGTAGCCACCGCCCAGCGCACGGAATGCTGAGGGCCGCGGCAAGAGCGGGAAAGGTGAGCTGTATCGGCGCATGCAGATGAACTCGATGGCGGGGGTCGACTGCTTGCAGGGAAGCTCCCCCTCCAACTTCGAGGCCATCAGGAAGCGATGGATCTGGGACTTGCGGACGTTGATGCTGTCAGTGCTCATGAACAGGTCAAGCAGCAGGTCCCGGGCCAGGAGTCCATCCAGCTGGTCAGGGCTGGGGTCGGCGGGCTTCGCTTCGAAACGCGTTGTCCGGGCTTTCAGCATCAGGTACTCGGCTGCCCGTGCAAGGCGCTCGTAATCGCTTCCCCCGCGCGGCCAGTGCTGCTCGATCGGCCCCAAATCTGGACTTTCCATTTGCCCCTCGAGGTTCAGGGTGCCACGGTCCGCCAGTCGGTTGAACCGAAAGCGCATCTTCAGCAGATCGGCACCTATCAGGGTGCTGTAGGGGTCGCATTCCGCCGCCTTCGTGAGACAGGGGAACGCCAGGGTTCTCCGGACCCGCTCCTCGGAGCTCCCCTCTTCGTCACCGATATTGAGGACGAAGAGGAGATGCCCCAGCCGAAGCAGGATCTCCGCCGCCAACGCTCCCACCCGTCCCACCGGGCTGATCCGGTCGAGCTGCTCGATCACCGGCCCCACCCACTCAGAGATCTCCGACTTCCGCAGCTCAGGCTCGAATTTGACGCTCTCGAGCCATTCGATTGCAGCCGAGATGTCCTTGGTGTTGGTCTCGGTCTCAGTTTCGCTGGACAGCAGCGCGAGGAAGGCCCGCCAGGCTTTCAGGTGCCAGCAGAGCGCCTCCTTGTGACGGCCCAACTCGTAACACGCCTTGCCGTGGCTGATCTGCAGCTCGACGTACCAGCGCGAGTTCGTCAGCACCTCGTCGAACGTTCCGTCCTCCTCACGCAGAAGCTCCAACCGGTGCGATGCAGCTTCGAAATGCTCGAGAGCAGGCTTATGCGCATGCTCAGATCGGTAGAGCTCGCCGATGTGATGATGCGCCTCCGCGTTGAGGCCGGCGAGAAACCCGCGGGCGCCTTCGACATGCAGCGGGGCCCCTTCGATCCTGCGTTGAGTGTCCCGGATCAGGTGCTGGAGCTTGTGGTAGTCGTTGTAGGCCGGTGAGGCGGGCTTTTCCTGAAGCGCCCTCGCGTATGCCCTGCGATGCAGCGACAGCAGGCTGATCTGACTGGCGATCCACATGCTGCGAAGTGGGACCACGTTCTCCCACGCCTCGGCGACGTCGTGGGTAACGGTCTCCCTTTCGGCGTCCTTCCGGGCGAATATCCAGGGAGCCGTGCGACTGACGCAGAAGGCGAAGGTGTCGAGGGCGATGCTTCGCTCCAGCTCGCGTTCGAGCCACCTCTTCTCCCGGCCGCCAATGGCCTTTGCGTTCTCCCCCAAGCACATCGATCTCCAAGCCTCCACCGCGTGCATCGAGAGGTGCGCCTCAGCCTGCACGCGCAGGACGAACACCGACAGAGATTCCTCCCCGTTTGCCGGCCGATCTTCCATCACCAAACGGAGAAACTCTTCCTCGCTCCTACCCCGCGAAGCTTCGCGATCGATGCCGAGGCCGGCGAGGACATCCTCCTCGCTTGCGTCGTGGTCGGCGCCGATGCTGGCGACCGCCCAGCTCAAGCGCTGCTCGTAGCGGGCCACCCGACGCTCCAGATGCTCGCGCGCCTCTCGCAGGGTTCTCCCCCGTGACTCGCCGTCACGTGACGCCAAGAGGCTCCGGGCAAAGTTCATCTGCATCGCGCGATCTCCGCCCTCCTCTCGATGGCGATCCTCTTCGCTGCCGAGCACCTCTCGGTGCGCTTCGAGTGCGGCGATCGCCTCGCAGTAGTAGCGGGCGATCCGGCCCCACTCCTCATCCGTCGACCACAGCGATTTCCGGCTTTCGCGCATGCTGCGATCCGTCGGTCCGACATCGAACCGCTTCCGCTGAGTCATCACCAGCTCCTCGGGCATCGGCTCTCGAACCGGCCAGCTGGTTCTGTCGTCGCTGTGAGCCTGGGCGGGGTTGGTCCGGCTTCGCGGATCGGTGGCATACCGATTCCAGCTCAGCGCGCGGTTGAAGTCGCGCGAGCGATCGATCAATTCGGCGAGGACCGACGCGGCTGTCTCCGCGCGTTCGTCTGCCGCCTCTTCTCTCTCCTCCACCAGCCGCTTGGCAAGGCGTCCCAGGTGAGCTTCGGCAACACCGTAGGCGCCCAGCAGGTGGTACAGCTCACACTGCAGGTACTCGCTGAGTTGTCGCTGGATGGTTTCCAATCCCCGGCCCACGCACATGCACCTGTGCGCAATCAGGATCCTTTCACTTTTTAGGAAACCGAGGTGTTATCAGGAAACCTGAAAGAACTCTTCCAGGCGCTGGCGTCGCCGCGCGCGCTATGCCCGCGTGAACCGGCGGCCCGCCGTCGGCGAGGCCTCCTCGTCGAGCAGAACCTTGTCGGACTCGCCGCGTTCGACGGCTTCCTTCTCCATCTGGGCGATCTTCTCGGGGGTCAGGTCGCCGGCGTTTTCGCGCTCGATGTTGGCGACCCACTCCGCGCCCTCGCGGGACTCGGCCTCGTCGAATTCGACCTCGCCGTCGCGGTCGAGGGATTTGTCGATCTCTTCGAAGAGGGTGTCGACCAGCTTCTCCTGCGGGACCTTCCGCAGCGGCTTGCCGCCGGCGAAGATCAGGCCCTCGTTCTTGGCGCCGGCGATGCCGAAGTCAGCGTGGCTGGCCTCGCCGATGCCGTTGACGGCGCAGCCGAGGACGGCGACCTCGACCGGCTCCTCGTAGCCTTCGAGGCGCTTCTCGATTTCCGCCACGACGGAGTCCATGTCGAACTGCAGGCGGCCGCAGGTCGGGCAGGCGATCAGGACCGGGCCGCGCTCGCGCAGCTGCAGCGCCTTGAGGATCTCCCAGGCGACCTTGACCTCCTCCTCGGCGTGGAAGGTCGAGAGGCTGATCCGGATCGTGTCGCCGATCCCGTCGGCGAGCAGGGTCCCCAGACCGACCGCGCTTTTCAGCGAGCCGCCCCATTTCGTCCCCGCCTCGGTCACCCCGAGGTGCAGCGGGTAGGGGATCTTCTCCGAGAGCAGGCGGTTGGCGGCGATCGTGTACGGGACGTTGGTCGACTTGATCGAGACCTTGAAGTTCTCGAAGTCGAGGCCCTCCATCAGCTCGACGAACTCGATCGCGGCGGCGACCAGCGCCTCGACCGGCGCCTCGCGCTCCAGCTCGTGCAGGTGTTTTGGCAGCGACCCGGAGTTGACCCCGATCCGCATCGGCACCCCGGCGGCGTTCGCCTTGACGGCGACCTCGGCGACTTTGTCGCGACCGCCGATGTTGCCCGGGTTGAGCCGGATGCAGTGGGCGCCGGCGTCGATCGCTTTCAGCGCCAGGGTGTGGTTGAAGTGGATGTCGGCGATCACCGGGATCGGCGATTCCTTGACGATCGTCTTCAGCGCCTCGGCGTCCTGCTCGCGCGGCACCGCACAGCGCACCAGGTCCGCCCCGGCATCGGCGACCTTGCGAATCTGTTCCATCGTCGCCGCCAGGTTGGCGGTCTCGGTCTTGGTCATCGTCTGCACCGCGACCGGAGCACCGCCGCCGATCGGCACGTTGCCAACGAAGATTTGCCTTTTTGAAGCCATATTCGAAGCCTACTGAGAAGGGATCGCGCGCTGGCGGCGCCAGCCTGCTTTACCGAACTTCGAAGCCTTCGCCGGTGATCCGGCCGATGTCGTTCGAGAGGCCGAGGAAGAAGAGCATCAGCACCAGGGCGATGCCGACCATCGTCGCCCGCTCCATCACCCGCAGCGAGGCCGGGCGGCCGCGCAGTTTCTCGACCAGGGCCCAGAAGATGTGGCCTCCGTCGAGCGGCAGGATCGGCAACAGGTTGACGAGGCCGAGCGAGAGGCTGACGAAGGCGAGCAGCAGCAGCGCCCGTTCGAGTCCCTTTTCGATCACCTGGTGGCCGACGTCGCTGATCCCGACCACGCCGGAGACCTGCTTGCGCTGTTCGGATTCGAACAGGTGGGTGAAGACGTGGACGGTGCCGGAGGCGACTTCCCAGATCGCGTCGCCGGCTTCCTTGGCGGCGGCACCCGTGCCGAGGTCGACCATCCTGCTGCCGTAGGTAAATCCGATCAACGATCTCTTGGCTTCGTTGTCGTAGCGCGGGTAAACCAAGAACGTCTTCGTCGTGCCGTCGCGTTCCACCTCGATCTTCACGGGAGTGCTCGCGACGCAGCCGTCGACCTGCTTACCGACGCATTCGTGTGAGCCGACGGTTTTCGCAAAGCGGTCGAGTCGTTCGGCGGCGGAGGCTCGGGCAAACCGCTTGCCGTCGATCGCGACGATCCTGTCGCCGGGTTGCAGCACCTTGGCCGCCGGCGTCCCGGATTTCACCGCGCCGACCTGCTGATCGACTTCCGGGCGACCGTTGACCACGTACACACCGAAGAGGATCAGGAACGCCAGGACGATGTTGACCGCCGGCCCCGCAGCGACGACGACGATCCGCTTCCAGACCGGCTTGCGGAAGTAGGCGTCCGCTTCGTGCTCCGGAGGGACCTCCTCCTCCGGGTTCATCCCGGTGATTTTCACGTAGCCGCCGATCGGAATCGATTTCACCCCGTACTCGGTTTCGCCCCGTTTGAACGACCAGATCGTCGGCCCGAAGAAGAGGAAGAAGCGCTCGACCCGCATCCCCGTCGCCTTGGCGGCGACGAAGTGCCCCGCCTCGTGGAGGACGATCAGGAAGCAGAAGCCGATGAAGACCCAGAGCCAGCTCATGCGGGCATCAACCCTCGGATCTGCTCCTCGCTGCGCTCGCGGGCCTCGGCGTCGGCGGCGAAGAGGTCGTCGAAGTGGGTCACGGCGCGGGCCGGCATCTCCTCCAACACCCGCTCGATCACCGCCGGGAACCCGGTGAAGGGGATCCGCTCGGCGAGGAAGGCGGCGACGGCAACCTCGTCGGCGGCGTTCAGCACACAGGGCGCAGTCCCCCCCGCCGCGCCGGCCTCCAGCGCCAGGCGCAGGCAGGCGAAGGTTTCCGGATCCGGTGCCTCGAAGGTCAGCGAGCCGACCGCGGCGAGGTCGAGCCGGGGCACGTCGACGTCGGCCCGTTCGGGGTGGTGCAGCGCATAGGAGATCGGCACCCGCATGTCGGGATAGCCGAGATGGGCGAGCGTCGAGCCGTCGACGAGGTGGATCAGCGAATGGATCAGCGACTGCGGGTGGACGACGACGTCGATCCGCTCGTAGGGGACGGCGAAGAGGTGGTGCGCCTCGATCGCCTCGAAGCCCTTGTTCATCAGCGTGGCCGAGTCGATCGTGATCCTGCCGCCCATTTGCCAGGTCGGATGGGCGAGCGCATCGGCGACGCTGACCCCGGAGAGATCGTCGCGGCCGCGGAACGGTCCGCCCGAGGCGGTCAGCACCAGCCGCTCCACCGTTCCCGGCGCCTCGCCGTTGACCAGCTGGAAGAGGGCGGAGTGCTCGGAGTCGACCGGCAGCAGCCGCGCCCCGGTCGCCTCGGCCAGGGCCATCACCAGCTCCCCGCCCAGCACCAGGCTCTCCTTGTTGGCGAGGGCGACGTCGATCCCCTCAGTGAGGGCGACGATCGTCGATCCCAGGCCGGCGGCACCGACGATCGCGTTGAGGACGAGGTCGGGCTCGGTCGAGACGATCAGCTCGCGCACACCCTCGGAGCCGGCAAGCACCTGCCCACTCCAGGCGCCACGAGCGCGCTCGGCGGCGTCGGCGTCGGCGAGGGCGATCACCGGCACGCCATGCTCGCGCGCCTGCGCGACCGTCGTCTCCCAGCCGCTGCCGGCTGCCAGGCCAACTGCCTGCAGCTCCCGTGAGGCGCCGATCACTTCCAGCGCCTGCGTGCCGATTGACCCGGTCGAGCCGAGTATGAGGACCTTCTTCATGCAGAGGATACGGAGCGGCCGCGGCTCGTCCGCCGGCCTCCACTCAGCGCCTCCGGGTGCCAGCGGCGGAAGTCGATCTCGACCTCCTCCCCGTCCTCGGCGGCAAGTCGGACGACCAGGTCCCGCGCCTTCTCGGCCTGCTTCCGGTCGCCGGCGTAGAGGAAGATCGTCGTCCCGTCCCGCGAGACGATCACCCGGTCGTGGAAGGCGTTGCTGAGGTCGTGCTCCAGCTCCTCCGCGTCGAGGCGGTCGTGGAGGGCATCGAGCACCCCGTCGTCGCGAAAGTCGACCTGCAGGCGCCAGTCGTCGTTCATCAGTAGACCACCGCGACCGAGAGGTAGTAGCCGACGACGACGGTGAAGAAGACGGCGTCGAGGCGGTCGAGGATGCCTCCGTGGGGGCCGAAGAGGGTGCCGGTGTCCTTGGTGCCGAGGTCGCGCTTCAGCATCGACTCGAAGAGGTCGCCGATCGGGGCGACGGCGGCGACGGCGGCGCCGATCATCAGCGCGTCCACCCCTGAGAGCCAGTCCTGGTAGAGACCGGCGAACCAGAAGCCCATGGTGCCGATCACGAAGCCGCCGATCAGCCCCTCGATCGTCTTGTTCGGCGAGAGGTTGGGGGCGATTTTGTGGCTGCCGAACATGCGCCCGGTCGCGTAGGCGGCGGTATCGGCGACGAAGGTGCCGACGAGAACGTCGATCAACAGAGCGGCGCCGTGGTCAGGCAGCTCCCGCAGCAGCACCGCGTGGGCGAGGGGGATCCCGATCCAGACAACCCCCAGCAGCGTCACCCCGAGCGAGACGGTGGCCCCTTCGCCATGCTTCGCCCTGGCGGCGAAGGCGAAGAGCAGCGGGAAGGTTGCGGCGAGGACGTAGAGGATGTTGAAGGCGGTCCCGAACTCGGCGGCCACGACCAGTGCGACGACGGCCAGGTAGGCCGGGATGACGAGCGGCCGGTAGCGGCTGGCAATCCCGGCGAACTCGCGGATCGCGACGACGCCGATCGCGATCATCGCCACGGCGAAGACGATCCCGCCGGCGACCGTGATCGCGATCGCGAAGGCGATCCAGGGCAGCGCGACCAGGATCCGCTTCGCGGTCTCGCCGCCGCCGCGACGGCGGCGGGGCTCGCGCGGTGGGCGCTGCGGCGGCTGCGGCTCGTCCTCGAACATCTCGTCGTCGAAGAGGTCCATCTTCACGTCCGGCTCCCGAAGCGCCGCTGCCGAGTCTCGTACTCACGCAGACACGCCTCCAAGCGCGGCGCGGTCGAAGTCGGGCCAGAGCTCGTCGCGGAAGACAAGCTCAGAGTAGGCGCACTGCCAGAGCAGGTAGTTGGAGAGGCGCTTCTCGCCGCTGGTCCTGATCAGCAGGTCGGGGTCGTGCATCTCCGGCGCGTAGAGGAGCTGGCGGAACTCCTCCTCGGTGCCGCCCTCGAAGCGCCGCGCCGCATCGAGGATCTCGGCCCGGCCGCCGTAGTTGAAGGCGACGTAGAGAATGATGCGGTCGTTGGCGGCGGTCTCCTCTTCGGACCACTGCATCCGCTCCACCAGCGCCGGATCGAGGCCCTCGCGGCGGCCGATGTAGCGCATCCGCACCCCTTCGTCCTTCAGCTCCGGCGTTTCCGAGCCGATCCGCTCGCCCATCATCGCCAGCAGGCCGCGGACCTCCTCCTCGGGGCGATTCCAGTTCTCGGTCGAGAACGAGTAGACGGTCAGCTCCTCGATCCCCAGCTCGGCCGCGTCGCGCAGCCGTGCCTTCAGCGTGTCGGCACCGGCCCGGTGCCCCTCGACGACCGGCAGCTCGCGCTGGCTGGCCCAGCGCCCGTTGCCGTCGGTGATGATCGCTACGTATTTCGGTGCGGTCACGCGGCGGGCCGCTCGATCCTCAGACTTCGAGGATCTCTTCTTCCTTGCCCTTGAGCAAAGCGTCGATCTCGGCGATCGCTTCGTCGGTCTGCTTCTGCAGGGCATCCTCACCCCGCCGCTCGTCGTCCTCGCCGGCTTCGCCTTCTTTTTTCAGCTCGCGCAGGTCGCTCATGATGTCGCGGCGGACGTTGCGGATCGCGATCCGACCCTCCTCGGCGACCCCGTGGACGACCTTGACCATCTCGCGCCGCCGCTCCTCGGTCATCTCCGGGATCTGCAGTCGGATCACGTTGCCGTCGTTGCTCGGCGTCAGGCCGACGTCGGACTCCTGGATCGACTTCTCGATCGCCCCGAGGGCGCTCTTGTCGAACGGCGTCACGGTCAGCAGCCGGGCATCCGAGGCAGAGACGTTGGCCAGCTGCTTCAGCGAGGTCGGGTTGCCGTAGTAGTCGACCATGATCCGGTCGAGCAGGTGCGGCGACGCGCGGCCGGTGCGCACGGTGGCGAGCTCGCTGCGGCTCGATTCAACCGATTTGGCCATCCGCCCCTTGGCGTCCACTAGCAGTTCGTCGATCAGCTCCACGGGTTCCCGTCCTCGTCAGTCGGCGGGGGAACTCGAGACCAGCGTCCCCACTTTTTCGCCGGAAACGATCCTATCTATGTTGCATCTCGTCGCCCATGTTGAAGACGTAGATCGGCAGATCGTTGTCCATGCAGAGCGAGAGCGCGGTCGAATCCATGATCCGCAGGCCGCGCTCGATCGCCTCCTTGTGGGTGATCGCCGGGATGAACTTGGCCTCGGGGTTGGTCGCCGGGTCGGAGTCGAATACCCCCTCCACCCCGTTCTTCGCCATCAGGATCGCCGCGGCATGGATCTCCAGCGCGCGCAGCGCCGCCGCGGTGTCGGTGGTGAAGAACGGGTTGCCGGTGCCGGCGGCGAAGATCACAACCCGGTCCTTCTCCAGGTGGCGCATCGCGCGGCGGCGGATGTAGGGCTCGGCGACCTCCTGGACTTCGATCGCCGACATCACCCGGGTGTGCTGGTCGAGCCGCTCCAGCGCGTCCTGCAGGGTGAGCGCGTTCAGCACCGTCGCCAGCATTCCCATGTAGTCGCCGGTGGCACGGTCCATACCGCTCGCCGCACCGTCGAGGCCGCGGTAGATGTTGCCGGCGCCGACCACGATCGCGACCTCGACCCCGCGGTCGCGGACCGCCGCCACCTGCCTGGCGATCCGGTCGACCTCGGCGCCGTCGGTGCCGAAGTCCTGGCTGCCCATCAGGGCCTCGCCGGAGAGCTTCAGCAGTATGCGCCCGAAGCGCGGCTCGGGGGAATCGGTCACTGCGGCTGACTCTATTCGCCGACGCGAAAATAGGCGAGACGGGCGACACGGACGTTCTCGCCCGTTTTCGCCGCCAGCTCCTGGCGCAGCTCCTCGATCGTCTTGCCCTCGTGCTTCTCGGCGTTGACGTGGGTCTGGTCGAGCAGCGCGACCTCGGCGGCCCACTTGTTGAGCTGCCCCTCGACGATTTTCTCGACGACGTTGTCGGGCTTGCCTTCTTCGCGCGCCTTCTCCTCGAAGACCCGCTTTTCGGCCTCGCGCTCCTCTGCCGGAATTTCCTCGGTGGTGACGTACTGCGGCGCGGTTGCGGCCGCGTGCAGGGCCACCTGGTAGGCGAAGACCTTGAACTCCTCGTTGCGAGCGACGAAGTCGGTCTCGCACTGGACTTCGACCATCGCCCCGACCTTGTCGTTGGCGTGGATGTAGGAGGCGACGACGCCCTCGTTGGTGCCGCGGCCTTCGCGCTTGGCGGCGGAGGCCTGCCCCTTCACCCGCAGCAGCTCGACCGCCCGTTCGACGTCGCCGTCGGCCTCGACCAGCGCGGATTTCGCATCCATCATCGCCGCCCCAGTCCGATCCCGGAGCGCCTTCACGTCAGCAGCGGTAACGCTCATTTCGACTCCTCGGCTTTCTCACCCTCGGTGCTCTCGGCGGCCTCCGCGCTCTCAGCGGGCGGCGCAGGCGGCTGCTCCTCGGACGGCTCAGCGTCAGAGGCAGCGGGCTGCTCCCCTGCAACGGTCGGAGCTTTCTCCTCAGCGGTAGGAGCATCAGCTTTTTTCTCAGCGGCCTCTGCCGTGGGTGACGTCGTAGGGGGGACCGTCTCTTGCGGCGCAGGAGACGGTGGGTCCCCTGCGGCGGCAGGACCCGCGGCCTGAGGCGCCTGTCCCTGAGGCTGTTTCGGCGCCTGAGCCTGCTGCTGCTGAGATTTCGGCGCCTGCCCCTGAACCTGCTGCGCTTTCTGCTGAGCAGCAGCCGTAGCCTGAGCCGCTTTCTCCGCCTCCGCGGCAGCTTTTTTGGCCTCCTCCGCTTCGACCCGTGCCTTCTCTTCCTCCTCGCGCTTCTTCCGCTCTTCCTCGTCCTTTTTGCGCCGCTCCATCTCTTCGGCGATCCGCTTCTCCTCCTGGACGCGCCAGGAGCTGGAGCCGTCCTCGACGGCGCCGCCGATCGTGCCGATGATCAGCTCGCAGGAGCGGATCGCGTCGTCGTTGCCGGGGATCACGTAGTCGACCGGCGTCGGGTCGCAGTTGGTGTCGACCAGGCCGATGATCGGGATCCGCAGGCGGGCGGCCTCGTTGACCGCGATCTCCTCGGTTTTCAGGTCGGCGACGAAAACCGCGTCGGGCAGGCGGTCCATGTCGCGGACCCCGCCGAGGTTGAACTCGAGCTTGGCGAGTTCGGCCTCCATCCCCATCCGCTCCTTGGTCGGCAGGAGGTCGAGTTTGCCCTCCTCTTTCCAGCCATTGAGCTGATGGAGGCGGGCGATCCGGCCTGACATCGTGTTGAAGTTGGTCAGCAGACCGCCCAGCCAGCGCTTGTTGACGTAGGGCATCTTGCAGCGGTCGGCCCATTCCTGGACCGTGTCGCGGGCCTGCTTCTTGGTGCCGACGAAGAGCACCGTGCCGCCGCCGCTGGCGAGCTCACCGGCGAAGCGGCGCGCGTTCTCCAGCAGCGCCTCGGTCTGCAGCAGGTCGATGATGTGGATCCCGTCCAGCTCGCCGAAGATGAAGCGGCGCATGTTCGGGTTCCAGCGGCGGGTCTGGTGGCCGAAGTGGACTCCGGCTTCGAGCAGGTCCTTGAGTTCTGCCTCTGGCATGCCTTGTTCTCCTTGAATTGGGTGCAGCGCCCCACTCCGCTCACCAGGACCTGGTTGGTGGCCAGGCAGGATCCGGGCTCGCTTGGAGCGGGGATTGGTTTGGACCGCCGATTGTAGAGCGGAGCGCCTACCTGGCGTGGGCCGCCTCCAGCGCCTGCGCCAGATCCTCTGGCAGGGGCGAGGAGAAGCTGAGGCTCTCGCCGCTGCGCGGGTGCTGGAAGGAGAGGCGGTGGGCGTGGAGGAACTGGCGTCGCAGGCCGTAGCGCTCGGCTCCACCGTAGGTCGGATCGCCGGTCAGCGGGTGGCCGATGGCGGCGAAGTGGGCGCGGATCTGGTGCGTGCGGCCGGTCTCCAGCCGCGCCTCCAGGTAGGTCTCGCGTGGCAGCAGCTCCAGGACCGTGAAATGGGTCCGGGCCTGGCGGGAGGCTGCGCCGGAGACCGCCATCCGGTGCCGCTGGCGGGCGGCGCGGCCGATCGGAGCGTCGATCGTGCCGGTGCGGGAGGCGAGCCGGCCGCCGGCCAGCGCCAGGTAGATCCGCTCGACCTCGCGCTCGCGCACCTGCTCCTGCAGCGCCGCGTGGGTCTCGTCGTCGCGAGCGACGACCAGCAGGCCGCTGGTGCCCTTGTCGAGGCGGTGGACGATCCCCGGCCGCTCCGGGTCCGCCCCGCCGCCGAGGATCTCGGCCAGCTCGTCGACCAGCGTCACGCCGCTGTGGGACGGCGCCGGGTGGACGACGAGGCCGGCGGGCTTGTCGACGACGGCGAGATGCTCGTCGAGGTGAACGACGCGCAGCCGCGGCTCAGTCACCTTCGGCCTCGGGCTCGGCGTCGCGCAGGTAGATCAGGACCATCAGCAGGACGCCGGCGGTGATCGCGACGTCCGCGATGTTGAACGGAGGCCAGGAGCCGACGGCGATGTAATCGGTGACCTCGCCGGCGACGAGGCGGTCGATCAGGTTCCCGAGGGCACCGCCGGCGAGCAGGCCGGCCGCGACCCACATCCCCCGTCGCTGGGGGTCGCGGCTGAAGACATAGGCGATCACCGTCAGCGCCGCCACGGTGACGAGGACGAGCCCGAGGCCCGCCCCGCCGGCGAGGCCGAAGGCGACGCCGCGGTTGTGAGCCAGGGTGAGGCCGAGCGGCCCCAGCACATCGACGTCCTCGCCGGGAAAGAGGCGAGCCTCGATCGTCGCCTTGACCGCCTGGTCGGCGGCGACCACCGCGCCGCAGAGGATGCCGGCGAGGGCCCAGGCACGGCCGCTGGCGCTCACCCGCGGATCAGGCCGACGACCAGCGCCTGGGCGACGAAGAGGAGGATGATCGCGATCATCGGGCTGAGGTCGATCGCCAGCCCACCGCCCCCGATCGGCGGCAGGAAGCGGCGGAAGAAGTTGAGGTAGGGGTCGGTCGTCTCGTGGGCGAAGTCGAGGACCGCGCGGAGGTAGGGGTTGTAGGGCATCCGCGGCACGAACGAGGCGACGATCCGGATGAAGATCAGGATCGTGTAGACGATGAAGAGCGCGCCGACGTAGTCGGCGAGGTCGCTCCGGGTGAGCGCCAGCGGGATCATCCGCGCATCCTCTCCAGCGATGCCTCGACGGCTGCCTCGAAGGCGCGGCGGGCGCCTTCGCGCTCCAGCGCTTCGAGCCCGACCTCGGTGCTTCCGCCCGGCGAGGCGACCGCCTTGCGGACGTCGGCGGGATGGCGGCGGCGCAGCAGCTCGGCGGTGCCGGCGGTCGTCTCGACGACCAGCTCGCGGGCCAGCTCCGGGTCGAGCCCAGCGGCGGCCCCGGCGTCGGCCAGCGCCTCGACGGCAAGCGCCAGGTAGGCCGGCGTGCAGCCCATGATCGCGGTCGCCTCGTCGAAGTCGGCGTCGGGGATCTCGACGACGTGACCGAGCAGCTCCAGCTTCGCCTGGGCCTCGGCGCTGGCCGAGCCGGCGACGCAGAGAACGCCGCTGCCAACCTCGACGCCGACGTTGGGCATCACCCGCAGGACGTGCTCGGCGCCCGGGAAAGCAGCCCTCAAGCGCTCCAGCGGCGCGACCGCGAGGACCGAGACGATCTCCTTCGCCCCGTCCAGCCCCGGCGCGACCTCATCCAGCTTGTTCGGCTTCACCGCCAGGACGACGAGGTCGGCGCGAGCGGCGATCTCCGTGTTGGAGACGGCCTCTCCCCCAAGCTCCGCGGCCAGCTCCCCTGCGCGCCCGGAGCCGCTGTCGGAGAAGAGCATCTGCTCGAACTCACCGGCCCAGCCGCGCGCGATAGCGGCGGCCATGCTGCCCGACCCGACGAAGCCAACGATCATGGCCCGGGAGACTACCCCGGGCCATGATCGCGCCGGCTTATCCGCCCAGCGTGCCGAACAGGTCGGTGTGGTCGTTGGTCCCGAGCACCTCGAGACCGCCAGGGCCGGAGGCCCAGACCGGAACCACCGCTCCGGTGTGCTGCTGGCTCGGCGGCGCCGCCACCGGAGCCGCCCCCGGGCCGCCGTAGCCGGCGGTGCCATAGGTGAGGCTCAGGGTCTGCCCGTCCTTGGTCAGCAGGTTCGTCGAGTAGCCGGCCGGCAGCCCGCTGCCACCGGCGTCCTCGCCGACGATCTGGCTGGTGTGGGAGTGGTCGGCGGTGACCACGACCAGCGTGTCGGGGTGTCTCTGCTGGTAATCGAGCGCGACCCCGATTGCCTGGTCGAAGGCGATCGTCTCGCCGATCTGACCGCAGGCGTTGGTCGCGTGGTCCTGCTTGTCGATCGAGGCCCCCTCGACCTGGAGGAAGAACCCCTTGCTGCGACCCTTGCCCGTGTCGAGCAGTTCGAGCGCCTTCTGCGTCATCTCCGGCAGGCTCGGCTCGTTTGCCGGCCGCTGACCCTCGGTGCAGGGCGTCGCCGCGTTGCCCTGGCCGGTCGAGGCCGCCGGTCCACTCCACTCGAGCGACATGTTGCCCGGCGTGAAGAGGCCAAGAACCGGTTTACCGCTCGCTGCCGCGCCCAGGCCGGCCGCGTCGGTGACGTACTGGTAGCCCTTCGCCTGAGCTGATTCGACCACGGTCTGGCCGGCCTCCGGGCCGCTGCCGATCGTCGCCGTGAAGCGGTTGCGGCCGCCGCCGAGGAGTACGTCCACCCTGTGGTCCACCTCCTGCTCGGCGATCGAGCCGAGGCCGCCAGCGCCCTTCGTCTCCAGCGGGCACGCCGCCATGTTCGCCGGCCCCTGGCAGCCGCGCAGGGAGATGTGCGAGGCGAGCACTGCCGGGGTGGCGTCGGTGATCTCCGCGGTGGAGACGTCGCCGACCTTCATGCCGCGTTGCTGGGCCAGCTCGAGAACCGTGGACAGGTTCTGGCCGGGGACGTTCTCGGCACTGCTCGGGCCCTGTGAGATCCGCTCGTCGATCGTTTTCTGCCCGGTCGCCCAGGCGGTCCCGGTCGAGGCCGAATCGGGGTCGTAATCGGGCAGGAAGGGGGCGCTGGCGCCCGGCTTGACCGACCAGGTCGTGTCGAACCCGGTGAACGGCATCCGGTCGACGTTGAGTGGGTTATGGACTCCCTGGTAGTAGCGAGCGGCGGTTATCTCCTGGGTTCCCATCCCGTCGCCGAGCAGGAAGATCACGTTCTTGGGTTCGCGGTCGTGCAGCGCGGTCCGGAGTGCCCGCACCTGGCCCTTGGCCGAACCGCCGGAGAACATCCCGGTCGCCGCGGCGCTGCCAGCGCCGAGCGCGACCACCACCAGAGCTGCCGCCAGCACCGTTGAAAGACGCATGCCTTTCATCCAGTTCCTCTTTTCTTTCGCTTACGAGTCGTCGTGACGACCGCAACCTAAGAACGGGGCTTCGGCAGCCCGTGAAAAATCGGGGCCCACCTCGTTTCCATCTGGTGAACAAACCCGGCCCGAGGTGATACCCCCTGAGGACCCCTAAGACTGGTTGAAGAAGCCTTTGTCGATCAGTCTCGCCTTTTCCTCGGCGGAGACCTCGACGTTGCGCGGCGTCAACAGGAACATCTTCTCGGCGATCCGCTGCATGCCGCCGTCGAGCGCGTAGGTGAGCCCCGAGCAGAAGTCGATCATTCGCTTCGAGAGCTCATGGTCGGCGGTCTGCAGGTTGAGGATCACCGGCACCGAGCGTTTGTACTGGTCGGCGACCTGCTGGGCGTCGTTGAAGTTGCGGGGGATGACGAGGTGGACCTGGACGTCGGCGCCGTTGCCGCCGTTGTCGACCGGACGCAGCGTTCGCGTACGACTGGCGGCGATCGGCTCGTCGTCGGCAAAGATGTCGTCGATCTCGTCGCGCCGGGGGCGGCGAGAGGTGGGCAGGCGCCGCACCGAGGAACCGCTCTCGCCGCGTTCGCGTCGTCCCTCGAAGACCTCCTCGGTCCCCGTCTCGGGCTCGAAGTCTTCCTCGTATTCGGGTCCGTAGTCGTGGTCCTCGGCCAAGCCGAAGTAGACCAACGCTCTGTGCCAAGTGTCTTTTAGAGCCATCTGTCCCGCGTCTTTCGGCCTATCGTGGCCGACTCCTTTACAGATTATTCCCACTTTTGGGCGAATTCACGCGAATAGGGCGCGTCCGAGACGGATGATCGTCGCCCCCTCCTCGACCGCAATCCGCCAGTCCTGTGAGGTCCCCATCGAGAGGCGTGGCAGGCCGTGGGTGGCAGCGAGCTCGGCGAGTCGGGCGAAATAGGGCCGCGAGTGCTCCGGATCGGGGCTGAACGGGGGCATCGTCATCAGCCCGTCGACGGTGACCGGGCAGCGCTCGATGAAGGCCGGGAGCTCCCCAGGGCCCACCCCACCCTTGCCTTCCTCGCCGGAGAGGTTGACCTCGACCAGGACCTCGGTGTCAGGCAAAGCGTGCTTGCCGAGCTGGGCGAGTACGGAGTCGGTGGAGACCGAGTGGATCAGCCGGCAGAGCGGCAGCACCTGCTTGAGCTTGCGGCTCTGCAGGTTGCCGATGAAGTCCCAGGTGAAGGCGTCTCCCCAGCGCTCGTGCTTGGCGGCGAGGTCCTGCTGGCGGTTCTCCCCGACGAGGTCCACCCCCGCCTCGGCGAGCTTGCCCATCTCCTCCAGCGGCACGTACTTGGTGGCGACGAGGATCTCGGCGCCCTCGCCTGCGATCGCCCTCGCCTCCTCCAGGTTGGCAGCGAGCTTGGCGGCGTCGATGTTGCGGATCAGCTCGGCCATCACCGCCCCTCGATCCAGGCGACGCCGCTCTGGCGGCCGGTGCGGCCCGCATCGCGGCGATGCGAGAAGAAGAGCTCCGCCTCGCAGCTGGTGCAGAGTCCCGCCGACTCGACCCGCCCGACCCCCGCCGCCGCCAGCTGCCGCCGCGCGACCTCGGACAGGTTCAGCATCCGCCCCTTGGCCACCCCTTCGCCGAGGGCGGAGAAGGCGTCCAGCACCTCGTCGCCGACCTCGTAGCAGCAAGGCCCGATCCCAGGACCGATCGCCGCCGAGCTCGCGCCCACCGCCGCGACGCCGGCGGCGAGAATGCCGCCGGCGAGCCCGCGCCAGCCGGCGTGCAGCATCGCCACCCCTCGCGGCCCGGCGACGGCAATCGGCAGGCAGTCGGCGGTGAAGACCAGCGCCGCGAGGCCGGGCTCGCGCACGACATGCCCATCCGCTCCGGGCGGATGGCCTGCCTGTTCCTTTTCGTTGCTTGGCAACGAAAAGGAACAGGCGAATGGGCCGCTGTGCTCGATCAGACGCGTCCCGTGGACCTGGCGGGCAAAGGCGACCTGCTCGGGCTCGAAGCCCATCGCGGCGGCGAGGCGCCGTCGGTTCTCAGCCACAGCCTCCGGGGCGTCGTCGGTCAGCAGTCCCAGGTTGAGGCTGTCGTAGGGGCTCTCGCTGACACCGCCGAGGCGGGTCGAGAAGGCCGCGACGGCGCCGTCGAGCTCGGCCCGCAGCCAGCGAACGCCGTCTCTTTCACGCCACTCCATGCCGGAAACTAAGCAGACGGCGGGGCGCTACTTGGCCGCGCCGCTTCCAAGGCGGCGGCGAGCTCCTGCTGATGGCCGGCGATCTCTCCTTCGAGACGCCGGCTTTTGGCGGCCCGCAGACCGCGGCCGATCGCCGGGCCCTGCGGGACCCCGGCGGCGATCAGGTCATCGCCGTCGATCTCCAGCTCGACCTTGCTCCACTCAGTCAGGTAGCGGTCCAACCAGGTCGCCCCCAGCGCCCGGCCGAGGATCAGCTCGACCGGATCACGCCGCCCCGCCACCTCGACGGCTTCGCCCGGCGACGGCGACGGCATCGAGGCCAGGACGCTCTCCGTGCCCTCGGGGCCCAGGGCCGCTGCGACCAGGGCCTGCCCGCGTGGGACCAACCCGGCCCAGTGGGGGTCCCTCAGTAGCTCCTCCACCGACCTCATCAGCTCCGCGCCCCCCTCGCGGAGGTCGAGTAGGCCCCACTCGGCCAGCAGCTCGAGGCCGACGCGGCCGGTCGGTTCGGCGGCCAACCGCTCCAGCTCCGACCGGCGGCGGTCGGCAGAGACGGTCGAGAGGTCGGTCCGGCGCAGCAGCTCATCGGTCTCGGGCTCGAGCACGAATCCGAACCGCGAGCCGTACCGCGCGGCGCGGATCGCCCGCGTCGGGTCGTCGGCGAAGGAACGCGGGTGGAGAACCCGCAGCAGGCCCGCGGCGAGGTCCTCGCGCCCGCCGTGGGGATCGATCACCCGCGGCTCTCCCGCGAGCGGGATCGCCATCGCGTTGATCGTGAAGTCACGGCGGCCGAGGTCCGCCTCGACGTTCTTCGCCGGGACGACCACCGGCAGCGCTCCCGGCTCCGGGTAGGTCTCGGTGCGCGCCGTGGCGATGTCGAGCTCGTGCCCTTCGACCTCGACCTTGACGGTGCCGAAGCGCTCGTGCTCCTTCCCGGCGCCGCCCAGGCGGGCGGCGAGCGCAGCGGCGTCACCCTCGACGACGAGGTCGACGTCGGCCCGCGGCCGCCCGAGGAGAAGGTCCCGGACCGCGCCACCGACCAGGTAAACGGCCTCCCCCGCCTCCTTCCGCACGACCTCCAGCTCGGGGTGGGCGTGCCGCAGCGCCGCGGCTAGATCGTCCATAGGGGCAACGATGAACGGTCTCGCGGATGCTCGCTGGCTACAGACGAACCGCGATGCCGTCGGCCGCCATCCGTTCCTTCGCCTCGCGGACGCGGTGGTGGCCGTAATGGAAGATCGAGGCGCAGAGGACGGCGTCGGCCCCGCCGCCCGTGATCGCCTCGCTCAGATGAGAGAGCTCACCGGCGCCGCCGGAGGCGATCACCGGCACGCTCACAGCCCCGGCCACGGCGCGGGTCAGCTCGAGGTCGTAGCCGTCATTGGTCCCATCGCGGTCCATGCTGGTCAGCAGCACCTCCCCCGCCCCCCGCTCGACCGCCTCTTCGGCCCAGCTGACGGCGTCGCGCCCATCGACCCGCTTGCGACCGCCGTTGACGTAGACGCCCCAACCGTCCTCCTCGCGCTTGGCGTCGATCGCGATCACCACGCACTGAGCCCCGAAGTGGTCCCCGAGCTCTCCCAAGAGCTCCGGCCGCGCCAGCGCCGCCGAGTTGACGGAGACCTTGTCGGCCCCGGCGTCGAGAACGGCCTGGGCATCCTCGACAGAGCGAATCCCACCACCGATCGTGAACGGGATGAACACGTTGTCCGCGGTCCTGCGAGCCAGCTCCACGATCGTCTCCCGCTGTTCATGCGAAGCGGTGATGTCGAGAAACACCAGCTCGTCGGCCCCCTCGGCGTCGTAGCGCTCCGCCAGCTCCACCGGGTCGCCGGCGTCGCGCAGGCCGACGAAGTTGGTGCCCTTGACGACACGACCGGCGTTGACGTCCAGGCAGGGAATGACGCGCTTCAGCGACATGGCCTCAGGTTAGGGCGGCGATGCCCTCGGCGACGTTGAACTTGCGCTCGTAGAGGGCGCGGCCGACGATCGCGCCCTCGATGTTCGGGGTGAGGCGACCGAGCACCGCCAAGCTTTCGAGGTCTCCAAGGTCGCCGACGCCCCCGGAGGCAATCACCGAAGCCGGGGTGCTGGTCGCGATCCGGGTCAGCTCGCTCACCGCGGGACCTTCCATGGTCCCGTCCACATCAATCTCGGTGCAGAGAAACCGGGCCACGCCCCTCTCACCCAGCCCTTTCACGGTCTCCTCCACGTCCCTCTCCGTCGCCTCGGTCCATCCACTGAGCGAGACCTTCCCCCCGCGCGCGTCCACGGAGACCACAACGCGCTCCCCGTGCTCGGCCACGACCGTGTCGAGGAACTCCGGGTCGCGCAGGGCCGCGGTGCCGATGACCACACGCGTTGCCCCCGCCTCCAGCATCGCCGCGACTGACTTCGCGTCGCGCAGGCCGCCGCCAACCTGGAAAGGGCATTCCACCGCAGCAGCGATCCGGCGCACTGCGTCCAGATTTTGGGGCGAACCTGCTTTCGCGCCGTCGAGATCAACCACGTGGAGGAACTCGGCTCCTTCCCCTGCCCAACGTGCTGCCGCGTCCACCGGATCGGCGTCGTAGACGGTCTCGTGGGCGTAGTCGCCTTGCATCAGGCGAACCGCCTGACCTCCGCGAATATCGATTGCCGGATAGAGGATCACGCCGGAACGGAGGCGCAGATGCCGGCGAAGTTGGCGAGCAACCGCAGGCCGGCCGCGCTCGACTTCTCCGGGTGAAACTGGACGCCGTAGACGTTCTCGCGCTCGGCTGCGCAGGCGAAGTGGGCGCCGTACTCGGCGGTTCCGAGCCGATCCTCAGCGCTCGGCCGCGGTGCGAAGGAGTGGACGAAATAGAACGGCGTCCCGGAGGGCAGCCCCTCGGTCAGACGCGACTCGCGCTCCCATCGCACCGGCGACCAGCCGATGTGAGGGACCTTGAGACCGTCCGCCTCGAGCTCGGTCACCGACCCCTCCAGGAGTCCGAGGCCGCCGGCACCGCCGAACTCGGACGTCGAGTCGAAGAGCAGCTGCAGGCCGAGGCAGATCCCGAGGATCGGGACACCGGCCTCGCGCCGCTCGGCGACCAGCTCTTCCAGCCCGAGCTCGCGGATCCGCTCCATCGCCCGCGGCATCGCCCCGACGCCGGGCAGGATCACCCCGTCGGCGGCCTCCACCTCGACCGGGTCGCGGCTGATCCTCGCGGTCACGCCGACGTGCTCGAGCGCCTTCTCGGCCGAGCGAAGGTTGCCCATCCCGTAGTCGAGGATCGCGATCCGGGCGCTCATTCGCTCAGCGTCCCCTTGGTCGAGGGCACGCCGCTCTCCTCCGGGTCGATCGAGACGGCGACCCGCAGGGCACGGGCGAAAGCCTTGAATGCAGCCTCGATCATGTGGTGGGCGTTGGTCCCGGAGCGAACCGAGATGTGCAGGGTCAGCCTGGCGCTGTTGGCGACGGCGCGGAAGAACTCCTCAGCCAGCTCGCTGTCGAAGCCGGCGATCGAGACGACCGGCAGGTCGGCGTCGAAGTCGCAGTAGGGCCGGCCCGAGATGTCGATCGCGCACTCGGCCAGCGACTCGTCCATCGGCACCAGGGCCGATCCATAGCGGCGGATCCCGGCACGGTCGCCGAGTGCCTCGTCCAGCGCCTGCCCGAAGACGATGCCGACGTCCTCGACCGTGTGGTGGGCGCCGGTCTCGAGGTCGCCGTTGGCCTCGACCTTCAGCCCGAGGCGGCCGTGGCGGGCCAGCAGGTCGAGCATGTGGTCGAGGAATCCGACGCCGGTTTTGGCGCTGGCCTCCCCCCCGTCGAGGTCGAGGGAGAGCTTGATCTGCGTCTCGGCCGTTCTGCGCTCCTTGCTTGCGGTTCTGCTCATCGCCTAATCATCGCTGACTCGCCGTGAACGGGGAAGCCCTCGGCCCTCGCCAGGGCGTTTACGTGCGGCGCCAGCTCGCCCGCGGCGCCGTCGATCTCGACGTTGGCGATGCGGCGGCGGAAGGCGCCGGGGCCGAGCGGTCCGGCATAGCGACCGGCACCGCCGGTCGGTAGCACGTGATTGGAACCGGCGAGGTAGTCGCCGAACGCGGTGGCGCCGTGACGACCGACGAAGACGCAGCCGGCGGTGGTGACGCGCTCGGCGAGCAGCGCCGCGTCGGTCTCCAGCAGCTCGAGATGCTCCGGCGCATAGGCGTTGGCGAGCTCGATTGCCGCCTCGGTCTCCGGGACCCGCACCAAAGCCAGCGGCGCGTCGGCGACGCTGGGCCGCTCGGCCGCGGCCGCTTCAGACGCGGCCGCGATCGCTTCCAGCACGCGCTCCTCGACGGCCACCGCCACCAGCGGGCTCTCCGGCCCGTGCTCGGCCTGGGCGCAGAGGTCGAGCGCAGCCCACTGCGGGTCGGTGTCGTGACCGGCAATCAGCATCAGCTCTGAGGGGCCGGCGAGAGAGTCGACCCCGACCTGGCCGTAAACGGCGCGCTTGGCCTCACGCACCCAGGCATTCCCGGGCCCCGCGACCACGTCGACCGGGGCGATCGTCTCGGTCCCGTAGGAGAGGGCGAAGATCGCCTGCGCCCCGCCCATCGCGTAGATCTCCTCGACCTCGCAGAGGGCCGCGGCGGCAAGCACCAGCGGGTGGACACGGCCGTCGGGTCCCGGTGGCGAGGCGAGCGCCAGGCGCTCGACACCCGCAGCCCAGGCCGGAACCGCGCACATCAGCACCGAGGAGGGATAGGCGGCGCGCCCGCCGGGGGCATAGATGCCGGCAGCGGCGACCGGCACCTCGCGCAGCCGGACGCTCTGGCCGGCGTCGAGCTCGACCGTCTGCTCGTCGCCGATCTGCGCCTCGGCAACCCGGCGCACGTTGGCGATCGCGGCCTCCATCGCCGCTCGCAGCTCGGACTCCAGGGTGGCCAGAGCAGCGCCGGCCTCACCGGGGTCGACCCGCAGCGCCCCGAGCGGGGCCTCGGTGGCGTCGAGGCTGTTGGTCAGCTCGAGGACGGCGGCGTCGCCGCCCGCCAGCACACGCCTTTCGATCTCGCCGACGTCGACGCTCGGGGCCGTCTCGGCAACCCACTGACGCAACGCCGCAGCCGTCTCGCTCGCCCCTTCCCACTCGAAGCGGCGCGTCCTCATCCGCCGCTCGCCTCCCGCAGCTTCGCCGTCAGCTCGTCGATCTCCGTCGCCCGCAGTTTGTGGGCGACCCGGTTGGCGACGAAGCGGGCGGTGCACTCGACGATCTCCTCGCGCACCTCGAGTTCGTTCTCTTCGAGGGTGCGCCCGGTGGCGACGAGGTCGACGATGCCGTCGCCGAGCCCGACCAGCGGCGCCAGCTCGACCGAGCCCTTGACTTCGACCAGTTCGACCTGGCGGCCGGTCGACTCGAAGTAGCGCTCGGCGATCCGCGGGTACTTGGTCGCGATCCGCATCATTCCCAGCCGCCGCTGCGCTTCGGCCAGGCGGTCGTTGCCGGTGCGGGCGGCGAGAACCATGCGGCAGCGCCCGAAGCCGAGGTCGAGCAGCTCGTAGACGACCCGGTCGGACTGCTCGAGCAGCACGTCCTTGCCGGTGACGCCGACGTCGGCGGCGCCGCTCTCGACGTAGGTGGGGACGTCGGAGGGCCGCATCGTCACCAGGACCACCCCGGAGGCCTCGAAGATCAGCGAGCGCGAGTCGCCGCGCAGCTCGGCGGTGTCGATCCCGGCGCCGTCGAGCACGTCGAGCGTTTCGCCGAACAGGGCGCCCCGCGGCACCGCGATCTTCAGCGGCCCGTCAGCCACGGCGCGACTCCTCCAGCTGGGCGGTGTGGACGCGCTCGAGGTAGAGCGCGAAGCCGGCGGCGGAGAGGTCGAGGCCGAATTTCTCCATCAGCCCGTCGTAGCGGCCGCCGCCGCCGAGGACGTGGCCGAGGGCGGGGTCGTAGACCTCGAGGATCGCGCCGCTGTAGTAGCCGAGGTCGCGCAGCAGGCCGAGGTCGATCTGGACCCGGTCGGCCGCGCCGCGCCGCTCGAGCTCCTCGAAGGTCTCGCTGAGGCGCGCAATTGCCCGCTCGATCGCTTCGCCGCCCAGCCCCCGCGCCTGCTCGAGCACCTCGCTGCCCCCGCGCACCTGGGTCAGCGCCACGCAGCTCTGCACGCGCTCGGGGCCGATGCCCGCCGCCGAGAGCCTCTCCTCGAGCGCGACGAGGTCGTGTGTGGCGAGACAGGCGAGGATCGAGTCCCGCGCCTCCCCCTCCACCCCCAGCTCCTCAAGCAGCTGCCGGTAGAGATCGGCGTCGCCGAGCCCGATCACCGCGCGGTCGAGGCCGGCAGCGTCGAGCGCCGCCTCCAGAACCTCGATCACCTCGACCGTCCCCTCCGCCGCCGAGGCGCCGATCAACTCGACGCCGGCGTGCACCATCTCGCGCATCTGACCGCTCTGCGGGCGCACCGCGCGGTAGGCGCCGGCCAGATAGCAGAGGCGATAGGGCGGCTCCTGGACGTTGGCGAACCGGCCGGTGACCAGGCGGGCGATCGGTACCGTCATTTCCGAGCGCAGCGCCAGCAGCTCGCCGCCCTCGTCGAAGAATCGGTAGGAGGAACTGGCGGCGCGGCCGCCGCCGCGGGCCAAGACCTCGTCGTACTCGATTGCCGGCGTCGCCACCTCGCCGTAACCCCGCGCTTCGAAGACCTCGATCAGGGCCTGTTTGAGTCTGCGCAGCTCGCGCATCTCGTCAGGTAGGACATCGCGCGTTCCGGGCGGGATCGGGTGAATCATCGACCTGACCTTACGCGGGCGCTGAAGATTCCCCTGCTACGCAGGGACCTCGGCAGAAACGCGTTCGATCTGGGCGCCGAGGCCGCGCAGGCGCTCGTCGATCTGCTCGTAGCCGCGATCGATCTGGCGGATGTTGCCGATCTCCGACGTGCCGTCCGCCGCGCAGGCGGCGATGAGCATCGCCATCCCGGCGCGGATGTCAGGGCTCTCGACGCGCTCGCCATGAAGCCTGCTCGGACCGCTGACGATCGCCCTGTGGGGATCGCAGAGCGTGATCCGAGCACCCATCGCAACCAGCTTGTCGACGAAAAACAGTCGGTTCTCGAACATCTTCTCGAAGATCAGGATCTCGCCCTCAGCCTGGGTGGCGAGCGCCAGCGCGATCGAGGTGAGATCGGCGGGGAACGCCGGCCAGGGCCCGTCCTCGATCTTCGGTATCGCGTCGCCGAGGTCGGATTCGACCTGCAGGCGCTGACCGGCGGGTACCAGCATGTCGGCGCCATCGATCTCCGAGCGCAGCCCAAGGCGCCTGAACTGCCGCCTGATGTTCGTCAGGTCGCCGGGCTCGACGTCGCGGATCCGCAACTCGCCGCCGGTCGCCGCCGCCAGGGCCATGAAGGAGCCGACCTCGATGTGGTCGGCGGAGATCGTGTGCTCGGCTCCGCCCAGCTTCTCGGCGCCGTTGACGGTCATCACATTGGAGCCGATGCCGTCGACGCGGGCGCCCATCTTCGTCAGCAGGCGGGCCAGATCCTGAACGTGGGGCTCGCTGGCGGCGTTGGAGATCTCGGTCGGACCCGGACAGAGCGCCGCCGCCATCAGTGCGTTCTCGGTCCCCATTACCGAGGGCTCGTCCATGAAGATCTCGCAGGCGCGCAGGCCTCCGGGGGCGGAGAGCTCGATCCAGCGGCTGCCGTCGACCCTGGCGCCGAGGTCCTTGAAGGCGTCGAGGTGCGCGTCGAGGCGCCGGCGGCCGATGAAATCGCCCCCGGGGGGCGGCATCCTCGCCTCGCCAAAGCGTGCGAGGAGCGGTCCGGCGAGCAGGAACGAGGCGCGGATGCGGCCGGAAAGCTCCTCGTCGACGCCACCGCCGGCGACGTCACGGGCGCAGAGTCGGACGCTGTTGTCGGCGACCCAGGCGACCTCGACTCCGAGCTGCTCGAGCAGGGCGAGCTGGGCTTCGGTGTCGCGAATCCGCGGCACCCGGTGGAGCAGCATCTCCTCCTCCGTCAGCAGACAGGCGGCGAGGATCGGCAGTGCTGCGTTCTTGTTGCCGGCGACGGTCAGATCCCCGGAGAGAGGAACGCCGCCCTGGATTACGAACTTCTCCATGGTTCCGGCTAGGGTAACGACCGTCATGAGGAGGCGGCTGAAGGTCGGCATCGTGGTGATCGTGGCGCTGCTCGCGCTGCTGCTCGTCAACGCCCTCATAACCGGCGATGAAACCGAGGGAGCGGAAGTCACCGAACCCGGTGGACGGATCTTCAAGCTGCCCGACGGCGACCTCCAGGTGGCCGAACACGGTCCCCGAGACGGCTCGCCGATCGTCCTGATCCACTGCTTCAGCTGCGCGATCAACTGGTGGGACGGGATGGTGCCGCTGCTCGATCGAGACCACCGGGTGATCACCATCGACCTGCTCGGCCATGGCGGCTCGGAAAAGCCCAGTTCCGGCTACAACCCGCCGAACCAGGCGAAGGTCGTCGCCGAGGCGCTGGAACGGTTGGAGGTCAGCGACGCGACCGTCGTCGGCCACTCACTCGGCGGCTCGGTCACCGTCGCCCTCTCCGAGCAGGTCCCCCAGCTGGTCTCCAAAGCGGTGATCATCGACATGCCGCCCGACAACTCCTACGGCGACCTCGGCTTCATCGCGGGCCTCGCCTTCCAGCCCCTGATCGGCCCCGCCCTGTGGCGGATCAAGCCCGATTTCTCGGTCCGCGACGGCCTCGGTGTCGCCTTCGCGCCCGGCTTCGACGTTCCCGACGCCTTCGTCGAGGACGTCAAGCGGATGACTTACACCTCCTACGACGACTCGCCCAGTGGCGTCGACGACTTCCTCGAGGAGGAGTCGCTTGACCAGCGGATGGCCAGCGCGGGCCAACCGCTGATGGTCCTGATGGGTGCCGAGGAGCAGGTTGTCAACAATCCCCAGCGAGCCCTTGATCAGTACGCCGAGGGCGATCCCGGCACCGAGACGCATCTGATCGAGGGAGCAGGCCATTCCCCCAACGTCGAGCGCCCCGCACTGGCCGCCAAGCTGGTCGAGCGATTTAGCGCCGAAGGCTGAGCATTTGGCTGACTGAAGCCATTTCAACGACAGCCTTGCAACTGACCTTGCAGTTTCAACATGCCGTCCGAGGGTAGTCCTAACTTACGAACCCATGTTCGATTCAAAGACCAAAATGACCGCCCGGCTGACCGACGCCGCCGACCTCCTAATCGACTTCGCAACCCTCGGCGAGTACGGGCTAGAGCCCGTTGGGAGCACTCGCCAGGGTTGTGCAGACCTTGCCGCCACGGTCTCCAGCAAGCCCGCCCACACGCGAGCCCAGGCCCGCAGCGGAGACTGCACCCTGATCCAGGAATCCGGCCTTTTCCGTCAACGCCGCACCCGAGCCGGCCAGCCCGCCTAGGGCACGACACAACCGCCCGAACCCGGGAGATAGTGAGCTGTCCGCGGTCCGCGCCAGAGATTGGCGCGACGGCGAGGGGTCCGAGAGGCAAGCAGTACGTTCTCGACGGGCGGCGCCGCGTAGCAGAGCTACGCAAGCCGATCGTCGAGGGCGTAATGCGCCGCCTATCGGGCGCCGCAGCCCGCGCCAATCTCTGGCGCGGACCGCAATAAAGGACCGGCGGCGACCTACTCTCCCAGGGGGTTGCCCCCCAAGTACCATCGGCGCAGAGTGGCTTAACTGCTCTGTTCGGAATGGGAAGAGGTGTTTCCCACTCGCTATGCGCCACCGGAATTTTGCGAGACGCAACGCCCGGTGGATCTTGAAAACCGCACAAGGCCGCAATAGGTAAGTAATAAATATCCGTCAAGCCCTCGACCCATTAGTACCGGTCGGCTACGCACATTGCTGCGCTTCCACCGCCGGCCTATCTACCTGGTGGTCTACCAGGGGTCTTACTCCCTCAAGGGGGATGGGAGAGCTCATCTCGAGGACGGCTTCCCGCTTAGATGCTTTCAGCGGTTATCCGTTCCGTGCGTAGCTAATCTGCGATGCCCTTGGCAGGACAACAGATACACCAGAGGCACGTTCATCCCGGTCCTCTCGTACTAGGGATGACTCCTCTCAACTCTCCAACGCCC
>CAVRVU010000008.1:0-278556 GCA_963724745.1 uncultured Actinomycetes bacterium
CCAAGCGCGACATCGAAGCGGAGACGCGGCGCTCGCTCGACCAGATCCGCCAGGAGATCGCCGACCTGACGGTGCTCGCCACCGAGCGGGTCACCCGCAAGTCGCTCAACGACGAGGACCAGAAGCGCCTCGTCGAGGATGCGCTCAGCGAGGTCGACTTCTCGACGCTTTCGGGGTCGGAGAGGAGCTGATGGCCGACGCAGCCCGCGTATACGCCGAGGCCCTCTTCGAGGTGGGCCGCGACAAAGGCAAGCTGGACACGCTGCAGCAACAGCTGAGAGAGTTCACCGCTGCCGTCGACGGCAACCGCGAGCTGCAGGTCTTCTTCTTCAGCCCCTATCTATCTTCCGAGGAGAAGGTGGACGGGCTGAAGCGCGCGATCTCCGGCGCCGAGCCCGAGCTGATCAACTTCCTCGCATTGCTCGTCGACAAGCACCGGATGCCGGAGATCTTCCGCATCCGGCGCGAGTTCGAGGAGCTTTGGAAGCACGAGAACCGCCGTATCGACGTCACCGTCACCAGCGCCGTCGAGCTGGACTCGGCGGTGGTCGAGAAAATCGGCCAGGAGGTCGAACGCCAGACCGGGGAGGAGGTCGACCTCTCGAGCGCGGTCGACGCCAAGATCCTCGGCGGCATCGTCCTGCAGGTCGGCAACATGGTCCTGGACGCGAGCATCCGCAGTCGCCTGGAGAAACTTCGAAAGAGCGTCGCCAGCGCGGCGTAAGGAGGAGAGAGCACCCGATGGAGATCAAGCCCGACGAGATCGCAAGCATCCTGCGAGAGCGGATCGAGGGACTGGAGACCGGTCCGCCGACCTCACCGAGGTCGGCACTGTCCTGTCCGTGGCCGACGGCATCGCCCGCATCCACGGGCTCGACAACTGCATGGCGCTGGAGATGCTCGAGCTGCCCCACGGGGTCACCGGGCTGGCGCTGAACCTCGAGGCCGACAACGTCGGCGCCGTGCTGTTCGGCGAGTGGGACAAGATCGTCGAGGGCGACACGGTCAAGCGGACCGGCAAGCTGCTCGAGATCCCGGTCGGCGAGGCGCTGCTCGGCCGCATGGTCGACCCGCTCGGGCGTCCGCTCGAGACAAGCGGCGAGATCGCCACCACCGAGACCCGCCCGGCCGAGTTCAAAGCCCCCGGCGTCGTCCAGCGCCAGCCGGTCGAGGAACCCGTCCAGACCGGGCTGATGTCGATCGACGGGATGATCCCGATCGGCCGTGGCCAGCGAGAGCTGATCATCGGCGACCGCCAGACCGGCAAGACGGCGATCGCGATCGACACGATCATCAACAACAAGGACAAGGACCTGATCTGCATCTACGTCGCGATCGGGCAGCGGATGTCGACCGTCGTCCAGCTAAAAGAGACGCTCGAGGAGAACGGCGCGATGGAGAACACGATCATCGTCGCCGCGCCCGCCGACGAGGCGGCGCCGATCAAGTACATCGCCCCCTACGCCGGTTGCGCGATGGGCGAGCACTTCCTCTACAACGGGAAAGCCGCGCTCTGCGTCTACGACGACCTCACCAAACACGCCTCCGCCTACCGCCAGATGTCGCTGCTGTTGCGGCGCCCGCCGGGTCGTGAGGCCTACCCGGGCGACGTCTTCTACCTGCACTCGCGCCTGCTCGAGCGCGCGGTCAAGCTGAACGACGAGCTCGGCGGCGGCTCGCTGACGGCACTGCCGATCATCGAGACCCAGGCCTCCGACGTCTCCGCCTATATCCCGACCAACGTGATCTCGATCACCGACGGTCAGATCTTCCTCGAGTCCGACCTCTTCTTCTCGGGCGTTCGGCCGGCGATCAACGTCGGCATCTCGGTCTCGCGGGTCGGCGGTAACGCGCAGACCAAGGCGATGAAGAAGGTCGCCGGAAAACTGCGCCTCGACCTCTCCCAGTATCGCGACCTCGAGGCCTTCGCCCAGTTCGGCTCCGAGCTCGACGCCGAGACGCAGAAAGCGCTGACGCGCGGCGAACGGCTGGTCGAGCTGCTCAAACAGAAAGAGCGCGAACCGCTCGCGTCGGCGACCAGGTCGCCTCGATCTACTCGGGCACCGGCGGCTACCTCGACCGGATCAAAGTCGAGCGCGTCTGCGAGTTCCTCGCCGACCTGCGGGTCCGCCTGCACTCGGAGAACGCCGAGCTGCTGGGCCGGATCGAAGAGACCGGCAAGCTCGAGGAGGAGGACGAGAAGGAGCTGGGCAAGGCGATCGCCGACTTCGTCGACGACTTCGGCTCCGACTTCGACGAGCACGGCGACGCCGCTGGAGGCTGGCGAGTCCGACCGCGTCAACTCCAAGGAGGAGCGCGAGGCTCCCGCCCGGACCGCCGATTCGGAGAGCGACTCCGACTCCGAGGGCGACTCCGACAGCAGCGAGGACGAGGAGGCGGCGACCCCGGCCTAGCGCCCGGGAGCCGATTCCTCATGGCAACGCAGAAGGAAGTCAAAAACCGCATCGCGTCGGTCAAGAACATCAACAAGATCACGCGGGCGATGGAGATGGTTGCGGCGGCGCGCCTGCGGCGGGCCGAACAGCGGATCGCCGACCTGCGGCCCTACGCCGAGGGGATGCGCAAGCTGACCCGCCGCGCCGCCGCGCAGGCGGGCGGCATCCCGCGCGTCCCGGTCATGGTAGAGCGGGAGAACGTCAACCGCGGTCGGGGTCGTGCTGGTCACCGGCGACCGCGGCCTGGCCGGCGCTTTCAACTCCAACATCATCCGCGAGGGCATGCGGATGGCGGCCAAGGTCCGCGAGCGAGGGCGCCGAGCCCGCCTTCGCCGTCGGTCGGCCGCAAGGGCGTCTCCGCGCTGACCTTCCGCAAACAGGAGGTCACCGACTCCTACATCGGCTTCACCGACCGCCCCGCTTTCGCCAACGCCCGCGAAATCGGCGAGGCGCTGACCGCCCGCTACGTCGACGAGGACCTCGACCGGGTCGAGCTGATCTACAACCGCTTCGTCTCCCCGCTGACCCAGCACGTCTGGCGCCAGACCCTGCTGCCGCTGCAGCAGGCCGAGGTGACCGGCGAGGGTGCCGGCGAGGAGGCCGCCGCCGAAGAGGAGGAAACCGAGGCCGAGAAGGCGCAGAGCCGATCGGAGTGGGGCTACGAGCCCGACCCGGAGGAGCTGCTGGCGCGGCTGATCCCCGAGTACGTGACGATCTCCGTCTACCGGGCGCTGCTCGAGTCGGCGGCTTCGGAGCTGGGGGCGCGGATGACGGCGATGCGCAACGCCGCGGAGAACGCGGAGACGATCATCGGACGACCTGACCCTGGAGATGAACCGGGTGCGTCAGGCGGAAATCACGCAGGAGATCCTGGAGGTCGTCGGCGGCGCCGAGGCGCTCGGCTAGACGACGGCCCAGGATCACCAACGGCACTTCAAAGACGAGCAAAGGAACCCATGGCTGAGAGCAACGGAAACGGAACCAACGTAGGGCGCGTCGAGCAGGTCACCGGAGTGGTCATCGACGCCGTCTTCCCCGACGAGCTGCCGGAGATCTTCTCGGCGGTGACGATCGAGACCAGCGGCGGCGACAACGACGGCGAATCCGCGGTGCTCGTCTGCGAGGTCCAGCAGCACCTCGGCGACGACCGCGTCCGCGCGGTCGCGATGGACGCCACCGACGGCATCGCGCGCGGCGCCGCGGTCACCGACACCGGCGGCCCGATCACGGTCCCGGTCGGCGACGCGACCCTCGGCCGGATCTTCAACCTGCTCGGCGAGCCGATCGACAACGGCGCCCGAGATCAACGTCGAGGAGCGCTGGCCGATCCACCGTCCGGCCCCGAAAGCCTCGGACCTGACCCCGACGCAGGAGATCCTCGAGACCGGGATCAAGGTCATCGACCTGCTCGCGCCGTACGCCAAAGGCGGCAAGGTCGGGCTGTTCGGCGGTGCCGGCGTCGGCAAGACCGTGCTGATCCAGGAGCTGATCCGCAACATCGCCGAGGAGCACGACGGCCTCTCCGCCTTCGTCGGCGTCGGCGAGCGCTCGCGCGAGGGCAACGACCTCTGGCTCGAGATGAAAGAGTCGGGCGTGATCGAGAAGACGATGCTCGTCTTCGGCCAGATGAACGAGCCTCCCGGCGCCCGCCTGCGCGTCGCCCTCTCCGGGCTGACGATGGCCGAGTACTACCGCGAGCAGGGCGGCCAGGACGTGCTCCTGTTCATCGACAACATCTTCCGCTTCGTCCAGGCGGGCTCCGAGGTCTCGGCGCTGCTCGGGCGGATGCCCTCGGCGGTCGGCTACCAGCCGACGCTGGAGACCGAGATGGGCGGACTGCAGGAGCGGATCACCTCGACCGACCGCGGCTCGGTGACCTCGATCCAGGCGGTCTACGTCCCGGCCGACGACTACACCGACCCGGCCCCGGCCTCGGTGTTCGCCCACCTCAACGCGACCACGGCGCTGTCGCGGTCGATCTCCGAGAAAGGGATCTACCCGGCGGTCGACCCGCTCGACTCGACCTCGACGATCCTCAAGCCCGACGTCGTCGGCGACGCGCACTACCGCACCGCGACCGAGGTCCAGGAGGTGCTGCAGCGCTACAAGGAGCTGCAGGACATCATCGCCATCCTCGGCATCGACGAGCTCTCCGACGAGGACCGCCAGACGGTCTCCCGGGCCCGCAAGATCGAGCGCTTCCTCTCGCAGCCGTTCTTCGTCGCCGAACAGTTCACCGGCCGCACCGGCGAGTACGTGCCGGTGGCCGACACGGTCCGCGGCTTCCGCGAGATCCTCGACGGCGAGCACGACGACCTCTCCGAGGGCGCCTTCTACATGCAGGGCTCGATCGACCAGGTCCTCGAGAACGCCAAGTCCGCCGCGGCCGCCTAGGAGCTGATGTGGCTTCGGAGCACATGGTCGACGTCGAGGTCCTGACCCCGGAGGGCGAGGTCTGGAGCGGTGAAGCGCGCCAGGTCTCGACCCGGACGGAGGTCGGCGAAATCGGCATCCTCGCCAACCACGCGCCGGTGCTGGCGGCGCTGCGGCCGACCGAGCTGCGCCTGCACCTCTCCGACTCGGAGACGAAACGCTACGCGCAGGCCCACGGCTGGCTGCAGGTCTACGGCAACACCGCCCGGCTCCTGCTCGAGGAGGCGATCCCACCCGACGAGCTCGACTCCGGCAGGCTGAAAGAGCAGCTGAGCGATGCTGAGCAGCGGCTTTCGGAGGCCGAGGAGGGCAGCGCGGAGTACAACCGGGCCAAGAAAGACAAGGACCGAGCGGAAGCTTTCTTGTCGATTGCAGGGGGATGAGGGGCGGCGACACCCCTCTTCCGGAATTGACCTCCCCTCCGCTTCGCTCCGGGGAGAACGTGGAGCGCGCTTCGCGCGCAAGCATCAGATTGCATTTCGCCGAACATTCCTCCAGAGGGGTGTCGCCGCCCCTCCTGGCCGCAGCAAATCTCGCGAGCAGGGGGCTGGCGTATGAGTGAGGAGCTGGTTGTTCTTGCTAAGCGGCTGATCAGTTTTGAGACTTGTGAGCCGGAGGCGATTTCTGAGGCTGCTGGGTTCATTCAGGGGTGGTTGGAAGCTCGGGGGATCGAGACTCGGGCTGACGAGGTGCGCGGTCTGCCGGTGGTGATGGCCGAGGTTGGGCCCGCAGACGCCCCGACCGTGGTTCTGCATGGGCACATCGACGTGGTGCCCGGGCACGCCGGGCAGTTCGTGCCTGAGACCGCCGGCGACCGGCTGATCGGGCGCGGCGCCTACGACATGAAGGGCGCGGTTGCGGCGATGCTGATGGTGATCGCGGCGATGCGGGATCAGGAGCGGGTGCGGGTCCGGCTGGGGATCGTCGGCGACGAGGAGTCCGAGGAGGAGTCTGAGCGCGGCTCCGACCACCTCGTCGACAGCGGCTTCCTCGGCGACTTCGCGATCACCGGCGAGCCGACCGATCTGCATATCGGAATCGAGGCCAAGGGCGTGCTGGCGCTGCGCCTCGAGGTCGGCGGGACCGCCGCCCACGGAGCCACCCCCTGGCTCGGCGACAACGCCGTCCTCAACGCGATCGACGTTTTCCGCAGTATCGAGTCGCTACCGTTTGCCCGACACAGCTCCGAGCTCTTCGACCGGCCTTCGATCAACCTGGGGAGGATCGTCGGCGGCGATGCTCTCAACAAGGTGCCCGACCGATGCGTGATCGACGTCGACATTCGCTATCTCCCGGACCAGGACCCGCAGGAGATCCTCGCCCAGGTCCGCGAGCTGCGGGGGATCGATGTGCAGGCCCTGCTGACCCGGCCGCCGGCCACCGTCGAGCGCGACTCCGCCTACGTCCAGGCGCTGCGCACTGCGGCGACCGAGCACCACGACGGGGAGCCGATGAGCGTCGGTCGCGACGGCGCCTCCGACGCGGTCTCCTTCCTGCGGGTGGGGGTCCCGGCGGTCGAGTTCGGGCCGGTCGGCGCTGGTCACCATGGCCCGGGCGAGTGGGTCTCGATCTCCTCGCTGGAGACCTACCGCCAGGCGCTGGAGTCGTTCCTGCGGGCGATCCCGGACCGGCCCGATGACTGAGCCTCAGTCATCGGGCCCGGGCTGGGCGCCGAAGAAGCCGCCGCCGAACGGTGACGGAGAAGCCCCGCCGAAGCCGCGGCGCTTCTGGTGGCGCTTCACCCTCGCCGCGGTGCTGATCGTGGCCGTCTCGGCGGCTGCCACCGCGGCGGCGACGCTGCTCTACCTCGACAGCATCGCCAACGCGATTCAGCCGAAAAACGACAAACTGCAGAAGAAGCTGAACAGGTTCCTCGCCGACGCGGGCAGCGGCGGCGCCCAGACCATCCTCGTGATCGGCTCCGACAAGCGCGCCAACGAAGCCGAAGACCCGGGGCGCTCGGACACGACGATGCTGGTTCGCCTCGACCCGGACAAGGGGCTGATTTCGATGATGTCGATCCCCCGCGACCTGAAGGTCGAAATCCCCGGCTACGGGACCGGCAAGTTCAACGAAGCCTATTCCTACGGTGGCACCAAGCTCACCCTGCGGACCGTCAAGGACCTGACCGGCCTGCCGATCAACCACGTCGTCAACGTCGACTTCCTCGGCTTCGCCCAGGGCGTCTACGCGATCGGCTGCGTCTACGCCGACGTCGACCGCCGCTATTACCACTCCAACGAAGGCGTGGCGCCCTCCGAACAGTACGCCGAAATCAACGTCCAGCCGGGCTACCAGCTGATGTGCGGCAAGCAGGCGCTGGACTACGTCCGCTACCGCCACACCGACACCGACATCGTCCGCTCGGCCCGCCAGCAGGACTTCCTCAGCGCCGCCCGCTCGCGGGTCTCGCTCGAGGACATCGTCTTCGACCAGGGCGAACTGGTCGAGGCCTTCACCGACTACACGACCTCCGACATCAGCGACGGCAAGACGCTGCTGGAGGTGCTGAAGCTGCTGGTCGCCTCGCGCAACGCGACGATCAACGAGGTCCATTTCCCGGCCGAACTCGGGCCCAGCTTCGTCTACACGCACCGAAAGCGCGCTGGCCGCCGCGGTGCAGGAATTCCTCGGCGGCGAGACGGTGCAGGAGGCGCAAGCCGCCCACGACAGAGCCGCGAAGAAGCAGCGGCCGGCCGCAAGAAGCACAAGAAGCAGCAGCCGAAGAAGAAGCAGAAGCAGAAGAAGCCGAAGGTCGAAGTGGCGAAGCCGCCGGCAGCGACGGCCTCGTCCCGGCTGGCGAAGCCGGCAAGGCGGAGGCGAAGATCGCGGTCCGGCGGGCGCGCGGCTGCTTCCCGGTCTACTATCCGACCCGGCTCCCGGAAGGGACCCGCTTCGTCGAAAGCGACCCCTACGAAAAGACCGTCGACCCCTACGTCTACAACGTCAAGGACGAAGACGGCAACCGCCATGTCGCCTACCGGATGGTCCTGGTGGCGGAAATGTCGGACGGCACCCACTACTTCGGCCTGCAGGGGATCCGCGGCTGGTCGGACCCGCCGATCCTCGACGACCCCAGCCTGACCAAGGAGATCAACGGCCGCGACTACGACATCTACGTCGACGGCGAAAATGTGAAGATTGTCGCCTGGCGCCGGGGGGAGAACGTCTACTGGGTATCGAATGACCTCCTGCGGACCTTGACCAACGAGGAGATGATCGGGATGGCGCGCTCGGCGAAGGTGATCGTCCCGACCAAGAAGAAGAAGCAGCCGAAGCCCGGAAGGAGCAGGGGATGAGCGAGCAGAAGGAGCACGGTAGGAGTCATCGGAGTCGGCTGGGTCGGGCTGGTCACGGCCGCCTGCTTCGCCGAGCTCGGTCACCCCGTCATCGCCCGCGACATCCTCCAGGAGAAGGTCGACTCGCTCTCCCGCGGCGAGGTCGCGATCCACGAGCCGGGTCTGGAGGAGCTGTTGCGGCGGAACGCCGAGCGGCTGACCTTCACCACCGACATGGACGAGCTGCTGGACCGGGCGAAGCTGCTCTTCGTCTGCGTCGACACGCCGCCGACCTACTCGCGGCGACGCCGATCTCTCGCGGGTGCGGGCGGTCGTCCAGGAGCTGCCCGACGACAGCGACCACGTCCTGATCATGAAGAGCACCGTGCCGGCCGGCACGGGCCAATCGATCCGCCGCGACATGCCGGGGCTCTCCTACGTCTCCTGCCCCGAGTTCCTCAAGGAGGGGACCGCGGTCAAGGACTTCATGAACCCCGACCGGGTGGTGGTCGGCGCCGACGCCGGCGACGAGAAGGCGGCCGACTCGGTCGAACGGCTCTACCAGCCGCTCGGCGGCGAGATCCTCCGCACCGACGTCGCCAGCGCCGAGATGATCAAGCTCGCCTCCAACGCCTTCCTGGCGACGAAGATCTCCTTCATCAACGAGATCGCCAACGTCTGCGAGGAGGTCGGCGCCGACGTCGGCCAGGTCGCACAGGGGATGGGCCTCGACGAGCGGATCGGCAGCTCCTTCCTGCGCGCCGGGATCGGCTACGGCGGCAGCTGCTTCCCCAAGGACGTCAGCGCCCTGAAGATGCTCGCCGGCAACACCGGGTACCACTTCCAGCTGCTGACCGCGGTGATCGAGGTCAACGAGCTGCAGAAGCGCCGCGTCGTCGGCAAGCTCGAGAAGCACCTCGGCTCGCTGATCGGCAAACGGGTGGCGCTGCTCGGTCTCGCCTTCAAGCCCGACACCGACGACATGCGCGAGGCCTCGAGCCTCGTCCTCGCGGCGCGGCTGCAGGGCGAGGGGGCGGAGGTCGTCGCCTACGACCCGGTCGCCGCCGACCGCGCCGCCGAGCTGCTCGGCTCGGTCGAGATGGCGACCTCGGCGATGGAGGCGCTGGAAGGCGCCGACGCCGCGGTGATCGTCACCGAGTGGCCCGAGTTCGCCGAGCTCGACTGGTCCGCGGCGGGCGAGCGGATGACCCGTCGCCTGATCGTCGACGGCCGCAACTTCCTCGACCCGGAGAAGCTCACTGGCGCAGGCTTCGAGTACGAGGGCATCGGCCGCACCGTGAATTCGCCGAAGCCCGCACCCGCTTCCTAGTGCAGGCGATCGTCCTAGTCGGTGGCGAAGGGACTCGCCTCAGGCCGCTCACCAGCGACGTCCCGAAGCCGGCGCTGACGCTGGTCGACCGGCCGTTCCTCGCCTACGCGATCGAGTGGCTCGCGTCCCACGGGGTGACCGAGGTCGTGCTCGCCTGCGGCTTCCTGCCGGAAGTCCTCCGCGAGGCGCTGGCCGGCGAGGAGGAAACCGCCGGGGTGAGGATCACCTACGTCGCCGAGCCCGAGCCGCTGGGCACCGCCGGGGCGATCCGCTTCGCCGCCGACTCTCTCGGCGAGCGGCTCGGGGACCGCTTCTTCGCCCTCAACGGCGACGTCCTCAACGACCTCGACCTCTCGGCCCTGGCCCGCGCCCACTCCGAGCGCGGCGCCCGCGCCACGATCGGCCTGCACCCGGTCGAGGATTCGGCCGCTTACGGCCTCGTCCGCTGCGACGGGGCGGGCCGGGTGCTCGAGTTCCGCGAGAAGACCGGCGAGGCGGTCCCCGGCGAGATCAACGCCGGCGCCTACATGCTGGAGCGCTCGGTGCTCGACCTGATCCCGGCCGGCCGCGCCGTCTCGATCGAGCGCGAAGTCTTCCCCCGGCTGGTCGGCGACGGCCTCTGCGGCCTGCTGCTCGACGGCTACTGGATGGACATCGGCACCCCCGACCGCTACCTGCAGGCAAGCTGGGACATCCTCGAAGGCCGGGTGGAGACGCGGGTCGAGCCGACCGCGCCGGGGCAGCTGATTGCCGACGAGGCGAGCCTCGATGCGGGCGCAAAGGTCGGTGCGCGCGCCGTTATCTCCTCCGGCTGCACGCTCGAAGCGGGCGCCGAGGTCGCCGACTCGGTGCTGCTCGAGGGCTGCGCGATCGGCACGGGCGCCAGCGTGCGCGGCTCGATCCTCGCCCCGGGAGCCAGGGTCGAGCCAGGGGCGCAGCTCGTCAACGCCGTGATCGGCCGAGATGAAAGAGTCCCGGCCTAAGTGTCTTTCCAAAACCCCCCACGCACGCCTGGCGGCGCCGAACACCGATGAGCACGCTGCTCGACGACGTCCTTGGTCTGCCCGACCAGCTGCGGGACGCCCTCTGGCGTATCGAAACCGCCCGCCTCGAGGGGGCCGATTCGGCCGGCCTGATGGTCTGCGGGATGGGTGGGTCGGCGATTGGCGGAGACCTCGCCGCCGCCGCCATCGGCGACCGCCTGACCAAGCCGATGGTCTCGATCCGCGGCTATGAGCTGCCGAGCTGGGCGACCCCCGAGTGGTCGGTCCTCTGCTCGAGCTACTCCGGAAACACCGAGGAGACCCTCGCCTGCTTCGAGGCCGCCGAGGCCCTGGGCGCGCGGCGACTCGTCGCCAGCACCGGCGGCCAGCTGGTCGACCAGGCCCGCGAGGCGGGGGTTCCGGTGATCGGGCTGCCCGGCATCTTCCAGCCGCGCTTCGCCGTCGCCTACATGTTCGCGATCGCGGCCGAGGCGGCGGCGCTGGCCAGCGCCGCGCCGCGGATCCGGACCGAGATCGACGCCGCCGCTGCGTTCCTCGAGGCGCAGCTGGACCAGATCAAGGCGCAGGCGGCCGAGGTTGCCGGCCAACTCGGCGATGCCGTCGCGGTGGTCTACGGCAGCGACCTGACGACCCCGGTGGCAAAGCGCTGGAAGACCCAGATCAACGAGAACGCCAAGGCGCCAGCCTTCGCCGCCGAGCTTCCCGAGGCCGACCACAACGAGATCTGCGGCTGGTCGCCCGGCTCGGGTGCCGAGCGGATGGCGGCAGTCTTCCTCGAGGACTGCGACCAGCACCCCCGCGAGCGTCAGCGCTTCGAGCTGACCGCCGAGCTGGTCGCCGAGGAGGCCGCCACGGTGGTGCGCCTGGGGACGGCGGGGGAGACCCGGGTGGAACGCCTGCTCTGGGCGACGCTGCTCGGCGACCTCGTCTCGATGGAGATGGCGAGCCTGCGGGAAGTCGACCCGGCGGCGATCGTCGCGATCGACCGGCTGAAGGAGGGGATGGCGGCATGAGGGCGATGGTCCTGGCGGCGGGCCTGGGGACGCGGCTGCGGCCGATCACCTACGAGATGCCGAAGCCGATGGTGCCGGTGCTGAACAAGCCGGTGATGGAGCACATCCTGCGTCTGCTCGCCCGCCATGGCTTCACCGAGACGATCGCCAACCTGCACTGGTTCCCGGAGCTGATCGAGGGCTACTTCGGCGATGGTTCCGGCAGCGGCGTCTCGCTCACCTACAGCCGCGAGGAGCAGCTGCTCGGCACCTCCGGCGGCGTCCGCAACGCGGCCGATTTCCTCGGCGACTCCTTCCTGATCATCTCCGGCGACGCGCTCACCGACATCGACCTGGCGGGGATGCGCGAGTACCACGAGTCCCACGACGGGATCGCGACCCTGGCGATGAAGCGGGTGCAGGACACCAGCCAGTTCGGCGTCGCGATCGTCGGCGCCGACGGGCGGATCCAGGGCTTCCAGGAGAAGCCCGACCCCTCCGAAGCGCTCTCCGACCTCGCCAACTGCGGCATCTACATGTTCCGCAAGGAGATCTTCGACTTCTTCCCCGAGCCGGGAACGAGCAAGGCGGCGGGGGAGGGCGATCCGCCCGGCTTCGCCGACTGGGCGATGGACGTCTTCCCGCGCCTGCTGGACGGCGACGTGCCCTTCTATTCGCACGAGATCGAGGCCTACTGGAACGACATCGGCAACCTCGAGGAGCTGCGGGAGGGCAACGTCGACGCTCTCACTGGCGCGGTCGAGGTCGAGCGCGAGGGGGAGCTGGTCGAGGGCTTCCGCAGTGGTGAGCTGATGCCGGGGGAGCCCGATCTCGTCGGCCCGGTCCTGCTCGGTCCCGGTTGCGAGATCGGCGACGACGTCCGCATCGACGGGCCGACGGTGATCGGCGACAACGTCAAGGTGGGCAACGGGGCGCGCCTCAAAGAGGTCATCGCCCTACCCAACGCCCAGATCCCGGCCCGTCAGATTCTCATCAACGCCATCGCCGGCGCTCGTCCCTGAACAGCTCTTAAGGGAGGGAGTCGGCACCCCTCCTCCGGAATTGACCTCCCCTCCGCTTCGCTTCGGGGAGAACTTTGAGCGCGGCTGCGTCGCGCAATAACCAGATTGCATGTCGCCGAACATTCCTCCGGAGGGGTGCCGACTCCCTCCTCGACAGCTTTCAGCAGACGCCGATCTCACGAGTCCGCGAAAAGCGTCGCTATTCGACGCTCCCTGCGGACTCGGTGCATCAGCTGTTCAGCCAGACACTGTCCCTCCCTACCGCAAAGGCAGTGTCCCGAGACAGTCCTGACACAGAGATTTTGCTTTTTGCGCGCCACGCGTGCGTTGTTGCTCGGCAGGGTCGGGGCGTGGAGTTGTTGCCGCGAATCGGGGTTGCGTTGGTGCCGGCGTTGTGTGCTGCCTGCGGGCGGTCTTGCCGGTTCGATGCGGTGGTTTGCACTCGCTGTACTCGCCGGCTCGCCAACGCGGATCCGCTTCTCGGGAAAGGGCCTGCTGGATTGGACAAGGCTTGGTCGTCCGCCTCTTATGAAGGCGTGGCGCGGGATCTCGTCGGAGCGCTGAAGTTCCGGCGGCTGCTGTCGGTCGCCGACCTGATGGCGGAGCGGATCGAGTGGTTGGCGCCGGCGCATATGTTGAGCGGAACGATCGTTCCCGTGCCGCCGGCGCCGCCGCGCCTGCGGCGACGCGGGTTCGACCCTGCCGGGGAGCTGGCCGCAGCGCTGGGGGCGCGGCTGGAAGCGCCGCTCTCGAACTGCCTCGAGCGCCGCGGCGGCGGGCGGCAGGTCGGGCGCCGGCGGGCCGAGCGGGTCGGTCATCCGCCGCGGATTCGCGCCAAGGGCGCCGCGCCGCGCAGCGTGCTGATCGTCGACGACGTTCTCACCACCGGGTCCACCCTCACGGCCTGCGCTCGCGCGCTTCGGGCCGCGGGGGCGTCCCGGGTGGTGGCGGTGACCTTTGCCCGGCGCCTTTAGTTGGCTCTCCGCGGCCCTACGGCCGTGCCTCGGCCGGGCGGCCTCGCATCTGGTCGACAAGCTGCCGCGTACGGCGGCGCTTGCGACGCAGTTCGCGGTGCTTCTTCACCTGCCGGCTCATGTCCTCGGCAAGTTCGTGCACCGAATGGGTCATCTCCGGAGAGCACTCCCGCGCATGCAGGGTGACCCCCTTCAGGTAGAACGTCGCCTCCGCCACCTGGCTGTCGGCGACCCGGGGATTGCGCTCCTCGGAGAGCATCACCTCCAGGGTCGCGAGCGGCGAGACCTGTCGTCCCAGCCGCTGGAAGCGTTTCCGCACCATCTCACGCAGGTCTTCCGTCATCTCGACGTTCCGGCCCCGAATCTCAATCCGCATGAGTGCCTCCTTTTGGGTTCCGCCCCGATCGTACGCCCCTCGGCGGAGGCCGGCAAGGGCAACTTAAGGTCGCACCGCTAACCTTGAGCAATGCCAGCGATGGACCTTGTAACGAAGGCGCTGCGCGCGGGAGAGGGAAGGAAATTCAAGTCCTACCAGAAGCGCGCGGAGGCAATCAACCGCTTCGAGCCGGAGATGGAAGCGCTCTCCGACGAGGAGGTCCGCGCCGAGGCGGATTCCCTGCGTGAGCGCGCTCGCAATGGCAGTTCGCTCGAGGACCTCCTGCCGGAGGCGTTCGCCCTCTGCCGCGAGGCCTCGCGGCGGACTACCGGTCAGCGCCACTACGACGTGCAGCTGATCGGCGGCATGGTCCTCCACGACGGGGCGATCGCCGAGATGAAGACCGGCGAGGGAAAGACGCTGACTGCGACCCTGCCCGTCTTCCTCAACACCCTCGTCGGCAAGAGCGTCCATGTCGTCACCGTCAACGACTATCTCGCCCGCCGCGACCAGGAATGGATGAAGCCGATCTACGACGCTCTCGGGGTCACTTCCGACGCCCTCCAGGACGGCGACGACCACGCCACCCGTCAGCGCAAGTACTCCCTCGACATCACCTACGGGACCAACTCGGAGTTCGGCTTCGACTACCTGCGCGACAATATGGCCGACGCGCTCGAGCACTGCGTCCAGCGCGACCACAACTTCGCGATCGTCGACGAGGTCGACAACATCCTGATCGACGAGGCGCGGACGCCGCTGATCATCTCCGGCCAGCCCGAACAGGCGGCGCAGACCTATTACACCTTCGCCCGTTTGGCCAAACAGATGGTCGGTGTGCCGGCCAAACAGAAACTGAAATCACTCGGCGAGTCGCGCGCCACCCACGACGCCGAGTACGACTACGAGTACGACGAGAAACACAAGACGGTCTCGCCGACCGAGCGCGGGGTGAAAAAAGCCGAGGATTTCATCGGCGTCGACAATCTCTACCTCGGCGAGCACGGCAGCCTCGTCAACCACCTCGTCCAGTCGCTGAAGGCCGAGTCGCTCTACAAAAAGGACGACGACTACGCGGTGATCGACGGCGAGGTGATGATCATCGACGAGTTCACCGGCCGCATCCTCGAGGGACGGCGCTGGTCCGAGGGCCTGCACCAGGCGGTCGAGGCCAAGGAGGGCGTGGCGATCCGCGAGGAGAACCAGACCCTGGCGACGATCACCCTGCAGAATTACTTCCGCCTCTACGACAAGCTCTCGGGCATGACCGGCACCGCCATCACCGAGGCGACCGAGTTCATGAAGATCTACAAAATGCCCGTGGTCGAGATTCCGACCAACAAACCGATGGTCCGGGCCGACCAGAACGACCAGATCTTCAAAACCAAGGACGGCAAGTGGCAGGCGCTGATCGACGAAATCGTCGGCCGCAACGAGAAGGGCCAGCCGGTCCTGGTTGGAACCGTCTCGGTCGAGGTCTCGGAGATGATCTCCGAGGCGCTCAAACGCCAGGGGATCAAACACGCGGTCCTCAACGCCAAGCCCGAGCACGCCGAACGAGAGGGCGAGCTGATTGCCCAGGCGGGCCGGACAGGTGCGGTGATGATCGCGACCAACATGGCCGGCCGCGGCGTCGACATCAAGCTCGGCGGCGACCCCGAGCACCTCGCGATCACCGAGCTGAAGAAGCAGGGGATTACGCACGAGAGCGAGGGCTACGAGGAGGCGCTGGCCGCGAAGGCGGACGAGCTGGCGCCGCTGATCGAGGCCGAGGCCAAGGAAGTGCGCGATCTGGGCGGCCTCTTCATCTGCGGCACCGAGCGGCATGAGTCGCGCCGCATCGACAACCAGCTGCGCGGCCGTTCCGGTCGCCAGGGCGATCCCGGCGAGTCGCGCTTCTTCCTCTCCGCCGAAGACGACGTGATCCGCCTCTTCGCCGGCGACCGCATCTACAAAATCCTCGACAAACTCGGGCCGGTCGACGACGACGGCAGCGAAGTGCCGCTGGAAGCGAAGATGCTTACGAAAACTGTCGAGAACGCCCAGAAGAAGGTCGAGGAGCAGAACTTCCTGATCCGCAAACGGGTCCTCGAGTACGACGACGTGATGAACGAGCAGCGGCGCGTGATCTACAAATACCGCCGCGAGATCCTCGAAGGGCGTGACATCTCCGAGAACGCCCGCGACGAGCTCGAGGGCGTGATCGAGCGCCTCGTCGACGAGTACACGGCCGGCGACATCCTCGACGAGTGGGACCTCGAAGAGCTGGAGACGCAGCTGCGGCAGATCTGGCCGGTCGGGATCGAGGTTGGCAGTCTGGCGCCCGAGACCGTCGACCGCGAGCAGCTCAAGGACGCCCTCGACGAGGACGCGATGAGCGCCTACGACGAGCGCGAGGAGCAGCTCGGCGAGGAGCTGATGCGCTACCTGGAGCGCTCGATCCTGCTGCAGGTGATCGACAACCGCTGGCGCGAACACCTCTTCGACATGGATTACCTGCGCGAAGGCATCCACCTCCGCGGCTTCGCCCAGATCGATCCCCTCGTCGCCTACAAAAACGAGGGCTACCAGATGTTCGAAGAGCTGATGCACTCGATCTGGGACGAGTTCTCGAAACTCGTCTTCCGCGCGGAAATCGAAGTCCAGCCCGAAGGCGGGGCGGCAGCCGCCGCCAATGGTGAAGGGGGAGCAGCGAACTTCGCCTACTCCGGCGGGACCGCCGAGAACCAGCCTTCGGCCCTGCAGGAAGTCGTCGCCACCAGCGGCGTGACCGCCTCTGATGTTGCGGCGGCCGGCGCAGGATCTCCCGACAACGACGAGGTGGTCGAGACGGTGGTCAAAGACGAGCACGAGAAACTCGGCCGCAACGATCCCTGCTGGTGTGGCAGTGGCAAGAAGTACAAGAAGTGTCATGGAGCTTGATCACCTCCGGCGCGGCCGCTGCAAAGCGGCGCATCTCGGCGTCCTCAGTCGCTCGGATCGGGTCACGCACTAACTAGTGCGCTCCCCTCGCCTCGCTCCCTGCGTCCACCGACCTGCTTGCTTTCACGGCCGTGCGTGATCCGGTAAGGGAGTTCATCCGCGCCTTCAACGAGCGGGACCTGGACGCGTTCGTCGCCGTGCTCGACCCCGAGGTGGAGCTGCACGCGAGCCGGGGGTTGCGGAAGGGGATCGAGGCGGCGCGGGTCTGGGCGACGCGGGCTCCCGGCGGAGTGCAGCAGACGATCGAGCTCGAGGAGCTCTACGAGGATGGGACCGAGGCCGGCGGCGGACGGGCAGTGGCGCTGATCCGGCGGCACTGGCACTGGGAAGAGGACGAGAGCCTGGCTGGGATTGACAAGATGGCCTGGTTCTTTGAGCTGCGCGACCACAAGATCCGCGGCTGGCGTCCCTACGCCGATCGTGCCGAGGCGCTCCGCGCCGGCCATTTCGCGCCGCCCCTTGGCTGAACCCGATCCGCGCCCTACGATGGAGCGGATGGGATCCGTCGCCCCCGACAACGTTGAGGCAACCGACGCCTGGAGCGGGCCGCTCTTCGAACTCTTCGTCAAGTATCGCGAGTTGACCGGGGCTGGCCTCGGCGCCCACGGCGACGCGGCGCTGGCGACCAGTGCCCCTGGTCCAGGCGATCGCATCCTCGACCTCGGCTGCGGCTTCGGCGAAACGACGCTGCGACTGGCGGACATGGTCGGGAATAGAGGATCGGCCCTCGGGATTGACGTCTCCGGGCCGTTCATCGAGTTGGCGCGGAGCGAGGCTGAGGTGGCGGGAGCCGCCAACGTCGAGTACCTCTGCGCCGACGTGCAGACGCTGGAGCTGCCGCGTGAGTTCGACTTCGCCTTCGCGCGGATGGGGCTGATGTTCTTCGCCAACCCGGTCGCGGCGCTGCGCAACGTCGCCGCGGCACTGAAGCCCGGCGGTCGGCTCTGCGCTGTCGTCTGGCGTCGCAAACTCGACAACGAGTGGGTGCACCGCGCCGAGGTGGTGGTCGAGGAGTACCTCGATCATCCCGAGGAGACCGACGAACCGACCTGCGGGCCCGGCCCGTTCTCGATGGCCAACGCCGACACTGTCACCGAGCAGCTGAAGATCGCCGGCTTCGAGGAGATCTGCCTCCGGCGCAGCGACCTGCCCTTGAAGATCGGCGAGAACCTCGAGCAGGCGGTCGAGTTCAACATGGCGCTGGGGCCGGCCGGCGAGGTGCTGCGCCTATGGGGCGATCGCGTAGACGAGATCCGCCCCGAGATCGCCGCCAAACTACGCGAGGCGCTGGCTGACCTCGAGGGCCCTGACGGCGTTTTCGCCCCAGCCTCCACCTGGATCATCACCGCGCGGGTCCCCGACGCCTAGGGACGAAGGCGCGTCGGGGGGAGGTGCCGGTATCCCTCTCCGGAATCGGCGTCCTGATTTTCGCACCGACCACTTGGCGAGAGAGGCTGAGTCGACGGCGAAAATCCCAGGAAGGGAAGGGGACACCCGTCCCTTCCTACCGATTGGGGTCTCGCCTATAACCTGTGCCAATGGCCGACACCGCGCAAAGCGAATCCGTAGCGCCTCGCCTGGCCGCCGTCCGCGAGCAGCTGTCCCTGCTCTCGGACTACCTTTGACCCTGCTGGGCTAGAGAAGGAAGCCGCCGCGCTCGAGGAGGAGATGGGGCAGCCCGGGTTTTGGGACGATCAGGAGGCTGCCGCGAAGACGTCGGCCGCTCATGCGCGGGCGCAGAAGCGGCTGGAGATGTTCCGTGGTTTGGCGAGCGATGTCGCCGACCTTGGCGACCTGGCCGAGATGGCGGCCGAAGACGAGGAGATGGCGGCGGAGCTTGGCTCGCAGCTGAGCTCGGTCGAGAGCCGGCTGGCCGAGCTCGAGGAGGCCCGCCTGTTCAGCGGCGAGTACGACGCCGGCGATGCGGTGGTCACCGTCCACGCCGGCGCCGGCGGGACCGACTCCCAGGACTGGGCCGAGATCCTGTTGCGGATGTACCTGCGCTGGGCCGAACGGCGCGGCTTCGCGGTTGAGATGGTCGAGGCCTCGCCGGGGGAGGAGGCCGGGCTCAAGTCGGCCACCTTCATCGCCCGCGGCGAGAACGTCTACGGGCTCTTCGCCGCCGAGCGCGGCGTCCACCGGCTGGTGCGGATCTCTCCCTTCGACTCTTCCGCCCGCCGCCACACCAGCTTCGCCCAGGTCGACGTCGGCCCGGTGGTCGAAGACAGCGTCTCGGTCGAGGTCGACGAGGGCGACCTGCGGATCGACACCTACCGCGCCTCAGGCGCGGGCGGCCAGCACGTCAACAAGACCGACTCCGCGGTCCGCATCACCCACATCCCGACCGGGGTGGTCGTCCAGTGCCAGAACGAGCGCTCGCAGACGCAAAACAAGGCGGTGGCGATGCAACTGCTGCGCTCGAAGCTGATCGAGCTGGAGGAGCGCAAACGCTCCGAAGAGCTGGCCAGGGCGCGGGGCGAGGTCAAAGACGTCGCCTGGGGGTCGCAGATCCGCAGCTACGTGATGCACCCGTACACGATGGTCAAGGACCATCGCACCGAGCACGAGGTTGGCGACGTGCAGCGGGTGCTCGACGGCGACATCGACGAGTTCATCCGCGACTACCTGAACAAGACCGCCGCCGCCTCGGCCGGCTAGGCGAATGGCGCCGCTCCTCCATCTCGAGCGGGCGGCCAGCGGTGACCCCGAGGGCCTGCTGGTCCTCCACCACGGCCGCGGGACCAGCGAGCGCGACCTGCTCGGCCTCGCCGATCTCCTCGATCCCGAGTCCCGGCTCCTGGTGGTGACTCCGCGAGCGCCGCTGCAGCTGTCGGGTTCGCCCGGCTACCACTGGTACCTGGTGCCGCGGGTTGGCTATCCCGATCCGGAGACCTTCATGGCGGCGCGGGCGGCGCTCGCCGAGCTGCACGACACGCTCTGGGAGGAGACCGGGATCGGGCCGGGGCGGACCGTGCTCGGCGGCTTCTCGATGGGTGCGGTGATGAGCTACGCGACGGCGCTCAGCGCCGACCGTCCCAGTGTCGCCGGGATCCTCGCTTTCAGCGGCTTCGTGCCGACGGTCGAGAGCTGGGAGCCGGCCCTGGCCGACCGCACCGACACCCGCGCCTTCGTCAGCCACGGCCGCAACGATCCGGTGATCGGGGCTGAGTTCGCCGAACGCGCCAAGGCGCTGCTCGAGGCCGGCGGGCTCGACGTCACCTACCGCGAGTCGGACCTCGGCCACCAGATCGACCCGGCGCACCTGCGCGAAGCGAGCGCTTGGCTCGGTGAAGTGCTCCGTTGAGGTCGAGGCGGCAGTAGCGCGGGGTGTTGAGCGCCTGCAGCTCGACGTCGAACTCGCGGGCGGCGAGGACGCGATCCATCCGCTTCTCGCCGAGGAGGAAGGTGTCGCGGAAGGTGCCGGAGCGGCGGAAGCGGGCGTGGTCGGCGCCGAGGTGGACGCCGCCCTGGTTGCCTCGAAGGCGGGCGTCGAATGCGACCGAGGTGGGCGCATCGGCTTCGTAGCGGATGGTGAGGATGACGCTGTCGTTGCCCGGGTTGGCGGACACCCTGGCGGTCGCGTCTTCGAGGACGCACTCTTCCGCTTCGGCTTCTTCCCGTTCTTCGGCGGCGATTTCGGCGCAGAGCTCGACGTCTTCCTCGTCTTCGATCGTGCACTCGCCTGAGATTTCGGCTTCTTCGCTTTCGTCTGGCCCCGATTCGTCCGCGGCTTCGGGCTCGCCGGCTTCCTCGTCGGGCGCGGCCAGCGGCACCGGCGGCAGCGGCAGGCTCAGCGCCTGCGCCGGGACGGCGACCGCGCCGAGCGCGATCAGCGCGACGAGCAGGGGGAGGGGGAGCTTGCGCATCCCCCTACTGATCGGAGCAGGTCGGAAGCTCCTTTAGGTATCGGACCCTTCGTCCAGAACGCCCTCCAGCTCCAGTAGCGCTTGCTTCATCGGCAGGCCGCCGCCGTAGCCGCCGAGGGCACCACCCGTGCGCAGCACCCGGTGGCATGGCACGACGAGGGGGATCGGGTTGCTGCCGCATGCGCTGCCGGCGGCGCGGACGGCGCGCTCGTTGCCGGCCCTGCGCGCCATCTCGGTGTAGCTGCGAGTCTGGCCGTAGGGGATGCGGTTGATCGCCCGCAGCACCCGCTGGCGGAAGCCGCCGCTGAGGCGCCAGTCGAGCGGCAGGTCGAAGTGGTCGAGCTTGCCCTCGAAGTAGAGGTCGAGCTCGCGGCGGACCTCATCCAGTTCCGCCGGTGCCTCGAGGACGCGGGGGAGACGCGATCGGCGAGGTCGACGAGCAGCTCCTCTGCGTCCTGGTTCGGCAGGCCGACGCGGACCAAGCCGCGGCGGGTCTTCGCCAGCAGCAGCGGCCCGAAGGGCGAGTCGGCGCTCGTGTAAGCGACATCGAGCAGATCCTCCTCGGCGGCGCGCGCCATGAGCCTGTCGACGCTCCCGGGGTTAATCGTGGTCTTCATCCCAGCTCCCTTTTCAGTCGCTTCAGTCCCTCGTGCAGGCTGCGGCGCGCGGCCTCCGGCGAACAACCCAGCGCCGCGGCGATCTCGGCGTGGGGCAGGTCGCTCCCGTAGCGGAGGGCAACAGCGGCTCGCTGCTTCGGCGGCAGCGCGCCGACCGCCGTCCAGAGCCCCTGGTCGAGATCCGGCATCCCGTCTTCGACAGGAACCTCGGGGACCTCCGCCACCGGGATCGGCCGCCGGCCGGTGGCGCGGTGGTGGTCGATCGCCTTGCGGTGCGCGATCGTCAGCAGCCAGCCGCGCAGGTTGCCCGCGTCATCCAGCTTGGGATAGGCGCGTAGGGCGGCAAGGAAGGTCTCCTGGAAGCAATCCTCAGCGCCCTCCCGGCCGACGGCGCCACGCAAGATTCCCATCACGGCGGCGGAATGCTCGTCGAGAACGGTTTGAAACGGCGGCAACGGGGTCATTCATGGGATTAAACGTGTCCCGGCCCCTAAACGTGAGATCCCCGATCCGCCTGTTCCTTTTCGGTGCTATCCCCCGAGAGGGAACAGACGAGTGATTAGGCTGCGGCGATGATCGAGCTGGCGGCGGAAATCGAGGAGCTGGTCGGGAGAGCGCTGGCCGAGGACGTCGGCGAGCGGCGACATCACCTCCGAGGCGACGGTGCCCGAGGACGCCCGCGCGCGGGCCCGGATCGTGCAGAAACAGCCAGGCGTGGTCTTCGGGCTCGCCGTCGTTGCCGAGGCGATGCGACAGTGCGGGGTGGACGACGTCGACAACCTCGTCGTCGAGGGGCAGTGGCGCGAGGACGTGCCCGGCCGGGGTCCTGGTCGCGAGCGGCGATGCCCGCGCTCTGCTGGCGGCGGAGCGGACCGCGATCAACTTCCTCGGCCACCTCTCCGGGGTCGCGACGCTGACCGCCCGCTTCGCCGAGGCGGTTCTCGGCACCGGAGCCACGATCCTCGACACCCGCAAGACGACGCCGGGGCTGCGCCGCTGGAGAAGGCCGCGGTCGCGCGCCGGCGGCGCCATGAACCACCGAATCGGGCCTCTACGACGCGATCCTGATCAAGGAGAACCACATCGCCGCTCGCCGGCGGCCTGGCGAAGGCCGTCTATGCGGCGCGCAACGCCCAGCCCGAGAAGGCAATCGAGGTCGAGGTGCAGCGAACATGGACGAGGTCGGCCTCGCCCTCGGCATCGGAGTCGACCGCCTCCTGCTGGACAACATGGAGGCCGGACCTACTTCGCGAAGCGGTGCGCGCTGCGCGACGAGAACGCCGGCGGCCTCGACGGCGTCTCGCTGGAGGCTTCGGGCGGCGTGACGCTGGAGAACGTGCGCGAGATCGCCGAAACCGGAGTCGAGTTCATTTCCATCGGCGCCCTGACGCATTCTGCTGCCACGCTCGACTTCTCAATGCTCCTCGAACTTTCTTAGGCGGCGGTGGGGAGGGCCGGGAGAGGGGTTCGGCGGACAACAGCGGGGAGGGTCCGGCGAACCCCTCTCCCGGCCCTCTCGACGCGCTTGCTACTTCAGGAGTTTCGAGAGACGGCGGTCTTTCAGCACCCGCCCGCCGGTCTGCTCCTTGCGGGCAGTAGTTGGTCTGGTGCTCCGAGAAGTGGACCGCCTCGATCGTCGTTCCGCAGCGGGGACACGGCTCGCCCTCGCGTTTGTGGATTCGTAGCGGCATTGGGATTTTGTCGGGGACTCGGGCGCCGATCGTCTCCTCGTAATGGTCGATCGCGTCGCCTAGAACGTGGAGGGCGGCGTGTAGGCGCTCGACCTCTTCGGGGTCAGTTCGGAGCCTTTCTTGAAGGGCGAGAGGCGGGCCTCCCAGAGGATCTCGTCTACCCAGGAGCGGCCGATGCCGGCGATGTCTTTTTGGTGGCGCAGCAGCGGGTGCAGGTGGCGCGGCTTGTCGATCGCCTCGGCGAGCTCGCCAGTGGGGGAGGGGGCCAGGCTTCGGGGCCGAGGGTCGCGACCATCTCGTCCTCGGCGACGGCGTCGGCCGGCAGGAGCTTGGCCCAGGCCCGCTGCTTGGTCCCGAACTCGCGCAGCCGCAGCTCCCGGCCGTCGGTCAGCCGGATGAGGACTCGCGAGGCTTTGTCTTTCAGCGAGGCGCGTTTGTCGAAGACCCGCAGGCGCCCGGCGGACATCAGGTGGATCAGGAGGGCGAGGTCGCCGAACTCGACGACGGGCATCTTCCCGACCCGGTGCACGTCGCTGACGCTCGCGTCCCACCAGAGCCTCCAGCGGCGGGTCGAAGGTCTTCATCACGTTCATCCCGGGCGCCAGCGCCGATTCGACCTCGGCGCCCGCGACGGCCGCGCTGAGACGGCGGGCGACGATCTCGACCTCGGGCAGCTCGGGCATTCGGAAAAGGCTAGAGGGAGGCTTCGATCAACTAGACTTTCTCTACGTTCATTCGACTGGTTCCGGACTCCGTCCCGCCGGCGAACATCAGGAAGGAAAGGGCTCATGCAGGAGCTCCCGACTATCCAACCGACCATCGCACCGGAGCTGACGCCCGGAGCAGATCGCTGAGCTCAGCGACGAGGTTCGCGCGCTCGCGCGGGAACGGAACGCCGTCATCCTCGCCCACAACTACGAGCTGCCGGAGATCCAGGACCTCGCCAACTACCGCGGCGACTCGCTCGGCCTCTCGCGCCAGGCGGCTGAGACCGACGCCGAGGTGATCGCCTTCTGCGGCGTCCACTTCATGGCCGAGACCGCCTCGATTCTCTCGCCCCAGAAGACCGTCCTGATCCCCGACCTCGACGCCGGCTGCTCGCTCGCCGACTCGATCGACGCCGATCAGCTGCGGGCCTGGAAGGCCGAGCATCCCGGCGCGATCGTCGTCATGTACGTCAACACCTCGGCCGAGGTCAAGGCCGAGACCGACTACTGCGTCACCTCTTCCAACGCGGTCGACGTCGTCAGCCACATCTGGGCCGAGCACGGTCCCGAGACCGGAGATCCTCTTCGGCCCCGACATGTGGCTCGGCGCCTTCGTCGAGCGCGAGACCGGCCTGGTCGACGAACCCGAGCGCCGCGGTCGCTTCCACATCTGGGACGGCGAGTGCCACGTCCACGCCGGGATCAAGCCGCTCGACATCGCCCGCACCCGCGACGAACACCCGAACGCCGAGTTCCTGATCCACCCCGAGTGCGGCTGCTCGACCCAGGCGATGGAGTTCGTCGCCTCCGGCGACATCGACCCCGAGGGCGTCCACATGCTCTCCACCTCGGGAATGCAGCGCCACGTCGAAGCCAATCCCGACGGCGAGCTTCATCGTCGCCACCGAGAACGGGATGCTCTACCCGCTGCAGCAGGCCGCGCCGCAGGCAAACCTGATCGAGGCCAACCGGATGGCCTTCTGCAAATACATGAAGATGATCACCCTGCCGAAGCTGCGCGACTGCCTGCGCGACATGAGCGGCGAGGTCAGCGTCCCGGCCGAGATCGCCGAGCGAGCGCGGATCCCGATCGAGCGAATGGTCGCGATCGGCTAGCGGACGCCCTGCCGAAGCTTTTCAAGCGCACGTTCGACAGCCGGTTCAGATCGTTCAGCGGCGCGGATAAGCCTCTGTGACCGTTGACCGGCTCGCTGGATAGCAGCCCGATTCCGCTTCAGGGTTCTCTCAATTTCCTTGTTGAGCTCTTCGTGAGTCATCAGGGTTCCTTTCCAACCATAGATCCTGATGCGAAGGCAGTTCGAAACCGCTCGATCAGCTCGTCTGCTTTCTCCAGGCGCTCAGTGAGGTCTGCCACTTCCTCCTGTCCCACCAGGGTGGCGGTGTGCCAGCGATCGAGCTGTCCCTCGATCTCCTTCATGGTGATCTCTGCAACCTCGAATGGCCCTGCCCGCCTCAGCCATTCTTCGTTCTTCACGCGCATGCCAATCGAGATCACGATGAAGAAGCCACCGAAGGCCAAGACGGCGGCGGCGGAGACATGAAGAAGCCGCGCTACCCAGAGAACGGCGCGATTATCGAAGATCGTGTCGAGAAGTCGGGATCCTTCACCGAAGGTAGGTCAACCGGGTAAAGCCCTTTGGCGAGCAGCACCGATCCCACGATGCAGATGGGGAGGAGCAGGAAGGGCGCGGTCCTGCCCAGCCAGGTTCGAGTCTGCGTTGCTCTCAACTCACTCACGACCTGCAGCCTACAAGTTTCATCAGACAGAAAGTTGCGGCTAAGTCTCGGCCTGAAGTTTCACACGACTTTTAGCTGGCTTTTCGGTTCCGTTGGCGAACCGGGAGCAAGCTGTGCGCGTACCCCCTGAAAAAGGACTTGTAGCTAGGAGGCGCGAGATGACACGGAAGATCCTGGTGGTCGCCAACCGGACCGCCGATTCGCCCGACTTGATCGCCGACCTGCGTGGGCGGGCGGTCCAGGATCGGATCGATTTCACTTTGCTGGTGCCGGCGGTCCCGCACGGCCTCGAGCTCGAGGAGGCGATCATCGACGACCCGGAGCCTGAAAGATCGGCTGCGTGGGCGGGATCTTGCGGGGCCGAGGGAGGCGCAGGAGTCACCCTGTATTCGCAGAAGGCACCCGACTGATGGCTCTACGCAAAAAGAAAGATCGTGGCTCTGAGCAGCCGCAGCGCCCCCGCGGGCGGCGCGCGCCGATCATCGAGCTGAGCGACGTCACCAAGGTCTACCCGGGCGGCCACATGGCGCTGGACCGGGTCAACCTGGCCGTCGGCCGGGGCGAGTTCGTCTTCCTCGTCGGCCCGACCGGCTGCGGCAAGTCGACGCTGATCAAGATGCTGATCCGCGAGCTCGCCGCCAGCGAAGGCTCGGTCAAGATCGCCGGCAAAGACATCGGCAAGCTGCCGGAGAAGAAGATCCCGCTGCTGCGCCGCAACATCGGCACCGTCTTCCAGGACTTCAAGCTCCTCCCCGACCGCACCGTCTACGACAACGTCGCCTACGCCCTGCAGGTGATCGGCGCCAGCCGCGCCGAAATCCGCGAGCAGGTGCCGCAGACGCTGCGCCTGGTCGGCCTCTCGACCAAGCTCCACAGCTACCCCGACCAACTCTCCGGCGGCGAGCAGCAGCGCGTCTCCGTCGCCCGTGCCTTCGTCAACCACCCGCCGCTGCTGCTGGCCGACGAGCCGAGCGGGAACCTCGACCCGGTCACCTCGATCGGGATCATGCAGCTGCTCTACCGGATCAACAAGGCCGGGACCACGGTCGTCGTCGTCACCCACGACCGCGAGATGGTGGACAACATGCAGCGCCGCGTGATCGAGCTGTATGAGGGCCGCGTCGTCCGCGACGAGGTCTCCGGCGGCTACACCGAGGAGTCGACGACGGAATTCGGGATGCGGATGCGGGCTGAGATGGGCGTTGGCGCCGAGGGCGAGCCACGCACCAACGGACACAGCGACCACGACCAGCTGAGCTGATGGGCCGGATCGTCTTCTTCTTCCAGGAGGCCCTGCGCGCGCTGAAGCGCAACGGCGCCCCCAGCGTGGCCGCGATCGTGACCACCGTCGTCACCGTCGTCCTGCTCGGGATGCTGATCCCGATCTTCCAGACCGCCCAGGGCAAGAGCGAGGAAGTCCGCGACCAGCTCAACGTCCAGTACGCGCTCTACGACGACGCGACCAAGGCCGAAATCGCCACCCTGCGGGGGGAACTCGAAGGCGTCCCGCACGTCGCCGAGGTCACCTTCGTCAGCAAGAAGCAGGCGCTGGCGACGCTGAAAGACGAACTGAAGGACGACACGATCGTCGAACAGCTGCACACCAACCCGCTTCCCAACAGCTTTGAAGTAAAGGCCGACGACGCCGCCAACCTGACCGCGATTCGCGAGGCGGTGATCCCCGACGGCGGCAAACCGATCTCGCCGATCATCCAGAAAGAATTCGATCGCCAGCAGTCCTCGGCGAAGATCGAGCAGGTGACGAGCGCGCTGAAGATCGTGCTGACCGTGATCACCGCGCTGCTGATCCTCGCCTCGCTGATGCTGGTCGGCAACACGATCCGGCTCTCGATCTACACCCGTCGCCGCGAGGTCGAGGTGATGCGCCTGGTCGGGGCGACCCGCTGGTTCATCCGCTGGCCGTTCATGATCGAGGGTGTGGTCGTCGGCTTCGCGGGCGGTCTGGTGGCAATACTGATCCTGTGGCTCGGCAAGATCACGGTGGTGGACCCCCTCAGCGACTCGATCGGCCTGCTGGCGGCGCAGAACAACTCGACCCTCGGCTTCCCCGCCCTGATCGCGATCCTCTTCGCCGCCTCGATCGTCGTCTCGACGATCGGCTCGGGCGTGACCCTGCGGCGCTTCCTCAAGGTCTGAGGCCGGCGTGAGAGCACGCGGGGCCGTGGCGTTCGCCGTGGCGCTGGTGGCTCTGTTCGCCGCCGGGCTCTGGCTTGGCGGGCATCCGAGCTCGCTGCCGGAACTCGCTGCGCGACGCCTTCGTCGGCCGAACCGGGGAGCCTGACCGCGGAAGCCGCCGAAGCGATCGAGGACATGTACTACCGGCCGGTCGGCACGACCGAGCTGGGCAACTCCTCGCTGCAGGGGATGGTCCGCGAGTTGCGCCGGCGCCACGACGACCGCTTCTCCGAATACTTCTCGCCGGAAAGCCTGCAGGCCTTCAACGAGCAGATCGAAGGGCGGTTCTCGGGGATCGGGCTGACCGTGATCGAGGTGCAGAAGGGGCTGCGGGTCGCGAGCGTCTTCCCGCGCTCGCCGGCGCAGGAGGCCGGGATCGACCCCGGGCGACACGATCGTCTCGGTCGAGGGCGAGTCGATCGCCGGCGAGAGCAGCAGCGAGGCGACGAAGAAGATCAAGGGGCCGGAAGGCACGCAGGTGACGATCGGCGTGCCGCGACGGCAAGAGCGGCAAGGTCCGCGAGCTGACCCTGACCCGGGCCGAGGTGACGCTGCCCAACGTCAGCCGGCGGGTCGAGAGGGTTGACGGGCACAAGCTCGGCTACGTCCGCCTACTCAGCTTCAGCGAAGGCGCTCACGCCCAGCTGGCGGGTGCGGTGCGGAAGGTCGAGGAGGAAGGGGCCGAGGGGATCGTGCTCGACCTACGCCACAACCCGGGTGGGCTGCTCGACGAGGCGGTGCTCTGCGCCAGTCTCTTCCTGCCCGAGGGCGAAGTCGTCGTCTCGACCAGATCGCGGACGCAGGGGGAGAGCGTGCATGAGACCAGTGGCGATCGGATCACCTCGCTGCCGGTGGTGGTCCTAATCGACGGCGGCACCGCTTCCGCGGCGGAGATCCTCACCGCCGCGCTGGCCGACGACGGCGGCGCCGACGTGGTCGGGACCCGCTCCTTCGGCAAGGGCGTCTTCCAGGAGGAGCAGACGCTGGCAAACGGCGGGGCGCTGAAGCTGACGGTCGGCGAGTACTTCACGCCCGAGGGGGTCAACCTGGCCGAGAGCCACGGGATCCATCCCGACGTGAAGTCCCAGGACGATCCGAAAACCGCTGCCGACGAGGCCAAACAGCGCGCCCTCGGCGTCCTCGCCGGCCAGATCGCCTCCTGATGCCGGGCCGCGGACGCGGACGCAAGGGGCGCGCAACGAAAAGCCGCGACCGTCGTTTCCACGATTCGCGCCCCTCCCGGGACCAAAAGGGTGGAAACGACCGAGGCACGGGGCGGAAATCGGCTCGGGAGACGGTCGAGGAGCTGCTAAAGGAGGAGCTTGGCTTCCGCGGCTTCCGGCCGACGATCGAGGGGGAAGCGCGGGAAGCGGCGAAGTGGGCAGAGCGGCAGAGCGGGCCGCGCCGCGATCTCACCGCGCTGGCGACCTTCACCGTCGACCCGGCCACCGCGCGCGACTTCGACGACGCCGTCTCCGCCCAGCGCGAGGGTGAGGGCGCCCGCGTCTGGATCCACATCGCCGACGTCGCCGCCCACGTCAGGCCTGGATCGCTGCTCGACCAGGAGGCACGGCGGCGCGGCAACAGCACCTACGTTCCCGGCGTGGTCGAGCCGATGCTGCCGCACGCCCTCTCCAGCGAGGCCTGCAGCCTGGCGCCAGGGGTCGAGCGCCTGGCGGTGACGACCGAGGTCGAGCTGGGGCCGGGCATGGAGCCGCTTCGGGCACGCTTTTACCGCAGCCGCATCCGCTCCGACGTGCGGCTGAACTACGACCAGCTCGACGAGATCTTCGCCGGCCGCGCCCGCCCGCCGGCCGAGGTCGCCGAACCGCTCCTCGCCGCGCGGGAGGTCGCCTCCGGCCTCGGCGAGCACCGCGCCGCCGCTGCCCTCGACGTCGAATCCGCCGAGCCCGAGTTCGTCTTCGACGCCAAGGGAAACGTGACCGCCGCCCACCGCGTCCCCCAGACCGAGGCCCACCGGCTGATCGAGCGGTTGATGATCCTCAACAACGAGCAGGTCGCCGAGCTTCTGCAGCGCGAACGGGTGCCGGCGATCTACCGGGTCCACGGCCAGCCCGACGCGGCCCGGATCGAGCGCCTGCTCGAGCAGCTCGCCGCCCTCGGGGTGCCGACGCCGCCGCTGCGGCAGGGCCTGGCGCCGAGCGAGGCCGGGCACATTGCCGCCGAGGCGAGCCGGCTGGTGCGGCGCGAGGCCGCGCGACGCGGGCACGGGCAGGAGGCGTATACCTCGCTCGTGCTCAGATCCCTGAAGCAGGCCTCCTACAGCGAGCGGAACATCGGCCACGCCGGGCTCGGCAGCCCCGCCTACTGCCATTTCACCTCGCCGATCCGGCGCTACCCGGACCTCGTCTGTCACCGGGCGCTGCTGGCGCTGCTGGGCGAGGGGGAGGAGGCGCCGACGCTCTCCGAGGCCCGTGACGCGGCCGCCGACGCCTCGGCGCGGGAGCGCGAGTCGGCCCAGATCGAGCGGCACGCCGACGACGTCTGCGCCGCATTCCTGCTCGAACGCGAGCTGGGGGAGCGGGGCCTCGACGCCGTCTTCGAGGGTGAGGTCTCCGGGGTGATCCGCTCCGCCGCCTTCGTAACCTTCGGCGGTGAGCTCGGCGACGTCTACGAGGGAATGCTGCCGGCCCGGCGCATGCCGGGCGAGTACTACGCGCTCGACAGGGCCGAGGTGGCGCTGGTCGGGCGTGACTCGGGGGCGAGAGTCCGCCTCGGCGATCCGATATCTGTCCGCGTCGCCGGGGTCGACGCGCCACGCGGCCGGGCCGAGTTGACCCCCGCGGGGGAGCCGAGCTGATGGCCAAGAAGCAGAAGAAGAAACGCGCGCCCGCTTCCGGCGACGTCGTGACCAATCGTCGCGCCCGCCACAAATTCGAGTGGGTCGAGAAAATGGAGGCGGGGATCGTCCTGCAGGGATCGGAGGTGAAGGCGCTGCGCAGCGGCCAGGCGCAGATGACCGACGCCTACGCGGTCGTCGACGGAGGCGAGGTTTGGCTCCGCAAGCTGCATATCCCGCCCTACGAGTTCTCCGCGGTCGACGCTCACCCCGCCGAGCGGCCGCGCAAACTGCTGTTGCACAGGGAGGAGATCGAGCGCCTGGTCGGCAAAACCGCACAGAAAGGGCTGACCCTGATTCCAACCAGGATCTATTTCAAAGGGCCGCGGGCGAAGGTGGAGCTGGCTTTGGCGCGAAACAAGGAGGGTCGCGACCGGCGCCGAGAGATTGCCGACCGCGACGTTCGCAGAGAGGTCGAGCGCGAGTTCAAGGGAAGGATGCGTTGAGGTTGAAACTGCCGAAGCACATGCAAGGATGCAGGGCAATGCGGACCCGCAAGAGTCTCCCCGCCGTTTGCGCTGGGATCATCGCCGCTGTGATGGTCGCGCCAGCGCAGGCCAGCGCCGACTCGTTCCCCGAAAAGGCGAGCGACTACGTCAGCGACAACACCGGCTACTTCGTCGCCGCCCTGCTGGCGGCGATCCTCCTGCTTCTGCTGCTGGTTCGGGTGAGCCAGCGACGGAGCAAAGAGAAGCAGCAGAAGCAGGCCGCTGCGCAGGCGGGCGGTCCTCCGCCGGTCGCCTCCGCGACGCCGCCTCCGGGCGCGCCACCCGCTGCGGCTGCCGCACCTACTGCAGAGATGGCCGCGGTGGTTCCCGCCGCTGCCCCCGGTCCGCCCCAGCAGGCCCCGCCTGCCCCCGGGCAATCCGTGCCGCCCCCGGGCATGGCGACTCCGCCGCCCGTCCCCGGCCAGGTGCCGCCGCCAGCCGGCGAGAGCGGCAAAGACCGCAAGCGCCGCAAGCGCGACGAACAGCGCCAGAAACGACTGCAGATGCGCGAGGCCCGAAAAGCCGAGCTGGAACGGCGCAAGCAGGAGCGAGCGCGGCTCAAAGCGCAGAAGCGCGGCGAACCGGCTCCCGTTCCCGGAGCTCCGCCGGCGCCTGGGGCGGCCTCCGTCCCCGCTGCCCCCGCAGCGGAGGCGCCGAAGGAGAAAAAGTTCTTCGGGATCAAGATCGGTACCGGCAAGCAGAAGCGCGAAGCGGCGCTCGCCGAGCAGCGGCTGGCCGCCGCCCGCGCCGCCAACGAACGCGCCGTCGCCGAGGCGCAGTCCGGCGGGCAGGTCCCGCCCTCGGGGCAGTTGCCACCCTGGGAGGAGGCGACCACCGTGCAGCCGCAGGCCGGTGGGCTCGCGGCCGTTCCCGCGCCGCCGGCGCCCCCGATTCCCGGTGGCACCCCGGCTCCTGGCGAGTACGACCCCGCTATCGCCGAACAACGCGTCCACGACAAAGTCGCCGAGGTGCGGGCCGAGACCCAGCGGATCGGGGCCGAGGCCGACCAGCGGATGGCCGCGGCTCCGCCGATCCAGGACGCCCAGGCGGGAATGCCGCCGGGAGCCCCGCCGGTAGACATGCACAGCGCCGAGCAGCGCCTCGAGGACGAACACCAGGCCCGCGAGCGGGCGATGCAGGAGGCCGAGGAGCGCCTGCGCCAGATCGAAGAGCGGACCAAAGCCGCCGAAGCCCGCGCCGCCGACGCGAAACGGCTGGAAGAACGGCAGGCCAAGGAGGCCGCCCGCGACCAGCGGCTGGAGGAGATCCGCCGCAGCGTCGCCGAGGCCGAAGAGCGTGCCCGTCAGGCCGAGCAGCGAGCGACCGAAGCCGAGCAGGCCGTGGTCCGCGGCGTCCAACCTGGCGGCTCCCCGCCGCCGCCGCCTCCTCCGACCGCGCCCGCGCCGCAACAGTCCTTCGCGCCGCCGACCCCGCCGCCTTCGCCGGCAGATACGCAATCGTTTGCGCCGCTGCCGCCGCCCGCGGAATCCTTCGCGCCGCCCGCGGCAGAGCCGCCTACTCCACCTCCGGCGCCCGAATCATTCTCACCGCCGACGCCGCCGCCTCCGCCGGCTGAGTCCTTCGCGCCGCCAGCGCCGCCTCCGCCGGCAGCCGAGCCGTTCCAGCCGGCACCGCCACCCGCGCCACCTGCGGCCGAGCCACCCGCCCCTGCCTTCGGCGTGCCTGCCGAAGCGGCGCCGAGCTTCGGCGCGCCGAGCGGAGGCGACCAGATCAACCTCAACACGATCACCTTCGAGCAGCTGCGCGAGCAGGACCTCTCGGTCACCCAGGCGACGCGTCTACTTGCTCACCGCGAGCGGCTCGGCGGCTTCAAATCGGTCGACGACCTCGACCAGGTCGCGGGCTTCCCGGTCGAGCTGCTGGACGAACTGAAGCAGCGCTCGACTGTCTGAGGGGTCGCCCCCTCCTCACAGGCGATTAGGTTGCTTCTTCAGCCTTTTCCAGGAGCTTTAGCCAGATCTCGCTTCGGCTGGGGTACGGCGCGACGGCGTGGCGCAGTTTTGAGATTGGGATCTCGGCCACGATGGCGAAGGTCGCGGCTTGGAGGAAGTCGGCGGTCTCGAAGCCGGTGAAGGTGGCGCCGACGATCGTTTCCTTGGCCTGGTCGACGACGATCCGCGAGGTGCCGCCGGTGTCCTTTCCCTGGAAGCTGGCGCCGGCGGATCCGTCGGTGGGTACATCGACCGCACGGGCGTCGATGCCCGCTTCTCGTGCTTGATCCAGCGTCTTGCCGGCAGCGGCGACCTGGGGGTCGGTGAAGGTCACGCGCGGCGAGCCGATCCCCTCGGCGACCGCCTCCGTGTCCCGGTCGAGCAGATTCTCGGCGGTGACCCACGCCTGGTACTTGCCCATATGGGTGAAGAGGGCGCGGCCGTTGACGTCGCCGATCGCGTAGAGCCACTCGCGCCCGCCGACCCGCAAACGGTCGTCGGTGTCGAGGTAGCCGTGGTCGTTGGGGGTAACGCCGGCGGCCTCGAGGTCGAGGTCGGCGGTGTGTGGGGTGCGCCCGACCGCGATCAGGATCGTCGTCGCCTTGACGCTGTCGCCGCCGCTGAGGTGGGCGATGACGCCGGCGCCGCCGGCCTCGACCGATTCGACTTTCGTCCCGGTGCGGACGTCGACACCAAAGTTCTCCCGCAGGGACCTCGCGACTTCCTCGCCGGCGAAGGTCTCCTCGCGCGAGAGCAGGTGCTCGCCTCCCTCGACCAGGGTGACCTCGGCGCCGAGGCTTGCCCAGGCCTGGGAGAGCTCGCTGCCGACCGGGCCGCCGCCGAGCACGATCATGCTCTCGGGCACCTGCATGGCGGTGGTCGCGTCGCGGTTGTTCCAGACCTTGGCCCTGTCCAGGCCGTCGAGGCCGTCGATCGGCGGTATCGCCGCCTTGCTGCCGGTGGCGACGACGATCGCCTTTTCGGCGCTGAGGACGTCGTCGCCGACCGCGATCCGCCGCTCGCCGGCGAAGCGGGCGTCGCCCCGGAAGAGCTCGATCTCGCGTTCTTCCAGCCAGGGCAGCTGCCCGGAATCGTCGCGCTCGTGGATCACCTCGTCGCGGCGGCTGAGGACCAGATCGGGCTCGAGCTCACCGTGGCCGGTGGGGACGCCGGGGATCCGCTTCGCCTCGGCCAGCACGTCGGCAGGACGCAGCAGCGCCTTCGAGGGCATGCAGGCGTAGTAGGAGCATTCGCCGCCGATCAGGTCGCGCTCGACGATCGCCACCCGCCAGCCGGCGTCGGCCAGGCGGCCGGCGCAGACCTCGCCCGAAGGGCCGGCGCCGAGGACGATCGCGTCATAGCTGCGCTCGTTCACCGGGTGCATCCTCGCAGGCTCAGCGCGCCGACGCCCTACAATCGGTGGGCATTCCCAAGCACGGGGGCGACAGGCTTCGACGTGGTCGACTCGTGCGAACGGTTGCAGGTCGAGGTTGCTGGAGGCCTCGTTAAACCCCAGCACAAACCAATACGTGCGGACCATGAGTTCGCCCTCGCCGCTTAGTCGATAGCTAAGCGCTGTGAGAGTCGGTCCTTCCCCGCCCGCGGGAAGGGGCACCGGCTTCAAAATGCGGGCTCACCCAGGCGGCTCGCCCTGACCGCAAGGGGACATCGAAGGGGCTTTATCTCCCGCAGTGCCCGCTGGCGCGGACCCCGGGAGACGAGAATAAAGCGCCAGCTAAACCTGTAGACACCCTCGCACCGCGTCCGCGGATCCGAGTTCGAATCTCGGCGCCTCCACTATTCGGTCGAAGCCCGAACTCCCCTTAAAGGGGGGTTCGGGCCTCCTCTCGCTCCGCTGCTGACCAGGACTGGGCACAATCCGGCGCTGCGTGTCCAAACCCGATTCGATAGAGCACCCGGAATCTCCGGGCGCGATCTTCATCCGCTTCCTCAAGTTCGGCTGCCTGGCCTGGGGAGGACCGGCCGCACAGATCGCGATGATCAAGCGCGAGTGCGTCGATGAGGAGATGTGGATCAGCGAGCCGAATTTCAAGCGTCAGCTCGCGGTCTACCAGGTGCTGCCGGGGCCCGAGGCACATGAGCTCTGCGTCTACTTCGGGCGTCTGCGCGGCGGCAGGCTCGGCGGCTTCCTTGCAGGCCTCGGTTTCATGCTCCCGGGCTTCCTGCTCATGCTCGCCCTGTCCGCGCTCTACGTCGAGGCGAACATCGCGGATCATCTGCACGACCTCTTCTATGGGCTGAGCGCGGCGGTCGGGGCGTTGGTGGCGCGGGCAGTGGTCCGCCTCGGGGGCTCGTTTCTCACCGATGCCGCGCTGGTCGCGATCGCAGCGGCGGGCTTCGCGCTGACCCTCTTCGCCGAAGCCAATTTCGTCCTGGTTCTACTCGGCGCCGGCATCGCCTACGAGCTATGGCGGAATGCCCGCGCCTGGGTGGTGGGCCGCGCGAGCTCGGTAACGGTTGGGCCGCTCGTGGTCGCTCTCGTCGCGGTGGGCGCGATCAGCCTCTCCCTCGGCCTCTCGATCTTTTGGGAGGGGTTGAAGGCGGGGCTGCTGACCTTCGGCGGCGCCTACACGGTCGTCCCGTTCCTGCATGACAGCGCCGTCGAAGGGCACCACTGGCTGACCGACAAACAGTTCGTGGACGGTCTGGCCATCGGTGGCATCCTCCCTGCCCCGCTGATCATCATCGCCACCTTCGTCGGCTACCTGGCCGGTGGCCTCGTCGGGGCGCTGGTGATCACGCTCGGGATCTTTCTGCCGGCCTTCGTCTTCCCGATTTTCCTTCACCGACAACTCGTGGCCATCGCGGAAAACCCGCGCCTGCATCTGTTCCTGCTGGGGGTCGCGGCCGGGGTGGTCGGGCTGATCGCCGCTGTGACGGTGGAAATCGTGCGGACCAGCGTCGTCGACGTCTACACGGCGATCCTCGCCCTTCTCGCCTTCTATGTGCTGAACCGCTGGCACGGCAAGCTGACCGTGCTCTACGTGGTCCTTGGCTGCGGTGCGGCCGGCGTGCTCCTGCAGGCGACCTTGGTCTAGATCGTCGTGGGAGTCAGACCGCAACCCCGACATTGGATCGGGGTTCTTATCTAAGTGGATCGCGGCGGGGCGATCCCGGTTCTCTATGCCCGTACCTTCAGCCTCCAACCCGCTCCTCTTCTGGGATCCCGCAGCCCGTGACCCGGCCCAGCGCCGGATCCATCCGATGCTGCGGGGCGCCGTCCTGGGCCGGGACGGTTGGATCTGCCGTTACTGCGGGGGTGAGGCAACCGAGGTCGACCATGTCGAGCCGCGGGCACGGGGCGGCGCGACGACGCCTGCCAACCTGGTTGCCACCTGTCGTCCCTGCAACAAGACCAAGGGCGTCCGTACCCCCTGGGAGTGGCGTCGGGATGAGGCTCTCGAGAGGTTGATGGCCCAGGCGAGGGATCGTCGCTCCAAGCGCAGGTGTCGCGCCGCGGGAGTGCGCCGGGCGCCGGTCTGAATCTTTCGCTTGCCGTCGAGAGCGGCGCTTAGGGTGGCGGCATGAATCGCTACGTCGCATTCCTGCGGGGAATGAACCTCGGCAAGAGGCGGATCAAGAACGAGGAGCTGCGGGCGCACTTCGAGGCGATGGGACTCGATCAGGTCTCGACCTTCCGTGCCAGCGGCAACGTGATCTTCGCGACCCCGGGGCGAGAGGGGGAGAGCAAGCTGGCGCAGCGGGTCGAAGCCGAGCTGGGCGAACGGCTCGGCTACGACGTGCCCGTCTTTCTGCGCAGCGACGAGGAGTTGACGGCGATAGCCGCGCAGAAGCCGTTCCCCGCGGCGAAGGTGCAGAAGTCAAAGGGCAAGCTCCAGGTCTCGCTGCTGCAAAAAAAGCCGAGCGCGACGGCGAAGAGGAAGGTGCTTGCGCTCGCCACTGGCGACGACCTGCTGGCGATCGAGGGTCGCGAGCTCTACTGGCTACCCAGCGGCGGCCTGCTCGAGTCCGACCTCGACCTGAAGGCGGTTGAGATGCTGCTCGGAACCGACACCCGCCGCACGATGGGAACGATCGAGCAGATCGCCGCCAAGTACTGCAGCTGACGGCTAACCCGGGCGGTCGGAGCGCGGCAACGCCGCGACCTCAAAGTCCTGGCTCACTGCGGCGATCTCCTCCGGCAGCTCGGCGAGCTGGACGTTGGCGACGAACTCCATCTCTGCGCCGAGCGGACGGAAGAAGTTGTCGTAGTGGGTGGGGACGACCGCCCGCGGTTCCAGCAGCGGCAGGATCCGCTGCCAGTAGTCGCGGGTGAAGCTGCGGCCAGCGACGCCGGCGAGGAAGACGTCGACCCCGCGCTCGCGCACCGCATCGTCAACCAGGTTGGCGCTGCCCTGGTGGTAGAAGCGCAGCCCCGCGACCGCGATCGTGATCCCCCATACCTGGCCGCAGCGGTACGCCCGCGGGGCCAGGGCGTCGAGGTGCTCGCAGCTGAGTTCGCCGTCGTAGGGGACGGCGAGCCCGAGCAGCAGCTTCGAGTGGACGCTGGGCGTGAAGGAGACCTCGAAGGGGCCGAGCTCGTAGGTTCGGTAGGGATCGACCTCGACGGTGCGGTCCGCCAGCCCGTGCAGCGCCATGAGGTTGAGCAGCGAGCTGGAGCCGTAGGCCCGGCAGCCGGTCCGGCGGGCGATCACAGGTGCGTCGACGGCGTGGTCGAAGTGGGTGTGGCCGACGAGCACGCCGACGGTCTCTCCCGGAGCGTGGAGGAAGCGGTCGAGGGCGGCCTCGCTGGGCAGCGCCGGGCGCCTGGAGAGCAGGCTGCGGAAGGGGACCCGCGAGAGGTAGGGGTCGACGAAGAGCGTCCGCCCCTCGTAGCTCAGCCGGTAGCCGGAGACGCCGAGCCATTCGACCTCCAGTCCCGGCGGCAGTTGCAGCGTCCGCGCCTCCAGCTCGGCCAGCTGCTGGCGGTCGTCGCGTTCGCTGGAGCGGCGGGTCGCCCGTGCCCGAGCCAGATCGCCGAGGTGTCGGAGTGGTTCCGCCATCAGGCGACTCCGGGTGCGGTCCGCTCGGCCAGCTGCTTCAGGTTGAGCAACTGGCGCCGCATCATCACCAGGTCACCGGGTGGCAGCAACAGCCGTTCGAATGAGCCGAGAACCGGACCGCGGGCCGGCTTCCAGAGCAGCTTGACGACGATTCGCGAGTTCTCCGCGTCGACCCGTTTCGCCCAGTAGGTGCAGGCGACCTCGCCGAAGGCCCGGCCGCGGTGGAGGATCGTCAGCGATTCGCCCGGCTCGAAATCGACCAGGCGGAAGATCGTCGCCACCCGCTGGCCGATCTCCAGCTGCTCCAGGCCGGGAGCCAGCTCCTGCGGGCTGCGGCGGCCGAGGTTGTCGAGCTTGTCGTAGCTGTAGGGGGCGGCGCGCATCTGGCAGAGCCAGCGAAAGGTGACCGCCTGCGGCGCCGCGACGTCGACGGCACGGAACATCGCCGTCTCGGCGTCAGGGAGCAGCCCATCGCAGCTGAACGGTCGTGCCCGCTCCTCGGCGGTCGATCCCCACTCGTTTACCGCCGCTGGCCACGCCATCGCCAGGAGGTTACGACGACGCGCCGCCCATTACCTTGATCCTGTCATGGCAATCGCGACCGCAACCTCGCTCGACGTCTACGTCGGCGGCAAGCTGCTCTTCGAGGACGTCGGCTTCAAGCTCGAGCCGCGGGAACGGATGACGCTCTCCGGCCGCAACGGCGCCGGCAAGTCGACGCTGCTGCGGGTGCTCTCCGGCGAGCTGCCCCCCGACAGCGGCTCGCTGACGGTGCAGCGCGGCGCCCGGGTCGCCCTCCACGACCAGCGCCCGCCGCGTGAATCGCAGATGACACTCGGCGAGTACGTCTTCTCCGGCCGCACCGACATGCTCGAGACCGAGGTCGAGCTGGAGCGGCTGGAGGGGGAAATGGGCGGCGAGGCGAGCGAGGAGACGATGCGGGCCTACGCCACCGCCCAGCAGCGGCTGGAAGCCGGCGGGGGCTACCGCTGGCGCGACGACGTCCTCGCCGTGCTGCGCGGGCTGGGCTTCGAGGCCGAGCACGCCGAGCGGCCGCTCGGCACCTTCTCCGGCGGCGAGCTGACCCGTGCCTCGCTGGCGCGCGCCCTTGCCACCCGTCCCGACCTGCTGCTCCTCGACGAGCCCACCAACCATCTCGACATCCCCTCGCTGGAGTGGCTCGAGCGCTACCTGGTCGACCTCGACGCCGCGGTCGTCCTCGTCGCCCACGACCGCTGGTTCCTGGAGGCGGTCGGGACCTCGGTGCTGGAGCTGGAGGCGCAGCGGGCCCGCTTCTTCGCCGGCCCCTGGCACGCCTGGCGCCAGGAGCAGGCAGCGCGGCAGATCGCCCTCGGCAAAGCGATCGAGCGCCAGCAGGCGGAGATCGCCCGGATGGAGCGCTTCGTCGAGCGCTTCCGCTACAAGGCGACGAAGGCGCGCCAGGCGCAGTCGCGGGTGAAGATGATCGAGAAAGCCAAGCGCGAAGGCCCGGCGTCGGAAAAGCGCGACAACCGCCATCTGCGCTTTCGCTTCAAGCCGCCCGAGCGTCCCGGGCGGGTGGTGCTGAAACTGGTCAACGGGCGGCTCGAGGTGCCCGGGCGGGTGTTGCTCGACGGCGCCAACCTCGAAATCGAGCGCGAGGAACACGTCGTCCTGGTCGGTCCCAACGGGGCCGGCAAGACGACCCTGATCGAGACCCTCGCCGGCGACCGCGAGCCGGCCAGCGGCAGTGTCCGAATGGGCCACAACGTCAAGCTCGGCTTTCTCTCCCAGCACGCCGAGACGGCGGCCGGCGGCGGCTCCGTGCTCGACGCGGCGAAGCGGGAGACGGGGCTCAACGAGGTCCAGTCGCGCGCCCTGCTCGGCGGCTTCCTCTTCTCCGGCGGCGACGTCGAGAAACAGCTCTCCGACATCTCCGGCGGCGAGCAGCGGCGGCTCTCGCTGGCGATCCTCGTCGCCTCCGGCGCCAACGTCCTCGTCCTCGACGAGCCGACCAACCACCTCGACCTGGAGAGCCGCGAGGCGCTGGAGGACGCGCTGATCGAGTTCGAGGGGACGGTGCTGCTCGTCTCCCACGACCGGGCGCTGCTGGAGGCGGTCGGCAGCCGCACCCTGGTCTGCGAGGGCGGCAGGCTGCGGAGCTTCCCGAACGGCTGGGCCGAGTACCAGGCGCGGCGCGACGAGCAGGAGTCGGAGGCGAGCGCGGCGGCCAAGACCGGCACCTCCGGCGGCAAGAAGTACAGCGCCACCAAGCCGGCGCAGAAAGCGGCGCGCAAGGCGGCGAAGCTTGAGCAGCGGATCGAGAGGGCCGAGGCGGAGCTTCAGAAGCTGGAGGACGAGCTCGCCGACCCCGCGGCCTGGTCGAGCCCCGGCCGGGTCGAGCGGGCGACCAAGCGCCACGCCGAGGCGAAAGCCGCGGTGGAAGAGCTGTACGCCGAGTGGGAGGCCGCGCAGCAGGAGGCCGAGGCGGGCTCGACCGCCTAGGCGAGCGGGCGCTCGAGAACGATCTTGGTGCCCTTGGCCGGGGCGAGGGTGATGTTGCGGATGCGGACCGGTTCGGGCTTCTCGTCGACCGCCCGCAGCTCGGCCCGCTGGACGAACTCGCGCAGGATCAGACGCATCTCGTATTCGGCGAAGGCGGCGCCGATGCAGCGGCGGACACCGCCGCCGAAGGGGATCCAGGCGTAGTTGTCGGCCTTGCCGTCGAGGAAGCGCTCGGGGCGGAACTCGTAGGGGTCGGGGAAGAGGTCCTCGCGGTAGTGGAGGGCGGCGATCGCCGCCATCACGAACTGGCCGGCCGGCAGCTCGTAGTCGCCGATCGTCGCCGGCGCCTTCAGCTTGCGGGCGACGTCGACGATCACCGGGCGTGCCCGCAGGGTCTCTTTGACCGTCGCGGCGAGGTAGTCCTCCTCGCCGGCGGCGATCGAGTCGCGCAGCTTCGCCAGCACGGCGGGATTGCGGACCAGCCGCTCGACCGCCCAGGCGAGGCCGGTCGCGGTCGTCTCGTGGCCGGCGCCGAGCACCGTGACCAGCTCGTCGCGCAGTTCCAGGTCGCTCATCGCCTCGCCGTCCTGGTCGCGGGCGCCGAGCAGCAGTGAGAGGACGTCGTCGCGATCCTCGTAACCGGGTTCGGCCCGCCGCAGCCGGATCTCCTCGTAGATGAACTCGTCCAGCGCCTCGCGCGAGCGGAGGAAGCGGTTCCAGGGGCTGAGCCGGCCGAGGTCGCGGCGCAACATCGGGAAGGAGGTGACGACGCCGACCCGGCGGGCGAAGTCGTCGATCAGCCGCTCGAAGCGCTCCAGTCGCGCCTCGTCGTGGACGCCGAAGACGGCGCGCATGATCACCGCCAGGGTGATCCGCTGGGTGTGGGGGCGCAGGGCGAAGGGCTCGCCGACCGGCCAGCTCTCCATCTCCCGGCGAGTCATCTCGACGATCAGGTCTCCGTAGCGCTGGATCCGCTCGCCGTGGAAGGGGGGCAGCAGCAGCCTGCGCTGGCGCATGTGCGGCTCGTCGTCGAGGGTGAGGACCGAAGTCGGCCCGACCGCCGGCTCCAGCACCGTCGCGTTCGCCTCGCCGGCGTGGAAGACGGCGGGGGAGCCGGTGAAGAGCGCTTTGACCAGGTCGGGCCGGGTGACGTAGACGAGCCGTCCGAAGAACGGGAAGCGGACGCTGAAGACGTCGCCGTAGCGCCGCTGGAGACGGATCAGGAACCCGAGCGGGTCACGGGCGTAGCTGACAGCCTGGGCGGGCGCCGGTGCCCGCGAGCCGGGCGGCTTGGCGCTGGTACTGGCGGCGCGAGGCTGGGGGAGGGTCGCCTGCTCCATCCTCCGAGGGTACCCGAACTGGCTGAGCAGCCAGTCTTTGAGCTACAACGGTCAGGCTGCGCCCGGGGCGGCGCGATACCGGGCGCTGAGAGCGTTTTCTCGATTGGGTGGTTTTCAGCAACCGTCCGAAAGCCTACGATGGGTGAGTGAGTCCCAAGGCCAAAGTTGAAATTGCAGAGGAGCATCTGGCGAAGGCTCAAGATGAGTTGTACGGCGATCTCCGGGACGCCGTCCAATGGGCTTTCGCAAGCCTCGAGGCAGCCATCGATGCACTCGCTGCGGAAGAGAACCTCTCGATCGACCAGCAGCATTGGAAGCGCACCAATGCTGCAGAAGAGCTGCACAGAGAGGCGTCCTTCCTTCGGATCCCTCGGAGCTTCATAGAGAACTCAATTTCCTCCGAAAAGCCATCTTCTATGACGGCGAAGAACTAGAGGAGGATGGCTTCTCGGTTGAGGACGCGGTTGCTGAGATAGAAACCGTTGTTGGAATTGCCTCGGAAAGAGCGTCATGACGACCCTGACCAAATACTGGCGCCAGCCGGCTCCGACCAGGAACGGACTCGCAGAACTGAAGCCGCCAGATCCGGAGCTTTGGACCAGTCGACTTTCACAAGATCGTGAGCGGGCCGCCGCGAACCAATCAGAGGCCCTTCTGGAAATTACTCATGCCATCGAAGCTCGCAGCCGCGGGTTGGGAGCCGATGCTCTTGTCCTAACTGGCTCCACTGCAAGGAACCGCCGGACCAAAGTCAGCGATCTCGACTATCACGTGATCGGCGGAAGGCCAAGTGTGGAAGGGCTGCCGTCCGACATCGATCTCTACAACGACGATCCTGACCAGTTCTTGACCAAAATGCTCCGTGGTGACGACTTCGTGCATTGGACGCTTCGCTACGGCTGCATCCTCTTCGACAATGGCATCCTTTGCGAAGCTGCCAAAACCGCCATCGACCACGATCTTTGGCCTGACTCCGAGCGCAAGCGGCGCCAGGCCGAGCGGGCGATCGAGTTTTCGCAGAAGCTCGCGGCGACCGGCGACTATGCGGCTCTGCTCGAGATCTCTCGGGGTGCCTTTTCACTGACCGCCCGTTGGTGGCTCTTGGAGCACGACATCTTTCCTCTCGCCCGCGACGAGTTGGCCGAACAGCTCGATGACGGCAACCAGGCAGGACTTGCGAAGGCGCTGAGGAGTTCCATTCATGATCGCCCCAGTACGTCGGCGATTGTCTCTGGACTTGCCGAAGCTCAGCAGCTCACGGAGTGAGCGAGGTCTCGGCGCGCATCAAAGGCAGTAGCGACTCCGCCTTTCGTCCCCCTCTCGTAATGCGCTAAAAGACGATCGTGCGGTCGCCGTCGAGGAGGACGCGGTCGTCCAGGTGGGCCATCACCGCGCGGGCCAAGACCAGGCGCTCTACGTCGCGGCCGAGGCGGATCATGTCGGTGACCTCGTCGCGGTGGTCGACGCGGGTCACGTCCTGGGCGATGATCGGGCCGGCGTCCAGCTCGGCGGTGACGTAGTGGGCGGTGGCGCCGATCAGCTTGACGCCGCGCTCGTAGGCGCGGTGGTAGGGGTCGGCGCCGACGAAGGCCGGCAGGAAGCTGTGGTGGATGTTGATCGCCGGCGCGGCGAGGGCGCGGAGGAAGTCCTCGGAGAGGATCTGCATGTAGCGGGCGAGGACGAGCAGGTCGACGTCGCCCAGCAGCTCCAGCGCTTGGCGCTCGGCCTCGGCCCGGGTCGCCGGTTCGACCGGCAGGTGGTGGAAGGGGAGGCCGACCGCTTCGGCCTGGGCGGCGTGGTCGGTGTGGTTGGAGATCACGGCTACGAGCTCGCCGCCGAGGTCGCCGTTGCGCCAGCGCCAGAGCAGGTCGGAGAGGCAGTGGTCCTCGCGGCTGACCATGATCGCCGCCCGCTTCGCCCGGCCGCGTCTCGTGGAACTCGTAGTCCATCGCGAAGGGCTCGCCGATCTCCCGCGCGAAGCGCAGCTCGAGCGCCTCGCGCTCGCGGTCGGGCAGCCGGTCGAAGACCATCCGCATGAAGAAGCGCCCCTCGGCGCTGGAGTGCTGGTCGACGTCGACGATGTTGAGCCCGGACTCGGCGAGGAAGCCGCTGACGCGGGCGATCAGCCCCGGCTGGTCGGGGCAGGCGAGCAGCAGGCGCGAGGTCGGCGCGTCTCCCATCCGTCGATGATCGCGGATAGGCTGCCGCCGATGCGGATCGGCGCGATTCCCGACGGCCTGGTGGAGCGGCTCGGCCTGCTCTTCGGCAAGGTGCCGACGCCGATCGGCGAGTCGCTGTTCGCGATGCCGGTGGCGCGCTCGCTGCAGGTCGCGCAGCGGACCGGGATCCTCGCCGCGCTGGCCGAGGGGCCGCGCGACCCGGCGGAGCTGGCCGAGCACCTCGGCCTGCAGCCGCTCGGGACGAGCCGCGTCCTCGACGTGATCGCGACGCTGGAGCACGTCAAGCAGAACCCCGACGGGACCTACGAGATGACGGCCAGCGGCCACCGTTGGCTCGATCCCAGCTCTGACACCTACCTCGGCGACTTCCTCGCCGACACCGCCCACTACTGGGAGTGGTACGCCGGCCTCGAGGACCTGGTCCGCGACGGCAAGCACGTCGAGCTGCACGAGAAAGCAGCGGACGACCCCTACTGGCAGTCCTACATCCGCGGCCAGTACCAGCTGGCGCGGCTCTCCAGCGCCGAGGTGGCGAAGGCGATCCCGCTCGCCAAGGGCGCCCGCCAGCTGCTCGACGTCGCCGGCGCCCACGGCGAGTACTCGATGGCGCTCTGCCGCCGCCACGAGGGACTGCGAGCGACGATCGTCGACCTGCCGGGGAGCGCCCGAGTGGGAGAGGAGATCGTCGCCGAGAACGGGATGGGCGACCGGGTCCGCCACCTGGTCGGCGACATGTTCGAGGTCGACTACGACGGCCACTACGACGGCGCGCTCAGCTTCAACATCATCCACCACCTCTCGCCGGAGCAGATCCGGGCTCTATTCGCCCGCATCCGCGCCTCCCTGCGCCCCGGCGCGCCACTCTGCGTCCTCGACCTCTACGACCGGCCGGGCGGCCAGCGCGCCAACCTCGCTTCGATCCTCGGCCTCTTCTTCCACCTCACCTCCGGCGCCGACACCTACACCGTCGACGAGGTGTCCCGCTGGATGGGGGAGAGCGGCTACGGCAGCGTCGAGGTGAAGTCGTTCCGGACCCTGCCGGACCTGCGGTTGTTGATCGCCAAAGCTGTTTAGGACGAAATTTTCGATGCGGGGTCGGTATCGACCCAGCCCGCTTTCCGCATCTCGACCAGCTATTTTCCTGCCGTCAATTGGCTGAACGAAACTCAAAACATTCTGATGGCGATCAATCTAAATCGGCCGAGCAGCAATCGGTTCCATTGGCATTGCGCCACCCCCCGATCCATGGGTTACCCGTCGCTTGCAAATTCACCTGGATGCCGCGCGGGAGATCCTCAACGACTTCCTTCCACACATAAACGAGCTTGATGAGAAGCATCTGAGCGTCGACGCACTAGTTCAAATCAGAAATTTGCCTGAGCCGAAGAGGGAAAAGCTGCAGGCATACATGGACGAACGCTTTGAGATCGCTCGCGAAGGTGATCCCCCGGTGCTTCCGGTCCCTGCGGACAGCGGGGGCCAGGAGTCGGAAGAAAGCGAAATCGTTTCCATTGAGATCGAGCTTGATCAAATAGCGAAGATCACTGATGATCGCCACTTTACGAACGAGTTTGTTCAAGAGCTTGAGCAGGTGGCGAGTGGCCCGCTCCGTGTGACGATTCTTCATAACTCGCTTCTCGCGATGGCGATTGGTGCATTCGAGGTTCTCGTCGCCGGCGTCGCGACGCGGTATTACGTTGATCGTCCGAATGCTCTGGACAGCGATGAAAAGAGCTTTTCTTTCTCTGAACTTCGCGAATTTGGAGATGTGGATGACGCCGCCGACGAGATGATTTCGCGCCGGATCACGAGCCTGATGTATGGGGGCCTTGATTCTTGGGCTGATTGGTTTGACAAGAACTGTGACGCCGATATAGCGGCCCTAGCGATGAACTTCGGGGCGGTGCAAGAGGCGTTCCAGCGACGCCATGTGGTGCTACACAACGGGGGTCTTGCCTCCCGCCAATACCTTCGCAACGTCGGCAACTCTTCAGCTGGGGTAGGGGAGAGACTTCCTGTAACCCCCGCTTATCTCGATGATGTTTTCGACGAGTTGGACGTGTTGGGAACGACCCTCGGTGTTCTTGCTGAGGGAACCTGGCATCCAGAGGGCCGGGACACCGTTGCCGGACAACTGCTCCGACGGTGCTTCGAATTGATGGTGGAAGGGCGTTGGGAGGCTTCGCAAGCCCTTGCCGCGGCCGGGAAGAAATTGAATTGTGTGGCGCTGCTTAAGGCATCGCTTCAGTGCAATGAATGGCTTTGCCGAGCGGAGCGATTCGGTTACGACTCGGTTCGCGAGGAGGTCGAACGGGACTTCGATGCCTCGCATATGTCGGGCCGGTTCAAGATGGTCAAGCAGATCTTTCTCGGGGAACTGGATGAGGCAATTGCTGGGATACCCGAAGTCGTGGAAACCAAAGAGATAACTCGGGGCGAGCTCGAAGCTTGGCCCATTCTCAGAAAGCTACGGGAGCACCCTGGTTTCGCGAGAGCACTTGCAGAACTGGACGCCAAAGAGCCGACTGACTAGACTGGAGGAACCCATGGATCGCTAGGCATCTCTATCTCGCTCCGATGGCGGCAGCAGCCTCGAAGCGCTCTCGTCTGAGGATGATCCGCCGAGCCTAAATGCAAGGCTGTGATCGTCGATCAGGGCGGGCTTCTGTTCAGTGTGGTCGCGATTGCGTCGTCGCCCAGTGCAATTTTGCGACCGGTGTCACCTTGACCGTAATGGGATTCGTGCCTGAGTTAGTGAGAATCAGCGCTAGCGCCCGACGTTCTGTGACGGCGCCCACACATGAGAGCGGCGGAAAGCCTCACGGTTTTGCGCTTGCTCACAAAACGCAAACAATTCACCGCGATTTTGCTCATTCTCCTCGCTTTCCCTGCGGCGGCTCTCGCTGCCGGAGGCGACGAGACCTCGACCGGCCCAAGTGTCGGTCAGGCCGAGGTCGCGTCGTTCGCCTCACTGCAGCGGCCGGTTAGGAGCTTCCACCGGGTCGTCGAGTCGATTGCCGCCAAGATCCGGGCCGACGAACGCGCCGCCGAGCGCAAGGAGGAGCGCGAAGCTGAGGAACGCTTTGCTTCGCTCGGCGTCTCGATGGCGACGTTGGAGTCGATCGCCTCCTGCGAGTCGGGCGGCGACCCGGCCGCCGTCTCCTCCGACGGCACCTACCGCGGCAAATACCAGTTCGACTACGGGACCTGGGAATCGATGGGCGGCAGCGGCGACCCCGCCGCGGCCCCCGAGTCCGAGCAGGACTACCGCGCCGCTCTCCTCTACGCCTCCTCCGGCTCCAGCCCCTGGCCGATCTGCGGCTGAAGCCTCAAATCGGCGTTCGTCCTTTGTAGCCGTATGGGCTACAAAGGACGAACGCCGAGGGCGCATCTACGATGCGCCTCGATGGCTGACGAGGCGAATGAGCCGATAGCGGCTGGCGAGGAGCAGGTTCCGGCGCCGGATCCCGGCGGGCCGGCGCGGAAGCCGCCGAAGGAGGCGATCGCCGAGGCGCGGGTGCGGGCGCCGACGCGGGGGAACCGCAAGCTCGAGAGCTTCCTCGACGCGGTCAACGGCGACGACCAGGTGCGGGCCTGGTGGTACATGACCCAGGTTCACGCCGAGCGGCTGGGGATGTCCGACCACTCCTGGGTGCACATGCAGATCGTCCTCAACATCGCCCTGCGCCTGCTGCGCCTGCTGCTGCGCGCTGGGGTCGAGCCGGCGATGGTCGCCGACCACGGGATGCGCGACCGCGACGCCGAAGTGGTGGTCGCCGGCGGCGCCCTGCTGCACGACACCGGCATGTCGATCCACCGCACCGACCACGAGGAGTACTCGCTCTTTCTCGCCAGCGGCGCCCTGCAGCGCCTGCTCGCCGACGCCTACAAGGAGCCGGAGCGGACCGTCGTCGCCTCCGAGATCCTGCACGCGATCATCGGCCACCGCCGCCGCGGCGAGCCCTACACCTTGGAGGCGGGCGTCGTCCGCGTCGCCGACGCGCTCGACATGGCCCAGGGCCGCACCCGTCTGCCGCTCGAGTCCGGCCACGAGGGCATTCACTCGATCTCCGCCGCCGCTGTCGACGAGGTCAGCATCGCCGCCGGCGAGGAGCGCCCGGTCAAGATCGAGATCCAGCTGAACAACAGTGCCGGCATCTTCCAGGTCGACGACCTGCTGGCGACGAAGATTCGCGACACCCCGCTCGAGGGAAAAGTCGAAGTCGTCGCCAAGGTCGAGGGCGAGACCGAGAAGCGCCTGCTCTCGGGCTTCCGCCTCTCTTAGCCGGCGTCGAACTCGGCGACCAGCGCCCGGGCGCGGCGCTCGATCTCATCGCGCGTCGCCCGTACCGCCGCCGGCGGTTGGTCTTTCGGGTCGGGCAGGTCCCAGTCGAGGTAGCGCTTGCCGGGGATGTACGGGCACTCGTCGCCGCAGCCCATCGTCACCACCACGTCGGCCCACTCGGCATCTTCCTGGGAGAGCTTGTGGGGGCGGCGGTCGCTGAGGTCGATTCCCAGCTCGGCCATCGCCTCGACCACCTCGGGATGGACGCGGTCTCCCGGCGTCGTCCCGGCCGAGCGCGCCTCGTGGCGACCTTCGGCGGCGCGCTGGAACAGGGCCTCGCTCATCTGCGAGCGGCCGGCGTTGTGGAGGCAGACGAAGAGGGCGCGGGCCATCAGGCGGCCTCGGAGGCGAGCTCGTCCGGGTGCTCGCCGCGGACGAGCTGGTAGGCAAGGGCGCCGATCGCGGCGCCGAGGATGGGGGCGGTGAGGTAGATCCAGAGGTCGCGCAGCTCGCCGGAGACGAGGGCTGGGCCGAGCGAGCGGGCCGGGTTCATCGAGGCGCCGGTGATCGGCCCGCCGAAGAGGGCATCGAGGCCGACGGTGCCGCCGATTGCGATCGCCGCCCCGGCGCCGACCGCGCGGGTGTCGGTGGCGACGGCCATGATCACGAACATCAGGAACGCGGTCAGCACCACCTCGTAGACGAAGGCACTGCCGACCCCGACGGTCGGCAGGGTCGTCCCCAGCGCCGCCGGCTGGCTCGGCCAGACGGCAGCGAGCAGGGCCGCGGCGACGAGGGCGCCGGCGATCTGGGCGCCGAGGTAGGCGGCGGCCTCGGTGCGGGGAAAATGGCGGGTAAGGGCGAAGGCGAGCGTCACCGCCGGGTTGAGGTGGGCGCCGGAGAGGTGGCCGGTCGCGTAGACCATCGCCATCACGATCAGGCCGAAGACGAAAGCGACTCCGATCGCCCCGAGCGTGCCCGGGTGCTCGGCCTCGGCGACGATCGCCCCGCAGCCGGCGAAGACGAGGGCGAAGACACCGATCCCCTCGGCGGCGGCGCGGCGGAGGAGGTCGGGTCGCGCGTCCACGGCCTCAGCAGCAGGCGGCGGCGGGGGCGAAGACCTCGCGGACCGAGTCCAGCGCGCCGGGCACGAGGGAGAAGTAGCCGCGGTTGCCGCGACCCTCGCGTTCGACCAGGCCCGCTTCGCCGAGCACCTTCAGATGGTGGCTGACGGTTGCCTGGGAGAGGCCGAGGAAGGGCTCGAACTCGCAGACGCAGACGGCCTCGCCCTCGGCGCGGAGCAGCATGTTGACGATCCGCAGTCGCTGCCGGTCGGCCAGCGCCTTGATCACCGTCTCGAGCTCGGCCGCTCTCTCCTCGTCGAGCGAGGACCCAGCGAGCGGGGTGCAGCAGTTGATCACCGGCAGGTCGCTCATGCGCGGCGAGCCTAGCACCTTCATCGACAGCCATCGATGGAGATGGCCAAAAAAAGCGGAGCCGACTGCGGCTAGTTGTAGCGAGCCAGGTCCGAGCGGCGCTGTTCTTTGCGCTTGTCCAGCTTGCCCTGGATCAGCGAGAGGACGATCACCAGCGCGGCGAAGAAGGCGATCACGCCGAAGCAGAAGAAGGTGACCGTCTTGTCCGTCGTCGGGCCGGCGAGGCCGACGCCCTCGTCGGCCAGGGCGACCGGGGCGACGAGCAACATCAGGGCCCAGATCGAGACCAGGGCTGCGACGGTGCGCTTCACGGGCGGGAATCTAGCGCACCGAGGGGCGTCGCCGCCAGCTCTTTAGGTCCTGTTCAGCCTCATGCGAATAGCCTCTCGCCGCCATGAGCGCTCTCGAAGCAATCGTCCTCGGCTTCGTGCAGGGGCTGACGGAGTTCCTGCCGATCTCCTCCTCCGGGCACCTGCGGATCGTCCCCGCCCTGCTCGGCTGGGAAGACCCCGGCGCGGGATTCACGGCGGTGATCCAGCTGGGGACGATGGCGGCGGTGCTGCTCTACTTCCGCGCCGACCTCTGGCGGATCGCCTCGTCCTGGCTGCGGGAGCTGCGGACGCCGATCCCCCGCGCCTCACAAGACGCGCGGCTGGGCTGGTTCATCGTCCTCGGCACGATCCCGATCTGCGTTTTCGGCTTCGTCTTCAAGGACCAGATCGAGTCGGGTGCCCGCGACCTCTACCTGATCGGCTCGGCGCTGATCCTCTTCTCCTTCGTGATGCTGGCCGCCGAGCACTACGGCACCCGCCGTCGCGACCTGACCGAGATGAGCGGGCGCGACGGGATCGCGATCGGCTTCGCCCAGGCCCTGGCGCTGATCCCCGGCGTCTCCCGCTCGGGGGCGACCATCTCCGCCGGCCTCTTTCGCGGCTTCAACCGGCTCGACGCCGCCCGCTACTCCTTCCTGCTCTCGATACCGGCGGTGGTCCTCAGCGGCCTCTTCGAGCTGCGCAAGATCGGCGAACCGGGCGAACCGCCGGTAAGTGCGACGGTGATCGCGACCGTCGTCGCCTTCGTCGCCGGCTACGTCTCGATCGCCTGGCTGCTGCGGTACCTGACCTCCCACTCGCTTCGGGTCTTCGTCGTCTACCGGGTGGCGCTCGGTGCGCTGGTCCTGGCCCTGGCCGCGAGCGGCGCGATCCACTGAGGCCGGGCCGCCGCCGGGCGCGATCGACGCACTTGTCCCGCAATTTCGGCACGCACCCTGCTCTACTCGTGAAAATCCTGTGAACGCAGGGGTTAACGGCTTCTCCGACCCATACACTTCCCCTATCCGAATCGCCGTCCTCGACACCGACAGCGGTTTCGTCACCGTCCTCGCCCGCCGCGCCGAGGCGGCCGGCTGGCACCTGAGCCAGAAGACCGGCCCCGTGCCGCCGCGCGACCTGGTGGCGATGAAGCTGAATGCGCTCCTCGTCGACCCAGCCGTGCTGGGCGACGAAGCCTGGGCCTACCTGGAGCGGGTCGCCTCGATGCTGCCCGACCTCGGCCTGGTCGTCGTCACCAGCCGCTCCACCGTCGCCCAGCGGGTGCGCGGCCTGCGGCTCGGCGTCGACGACTGGATGACGAAGCCCTGCCATCCCGAGGAGGCGATCGCCCGGATCGAAGCCGTCTCTCGCCGCCGCCGCCGCGGCCGCCAGGAGCACGAGGCCACGCCGCTCGCCGTCGGCGAGATGGAGATCCGGCCCGACCGCTTCCAGGCCTTCGTCGGCGACGAGGCCCTCGACCTCACCCGCCGCGAGTTCGAGCTTCTCCACCTGCTCGCCGAGGAGCGCGGCCAGGTGCTCGAGCGGGAGCAGATCTACCAGCGGGTCTGGGGCTACGCGATGGCCCACGGCGATCGCTCGGTTGACGTCTTTGTCCGCAAGCTGCGCAAGAAGCTGGAGAGCCTCTCGCCGAGCTGGACCTACATCCACACCCACTTCGGCATCGGCTACCGCTTCGACCCCGAACCGGCCGGCATCGTCGCCGAGAAGATCCATCCGGCGCCGGGGTCCGAGTCGCAACCCGCGGTCGAGCCACAGCCCGAGACGTCTTCACAAGCCGTTCACAACACCTTCACGCCCGGATAACCGCCGCCCCCTGACTCGGCGCCATGCTCGCACGCATGGGACGGCTGGAGATCAAGCCCGAGCAGCACGCGGCCCTCGTCGACGGGCAGCCGCTGAGCCTCACCGTCCGCGAGCTGCAGTTGCTGGTCACCCTCTCCGAGCATCCGCAGCGGATCATGACCCGCGAGGAGCTCTTCGCCGAGGTCTGGGGCGGAAAGCCGCGCAGCGACGACCGCTCGGTCGACGTCTACGTCAGCCGCCTGCGAGCGAAGCTCGGCGAAGCGCTGCCCGAGACGCGGCTGATCCACACCCACAACGGGATCGGCTACCGCTTCGCTCCCGACGCCTGACGGGAAGCGATTCGCCTGTTCCTTGTTGTCGCATAGCAACGAAAAGGAACAGGCGAATCGCTTCCCGGCGCTTTTACATCTTTTTCACACGCTCGACACAGCCACGTAACAAGGTGCAGGTAGGCCGCTGCGAGGGTGGCGCCACCTGATGAATCGACCCGAAGGAGAAAGAGTTGACCAGCTCTAAGTGGTTCGTGGTGCTGAGCGCCGCGGTGATCCTCGCGATCGGCGTTGCCGCCTGCGGCGGCAGCGACGACGAAACGGCCAGCGGCAGCGGCGGCGGCAGCGTCTCCGGCGAAATCGCCGGTGCCGGCTCGAGCGCCCAGCAGGCGGCGCAGGAAGCCTGGATCGCTGAATTCGAGAACGACAACGCCGACGTGACGATCTCCTACGACCCGGTTGGGTCCGGTGGCGGTCGCGAACAGTTCATCGCCGGCGGGACCGCCTACGCCGGCAGCGACGCAGCCCTCTCGACCGAAGAAGGCGAGCTCGAAAAGGCCGAAAAGCGCTGCGCCACCGGCCAGCTGATCGAGGTCCCGAACTACATCTCGCCGATCGCGATCATCTACAACCTCCCCGGCGTCGAAGGCCTCCAGCTCGACCCCGAGACCCTGGCGAAGATCTTCAACCAGGAAATAACCAGCTGGAACGACAAGGCGATCGCCACCGACAACCCCGGCGTCGAGCTGCCCGACACCCGCATCACCCCGGTCAACCGCTCCGACGAGTCGGGGACCACGGAGAACTTCACCGAATACCTCTCCGAGGTCGTGCCCGGCGTCTGGAGCTACGAAGTCAGCGGCGACTGGCCCGTCAAGGGCGGCGAAGCCGCCTCCGGCACCTCCGGCGTGGTCGAAGCGGTCGCCGCCGGCGAAGGAGCGATCGGCTACGCCGACGCCAGCCAGGCCGGCGAACTCGGCATCGCCAAGATCAAGGTCGGCTCCGAATACGCCGAACCGACCCCGGAGGCTGCGGCCAAGGTTCTCGAGGAGTCCCCGCTCGACAAGGAACTGAGCCCGGACAAGTACACGATGGCCTACAAGCTTGATCGCAAGACCGAGGCCGAGGGCGTGTACCCGATCGTGCTCACCTCCTACCTGATCGCCTGCACCAAGTACGACTCGGCTGACGAAGCGGCCGCGGTGAAGGCCTATCTCGAATACGTCATCAGCCCCGAAGGGCAGGAACTGGCCGCCGAACAAGCCGGCTCGGCTCCGCTCTCCTCGGCCCTGACGTCGAAGGTGACTCCGGCGATCGAAGCGATCGAAGCCGGTTAGGGGGAGCGTGTCCCCGGTCGACACCACGACCAACGCAGGTCAACTGCTGGCGGCGGCGTCCGGAGGGCGCCGCCGCCTCGGTGACCGCGTCTTCTCCCGCACCGCGGTCGTCGCCGCGGTGACGATCCTGGCCCTGCTGGCCGGGGTCGCGATCTTCCTCGTCTCCGAGGGCTACCCCGCCTTCACCGCCGCCGCCTCCGAGCTGCCGGAGGGCAAGACCTTCCTCGACTACGTCGCGCCACTCGCCTTCGGCACCGTGCTGGCCTCGGCGATTGCCGCGATCGTCGCCGTCCCGCTGGCGATCGCCGCGGCGCTCTTCATCACCCACATCGCGCCGCCGCGGTTGGCGCAGACGCTCGGCTACATGGTCGACCTGCTGGCCGCGATCCCGAGCATCATCTACGGCCTTTGGGGGATCTTCGTCCTCGGCCCCGCCGCGGTGCCGGTGCTGAAGTGGCTGGAAGAGAAGCTCGGCTGGATCCCGATCTTCGAAGGGCCCGCCTCGGCGACCGGGCGGACGATGCTGGTCGCCGGGATCGTCCTCGCGGTGATGATCCTGCCGATCGTCTCCGCGATCGCCCGCGAGGCCTTCGCCCAGACGCCGCGCAAGCTGACCGAAGGCGCGCAGGCTCTGGGTGCGACCCGCTGGGAGATGATCCGGATGACCGTCCTGCCGTTCGGCAAATCGTCGGTGATCAGCGGCGCGATGCTCGGCCTCGGCCGCGCCCTCGGCGAGACCATGGCGGTGACGATCATCCTCTCGGTCTCCGGCGCCGTCACCTTCAACCTGATCAGCCAGGCGAACCCTTCGACGATCGCCGCCAACATCGCCCTCGACTTCCCCGAGTCCTCGGGTCTGGCGATCAACGCCCTGATCGCCACCGGGCTGGTGCTGTTCGCGATCACTCTCGTAACCAACATGGCGGCGCGGGCGGTCATCGCCCGCCAGAACCACGAATAGGGAGGGGAGATGGAGAGCGCCAGCGTCACTCACGATCCCGGGCTCGCCCGCCCCTCCTCGCTGCTCGCCAGCGGCACCGACTGGCGCCGCCGCGCCAAGGACCGGCTGATGACGGTGCTGATCGCGGGGGCGTTCGCGCTGGCGATGATCCCGCTGATCTCGCTCGTCTACGAGGTCACCAAGCGCGGCATCCCCGGCCTCAGCCTCGAATTCTTCACCTCCGACGCTCGCGGCGTGGTCGGCGAGGGCGGCGGTGCCTCTCACGCGATCGTCGGCACCCTGGTGATCACCGGCGTGGCGGCCTTGATCTCGGTCCCGATCGGGATCATGGGCGCGATCTACCTCAACGAGTACGGCGAAGGCCGGCTGCGCCGCGCCCTCACCTTCTTCGTCGACGTGATGACCGGCATCCCCTCGATCGTCGCCGGCCTCTTCGCCTACGCGCTGTTCGAGATCTTCCTCGGTCCCGGCATCCGCCTCGGCGTGATGGGCTCGGTGGCGCTATCGGTGCTGATGATCCCGATCGTGATCCGCTCCGCCGAGGAGGTGCTGAAGATCGTCCCCAACCACCTGCGCGAGGCCGCCTACGCGCTGGGGACGCCGAAGTGGAAGACGATCGTCAAGGTCGTCCTGCCGACGGCTTTCGCCGGTCTCGTCACCGGGGTGATGATCGCGATCGCCCGGATCGTCGGCGAGACCGCGCCGCTGCTGGTGACGACCGGAGTGATCGACTCGATGAACTCCGACCCCTTCCACGGGCGGATGCAGAACCTCGCCGTCTACGCCTACAACGAGTACCGCTCGCCGGGCGTCTTCAAACAGGACGCATACGACAAGGCCTGGGCGGCGGCGCTGACCCTGATCGCGATCGTGATGTTGCTCAATATCGCCGCCCGCCTCGTCTACCGGCACTACAAGACCGAGATCCGCTAGAGATGATCTAAGTGGAAGGAAGGAAGTTGAGATCGATGCTGGGAGCCGCGACCAAGCGCAGCGCCACCGAGGAGGGGAAGCAGACGATGAGCGACTCGCCGGCCGGCGTGACCTCGACCGAACCCGTGACCAAGGCCGTCCGTGGCGCGAAGACGATCGAGGCCCGCGACGTCAACCTCTACTACGGCGAATTCCACGCGGTCGAGGACGTGACGATGACGATCGCGCCGAACAAGGTGACGGCGCTGATCGGGTCCTCGGGCTGCGGCAAGACGACCTTCCTGCGCTCGCTCAACCGGATGCACGAGCTGACGCCGGGCGCGCGGGTCGAGGGTCACGTCGCCCTCGACGGCGAGGACATCTACGGCAAGGGGGTCGACCCGGTCGAGGTACGGCGCCTGATCGGGATGGTCTTCCAGCAGCCGAACCCGTTCCCGACGATGTCGATCTACGACAACGTCGCCGCCGGTCTCAACCTCAACTCGCGGCGGGTGCCAAAGAGCCAGAAGGACTCGGTGGTCGAGCGCTCGCTGCGCGGGGCGCACCTCTGGGAGGAGGTCAAGGACCGGCTGGACAAGCCCGGCTCCAGTCTCTCCGGCGGCCAGCAGCAGCGGCTCTGCATCGCCCGCGCGATCGCGGTCGAGCCGGAGGTGCTGCTGATGGACGAGCCCTGTTCGGCCCTGGACCCGCTGGCGACGCTGGCGATCGAGGACCTGATCGCCGAGCTGAAGAACCGCTACACGATCGTGATCGTCACGCACAACATGCAGCAGGCGGCGCGGGCGAGCGACGTCACCGCCTTCTTCAACCTCGACGCGACGGGCAAGCCGGGGCACCTGGTCGAGGTTGGACCGACCAACGCGATCTTCACCAACCCGACCGAGAAGCAGACCGAGGACTACGTCAGCGGCCGCTTCGGCTGAGACGGGGAGGAGACGGACGATGCCGGAAATAGCCCGCGCCGAATATCTGGAGGAACTGGCGACGCTGGAGGCGAGTGCGCTGGGCGGCCTCGACTTGGTCGCGATCGCGCTCGGCCGCACGATGGAAGCGGTCGAGAACCAGGACGTCGAGCTGGCCCAGGTGGTGATCGCCGACGACGACCGGATCGACGGCCGCTACCTGGAGGTACACCAGAGCCTGATCACGCTGCTGGCGACGCAGTCGCCGGTGGCGACGGACCTGCGGCTGATTTCGGCCCTCCTGCACGTGTTGAAGAGCATCGAGCGGATGGGCGACCAGTGCGTCAACGTCTGCAAGGTGATCCCGTTGACCGGCAACTACGCGCCGGCCGACCCGCGGATGGTCGACCTGATCCTGAAGATGGGCACCCACACCAGGACGCTGATCATGCAGGCGAAGCGGGCCTTCGAAGAGCGCGACGTGGAGATGGCGCAGGACCTGGTCCGCCGCGACGACGTCGTCGATGAGCTCAACCGCGAATGCTTCCATCTTGCGCTGGAGATCGGCGACGAGGCCGACCGGCGTGAGTGGGCGATGACGATGCTGCTGTCGGCGCGGGCGATCGAGCGGGTTGGGGACAACGCTGTTGACATTGGCGAGCAGGTCGCCTTCGTTGTCACCGGGCTGTTTCGGGAGTTCGAGGACGCCTCTCATCCGTCGTAGGGCTGTGTGAGATCCGGTGGTCCTGGGAAGATGCGGGGTCTACGCCTATGACTCTTTGCGCGGCCATAGATATTGGTTCGAATACGACTCGTCTTCTCGTTGCTGAGCCTGTTGAGGGGCAGTTGAAGAAGGTGATGGAGCAGCGGGCCTATACGCGGATCGGCAAGGCCGTTGACGGGAAGGGGCGGATCTCTCCTGAGAAAGTCGGGGAAGTGGGGGAGGTCGTCGCTACTCAGGTGCGACTTGCCCAGGAGCTCGGGGCGAAGGAGATTCGGGCCGTCGCCACCGCCGCGGTGCGCGAGGCCCCCAACTGCGATGAGGTCGCCGAGGCGGTTGGTGCGGCAGCCGGGGTCCCGATTCAGGTCCTGCCCGAGGAGGAGGAGGGCCGGCTGTCGTTCATCGGTGCCACCAAGACGCTGGGCCATCCCGCCGAGGGGCTGATCGGCGTCGTCGACATCGGCGGCGGCTCGACCGAGGTGATCCTCGGCACCGTCACCGACGGCGTCCAGAGCGTCCAGTCGTGGCCTGTCGGCTCCGGCAACCTGGCCGACGAGCTGATCTCCTCCGACCCGCCCTCGGCGGCGGAAATTCGCCGCACCCGCGACCGCATCGACGACATCTTCGAGGGGGTCGAGATCGAGCGCCCAGCTCAGGCCGTCGCCGTCGGTGGCTCCGCCACCTCGCTGCGCCGCCTGGTCGGCGCCGTGCTCGAGTACGAGACCCTGGAGCGCGGCATCCGCGTCCTCTGCGGCGACCCGGCGGCCGACGTCGGCCGCCGCTTCGAGCTCGACCCCACCCGCGTCCGCATCCTGCCCACTGGAGTCCTCCTGCTCGAGAAGCTCTCCGACCTGCTCGGTCAGCCCCTGCAGATCGGCAAGGGCGGCCTCCGCGAGGGCGTCATCCTCGACCTCCTCAACGGCAGCATCAACGGCCCCGCCGAGCGCGTCGCGGCTTAGCGAAATTCGCGTGCGGCTTGATGCAGGCGTTCAGTGGGCGCGATCGAGTTCCTCAAGCATTCGTTTGCGTTCCCGTCGATTGCGGATCAGCCGTTCCGCCCGATCCGGTCTGCGCCTTAAAGTTCCAATGCCCGTTCGAAGTCAAACACCTCTGAACCGTCGGCAATCTGCTGGGCAAGAACTCTCTCTTCGCGCTCGGTCATGATCCCGAATCTACCCCCGGCTGCGTAGTGTCACGTTTCGTCTCTGCTTCCAGTCGTTCAATGTCGAGGTGGATTGCGACCAGTTCGTTCTCGTGGAGGTCGGTGGCCTGCTCGAGCCCCTCGATTGCCACTCTCGTTACGTCTGCCGACTGGTCGGCTTCTTCGGCGAATCTCGCGCCTCGGGTCGAAATCCCCCTCTGGACCGACTATCTCAGCCGGCGGCGTTGAAGATCGATTCGTCGAAGCCGGTCAGGGCCGGTTCGGCGCCGTAGCCGATTCGTTCGAGTTCGAAGAGATCCTCGATCGTGACCAGTAGCGAGAAGTGGTTGAAATAGGTTTCGCTGGTGGTGCCGGGTTCGACGTAGGGGGAGAGTATGAGCAGGCCGACCCGGCCGCCGCCGTTGGTTTCGCGGACCGGGCCGGTCGGGGGTGCTTCGCCGCCGTCGTCGGGCAGGTTGGGGAAGTCGGGGTTGATGCAGCAGCCGCTCGCATCTGGGTTTTCGCCTTCCTGCGGGGCCTGGGCGGAGGTGATGGCGATCATGCCGCCGTCCTTGTAGGCGAGCGAGTTCTTGATTTCGGTCACGACCGTCTTCAGCTGCGCTTCGTCGGGCGCGACGTAGGCGAGGGCGGGGAACTTTTCCGCTTTCAGCTTCAGGTCGGCGGCGAGCTGCGGCAGGCCGAGATTGGCTTCGGCGCAATCGGGGGCGTCGAGGATCGAGTGGAAGTAGACGAACGGGTTGCGCCAGGTCTCGTAGGCGTCGGTCGGGGTCGCGGTCAGGTTGGGGTCAGGCGTGCCCGGGGCGGGGTGGCGGCAGGCGGTCGGCTGCCCGGTGGGGCCGCCGTCTTCGATCCCCTGTACGTAGGCCTTCCATTTCAACCCCGCTTCGGTCAGCTGCCCCGGCAGCGTCTTGGTCGCCGCCGGATAGACGCAGCCGTTGCCTTCGACCTGTCCTTCGCTCGATTCGGTGCCGGGCGAGAGGTCGCCGTAGGTCGGGCAGTTCGCCGCCGTTTCCGGCGTCGGCCCCTGGCCGCTGAGCAGCGCAATCTGGTTCGCAAGCGCCCCTACGGTGACCGCGAAGTAGTTGGTCAGCAGCTCGCCCTGTTCCGGCAGCTCCTTGCCGAGGTAGCTCGACTCGGCGGCATTGCCGAAGGTTGCTTCGAAGCCGCCTTCCCTCAGCATCACGACGAAGACGTGTTTCACTTCCGGCAGCCCCGTCGGGATTTCTTCTTCGACCAACGGGACTTCCGACTCGGGTTCTCCCGGCAGCGGCTCTTCGACCTGCGGTGCCTCCGCCGGGGCCGTCGAGGGGGTCGCCGTGACCGCTGCGGATTCCCCGCCCGCCGCTTCGGGTTCGGCGGGTTCGCCGCCGGTGGGTGCAGGGGCCGCTGCTTCCCCTGGGGGTGCCCCGGAAGGTTCGAGCAGGACCGTCGGGAATCCTGCGTTCTGCGAATAGTGGTCGGTGACCGATCCGATCAGCACTCCGAGTGCCAGCATTCCCAGCACCGCCATCGCTGAGGCCCAGGGAGAGGGCAGCGGGCTCGAAGCCGGCTGCCGCTCGGATCCCTGTGAGGTGGAGCTGCCTTTCTGATCGTCCTTCGTTGTGGTCAAGGGCAGCGCGAGTATCACCGCGCCCTGTGGCGAGGTTGTGAAGATCCTGAGGCCGATTTACAACTCCTAAACATGCGGTGCGGGGGTTCGCCGGAAGATGCCCCGGTGGCCGACGCCTGCCCCAGCTGCGGATCGTCCCTGCTCCCAGACCAGCGCTACTGCCTCTCCTGTGGCGCGCGTCGCGGCGAGCCACGGCTGCCGATCATGGATGCGGTCGCATACATGGACGCGGGCAGGCGCCGTCAGCCGGCCGCGGCGGGGGCAGTCCCCGCGCCACCGCCGCGCCGGCGCCCCTCCTTCTCCGCCAGCACCTCCCTCGTCGCCGGCGTCGCCACCCTGGTCCTTGCGCTTGGCGTCGGAGTGATGATCGGTCGCTCGGGCGACAGCGGCGTCAACACCGCCGCCGCGCCTCAGGTAATTCGGGTCGGTGGCGGCGAAACGCCGACCGCAACCGCCTCGGCGGCGGGCAGCAGCGGCGCCACCAAGGCTGGCAAAGGCGGCAAGCAGGCCAACTCGGCGACGGTGAAGAAAGCGAAGGCCAAGGCCGCAACCGGCGATAGCGGCGCCAGCAAGGCGACCGAAGAGGTCTTCGAACCGGCGCCTGGGGTGAAGATCGCCCCGCCCGAACAGCAGCTCGGCGGCGACTGCGATCCCGGCGTCGCCGGCTGCAACAGCAAGGGCGAATTCGAAGGGTCGTTCTTCGAATGAGCACCGCCCAGGGCGAGGAGACCGCCGTCGACTTGAAGCGCCGCCGCGAGCAGCTCGTCGCCCGCGTCGCCGAGCTGCAGTGGGACCTCGGCGGCCTCGTCTACGAGATGGCCGTTCGCAACAGCATCGACGTCGAGCTGATCGTCAAACGAGCGGTGCCGTTGCAGGACGCCGACGCCGAGCTGGGCGAGGTCGAGCGGATCCTGCGAATGGAGGAGACCGGCGCCGCCGGCGCCTGCACCGGCTGCGGTGCGCCCCACTCGACCGGCGCCACCTTTTGCTGGCAGTGCGGCAAGCCGCTGCTGGCCCAGGTCTCCGGCGACGAGATCCTCAAGCGCTGAGGGACGAAGCACTGCGGTAAAGGGAGTCGGCACCCCTCCTCCGGAATTGACCTCCCTGCCGCAAGCGGCTTGCACTCCGACCTAACCGAACCGCCCAGTTACGTAATCCCGCGTGCGCGGATCCCGCGGCTCGGCGAAGATCCGGTCGGTCTGGTCTACCTCGATCAGCGTCCCGACCGGCTTCTCGCCGCCCGTCTCGAGACTGAAGAACGCCGTGCGGTCGGCGACCCGTGCGGCCTGCTGCATGTTGTGAGTGACGATCACGATCGTGAAGCGGCCTTTGAGGCTGTGCATCAGGCCCTCGATCGCCCCGGTGGCGATCGGGTCGAGGGCCGAGGCCGGCTCGTCGAGGAGGAGGACGTCGGGCTCGATCGCGATCGCGCGGGCGATGCAAAGCCGCTGCTGCTGGCCGCCGGAGAGCCCGAGGGCACTGTCCTTGAGCCGGTCCTTGACCTCGTCCCAGAGGGCAGCCCCGCGCAGCGCCCCCTCGACCCGCTCGTCGAGGCCGCGCCGCAGGCCGAGGTTGCGCGGCGCCCAGGCGACGTTGTCGTAGATCGACTTGGGGAAGGGGTTCGGTTTCTGGAAGACCATCCCGATCCGCCGCCGCACCTCGACCTGGTCCACGTTGCCGCCGTAGAGCTCGTGCCCGTGGTAAAGGATGCTGCCCTCGATGCGGAAGCCGGGGACGGAGTCGTTCATCCGGTTGAGACTGCGCAGGAAGGTCGTCTTGCCGCACCCGGAGGGGCCGATCAGGGCGGTGATCTCGCCGCGGCGGATGCCGAGGTTGACAGCGGTCAGCGCCTGCTTGGCGCCGTAGAAGATCGAGACGCCGCGCGCGTCGAAAACCAGTTCGGGCTGGAAGGCCGGCGCCGCGGTCGTGCCGGTGACGACGGCGGGATCGACGGCGACGCCGGTCTGGATCCGCACCCGCGAGGGAACGGACTGGTCGGGAAGGGTCATGAGCTCAGCTTTCGTTTGCTGCGGGCCAGCAGCGCCCGGGCGCCGAGGCTCGCGAAGAGGATGAATGAGACGAGCAGCAGCGACATCCCCCAGGCTTCCGTGAAGCCTTCGGGATTGCCTTCTTCGGAGAGTTTGTAGATCCACACCGGCACGTTCGGCATCGATTCGAACGGGTTGACCGTGAACTGTTTGGGGTCGAAGACCGAGCTGGCGAGGATCAGCGGCGCGGTCTCGCCCGCCGCCCGGGCGACGGCCAGCACGGTCGCGGTGACGATGCCGCCGAGCGCCGTCGGCAGGACAACGGTGAGGACCGAGCGCCAGCGTGCGACCCCGAGCGCGTCCGAGGCTTCGCGCAGGCCCTTCGGCACCAGCAGCAGCACCTCCTGAGAGCCGCGGGCGATCAGCGGCAACTCGATGATCGCCAGCGCCACCGCGCCGGCGAAGCCCGACTGCTGCTTGTGGTCGACGAGGAGGGCGAAGACGAAGAGGCCGAGGATGATCGAGGGCAGGCCGTTCAGCAGGTCGAGCGTCAGCCGCAGGACCCCTGAGCCCCGGGCGCCGGAGTACTCGGTGAGGTAGAGCGCGATCAGCACCCCGACCGGCATCGCCATCACGGTGGCGACGAGGGCGATCACCAGCGTTCCCAGCAGCATCGGCCCGACTCCGGTCGGGTAGCCGGTGAAGATGAAGTCGAGGTCGATCGCCTTGGCGCCGCGAGCGACGACGGTGTAGATGACGATCGCCAGGGCACCGACCGCGACCACCGCGGCGGCGGTGGCGGCAAGCTCGGCAGCGCGGCTGACCAGCTGCCGCCGCCGCAGATTGCCGCTCGGGGTCAGCGGCGCTGCCGGGTCCGGGATCGCCGCCCCGCTCATCGTGCCGTTGCCCCCTGGTAGCTGAAGCGACGCCCGATCGCCTGGGCGATCAGGTTCGAGGCGAGGCCGATCACGAGCAGGATCACGCCGCAGTAGAAGAGCGAGGCCTTGTGCAGTTCGGTCAGCGCCCCTGGGAACTGCAGCGCGATCCGGGAAGCGAGCGTGTCGCCGGACTTGAACAGGGAGGACTGGAGTTCGGACCCGGCCCCGATCACCTGCGAGACGGCGATCGCCTCACCAAGGGCGCGGCCCAGCCCGAGCAGGCAGGCGGCGACCACGCCCGAGGAGGTGGTCGGCATGACCACCCCGCGGACCACCTCCCAGCGGGTGGCGCCGAGGGCGCTGGCACCGTCCTGCAGCTCCGACGGCACCGACTGGAAGAGGTCTCGGGAGATCGAGGCGATGATCGGAATCACCATCAGGGTCAGGATCAGGCTGGCGGTGAAGACGCTGAGCCCGGTCGTTTCCGGGTTGCCGAAGATCGGCAGGAAGCCGAGGGTGCTGTGCAGGAAGGGCTCGATGTGTGCCTGCAGGAAGGGACCGAGGACGAGCAGGCCCCAGAAGCCAAGGATGACGCTGGGGATCGCCGCCAGCAGCTCGACCAATGGGCCGACGACGCCGCGGACGCCGCGCGGCGCCAGCAGCGTCAGGAAGAGCCCGATCGCGATCGCGATCGGTGCCCCGAGGAACAGAGCGAAGGCCGAGGTGACGGCGGTCCCGAACAGCAGCGAGCCGGCACCGAACTCGCCGAAGTTGGGCTGCCAGGTCGTTTCGTAGACGAAGCCGAAGCCGAACCGGGAGATCGCCGCTGAGGCACCGTGGACTATCTGGTAGCCGACGAGAACGATGGTCGCGGCGGCGAGGAGCGCCGCCAGCAGGCAGATGCCGAAGAGCACGCGGTCGCCGACCAGGTCGAGGCGTTTGCGCAGCGGGCTCATCCGACCGGCGCGGCCGCCGACCCGAGCGGCGGTGGGGGAAACCGTACTCATTCGCGCGAGCCTAGACGAGCAAATCCGCTTTCACGCGTCTTCGAACTGTTTTTTCACAGAATTGACACAACTCACAACTCTGTTACATCATTTTCACACTGTGGTTTTCACGACATTGACACATTTCTGCAGTCCTGCGGCGCGAACCTTCCAGCCGTTTCAGACAGGTAAACGAGTTGAAAGGATCATCTTGCTCCGCAACAGGTTGCTTACTCTCTTGATCGCGGTGGCAGCAACGGTTGGAGGTACGGCAACCGTCACGGCCGCTTCCGCATCCGCCGCCGGTCTCACCGGCGCCGGCTCCACCCTCGTCGCCCCGCTGATGGCCAACTGGATCAGCAACTTCGAAATCAAGGAAGGGATCGCGGTCAAATACGCTGCCGTCGGCTCCGGCACCGGGATCGCCCAGATCACCGCCCGGACCGTCGACTTCGGTGCCTCAGATGCACCGCTGACGCCGGAACAGGCCAGTGCCTGCAACGGTTGTGTGCACATCCCCTGGGCCTTGTCGGCGACCGCCGTCGGCTACAACGTCCCGGGCGTCAAGAAGCTGCAACTGACCGGCAAGGTGCTGGCCGGGATCTACTTCGGCCGGATCACCAAGTGGAACGACCCGAAGATCAAAGCGATCAATCCCGGAGTGAAACTGCCGGGCCTGACCATAACCCCGGTCTTCCGCAGCGACGGATCCGGTGACACCTACGCGTTCACCAACTATCTCTCCAAGATCAGCCCCGCCTGGAAGAGCGAAGTCGGCTACGCGACCACCGTCGGCTTCAAAGCCGGCATCGGCGCCAAAGGCAATGCCGGCGTCACCGCGACGGTCGTGAAAACCCCGGGTGCCATCGGCTACATCTCCGCCTACTACCTGATCGCCGCCGGCGTCCACGCCGCCGCGATTCAGAACAAGGCGGGCAACTACGAGCTCCCCAACATCCCCAACATCTCGGCCGCGGCCTCGACGGTGAAGAGCCTGCCCGCGACCAACACGATCAGCATCACCAATCCCCCGAAGAAGGCCGCGGACGCCTATCCGATTTCGACCTTCACCTACGCGATCATCCCTCACAGCGCGCCGCAGAAGGGCTTCCTGCAGCAGTTCGCGCGCTACTGCCTGACGATCGGCCAGAAATACGGCGCGGCACTTGATTTTGCCCCGCTGCCCCCGGTCGTCAAAAAAGCCGGGCTGAACGCGGTCGCCTCCCTGTAGCGCCGCCGCTTCCGCCTGCGGGCGGCCGCTCCACGACCGGCACCGGACTCCAACCCGGTGCCGGTCTTTTTTTCGTTTTCTGCCTTTTCACATCTCCCGCCCCCGGATGGCGAACCCTGGGAGTGAAAGAAGAACCGAGATAGGGAGACACCGATGACTTCCCGTGTTGACATGCATTGCCACTCGACCGCCTCGCATTTCTCGAAGCTGGGCGTGCAGCGCTCGCTGGGGTTGCCTGAGTGCGCGACGCCTCCGCAGGAGGTCTACGACCTTGCCAAGCGGCGGGGGATGGACTTCGTCACGATCACCGACCACGACACGATCGACGGCTGCCTCGAGCTCGCCGACCGTCCCGACTGCTTCGTCTCCGAGGAGCTGACCGCCCGCTTCGCCGGCGAGCCCCAGGCGGTTCATGTCCTCTGTTACGGGATCACCCTCGGAGACCACCAGTGGCTGCAGGCGCATTCCGGCGATGTGGAAGCCTGTGCCGCATACCTTCGCGAGCGGGGGATCGCCTGTGCCCTGGCGCATCCCTTCTTCAACGTCGCCGCGCCGCTGACCCGGCGCCACCGGAGGCGACTGGCGGAGCTCTTCCCGATTTGGGAGGTCCGCAACGGCTCTCGGGCCGCCGAGCTGAACATGCCGGCCGCCGTCTACGTCGAGACGCACGGCGGCACCGGCATCGGCGGTTCCGACGACCATGCCGGCGTCGACATCGGCCGCACCTTCACCGAGGTGCCCGCGGCCGCGACGCCGGAAGAGTTTCTCGCCCACCTGCGGCGGGGCGACGCTGAAGCGCATGGCGAACAGGGGAGCGCGGCGAAGTGGGCCCATGCCGCTATGGCGCTGGCGACGCGGGCGCTGGTGGTGGGGGATGGCCCCTCCGAGGGGAGTACCTCGGCGGACAACAGCGGGAGGGTCCGGCGGACGCTCGGGCGTGATTACCCCCTCGACTGCGGGTGCGCACCCCGAGGTCGATCCGGCTGCTGTCTTGAAGATGGCCGAGAGGGTGATCGGGAGGGGGCTGCCCGTGAGGGGAAGATCGCCGCCGACGTCGGTCCCGAGGACGCCCGGGCGTTGCGCGACGCCTGGCTGGATGGGATCGGGCTCGATCTGCGTGGCCGCGAGCTGATCGTCTACATGCAGTCCGACGAGTTCTCCCACGCCGACCTCTACCGGCGCGCCCGCCGCATCCACGACCGGAAGCTGCGCGCGGCGGTCGACGGCGGCGCCAAGGCCGTGACCAATCGCGACTTCCCAGCCGCCATCAACGGCCTTTTCGCCGCCCTCGTGCCGGCCGTCCCCTACGCCCCCGCGACCGCATTCCTCGGTGCCGAGAAGGCAAAGCTGCGGGACCGCCGCGGCGAGCGGCAGCGGGTCGCCGTGATCGCCGACGGGATCGGCTCGATGCACGGCGTCACCCACACGATCGAACAGATCCGCGAGCGCGGCGTTCCGGGCTTCGAGGTCGACATCGTCGGCACCGACCCCGGCGTCGACCGCCGTCTCCCCGCAGCAGCCGAGCTGGAGATCCCCTTCTACGAGGGGATGACGCTGGGCGTCCCCGGACTCCCGGACCTCGTCGAGACCCTCGCCGAGGGCTCCTACGACCTCGTCCACGTCACCGCGCCCGGGCCGGCCGGAATTGCCGCCGCCCTGATGAGCCGGATCACCGGGGTGCCGCTGCTGGCCAGCTACCACACCGAGATCGCCACCTACGCCGGCCTGCGCAGCAAGGACGGCACCCTGGAGGCGCTGACCCGAGCCGGTCTCGGCGCCTTCTACTCGGCACCGGCGGCGGTGCTATCGCCGAGTCCCTCTGCTGACGCCTCGGTGATCGCCCTCGGCGCCGACCCGAGTCGGATCGGCCGCTGGGAGCGGGGTGTCGACACCGACCGCTTCGATCCCGCCAAGGCCGATCGCGACGCCTTCCCGGGGGAGATCAAGGTCCTCTACTCCGGGCGCCTCACCCGTGAAAAGGGAGTCGACCTGCTGGCCGAGAGCTTCCTGCGCGCCCACGAAGCCGACCCGCGCCTGCACCTGCTGCTCGCCGGCGGCGGTCCGGAGGAAGGCGAGCTGCGCGAGCGGCTCGGCGACCGCGCCACCTTCCTCGGCTGGCTCTCCGGCGAGGATCTGCCGTGCGCCTACGCCAGCGCCGACGCCTTCCTCTTCGCCAGCAGCACCGACACCTACGGCCAGGTGATCCTCGAGGCGGCGGCCAGCGGGCTGCCGATCGTCGCGGTCGCCGAAGGCGGCCCGGCGGCGCTGATCGAGAACCGCCACACCGGCCTCCTCTGCCGCCCCGACGCCGACCACCTCGCCGGGACTCTGCTGCAGCTCGCCGCCTCGCCGGCGCTGCGGCGAGCGCTCGGCGAGGCCGCTGTCCGCTCTGCCCGCGATCGCTCCTGGGAGCGCTCGATGGCACAGCTCGCGGCCGGCTACCGGCGGGCGCTCGACGCCGCCGCCGCGGGGGTCTCGCGGGGCATGGCCAGTGCCGCATAATGGGGCGATCGACGATCCCGCTCTCTACTTCAACCGCGAGCTCTCCTGGCTCGACTTCAACCAGCGGGTCCTGGAGCTGGCCGAGGACCCCGAGGTGCCGTTGCTGGAGCGGCTTCGCTTCTGCGGGATCTACGCCAACAACCTCGACGAGTTCTTCATGGTCCGGGTCGCCGGGCTCTTCGACCAGCTCGACGCCGGGATCGAAGCCCGGGCTCCCGACGGGCTGACGCCGAAGGAGCAGATCGACGCGATCCAGCGCGAGGTGCTGGAGCTCGACGACCGCCTCTGCGAGTGCTTCTCCGGCAACCTCTTGCCGGCGCTGGAAGAGCACGGGATTCGCATCGTCACTCTGGAGACGGCCAACGAGGCCGAGCGGCGGGAGATCGACGAGCGCTTCGAGCAACAGGTGTTCGCGGCGCTGACGCCCCTGGTGATCGGGCTCGGTCGGCCCTTCCCCTACATCTCCAACCTCTCGCTCAGCCTCGGCGTCCTGCTGCGGGACTCCGAGAGCGGCAACGAGATCATCGCCCGGGTCAAGGTCCCGAAGGAGCTGCTCGGGCGCTTCCTGCCGCTGGGGGAGGACGGGCAGACTTTCGTCCCGCTCGAGGACGTGATCGCCGCCAACCTCGACTCGCTTTTCCCCGGGATCGAGGTGATCGACCACGGCTACTTCCGCGTCACCCGCGACGCTGACTTCACCATCTCCGACGAGGCCGACGACCTCCTGCAGGCGGTCCAGGACGAGCTCCGTCGCCGCCGCTTCGGCGAGGTGGTGAGGCTCGAGGTCGCCTCCGGGATGAACCCGAAGCTGCGCGAGCAGTTGGTCGGGGCGCTGCGGCTCGAAGACCGGGAGGTCTACGACGTCGAGGGGTTGATAGATCTCGCCGACCTGGAGACGATCGCCGACGTCCCCGGCCACGCCGAGCTGCGCTGGCCGCCCTGGTCGCCGGTCACCCAGCCGCGCCTGCAGGGCGAGGACGACGACCAAGTCGACATGTTCGCCGAGATCCGCCAGCGCGACCTGCTCGTCCACCATCCCTACGACTCCTTCGCCACCTCGGTCGAGCGCTTCGTCTCCCAGGCGGTCGCCGACCCCGACGTGCTGGCGATCAAGCAGACCGTCTACCGGACCAGCGACGACTCGCCGCTGGTGCCGTCGCTGATCCGCGCCTCCGAACGCGGCAAGCAGGCGGTCTGCATGGTCGAGCTGAAAGCGCGCTTCGACGAGGAGGCCAACATCCACTGGGCGAAGAGCCTGGAGGAGGCCGGCGTTCACGTGGTCTACGGCATTCCGGGACTGAAGACCCACGTCAAGGCGATCGTCGTCGCCCGCCGCGAGGGCGAGCAGGTGCGCGAGTACGTCCACGTCGGCACCGGCAACTACAACCCGAAGACCGCCCGCCTCTACACCGACTTCGGCCTCTTCACCGCCGATCCCGACGTCGGCGCCGACGTCGCCGAGATGTTCAACTTCCTCACCGGCTACGGCCGGCCGGCCAAGTACCGCAAGGTGCTGGTCTCGCCGACGACGATGCGCGACCAGGTGATCGAGGAAATCGAGCGAACCACCGCGGCACACGCGGCCGGGGAAGAGGCGCGGATCGTCCTGAAGATGAACTCGCTGGTCGACACCCGCTGCATCCAGGCGCTGTACGAGGCCTCGCAGGCGGGGGTGCGGATCGAGCTCAACGTGCGCGGGATCTGCTGCCTGCGACCCGGGGTGGAGGGGGTCTCCGAGAACATCGCCGTGCGCTCGATCGTCGGTCGCTTCCTCGAGCACTCGCGGATCTACGTTTTCCGCCGCGGCGAGGAGACCCGGGTGCTGATGGGCTCCGCCGACCTGATGCCGCGCAACCTCGACAGCCGGGTCGAGCTGGTCGCGCCGGTCGAAGACGCGGCGCTGAAGGCGGAGCTGATGGACGTGCTCGAGCGCTGTTTCGCCGACAACGCCAACACCTGGGAGCTCGCCGCCGACGGAAGCTGGACGCGGATACGACCCGACGGCGAAATACGCAGCGTCCAGGAGGAGCTGATGGCCAGACATTCCGCACGTGCCGCGGAGCACCTGGCCGGTCCACCCACGGCGGAAGCGCAGGCTCTCTCCCCCCACTAGGATGCCGTCGCAGTGGCGCGCTTCTCGCTCCTTCCTCGCGACCGGACCTTCTTCGACCTCTTCATCGAGGCCGGCCAGAACTCCGTTCGTGCGGCCAAGCTGCTCGACGAGATGATGCACACCTGGCCCGAGAGCGAGGGTCTCTCGCGGGAGATCCTCAAGGCCGAGCAGGAGGGCGATCGGATCACCCACGACATCGTCAAACGGCTCAACTCGACCTTCGTCACCCCGATCGACCGCGAGGACATCTACAACCTGGCGACGCAGATGGACGACATCGTCGACTTCGCCGAGGAGGCCGCCGACTACCTCGGTCTCTACAAGATCGAGGCGCCGATGGTCCAGGCGCAGGCGCTGACCAAAGTCCTCGTCGCCTCCTGTGAACAGTTGGCGATGGGCCTGGAGAACCTGCCCTCGTTCAAGGAACTGGACAAATACTGGATCGAGATCCATCGGCTCGAGAACGACGGCGACCGGATCTCCCGAGATGCCGTCGCCTCGCTCTTCTCGAACGGGATCGACCCGATGGTCGTGATCCGCTGGAAGGACATGTTCGCCGTGCTCGAGGAGGCAATCGACGCCACCGAGACCGCGGCACAGATTCTCGAGGGCATCGTCATCAAGAACAGCTGAATCTGTGAATTCAGACGTCATTCTGATTCTCGTCATCGCCACGGCGCTGGCGTTCGACTTCACCAACGGCTTCCACGACACCGCCAACGTCGTCGCCACCTCGATCTCGACCGGGGCGGCGCGGCCGCAGGTGGCGATCGGGTTCGCCTCGTTGCTCAACTTCGTCGGCGCCTTCATCTCGATCAGCGTCGCCGCGACCGTCGCCAAAGACGTGGTCGACGCGGAAGTGATCACCCCGACGATCGTCTTCGCCGGCCTGATCGGGGCAATCGCCTGGAACCTGATCACCTGGTACTTCGGGCTGCCTTCGAGCTCCTCGCACGCGCTGATCGGCGGCGTCGTCGGCTCGGCGGTGGCGGCCGTCGGCTTCGACGCGGTGATCGCCGAAGGGGTGATCGGCAAAGTCCTGATCCCGGCCGTCGTCGCCCCGATCCTCGCCTTCCTCGTCGCCGGCATCGCGATCGGTCTCTCCTACCGGGTGGTGGGAAAGCAGCGCCCAGGCATCGTCTCCCGTGGCTATCGCTACGGGCAAATCGTCTCCGGCGGACTGCTGGCGCTGGCGCACGGCACCAACGACGCGCAGAAGACGATGGGGATCATCACCCTCGCCCTGATCGCCAACGGCACCCTCGGCGCCGAAGCCGACCCCCCGTTCTGGGTGATTGCCTCATCGGCGGCGGCGATCGCCGCCGGCACCTACAGCGGCGGCTGGCGGATCATCAAGACGACCGGCACCCGGATCATCAAGATGGACGCCGCCCAGGGCTTCTCCGCCCAGGGGGCGGGCGCGGCGGTGATCCTCGCCTCCACCCACTTCGGCTTCCCGCTTTCGACCACGCACGTGATCAACGGCGGCGTGATGGGCTCGGGGGCTGCCAAACGGCTTTCAGCGGTGCGCTGGGGCGTCGCCGGCAACATCTTCGTCGCCTGGCTCCTGACCCTGCCCGCGGCGGCGGCGATCGGCGGCCTGACGTACGGCTTCACCGCGATCTTCGGCAGCGGGGCGTTGGGCCCGATCCTGGTCACGCTGATGGCGCTCTCGCTGGTCGCGGTTGCCTTCTCACGCCGGGCCCAGCGCGGCGCCCCTGTGACGGCGGCCGGCGGATGATCGCCACCATCGTCCACACCGATGAACTGCTGCAGACGATCGCCGCCTCGGTGATCGCCGGGATCGGCGTCACCTTCCTCTTCTCGGTCGGGATCTGGGGCGCCGGCCAGTTCACCGAGTTGGGGCGCAGCGAACGGCCCGTCGCGGCGACCGCGGCGGCGGTGATTGGCGCGCTGGCGCTTCTCTGCGTCGCCGGCGCGGTGATCACCGGCATCGTCGTCATGACGCACAAGTAGGCCTGCGGGAGGGCCGAGGGGAGGGGTCCGGCGGACAAAAGCGGGGAGTGTCCGGCGGATCCCTCCCCTCGGCCCTCGTCTTCGGTGTTGCTGATTTAGCTGAGGGAGTTGGCCTCCATCCAGACCCGCCAGATTGCCGCCACGGCGACGGCTAGGAGGAAGATCCAGAGCAGGGTGCCGCCGCCGGTGTTGAACAGCTTGTCGGTGCCGGCGATCAGCAGGAGGATCAGGCCGACCGCCCCGTAAAGGACTGCCCGGCGGCCGTCGGTGAGGGTCGCCAGCGTCAGCTGGTTTTGGCGGCTGAAGGTGTAGATCATCCAGGCGAGACCGGCGAGGAGACCCATCGTCAGCGCGGTGAGAAGCGCTTCGGCGAAGTTGTCGCCGCTGGGCAGGACGGCGACGATCAGCGCCAGGAGCAAGATGATCCCGAGGTTGCGGGCGGCTCGCATGGCTCCAGTTTACGAATCCGTTCGCGGGCGGAGGCAAAGATTTTGCGATCTGCGCACCACGCGCGCGCGTTGGACCGGCACGGTTGACGCATGTCGTCGGGAGCCGGGAAGGCAGCGCACGGGGAGGAGGGGACCGCTTCGGTCGAGCTGGTCGCGGCGATTCCCTTCCTGCTGCTGGCGCTCCTGGCGGCGGCGCAGATCGCGCTCGCCGGGCAGGCGCTCTGGTCGGCAAGCGTGGCCGCGCGGGCGGGAGCGCGGGCGGCGCTGGTCGGCGGGGACGCCTCTGCCGTCGCCCGAGCCGCGCTTCCGCCCTCAATGCGCAAGGAGGCGAGGATCGAGACGGACGAGGGCGTTGTGGTTCGGGTCGAGGCGCCGCATCTGATCCCATCGTTGCCGGAGATACGGGTGGCGGCGCGGAGCGGATTGGAGCCCGGCGGTGGCTGAGCGGGGCCAGGCGACGGTCGAGCTGGTCGCGGCGCTGCCAGCGCTGCTCCTGGCAGCGCTCGTCGCCCTGCAGCTGCTGGCGACCGGGTACTCGCTGACGCTCGCCGACGGCGCTGCTGAGGCGGGGGCGCTCGCGCTCGCCTCGGGCGAGCCGGTGGCCGAGGCGGCCCGGGCCGCGCTCCCCGGTTGGGCGGCGGACGACGTCGCGGTGGCGGTCGAGGGAGACAGGGTCTCGGTGCGCCTGCGGCCGCCGTCGCCGATCGAGGCCTTGGCCGCGAGGCTCGTCGTCAGCAGCAGTGCGGCGGCGAGGCCGGCGCGATGACCGTCCTCGTCAATCCGCTGCAGCCGCGTGCGACGGTCCTCGTGAGCGCAGTCGGCGAGGCGGACGGCTCGCGCGGAGCGGCGGCCGCGCTCGCCTGCGCTGCAGGTGGACCTGACGCCGCGGCGCTGCTGGTCGACGTTGGGGGCAGGCGGCCGCGGCCGACGCTGATCGCCTCTGCGGCGGCGCAGCAACTGGAGGGGAGGTTGGGCGCGCATCTCTCCGGCGCCCGCGTCGCCGCCCGTGGTCAGGTCTGCCAGTTGGCGATCGACGCCGATCCGGAGGGCCTTGATCTCGCCGCCGCCGCCGCGGCGGTCGCCCGGGAGTCATGCGCGATCATCCACCTTTCGCCCCAGCTGCTGCAGGAGGCGCTCGCACATCCCGGCCTGCGCCCGTCCGCGGTCCTGCTGCGCGCGGAGCTGCGGGACGACCGTGCGCTGGTGGCCCTGGTGGTCCGGGATCTGCTCCAGCGCGGCGTCATCCCAGGGGTCCTCAAGCACCGGCTCGAGTTGGGTCGCCGAGCGACGGGCGCTGTTCGGCGCCCTCTCGGCCGGCTCTCCGGGAGGCCTGTCCGAGCGCACCGTTCGTCGCCTGGTCGAGGCCGCGCCGTGAAGGCGCGCGAGGAGTCCGGGCAGGCGCTGATCCTGGCGCTCGGCGGCTCGCTGGTGCTGATCGCCGGCGCCCTCGCCCTGGTCGCGATCGCCGGTGCGGTGACCGGGAAAGGGAGGGCGCAACGGGCCGCCGACCTGGTCGCGATCTCGGCGGTTCGCTCGATGCGCGACGACCTCTCGCGTTTGCTGGCGCCGCCGCGGCTCGGTGACGGGCGGCCGAACCCCGAGCATCTCGGCAAGTCGGACTACCTGGCGCGGGCGCGGTTCGCCGGGCTGGAGGCGGCCCGCGCGAACGAGGTGGACCCGGAGCGGGTCCGCCTCCGCTTCCCAGATGCCGGCTCGTTCGCCCCGGTGCGGGCGAAGGCGACGATCGTCGCCGGGCTGGAGGGGGGCGATGGGCACCGCGTCGAGGCCTCGGCCGTCGCCGAAGCCGCCGCGCCCTTGGGCTCGGCAACGGCCGAGGCGACCGGGATGGCCAGTGGCGGGGGTTACGGCGGCCCCCTGGTGATGCGAAACGGGGAGGGGATGCGACCCGACGCCGGCGCTGCCTACGACCGGATGGCCGCTGCGGCGCGGGCGGACGGAGTCGTCTTGCTCGTCGTCTCCGGCTTCCGCTCCGACGCCGAGCAGGCGGAACTGTTTGCCGCGCATCCCGACCCGACCTGGGTCGCCCCGCCGGGCCAGTCCCTGCATCGCTGCGCCACCGAGCTCGACCTCGGCCCGTCGTCCGCCTACGGCTGGCTGGCCGCCAACGCCGGCCGCTTCGGCTACGTCCAGAGGTACAGCTGGGAGAGCTGGCACTACGGCTACGCGGCCGGGCCGGCGCCCTGCTCGCCGGCCGGTGAAGCGGTGGCGGCAGACGGGGGAGGGGACGCAGACGCGCTCACGTCGACCAGCCTCCCCGCCTTCGTGCCGCCGCAGTACCGCGAGCCGATTCTCCGCTCCGCCGCTCGATGGCACGTGCCGCCGGCGTTGATGGCCGGGCAGCTGATGGCCGAGTCGGGCTTCGACCCCAACGCCGGCTCCCCGGCGGGGGCACGGGGAATTGCGCAATTCATGCCGTCGACGGCCACGGCCTACGGTCTCGCCGATCCCTACGACCCGGTCGCCGCGATCGAGGCCGAGGCGCACCTAATGTCCAATCTGCTGCGCCAATTCGGCTCGCCCGAACTCGCCCTCGCCGCCTACAACGCTGGCCCGGCCCCGGTCGAAGCCTGCCACTGCATCCCGCCCTATCCCGAGACCCAGGCCTACGTCACCCGCATCCTCGCCCTGATCGGCGGGGCAGGAGCGATTGCGATGCCGAGCTTCGAAGTGCGACTGGTCGAATAGACAATAAATGGCGTATCACCTGTGATACTTTGGAGGCATGAGCGACGTGAGCATCAGAGAACTAAGGAACCAAGGTGGCGAGATCGTGGATCGCGCCGCGAACGGAGAGCGAATCACGATCACCCGCGGCGGCAAGCCGGTGGCCGAACTCAGCCCCCTGCATCCCGAGCCGACTGCCGACGTCATCCTCGCGAGCTTTCGAGGGCTCCCACCGATCGACTACGAGGCCTTCCGGGCGGACGTCGACGAGGTCATGGGAGCGCTGCTCTTCGATGATTGAGCCGCGAGGCGCTCACCCGCGTGGAATCCTCGATACCTCGGTGCTCATCCTTATCGATCGGATTCCGAGCGCCGAAATCTTGCCGCGGGTGCCGCTGATCACCGCTGTCACTCTGGCCGAGCTAAGCGTCGGGCCTCTGGTCGCGGGGAGCGATGTCGAACGTGCGCGCCGGGTCGCCCACCTGCAGCGCGTAGAGGCGACCTTCAGCCCGCTGCCTTTCGACGTCGATGCAGCGAGGGCTTTCGGCGGCGTCGCCGCCTCTCTGCGACAAGCGGGCCGCAAGGTCGCATCGCGTCGTAAGGACGCGATGATCGCCGCGATCGCCTTGTCGAAGGACCTGCCGGTCTACACCTGCGACGGGCGGGACTTCGAGGGGATCGACGGACTCGAGGTCGTTTCGATCCCAGTGCCCGCCTGAGCAATGCCGAAGCCGACCCTCCTCGTCCAGCTCAGTGACCTCCACATCGGGGGCAACGAGAACGGGATGGATCCGATCCCCCGCCTGGAGGCGGTGATCGAGGCGGTGCGATCGTTGCCGAACCGGCCCGACGCGGCGCTGGTCTCCGGCGATCTGACCGACGACGGCGCCGCAGAGGGGTATCGGATCGCGCGGAAGATGCTCGCCCGGCTCGAGATTCCACTCCACGTCATCCCCGGTAACCACGATGATCGGGGGCGGCTGCGCGAGGCGTTCGACCTACCGGCAACGGGGGATGAGCCAGTCAACTACTCGACCTGGGTGGGGGAGCTGCGGCTCGTTGCCTTCGACTCGATCGTCCCTGGTCAGGACCCCGGCGACTTCCCGCCCGAGCAGCTGCGCTGGCTCGACTCGGAGCTGGCGGCCGAGCCGGAGGCGCCGACCCTGCTCGCGTTGCACCACCCGCCGCTCGCCACCGGCATCGCCGAGTGGGATGCGATCAACCTGTTGGCGCCCCAGCGCGAAGCGCTGGCGGAGGTCGTCGCCCGCCACCCGCAGTTGCGGGCGATCGTCGGCGGCCACCTGCACCGGGTCGCCGCCTCTGCCCTGGCTGGCCGACCGGTCCTCGCCGCTCCCAGCACCTATTGGCAGGTTCGTCCCGACTTCGAGGAGGAGGACGAGTACCGGGTGGTCGACACCCCCGGTTTCGCGATCCACGCCCTGCGCGCCGGCGAGCTCTACTCGCAGGCGGAGTCGGTCCCGTTCAGCCTGGCTGCTTGACCGCGCTCGGCGCCAGGTGCTCGTGGACGAAGCGCACGACGGCGGCGCCCTCGCCGACGGCGATCGCGCAGCGCTTGATCGAGCCGGCGCGGACGTCGCCGGCGGCGTAGACGCGGGGGACGCTGGTTTCGAGCAGTCCCTCGGCGCCGATTTCGGTGCCGGTGCGGATGAAGCCCTTCTCGTCGCGTGCCACCGCCGCGCCCAGCCACTCGGTGCAGGGGGAGGCGCCGAGGAAGAGGAAGAGGAAGGAGTAGGGGAGGCGGGTCCCGTCGGTCAGGGTCACCGCTTCCAGTTCGCCGTTGTCGCCATGCAGCTCGGTGATTTCGCTGTGGTCGCGAACCTGGACGCCGTAGCGGTCGAGCTCGTCGAGCAGGTAGCTGGACATCGTCTCGGCGAGGTCGGCGCGGCGGTGCAGGAGGGTGACGAGGGCGCCGCCGCGGGCGAGCCAGACGGCCGCCTGTCCGGCGGAGTTGCCGCCGCCGACGACGCCGACCCGCTGGCCGCCGCAGATCCGTGCCTCCGGGGGTCCGGCGGCGTAGAAGACGCTCAGGCCCTCGTACTCGGCGAGGTTCTCGACCGGGAGTTTCCGGTATTCGGCCCCGGTGGCGATGACGACGGCGCGGGCGGAAATCTCGTTGCCCTCCTCGAGGCGGACGAGGTGGCGTCCGTCGCCGGGCTCCAGCGCGCGGGCCCGGTAGGGCGTTGCGGTGCGGGCGTTGAACTTGCGCGCCTGGGTGACGGCGCGGCTGGTCAGCTCGGTGCCGGTGATTCCCGCCGGGAAGCCGAGGTAGTTCTCGATCCGCCGCGAGGTCCCCGCCTGCCCTCCCAGCACCGTGCTCTCGACCACCAGCGTCTCCAGTCCCTCCGAGGCGCCGTAGACCGCCGCGCCGAGGCCGGCCGGGCCGCCGCCGATTACCAGCAGGTCGACCTCCTCGCGGGCCCCCAGCTCGAGCCCGATCCCCAGCGCCCGCGAGAGCTCGCCGTCGCTCGGCGCCCGCAGCTCGGCGCCGCCGGGCAGCCGCACCAGCGGGATCTCCGCCGGGTCCAGTTCGTCGAGCGCTCGCGCCGCCTCATCGCTCTCAACCGGGTCGGACCAGGAGAACGGCAGCCGCTGGCGTTTGGCGAAGTCGACCAGCCGCCGGGTTGGCGCCGAATCCCGCGCCCCGACGATCTCGACTCCGATCCCCTGTCGCTGCTGCAGCAGTTCGCGCCGCTGGACGAAGGCGGAGAGGAGGATGTCAGAGAGCGGCGCGTCCTCCCGCAGCAGCTTGCGAAGCTCTTCGCGCTCGACCGCGATGTAGCGCATCGGTTCGGTCACCACCGCGGTGAGGAAGACCGTCTGCCCGGAGAGGAGGTTCATCTCGCCGAGGAAGCCGGAGGCGCCGTGGCGGACGATCTCGTTCCCACCCGAGTCCAGGACTGCGGCCTCGCCCTCGAGGATGGCGATGAACGGGTAGGTCTCGTCGCCGATCTCGAAGAGCCTGTCCCCGACCTCGGCGGTCCGCTCCTCGCCGTGCTCGGACAGCAGAGCCAGCTGGGTGCTGGAGAGAACTCGACTCACCGGAGCGGCCACGCGTCAAGGCTACCCATCCGGGGTAGGTTGCCCTGACGTCAGCGACCGAAAGGACCCGATGCGCAACCCCTTCACCCATAAGAAGCTGGAAGAGGTCAAGAACTCAGCCGAGGATTTCGGCCACGGCGACGCGATGGAGGCCCGTTTCGCCAAGGGCGACCTCGAGACCGAGGACACCGGGTTCAGCTTCCACCGGCTGAAGCCGGGCAAGCGCCAGCCCTTCGGCCACAAGCACGAGGACGCCGAGGAGGTCTACGTCGATCGTCCGCGGCGAGGGCCTGTTCAAACTCGACGACGAGATCATCGCGGTCGAGACCCTCGACGCGATCCGCGTCTCGCCGGAGGTGACGCGCGCATTCGAGGCCGGCGACGAGGGGCTCGAGTTGATCGTCTTCGGCCCCCGCCGCGACGGCGACGGCTCACTGACCCCGAGTTCTGGCCGAACTGATCGCCGAGACCGCAAAAACCCTCCTTGAAGAAGGGTTTTTGCGGTCTCGCGGATAGACTGCCGCCGATGGCGACGGAGGTACAGGGAGTCGAGGGGATGAAGGCGCTGGTCGGCCAGGAGGTCGGGCCGAGCGAGTGGCGGACGATCACCCAGGCCGACATCGACGCCTTCGCCGAGCTCTCCGGTGACCACCAGTGGATCCACGTCGACCCCGAGCGGGCGAAGAGCGAGAGCCCCTACGGCACCACGATCGCCCACGGCAATCTCACCCTCGCCACCGTCGACGGTTTCCGCACCGAGCTGATCTCCTCCACCGGCTTCGCCCTCGGCGTCAACTACGGCTGGAACAAGATCCGCTTCCCGGCCCCGGTGCCCGTCGATTCCAGGGTCCGCGCCAAAGCCGAGGTTGTCTCAGTCGACGACAAGGGCAGCGGCTGGTACAGGTGATCACCCGCTTCACCCTCGAGGTCGAGGGCGGCGAGAAGCCGTGCTTCGTCGGCGACTCGGTGACGCGTGTGATGGCGGCTTCGTCGGACTGAGCAAGAGTCCCTCGTCCCGATAGGTCAGTTCCTGTCCGACGCTCTCGGTATCGAGTAATTAACTGTGGCTAAGCGCTTCGGACAAATTGTCCTGTTTCTCCTGGGCCTGTCCATCCTCATTGCTGGGTTAGCCACGGTGGGAGTTCTATTTGCTTTGGCGATACGCGCTGGTTCGACGCTCTGGACGGCAGCGATCGCTGCGATGGCAACGGTGGGAGCGGCTTTGGTTCTGAGGAGTTTCGAGCGGCGGAAGGTGATGGAGGAAGTTCGGCGCGAGCAGCTGACCGATGCATACGTTGAGATAGCCCAGGTTCTCCATGGGCGCGCGGTTGGGCAGGAGGAGCGCAACGATCTGATGCTCGAATTCATGCGGAAATCACTGGTCTATGCAAGCCCCAAGACGATCAAGGCTTTCAATGAGTGGTCCGAGAAGATGCCCGACCGCGAGGAGGAGGATTCATCGGCTTGGAAAGCGAGCTCGCTTCGCTATGAAGCGTTTGTCAAAGCGATGCGCGGCGATCTTGGGATCGGCAACTGGAATCTCCAGGAAGGAGATCTGATTCGCATCGGCATTGAGGACTTCGACGACTGGTAGTCCGGTGAGCTCAAGGCTTGCTAGGGAGATTTTGCCGACGGCAACCGCTCGAGCGCGTCGACCGTGTGGGCGCAGGCGCGAGCCGCCTCGGTGCCCTTGGTCTCGAGGTGGTCGAAGAAGAAGCCGCGGTGGGTCTCGTGCTCGTGGAAGTGATGCGGGGTGAGGACCGCTGAGATGACCGGCACGTCGGTTTCCAGCTGCACCTGCATCAGCCCACCGATCACCGCTTCGGCGACGAACTCGTGACGGTAGATGCCGCCGTCGACTACCAGGCCGGCGGCGACGATGGCGTCATAGGCGCCGGTTTCGGCCAGCCGGTGGGCGTGGAGGGGGATCTCGAAGGCGCCCGTCACCTCGAAGAAGTCGATGTTCTCCTCCGCCGTGCCCAGCTCGCCGATCTCGGCTGTGAACCCCTTCTTGATCTGATCGACGAGGTCCTTGTGCCAGCTCGACTGCACGAAGGCGATGCGCTTGCGGTCGGTCATCTCGGGTCTCCTCCGCTTCAGACGGTGCCACGCCCCAGCGGTGCGCCTTTCCCTCGCTATGCGGGGATAAGGCGCACCGCTGTGCCCGGGCGCGGCTACTTGACGGTCAGCGTCCCTTCCATGCCGGCCTGGCGGTGGCCCGGAACGGTGCAGTAGAAGGTGTACTTGCCGGGCTTGAGTTCGGCCGTGGTCGAGTCGGTGCCTTCGGCGACGGTTTCGGTCGCGGCGATCTGTTCGCCGGCTTCGTCTTCGAGGGCGACGTCGTGTGGGACCGCGGACTGGTTGGTGAAGTTGACGGTCACCTTGCCCGCCTTGCCGGTGGCTTCGGTGGTGGTGTAGGCGAGGCTGCCGCTCGGGTCGGATTCGAATTCGAGCGTGGAGGCGCCGGCGGTGCCGCCTTCGGCTTCCTTTTCGCCTTCGGCTTCCTGGGTCGTTTCGTTCGCCGGGGGCGCGGTTTCTTCGCTGGTGGTGTCGCTGCCTCCGCCGCAGGCAACCAGCGCCAGGGCAGCGAGGAGCAAAGCGACCAGGGCTGCAAATTTCTTCATTACGTTCCTTTCCCGCAGAGCAACGGTCTACTCGACTGTAGCCGCGATACGGGTGGCGCCGCCAGCAGGTTCAGCGGCCGTGGAACTCCGGGGTGCCGCCGCTGAAGAAGGTCTCGACACCGTTGCGCAGATCTTCGGTCGCCATCGAGTCGGCGATCCCGTGTCGCTCCAGCTGCAGGTGATCGTTGATCGAGTTCTCGATGCTGACGCCGACGAGCTTCTTTGCCATCCGCACGTAGTGCGGCGCCTTTTTCGCCAACTCCCCGATCAGCGCGCCCGCGCTCGCCATCAGCTCGTCGGGCTCGACCACCTCGCGCACCAGCCCTAGCTCCTTCGCATCGGCGGCGCTCAGGTTCGGATCCTCGAGCAGCAGTTCGAGCGCCTTGCTCGGCCCGACGACGCGCGGCAGGAAGTAGGTCATGCCGCCGTCCGGGGAGGCGCCGATCCGCCCGTAGGCGGGGGCGAAGAAGGCCGCGCTGGAGGAGATCCGCATGTCGCAGGCAAGTGCCAGCGAGAACCCGGCGCCGGCCGCTGGGCCGTTGATCGCGGCGACCACCGGGTACGGGATCCGCCGCAGGTCGATGATCGCCTGGTGCAGCGCCTCGGCGCCGCGGCGCACGTCGGAGGGCAGGTCGATCTCGTCGGACTCGACCCCTTTGCGGAACCAGGTGACGTCGCCGCCGGCGCAGAAGGCCTTGCCGGACCCGGTCACGATCAGGCCCCGCAGCGGCGCCTGGTCCGCGAGCCAGCCGAAGGCGACGATCATCTCGCCGATCATCTCCGGGCTCATCGCGTTGAAGGCGTCGGGCCGGTCGAGGGTGAGGGTGCCGATCTCCCCGTCGATCTCGATTCGCATCGTGTTCAGCTGCGGCGGGTTGACGGTCTCGCTGGTCATGCTCTCCCTCTGGACGTTCGGATTTGGCCGGGTGGCCAGCAGCCTACCCTTAGTTCGATGACCGCAGGCAAGGACAACGACGCCCTCTCCCGGGCCGGGCGGATTGCGCAGCAGCGCAAATCCCTGCCCGATCAGCCCGGCGTCTACCTCTTCTACGACCGCGACGGCGAGCTGCTCTACGTCGGCAAGGCCCGCTCGATCCGCAAGCGCATCGCCTCCCACTTCTCCGGCGGCGACACCCGCCTCACCTCGCGCATCGAGCGGATCGAGAGCCTCGTCACCGCCAACGAGGCCGAGGCGCTGCTGACCGAGCAGAGCTTCATCAAGCGCCACCGACCGCGCTTCAACATCCGCCTCCGCGACGACAAGTCCTATCCATATGTCTGTGTGAGCCTCGACGAGGACTTCCCCCGGGTCTACTTCACCCGTGAGAAGCACCGGGTCGGTCGCGCCTACTTCGGTCCCTTCTCCAGCGCCAAGCGGGTACGGGAGACGCTCGACCTGCTCGGCAAGCTCTTCCAGTTCCGCACCTGCGAGGGCAAGGAGCCGGGCCGCCGCTCCGGCAGCCCCTGCCTCGACTACTACATCAAGCGCTGCGGGGCCCCCTGCGTCGACTACATCAGCCAGGAGGAGTACCGCCGCAACATCGAGGCGATCGTCGACTTCCTCTCCGGCCGCTACCGCCAGATCGAGCGCGAGGAGGACGAGAAGATGAAGGCGGCGGCCGCGGCGCACGAGTTCGAGCGCGCCGCCCTGCACCGCGACCGGCTGAAGGCGATCCGCTCGCTGTTCGAGCGCCAGCGGGTGGCCGGCGCGACCATCGGGACCGCCGATCTGATCGGAGTCGCGGTCGAGGGCGTCGACGCCAACGCCCAGGTCTTCCAGGTGCGCGACGGGATCCTCGCCGAGCGCCAGAGCTTCTACCTCGAGAACGAGGGCGAACGCGAGGCGGCCGAGGTCGCCGAGGAGTTCATTGGCCAGTACTACTCGGCTTCGCCCTCGATGCCGCGGACGATCGTCGTCGGCCCCTATCTGCGCGACCGCGCCGCGGTCCTGGCCGAAGCGCTGAGCGAGCGCCGCGGTGCCCCGGTCGAGGTGCGCGCCGCCGAGCGCGGCGACAAACGGCGGCTGCGCGAGCTGGCCGAACGCAACGCCCAGCTGGCGCTCGACCAGGACCGGCTGCGTCGCGAGCACCGCCGCACCCGGCGGGTCGAGTCGCTGGCGGTGCTGGCGGAGGCGCTGGGGATGGAGGAGCTGCCGGTGCGAATCGAGGGATTCGACATCTCGACGATCGGCGGCGAGCACACCGTCGCCTCGATGGTCGTCTTCGAGGGCGGGGCGACGAAGAAGTCCGACTACCGCCGCTTCAAAGTCCGCGGCGACCTGCGCGAGGGCGGGACCGGCAACGGCGGTCCTGACGACTTCGCCTCGATGGAGGAGGTGCTGGCCCGGCGGATGGCTCGCTACCTCGAACAGGCCGACCTCTCGCCGCACGACCGCAAACGCGACGCCAGCTTCGCCTCGCTCCCCTCGCTGATCCTGATCGACGGCGGCAAAGGGCAGCTCGCCGCCGGGGTGCGGGCGTTGCGGCCGTTCACCGAGCGCGGCGTGATCGTCGTCAGCCTCGCCAAGCGACTGGAGGAGGTCTACGTCCCCGGTCGCGCCGAGCCGCTCGACCTCGCCGCCGACTCGGAGGCTTCGCGGCTGCTGCAGCGGGTTCGCGACGAGGCGCACCGCTTCGCGATCGAGCACCATCGCGGCCGCCGCGACCGCGGCATGCTCGAAGGGTCGGTGCTCGACGAGCTGCCCGGGATCGGTCCCGCGCGCAAGCGCGCCCTGCTGCAACACTTCGGCACGCCGGAGCGATTCCTCGCTGCCACCCGCGAGGAGCTCGAGGCAGTGCCCGGCCTGCCTGGCAAAGTAGGTCGCGAGATACACGAGCAGCTCAACCGGACCAACTGAGGAAGCCGATGGCGGAGCGGGTGGAGACTGAGTTCGAAGAGACCGGCGGGAATGACAGTCCTCCCATCGCCAAACAGGTGACGCTGGTGGTCATCACCGGCCATTCAGGGGCCGGTAAGTCGGAGGCGATCGCCGCCTTCGAGGACGGCGGCTACTTCTGTGTCGACAACCTGCCGCCGCGGATGATCGCCGGCCTGGGCGAGCTGTTCCGCCACGAAGGCAGCGGCGTCGAGCGCGCCGCGGTCGTCTCCGACGTGCGCGGCGGCGAGTACTTCGACGACCTGCTGCAGGTGCTCGACGACCTCGAGGCCGAAGGTCTGCGGCCGATGGTCCTATTCCTCGAGGCCGACGAGGAGGTCCTGCTCGACCGCTACAAGGAGACCCGCCGCCGTCACCCGCTGGCGCCGGAAGGCCGGATCGTCGAGGGGATCCGGGCCGAGCGGGAGCTGCTGGCGCCGCTGCGCGAGCGGGCCGACAAGGTGATCGAGACCAGCGACCTGACCGGGGCTGAGCTGCGGCGCCAGATCACCGAAGAGCTGCTCGGCCAGGAGGAGAGCGGCAAGCTGGCGCTGACCCTGCTCACCTTCGGCTTCAAGAACGGGCCGCCGCGGGACGCCGACCTCACCCTCGATGTCCGCTTCCTGCCCAACCCCCACTACGACGACCGGCTACGGCCGATGACGGGGATGGACGAGGAGGTCCGTGCCTACGTCGAGCAGGGGACCCAGGCCGGCGAGTTCTACGGGCGTCTCCTCCCTCTGCTCGAGTTTCTCGTCCCCGCCTACGTCACCGAGGGCAAGAGCCACCTGACGATCGCCGTCGGCTGCACCGGCGGCCGCCACCGCTCGCTCACCGTCGCCGACCGCATCCGTCGCGACTTAGCGGCGCGCGAGGACGTGATCGTGAGGGTGAAGCACCGAGACACCGCCTTCGACTGACGCCGACGGGCCTAAAACCACCTATATAGAGCAGGTTTCAGGCCCGTCGGCCAGCTCCACTGCGATTCCCAGCAGCGGCAGCAGGATGACGACGACGATGCCAACCGCGATCGCGATCCCGAGAAATGCCCAGCCCTCGGTTGCGTCGACCACGAGCAGGCCGTCGAGGACGCCCTCGCCGTCGACTTCCTTCTGGCCGCGGCGGAAGCGCTCGCGCAGGTTGGGGACGGGTCGTTCGACCCACCGACGCCGCACCTTCCAGCTGCGCCCATCCGGCGACCTGACGATCGATTCATGTCCCAGCACGACCGCAACTCTAGAATCGCCGCTCCTTGTCTGACCCCGTCATCTCCATTCAGGGCCTGCGGATGAGCTACGGCTCGACCGAGGCAGTCCGCGATATCGACCTCGACGTCCACCGCGGCGAGGTCTTCGCCTTCCTCGGCCCCAACGGGGCGGGGAAGACGACGACGGTCGAGATCCTCGAGGGATACCGGCGCCGGACCGGGGGAGAGGTGAGCGTGCTCGGCGAGGATCCGCAGCGGGCCGGGCGCGATTGGCGTGAGCGGATCGGGATCGTCCTGCAGAGCGGCCGGCTCGACCCCTACCTGACCGTGCGCGAGTCCCTTGACCTCTACGCCGGGTACTTTCGCGCCCCGTTGCCCACTGCGGACGTGGTCGGGTTGATCGGCCTGGAAAGCAAAGCCGACGAGCGGACCAGCCGCCTCTCCGGCGGCCAGCAGCGGCGGCTCGACGTCGGCATGGCGCTGGTTGGCGACCCTGAGCTGCTCTTCCTCGACGAGCCGACCACCGGCTTCGACCCCTCCGCCCGGCGCCAGGCCTGGGACGTGATCGCCGGCCTCCGCGACCTCGGCAAGACCGTCTTCCTCACCACCCACTACATGGACGAGGCCCAGCGGCTCGCCGATCGGGTGACGATCATCGCCGCCGGTCAGATCGTCGCCCGCGGCACGCCGCAGGACCTCGGCGAGCGCGAAAGCGCGGAGACGACGATCCGCTACCGCTCCGAGGGGCAGGAGGTCGTCGTGCGGACCCGCACCCCGGTCCAGACCCTGCACGAGCTGACGGCGGCCGCGCTCGCCAGCGGCGAGGAGCTGGAGGGGCTGGAAGTGACCCGGCCCTCGCTCGAGGACGTCTACCTGGAGCTGACCGCCGAGTCCGCCGATGGGAGCGCCGGGTGAACGGCCTCGCCCTCGTCGGCCACCAGTTCCGCTACGACCAGAAGGCCTTCTGGCGCAATCCCGCCTCGGTCTTCTTCACGGTGATGTTCCCGGTGATCCTCTTCCTCATCCTCGCCGTCGTCTTCAGCGGCGAAGACGTCGACGTCCGCGGCGGGATCGATGCGACCACCTACTACGTGCCGGCGATCATGTCGCTGGCGATCATCTCGGCGACGATGCAGACGCTGGCGATGACGCTGGTGATCGCCCGCGAAGACGGCCGCCTCAAGCGCGGCCGCGGCACGCCGATGCCGCCCTGGGTGTTCATCGCCGGCCGGGTCGGCAACTCGATCGTCGTCGCCCTGATGATGCTGGTCCTGCTGGCGGCGATCGGCGCGCTCTTCGGCGCCGACGTCCCCTGGGACCGGCTGCCGGCGATCCTCCTCACCCTCGTCATCGGCGCCGCCAGCTTCTGCTGCCTGGGAATTGCACTGACCGCCGCGATCCCCTCCCAGGACGCCGCCGCGGCGATCGTCAACGCGATGCTGCTGCCGCTCTACTTCCTCTCCGGAGTCTTCATCCCCGAAGACCAGCTCCCCGACGGCGTCATCTCCTTCGCCGACCTCTTCCCGGTCCGCCACTTCTTCGACGCCTTCTTCGACGCCTACGTCCCTGCCGGCGGCTCCGCCGTCTCCTGGGACAACCTCGCGATCGTCACCCTCTGGGGCATCGCCGGACTGCTGCTGGCGATCAGGTACTTCCGCTGGACCCCGCGCTCGGGCTGAGTCGGGCGACTTGCCGGGAGGCGCCCCTATAGCCTCCATGTCTCAATGCTCCACCACGTCCTTCTGGAGGTCGGCGACCTCGACCGCAGCGCCGCCTTCTACGACTCGATGCTGGCCCCGTTGGGCTGGCGACGCCATTTCGAGCAGGATCAGACGATCGGCTGGGGCATTGCCAAACCCGTCTTCTTCGTCTCCTCGAAGCACGACCCCCAGCCGGGTTTCGGCCTCTTGAGCTTCTCGGCGCTGGGCATCGTCGCGGTCAAGGCCGCCTGGGAGAACGGCGTCAAATCCGGCGGCGTCAGCGTCGCCGACCCCGGCGAGCAGCGCTCGCACGGCTCCGGCTCCTATTCCGCATTTCTCAAGGATCCAGACGGATACGAGATCGAGATCACCATCGGCTCCGACTAAAGGCTCGGGGCCGGAAGTGCCGAGTCCTTAGGATCGGCTTCCCCACAAAGAAACAGGAGGGTTCGGTTCATGGCTGTGAAGGTCGGCATCAACGGTTTCGGTCGCATCGGGCGCAACGTCTTCCGGGCCGCCAAGGAGGCGAACGCGGACATCGACTTCGTCGCCGTCAACGACCTGGTCGACACGGACACGATGGCCCACCTGCTCAAGTACGACTCGATCCTCGGCCGTTACCCCGGTGGGGTGGAGGTCGACGGCGACACGATCGTCGCCGACGGCGACGAGCTCAAGGTCCTCTCCGAGCGCGATCCGGCCGACCTCCCCTGGGGCGATCTCGGCGTCGACGTCGTGATCGAGTCGACCGGCTTCTTCACCAAGCGCGCCGACGCCGCCAAGCACCTGCAGGCTGGCGCCAAGAAGGTGATCATCTCTGCTCCGGCCACCGAACCGGACGTGACCGTCGCCCTCGGCGTCAACTTCGATTCCGCCTACGACCCGGAGAGCCACCACGTCATCTCCAACGCCTCCTGCACGACCAACTGCCTGGCGCCGCTGGCCAAGGTCCTGCACGAGTCGTTCGACGATCGAGCAGGGGCTGATGACGACGATCCACGCCTACACCGCTGACCAGCGGCTGCAGGACATGCCGCACAAGGACCCGCGCCGCTCCCGCGCCGCGGCGCTCAACCTGATCCCGACGACGACCGGCGCCGCCAAGGCCGTCGGCCTGGTGCTGCCGGAGCTGAACGGCAAGCTGAACGGCTTCTCGATGCGCGCCCCGGTCCCGACCGGCTCCGCCGTCGACCTCGTCTTCACGACCCCGAACCCGGTCGACCCCGAGCAGATCAACGCCGCCCTGAAGGCCGCGGCCGAGGGCCCGCTGAAGGGGATCCTCGCCTACACCGAGGATGCGATCGTCTCCACCGACATCGTCGGCGACCCGCACTCCTCGATCGTCGACGCCGGCTCGACGATGGTGATCGGCGACGGCCGCATGGCCAAGGTGATCAGCTGGTACGACAACGAGTGGGGCTATTCCAACCGCTGCGTCGAGCTGGCCGGCAAGGTCCTGCCGTCCTAACGGCGCCTTCGGCATGTCGATGAGCTTCGACAAGGCCAGTGTCCGCGATGCCGAAGTAAAGGGCCGCCGGGTCCTTGTCAGGGTGGACTTCAACGTCCCCCTGGCGGACCACGCCCCCGGACGCGAAGCGGAGGAGGTAGGTCGTCATGTTGCCGACGACACCCGGATTCGGGCGGCGCTGCCGACGATCGAACTGCTGCGCGAACGCGGTGCGGCGCTGATCCTGATGTCCCACCTCGGCCGCCCGAAGGGCGAGCCGGACCCGGCGCTCTCGCTGGCGCCGGTGGCCAGGCGCCTCGGCGAGCTGCTGGGGACCGAGGTGAAGCTGGCGCCGGGCGTGATCGAGGGCGACGTCGACCTCACCTGCGGCGCCCTCGGGCCCGGCGACGTGCTGATGCTCGAGAACGTCCGCTTCGAGGCGGGGGAGACGAAGAACGACCAGCACCTGGCGGAAAGCCTCTCCCAGCTCGGCGACGTCTACGTCAACGACGCCTTCGGCGCCTCCCACCGCGCCCACGCCAGCACCGCCGGCGTCGCCGACTACCTGCCTGCCTACGCGGGGCTGCTGCTGGAGCGCGAGGTGACCGAGTTGACGAGGGTGGTGGAGTCGCCCGAGCGGCCGCTGGTCGTCGTCCTCGGCGGCGCCAAGGTCTCCGACAAGGTCGGGGTGATCGACCGCTTCCTCGAAGTCGCCGACCAGATCCTGATCGGCGGCGCGATGTGCTTCGGGTTCTTCAAGGCGCAGGGGATCGGGACCGGCAACTCACTGGTCGAGGGCGTCGAGCTGGCGGGGGAGGCGCTGGAGCGGGCCAAGCAATCCGACTGCGAGCTCTCGCTGCCGGTCGACCTCGTCCTTGGCCGCGAGTTCTCCGCCGATACCGAGCGCAAAGAGAGCGACGGGATCGAGGTGCCGGAGGGCTGGATGGGGCTCGACATCGGACCCCGCAGCGCCGAGCGCTACGCCGAGGCGATCGCCGGTGCCGGCACCGTCCTCTGGAACGGGCCGATGGGCGCCTTCGAGATGGAGCCGTTCGCCGCCGGCACCCGCCGGGTCGCCGAGGCGGTCGCCGCGGCGTCGGGGACGACGGTTGTCGGCGGCGGCGATTCGGTCGCGGCGCTGAACCAGTTCGGCCTCGAGGACGAGGTCGACTGGGTCTCGACCGGCGGCGGCGCTTCGCTGGAGCTGCTGGAGGGTATGAAGCTGCCGGGCGTCGAGGCCCTGCTCGACGCCGAAGAGGAGAACACCGATGCCTGAGCGCACCCCCTACATCGCCGCCAACTGGAAGATGCACAAGACCGTCGCCGAGGCGGCCGAGTTCGTCGACGCGTTGCTGCCTCAGATCGCCGCCACCCAAAGTGACGTGGTTATCTGCGCGCCGTTCACGGCGCTGACCGCGGTGGTCGAGCGCCGTTATGGCACCGCGGTCAAGGTCGCCGCGCAGAACATGCACGAGGAGGACTCGGGCGCCTTCACCGGCGAGGTCTCGGCGCCGATGCTGGTCGAGCTCGACGTCGAGGCGGTCGTCCTCGGCCACTCCGAGCGCCGCCAGTACTTCAACGAGACCGACGGGGCGCTGGCCCGCAAGGTGGCGAAGGCACTGGAGGCCGGCCTCGAGCCGATCCTCTGCGTCGGCGAGAGCGAGGAGGCGCGCGACGGCGGCGAGACCGAGGAAGTGCTCGAGCGCCAGCTGCAGGCCGACCTCGACGGCATCGAGTCGGGGCAGATCGAGAACGTCGTCGTCGCCTACGAGCCGATCTGGGCGATCGGCACCGGCCGCACCGCGACCCCCGAGCAGGCCCAGGAGGCATGTGCCTTCATCCGCGACGTGCTGCGCGCCCGCGGCGCCGCCGCGGACCGGGTCCGCATCCTCTACGGCGGCTCGGTCAAGCCCGCCAACGCGGCCGAGCTGCTCTCGCTGCCCGACATCGACGGCGCCCTGGTCGGCGGCGCCTCGCTCGACGCCGAGGACTTCGCGGCCATAGTCGAGGCGGCCTGAACAACGTCATGTCACCGTTAGTCCCTTCCCTGGCCCTGATCATCCTCGACGGCTGGGGCTTGGCCGAGCCGGGGCCGGGCAACGCGATCTCGCTCGCCGAGACGCCGGTCTTCGACCGCCTCTGGGGCGAGTTTCCGCACACCCAGCTCTCCGCCCAGGGGCCCGACGTCGGCCTGCCCGAGGGGCAGATGGGCAACTCCGAGGTCGGCCACCTCAACCTCGGCGCCGGCGCGATCGTCAAGCAGGATCTGGCCCGGATCGACGACGCCGTCGCCGACGGCAGCTTCTTCGACAACGAGGCGCTGCTCGCCGCCTGCGAGCGCGCCCGCAACAGCCCCCGCGGCCGCCTGCACCTGCTCGGCCTGGTCTCCGACGGCGGCGTCCACTCCGGCTGGGAGCACATCGAGGCCGCGATCGAGCTGGCCGCCCAGGAGGGCGTCCCCGACGTCGTCTTCCACGCCTTCACCGACGGCCGCGACACCCTGCCGCACGGCGGCAAGGGCTACCTGGAGGAGCTGGAGCGCTGGCTGCGTCAGGCCGGCCGCGTCGCGACCGTCAGCGGCCGCTACTACGCGATGGACCGCGACACCCGCTGGGAGCGGACCAAGCTCGCCTACGACGCGATCGTCCACGCCCAGGGCCTGCGTGCGGCCAGCTCAGCCGCGGCGATCGCAGAGTCCTACGAGCGGGAGGAGACCGACGAGTTCGTCAAACCGACCGTGATCGGCGACTACGACGGCGTCGCCGAGGGCGACGTCGCGATCTTCGTCAACTTCCGCCCCGACCGCGCCCGGCAGATGAGCCGTGCACTCGCCGAGCCGGGCTTCGACGAGTTCCCCCGCGGCGGCGCGGCCGCCGCTCGACCTGACGACGATGACCGAGTACCGCAAGGGCTGGCCCTACCCGGTGGCCTTCCCCGAGCAGCGGCCGGAGACGACGCTGGCGGAGACGATCGCCGACGGCCGGCGGCAGCCAGCTCCACGTCGCCGAGACCGAGAAGTACGCCCACGTCACCTACTTCTTCAACGGCGGCAAGGAGCAGGAGGTCGAGGGGGAAGAGCGGGCGCTGGTCGAATCCCCGCGCGACGTTCCCACCTACGACCACAAGCCCGAGATGAGCGCCGAGGGCGCTGCCGACACCTTCGTCTCGCCACTGGAGCGAGGGCAACTACCGCTTCGGCGTCATCAACTTCGCCAACCCCGACATGGTCGGCCACACCGGCGTGATCCCCGCCGCCGTCCAGGCGGTGGAGACCGTCGACGCCCAGCTCGGCAGGGTCGTGGAGGCGGTCACCGCCAAAGGCGGCGCCTGCATCGTCACCGCCGACCACGGCAACTGCGACCACATGCTCGAGCCCGACGGCTCGCCCAACACGGCCCACTCCCTCAACCCGGTGCCGCTGATCGTCACCGCCGAGGGGATCGAGCTGCGCGACGGCGGCATCCTCGCCGACGTCGCCCCGACCGCCCTCGAGCTGCTCGGCATCCCCCAGCCCGAGCCGATGACCGGCCGCTCGCTGATCGTCGACCGGACGAGTGAGACTTGACGGACCCCTGGTGGCCAATAACTCGGCCAGTCGATCGCGATGAGGGACGATGCGGACAGGCTGAGGTTCGAGATCGGCGCCCGGGACGGGGCTGCCCGCGCGGGCGTCATCCACACCGCCCACGGGCCGATCGAGACGCCGGCCTTCATCCCGCTGGCGACGAAGGGCACGGTGCGGGGGCTGGAGTCGACCGAGGTGGCCGCGCTCGGCTACCAGCTGATCCTCGGCAACACCTACCACCTCTTCGTCTCGCCGGGGCCGGAGCGGATCGCCGCCGCCGGGGGGCTGCACGGGTTCATGGGCTGGGAGCGGGCGCTGATCACCGACTCCGGCGGCTTCCAGGTCTTCTCGCTCGCCCACGGTGGCGTCGCCAACGAGGTCAAGGGCATCGGGCCGCTCGGCGGCGAGCACGGCTCCAAGGTCGAGATCACCGAGGAGGGCGCCCGCTTCCGCTCCTACGCGCGACGGCTCGGAGCTGTTCATCTCGCCCGAGGTCTCGATGCAGGTGCAGGCGGCGCTCGGCTCCGACATCGCCCTCGTCTTCGACGAGTGCACCCCCTTCCACGCCGACCGCGAGTACACCGCCCGCTCGACCGAGCGCACCCACCGCTGGCTCGACCGCTGCCTCGACTGGCACGGCGAGCACGGGCCCGAGCGCCAGGCGGTGTTCGGGATCGTCCAGGGTGGCGACGCACGAGGACCTGCGGCGCGAATCGGCCCAGGCCGTATCCGAGGCCGGGGTCGACGGGATCGCGATCGGCGGCACCCTCGGTCGCGACAAGGAGGAGATGGCCGACGTCCTCGCGATGACCGCGCCGCTGCTGCCGGAGGCCGCCCCCAAGCACCTACTCGGGATCGGCGAGGTCGACGACCTGCTCGGCGGCATCGCCCTCGGTCTCGACGTCTTCGACTGCGCCGTCCCGACCCGCCTCTCGCGCCACGGCGTCGCCCTCGCCCCGAGCCCGAGACGCGCTGGCGCCTCGACATGCGCAAGGGCGGATGGGTCGGGAGCCGCGAGCCGCTGGTCGAGGGCTGTCCCTGCCCCACCTGCCGGCGCCACGACCGCGATTACGTCAGCTACCTCTCCCGCGCCGAGGAGCTGACCGCAGTCCGTCTGATCGTGATCCACAACCTCACCTACATGCGCGAACTCACCGTCCACGCCCGACGCGCAATCGAGGCCGCCACCTTCGACAGCTATCGGTCCGCCGTCCTCGACGGAGCGGCACCCTGGAGCGCCTAGTTATTCGGTGTTGTTGCGGACCAGGTCTTTGACTTCTTCGACGACCTTGTCGATGGTGTCGCCGGCCACTCTCGAGACCTTGACGCCGGCTGCCTTGTCCGTGGAGACGATCACCGCAGTCGCTACTGCTGCTGCGACCAGGACCAGCGCCACCGCGGCGAGGACGAAGCGGGTGAAGCGGGAGAAGAGGCCGCGTTTGCTCGGCCGCGCCGCCCGCGGGGCGCGGTGGCCGCCGGTCGGGGCGGCGGGGCCACCCGTGGCTGCGGCCGGCGGGTCTGGGATGGCGCCGGCCGGTACTCGGTCTGGGCGGTGTCGCGGCCCATGTGTCGGGTCGCGGCGGTGTCGCCGCCGAGGACGTTGGTCGCCGCGGTGCCCTCTTCCAGCGGCAGGGTCACGTCGCCGCCTTCGAGCCCGAGTCGCAGCCCGGCGGCGAGCTCGTCGGCGCTCGCGTAGCGCCGGTTGGGATCGCCCTCCAGCGCCCGCAGCACCGCGGCGCCGAGGGTCTCCGGGACTTCGCTGTTGTAGGTGTCCGGCGGCAGCGGCTTCTCGTTCTGCTGGCGCACCGCCAGCTCGGCCAGCGAGGAGCCCTCGTAGGGCAGCCGGCCGGTGAGGAACTGGTAGAGGACGACGCCGAGCGCGTAGACGTCGGTCGCCGGCGTCGCCTCCTCGCCGCGGACCTGCTCGGGCGCGAGGTAGGCGGCGGTGCCGACCACCGAGCCGACCTGGGTGATCCGCGTCTGCTCGATCGCCCGCGCGATCCCGAAGTCGGTCAGCTTGACGGCCATCTCGCCGCCGCCGACCGGGCCGCCGACGACCATCAGGTTCCCTGGCTTGACGTCGCGGTGGATGATCCCTCGCCGGTGTGCGTAGTCGAGCCCGGCGCAGGACTGGATCCCGATCTCCGCCGCGACCTCCGGCTCGACCGGGCCCTGGCGCTGGAGGATCTGCGCCCCCGAGCGCCCCTCGACGTACTCCATGACGATGTAGTGGCGGTCCTCGTCGACTCCGGTGTCGTAGACCTGGACGATGTTGGGGTGGATCAGCTTCGCCACCGCCAGCGCCTCGCGCCGGAAGCGGGCGACGAAGCGCTCGTCGTCGGAGAGGTGCTCGGCGAGGATCTTCACCGCGACCGTCCGCTCGAGGATGCGGTCGGTCGCCTTGTAGACGTTCGACATCCCGCCGGTGCCGAGTTTCTCGCCGGTTTCGTAGCGGCCCGAAAGGGTGCCGGCGCCAGCTTCCATCATTCGACACCCACCCCAGGACCTACACCGCCGGAGGGCTGGGTTTCTTCGGCTTCGGCTTCGGGTTCGGCGGGCGGCTCGCCGCCGCCTTTTTCTTCGCCTTTGCCGTTTGCCTGCGGCGGCAGCTCGGGGCCTTCGCCGCTTTCCGCCTCGTCTTCGGGCTGCGCGGGTTCCTTGGCTTCCTTCTCGGGCTTTTCCTTCTTCGGCTTCTTCTCGTCTTGCACTTCTTCGGCACCAACAGCAGGTTCGATGGAAGGTTCCGTTTCTTCGCTGGTGGTTTCTTCTTCGCATTCGGCGACGACTTCGCTCAGCCTGCCCGTCCCTTCCTGCAGCGCCGCCTTCAGCTTCAGGTCGACCCCTTCCAGTTCTTCGATCTCGGCCGTCACTTCCGCGACGGCGTCTTCGGCCCCGATGCAGTCCTGGTCGGCAGCCAGCTGCTCGACCGCGTCGAGGTTGGATTCGATCTGCTCGGCGCTCGTCCCGGGCAACAGGTCGGAGTCGCCGCCGCCGCAGGAGGCAAGCGCGACGGCGCTCGACGCGCCGAGCAGCAAAGGCGAGAATGAGTGCGCTCAGACGGCCCATGATTCGAGTCTAGACAAAGGGCAGGGACCGATATTTGCCCTGCATTTCGGGTTCAACGACCGACCCCGAGGCGCTGGGCGAGGAATCCGGGAGTCCGGCTGCGCGGATCGCCGACGCCGCTGCCTCGATGTCGTAGGGGACGCGGTGGTAGCGGGCCAGCCATCGCTCGGTGTCCAGTTCCAGCCAGGCCGCGCGTGGGTCGCCGTCGCGCGGCTGGCCGACGCTGCCGGGGTTGAGCAGCCATTCGCCCTCGCCGATCTCGATCTCGGCGCCCTCGGTGGCCTGCGCCCCCTGGGTATACCCGCGGCGCCCGCCGTTTTCGGCCCGCGCGAAGAAGAGGGCGATGTGCGAGTGGCCGATCAGCCCGACTCGCTCCTCCTGGGCGTCGAGCCCGGCTTCGGCCTGGTCGGTCGACAGCACGTACTCCCAGACCGGGTCGCGGGGGGAGGCATGGAAGAGGCCGACGCCGCCCTGCGAGGCGGTCGGCTCCAGCGAGGCGAGGAACTCGAGCGTCTCCTCGCTCGCCACCCCGCGGGTCCATTCCACGGCCGCGGCGGCGGATTCGGAGAAGGTCGAGATGTCGAGGGCCCCAAGCACGCGCCAGGTCGTGGTTGCCGACCAGGACGGTGCTGCAGCGCTCGCGCACGATCGCCGTGCAGGCGTTCGGATCGGCCCCGTAGCCGACCATGTCGCCGAGGCACCAGATTTCCTCGATGCCGGCCTCGTCGACGGCTGCGAGGACGGCCTCGAGCGCCTGGCGGTTGGAGTGGATGTCGCTGAGGACGGCTGCGCGCAAGCGGGCAGCGTACCCCGCTTCAGCCTCGGTCCATACGATTGCTCCATGACCGCCACCGATTCAGTCAGTGCTCTGAGGGGCGCGGTCGAAGGCGCCGCGCTGGCGCTGCGCGACGGCGAGCCGACGGGTCCCGCGTCCGACCCTGGAGCGCCCGCCGAAGCCCGAGCTGGGCGATTACAGCTCCAACGCGGCGATGCTGCTCGCCGGTGCGCTCGGCGACAATCCGCGCGCCGTGGCCGAGCGGCTGCGGGCCGAGCTGGAGGCCGATCCCGGCCTCGCCCCCGACCTCGGGCGGATCGAGGTCGCCGGCCCCGGCTTCGTCAACTTCTTCCTCGCCGACTCCTGGTACCTGCGGGCGCTGGGCGACCTGCTGGCGGCGGGGGACGACCTCGGGCCGAGCCCGACCCCCGAGCCGGAGAAAGTCCTCGTCGAGTTCGTCTCCGCCAACCCGACCGGGCCGATGCACGTCGGAACCGGCCGCAACGCCGCCTACGGCGACTCGCTGGTGCGGCTGCTCGAGGCGGTCGGGCACGGGGTCCAGCGCGAGTACTACGTCAACGACGCCGGCAGTCAGGTCACCCGCTTCGCCGACTCGCTGGCGGCGCGGATGCGGGGCACCGAGCCCCCCGAGGACGGCTACGCGGGGGAGTACGTGAGCGAGATTGCCGCCCGGCTGCAGGCCGAGGGGGTCGACGCGTCCGACCGCGAGACGCTCGAGGTGCGCGGCATCGAGGAGGTGCTGAAGGAAGTTCGGGCGACCCTTGACCGCTTCGGGGTCGGCTTCGACAACTGGTTTTCGGAGCGCAGCCTCTACGCCAAAGGCGAGGTCGAGACGGCGCTGGGCGAGCTGGAGAAGCGCGGCCACACCTACCGGCACGAAGACGCGCTCTGGCTGCGGACGACCGACTTCGGCGACGACAAGGATCGGGTCCTGATCCGCTCCAGCGGCGAGGCGACCTACCTGACGCCGGACATCGCCTACCACTGGGACAAGCTGCAACGCGGCTTCGAGCGGCTGATCAACGTCCTCGGCGCCGACCACCATGGCTACGTGGCGCGGGTACGGGCAGCGATCGAGGCGCTCGGCGCCGACCCGGAGCGCTTCGAGGGGCTGATGATGAGTCTCGTCCATGTCGTCGAAGGCGGCGAGCGGGTGCAGATGTCGAAGCGCAGCGGCGACTTCGTCACCATCGACGAGCTGCTCGACGACATCGGCGTCGACGCCACCCGCTGGTTCATGCTCTGGCGCAGCCACGAGACGACCGTTGACCTCGACCTGGAGCTGGCCCGCAGCCAGTCGAGCGAGAACCCCGTCTACTACGTGCAGTACGCGCACGCCCGGATCGCCAGCATCCTGCGCAAAGCCGGCGAGGAGACGTCGACCGAACCCGCGGCGGCAGCCGAGCGCCCGCCGCTGGAGGAGAGCGAGAGGGTCCTGGTCAAGCGCCTGCTGGAGTTCCCCGAGGAGGTGCGGACGGCCGCGGCGCGGCGGGCGCCGCACCGGATCTGCGCCTACTCGACCGCCGTTGCCGCCGACTTCCACGCCTTCTACCGCGACTGCCAGGTGGTCGGCGCCGAGGGCGAGGGGGTCGAGAGCTCGCGGCTGGCGCTCTGTCTGGCGACGAAGCGGACGATCGCCGCCGCGCTCGGGCTGCTGGGGATCTCAGCGCCCGAGCGGATGTGATGCTGCGGCGCGGCAGCAAGCTTTCGCTGCTGGCGGAGATCTCCGGTCCGGCCGAGGGGTCGCGAGGGTGGGGGCTGCGGGACGGGACTTCGAGGCCCTCGGCGCGGTTCTCCCGCGACTGGCCGAGCGCCGGGTGACGGCGGTGGTCGGCGGGAGGGAGAGGAGCCGCCGTAGCGGCGATCGCCCTCGGCTCGGCGGCAGCCGCAGCCGGCCGCCGCACGTCCTGCTCGAGTGCGACCTTGCGCGGCCGCGGCTGGCGGCGCAGCTGGGGCTCGCGCCGAATCCCGGGCTGCACGAGTACCTGCGCTGGGAGGCGAGCGCGCCGACGTTCTGCAGCCGATGGCCCTCGCCGGCCCGGCGACCGCTGCAGGCGGGCAGCTGTCTGCGTCACCGGCGGGCGGCCGGCGCCAGGCCGGAGACCCTGCTCGGACTGCAGAGCTTCGCCCACGTGGTCGAGAAATTGCGCGCGGGATACGACCTGGTCCTCCTCGTCGCCCCGCCGGTCCTCGGCGAACCGGTGGCCGCACTGGCCGCGGTCTCGCAGGCCGACGCGGTCGTGGCCGGCCTACCGGCGGATCAGGCGAATGGCAGGCCGGGACGGGGCGTGCGCGCCGCGATCCGGCGCTTGCCCGCGCCGGCATTGGGCGCCATCGCTGTCGGTGCGTAAATCGGTGTTCCTTTTACTCGCTATGCGGTGATAAAGCGCACCGCTGCGGCTCAGAGGTCGTAGCGGGCGAGGTCGGCGTCGAGCCGCTCGGAGTCCTCGCCGCTCGGGCCGGCCGCCCGTGCCGCCGGGCCGTCGTCGTCGCCACCCGCGCGGCGCCAGCGCAGGACGCCGATCGCCAGCGCCACGACGGCGATCAGGAAGGCGATGATCGGGACCAGGTAGGCGGAGAGGTTGAAGCCCGAGCCCTGCGGCAGCGCCAGCACCTCGTCGCCATACTCGGCGACCAGCGCGTCCTTGATCTGCTCTTCGGTCTTGCCCTTCGTCGATCAGGCCGTTTGACGAAGACTTTCTCGCGCTGGGCCTGCGGCGATTCGGCCAGCTCGAGCAGGGTGCCGCAGACGGGGCACATCACTTCGCTTTTCGATCTCGGTGAGCGAGGTCTGCGGCGTCGCCGCCGCGCCGGCGGCCGGCGCGCAGCAGCGCCAGCGCCGAGCATGGCGACGAGCGCCAGTCGTGCGCCTCACGACGAGCCGCCCGGCAGCAGCGGCGCCACTTCCTTGCTCAGGTACTCCTCGCTGACCGGCCCGACGCGCGAGCAGGCGCACGATCCCCCGTGGGTCGACGAGGAAGTTCTCCGGGACGCCCGTCGTCCCGTATTCGTGGGCGCCGTCGCCGTCGCCGTCGCGCAGCTGCGGGTAGCTGAGCCCGTATTCGCGCACGAAGTCCTGGCCGTCTCCGCTCAGGTCGCGAGCTGTCGATTCCGAGCACGGTGAAGCTTCGGCCCGCCGTGGCGGCGCTGGAATCCCTCCAGCGCCGGCGCCTCCGCCCGACAGGGGATACACCACGAGGCCCAGAAGTTGACCAGCACCCAGCTGCCCCGGTAATCGGCCAGCGAGCCGCTCCCGCCGCCTTCGAGCTGGGGCAGCGACGAGTCGGGCGCCGGGTCGCCAACGTCGAGCCCAGAGGAGCCCTTGCTGACCAGCCCGAAGACGAGCAGGCCGACGACGGCCAGCACGGCGAGGACTGCGATGGAAGAGCGAACGCTCACGGATCGCGAAGATTAGATCCCGCCAGCCGCCCGGCGGTCCGCCCGCGCCGTAGAATCAGCCCCCGCGCGGACGTAGCTCAGTTGGTAGAGCGCAAGCTTCCCAAGCTTGAGGTCGCGGGTTCGACCCCCGTCGTCCGCTTTTTCGGCTCGGTTCGAGGCAAAAAAAGTTTGAAGAGCTGCGGTCAGCCGCCGAACATCGCCTCCATCTGCACTGCGAGGACGACGTCGCCCTCGACGCTGCAGCGGCCGGCGACCATCGCGTCGAGGGGATCCTGTTCGCCGGCCATCGTCCGTACCCAATCGGCCAGGCCGACGTGGATCGTCACCGCGGCGTTGAGAGGGGCCGGCTCGAACAGCCGGGCGACGCCGTTGCTGGAATCGACCTTGATCGCCCAGCGCCACGGAGCCCCAGCGGGCGGATCGATCTCGTACGGCTCCACCTCGTAGGCGATGGTGCCGCTGAAGCCGTCCGCGTGAGCCGGCTGAAAGCCCCGCGCCGTCGCCTTCACCAGCGCTCGCTGGCGGTGAGGGTCGGTGAAGCGGCGCTCGAGCTCGGCATCGCTAAGCCCGGTGGCTATCGCAGAAAGTGCCCGTCGACCACCACGCGTCGCCAGAGCGCGGATTGGCCGCTTGCGACCCGTAGCCAAGCGCTTCGCGGCTGGAGGCTCGCATCCCTCCAGCTCGGCCCGGGCCTCGGCGGCCCGGTCGGAGACCCAGCCGAGGCCGACGCCTTCGGCGACCGCTCCCCCTTTGGCGAGTACCGCCAATGCTTCCTCGCGGTTGCCGTGACGGTGCAGGGCGATCGCAAGGTCCACGCGGGCCCACGCGCACAGCCAGATCGTCCTCAGCTCATCCGCCCTCGCCACCGCTACCCGAAGCTCTTCGACGGCGACCTCGGGGCGGGCCGCCATCAATTCGAGACGACCGATGTGCCACTCCGCGATGTGGCCATGGGCGGTCGCTGGCGCGGCCTGTATCAAGAAGGGACGAAGGGGCTCGAGCAGGGGCCGCAGTCGGATCGCCGCATCCTGGTCACCGGCGATCGTCGCCGCCAGGGCCAGCATGCAGACCGAGGCCGGCGCGTGGATGTCGGGGCGTCGCAGAGGCTCGAGGTCGTCGCTGAGCATGGCGGCCAGCCGTCGTCGAGCCTCTACGCGATCGCCGTCGGCCGCGACCGCGAAGGTCGCCATCGCCGCCGCTGCCCCTCCCTGCATCGCCGTCTCCATCGCTTCGAAGACGATGCGGGTTCTCGCAATCTCCCCGTCGAAGAGCCACTCTCCCATCAGCCTGCCCACCAGCTCCACGGCCATGTGGAGATCGGGCCGAAGGCGCCGCACCACATCACCGGCCCGGTGAATCATCACCTCCCCTGTCGCCCGATCGCCGCGATCCACCGCGCGCATGCAGAGGTTCATGTCCACCTCCCAGTCGAAACGCGGGCTGCTCAGCCGCCGGGCGCACTCCACCGCCTGCTCGACGAATTCCTCGCACTCGGATATGAGTCCCAGGGCGTAGCTGGCCAGGATCGAGATCTGGATCAGCCGAAAGCGCAGATCGTCGCGCTCGCACTCCATGTCGAGCAGCCCCAGGGCAGCTTCGAGACTGCCCTCGGATGCCCCGAAGACATCGGGGAAACTGGGATGGCGCGCGAACTCCGCGATCACGGCAGTCGATCGCGCCAGCAATCTCGCTTCCGGATCGCCCAGACGACGCGCCAGTTCCTCGGCGCGCTCGACCAAAGCGGACAGGGCCTCATCGTCGTCGCTGTAAAGCAGCAGATAGACGAGGCGAAAGATCATCCGCAGTGCCAATCGGGATTCGTCATCGCCCAGCGCCTCCAAGCCCTCCCGCAGCAGCGGCACCGTTGCCGGATCGTCGGTGCCGGTCTCCCAGCCAAAACCGATGTCGCCACCGGCAAAGCCGAGGGCCGCGCGAGCGAAGACGCCTGCGTCGCCGATCCTCCGCGCCGCCTTGGCGGCCGCGAGGAACTGGTCCCGCGCCTGGACAAGGTCAGCGCTGAGCAGCTGCTGCTCCCCCAGCTCGAGCAGCCCCTCCGCGCGTGCCTGGACCTCGTCCTCCCCCAGCAGCGACAGTACGCTGCCCAGGTGGGCGGCCGCCTGCTCGTGGTCGTGTCCCGTCGCGGCCGCATGCGCGGCAGCCCGGTAAGCGGCGATCGCCGGCTCGGCTCCGGCCAGATCGACCGCGTGGCCATAATGGCGCGCCAGGTCCGCCGGCTCCGCGCCGGGATCGGCCTCCAGCGCCCGTGCGATCGCCAGGTGCAGGCGGGCGCGGGCCGCCTCGCCGGTGCCTGCGATCAGTGCCTCACGCACCAGCGCGTGGGGGAAGGCGATCGTCGGCTGGGGGGCGACGACGTCGTCGACCAGCCGCTCCGAAAGCGCTTCCCGCACTGCACGCTCCGCTGTATCGGAGTCGAGACCGGCGGCCACGGCCGCCAGAGCGACCGGCGCAGAGGGCCCGATCGCGGCGACCGCGGTCAGCAGTCGCTCGGTGTCGGGGTCCAGCCGGGCGAGGCGATCCTCTACCAGGCCAGCGACCGCCTCCGGTATAGGCGTCGAGTCGAGCGCCCCATCCTCTCCCAGGGCCCCATGATCGTCGAGATCGCGCGCCAGCTCGGCCGCAAAGAAGGGGTTGCCGAGAGTGCGGGCGCGAAGACGCTTCGCCATTCGCGGCGTTATCGCCCGGTCGGTCCGCGCCCCGACCAGCGCCGCCAGGCCGGAGGCGTCGAGGCCGGTGAGGCGGATGTCGCTGAGGTCGCCCGTGCGGCGCAGGTCTGAGAGCACGCGCGAAACCCGATGGCCCCGGCCCAACTCGCGATCCCGCGCCGTGACGACCAGAACCAGCTGGGAGCTCACAGCGCCGTCGAGCAAATGACCCAGCGCTTGGGTCGAGGCGGGATCACACCAGTGGGCATCGTCGAGCACCACGTGTAATGGCCCATCCCCGGCAGCGCAGGCCAGCGTCGCGTCGATACCGCGCAACAGCCGATACCGCGCACCCTCCGCTGCCACCATCCTGCCGGCGTCGGCATGATCGGAGGCGGTGGCATATTCGCTCAGCTCCGGTACCAGCGCCGCCAGCTGAGGGCCCGCTGCCACGGCAAGCATTCGCCGTCTCTCCTCGCCACAACTGTGCGCCAGCTCCCCGATCGCTCGCACCCAGGGCTCAAAGGAGATGACCGCCTCCGCTGGACACCTGGCCAGAACGACGGTCGCGCCCTCCGCGTGAGCCGCGGCCGCGGCCGCGGCCGCGTGGCGGGTCTTCCCGATGCCCGGCTCGCCTAGAAGCAGGACTGCCTGGCGTCCGGGACGTGGCGCGGTTGCCTCGCGCAACGCCGCGATCTCCGCATCGCGGCCGATAAGCGGCTCCTCGGTGAAAGCAGCCAGCACCGGCGGCAATCGCGACCCGCTGAGCTCCGAGCCCTCGTCTTCCGACTCGTCGGGATTGGGCAACGCCTGGCCGGACGCGCCCAGGTCCCGCCAGGCAAGGATCGAGGCTCGAACCGGCTTCGGCACTCCCTTGAGCTCGTAGTTGCGGGCTGCCTCCAGGCCGATTCCTTCGCGCGAAGCGACCAGCCCCTCGACTAGATCCTGGACCAGCACCCCTCCCGTGGGCGCCGCGGAGGAGAGCCGGCTCGCGATTACCACAGTCATGCCGTGCAGGTCACCTCCGTCGGGGATCGGCTCGCCGGCCGCCACCCCGATTCTCGCGGCGATTCCGATTCCGCCGTGCTCGGCGTCCAGTTTCTCTACCGCCACCTGAATCGCCGCCGAAGCCCGCAGCGCCCCCAGGGCGCTTTCGAAACTCGACATCGCTCCGTCACCGAGCGTCTTCACCACCCGTCCACCACCGGCGCCGACCGCGCGGTTGACGTCCTCGACATGAGCCCGTCTGACTCGGTCCATGCGGTCGTCGCCCAGTCGTGCCAAGAGCGCGGTCGAATCGACCAGATCGCTGAACACGACAATCGCCACCCCGCTCACGCGAACAATCCTCCCGCATCGCCCTGGTTACAAAGGATTTCGAAGCAAAGGCTCGGTGCAAAGTGGAGCTGGCAGATTACTTCGGAGAGACTTGCTCCTGGAGAACTGGAATCGCCGGTTTTGGAGGCAAGTATTCGCCCCAGTCGAGCGAGCGAATCCACCACAAGCGGCAAAAATAGGTATTGACTTGGTGTCCGCGCCAGATTGCGCCCCTGACTGGTGGCCTCGGCCAGTCGGGGCGCGGCTGCGCAGCCCCCTCTGCGGCGGTTCCGGGCATCACTTGCGAACTCGTCGACCGGCGGGGTGGCCGAGTTTCCTCCTTTCAATCTCATGCCCAGCTCTTGATTTAGCTCCGTATAAGTGGTCCGCTAGCTCCGTCACCCATCGCGAGACGAGGAGGACGTTATGTACGCACGGGTTGCACGTTGGGAGAATGCGAGCGCGGAGGCGCTGGAGGCGGCCGCCGCGGGTATCCGCGAAAACGCCGAGTCAGGGCCGCCCGAGGGTCTGCCGGCGAAAAGGATGTTCCTGCTCCAGGACAGGGAGAGCGGTCGTTCCATGGCGATCACCCTTTTCGAGACCGAGGACGACTACCGGCAGGGGGACGAGACGCTCAACTCGATGAGCCCGCCCGGCGAGGGCATGGGACAGCGCGTCGGGGTCGAGAAGTACGAGGTCGCGATCGAACTGGAGGCCTGAGAACGACGATGCCTGGGCTGTGGCGCTAGGCCATCGCCCAGGCTCGCTCTGATTCCTCCATCGGTTCGGCCCGGTCGGTCGCCGCGTTCGGCAGCCGGTAGAAGTGCTCGGTGGCGCCGCGCACCTGGCGCTCGCGCACCAGCTCGATCAGCCCGGCTTTGGCCAACTCGGTGACGTGGTAGTTCGTGTTGCTGAGGGGGATCTGAAGCTCGCGGCTGAGATCGCTGGGGGAGAGGACCCGGCCACCGTCGATCCCGAGGATTTCGAGGATCGAGACCCGCAGCGGGTGAGCAGTGGCCCTGGCCAGCCGCTCCCAGTTCACGGGAAGCGAGGGATGACCGTTGCCGTTGTCCCCATTTTCCAGGGGATTTGCTGGGGAATGTCCGTTTACAGAGGCGAGGTGGGGGGGATGTCCGTTCTGGGTTGGCATGAGGCGACATTACCAAAAAATATTGACTTGGGTCATTAATTTCGGGTAGTCTTTTTGTTGAGGATGCTTCCAGGGAGGAAAAATCCGGACCTTGCACGGCGGCGCGCACCTGCGCTTCTGGCCTTCCTGCTTGCCTTCTTCGCGATCGGATCAACGGCGGCGGCTGACACCGACGACATCATCGCCCCGAGCGATCCCACCCACCCGTCGGTCGACTCCGGCTGGCAGGCGGGGACGTGCAGCAAAGACACGCCCACCTGCAGCATCCAGACCCCAGGTCAATTCTTCGACGAGGCGGCGGCCCACCCACCCGTCGGCTTCACCCAGTTCATCATCAGGCAGGCTCCGCCGACGGATGCACCCGTGGGCGAACTGAAAACGGTCCGCGTTGATCTCCCGGTCGGCCTCAGCGTCAACCCCGGAGCCACCGAACGTTGTCCCCTCGACGTCTTCGAATCCGGAGCGGGCAACTGCGCCTCGCTCCATCCCAAATCCAAAGTCGGCGAAAGCTTCGTCACCGCGTTCGGACCCCTGGTGGGGGAAATTGCCCCGACTCCCGGCGTCACCCAGGTCCCCGTCTACAACGTGGAGCCGGAGGACGGGGAGGCGGCCCGCTTCGGTCTCGAGCTCGCCGGCAAACCGGTCTTCCTCGAGGGTGACGTCGACTGGTCGGGCAATTACCACGAGGGATTCACCATCCACGTTCCCGAGGTCCTTCCCGAAGCGCTGGGTGATTTGCTGGGACCTCTGCTTGGCGAAAACGGGCTGATCCTGAAGAACCGCCTGGTTTTCAACGGCCGCTCCGGCGACGGCACCTTCATCACCACGCCGACCACCTGCTTCGGCCCCGCTTACGCCGATGGCTGGACGCCGGGCCAGCAGCCCGGCGGGCCTTCCGGGCAGATCTACTCGACGTTCCTGCGTGCCGACTCGGTCCAGGAACCGGATTCCAACTTCCCGAACGGCTCCTCGTTCCTCGAGTCCCCGATCCCGCCCGTCAGCGAAGCCAGCGGACCGGGAACCGAACCGAAAGGCTGCGAGACGATTCCCTACGACCCCGCGATCGAGCTCGAGCCCGGCACCGGGGAGGTGAACTCCCCGGCGGGCGCGACGATCGACATCGCGATTCCGAACGTGCTGCCGAACTTCCTCACCGAGGAAGGCGAACAGGCCAGCTCCCACACCAAGGACTCGACGGTGACGCTGGCGCGCGGGATGGGGCTCAACCCCTCGGCCGCAAGTGGTCTCCAGGCCTGCACCGACGTGCAGTTCGGCAAGGGGACCCGAGACCCGGTTCGGTGCCCGTCGGAGTCAAGGATCGGCAGCGTCGAAATCGAATCCCCGCCGTTGGTTGAAGAGAGCGGAGAAGGGCCGCCGTTGAAGGGCTCGGTCTACGTCGGCGAACAGCTCAGCCGCGACCCCCTTTCGGGAGACGAGTACCGGATCTTCGTCAACGCGGTCTCCCAGCGCTACGACGTCGACGTGCGCCTGATCGGCAACGTCAAGGCCGACCCGGTGACGGGTCAGCTCTCGACCACGATCGCCAACACGCCTCAGGTTCCGGTGACGAGCTTTGTGATCAAGCTCGACGGAGGCGCCCGCGCGGTGCTCAGCAGTCCTCCGACCTGCGGTCCCAACCAAACCGATGCGGTGATGGTCCCCTGGGCTGAGCCGTGGGCGCACAACACTGCCACCCCCGGCGACGCTTTCGCCCTGACCGGGTTGCCGGGCGGCGGTCCATGTCCGAGGACGATGGTCGAGCGCCCCTTCGCCCCGGGCTTCGCGGCCGCCCCGGTCAGCCCTGAGGCCGCCGCCTTCAGTCCGCTTTCGATCCGGATCGCCCGCAGTGATGGCGAGCAGGAGCTGAAGGGGACCGACGTCGTGTTGCCGCCGGGAATGACGGGGAGGCTGCGGGGGATCCCCTACTGCCCGGAGGCGGCGCTGGCGACCGCCGCCAGCAGAGGCGGCAAGGAAGAGAACGACGCTTCCAGTTGTTCGGCGGCCAGCCAGGTCGGCACCGCCTCGGTCGCCGCGGGCACCGGGCCCGCCCCGTACAGGATCGACGGCAAGGTCTTCCTCTCAGGTCCCTACCACGGGGCTCCTCTCTCCCTCGCAGTGGTCACCCCCGCCGTGGCCGGGCCGTTCGATCTCGGCACGGCCGTGGTGAGGGTGGCCCTGTTCGTCGACCCGGAAACGGCGCAGATCCGCGCCGTTGCCGACCCGATCCCGCACGTCTTCGGCGGCGCCCTGCTCGGCATCCGCACGGTCGACCTGAAGATGGACCGGCCCGACTTCACCCTCAACCCGACCAGCTGTGAACCCTTCGCCACGACCGGCGTGCTCAAAGGCGGTGGCGCGGACCCGTCGAACCCCGCCGCCTTCAGCGCCTTCCCGGTCAACGCTCCCTTCCAGGCGACCGGATGCGACGCCCTCGGCTTCCGGCCGAAGCTCTTCACCAAGCTGATCGGCGGGCGCAAATCGATGCGGCGCAACGGCCACCCGGCCTTCCGCGCGACTCTCGTCGCCCGTGCCGGCGACGCCAACATCAAGCGCGCGGCGCTGACCCTGCCGCACTCGCAGTTCCTCGATCAGAGCCACATCGGGACGATCTGCACCCGGGTCCAGCTCGCCGCCTCCGTCTGCCCGGCGCGCTCCATATATGGATACGCCCGGGCGCAGACGCCGCTGCTCGACGACGACGTTCAGGGTCCCGTCTACCTGATCGCCTCCGACCACGAACTCCCCGACCTCCTCGCCGATCTCCACGGTCAGGTCAACGTCCGCCTGCGCGGCGTCATCAGCTCGGCCAAGGAGCGTCTGAAGACGGTCTTCTTCCCGGTGCCCGACGTCCCGGTGAGCACGTTTACGATCAACATGAAGGGTGGCAAGAAGGGGCTGCTGGTCAACTCTCGCGACCTCTGCAACCGCCCCAATCGCTCCTTCCTCAGCTTCAAAGCTCAAAACGACAAGAAGCTGAAGATCAAGAAGCTGCCCTTGCGGACCCCGGCCTGTAAGAAGGCCCGCAAGCAGTCACCCCGGTGAGGCGATTAGCAGCCCGTCCAGTTGGGTATCGGCCTGCTCAGGTGAGGAAGCCACTCCTTCAGATGCTGTCGTTTGCGGCCGTTTTCGCGGCCACGCTTGTTCCTGCTGCGCAGGCCGGCGAAGTCGTCTTCTCGCCGCAGAACAGCCCGCCCAACGCGAACGACGGCTGGCAGGCGGGCACCTGCAACACGCCGACCTGCGCGCCTGACAGTCCCAAAGCCGAGTTCTTCGAAACGGCTGCGGGGCACCCGCCGTTCGGGATCACCCAGTTCATCGTCCGGCATTCGAAAGAACTGCTGCACGAAGAACCGGCGGTCGACATGAAGACGCTGCGGGTGGATCTCCCGGTCGGCCTCAGCGTCAACCCCGGGGCGACGCCGCAGTGCACCGCTGCGCACCCGAAGGAATGTCCGGCGAACACCAAAGTCGGCGAAAGCGTTGTCACCGTTTCGCCGGAACTGCCGATTGTGCCACCGGTCCCGATCACGGCCTCGGTCTACAACCTCAAACCCCTATCGGGTCAGCCCGCCCGCTTCGGCTTCACCGTCGAAGCCGTCCCCGATCTGCCGGTCCTTCCGCCGAGCGACATCTACCTCGAAGCCGACGTCGCATACGAGTCGGACTTCCACGAGGGCTTCACCATCAAGGTGCCCAAGGTCGACGCGGTGAAACTGCTGAAAAACCGGCTGATCTTCAACGGCCGCGCCCACGCCGATCCGGGGGTGGGCTACTTCCTCTCGGCGCCGAGCACCTGCCTCGACCCGAACCAGGCCTCCTTCCAGCACACCTACTCGACCTACGCGCGGGCGGACTCGCTGCAGAACACCGACCTCAACTTCCCCAGCGGCTCGCCCTTCGTCGAGTCGAAGCTGCCCCCGGGCACCAGCCCCAAAGGCTGCGCCTCGATCCCGTTCAAACCCTCGATCGGGGTCGATCCCGGAACCAACCAGGTCGACTCGCCGGCCGGCGCGACCACCGAGCTGAAATTGCCGGTCGAACCGAACGCCGGCGGCCAGGAAACCTCGACGATGCGCTCGGCGCGGGTCACCCTGCCGCTGGGCATGGGACTGAACCCGTCTGCCGCCAACGGCCTCGTCGCCTGTAGCGACGCCCAGTTCGGCAAGGGGACCCGTAACCCGGTTGCATGCCCGCCCGCGTCGAAGGTCGGCACGGTCTCGGTGGCAACGCCGCCGCTCCCGGAAGGACCGCTGACCGGCAACGTCTACGTCGGCGAGCAGAAGAGCCGCGATCCCGAATCGGGGGAAGAGTTCCGGATCTTCGTCGCCGCCGAGTCGGCTCGCTACGGGATCTCCGTTCGCCTGATCGGCAACGTCGTCGCCAACGCCAAGACCGGTCAGCTGACCGCGGTCTTCGACGAACCGGCGAAAACGAACGTCCTGCGCGGTGGTAACTCGGACAACTTGCCGAGTGGCCTGCCGCAGGTGCCGTTCACCAGTTTCCGCATCGCCATCGACGGTGGGCCGAAGGCGGCGCTGAGCAGCCCGCCCACCTGTGGTCCGAACCAGACCGACAGCACGCTGGCGCCGTGGTCCGGCAACCCCGCAGCGACGCCCTCGAGCAAATTCGACCTCGCCGCGCTGCCGGGCGGCGGGCCCTGCCCGAAAACGATGGGAGCCCGTCCCTTCGCGCCCGGCTTCTCCGCACAGCCGAAAAGCGACCAGGTGAAAACCTTCACCCCCTTCTCGACCAACATCACGCGGCCGCCCGGACAGCAGGAGATGAAGGGTCTCGACCTGATCCTGCCGGAAGGGGCGACGGCGAAGCTCCAAGGCGTTCCCTATTGCCCGCCCGACGCGATCGAGAAAACCGAAAACCGCACCGGCGCGGCAGAGAAGAAAAACGCCGCTTGCCCGAACGAGAGCAGGATCGGCGCCGCCATCGTGCAGGCCGGTACCGGCCCCGCGCCGCTGAAGATCGACGGCGACGCCTATCTCGCCGGCCGCTACAGAGGCGCGCCGCTCTCGATCGTGGTCGTCACGCCGGCCCTGGCCGGGCCCTTCGACCTCGGCAACGTCGTCGTCCGGGTGCCGTTCTTCCTCGACCCCGAAACGGCGCAGATCCATCCCCGGACGAACGACATCCCCGACGTCTTCGGCGGCACCAAACTCGACGTCCGCTCCGTCTTCCTCAACATCAACCGCAACGACTTCACCCTCAACGGCACCAACTGCCGCAAAGGCGCGACCGCGGGTGTGATCAACGGCGGCGGCGCCAACTCCCTGACCCCGGCTGCGTTCTCTGCCTTCCCGGTCTCGGCCGAGTTCAAAGCCAGCGGCTGCAAAAAGCTGAAGTTCCGTCCGAAGCTGAAGCTGCGCCTGTTCGGCAAGACCCAGCGCGCCAAGCACCCGAAACTGCGCGCCGTCCTTCGGGGGCGCGGCAAGGACGCCAACATCCGCAAGACCTCGGTCGCGCTTCCGCACGCCCTGTTTCTCGACCAGGCCAGCCTGGCGACGGTCTGCACCCGGGTCCAGTTCGCCGCCGAGAACTGCCCGAAACGCTCGATCTACGGCAAGGCCCGTGCCTTCACGCCGCTGCTCGGCAAACCGGTCGAAGGCCCGGTCTACCTCCGCTCTTCGAACAACACCCTGCCGGACATGGTCGCTCACCTGAAAGGACAGGTGGACATCGACCTCGTCGGCCGCATCGACAGCTTCCGCGGCGGCATCCGCACCACCTTCGGCCGAGTCCCCGACGTCCCGGTGACCAAGTTCGTCCTCACCCTGCCGGGCGGGAAGAAAGGCCTGCTGGTCAACTCGACCAACCTTTGCGCGAAGCCGGTGAAGGCGATCATCCGGATCAAAGCCCAGAACGGCAAGAAGGCGAACAGCAAGCCGAAGCTTCGGACTCCCTGCGGTGTTAAAGGGAAGGGCAAGCGGAGCAATGGCCGCTGAACCTGATCACCAATCTGTGTCATGACACCGATCGCTGACACGGTTACCAGGGTAGTAACAAAGGGAGGCACTTGAAACACCCGCGTTGCCCTGTAATGTCTTCAGCGGGAGAGTTGCTCTTGGGCGCTACAGGGGGGCGTCCTCGTTAGGGAAAAACGAGGAGGAGAATTTGATGGCAAAGCGCTCGCTCGCATTGCTTCTTTTGTGTCTCGGGGCCTTGATGGCGATGTCCGTCATGGCGCAGGCAGACACCGGTGACATCATCGAACCGCAGAACGAAACCGCGGGTCAAGGATTTCAAGCCGGAACCTGCACCACCAACGAAATCAGCCCGACGGAACCATGCTCGGTTGACACCCCCGGCATTTTCTTCAAAACGGCGGCAGGGCATCCGCAGGTTGGTTTCACGCAGTACATCATCAGGCACACCACCGAAGGTGCGCTGAACAAGATCGTGAAACCGCTGGCTGGCCGCACGATCAAAGCCCTGCGGGTGGATTTGCCGCCGGGCCTGACCGTCAACCCGGAGGCGACGCCTTCGCGCTGCTCCCTCGCCGATTTCCTCCACCAAGCTGAACCAGGACTCTTCGAACCGGAATGCGAAGAAGAGACCAAAGTCGGCGAAGAGCGCGTGACCGTCTCCAAAAACGCCGAACCGGGCGAAGGCACCACGATCCCGCCCCTCGAAGCACTGGGTACCAAAGTCAACGTCTACAACCTGGTGCCGAAACCGGGCGAACCGGCGAAATTCGGATTTGTCATCGGCAATACCAAACCGAACGCGCCAATCTTCCTCGAAACCGAAGTGGCGTGGGAGAACGACTTTCACGAGAGCTTCACGATCAAACTGCCGGTCACCCCGGAAGCGGCTGAAGCAAAAGGCATTTCGAGCCTGATCAGCCGTCTGATCAACTTTGGCAGGACCGGTGACGGCACTTACATCACCACCCCAACCACCTGCTTCGACCCGAACCTCCCCGAATTCGGAACGCTGTACTCGACCTGGTTCCGGGCCCACTCGTATGGGGAAGAAAACCCGACCTTCCCTGCCGGCTCGACTGCCTTCGAGGCAAAAGTGCCGAAAGACGTAGGCGGTGAACGAATCGTGCAGGATGGCTGTGACTCCGTTCCTTTCGTTCCGACGGTCGAGGTGAGCCCTGGAACCGATGCGGTGGACTCGCCGGCATCGGCGACGGTGACGACGAAACTGCCGTTCAAACCCGCCACCGAAGGCGGTGCAGGGCAGTCGCAGTCGCACGTGCGGAAAGCGGAGATCTCGTTGCCGGACGGCATGGGCCTGAACCCCTCCGGAGCGCAGGGTCTGGTTGCCTGCACCGACGCTCAGTTCAAGAAGGGCGTTCGGACCTACACCAATGAATGCCCAGATGACTCCAAAATCGGCACCGTAGAAGTCGACTCGCCGCCGTTGGCGGAAACCCTGACCGGGAGCGTCTACGTCGGCGAACAGCAAAGCAACGATCCCGAATCTGGAGATCTCTTCCGGATCCTGCTCGAAGCCAAGAGCGAAACCGAGGGAATCGCCGCCCGTCTGGTCGGCCGGGTCAAGGCCAACAAAACCACCGGCAATCTGACCGCGGAAATCTACGACGACCTGAGCGGTGAGTTCACCGATCAGCCGGCGGGATTGCCGCAGGTGCCGTTCGAATCGGTCCGGGTGCACTTCGACGGGGCGAAAAACACCCTGACGAGCCCGCCGGTCTGTTCCAGCAGCAGCACCAGCCATTTCGAACCATGGGCGCGGCCCGGGCAAAGCCGTCCTACGGGTGAAACCCCAGATACGGATAAAACCACTGTCACCCTCTCCAACGACCCCACTGGCGGTGCCTGTCCGAAAACGATGGCCGAGCGGAAGTTCACGCCGCTCTACAAAGCCAAAGTCGACAGCAGCAAGGCCGGTGCCTACTCACCCTTCCACGTCGCCATCGGGCGCCGGGATGGAGAGCAGGAGCTGAAGGTCGTCGACGTCACCCTGCCGAAGGGGCTGACCGGCAAGCTCGCCGGGATCCCCTACTGCTCGGAGGAGGCCATCGCGGCCGCCGCCGGGAAGAGCGGCAAGGCCGAGGCGGCAAGCCCGAGTTGTTCGGGTGAGAGCTTCATCGGCAAGGTCACGACCAAGTCCGGCTCCGGGGCGAAACCGCTGCAGCTCAGCGGCAACGCCTACCTGGCCGGTCCCTACAAGGGCGCCGCGCTCTCGATGGTGACGATCACGCCGGCGGTGGCTGGCCCGTTCGACCTCGGCACCGTGGTTGTCCGGGTGGCGCTCAACGTCAATCCGGAAACCGCCCAGATCCACGCCGTCTCCGACGTCATTCCCGACGTCTTCGGCGGGGTGAAGCTGGACATCCGCGCGATCGATCTCGACATCGACCGCAGCCAGTTCATGCTCAATCCGACGAACTGCGCTGCGCAGGCGACGACGGGGGCGATCAACGGCGGCGGTGCTGACCCGGCCAATCCGGCCACGTTCAGCTCCTATCCCGTCAACGATCCGTTCCAGGCGATCGAATGCAACAAGCTCGCCTTCAAGCCGAAGCTGAACATCCAGCTCTTCGGTGGGACGAAGCGGAACAAGTACCCGCGCCTGAAGGCGACGCTGACGGCCCGCAAGGGTGACGCCAACATCGCCCGCACGGCGGTGACGATGCCGCGGTCGCTGTTCCTCGAACAGGGCCACATCGGCACCGTCTGCACGCGGCCGCAGCTGGCCTCCCATACCTGCCCGAAGGGTTCGGTCTACGGAAAGGCCTGGGCGAAGTCGCCGCTGCTCAGCAAGAAGTTGCAGGGCAAGGTGTACCTCGTGTCCTCCAACAACAAATTGCCGGACCTGCTCGTCGACCTGCGCGGCCAGGTGGAGATCTACCTGCGCGGCGTTATCGGCAGCGGCAGCACCGGAGGCCTGAAGACGGTCTTCCGGAAGGTGCCCGACGTGCCGGTAAACAAGTTCGTCCTCAACATGAAGGGCGGCAAGAAGAGCCTGCTCGTCAACTCGCAGAACACCTGCGCCAAGCCGCAGCGTGCGATCGTGAAGATGAAGGGCCAGAACGGCAAGAAGAAGAACAACAACAAGTTCAAGCTGAACATCGCCTCCTGCGGCAAGAAGGGCAAGAAGTAGGAGACGCGTCCAGCGTACGTCGCCAGCGCCGGCGCGGATGGCCGAATAGCCTCCGCGCCGGTGCGACCGACGCTCTCAGTCCTGATCGTCGCCTACGAGAGCCGCGACGATCTCACCCGGACCCTGCCCGCCCTGCTCCCTGAGTTGGGCGATGGCGACGATCTGATCGTCGTCGACAACCGGCCGGGGGACGGCAGCACCGAGGTCGTGGAGCACCTTGCTCCCGGAGCGAGGATCGTGCGGTCCGGGTGCAACACCGGCTTCGCCGGCGGTTGCAACGTCGGTGCCGCGGTGGCGAGTGGCGATCTGCTGGTAATCCTCAACCCCGACGCCGCTCCCCAGTCAGGCTTCGGCGAGGCGATCCGCCGTCCCTGGCTGGAGGAGCGTGGGTGGGGTGCCTGGCAGGCACTGGTCGCCGATGGCGGGGGGCGTCGCATCAACTCCGCCGGCAACCCGGTGCACTTCACCGGCATCACCTGGGCAGGCGGTCACGGCCGGCCGCTCGACCAGGCGCCGCCCCCCGGCGAGGTGACCGTTGCCTCCGGCGCCTGCCTGGCGATGCCAATGGCGAACTGGCGGCGGCTGGGCGGCTTCCCGGCCGAGTTCTTCCTCTACCACGAGGACGTCGACCTCTCGGTCCGGCTGCGGGCCGAAGGGCACGCCGTCGGGATCGAGCCAACCGCCGTCGTCGCCCACGACTACGAGTTCGGCGCCAGCGCCGAGAAGTGGTTCTGGCTCGAGCGCAACCGGCTCGCCTTCCTCGTCCGCACCTATCCCGGCGCGCTGTTGGCGCTGCTGGCGCCGGCGCTGGTCGCAACCGAGCTCGCGCTCCTCGCCGTCTCGGCGTCCGGCGGCTGGGGGCGGCAGAAGCTGCGGGCGAACCTCGCCTTCCTCCGCTGGCTGCCGAGGCTGCTGAGCGAGCGGCGGGCGATCCAGGCGCAGCGCGCGGTGAGCGCGGCCGAGTTCGCCGCCTGGCTTACCCCGGACCTCGACTCCGACCTGATCTCGCCGCTGGCCCGCTCCCTGCCGGCCCGCCTCCTCCTACGCGGCTACTGGCGCTTGGTCCGCTTCCTGCTGCCGTAACCGACTTTCGCCACACCCTGGTGTGGCAAGAATCCGAAGCGCTTAGATCGGCTGGGTCGTCGGCCGGACGAGGATCTCGTTGACGTCGACGCCGGCCGGCTGCTCGAGAGCGAACATCACCGTGCGGGCGATGTCCTCGTCCTTCAGCGCCCACTCGCCGGGGCGGTTGTCGAAGAAGGGGGTGTCGACCATGCCGGGCTCGATCAGGGTGACCTTGATCCCCTGGTTGTCGTGCATCTGGCGCAGCTCGGCCCGCAGCGACTCGCCGATCGCGGTGGCCGCCCACTTCGTCGCCGAGTAGAGCGAGCCGGGCAGCGCCAGCCGTCCGGCGATCGAGCTGGTGACGAGGAAGTGGCCGTCGCCGCGCTCGAGCAGATGGGGGAGGGTGGCCCGGATCGTCAGCGCCACGCCGTAGACGTTGGTCAGCACCATCGAGCGCCAGTGCTCGGGCGACTCCTCGAGGAAGCCGCGGGTGGCGCCGAAGCCGGCGTTGGCGAAGACGGCGTCGATGCGCCCGAAGCGGTCGAGGGCGGTCGCGGCCATCGCCTGCACCTCGTCCCACTCGGTGACGTCGCAGCGGACGGCGATCGCCCGCTCCTCACCCCCGAGCTCCTCGGCGAGCTGCTGCAGCTCCTCCTCGCGCCGCGCTCCCAGCACCAGTCGATACCGGGAGGCTGCCGCCCGGGCGGTGGCGGCGCCGATCCCGCTGGAAGCCCCGGTGATGAGCAGCACTGGATCGTCGTTCATTTGCCGATTCTCTCAACTTCGGCCTGCAGGGCGAGTGTGCGGGGATCGCCGGACACTCAGCGCGAAGCGCGTCCGCCGACCCCCGCACACTCGCTCCCCCAATCGACCTTGCGATAATCCAAGCTCCCGTGGACCCTCAGCGAAAGCGAAAGATCCGGCTCGTCGTCGCGCTCAGCGCCGCCGTGCTGCTCGCGGTGGCGCTGATCTACACCTCCTTCTCGGCCTCGACCGAGGCCAAGGAGCCCTCGCAGCTGCTCTCCGCCACTCCCGGCACCAGCTACGAGATGACCGGCCGGGTCGTCAAGGGCTCGGTCGAGCGCGACGGCAATGGGATCGCCTTCCGGGTCGTCGATCGCGACGGCAAGGGCGAGAGCCTGCCCGTCTCCTACGAGGGAACGGTCCCCGATCCGTTCCGCGGCGGCCGCGAGATCGTCCTCACCGGGGCGATCGCGAAGAGCGGCGTCTTCGTCGGCGAGCCGGAAACCCTGATCACGAAGTGCCCGTCGAAGTTCACGACCAAATCTGATGGCTAGCCTCGGCAGCGCCCTGCTGGGCCTTGCCTTCCTCGCCGCCCTGGCCGCTGGTGCGCTGGCGCTCGCCGGGCGCAACGGCGACGAGCGCCTGCTGCGCTACTCGCGCCGCACCGTGTACGGCTTCTGCGCGCTGCTCACCGCCTGCGTGGTGATCATCGAGCTCGCCTTCGCCGGCGACGATTTCTCCTTCGACATCGTCGCCCAGCACTCCTCGATCGAGACGCCCCCGGGCTACAAGCTGGCGGCGATGTGGTCGAGCCAGGAGGGCTCGCTGCTGCTCTGGGCCTTCGTCCTCTCGATCGCCGCCAGCGCCGCCCTCTACGCGACCCGCAACCGGCTGCGCGAGCTGGTCCCCTGGGCGACCGCGGTGATGATGGGAGTCGCCGCCTTCTTCACCGGCCTGATGCTGTTCGCGCCCGACGTCGATCCCTTCGCGAAGGCGCCCATGCTTATGGGCAAGGCGCCCGCCGACGGGGTCGGCCTCAACCCGCTGCTGCAGCACCCGAGCATGATGATCCACCCGCCGATGCTCTACTCGGGCTACGTCGCCTTCACGGTGCCGTTCGCCTTCGCGATCGGCGCCCTCGTCACCCGCCGCCTCGACGCCGAGTGGATCCGCGCCACCCGGCGCTTCGCGCTGATCGCCTGGGCCTTCCTCGGCTTCGGTCTCCTGCTCGGCGCCCGCTGGTCCTACACCGAGCTCGGCTGGGGCGGCTACTGGGCCTGGGACCCGGTCGAGAACGCGGCGCTGATGCCGTGGCTGCTCGGCACCGCCTTCCTGCACTCGATCATGGTCCAGGAGAAGCGGGGGATGCTGAAAGTCTGGAACGCGACCCTGATCGTCGGCACCTTCTCGATGGCGCTGCTCGGCACCTTCCTCGTCCGCTCCGGCGTCCTGCAGTCGATCCACGCCTTCGGCGACAACACCGTCGGCCCCTACATCCTCGGCCTGATCGGCGTCGTCCTGATCGGCTCGACGGCGCTGATCGTCAGCCGCCTCGACGACCTCCGCTCGCCGAAGCGAATCGATTCGCTGGCCTCGCGGGAGTCGGTCTTCCTGGTCAACAACCTGCTCCTGGTCGGGATGACCCTGGTGATCTTCTGGGGCACCTTCTTCCCGCTGATCTCCGAACTGTTCACCGGCGAGAAGGCCTCGCTGGCCGCGCCCTGGTTCGACGAATACACGACCCCGCTGGCGATCGGGCTCGTCCTCTTCACCGGGGTCGGGCCGCTGCTCGCCTGGCGGCGGGTCAGCTGGGAGGCGGCGCGGCGGATCTTCCGGGTGCCGCTCGCGGTCGCCGCCGTCGTCACCCTGGGCCTGGTCGTCTTCACCGACGCCGCCGAACAGCTCTGGGCGTTGGCGCTCTTTGCCTTCGCCGCCTTCGCGCTGACCGGGCTGGCGCAGGAGTTCTGGAGCGGGGCGGCGGCGCGCAAGCAACTCAGTGGCGAGCCGGGCGCCCAGGCGCTGGTCGGCCTCGTCAGCCGCAACCGCCGCCGCTACGGCGGCTACATAGTCCACGTCGGCATCATCGTCCTGCTGATCGGCGTCGCCGCTTCCTCCAGCTTCCAGACCAATCGCGACGTCGAGCTGCGGCCGGGGGAGAGCACCACGATCGACGGCCGCACGATCACCTACGTGAAGCCGACCGTCACGGTCGACGAAGAGAAGCTCGGCTTCGGCGCGGTGCTGCGGGTCGAAGAAGACGGCAAGGTGGTCGATACCGTGCGCCCAAGCCGCCAGTACTTCCCGCCGACTGGGCAGGGGACGGGAACGATCGGCAGCTTCTTCGCCGGCGAGGCGACCAGCGAGGTCGGGCTGCGGGCGGGGCTCGGCCATGACCTTTGGATTGCCGAGCAGCCGAACATCGCCGGCGTGCAGCACGGGGTGAAGCTGGCCGACAAAGGTTTCCGGGCCTGCGTCCAGGGTGCTACCGGGACGCCGCCGCAGTGCAAAGCGCTGGGGGCGCTGATGCGCGCCGCTGCCGCCAACCCGAGTCTGCGGCCCCGGGCCTTCGAGCAGATAACGAAGCTGCAGGGCCTCGCGGCCGAAAACGTGGCGAAAACCTTCCTTGACTCGAACGCGCCCTCGACCTTCAAGGTGATCGTCAACCCGCTCGTCACCTGGATGTGGATCGGCGGGCTGATAGCCCTCGCCGGGGCGCTGCTCGCGCTCTGGCCCTCGCGTGGCCGGCGCCGCGGCGCCCTGGTCCGCACCGAAGCCGATGCCCGCAAGGAAGCTAAATACCGCGAGATTCGCGACGCCGAGCTCGATCACGCCACCGGCAAGCTCTCCGATAAGGACTTCGCCGTCCTCGACGCCGAGCTGCGGCGCGAGGCGCTCGAGATCCTCGATGGAACGGAGAACGACGCCGCCGGCAACGGCAACGGTGCCCACCCCCGCGAGCCGGAAAAAGTCGATCAGGCCTAGATCGCCTAAACTTTCCCGCTCGTGTTCACGATCTTCAGCATCATCCAGGTGATCATCGCCATCGTCCTGATCTTCCTCGTGCTCCTGCACTCGGGGAAAGACGCGGGCCTCTCCGGTGCCTTCGGCATCGGCGGCGCGGGCGGCAGCGGCATCGGCGGCGGCTCGATGGTCGAGCAGAACCTGGATCGCGCGACGGTCTTCTTCTCCGTCCTCTTCGTGCTGAACACGTTCCTGCTGCTGAAGATCTAGACGGGGCGGGAACCCCCCAATCCCGGGTTTCGTGGCAGCGCTGAGACCCTTGGCTACGCGTCTTCCGGCGACTGCCCCCAGATCCCCTGCATGAGGCTGATCAGGCACAGAGCGGTGCTGGGAGCCGCGAGCCACAACGCCCCCTCATAAAACCCCATCACGGCTAGCAGCCCGTAAAGCCCGAAGGTTGCCCACGCCAGCCAGGGCTGTTCAGGGCGTGGAATAAGCAGCTTCCAGCTCCACTCGTCCCCCTCTGCTCGGCGCGCCCAGGCCGCGCGGACTTCCTTCTGTCTAACCAAGAGGTAGAACGAAAGGTAGGCCAGCCCTAGCAGCACCCACCCGATGACAGCCACGCCGCCGCTCATTTACCCAAGTATGCCTTCAAGGTGCCTTCGAATCAAAACGACCCACCACCCTGCGGGCCGGGCCAGACATTTTCTGCTGCGCTGTAGCTGTGTTTGACATATCCGATCTTTGTGTAAAGATTAGAGACGAGTCGCGGGCACTTGACAAGGAGGGGGCATGGAGGCACACACGGAGCACGCGCATCATCACCACCATCACGAGCCTGTGGACGTCAATCCGGCGGCCTGGACCGATGGCAAGCGCTACGCGTGGCTGCTGGGACTCATCGTCCCGCTCTCGCCGTTCCTCGCCTTCTTCTGGGTCTGGGTCACCGGCTTCGGGGGGATGTGGTTCCTCGGCCCTGCCCTCGTCTTCGTCCTCTTCCCCGTTCTCGACATGGCGATCGGGCGCGATCGGACCAACCCGCCCGACAGCGTCCTCAAGTTCCTCGAGCAGGACCGCTACTACCGCTGGTGCACCTATGTCTTCATCCCGATCCAGTACGCCGGCCTCGTCTTCGCCTGCTGGATGTGGGCGAGCGGGAACCTGACGCTGGTCGAAAACATCGGCTTGGCGCTGACGATGGGAATGGTCGGCGGGATCGCGATCAACACCGCCCACGAGCTCGGCCACAAGCGCGCCAGTTCCGAGAAGTGGCTCAGCCGCGTCGCCCTCGCCCAGACCGGGTACGGCCACTTCTTCATCGAGCACAACCGCGGCCACCACGTCAAAGTCGCGACCCCCGAGGACCCGGCCAGCTCGCGACTGGGGGAGAGCTTCTGGGCCTTCCTGCCGCGCACCGTCGTCGGCAGCCTGCGCTCGTCCTGGGGAATCGAGACCACCCGCCTGGACCGGCTCGGCCAGTCGCACTGGGGGATCCACAACGACATCCTCAGCGCCTGGGCGATGACGATCGTCCTCTTTGCCGGCCTGGGAATCGCCTTCGGCCCGGTCGTCCTGCCCTATCTGCTGGCCCAGGCGGTGATCGGGTTCTCGCTGCTGGAGGTCGTCAACTACCTCGAGCACTACGGCCTGCGGCGGCAGAAGCGCGAGGACGGCCGCTACGAGCGCTGCCTCCCGGCGCACAGCTGGAACAGCAACAACGTCGCCTCCAACGTCCTCCTATACCACCTGCAGCGGCACTCGGACCACCACGCCAACCCGACCCGCCGCTACCAGGCACTGCGCCATGTCGACGAGGCACCGCAGCTGCCGACCGGCTACGCGGGGATGATCGTCCTCGCCTGGTTCCCACCGCTCTGGCGCCGGGTGATGGACCCGATCCTGCTGGACCACTACGAGGGCGACGTGACCAGGGCCAACATCCAACCGCGCAAGCTCGGCCGGGTGCTGGAGCGCTACGGGCGGCCGGCGGCATGAGCGCCTGGCGCTGTCCCAGCTGCGAATACGTTTTCGACGAGGCGGTCGGTCACCCGCGAGAGGGATTCCCGGCCGGAACCACCTGGGCCGAAGTGCCCGACGACTGGGCCTGTCCGGACTGCGGGGTCCGCGACAAGGTCGACTTCGAGCCGGTCACCGCCGACGCCTGAGCGACGCCTGACCGCCGTCGCTGCGACGATAGGACCTGTGTCCACTGGGAGGACCCCGTATCAGGAGGCCGCGCGGGAGCTTTTGCGGCAGACCGTCTTCGACGCAGCGCGAGACCAGCTCGGCAACCAGCCGTGGTCGGAGATCACGATGGCCGACATCGCCAGCGGCGCCGGCGTCAGCCGTCAGACCCTCTACAACGAGTTCGGCAATCGCAACGAGTTCGGCTTCGCCTTCGTCATCCACGAGGCCGAACGCTTCATGGACGGGGTGGAAAAGTCCGTTCGCGAGCACTTCGACGACCCCCGCGCCGCGATCCTCGCCGCGCTCCGGTACTTCCTCAGCAGCGCCGGTGACGACCCGCTGATCAAGATCCTGCTCAGCGACGACGGCACCGGCGGCATGCTGCCCTTCGTCACCACCCAGGGCTTGCCGATCGTCCAGTGGGCGGCCTCTCGGCTGACCACGGTGATCGAAGAGGGATGGCCCGAGGCTCCCGAGGAGGACGTCAAGGTGCTGACCGAGAGCCTCGTCCGCCTCGCGATCAGCTACGTCACCACCCCGGGCCAGGCCGCCGAGCACGCGGCCCGCAACGTCGCCGAGCTGTTCGGACCGTTCGTTGACAAGGCGCTGGGGTCCGCGGTCGATTGAGACTCTCGTACCAGCTCGACTCCCTTGGGGTCCGGTCGCTGGCCAGCGAAGACGCCCCTGAGCTGCATGCCCTGATCGAGGCAAACCGCGGTCACCTGGCGCAGTGGCTGCCATGGGCGGATGGCCAGACCATCGAGGGGACCGAGCGCTTCCTCGCCGAGGCCGAGGAGCAGCTCGCCCGCGACGACGGCTTCCAGGCGAAGATCGCGCCTGAGGGGGAGATCCTCGGCGTTGTCGGTTTCCACTCGATCGACTGGGTCAACCGCAACACCAGCCTCGGCTACTGGCTCGCCGTCGGCGCGCAGGGGCAGGGGATGATGACCGGCGTGGTCGGCGCCCTGCTCGACCACGCCTTCTACGAGTGGCAGCTGCACCGGGTCGAGATCCACTGCGCGCCGGGGAACAGCCGCAGCCGGGCGATCCCGGAGCGGCTCGGCTTCCGCGAGGAGGCGCAGCTGCGGGAGACCGAGCTGGTCGGCGGGCGCTACCTCGACAGCGTCGTCTACGGGCTGCTGCAGGCGGAGTGGGGGAGTAGGCCCAGCTGAACAAATGAACCCGGATGTTTGGGCCGAGCTGGCCTTTGCGTTGAGGCGCGTCGGCGGACTAGCGTCGGTGTAAGCCAAACAGGAGGTCAAAGCATGAGCGCACAGGCAAACAAGGAGACGGCCGAAGCCGCCTACCGTGCCTTCGCCAACGGCGACGCCGCCGGCGCGATGGAGAACATGGACGATGCCGTGGTCTGGACAACCCGCGGCGACAATTCCCTCAGCGGCACCTGCCACGGAAAGGAAGAGATCGCCGGCCTCTGGGCCAAACTCGCCGAGAAAGGGCTAGAGACCAAGCCCCACGACTTCATCGCCGACGGCGACAAGGTTGTGGTGTTGACGACGGTCACGCTCGACGGTCAAAGCGACGAGGACGCCGACGTTCTCACCTACAACGGAGACGGCAAGCTGATCGCCTTTGATTCGCACGGCGATCCGTCGAACGCCAACCGCGTCTTCGCGGCCTGAGGTGAAACGGGAGGCCGTGCGCTAGCCGTGCGGTCTCTCAGCAGGCTTGGGAAGATGGCCCATGCTCCCGAACCCGCTCTTTTCCTCCGAGGATCCGGACCAGGTGCGCGAGCTGGTGCGCGAGCATCCGTGGGCGACGCTGGTGACGACGACCAGCGCCGGTCTCCTCGCCTCCCACTACCCGGTACTGATCGACGAGGACGCCGCGGACCTAACCCTCCTCACCCATCTGGGCCGGCCCGACGACGAGGTCCTGGAGATCGACCGGGGCGAGGTCCTCGTCATCGTCCAGGGCCACCACGGCTACATCTCGCCGAGCTGGTACTCGGAGCAGGAGCGCAAAGTCCCGACCTGGAACTTCACCGTCGCTCACCTCCACGGCACGCCGCAGATCCTCGACGAGCAAGAGAACCTCGAGGTGCTGACCCGGCTGGTCGCGCACTTCGAGCGCCGCCTCGACGAGCCCGCCTATCTGGAGCGGGAAAATGCAATCCCGATCGCCAAGGGGACGGTTGGCCTGCGGATCCAGGTCGATCGCTTCGAGATGAAGCGCAAGCTCGGCCAGAACAAAGGCGACGAGACCCGACGGAGCGCGATCGCCGCACTTCGCAAAGAGGGGCCGTACCGTCACCCGGTTTTGGCGGAGGAAATGGAGCGTGAGCTCCTACCGCCGTCGGATCCAGACTAGGAACCCCATCAGCGAATAGATGATCGCCACCGCGATCAGCAGGAACTTGAGGCTGGCGCAGGCGGTAGCGATCGCAGGCGCCGGGTCGCCGAGACCTCCGCCGAGGATGAGCAGCCAGAGCACGTTTTCGGCGACGTCGAATAGCGCTGCAGCGACGGCACAGGCTGGGGCGAAGACGCCAACGGCCGCGAGCCTGCGCAGGCCTTGTCCCCTGGCGAAGTCCCGCACCGCGGCGCAGGCAAGCGCGAAGAACGCTCCGTAGGCGGCCATGAAGCCAAAGTCGATCCAGAGCGACAGACGGGCCAGATATTCGCCATGGCCGCCCCATTCGGCCTGAATCTCTTCGACGGCCTCGAGGCTTCCCGCGAACTCGAGGCCAACGATCGATGGTCCACCGGTGCGTCCCAACCGGTTGTCGATCCCGGCCAGGACCAGGTTGAAGGCGATCGTCGCGCCCCCGAGGATGATCAGCGAGGTGCGGCGGCTAACTTCAGTGTCCGATCCGCTCACCAAGTAGTGCACTAAAACAGAAAACCCCCAGCTGGCGGGGGTTTTCCGATGCGGCTGAATGGAGTCGAACCATCACGGGTGTTTCCACCCACAAGGCCCTCAAGCTGAGGATGCGTGGCTTGCTAGAGCGGAATCCGCATTCCAGAGCCAAGCTCAATCCGGTTGTCTCCGGTTAAAACCGGGGGGTTCGGGGTCGGACTGGCGCATAACTGGCGCATGAGGATCGCGAGGGCTCTAAAGCTCGGCCGGGGTAACGACGAAGCCGAGCCGATCTGCGCCCCGGCGCAGTCGGCCATCCGTCGTCAGTAGCCGACAGCCGAGCAGGCGAGCAAGGGCGACGTACTCAGCATCGTAGGTCTTCGCCCACCCGAACTCGTCGGCCACCCGCCATGCCTCGTCGCTGAGATTGGCGGGCTGCTCGATCCGAACCGGCATGTCCCTACGTCGAGTCAGACCGAGGCTTGCCATGTCCTCGGGGATTTCGTTGCGCCATTTCATCTCGTGCAGAGCAGAGAGGGACTCCGAAAGGATGAGCGGTGGGGCAACCAGCTCTCTGGCCAAGAGGTCCGCAAATCCATTCGGAGAGAGACAGAGATCGACGCTCGCGCTTGCGTCAATGACGAGCAGGTCGCTCAATGTTCTTCGCGCGAGCGACGAACCGCAGCCGCAACATCGGGCATCGGCTCTCCATTGGCCATCGTGCCCCAGCCCTCGGGCAGCGGAACCGTCTCCCACTCTGCCTCGACGTCGTCAAGAACGACGATTCGCGCCCGCGTGGCCTTGGTCTCATCGAGATCGAGAACATCTCGAATCAGTTTCTCCTTCGCGGTCATGCGTCAAATCGTATCGGCAGATGCCCCCGAATCTGCTGACCTGTCCGTCTGCGGCCAATCAGTCTGGTCGATGAAGTCGACCAGCCCGTGTCGTGATCAGCCGACAAGGGCGGCAGCCGAGCAGAGAATGATCGCTACGAGAAGTGCCCCCATGGCAACCTGGATGGCGGCGTACTTACGGTGGGCTACCCGGCTCAGTCGCAGCAGCTGCTCAACATCGCGATCTCCCCGTTCGACCTCAGAGTTCAGGGCAGTCGCGAGTGCCGCACAGTCTCTATGGCGCAGGACATCCTCGAAATAGGTGATCCTCGCGTTGTCGCTTTGCAGGAGGCGGGGGAAAATGGCGAATCCGAGAGCCCCGACCCCAAGCGCAGCTGCTCCTACGCCGACCCACCAGAAGACCCTGGCGCATCTATCCAGGTCCGTCGGATTCCATTCTCCGCCAATGGCTCCTCCGAGGACAACACCGATAATGACGCCAGAGGCAGCGAGAAGAATTTGAGCCTTACCGTCAGCCTTCGACAGCTCTTCCCGAGTCTCGGCGAGCAACCTTTCGGCCAGAGGGGCAGCATCGGCGGTGAGGCCGTCAGGCGGGGACATCGTCGGCCTCGGCATCAGGGTCCGCCCGCCACTTCGCCAATTCGCCGGTATTCAAGCCCCTATCCTGATCGCCGCGCAGAATCGCTCTAGCGAAATCCTTTCCGCAGTTGGGGCACCAACTGCTACGGACTTCCCGAACCTCGGAATCTGACCCCAAAGTGTCTACGGTTTTCTTGATCCAAAGAGGACCCACGTCCTGTTTCTGCTCTCCGTCCACACAGCCACAGCTGTAGCGGACATATTGGTTGGTCAGGAATGGCTTGAAAAAAGCCGACGTAACCAAGATCCGGCCGGCGTCAACTTCAGAGGCACACTTGGAGGCGTAATTCACCGGCTTCCCCGCCCATACAGGCTCATTGTGGTCTCCACGAACGCCAATCTTCTTCACCAGGAGGAGCCCCGTATCGGCCCCAATCTTCAATCCAGAATCCTTCATCTCGGGGACGGCCTCGCCAAACTCCTCGCTCAGCATTGTTTTCAATTTCAACCCGAAGGCATTGATAGACACGGCCGCACACATCGCGCGCTCCGCATGCAGATCTCCTGCGAAAATTGCGAAGAGGCCATCACCTTGAATATCCACAAAGTCGGGGGCGAATTTCTGAAAGATGCGGGCGCAGCCTCCAGTGGAGGCCTGATAGAGGCGCGCTCCCACTCGATCTTGCTTTGAGTAGCTGATTGAGGTAGACCCCTTCAGATCCGTGGCGACGACCGACGCTTCCGCAATCTCTCGCCAGACGTATTTCCCATCTTTGTTCTTCTCCAAGGGCAGGGTTGCTATGGCTGGAACCCCTTGGGCCGGGCTGATCTCGACAGCGGTCGTCAGATCTTCCTTCGCAGTGTCAGAGGTTCCGCCGACTAGGGCGAGGACGTCAACCTCGGTTGCCGCCGCCCGTGCCTCGGCGGCAACAACCCGCTTTTGAAGGTCGGCGAGACCCACCTTTGCCGCCTCGGTGGCCTCCTCAAAAGAGTCGTCCGGACTCATGGCTTCCAATGCCAGGAGGATTTGTAAAGACTCCACTCATCTCCCGCCAGCTTCCGCTTGGTCGAGGTCCACATGTTTCGCCCGTCGCCACCGAACTTTGCGTCTTTGTGCAGCTGGCCATAGACGTTATGCGTGATGTAAGTGTTCCAAGGAGAGTTGCGAATTTCGCTCAACTTTGCAGCAAGGTTTGGCGCTGAGCCTATGAACACAAGGTCATTGTTGTCCCGGATTCCACCGCGCACTACGAGGACTTCGCTCCGTGAGACTCCAACGCAATGCTTAATCTTGAACTGCTTCAATGAGGTGAACTTTGCTTGGGCTTGCGGCCGAAGCATCTTGGTGAGGACGTAGTTCATCTTCAGAGCACAGCGAGCGGCATCAGTGTTTTTGCTCCCACCGATGAAGACGCCCATGACGCGATCTCCATCAAAGCTCCGAACGACCCCGCCGTTGTTAGTGATGAGCCGAGCCATCGTTGACAGGTAGGCTCGAACTACCTTGGCGGCGGTTGATTTGTTCTTTCGTGCCAGTTGCGTGGACTGCGCCAAGTCTGCGTAGAGGACGGCCACGTCGAGCTTGACGGCGCCGTTAGACAACGCGACATCTTTCGTCTCCGGCACCACTTGCCCGCTGCGAGAGTTCCAGGCGGTATCGAGAATCTTCCGAATGTCTGACTCGAGGGTGTCTGCGAGCGCCGTCATGCCACGAGTATTCCTGTTTGCTAGGACACCCCAACGGCAAACGCGTTTGAGGCGGATAGCACGATCACGTGAGGCCGCCTAACCGCGTTAGGCTGCGCTGGTGCCGGACGACCCCAAGCGCAAAGCTGCAAGCAAGGCTGTGATGACGGCTCAGAAGCAGTTCGAGCGCGACAGCAAGGCTGCGCGGCAAGCACGACGCGACGCCTTCGCTCAGGCGCAGAAGGCCGGGCTCTCGTTGCGCGACATCGGCGAGCTTGTCGGGCTCGACCACTCGCGGGTCGGCCAGATCATCCGAGGAGAGTAGCGAGAGTGTGGAGTTTTTCTCCACGCTCTGCTAACTTCGGACGATCCGACAAAAAGCGCCCCCGCGCTGCCTGAACAGCCGGGGGCATGGCACAGGAGGTTCTAGCTCCCATGCACGACAAGCCTAGTAGCGCTGGCGATGAGAGCGCCACGAGCACCGCCAAGGAAGACCACCGCGACCAGGCGGCCGTCTTCAGATACGTCCTCTCGATCTACCCGGAGGTCTTGACCCAGGACGAGTTGATCCGCGAAATGACCGGAGGCGCATCTTCGCCGGGATTGCGTGGAGCGGGACCGGATCGAGCGAGCAGTCCGCGACCTGATCGCGGGCGGCCTTCTCCATGAGGACGGCATGCTCATCCTGCCGACGAGAGCCGCCGTCCTCTGCCACTCCATCCTCGACGCATGATGGACGGCCGACACGTAGACAGAGAGGCCGCACGGCGGCTCGGCAAGAACCTGTGGAGAGCCCGCCGCCGTGCGGGCTTCTCCCAGGAAGACCTAGGGGCGCTCGCCTCTCTCCACCGCACCGAGGTCGGGATGGTGGAGAACGGCGAGCGCCTGCCGCGCATCGACACGTTGATGAAGCTCGCAGCCGCCCTTGAGGTCCGGGTGGAAGCGCTGGTGGAGGGGATCGAGTGGCTGCCGCCCGGTCCCCCCGCTCAAGGGAGCTTCGCGGTTAGGAGGGCAGCATGAGCCATGAGGAAATGAGTCTGCTGCTTCCCGAGTCGATGGCGAAGCAACTCCGCGCTATCGCCCAAGCCGAAGGAGTTCCACCTGCGGAGGTTCTTCGGCAAGGCATCGAGAACCACATAACGGCAGAGGTCCGCCAGGGAGATTTCAAAGAGCGCTTGGCGAAACGCATGAAGGAAGACCGCGAGGTCTTGGAAGACCTCGGGATCGAGGGTGAGTAGCGATGCTGAGAGAAGGTCTGCCCTTCGCCCTCGGGGCCTCGATTCGGAACCCCTTCAGCCGAGACTTGCTCAGGTATTGCGTTCTGGCGCAGCGGCCGGTCAGCCTCGACGAGCTGGCGGCTTCGCTGAAGAAGCCGCGCTACCAACTCAGAAACCACGCCGAAGAAATGGAGATGCTGGGGGCGTTGAAAGTCTCCGAAGAGTTGTGGCCGTGGCGTCCGTCCGGCCACCGCTACGAGGTAACGGAGCGGCTGATGGAATCGCCGTGGGCGCTGACCGGCCTCGGGTTGATGCCCGGTGATCGCTGGCTGACCGAGGAGGAGCAAGGACCGATCAGAGAGCACATCGCCGAGCGTCGCAAGGACAAGGAGTTCATGGAGCGACTGGACCGCCGCATGGAGGAAGACCTGCCGTTGTTTGAACGCATGGCGGGCGAGGACGAGCCGCTGCGGCTTTGGCGGCGAGCGCGAGCGTGGCTGCGGCTCGCTTCAACCCAGCGCTTGAAGACGAGGAGAACGCTCTAGCCCCTTCCATAAAACGGGGACAAAGCGCCATATGCCCACTCACCCTGCTGGGTGGGCATATGGCGCTCTGTCTCCCGCTCGCCTTCGTGCGACATCGCCCGGTGCCGCCGGTCCAGCGCAGTCGTCCCCGGTGCCACCAGACCAGCGCAGCCGCCCCATCCGGGCGGGTGTGAGCGCGAGTGGAGGAGGTCGGCGGCGGCGCACAAGGTTCCTTGAACACTTGACAGGGGGTGTAAACTGGACCTCCGTACGTAGGCGAAGCCCTAGCTGGCGGTTTGGTCTTGCGCTAGCGCTCCCCTCTTTCTCTCGCCTCTCACTCGCACCGCGTTTCCGCACTGACCTCCGCCCGTCGCTGTCTTGGACTCGGCCATGGTCGCATCGGCGGCTGCCCTCCTCGCCTGCGGCTCGCTACACGGGCCGCCCGATGCCCACCGGCCTCCGTCAAGACAGCGACGGACGGAGGTCCAGATGAAGGCAGCAGGGCAAAAGGAATCGGAGGGACGCAAGGGTTGCGGCGGACGGCTTGAGTGCCCGTTTTTGCCGACTAGCCTGGCATTGAAGCGCCGTGTCGGGCGGCCGTCAACCCCTAAAGGGGTCGCGCGCTTCGCGCGCTTGACCGCCACCCGCCACGACACTGAAGAGGCGGCCATGTCGGCAGATCAAGGGCGGCGGACGGTTGCGGGAGGGTGCTCAGGAGTGGGCTTCAGAGAGAAGGCGGGGCTGGTCGGACCCGGTTTTGGCTGCGGACAGGGCTACGGACGGGGCTGCGAATCGCACGTCCGCACCAACTTGGCTTTGCATTGCGGTTGGAGGCGTCCCCCGGCAGCTGACCACCCCCAATCACCATTGACACTCAACATGAGTGGCGATTGGTGGTGGTCAGCTGCCGGGGGACTTGTGTTTGCCGGGGGACCGAGTTGGTGCGGACGTGGGGTTGCGGCGGGACGGGGCGGAACCGGGGAGCATTGCGGGGACCGGGGCGAGCCGAGGCCGGGGCGAAACGAGGGTGCGTTTCGTCTTGTGAGCGGATGGTGGTCGTGATGAAGACCCGCGAGGAGTTGATCGGGACCGGAGAGTGCCGGAACCGGGATCACGAGATGGTGCGACTGATCGGTCGCCATGGAGTGATGCAGATCGAGCAGGTGCAGAGGGCCATGGAGGCGGGCAGGTCGGTGACCTATCGCCGCTTTGCCTACTGCGAGGCCGCCGGCCTCGTTGAGCGCCTGAGCATCCCCGGCGTCGGCCCAATTCTTCATGCCACTCGCGATGGCATCCGCTACGCCGGGTTGCCGCTGCCGGTCGCCGCAGTTTCGGCCGGGACCGTGGAACACATGCTGCGCTGCGCTTCGGTAGCCATCTCCGTCGGGCAAAACGTCGGCCATGAGGCGGTCCTGACCGAGCGGGAGATCGTCGCCGCCGAAGCGTTTGAGGAGCGCCCCATCGCAAGCGTCCAGGTTGGCCCTGCATCCTCTAGGCGCTTGCCGAGGAAGCACCGCGCCGACCTTGCCGTCCTGCGCGAGGAGGGCACGATTGCAGTCGAGGTCGAGCTGACGCCCAAGAGCCGACCCCGACTCGAGGCCATCATCGGAGCCTGGTGCGAGGCAGCCTTGGGCGATGGTGACCTGGCCGCGGTCCACTACATCTGCGCCCCCGGTCAGACCCGCAACGCGGTCGAGCGAGCGGTGGAGAAGGTCGGCGCGGGCAGCGTCGTTGCGGTGGTCGAGCTCAAGGGGGCCGATCATGGCTAGGAAGCTCGCAGTCTCGATTCCGCGCATCGCGCTGACGCCCGCCGAGGCGGCAGCGGCCATCGGCGTCGGCCCGGACTTCTTCGATGAGAACGTCGCGCCGGAACTCCGCCTGATCTTCCGAGGCCGCAAGCGCCTGGTGCCGGTGACCGAGCTTGAACGCTGGGTGGCTCAGACGGCGTCGACCCCGGCAATGGAGGAGGTGGCCAATGCTTTCAACGGCCGCCACTAAACGATCCGCGGGTCAGGGTAGGCTTGACCCATACAAAGCGACCCCCGGTGGCGCTCCAACGCCAGCCGAGGGTCTGACCACAAGGAGAGGTGACCTCCTCATGGCTGATCTGAACTTTATGGATCGTGGCGTTCTCGCAAGCGCCGACGAGTTCCACGCAGAGGCGAGGCCGAGCGATGGCTGAGGGCATCGTTAAGCGCCATTCGCCGGGCTGTCCTGCCAAGAGGGGCAAGCGCTGCCGCTGCCGAGCCGGATACGAGGCGTGGATCTACCTGCCGCAAGAGAAGAAGAAGTTGCGGAAAACCTTCGCCGAGAAGGGGGAGGCAAAGGCTTGGCGGGCTGCCACCCTGACGGCCCTTAGCAAGCAATCGCCGCAAAGCCCGTCGCCCATGACGATCGAGCAGGCGGCTTGGCTTTGGCTGGAGGCTGCGCACAGCGGCGCCGTGCGCGACCGCTCGGGCCACACCTACAAGCCCGGGACGTTGCGCGAATACGGACGCGCCCTGTCGCTGCGAGTGCTGCCGAAGTTCGGAGAACTCAGTCTCTCTGAGCTATCCCGCGCCGAGGTTCAGCGCTTTGTTGACGAGTTGCTGGGGCAAGACCTCGCGCCGAGCACGATCCGCAATACCTTGAATCCCCTTCAGGCGATCTACCGCCACGCGGTACGCCGGGACTTGCTGGCGGTGAATCCGACGCGGGAGGTGGAGCTACCGGCTGACCGGGGGCGGCGAGATCGCATCGCCACGGCATCCGAAGCGGCCCGTCTCCTCGCCGCGCTGCCCGCCGCTGATCGGCCGATCTGGGCGACTGCCTTCTATGCGGGCCTTCGTCGAGGGGAGTTGCAAGCGCTGCGGCGCAGCGATGTTGACCTGTCGTCTTCGGAGATCGCGGTGCAGCGTTCTTGGGACCAGTACGAGGGACCGATCCCAGCGAAGTCGAAGGCGGGCCTTCGCACCGTGCCGATCATCGCTGTGCTGCGCGGCTACCTTGAAGCGGTCGAGGTTGGCGACGGGTCAGACCTGCTGTTCGGACGGTCGAGCAGGGTGCCATTCTCGCCAAAGAGCATCAGCGACCGGGCCAAGAGGGCGTGGGAGCAGGCGAACAAGCGAGAGCATGAAGCGGCAGAGAAGGAGGGCCGTGAGGCGATTCTGCTTCGCCCGATCACCCTCCATGAGTGCCGCCATACGTTTGCCTCGCTCTTGATCGACGCTGGGGTCAATGCCAAGGCGATTCAGGAGTTCATGGGTCACGCAACCATCGAGGAAACCTTTTCTCGCTACGGCCACCTGATGCCCGGTGCCCGCGACCAGGCGCGCCAGCTGGTTGACGCCTATATCGACGCTGTTCCGGGCGAGCGCGCCGCCGCGCTGGCCGCGTAGGGCCTGGCTGGCAAAACTCGCGTCTGACTGGCGCATGAACTGGCGCATGAGCAGTGGTGGCCAGGTTGGTGTGATTGGCGTCGAGAACGTGAAAGCCCCCGATTTGCGGGGGCTTTCTCATGCGGCTGAATGGAGTCGAACCATCACGGGTGTTTCCACCCACAAGGCCCTCAACCTTGCGCGTCTACCAGTTCCGCCACAGCCGCTCGAGGGCGGCTCGATTCTAGATGTTTGGCGTTCAGCGGAGGCGCGGTGGCTTGCGGGCATCCGGGGGAGGCGGTAGCCTGCGAACAAGTGTTCGAACGAATTTGCGGCTTTTTGACCCTGGCGACCGCGGATCGGAGGATCGGAACGACGATGGACCTGGACCTGACCAAGAGGCAGAAGGAGATCTTCGACTTCATCGCGCAAGTACGCGGCGAAGACCGGCTACCCGCCGACCGTGCGGGAGATCGGCAAAGCCGTCGGCCTGCACTCGTCCTCGACGGTGCACGCCCACCTGGCCAACCTCGAGAAGATCGGGCCTGCTGCGGCGCGATCCCTCGAAACCGCGGGCGATCGAGTTGCTCTTCGACAGGGCGAAGCGGACGATCCTGCCCGGGCAAGCGGCCTGCCGCTGGTCGGCCAGGTCGCCGCCGGCGAGCCGATCCTGGCCGAGGAGAACATCGAGGAGTACATCGAGATCCCCGACGTGATCGGCGGCGAGGACGGCGACTACATCCTCCAGGTCCGCGGCGAAAGCATGAAGGAACGCCGGGATCTTCGAGGGCGACTACGTGGTCGTGCGGCCCAGCCGACGAGGCGGCCGACGGCGAGATCGTCGTCGCCCTGATCGGCGAGGAGGCGACCGTGAAGCGGATCTTCCGCGAGAAGGACCACGTCCGCCTGCAGCCCGAGAACGAGGAGATGGAGCCGATCCTCACCACCGAGGCGCGCATCCTGGGCCGCGTCGTCGGCGTTTTCCGCAAAGTCTCCTGACGGCCGTCAGGGCCAGCTGCCGGACTCGATCAGCCTTTTGTAGCGCCGCTGGCGCCGGCGCGCGTCCCACATCACCAGCGGCAGCAGTCGCAGCGCCAGGCGCGGGAAGAGGTCGAAGAAGCGCAGCAGCGGGCCGCGCCAGCGGGGGAGGACGAGGAGCGGGCGCGGGCGCTCGGTCAGCTTGCCGACCGCGCTCGCCACCTGCTCGGCGGTGAGCAGCCGACCGGAGAAGGAGCCGGCGGCGTCGGGGTCGTCGAGCTTGTCCTCCAGCATCGGCGTCCAGATCCCGTCGGGGCAGACGGCGCAGAGCTCGATTCCGCGTCGCCGGCCGCGGCGCAGGTCGAAGAGGGTGCCGAGGGTGAAGGCGATCGCCGCGTGCTTGCTCGCCGAGTAGGCGACCTCGCCCGGCGCCGCGACGATGCCGGCGAGCGAGACGACGTTGATCGACGTGGCCGTGGCCGGCGCGGCGTCATCGGCTCGAGCGCGGCGACGGTGCCGTTCATCGTGCCCGGCCGCGTTGACGTCGAGCATCGTCCGGCGCGCTCGCCTCGTCCTGCTCCCAGGAGGGCCGGTGACGAGGACGCCGGCGTTGTTGACCCAGAGGTCGAGGGAGCCGGCTGCGGGCGATCGCTGCGGCGCGGCCCGGCAGGCCTCCTCGTCGCGGACGTCGAGGCCGGCGAGCTGCGCGCCCGCCGCCGAGCTCCGCCGCCGCGCCGGCGGCGGCGCCGGCGTCGACGTCGGTGGCGAGGACGACGAAGCCGCGCCCGGCCAGCTCCGCGGCGATCGCCCGGCCGAGGCCGCTTCCCGCCCCGGTCACGACCGCCGTTCGCATGCCGGCGAGTATACGCCGCTCTTCGCCGACGGGCCGCAAACCGGCCTATGCGTCGGGTTTCGGCCCGTCGACACCAAGGGGCCCCCCGATTCTGCGAAATGCCGGCTGCGAGCTACCATCGCGGTGCGGGCCGAGCGACCGCGGGGGGAGAGAAAACCCCTCGAGGAAAGTCCGGACACCACAGGGCAGGGCGGTGGGTAACGCCCACCCGGGGAAACCCGCGGGAAAGTGCCACAGAAATGACACGGCCGATGGCGCGGCCACACGTGAGTCGCGTACAGGCAAAGGTGAAATGGTGCGGTAAGAGCGCACCGGCGTCGCGGTGACGCGGCGGCCAGGCAAACCCCGCCCGGTGCAAGGCCAAGCAGGACCGTCGACCCGGCCCGGCGAGGTCCAGGTAGGCCGCATAGATAGATGGCCGCTCAAGACAGGATCCGGCTTACAGGCCCGCTAACGGAAAGGCCCCCGAAAGGGGGCCTTTCCCATTTACGACCTCGTCACGGAATTTCTGTCTTAGCGTTTGCTAACGTGCCGCCAACTTCGCTGAATCTCCGCCTACATATCGCGGAGAGCGGGGGACCCAATTAGTTGGGGCGAATCGCCGGCATCTGCCGCGTAGCGCAGCTCTTTCAGCGCGAGCCCGTCAGCTAACCCCGTAAGCGCCGGAAAGAGAATGCAAGACGGCACCGCCACGGCGGAACACGCTCTGCCGGTGCGCCAGCCTGGCGGCGCTTGCGCCTGGCTGCGCTGGCCCTCGCCGCTGCTCGCCGCGCGGCGCTGCCGGTGCGCCAGGCGGCGCACCGGCGGCGCCTCCAGCGATGCGCCACGCACCGAGCGCAGGCCGGCGGCGAAGCATCGCCTTCGCCGGCTGCGCTACGGCGGGCGCCACCTGGTACGGGCCCGGGCTTCTACGGCCAGCAAACCGCCTGCGGCCAGACCCTGCGGCCCGGGACGCTCGGCGTCGCCCACCGCAGCCTGCCCTGCGGCACCACGGTCAAGTTCGTCTACCACGGCCAGGCCGGTCGTCACCCAGGTGATCGACCGCGGCCCCTACATCGCAGCGGCCGCGCCTGGGACCTGACCAACGCCGCCAGCGAAGCCCTCGGCTTCGAAGGCGTCGGGCGGATTCGCTACGCCGTCGCGATCACGACGCCACTAGCGCCCGCACCGCTGATACGCCCGCGACGTCGGGTTCCTGGCCGCTCCGGCGGCTAACCTGCCGTGTTCAGGCAGGTCCAACGACGAGAGGAGCAGCGTTATGTCGAGGTCTTCGCAGGAGCAGTGGCAGCACCGGTGCGTTGAGCGGGCGCTGGCTGGTCCTGGGCTGATCGCCTCGGCTCTCCTGCGTCCTCGCCAGCCTCGGCGCGAGCAGCGACGCGGCCAAACGCGGCAAGACCACCGTGGTCCTCGGCCAACCGCGACGACGCCCGACCCCTCCTGCCCCGACCTACCCTGCCAGGCGGTCGGCAGCGTCACCGGCTTCCAGGTCAACAACGGCCAGACGCAGCTGCCCTTCCTCGTCACCGCACGACGGCACGATCAAGCGCTGGACCCTGACCCTGGCCCAGCCGACCAGCAGCCAGCGCAACTTCTTCAACGGCTTCTTCGGCACCCCGCCTGAGGCGCGCCTGGCGATCCTGCGCCGCGTCGCCGGGCACCAATCCGCCCCGCTACAACCTGCGCCGCCAGGGCACGGTCCAGGTGCTGAGCCCCTACCTCGGGCAGACGGTCAAGTTCGGCGCCACCTGAAGGTCGAAAAGGGCGACATCGTCGGCGATCACGGTGCCGACCTGGGCGCCGGCCTTCGCCCAGGGCCTCGACCGCCAACAACGTCTGGCGCGCCAGCCGCGAACCGGGCGAGTGCACGAACTCCACCGACATCCGCCAGGGCGAGCCGCAAGAGAAGGTCGGCACCCGCGCCACCTACGGCTGCAAGTACATCGACGGCCCGCCTGCTCTACACGGCCACTCTGGTCGAGGGCCGCTAACTCCAGCTCCCCCGCCCCGAGGTCCGAGGGGCGTCTATCGCGACTGGAGGGCCCGGCGGCGGGACCCGCCGGACCCTCCCCGCTGTTGTCCGCCGGGTCCCACCCCGCGGCCCTACCTCAACGCTTAGGCGACCGGCGGAAGCGCCCTGGGGTCGCCCTGATCTTTGGGCAGCGCCGCGGCACTCGCGATCAGGCTCTGGAACTCGTTCAGCGCCAGGTGCGCCGACCGCCTCGAGGATCTCCTCGTCGGTCCAGCCGATCTCCCGCGCCTCCTCGTGGAGGTGGAGGGGCGGAGGGCCCTCCGGCGTCCAGGGTCTGCTTGAGGTAAGGCGAGCAGCGCCGCCTCCTTCGGGTCGGCTGAGGTGAAGCTGCGGGCTCTGGAGACCTCGTCGAGGCCGAGGCCGGCCCGCCGCGCCGACTTGGCGTGCTGGGCGATGCTGTAGTTGTCCTCGCGGTACTCGGCGACAGCCAGGGCGATCCGCTCGCGGGTCGCCTGGGGAAGGACGCCGCCGCGCAGCTCGGAGCGCATCCGGGTGTAGGCGCGCAGCACGGCCGGCGCTCCGGCGAGCACGCCGACGAACTTGGTCACCGCGCCGCCGGCGGCCTGGATGGTCTTGATGAGAGGAGCGCTCTCATCTGGCGCCGTCAGCTCGTCGTGGATCTGGAATCTGCTTACTGCGGTTTTTACCGTCACGTCGCGTCTCGCTTCTGGCTCTGTCTTCGGGGCGGCACTTCGCTTTACAGAGCCCTTACGTGGCCTTTACTTTACTTTTAGCCGCTTACTTACTTGAAGTAAGTTATACCTGGTTCCGGCGGACGCTTTCAAGCGCCTTCGGATCAGTTTTCTCTACCCGTAATACGGCTTTACGCACCCGTCCGGTTCATTCGCCTATCGTTGCGGCCTTCCCCAGCCGACCAAGGAGGACCAGGCATGGCAGAGCAACCCCGCAGCGCCGCTGACGTGATCAAGCTCGTCAAGGAGCACGACGTCCGCTTCGTCCGCCTCTGGTTCACCGACGTGCTGGGCCAGCTGAAGAGCTTCTCGATCAACGCCGCCGAGCTCGAGGACGCCTTCGACGGCGGGATGGGGTTCGACGGCTCCTCGATCACCGGCTTCAACCCGATCGAGGAGTCCGACATGATCGCGATGCCGGACCCCTCCACCTTCGCGCTGCTTCCCTGGCGCCCCGAGGAGGACGCGGTCGCGCGGATGTTCTGCGACATCCGGGTCCCCGGCGGCGGCCCTACGAGGGCGATCCGCGCTGGATCCTGCAGCGGGCGCTGAAACGGGCCGAGGAGCTCGGCTTCGACGCCTACAACATCGGCCCCGAGCTGGAGTACTTCTACTTCCGCTCGGCGAAGCCCGAGGGCGGCGTGCCGGAGGTGCTCGACGAGGGCGGCTACTTCGACCTGACCACGCTCGACGCCGGCTCCGACGTGCGCCGCGAGACGGTGCTGGCGCTGGAGAAGATGGGCATCCACGTCGAGTACACCCACCACGAGGTCGGCCCCTCCCAGCACGAGGTCGACATGCGCTACAAGAACGCGCTCGAGATGGCCGACGACTGCATGACCTACCGCATCGTCGTCAAGGAGTACGCGATGAAATACGGCTGGCACGCGACCTTCATGCCGAAGCCGCTGTTCGGCGAGAACGGCTCCGGGATGCACGTCCACCAGTCGCTCAGCCAAAGACGGCAAGAACGCCTTCTTCGACGCCGACGACCCGTACTTCCTCTCGCCGACGGCGAAGTCGTTCATCGCCGGCCAGCTCAAGCACGCGCGCGAGATCTCGCCGCTCTTCGCCCAGTGGGTCAACTCCTACAAGCGGCTGGTGCCCGGCTACGAGGCGCCGGTCTACCTGGCCTGGTCGCGCCGCAACCGCTCGGCGCTGATCCGGGTGCCGCTCTACCACCCCGGCAAGGAGGGCGCGACCCGGGCCGAGCTGCGCTGCCCCGACCCCGCCTGCCAACCCCTACCTCTGCTTCGCCGGCGATGCTGCAGGCCGGCCTGGAAGGGGATCGAGAAGGGCTACGAGCTGCCCGAGCCGATGGAGCAGAACCTCTACCACCTCTCCCAGGAGGAGCTCGCGCACCAGGGGATCGAGCAGCTGCCGGCGACGCTCGGCGAGGCGATCGAGGTGGCCGCCGAGTCGGAGCTGGTGCTGCGCACGCTCGGGCGAGCACACGTTCCGCCGCTTCGTCGAGATCAAGCGCCAGGAATGGGACGACTACCGGGTCCAGGTCACCCCCTACGAGATCGAAAACTTCCTGCCGATTCTTTAGGGGTTGGCTGGGTCCGGGAGGGGGTGCCCCTCTCCGGACACATCTCGCCAATGGCTCGATGTCGAGTGTCCCGAGAGGGGCACCCCCTCCCGGACTGCGATCCGCCTTGAGGTTCGTCTTAGAGCTGGTTGCGCAGCGCGGCCGGGTCGGTGACCGGGAGCTGGCAGGTGAAGTTTTCGCAGACGTAGGCGGTCGGGCTGCCGTCGACCGTGGTGCGGTCCTTGAGGAGTGGAGGCTGGTGGTGCCCTCGGGGCCGCCGGCGAGAACGAGCGTGGGGCGGAGATCGCGTCGCGGACGACCTTGGCCAGCTCGCTGAGGTCATCGCCGACGAGGGCGACCTCTTGGGTTGGGGAGAGGTGGAAGTCGAGGGCTCTCAGGAGGTGGGCGAAGGCGTCGGGGTGTTTGACGGCTGGCTCGGCGAAGAGAGCGAAGACGCCTTCGGCCGGCCGCCTCGTAGGCGCTGCTCGCCGCGTCAGGGCCGCGAGGCGGAGCAGGCCGATCGCCGCCGCGCTGTTGCCGGAGGGGATCGGGTGGTCGCCGATCTCCTTGCGGCGGGCGATCAGCTCTTCGTGGTCGTAGGAGGTCGAGAAGAAGCCGCCGCGCTCGGGGTCGCCGAAGCGCTCGATCATGGTCTCGGCCAGCGCCTGCGCCGCTTCGAACCAGCGCGGCTCGAAGCTCGATTCGTAGAGCGTCAGCAGCGCCTCGAGCAGGAAGGCGTGGTCCTCGAGGTAGGCGTTGAGGTGGGCGCGGCCGTCCTTGTAGGTGCGCAGCAGGCGCCCGTCGGGGTCGCGCAGATCGGCTGAGGACGAACTCGGCGCAGGCCGCGGGCGGCGTCGAGGTAGTCCTCGCGGCCGAGGACCGCGCCGGCCTCGGCCAGCGCGGCGATCGCCAGCGCGTTCCAGGCGGCGAGGCGCTTGTCGTCGAGGCCGGGGCGGACCCGCTTGGCCCGCGCCTCGAACAGGGCGCTGCCGCGCCTCGTCGAGCCCCTCGGGCACCGCTCGCTGCCGCGTCCCTCGGCCAGGTGCAGGATGTTCGCTCCCTCGAAGTTGCCTCGGTCGCTGACCCCGTAGAACGCCAGCAGCCTCTCTACCTGCTGATTGGAGAGGCTGCTGCAGTTCGGATCATTGCCGAGGACTTCGCGAATCTCGTCCGGCGTCCAGACGTAGAAGCGCCCCTCCTCGCCCTCGGAGTCGGCGTCGAGGGCGGAGTAGAAGCCGCCCTCGGGGCCGCGCATCTCGCGCAGCATCCAGTCGAGCGTCTCCTCGCAGACGCGCCGGTAGCGCTCGTGGCCGAAGCGCCTGCCAGCCGTGCAGGTAGGCGCGCGGCGAGCAGGGCGTTGTCGTAGAGCATCTTCTCGAAGTGGGGGACCAGCCAGACGGCGTCGACCGAGTAGCGGGCGAAGCCGCCGCCGAGCTGGTCGTAGATGCCGCCGGCCAGCATCGCGTCGAGGGTCAGCTCGACCGACCTCGCGTCTCGCCGCGCGGCCAGCAGCAGCTCCAGCGCGGAGGCGGGCGGGAACTTGGGCGCGCCGCCGAAGCCGCCGTTGCGCGCGGTCGGCGCCGACGAGCAGGCGTCGCGACCGCCTCCTCGAGCGCGGCTGCGCTCGGCGCCTCGGCGCGGCTCGATCGTCGCCGATCGCGCCCGAGGCGGGCGCGGGCGCTCGGCGGCTCGCTCGCGGATCTCCTCGCGTCTGCGTCTCGAAGGCGTCGACGACCGCTTCCATCACCATCCGGAAGCTCGGCATCCCGCGGCTCGTCGTCCGGGCGGGAAGTAGGTGCCGCCGTAGAACGGCACCCCGTCGGGGTCGAGGAAGACGGTCATCGGCCAGCCGCCGTGGCCGGTCATCGCCTGCACCGCCTCCATGTAGATCGCGTCGACGTCGGGGCGCTCCTCGCGGTCGACCTTGACGTTGACGAAGTGCTCGTTCATGTAGGCGGCGGTCTCGGGGTCCTCGAAGGACTCGCGCTCCATCACGTGGCACCAGTGGCAGGCCGAGTAGCCGACCGAGAGCAGGATCGGCTGGTCCTCCTCGCGCGCCGGTCGAGCGCCTCGCTGCCCCACGGATACCAGTCGACCGGGTTGTCGCGGTGCTGGAGCAGGTAAGGACTGGTCTCCTGCGCGAGGCGGTTCGGCATCTCCTTGAACCTACCCGGCGAGGCGACAAGCTCAATATTCGCTCCGCCGGTCGCCGAAAGTTGGAACTACAGCCAGATTTGGCGCTATTGGGGTGCCGCCTGGCCGGATAACCGAATACCTTGAAGATCGTGGACGCCGTGCATGGCGGCAGGCTAAGCCGGACCCTGGCTTCGACGCAGTGCTCGCGCAAGCTCGCGCCCGAGGACCGGGCAGGTCGTCCGAGGTGCGCTCGAACGGGCCGAGAAGACCGAGGCCGAGCTGCGCTACCTGGCCGACCACGATTCGCTGACCGGGCTGCTCAACCGCCGCCGCTTCCGCGCCGAGCTCGACCAGTACGTCTCCTTCGCCGCCCGCTACGGCGGTCAGGGCGCGGTGATGGTGATCGACATCGACGGCCTCAAGGGGGTCAACGACCAGCTCGGCCACCAGCCGGGCGACAACCTGATCCGCCGCGTCGCCGAGATCCTGCGCGAACGGGTGCGCGCCACCGACCTCGTCGCCCGCCTCTCCGGCGACGAGTTCGCGGTGCTGATGCCGCAGACCGACACCGCCGGCGCCCTGCAGCTCGGCGAGGACCTGCGCGGCGCAGGTCGCCGAGGGCCTGCCGCCGAACGCCGGAGCCGGCGAGGCGACGATCAGCGTCGGGATCACGATGTTCGGCGGCAGGGCGGGATGGCGGCGCCGAGGCGGTGCTGGTCGCCGCCGACCAGGCGATGTACCGGGCGAAGGAGGAGGGGCGCAACCGGATCGCGCTCTTCCACGATCCCGGCGAGGACGGCGCGAAGGCGCAGCGCGGCGCAGACGACCAGCGCCAGGATCCGCGACGCCCTCACCCAGAACCGCCTCAGCCTGCGCGACGCAGCCGATCCGCAGCCTCGCCTCGGGCGGGATCGAGCGCTACGAGCTGCTGCTGCGGATGACCGGCGAAAGCGGCGAGCTGCTGCCGGCCGCGTCCTTCATCGAGGTGGCCGAGCGCTCGGGGATGGTGCAGGAGCTCGATCGCTGGGTCGTGGCGCAGGCGCTCGAGCTGCTCGCCGAGCGCGAGCGGGCCGGCGAGCCGGTCTCGCTGCACGTCAACCTCTCCGGCGCCTCGCTGACCGACATCTCGGTGCTCGAGTTCATCGAGCGGCGGCTCGACGAAGGCGAGGCCGACCCGGCGCGCTGCACCTTCGAGATCACCCAGACCGCGCGGGTCGACGACTACGAGACCGCCGCCGGCTTCGCCGACCGGCTGACCGAGTTCGGCTGCGAAGTCGCGATCGACGACTACGGCGCCGGCTTCGGCCCCTTCCACTACCTGAAGCAGGTCCCCTTCGACGTGATCAAGATCGACGGCGCCTTCATCCGCGACCTGCCGCGCAACGACGCCGACCAGCTGACGGTCAAGGCGATCGTCCAGATCGCCCGCGGCCTCGGCAAGACGACGATCGCCGAGTTCGTCGAGGACGACGGACGACCGCGGACGATGCTGCGCGACTACGGCGTCGACATGGCCCAGGGCTTCCACCTGGGCAGGCCGACGGACGCGGCCGAGCTAACTGCCGCGTAGCTGCGCCCGCTTGATCTTGCCGCTGCTGGTCTTCGGCAGCTCGGCGGCGAACTCGACGATGCGGGGGAACTTGTAGGGGGCGGTCTCGCGTTTGCAGTGCTCCTGCAGCTCGCGGGCAAGCTGGTCGCTCGGGCTGTCGCCGGGCGGGCCCTCGCGGAGGACGACGATCGCGCGGACGACGGCGCCACGCTCGGGGTCGGGGGCGGCGACGGCCGCGGCGTCCGCCACCGCCGGGTGCGCGAGCAGCGCCGACTCGACCTCGGTGGGGCCGATCCGGTAGCCGGAGGAGAGGATGATGTCGTCGTCGCGGCCCTCGAACCAGAGGTAGCCGTCCCCGTCGGCGCGGACCAGGTCGCCGGTCTGCCACCACTCGCCCTCGAAGCGCTCGCCGTCCAGGTAGCGGGAGAAGAAGGTGGGGGAGGAGGCGGCGCGGAGTTGCAGTTCGCCATCGGCGATCCGGGTCTCCATGCCGGGCAGCGGCTTGCCCATCGAGCCCCAGCCGTACCGGCTCGCCGGCCAGGTTGGCGGTGACCTGGCCGGTCTCGGTCTGGCCATAGCCGTCGGCGGGCTCGAGGCCGGTGGCATCGCGGAAGGCGGCGATCGTCTCGGGGTCGAGCGGCTCGCCGGCGGAGACCATTCGGCGCAGCGCCGGCAGCGGGCGCAGCGCGGTGCGGCGGGCCAGCATCCGGTACTCGGTCGGCGCCTGGCAGAGGACGTTGACGCCGAGCGCCTCGGCGAAGTCGAGCCGCTCGGCCGGGTCGAAGCGGCCGTCGTGGATGACCGCCGCGGCGCCGGTGATCCAGGGGGCGAGGAAGACGTTGCGGGCCGACTTCGACCAGCCGGTAGCGGTCGGTGCACCAGGCGAGGTCTCCCCTGCGCGAGCCGAACCAGTGCTCGGCCTGGACTCGCTGCCCCATCAGGTAGCGGTAGCCGTGGACGACCCCGCGCGGCTCGCCCGTGGTGCCGGAGGTGAAGACGATCAGCGCCGGGTCCTCGGGGCCCATCTCCTCGATCGCCGCCGGCGTCTCCTGTGCGCGGTCCTCGTCGAGGACGCGAGCGACGTCGGCCATGGTCATCGCCGGCACCCCGTCGGGCAACTCGGCGAGCAGGTCCTCCTCGCCGACGCAGAGCTTCGGATCGGCAGCGGCGACCCGGTGCTCGAGGTCGTGCCGCCGCAGCATCGTGCTGCAGGGCAGCGCCACCGCCCCCATCCGCCAGCAGGCGAGCAAGGTCAGCACCCACTCGATCCGGTTGCCGACGAGGGTCATCACCACATCCCCCCGCCGCACTCCCCGAGCAGCAAAAGCCCCCGAAAGCCCAGCCGAGCTGGGCAACCAGTTCCCCGAAGTAGTCGGTCCCGCCGGCTCCCCCCAGCGTCAACCGAAACGATCCCCAGCCGCGAAGCGGGCGACCGCTCCAGCAAATCTTCAATCAGGTTCACGGCCAAGAGTCTGCCAACCCGGATCACAAAGGGGGCGGGGACCCCCTCTCCAGACACTCAACATCGAGCCATTGGCGAGATGTGTCTGGAGAGGGGGTCCCCGCCCCCTTAATACCTACCTGGCTACCGCAGTTCGGAGCTGGTCTTCTTCGAGCAGCTGCCGAGCGATGATCAGCAGCTGGATCTGCTGGGTGCCCTCGAAGATGTCGAGGATCTTCGAGTCGCGAGCCCACTTCTCCAGCAGCTCGCTCTCGCCGTAGCCGACGCTGCCGCAGAGCTCGACGCAGCCGAGCGTGACGTCGACGCAGGTGCGTCCCGCCTTCGCCTTGGCCATCGAGGCCTGCAGCGAGTTCGGCTTGCGCGTTGTCGGCCATCCAGGCGGCCTGCAGGGTGAGCAGCCAGGCGGCCTCGTAGTCGGCCTCCATCTCCAGGAACCGCGCGGCGGCGGCGTGCTGGTGTTGGCGGGGACGTCGTAGTCGACCTCGACGCCGGCCTGCCTTGAGCTGCTTGCGAGTCTCCTCCAGGGCCGCGCGGGTGACGCCGACCGCCATCGCGGCGACCAGCGGCCGCGTGTTGTCGAACGTCTCCATCACCCCGGCGAAGCCCTTCTCCTTCACCTCCGGATCGCCGAGCAGCGCCTCCTTCGGCACCCGGCAGTCCTGCAGGGTGAAGTTGGCCGTGTCGGAGGCGCGGATGCCGAGCTTGTGCTCGAGCCGGTCCAGCTTCAGGCCGGGGTTGTCGCGCTCGACGATGAACGACTTGATCGCCGCCCGTCCTTTCGAGCGGTCCAGCGAGGCCCAGACGACGATCAGGTCGGCGCGGTCGCCCGAGGTGACGAAGATCTTCTCGCCGTTGAGGACGTACTCGTCGCCGTCGAGCTCTGCGGTGGTGCGGATCGCGGCCGAGTCCGAGCCGGCTTCCGGCTCGGTGATCGCCATCGCGGCCCACTTGCCGCCGTAATGCTCGAGCTGCTGCTCGGTCGCCACCGAGGCGATCGCCGAGTTGCCGAGCCCCTGGCGCGGCATCGAGAGCAGCAGGCCGACGTCTCCCCAGCAGAGCTCGATGATGCCGAGCACCGTGGAGAGGTTGGAGCCGTTGCGGTTGGAGCCGTCGTCGCTTTTCTCGCGACGGACGCCGGCGGCACCGGCGCCGCCGATGTCGGAGCCCTCGTTCATCCCGTCGATCAGGGAGGCGAGCATGTCGAGCTCCTTCGGGTAGGCGTGCTCGGCCTCGTCGTACTTGCGCGAGATCGGGCGGAACACCTCCTGGGCGACCTGGTTGGCCTGGCTCGCCAGCGGCTTGAACTTCTTCGGTATCTCGAGGTTGATCATGTGGTTCCTTTCTGCTCGTGAAAAGCGCGGGACGCGCTAGACGAGCAGGGCGCCCTCCATCACGCCCGCGGCTCGCAGGTCGCGGTACCAGCGCTCGACCGGGTGCTCCTTGACGAAGCCGTGGCCGCCGAGCAGCTGGACGCCGTCGGAGCCGATCCGCATGCCCTTCGCGGTGCAGAGCTTGCGGGCGAGCGCGGCCTCGCGGCCGAAGCTCTCGCCGCGGTCGGCGCGGCTGGCCGCCCGGTAGGTCGCCAGCCGCATCGCGTTCGACTCGATGCCGATGTCGGAGACCGCGAAGGCGACGGCCTGGCGGTTGGAGACCGGTTCGCCGAACGCCTGGCGGTCGTTGACGTAGGGGATCACGTAGTCGAGGACGGCCTGTGCGGTGCCGATCGCGAGCCCGCACCAGGCGATCCGCGAGCGATTGACGCAGTCGGCGTAGTCCTTGGCCTCGAAGGCACCCTCGCCGAGCAGCGCGCTGGCCGGCAGTTTGACTTCGTCGATCAGCAGGCGGCCGGTGGCGGCGGGCCGCAGGCCCATCGCCGGCTCGTCTTCGACCGAGAGGCCTTTGGCGCCGGACTCGACCACGAACAGGGCCGGGCCGATGCCGTCGGCGTCGGCGGCGATCACGAACAGCTCGCAGTCGGTGGCGCGGGCGATCAGCGACTTGGCGCCGCTCGAGGACCCACTCCTCGCCTTTCTTTTTCGCCTTCGTCTCCAGCGCGAGCGGGTCGAACAGCGGCCGCGGCTCCAGGATCGCCAGGGCGGCGGCGGGAATGTCCTCGCCGGTGAAGGCGGGGAGGTAGGTCGCCTCCTGCTCGGCCGTGCCCCAGAGGCCGATCGCGGTGGCGACGGCGCCCGGGGCCATCGCCGCGTAGGCGATGCCCATGTCGCCGTGGGCGAGGGCCTCGCCGATCAGCACGCTGGTGACCGCCGACTGCTCGGTCATCACGCCGCCGAGCTCCTCGGGGACGCCGAGCATGTTGACGCCCAGTTCGCTCGCCTGGTCGAGGATCTCCTTCGGCGTCTCGCGCTTCTCGTCGGCCTCCAGGGCCGCCTTGCGGACCTGGTCGGCGGCGAAGGCGCGGCCCGCCTCCTGGAACATCTGCTGCTCGTCGTCGGGCGAGAGGTCGAAAAGCCCCGTCGACTTGCCCTTCTTCTGGCGGGCCGGTTTGCCCAGCTGCTGGGCGGCCTTGAAGGTCCGGCCAGCCGCGGTCGCGCCGCGGAACCCGTTCTTGGTGCCCTGGAAGAGGACCTTCTCGACCTGCTTGCGGATGCGGATGCGGTCCAGCAGGTCGGAGCCGGCGAGACGGTTCAGCGCCCGCAGGCCGTAGCCCATGCTGCGCTCCGCCATCCCCTTGTTCTCGGTGGTGGTGCTCACTTGGTCTTTTTCCTTCCGGTTTTGGATTTCGCGAGACCGCGAGAGGAGTCGCTATTCGACTTCGTTTGCGGTTTCGGCAAGGAGAGTGGCCGCACGCGGCCGTCGAGGTGGGGGGTGCCCTTCTTCGCGTCGCGGACGGCGAAGAGGATCTCCCCTTCCTGGTCGCGGCTGGCGAACTCGACCCGCGCCGGCAGCAGGACCGGCTTGCGGAAGCGGACGTCGGCCTCGAAGCTGTCGGGCAGCCTGCTTTCCAGCTGTGCCAGCGCTCGCGCCTTGGTCCACATTCCGTGCGCGATCGCGCCGGGGAAGCCGAGCGGCTTCGCGGTCAGCGAGTGCATGTGGATCGGGTTGCGATCGCCGGAGACGCCGGCGTAGCGGCGGCCGAGGTCGCCGCCGAGCTTCCATTCGGCGCTCGCCGGCGCGTCGGCGGGAAGCGACTCGAAGCCCCGGGTCTGCTTGGCGGCCTCGTAGCCCTTGCCGCGGCGAAGCATCGTGCTGACGCTCTCCCAGACGACCTTGCCGTCGACCAGGACCTCGGTCTCCAGCGAGAAGGTCTTCCCCTTCGAGTGCGGCTGCAGCTTCGTCGGCCGCACCCGGATCGTCATCTCCTCGTCGATCCCGATCGGCCGCTTCTGGGCGATCGAGTTGTCGACGTGGACGAGGCCGACCGCGCCGAACGGGAAGGAGCCGTCGCTCATCACCGCCATGTGAAGCGGGAAGGCGAGCATGTGCGGGTAGGTCGGCGGCAGCGTGTCGCGCAGGGCGAAGCCGCAGACCTTGGCGTAGGCGGCAACGTCCTTGGACTTGGCGCTGACGCCGGCCAGCTCGAGATCGAGCCCGTCGGGGATCTCGCCACCGCCGCCCGGGACGAAGGGCAGCAGCGAGGCGCCGGGGATCATCGGCAGCGCCGCCCGCGCGTAGAGCGGCAGGATGCTGGGGCTGCTGTCAAGCGTCTTCGCCATCTAGGCCCCCAGCAGGCTCTGGCCGCAAACGCGCACCGTGTTGCCGTTGACGCCGGTCGAGGCGGGGCTGGCGAACCAGGCGATCGTCTCGGCGACGTCGACCGGCAGGCCGCCCTGGGAGAGGCTGGACAGCCGGCGGCCGGCTTCGCGCGGGCCGATCGGCATCGCCGCGGTCATCTGGGTCTCGATGAAGCCCGGGGCGACGGCGTTGATCGTCGCTTTGCGTTTTGCCAGCTCCGGCGCCATCGCTTCGACCATCCCGATCACGCCGGCCTTGGAGGTGGCGTAGTTGGTCTGGCCGTTGTTGCCCGCGATCCCCGCCATCGAGGAGACGCCGACGATCCGCCCGTTGGGGCGCAGCAGTTTCTTGGCGAGCAGCGCCTCGTTGATCCGCTCCTCGCTGGAGAGGTTGATCTCCATCAGCTGTGCCCAGCGCTCCTCGGGCATCTTCGCCATCGTCCGGTCTTTGGTCACGCCGGCGTTGTGGACGACGACGTCGACGCCGTCGGAGAGCTCGGCGGCGATCTTCTCCGGAGCGTCGTCGGCGGTGATGTCGATCTCGATCGCGCGGCCGCCGATCGCCTCGGTGACGGCCTTCAGGTCGGCCGACATCTGCGGGATGTCGAGGCCGACGACTTCGGCCCCGTCGCGGGCGAGGGTGGTGGCGATCGCCGCGCCGATCCCGCGCGAGGCGCCGGTGACCAGCGCCACCTTGCCGGCGAGCGGCTTGTCCCAGTCGAGCTTCGGCTCGGCGGCGACGCCTTTGCTGACCCGCACGACCTGGCCGGAGACGTAGGCCGATTTGGGGGAGAGGAGGAAGCGCAGCGTCGACTCCAGCTGGTCCTCGGCGCCGGGTGCGACGTAGACGAGCTGCGCGGTCGAGCCGCAGCCGCCGATCTCCTTGGCGAGCGAGCGGGTGAAGCCCTCCAGCGCCCGCTGGGCGATGTGGGCCTCGACCGAGCCCGCTTCCGCCGGCGGGGTGCCGAGGACGACGACGCGGCCGCTGCGTTGGAGGCGACCGACTGCCGGGTAGAAGAAGCGCTGCAGCTCGACCAGCTCGGTCGAGTCGGCGATCCCGGTGGCGTCGAAGACGAGCGCCTTCGCCTTGCCCTCGGCGCCGGCCCTTTCGGCCTTGATGCTGTCGAGGGCCGCGGCGATGGCCTTCCCGAGACGGCCTTCCGGCGCGGCCCCGGAGAGGACCGGGCCGGAAACGACCGGCTGGCCCTCCTTGAAGCGGTCGAGGGCGACCGGCTGGGGCAGTCCAAGCTGCTTGGCGATCGTGCCGACGAGCGGCGCGTTGACAACCTGTGAGTAGCGGTCAGCCATGAGTTACTTGGCACCTCCCGGAGCCTCGAGGATCGCGACGACACCCTGGCCCGCGGCGGCGCAGATGCTGATCACGCCGCGGCCTTTGCCGTCTTCGTTCAGTTGCTTGGCGAGGCTGGCGACGATCCGCCCGCCGGTCGCGGCGAACGGGTGGGCGGCCGCCAGCGAGCCGCCGTTGACATTGAGCTTCTTGCGGTCGATCGAGCCGAGCGGTTTGTCACGCCCGAGCTTCTCGGAGCAGAAGCCCTTGTCCTCCCAGGCCTTCAGCGTGCAGAGCACCTGCGCGGCGAAGGCCTCGTGGATCTCGTAGTAGTCGAAGTCCCGCAGTTTCAGCCCGGCGCGGTCGAGCATCCGCGGCATCGCGTAGGCCGGCGCCATCAGCAGGCCTTCGCGCTTGTGGACGTGATCGACGGCGGCGGTCTGAGCTTCGGTGATGTAGGCGAGGATCGGCAGGCCGCGCTCTTTCGCCCACTCCTCGGAGGCGAGCAGCACCGTCGAGGCACCGTCGGAGAGCGGCGTCGAGTTGGCCGCGGTCATCGTCCCCTCGGGGCCGCCGAAGACCGGCTTCAGCTTCGCCAGCTGCTCCAGGCTCGAGTCGGGGCGCAGGTTCTGGTCGCGGTCGAGCCCGATGTAGGGGGTCATCAGGTCGTCGAGGAAGCCACGGTCGTAGGCGGCGGCGAGGTTCTTGTGGGACTTGACCGCGAGCTCGTCCTGCTCCTTGCGCCCGATCTCCCATTCGGTCGCCATGATCGCGCAGTGCTCGCCCATCGAGAGGCCGGTGCGCGGCTCCTCGTTGCGGGGGATCGCCGGCACGATGTGGCCGGGGCGGACCTTGGTCAGCGTCTTCAGCTTGCCCATCGTCGAGCGCTCGCGGTTGGCCTCGAGCAGCGTCTCGCGCAGGCCCTCGTTGAGGGCGATCGGCGCGTCGGAGGTGGTGTCGGCGCCGCAGGCGATGCCGGAGTCGATCTGACCGAGGGCGATCTTGTTGGCGACGAGGATCGTCGTCTCCAGGCCGGTGCCGCAGGCCTGCTGGACGTCGTAGGCCGGGGTCTCGGCGGCGAGGCGGGTGCTGAGCACGCTCTCGCGGGTCAGGTCGCGGTCGCGCGAGTGCTTGAGGACGGCGCCGCCGGCGACCTCGCCGAGCGTCTCGCCCTGCAGGCCGTAGCGGTCGATCAGCCCGTCGAGCGCCGCGGTCAGCATGTCCTGGTTGCTGGCGTGCGAGTAGACGCTGTTGGAGCGGGCGAAGGGGATCCGGTTGCCACCGACGACGGCGACTTTGCGGGTTTTGGCGTTCATTTCGGGGAGGGTCCTCCTTGGGGGGAATTGGAAGTCGAAGTGGGGGTCGAGCGCTCGCGCAGGCCGGGCTCGACGGTGGAGATGAGCAGCTCGGCGGCGTCCTCGGCGCTGATCGCCTCGGTCCGCAGCCACCAGCGGGCGAGCGCCTCGGAGGCGCCGAGCAGGGCGGTGGAGAGGGCCTCGACTTCGACCTTGGCCGCGTCGCGGCTGCGCTCGGGGATCTGGGCCAGCAGCGAGGCGGAGACGAGGTCGAGGATCTGGCCCCGGTAGGCGGCGACGCGGTCGAAGACCTCGCCGGCCTGGGGGAGGGTCTCGTCGAAGAGCACCGTCCAGGCGGAGCGGTCGGTGTCGAGGAAGGAGAAGAAGGCGCGGACACCGGCCCCGAGCGCGTCGGCCGGGTTTTCGGTCTCGTCCACGGCCGTCGCGATAGTCGCGATCAGCGCGTCGCCCGCCCGTTCCATGCAGGCGATGTAGAGCCGCTCCTTGTTGCCGAAGTAGTTATAGAGCAGCGGCTTGGTGACGCCGATCGCCGCGGCGATCTCGTCCATCGTCACCGCCGCGTAGCCACGCTCGGCAAACAGCCCGTGCGCGACCTCCAGCGTCTGCTCCATGCGGTCGTCCCGCGAAAGCCTCGTGCGAACCGATGCATCCATCGGTGTATACGTTACCGCACTATAAATTTATATCGGCGTAACGTGATCCATCCCACGAAGCGGTGTGGCCAGTTGAGCCGAAAGCCCCAGGCCGGCGAATTGACGGGCGCTACCCGTCGGCCGCCTGACTTTGCGGCCTCGCCGGCAATCCCGGAGCCTTCGGCAAATCGTGAGGCGGACGGGGGACTCGAACCCCATCCGGAGAGCTACTCCGGACTCGTGATTATCAAACACTTGCGGCACCTCGCCGCTTCATCCTCCGCCTACATTGAGGCCAGAGCGCGGTGGGTTCTCCCCCTTTGACGCATCGAGCTCGACGGAGTACGCTGGGTCTCTCGTGGTTATCAAGCGCTCGGGGGTAGCTCCCCCGCACGAAAAGACCCGCTTCGGCGGGTCTTCGTGATTCCGGGTTCGTAAGAGCTGGGGCTAGGAGAGCTCGGTGCCGTCGTAGAGCTTCTTGACGTGCACGGTGCCGGCGGGGGCGGCTTCGATGCAGAGCTTGCAGAGGACGCACTCGTCACAGTTCTCGGCGACGATCTCGACGCTGCCGCCGGCGTCTTTGAAGATGTCGACGGGGCAGACTTCTTCGAGCTTGGCGGCGAGGGCGGCGTCGCCCGCGATCGAGTCGTCGACCTCGACGTCGATGAAGACCTTGTTCAGGATCTTGGCCATCAGGCGGTCGCTCCGATCTTTTCCTTGACCACGTCGGGAATCTCGTCGATGCGCTCGACGACGCGGATGCCGGCGGCTTCGAGGCGGGAGATCTTCTCCGTCGCGGTGTCCTCTACCCCCTCGACGATCGTTCCGGCGTGGCCGAAGCTCATGCCCTTCATCTCGTCGTCGTCCATGAATTTGCCGGCCATGAAAGCGACGATCGGCAGGCGGGAGTTGTTGTCCTTGACCCATTCGGCGAGCTGGGCCTCCATGCGGCCGCCGGGCTCGGTGTAGATGACGATCGCCTCGGTCTGCTCGTCGGCCTCGAAGTAGGGCATCAGCTCGGCGTAGGTGGAGCCGATGATCGCGTCGCCGCCGATCGAGACGGCGGTGGAGACGCCGAGGCCGGCGGCGGTCAGCGAGGAGGAGATCTCGGTCGTCATCCCGCCGGAGCGGCTCATCACGCCGACGCGGCCGGGCTGGTAGGCCTTCGCCGCGTCCTTGGCGGGGCCGCCGATGCCGCCCATCTTGCAGACCTCGGGGACGATCAGGCCGAGGCAGTTGGGGCCGATGATCCGGGCGCCGCGCATCTTGGCCAGCTCGACCATCTCGGCGACGTCGCCGCGCGGGATCCGCTCGGTGACGATGACGATCAGCTTGATCCCGTTCTCGATCGCCTCGAGCACGGCGTCCTTGGTGAAGGCGGGGGGGACGGTGACCACGGAGCCGTCGATCGGGCCGCCGTGGTGCTCGACCGCCTGGGCGACGGTGTCGAAGACCGGGACGCCGTGGACCTCGCGGCCCTTCCGGCCCGGCGTTACGCCGCCGACGATCTTGGAGCCGTAGTCGAGGCACTCGCGGGTCAGGTTGACCGCCTCGCGGCCGGTGATCCCCTGGACGATGAAGGTCGTGTCCTTGTCGAGCAGGATGCTCATCCGCTCGCCCTCGTTTGTGCCTTATCGGCCTGGGACAACGAAAAGGAACAGGCGAAGGTCATGCCGGCGCCCCCTGGATCTTGGCGACGGCGCGCCCGGCGGCCTCCCACATCGAGACCGAGCGGTCGCAGTACTCGACGCCGTATTTGTCGAGGATCTTGAAGCCCTCCTCCTCCCAGGCACCCGGGATGCGGAAGATCGCGATCGTCTCGCCCGGGTCCTTGCCAAGCTCGAGGCAGGCCTTGATCACGCCGCGGGCGACGATGTCGACCCGGGTGTTGGAGACGATCGACATCATCACCGCGATCTTCTCGACGCCGTCCTTTTCGAGCACCTCCTTGGCGAGGCCGCAGGCCTTGGCGACCGACGGGTTGCCGCCGATCTCCGAGTAGTTGGCGGGCTGGCCGCCCTGGTTGCGAACCGCGTCGGTCAGCGTCAGCGAGCCGCCGCCGGCGCCGATCACGAGGCCGAGGTTGCCGGTGAAGCCGTGGTCCTTGCCCTGGATGACCCCGCGGTGATCTGCGGCGTCGATCGCGCCGACGTTCTTCTCGAAGTCGGAGGGCTCGTAGGTCTCGCGGGTGTCGTCCTCGGCGATCTGAAGCTCCTTGCGGAGAAGCTTCTTCTGCCGGCCGACCGCCTCGGCCTCCATCTCCATGTGGGCGTCGAGGGCGACGAAGCTGCCGTCGGTCAGCTCGGCCAGCGGGTTGATCTCCGCCAGGGTCATGTCGTTGTCGCGGAAGAGGCGGGCGAGGCGGGCGAGGACCGGGGTCGCGCGGTTCAGCTGCGAGCCGGTGACGCCGGTCGCGGCGACGACCTGCTTGGCCTCGAAGTCGCCGATCGGGAGGAGGTTGGAGACGTGGCCTCTGCCGACGTGGTCGGGGTGGGTCTCGGCGACCTCCTCGATGTCGATCCCGCCCATGTCGCTGAACAGCATCAGCGGCTTCTTCGCGGTGCCGTCCCAGACGACGCTGGCGTAGTACTCCTGCTTGACCTCGGCTTTGGGGTCGACGAGGACGCCGCGCGGCATGTGGCCGTTGATTTCCAGCTTCAAGATCTCCTCGGCGTGCTCGGCGGCCTCCTCGGGGGTGTCGGCGAACTTGACGCCGCCGGCCTTCATCCGGCCGCCGCTCAGCACCTGGCTCTTGATCACGACCGGGCCGCCGATTTCCTCGGCAACCGTGCGTGCCTCCTCGGCGCTCGTGCAGAAGCCGTACTGAGTGACGGGAATCCCCGCCAACTCGACAATCTTCCGCGCCTCGAACTCGTAGAACCTCATGCGGCGCGGAACCCTATCCAACCTCGCCGGACTACCACCGCGAGACCGCAAAATTCCTCCTTGAGGGAGGATTTTTGCGGTCTCGCGAATCCTGCTCCACCTCCGACCATGCGGGGGACGAGGAGAGCGGTGGGGGTGGGGGTCTCTGGGTACTCAGCATGGAGCTGAGCCGAAAGCCCTCGGGCGCCAGCCCATCTCCGCCCCTCTCAGCGGAGGTGCTCCCAGAGACCCCCACCCCCACCGCTCTCAACCACCTTGTCACCCGGCAATGTCAACCCGCCCTGCTTTACTGCCCCGGGTGTTTCCCCGCCCCTTCGGCCGGAAGAACCGCGTCCGGCCCCGCGTTTTCCCTTTGATTGCGCTCTGCATTGGCCTTGTGGCGCTCTCCGGATGCGGCACTGTGGTCGACCAGGTCAAGCTTCAAGACACGGTCCAAGCGTCCCTAGAAGACTCGATTCATGAAAAGATCAAGGCCGTCGATTGCCCCTCGGACCAGTCTGTAGACCCGGGCGCGACCTTCACTTGCGAAGTGACTTTTGCCGATGACAGGCGAGAGGTAGCGACTTTGACGATCAGGAACAAGGATGCCGACATCTCCATGGTCGGCCTGAAACCGAAGAATTAGAGAGAGGCGAATGAGCGACCTGACGACTGCACCGGATGAGCTGACGACCCACGCGAAACTCCTCGGCTGGGTTGACGAAATCGCCTCCCTCACCGAACCGGACTCCGTCTACTGGTGCGACGGCAGCGCCGAGGAGTACGACCGCCTGGCCCAGGTCCTGATCGACGCCGGCACCTTCGAGCGCCTCGACGAAGCCAAGCGCCCGAACTCCTACCTCGCCCTCTCCGACCCCGGCGACGTCGCCCGCGTCGAAGACCGCACCTTCATCTGCTCCGAGAAGGAGGAGGACGCCGGCCCGACCAACAACTGGCGGGCCCCGGCGGAGATGCGCGCGACCCTGAACGACCTCTTCGAAGGCTCGATGAAGGGCCGCACGATGTACGTCGTCCCCTTCTCGATGGGCCCGCTCGGTTCCGAGATCTCCGAAATCGGGATCCAGCTGACCGACTCGGCCTACGTCGCCACCAACATGCGGATCATGACCCGGATGGGCAAGCCCGCCCTCGAAGTGCTTGGCACCGACGGCGAGTTCGTCCCCTGCGTCCACTCGGTCGGGATGCCGCTGACGGAGGGCGTCGAAGACGTCTCCTGGCCCTGCAACGAGGCCAACAAGTACATCGTCCACTACCCCGACAGCCGCGAAATCTGGTCCTACGGCTCGGGTTATGGCGGCAACGCCCTGCTCGGCAAGAAGTGCTTCGCGCTGCGGATCGCCTCGGCGATGGCCCGCGACGAGGGCTGGCTGGCCGAGCACATGCTGATCCTCAAACTGACCTCGCCCGAGGGCAAGGTCAAGTACATCACCGGCGCTTTTCCCTCGGCCTGCGGCAAGACCAATCTGGCGATGCTGGTCCCGACCCTGCCCGACTGGAAGGTCGAGACCGTCGGCGACGACATCGCCTGGATGAAGTTCGGCGAGGATGGCCGCCTCTACGCGGTCAACCCCGAGGCCGGCTTCTTCGGCGTGGCCCCCAACACCAGCCACAAGACCAACCCGAACGCGATGGACACGATCGAGCGGAACTCGATCTTCACCAACTGCGCCAAGACCGACGACGGCGACATCTGGTGGGAGGGGATGACCGGCGAGGCGCCGGCCCACGCGATCGACTGGCACGGCAACGACTGGACGCCCGAGTCCGAGACGCCCGCCGCGCACCCGAACGCCCGCTTCACCACCCCCGCCTCGCAGTGCCCCTCGATCGCGCCCGAGTGGGAGGACCCCGCCGGCGTCCCGATCGACGCCTTCCTCTTCGGTGGCCGCCGCGCCACCGTGGTGCCGCTGGTCCAGGAAGCCTACGACTGGGAGCACGCGGTCTTCATGGGGGCGACGATGTCCTCGGAGACGACCGCAGCCGCGGCCGGCGCCGTCGGCCAGCTGCGCTTCGACCCGATGGCGATGCTGCCCTTCTGCGGCTACAACCTGGCCGACTACTTCGCCCACTGGCTGAAGGTCGGCCAGCGCGAGGGGGCCCAGCTGCCGCGCGTCTTCTACGTCAACTGGTTCCGCAAAGACGCCGACGGCAAGTTCCTCTGGCCCGGGTTCGGCGAGAACAGCCGCGTCCTCGAGTGGGTCTTCCGCCGCTGCGAAGGCGAAGGCGAGGCGGTCGAGACTCCGGTCGGGCTGCTCCCCGCCGAGGGCGAGATCGACACCCAAGGCCTCGACATCTCCGCCGAGGCGATGCAGGAACTGCTCAGCGTCGACCTCGACCTGGTCAAGGAGCAGCTGCCGCAGGTCAAGGCGCACCTCGCCGAGTTCGGCGACAGGCTGCCGGCCGAGGTCGCCGCCCAGCTCGAGGCGCTCGAACAGCGCCTCGGCTGACACCGCAGGCTTGGGCGGTCCGGGTCGCCACCCCTTCTAGGCGTCCCGGCCGTCCCCGTGCAGGGCTACGGCATCCGCGGGCGAATGCCGACCGTAAGCTTTGATGGTGCAGGCCCGGCTCGAATCCCTACCCGTAATCGCGCTGCTCGCCGCGGTGGGGCTATTCCTCTGCTCGCTGGCCAACGCGCTCTCGCGGGCGACGCTGGCGCCAAGCCCGCTGATCTACTGGCTCGGCCTGCTTGTCATCGCCCTGCCGATCTTCTTCCGGCTCAGCTCGACCAGAGCGAGCTACCGCGAGCGCCTCGGGCTGGTTCTCCTCCTCGGACTCGCCCTCTACTGCGTGAAAGTCGTCCACGACGGCATCTACTTCACCTTCTCCGACGAGTTCGTCCACGCCTTCAACGTCCATCAGATCGAGAAATACGACCACCTCTACCACTTCAACCCGGCGATCTCGACCTCTCCCTACTACCCCGGGCTGGAGGGGGCGACCTCGGCGCTGACGATGCTGACCGGGACCTCGATCTATGTCTCCGGGACGATCCTGATCGGGGCCGCCCGCCTCACCTTCATGGCGGCGCTGTTCTTCCTCTTCGCCCGTCTCAGCGGCTCGGCCCGCGGCGCCGGGCTCGGCGTCGCGGTCTACACCGGCACCACCAACTTCCTCTTCTGGGGGGCCCAGTTCTCCTATGAGTCGCTCTCCCTGCCGCTGGTGGTCGTCGTCCTGATGGCGTTCGTCGAACGCGAGGAGGCGCCGCCGGAGGCCCGCCGCGCCTGGGCGGTCCCGATCGTCCTCGCCATCCTCGCGATCACGATCACCCACCACCTCAGCTCCTACGCGCTGGCGGTGATCCTCGTCGCCCTTGCCGTCCTCTACCGGGTGATGAAGGTGGACAGGCCGAACCCGTGGCCGTTCGCCGCGCTCGCGGTCGGCGCTGCCCTCGGCTGGCTGCTGATCGCCGCCCGCTCGACCACCGGCTACCTGTTCCCGGTCCTGGAGGAGGCGGTGAAGGCGATCTGGAAGACCGCCTCGGGCGAATCCGCACCCCGGACCCTCTTCCACCAGGCCTCTTCCGCGTCCGAAACCGTGGCGGCGACGCCGCTGCCGGCGCGGGCATTGGCGCTGCTCGCGGTTGCGGTCCTCGCCGCCGGGGCCTTCTTCGGCCTGCGCCAGATATGGCGGGGACGTGAATACCGCGAGCCGATGGTCCTGATCTTCTGCCTGGGCGCGATCGCCTTCTTTGCCGCGCTGACGCTGCGCTTTGCGCCCGCCGCCTGGGAGACCGGCAACCGGGCCGGCGGTTACTTCTTCATCGGCCTCGCCTTCGTCTGCACCTACGCCATCGCCCAGCTGCTGCGGCAGGGGCCGCGCCTGGTCCGCCGCCGGCTCCTGCTCAGCGGCGCGCTCGGCGTCGTCCTCGTCGGCGGCGCGATCTCCGGCTGGCCCTGGGACATCCAGCTGGCGCGGCCGCTGCAGGCGGCCGCCGACGGAGCGAAGATCGAGTCCGAACCGCTGGCCCTGGCTGAATTCGCCCGCGACCGCCTCGACGGCGGCCGCTTCGCAGCGCCCGAATCCGACGCCAGGGTCCTGCTCGAGCCTGGCGGGCAGGTTGCCTACGGCGGCCAGGGCCCTGACATCGAAGACATCGTCGACGAAGAGTTCCTGGCGAGCTGGCAGCTGCCGCTGCTGAGGGAATACCACCTGCCCTTCGTGGTCGCCGATCGGCGCCAGATCTCCGAGGACACCCTGCGCGGCGAGTTCTTCGCGGTCAAGGGCCAGTACGGGACGGAGCTGCGCGGATCCGGGGTCCTCCACAAGTTCGCCCGCATCCCCGCCGGCCGGGTCTGGCACAGCGGCCGGATCGTCCTCTTCAACCTCGAGGACCGGCCGTGAGGGGGCATCCGGACCTGCGGCGCGCCTGCGTCGGCGCGATCCTCTGCGCGCTGGTCGCCGCGCTGGTGCCGTTTGACCTAGTCCGCCTGCTGGCGGCGCTGCCGCTGACGCTGTTCCTTCCGGGGTATGCGGTGATCGCCTGCGCCTTCGGCTCCCAGGAGCTGGAGCGGCCAAAGCGGTTGGCGCTGAGCGTCGCCACCAGCCTGATGGTCCTCGTTCTTGGCGCGTTCGTCCTCAACATCTTCCCCTTCGGGCTGACGACGGCGAGCTGGGCGGTCCTGCTGCCGTTGGTCGTGATCGCCGCCTGCCGGGGCGCGGCGCTGCGGCGCGGCCGCCGGGAGCGCGAGGCCGGCAGGTTCTCGCTGCCGCGACCCGCCGCCGGTGGTCTCGCGCTGGGCGTCGTTGCCCTGGCAATCGCGGTTGCCGCCATCGCCCTCGCTCAGAAGCCCTTGCCCGCGGAAGACGCGGTCGGCTTCACCGTCCTCTGGATGCTGCCGACCGACTCGCGCGAAGAGGCGATCGCCGTCGGCGTCGTCAGCAACCAGCATCACCCCACCTTCTACAGGCTGACGGTGAGCCTCGGAGAGAACCAGTCGAAGTCCTACCGGGTGAAGCTCGACCCGGGGGAGGAACGGGTTTACGAAGTGGACGTGCCTCCCAAGCCCGACGGCAGGACCCACGTGGTTGCCTCGCTCTACCGCAAGCAGCGGCCCGAGGACCCATACCGTCGCGTGACCAGCTGGCTCCCGAGGCAAGAGACCCTCCGTTGAGCACGAGCGCGCTCCCGGTCGACATAGTCGTCACCAACCACAACTACGCCCGCTTCCTGCCGGCGGCGATCGAGAGCGCCTGCGCGCAAACCCACCCCGACGTCCACGTGGTGGTCGTCGACGACGGCTCGACGGACGACTCGCGGCAGGTGCTGCGCGGTTTCGAGGACCGGGTCGAGGTGGCGCTGAAGGAGCAGGGCGGGCAGGCCTCGGCGCTGAATGCCGGACTCGAGCTTTGCCGCGGCGAGGTCCTGCTCGTCCTCGACGCCGACGACCTGCTGCGCCCGTGGGCTGCCGAGCGGGTCGCGGCCGCCTTCGCCGCCGACCCCGGGCTCTCCAAGGTCCAGTTCCCGATGGCGATCGTCGACGCCGCCGGCGAGCCGACCGGGGAGGTCAAGCCGGGCGGCCACCTGCGGGCGCCGGTCGGCGATCAGCGCCGAGCCGAGCTCGCCTCGCCCTTCGACCTGCCCTGGCTGCCTGGTGGCGGCACCGGCTTCCGCACCGAGGCGGTGCGGAGGATCCTGCCGATCCCCGCCGCCGGGTACCCGCGCAGCGGCGCCGACTGGTACCTGGTGCACCTGACGGCGCTGCTCGGCGAGGCGGGGCTGCTGGAGGATGTCTGCGCCTCCTACCGGGTCCACGGGGGCAACGCCTACGAGCTGGAGCGCAGTGAGATCGACCTCGACCACGTGCGCGAAGCGATCGTCTTCGCCGGCGCGACCACCCGCTCGCTGGAAGCGTTGGCGGACGAGCTCGGCCTCGATCGCCCGGCGCGTATTCTCTCCTACGCCGATCTCGCCAACCGCCTCGTCTCGCTGAGGCTCGAGCCGCGGCGGCACCCGGTATCCGGCGACCGCCTGCCCGGCCTCTTCTCCGACGCGCTCCGCGCGACCCGCCGCCGCGCCGACGTCTCCGTCGCGATGAAGGCGCTGCTGGTCACCTGGTTCGGGCTGGAGGCGATCGCCCCGCGGCCGCTGGCCCGGCCGCTGGCCGAGCTGTTTCTCTTTCCCGCAAAGCGCACCGGGGTCAACCGCGTACTGGGAAGATTGCAGCGCTAGGCACTATGCGGATCCTGATCGCCACCGACCACTACCCGCCGTTCATCGGCGGGGCTCACCGCCAGGCGCGGCTGATCGCCGCCGGGATGGCCGAGCGCGGTCACGACGTCGCCGTCGCCACCACCTGGCACGGCGGCCTGCCCCCGCTCGACTGGGAAGACCACGTCACCGTCCACCGCCTGCGCCAGGTGCGGACCGCGTTCCGCTCGCTGATCCGCGACGAAGAGCAGCGGCATCAGCCGCCGTTCCCCGACCCGATCACGATCGCCGGCCTGCGCCGGCTGATCTCCGGCTTCGAACCAGACGTCATCCATGCCTACGGCTGGCTCGCCTTCTCCGTCGCCGTGGCGCTGGGGCGGCGCCGGATCCCGATGTTGATCTCGGCCCGCGACTACGGCTACTTCTGCGCCAACCGGACCCTGCTGCACAAGGGCGAGCCCTGCGACGGTCCCGCACCGCTGAAGTGCGCCAGCTGCGCCAGCGACTACTACAGCGGCGTCCCCAAGGGCCTGGCGGCGACCGCCGGCGTCTACCTCTGTCGGCCGTTGCTGGCGCGGAAGATGTCCGGGTTGCACAGCGTCAGCAGCTTCGTCCACGATGTCACCACCCGCTACCTGTTCGGCTCGGATGGGCCGCCGGCGGACCTGGTCCAGGTGACGATCCCGAGCTTCCAGGACGTCGCCCCAGACGAGGCGGTCGACAGCGCCGATCCCGAGCTGGCCCCCTATCTGGAGCGTCTGCCCGCGGAGCCGTTCATCCTCTACGTCGGCGCCTTCCGCAAGGTGAAGGGACTGGAAACCCTCTTCGACGCCTACATGCGGCTCAAGTCGCCGCCGCCGCTGGTTCTGATGGGCACCTACGAGCGCGACTCCCCCGAGAACTTCCCCCTCGATGCCGTCGTCCTCACCGACGTCCCGCACAAAGCGGTGATGGCCGCCTGGGACCGGGCGATGTTCGGGGTGATGCCCTCGCTGTGGCCGGAGCCGTTCGGCGCCACCGTGGCCGAGGCGATGAACCGCGGCAGGCCCGTGATCGGGACCACCCTCGGCGGCCACGTCGACATGATCGGCGACGACGCCGGGCTGCTGGTGCCGCAGGGCGACGTCGGCGCCCTGGAGGGGGCGATGAGGGACCTGATCGAGAACGGCGAGCGACGCGAGCGCTTCGGCCAGGCGGCGAGCGAGCGAGCGCGTTCCTTCGCCGCGGGCGCGGTGATCCCCCGCTTCGAGCAGGCCTACCGGGAAGTGCTCGCGGCCGGATGAGGGTCCTCCTCGTCGTCCCGGTACCGCCCCAGGCCGACGGTGGGGGAGCGATTCCGGTTCTGCTCCACGCCGAGCTGCAGGGACTGCGGCAGCTGCACGAGGTGACGCTGGTCACCGCCCTCGGCGACGAGCCCGGCGAAGAGGAGGCGGTGCGGCGGTTGCGGGAGGAAGGCGAGGTGCACGTGGTGGACCGGCGGCGGCCGCTCCCCGGTGCGAGCCGGCTCCGGCGGCAGCTGCGGATGGCGGGGCGCTGGGCACGCGGGCGCTGGCCCTGGCGCACGGTCTGGTACGCGGACCCGGGGTTCCAGACGGTCATCGACCAGCTCGGCGCCTCGCAAGCTTTCGACGTCGTCGTGGTCGAGGACAGCGCGATGTCGGTCTTCCGCTATCCCGCCGGGGTCCCAACGGTCTACACCCACCACGAGGTGCTGCGGCCGCGCCCCTTCGACTGGCACGCGGGCCCGCCGCGGCGCTGGCCGGCCTGGGCCTTCGGCGAGCTCGACTGGCGGCGCTGGACGCGGTTTCAGACCGACGCCTGGCGGTGCTTCGACCGGGTCCAGGTCTTCAGCCGGCGCGACGCCGAGACGATTGCCGAGCTCGCCCCCGACGTCGCCGACCGGGTGCGGGTCGACCCCTTCGGGCTGGTGCTGCCGGCCCGGCTCGACCCGGCGCGCGAGGTGCCGGGGACGATCCTCTTCGTCGGCGCCTTCCACCACCCGCCGAACCGCGACGCGGCGATATGGCTGGCGCGGGAGATCCTCCCCGCGGTGCTCGAGCGCGCTCCGGGGGCGCGGCTGCGGATCGTCGGCAGCGCGCCGCCGCCCGAGGTCCTCGCCCTTGCGGGTGAGCGGGTCGAGGTCGTCGCCGACGCCCCCAGCATCCAGCCCCACACCGAAGCGGCGGCGGTGGTGATGGCGCCGGTGCGGACCGGCGGCGGGATGCGGATGAAGGTGCTGCAGGCGATGGCCGCCGGCAAGGCGGTCGTGACTACCCCGCGGGGTACCGAGGGCTACACCGGCTTCGGCGAGGAGCCCCCGCTGGCGGTCGGCGAGAGCGGCGAGGAGATCGCCGCCGCGACGGCGGCACTGCTGGAGGACGACGCGGCCCGGCGTAGCCTGGGAGAGCGGGCCCGCGAGTTCGCCGAGCGCCACCACAGCCCTGAGGCCTGGGCGCGGCGGCAGACCGCGGTTTTCGAGGAGGCGCGGAGCGCGCGCAGAAGTGGTTCGGATGGCTGAGTGGCCGAGCGCAACCGTCGTCATCCCGACCCACCAGCGCCGCGAGGCGTTGCGCACCGTCCTGGAGTCGCTCTCGCGCCAGAGCGTCGCCCACGACAGCTACGAGGTTGTCGTCTCGGTCGACGCCTCGACCGACGGCACGGTCGAGATGCTGGAGGGCTTCGGCGGCTCGCTGCAATTGCGCTGGGTATCCCCGTCCTCGCGCGGTAGGGCCGCCGCCTGCAACGCCGCCGTCGCGGCGGCGCGGGGGGAGGTGACGATCGTCCTCGATGACGACATGCGAGTCGTCCCCGAGTTCGTCGAGCGTCACCGCTCCCACCACCCGGCGGGCTCGCGGCGCTGCGTGCTCGGCGCCGTCCCGGTCGAGCTGGGGGAGGACAGCACCCACGCGGCCCGCTACGTCAAGGACAAGTTCGACCGCCACCTCTCGCGGCTCTCGGACCCCGAGCATCTCGCCCTGCCGCGCTCCTTCTTCACCGGCAACGCCTCGCTGCGGACAGAGACGATGCGGGCGGTCGGGGGCTTCGACGAATCCTTCGGGATCTACGGCAACGAGGACGTCGAGCTGGCCCTGCGCCTGCGCAAGGCCGGGGTCGAGCTCGGCTACGACCACGAGGCGCTCGCCTGGCAGAGCTACGACAAGGACCTCGGCGGCCTGCAGCGGGACACCCTGGCGAAAGGACGGACCACCGTCCAGCTCGCCCGCCGCCACCCCGAGGTCTTTGGAGACCTGCGCCTCGCCAACCCCGATGACGGCTCGCGCCCCTGGCTGGCGGTGCGGGCGGCCCTGCTGGCGCTGACCCGACGTCTGCCGGCGATCGCCACCGTCGTCTTCGCGCTGTTCTCGCTGCTGGAGAGGCTCGGCCTCTGGCGGGCGCCGCTCTTCTACCGGCCGGTGCTCGATTTCGCCTTCTGGGCAGGGGTGGACGCCGAGCTGCGCGAATCAAACGACGAGGGCGAGCTGTCGAAGCTCGCCGGAGAGCTCGCTCGTGGCCCGATCGATCTTCTTCTACACCGATAGCCGCGTTCTCGGCGGCGCCGAGAACGCGATGTTCATGCTGCTCCGATCGCTCGAGCGCAGCGAGTGGGAGCCGACCCTGCTGCTCGAGGACGACGAGGCTGTCGCACCGATGGCCGCGCGTGCCGCGGAGCTGGGGGTGCCGGTGCGGAGGATCCCGCCGATGCCGCTGGGTCTGGGCGGGGCGCGGCGGGTGCCGGCCCTGGTTCGCCTCCTGCGCCGCGAGCGCCCCGACGTCTTCCACGCCCACATGAGCTCGCCCGTCGCCTGCAAGTGGGGACTGGCGGCGGCGGTCTTGGCCCGCGTCCCGGCGGTGCTGGGGACGGTCCAGGTCGGCGCCTACGAGCCGCCGAACCGCTCGGCCTATTGGCAGCTGCGGGCGCTGGCCCGGCGGGTCGACCGTTACCTCGCGGTCTCCCGGGAGATCGCCGCCGAGCTGGTCGAGGGGCTCGGCTGGCCGGCGGAGAAGGTCGAGGTCCTCTACAACGCCGTCGACGTCGAGCGCACCGCGGTGGCGGCGCCGCCGGGGCTGCGCGAGCAGCTCGGCGGCAGCGAGACCCAGCCGCTGGTTCTGACCCCGGCGCGGCTGAATGCGCAGAAGGGTCACGACGCGCTGCTGGGGGCGATTGCCGAGGTTCCCGAGGCGCTCTTCCTCCTCGCCGGGGACGGTCCCGAACGCGGGCGGCTGGAAGCTCTCGCGACGGAACTGGGGGTGAGCGATCGAGTCCGCTTCCTCGGCCGCCGGGAGGACGTCCCGCAACTGCTCGCCTCCTGCGACGTCTTCGCCCTTCCCTCGCTCTACGAGGGGTCCTCGCTGGCGGTGCTGGAGGCGATGGCGGCCGGGATCCCGATCGTCTCATCGGCGATCGGCGGAACCGACGAGCTGATCGACGACGGTCGCAGCGGGCTGTTGGTGCCGCCCGGCGACGCGCCGGCGCTGGCGGCGGCGCTACGGCGGGCGCTCGGCGATCCGGAGCTGCGCGGCGAGATGGCCGCTCGGGCGCGCGAGCGGGTCGACGCCGGCCTTCGCCGCGAGCAGAATGCCGAGCGGGTCGCCGCCGTCTACCGCGGGCTGCTGGGGGAATCCGGTCCGCGGCAGAGCTTTTTCTCCTATAGCGATAAAAAGCTCTGCCGCGGCTTCGGGGATCTCCCCGAGTCCCGTCGCAACCCCCTGGTGCGCCGCGAGGACTGGCGCTTCCTGCTGCCCGACGCCGAGCTCCTGGCCCGCTGGCGGCTTCCTCGCCCCGGCGGCGCCTGCCGCGTCCGGCGGCGCGCCGAGGACGCCGGCTACACCGACGTCCGCGTCTACTGGGCCGGACCGCTGCCGCACCAGTTGCCCCAGTTCTGGCTGCCGCTCGAGTCGCCGGAGGCGACCGAGCACCTGCTCGCCACCAGGGCGCCCCGGTCGGCGGTGGGGACTCTCCTGCGCTGGCTGTGGCGCGTGGCAAAGGGCGCCGGGATGCTGGCTCCGATCTACGTCGTCGGGCGCCGAGCGGGGCCAGCTGAGGACGAGCTGCCGCCGTCGCCGTCGGGATCTCTCCTGTTGCTGACGACCGGCCATCGCAGCATCAACAAGGCCGTCGGTCTTGCCTTCGAGCCCGGCGAGGCCCGGCCGGCGGAGGCGGTGAAATTCGCCCGCGTCCCCGAGGCCGAGCCGGGACTCGAGCGCGAGGCGGCGGTGCTGCGCGGTTTGGCGGCCGAGGAGTCCCGACCTTCCCGGGGTGCCGAAGCTGCTCGGAGAGGGATCGCGCGCCGGGCGCATCGCCGTGGCGTCCAGGAAGCGGTCGCGGGGGAGTCGCTGCTCGATGCTCTCAGCCCGCAGAACTTCGAGGAGGTGGCGATGCGGGTGGCCGGGGTCCTGGTCGAGCTGGCGCGGGCGAGCGACAGCGGCCCGGCCGACGACTGGCGCCGACGGCTCGTCACCGAGCCGCTTGACTGGTTCGAGGAGGCACTTCGGCTCCGCTCCGCCAGGGCAGCGGAGCTGCTCGACGGACTCGGCGAGCTGCCGCCCGCCTGCCGAGCATCGCGACTGCTCCCCCTGGAACGTCCTCGTCACTCGCGACGGGAGAGCCGGTGCTGCTCGACTGGGAGTCGGCCGAGCCCGAGGGGCTGCCGGGTCCCGACCTCGTCTACTTCCTCGCCAACTGCGCCTTCGTCCTCGACAAGGCGCTGGAGAGCGGCCGCACCCGCGAGAGCTACGCCCGGCTCCTCGACCCAGCGACTCCCCACGGCCGCGTCGCCGCCCGCGCGATCGGCGAGTACCGGGGCGCCCTCGGCATCTCCGAGGACGACTTCCGCCGGCTCCGAATCCTCACCTGGGTCGTCCACTGTCGCAGCGATTACCGCCATCTGCAGCTGGAGTCGCCAGGAGGGCCGACGCCTCTGTCCCTCCGGGGATCCACCTTTCTCGGCCTGCTCGAAGAGGAGCTGCGACGGCCCTAGCGCCGCAGGCGCAGCCACCATCCCGGCAGCGCCTCGCCGGTGACGACCTTCCAGAGGACCGCGAGGGAGCCGTCGGCGCCGTGGACGCTGACCCGGCGCAGGCTAAAGAGGTCGGTCGCGGCGTCGTTTCGGCCCTTCTCGGTGGTGAACGCGGCCTCGTAACCGGCCTCCGCCGTGGCCCGGCAGACGGCCTCGTCGTGGTCGCCGTTGGGGTAAGCGATGACCGGCGCGGCGGTGGGGACCTGCTCGCGCAACTCGGCCAGGGAGCCCATCAGCTCGACCTCGCACTCGGCCCTGCCCAGCTCGGTGAGCCGGCGGTGGTGGCGGGTGTGGGAGCCGATCGCGACCCCGGCGTTCGCCAGCGCGCGGATCTGGTCCCAGCTGGCGACGGGCTCGCCGCCGATCCAGTGGGCGCTGCCGCCGAGCTCGGCGGTGGGGACGAAGAGCTGGGGGGAGAGGTGGGCGGCCTGCCGCAGCGGCTCGACGGCGTCGGCCATCGCGTCGTCGACGGTGATCGCGAAGCGGCGCCGCGGAAGCTCGTTGCGCTCGCCGCGGTGGAAGGCGAGCAGGTCGTCGAGCGGCAACGGCTTGAATCCGAGCAGGCGCAACATCCTCAGGTGGCGGTGGAACCGATCCGGGGAGATGTCAATTCGCTCCTGGCCCGGCTTCAGCTCGCCGGCGAAGCGGTGATAGACGAGGACCGAGTAGGAGCTGCTCAGCCGCCGCCATTCGACGGGAGTCGCCCGGGAGCGCACCCCGGACCAGAAGGCCAGGTCCCCGCGCAGCTCGCGCCAGCGTGGGGAGAGGGCGCTGAGCGGGGTAAGCGCGGCCGCCGGCACCCGCAATCGGCGCAGCAGCCGGGTCCGCCACGGGGCATCACTCCAACCCTTGCTCATCCTCGCCCTCGTATCCGACTTTCGACACAGCGGGCTGGGCACGAAGTCCGACGCGCCGCCGCCGGGTTGGAAATGATGGAGATATGAGCGCCCTCGGCAAGCTGCGCGCGATTCTCGAGGAGCGGCTGGCGCTGATGGCTCCGGCGCGCCGCCTGCGCCTGCGGGTGGGAGAGCGCGAGATCGCCGCGCGGGCGCAGGTGCGGCCGCTGCGGATTCTCGACGCCGGCTGCGGCGACGGGCTGCTGACGCTGGCGATGGCCAAGCGCCACCCCGAGTGGACGATGTTCGGCATCGACCTGCGCGAGAACCTGCTCGCCGGCGCCCGCGCCAGGGCTGAGGCGCGCGGTCTCGACAACGTCAGCTTCCAGGCCGCCGACCTGCTGAAGCCGCTTCCGCTCGAGGGCTTCGACGTCGTCCTCGCGCTCGAGTGCCTGAGTGAGATCCCCGACGACGAGGGCGCCCTGCGGACGATGGTCGCCGCGGTGCGGCCCGGCGGCACGCTGGCGGTCCAGGTTCCCGACCGAGATTGGAAGCCGGTCCTGCCCGGCAGTTCGACCACCTGGCGCGAGCAGGTCCGCCAGGGCTACAGCGCCGGGGACCTGGAAGCGGTCCTTGGTCGGGCCGGCCTCGAATCGATCGAGACCAAGGGGACCTACCGCAGCCTCGCCGCCGCGGCCCAGGAGCTCAGAGACCGGATCAAGGACGCGACGCTGCCGGTCCGAGTGCTTGCCTTCCCCTTCCTGGCGGCGGCGGTGGCCCTCGAGCAACGGGGAATCACCTGGGGTCGCTCGAACGCGATCTTCGCCGCAGGCCGCCGACCGATTCAATAGACGTACCGTTGCAGCGCCTCGTCCCAGGCATCGGCCGAATCGTCGGCCGCGACCACGCCGTCGAGGGTTTGGTCCGAGGTGGCGTTGAACCGGGTTGCGTAGAAGTTGTGGTAGACGAGATCGCCGAAGACGGTGCCGACGTCGCCGGGCCCGCGCTGCCTGGTTACCTCGAAGAAGTGGACGTCGGGTGCCTCCGCGGCGGAGATCTCCTCGCCGACGTCACCGGAAGCGTCGCGGCCTTCGGAGCGGGGGACATAGTGAGCGCGAAACGAGTGGCCGCGCTCGACGAAGCGCGCCTTCCGCATCGCCCAGCAACACGGATGGACGTAGGAGCGGTTGAGCCTGGCGCCGGACACCTGCGCGCCCTCCGAGAGCGGGGCGAGCAGCCGCTGCAGCCAGTCGTCGTGGAGCGGGAAGGCATCGACGTCCAGGGCCACCACGTACTCGGTCTCGGCGAGCAGCACGCCGAGGTCCATCGCCAGCTCATGCCCGACGTTGGACGGCAGCAGGAGGCTGTCGACCTCGCGGTCGGCGGAGATCCGCTGCCGCGACCCGTCGATCGAGCCGTTGTCGACGGCGATGATCCGCGTTCCGGCGGGGCTGCGCCGGCGGACGACGTCGATCAGCACCTCCAGGTGGGACCAGGAGTTCCAGTTGACGGTGACGACGGTCGCTGCTCCTGGCTGCAGCCGGTCGAGGCGTCGCCGTGCCCGCGTCCGCAGCGCCGGCACGACGATCCGCCAGCCGAGGATCTGTGAGAGGCGGCGCAGGCTGGGTCGCGAGGTGACCGGAATGTGGTTGACCGGGAGGGGCGTCACGTGGCTGGCGGCATCATGACGGAGCTTGCCCATCCGTTGGCGGATCCGAAACGTCTGCAATCGCGGCGCTAACCTCGTCTGGTGGAGCGAGTTGTTGATGCACCGACTCCCCCGGTGCCATCGTCCACCAGTCGCTTACGGGGGATAGAGGGAATGCGGGCCCTGGCGGCCGGCACGATCGTGCTCGTCCACGTCTGGGGTTTCTCCTCGCCGAACGGCGAGGCGCTCGGCGTCGATCTCTGGATCGGCGACGGTCTGGCGATCCTCGCGGTGGGGGTGACGCTGTTCTTCACGCTCTCGGGCTTTCTGCTCTACCGCCCCTTTGCCGCCGCGATCGCGCGTGGCCGGGAGCACATGTCGATCCGCGCCTACTTCCGCAACCGGGCGCTGCGGATCGCCCCTGCCTACTGGGCGATCCTCTTCTTCTGCGCGGTCGTCCTCGGCAGCGTCTATCTGCGCGACGGCGCGACGGTCGAAGTCGGTCGGCTGACCGAACCGATCCAGTTCGCGCAGGCAGCTCTGCTGCTGAACAACTACCGCCCGACGACGCTCCTGATCGGGATCGGGCCGGCGTGGTCGCTCGCGGTGGAGCTGGTCTTCTACCTGGCCCTGCCGCTGCTGGTGCTCGGCGCCGCCTGGATAGCCCGCCGCGCTCGGGACCGGCGCGGGCGGGTGATCGCGCTGCTCGCGCCGCCGCTCCTGCTGCTGGTCGTCGGCCTCACCGGCAAGCTCGTCGCCTGGCAGGTCTTCCCCGCCGATCCGACCGCCGGCTACGGAAACAACTGGCACTCGGTGGTCGAGCGGAGCTTCTGGGCCCAGGCCGATCTCTTCAGCTTCGGCATGGTCGTTGCCGTCCTCTCCGTGCAGATCGCCGACGGCCGGCTGCGGCTTCCCGTGCACTGGCGCGCGCTCGCGACCGGGCTCGGGCTGCTGATCTTCATTCCCTGCGCCTGGACGATGCACCAAGGGGAGCAGAGCTACCTGCTGCAGAACACCGGCGAGGCGCTCGCCCTGGCGCTGGTCTTCGCCGCGATCGTGATCCCGGAGGCGACCGGCGCCTCCCCTTCGCGCCCGATTCGCTTCCTCGAGTCGCCGCCCCTGGTCGCGGTCGGGGTGGTCTCCTACAGCGTCTTCCTCTGGCACCTGCCGGTGATCTATTGGCTCTCCGATCACGGCCTGACCGTCGCCGGCTGGGGCGGTCTCCTCGTCAATGCGGCGGTCGTCGCCGTCGTCGTCGGCGCCCTCTCGGCGCTGACCTACCACTTCGTCGAGCGCCCGGCGCTGCGCCGCAAACGCTCGATGCGCACGCCCGATCCGGCGCCTACCGGCGCAGACCGGCAGCCCGCCAGAGCCGGTTCCGCAGAGGAGCCGGCCACCTCGCCGTCGCGAGCTTGAGCCGCAGCCGGCGGGGGGTGTCGCTGGCCAGGACCTCGATCCGCGGCAGCGCGTTGCGATCGCTCCCAGCCTGGACGGCCCCGCAGTCGATCGTGAACGCGGCGGAGTAGCCGGCCGCCTGCGCCGCTGCGGCGATCGCCGGGCTCCACTCGCCGTGGGGATAGGCGAAGGTCCGCGGCCGCGGCAGTCCGGCCGCCTCGATATGGGCTGCGGAATCGCGCAGCTCCGCCTCAACCGTCGCCGCTGGCACCTTGGTCAGCTGCGGGTGGTTGACGGTGTGGGAGCCGATCTCGATCCCGGCCCCGGTCAGGGCGCGGAGGCCCGCGGCGTCGAGCAGCGGCAGCTCGGGGGCGCCGAGATGACGGTCCCACTCGTTGCTGCCGCCGATCTGGCCGCTGACGGCGAAGACGACGGCCGGGATTCCGCGCTGCGAGAGGATCTGAGGTCGCCGCCGGGAGGAGGTCGGCGTAGGCGTCGTCGAAGGTGACCAGCGTCGCCTTCGGGGGCAGTGGAGTCCGACCCTCGACGGCGGCGAGCAGGAGGTCGAGATCGACGAAGCGGTGCCCGCGGGCGGCGAGCAGGTCGAGCTGGGCGGCGAAGGCCTCGGGGGCGATCCCGTACTGGGCGAGGACTGGATCGCCGCTGAGGTCGGAGAGCGAGTGGTAGGCGAGGACGAGCGCCGAGCCCGAGGCGGTGCCGCGCCGCGCCGCCCGCCGGCCGCGTTGGTATTCGAGCGTGCGGACCGCGAAGAAGAGGCGCCGCAGGCGGGGGGTGTTGAGGCGGCTGCGCACCAGCGCGCAGGCGCCGGCCCGCAGCGGCCAGCTGAACGCCGTCGGCAGGCGCAGGAACGGCTCCAGCAGCAGGCGGCTGCGGCGGGTGGTGAAGCGCGGGTGAGCCTGCATCCGCGTTGGGCCAGCTCCGGGTGCTTGGCGACCAGCTCCCAGTCCGAGCGACCGGTCTCCCGCGCCCGTCGCAGGTATTCGGCCGGGTCGACGTCGTAGTACTGGTAGCTGATCGCCCGCGGGTTGAAGACGACCCTCTTGCCGGCCTTGAGCAGGCGGTAGCCGAAGTCGATGTCCTCGCCGCCGAAGAGGCCGTCGCGGGTGAAGCCGACGTCGAAGCCGCCGAGCTCGTCATAGGTCTGCTGCGAGACCGACATCTGCCCGGTGAGCAGGTCGTCGAGCCTGATCTCGGCCCCCGGCGCGGACAGTCGCTCGCAGCGGGTGCGGGCCCAGAATCCGACGCCCCAGCTCAAGCAGGTTCGGTGGCGAGCCGGGGTCGAGCGGCAGGTCGCCGATGACCACGTCGGCGCCTTCGCGATGCGAGCGGTCGTGCTCGGTCAGCAGTCGCGGGATCGGCATCCATGTCGTCGTCGAGGATCAGCAGCACCTCGCCCTCGGCCGCGGCGGCGCCCGCGTTGACCGCGCGTCGCCCGGCCCTGGTTCGGCTGCTCGACGACCTTCAGCGGGAACCGGGTACTGGAGCCGCCGCAGGCGCCTCCGCGGTCCCGTCGGTCGAGCCGTCGACGGCGACGACCACCTCGAAGTCGTCGAAGCGCTGATCGCCGAGCGCGGCTGACGCGTGCGCAGCACCGTCTCGCGTCGTTGGTAGGTGGGGATGACGACGCTGAAACGGGTCAACGGCCTTCCTCGGCGAAGCGGCGCGTCCGGGGGCTGCGGCGAGTCCGTCAACCGGCGGCCGAGCCAGGGCGCCAGCGCCGAGAACGGCGCGGCCAGCGGTCCGGGTCCGCGCTCGCGATGCCGGGCGAGCGCGCGACCCGGGCCAGCTCGGGACGATCGCGATCGGCGACGGCGGCGCCGATCGCCGCGCGCGCCGCCTCCTCGCGACGGTGGCGGAGCGCTCGCTCCAGGGCGGGTCGCTCCTGCGGCCGCAGGTTGGGGTCGGCACTCGCTTTCTCCAGCAGGACCGACCCGCTCGCGCAGGCTCGCAACCCGGGAGGAGGCGAGGCTGCCGCCGTGCAGGACGTAGTCGTAGAGCGGCTCGGGCACCATTCCCACCTCGGAGCCGGCGAGGATCATCCGCATCCAGCACTCCCAGTCGTAGGCGATCCGCATCTGCTCGTCGAAGCCGCCGGCGTCCTGCAGGGCGGAGATGCGGACCGCGGGCCACCCGGTCGGGAAGCAGCTCTCGAAGATCGCCGTGCGCTGGTTGTCCTCGGGGAACTCGTTGTGCTCGAGGAAGGTCCCGGTCGCGCGGCCGTCGACGACGAAGCTGGCATCGGTGGTGATCAGGTCGAGCTCGGGCCGCCTGGTGGCCAGCTCGGCGATCGCCTCGATCCGGCGCGGGTGGAAGGTGTCGTCGGCGTCGAGGATCGCCATGAAGTCGCCAGCCGCCGCGGCGACCCCGGCGTTGCGGGCCGAGGCGCCGCCGCCGTTCTGCTTGCTGGACCAGCTTCACCGCCATCGAAAGGCGCCAGCGCGTCGGCGAGGTCGTCGCGGGAGCCATCGTCGACGACGATCACCTCCTCGCGCGGGCCGGGTCTGGTCCAGCGCCGAGTCGCACCGCCGGCGCGATCGTCTCGGCCGACTTCGTAGGCGGTGATGACGATCGAGAAGGTGGCGGCTCGGCACGGTCGATGCCGGGCAGCCGCCAGACCCGCTGCGGGGACGGTCACGACGGCAGGCGCCAGTGTGAGACGACTCCCGTCGCGGCGGCGGTCGGCCGGTCGCCGACCAGGCCCCGGCTCGACGTCGAAGAAGGCGGCGGCCTGCAGGCCGTCCTGGATCTGCCGCTTGGCCTTTGACGATCACGTCGATCCGGTAGCGACCGGGCAGCAGCGGCAGCGCCGGCACCTCGCACTCGATCCGGGGCCCGAGGCGCGGATCGCGGACGTCGACCGGCGGCCGAGATCTCGCTGTCGAGGGTGCGATCGGCTGCCCGAGGCTGTTGGCGATCGTCAGCCGGCACTCCATCATGGGCAGCGCCTCGGTCACCTCGACGACGATCGTCGCGCCGTGCGCCGGCGACGACGCGTTCGGCGTGCCCGCCCTCCGCGGCCGTGGATCTCGAGCCGCCGGACCAAGCGTCTCGTCGTAGGCGCGGCTGTCGCGATCGGTGCGCTCGAGCAGGTCCGTCGCCGGCGAGCCGCTCCGAGCGTGCGCAGGTAGCTGTCGATCGCCTCGTCGACCGGCGCGTCGGCGAGCACCTCGCCGCGCTCGAGCAGCACGCCGCGGGTGCAGAGCGCCTGGATGATCGCCAGGTTGTGGGAGACGAAGATCACCGTGCGGCCCGCCTTGGCGACCTCGTTCATCTTGCCCAGCGACTTGCGCTGGAAGGCGGCGTCGCCGACCGCGAGCACCTCGTCGACGAGCAGGATCTCCGGCTCCAGGTGGGCGGCGACCGCGAAGGCGAGCCGCACCGACATCCCGCTCGAGTAGCGCTTGACCGGCGTGTCGAGGAAGCGCTCGATCTCGGCGAACTCGACGATCTCGTCGAAGCGGGCGCGGATCTCCGCGCGCCGCATGCCGAGGATCGCGCCGTTGAGGAAGATGTTCTCGCGGCCGGTCAGCTCGGGGTGGAAGCCGGTGCCGACCTCGAGCAGCGAGCCGACCCGGCCGGTCACGTCGGCCCAGCCGGTGGTCGGCTCGGTGATCCGCGAGAGGATCTTCAGCAGCGTGCTCTTGCCGGCGCCGTTGTGGCCGATCAGGCCGACGACCTCGCCGCTGTGGACGTCAGCGAGAGGTCGCGCAGCGCCCAGAGCGTGTCGGCCTCGCTGGCTGCGTCGCCGCCGCCGCGAGCGCCGAGCGGCCGCTGCGCCGCCTCGACCAGGCCTCGCGCAGGGTGCCGTAGCCGCGCCTGCTGAGGCCCAGCGTGTAGCGTCTTGCCGAGCCCGTTGGTCTGGATCGCGACGTCGCTCATGGCTCAGACGAAGTCGGCGAAGCTGCGCTCGACCCGGTCGAAGTAGGCGAGGCCGGCGACGAGGAGGACCACCGCGGAGACCGCCGAGATGCCGATCAGGTCCCAGGGTGCGTTGCCGGTGCCGAGGGTCGCCCAGCGGAAGCCTTCGACCACGCCCGACCATCGGGTTGATCGCCGAGAGCGTCCGCCAGGGCTCGTCGATGCAGGCTGCTCGGGTAGGCGACCGGGCTGATGAAGAGCCACATCTGGATCGCGAAGGGGACGACGTAGCGGACGTCGCGGTAGCGGACGTTGATCGCCGAGAGCGCGGCGCTGGTGCCCGAGCGCCGCGGCGGCGGCGATCACGATCAGGATCGGGCAGAGTCGAGGATCGCGACCGAGGGGACGTAGCCCCAGGCGAGGACGACGACGAGCAGGATCGAAGAGCGAGATCGCCGAGGTCGACGAAGCCGGCGACGACCACGCCCGGCCGGCATGAAGATCCGCGGGAAATAGATTTTCGAGACCAGGGCGGAGTTGCGCGACGAGGCTGTCGGAGCCGAGCAGGAGCGCAGTTGGCGAAGAAGGTCCAGGGGACCAGCGCCGGCGAGGCTGAAGAGGGGGTAGGGGAGCGCCGTCGGAGGAGATCCCGGCGACGTTGCCGAAGATCAGGGAGAAGACGACCATGAAGCCGATCGGCTGCAGCACCGCCCAGGCGCCGCCCAGGGCCGTCTGCCGGTAGCGGACGGTGATGTCGCGCAGGGCTATCTGGCCGGCCAGCTCCCGGTAGCGCCAGAGCTCGCGCGGCGCGAACACGCGGCTGAAGCCGCGGGTTGGCTGCAGGCGCACGACATCCCTCTGCGGCGATCCCGCAGAGGGGCGAGGCTTTTCAGGCGCAAGGGTCTCCATCGGCTCCAGCATAGAAACGCATCGACAGGCGGCACTGCGGCTGAAGCCGCGCAGGGAAGATTGCCGTCCCGACGGAAGCCCGCGCTCAGGTCCGCTTGGCGACGAAGGTGGCCTGGAACCTGTCGGAGGAGATCGTCTCGACGGCCATCGAGTCGCGGAGGCGATTGATGAAGGACGCGGGGGTCTTTTCCTCGCGACCATGGACCTCGCCGACGATCGCCGCGACGCGGGGGTCGACAGGACCGTCGAAGACCTCCCACTCCGCACCCTCGATGTCGAGCTTGAGCAGGTCGACGTCATCGATGTCGTTGGCGTCGAGCAGTTCCGCGAGGGAGACCGTCGGGACCGTGACGGGGGTCTGACGCGAAGAGGTCTTCTCCAGCGAGTTTCCCCAGCTGTCCATGTCGCTGCGGTAGAACTGCCGCTCGCCTGCGCCGGCGGCGATCGCCGCGTGGACCACGGTCACCGGCAGGCCGGAGACGTTCTCGCGCAGCCGCGGGATCAGGACCGGGTCGGCCTCGACGGCGACGACCCGGGCATTGGGGTGCGAGGAGAGGAGTCGCAGAGTGGCGAGCCCGACGCTGGCGCCGAGGTCGACGATCGTCTCCGCCGGGATCGCGTCTGCGAGCAGGTACTCGTCCTCGAGCCCGATTTCCTCGAGGATGTCGAGCTCGGTACGGGTCTTCAGCGCCACCCGATAGGTAGCCGACCCCAACTGCACCCTCGCCCGAACGGGTCCCAGATCCGGCCGGGGATTCGAGCGAAAGAGGGTCGTCGCTCCCAGGTAGACCAATGCCGCTGCCGATCGACGATCGGCCGCAAGCCGGCGCAGAGCCCAGCCGAGCTTCAGGTAACGGAACCAGAGGGCGATCCAGAGGCGGCGAGTCAAGGATCCGAGAGAATAGGGACAGCGGGCGGATGCTCCCGGGCTCGGCCTCGAGGTTTCGCCTGGCCGGTCCGTCAAACTACCGGCGCCTGATGCCACCCCCGTCTTCAGCGTCGTCGTGACGACGTACAACCGCGAGCAGATCGTGCGCCGCGCCGTCGACAGCTGCCTGGCGCAGAGCTTCGAGGACCTCGAGGTCGTGGTCGTCGACGACGCCTCCGGTGACGGGACGGTCGCCGCCCTCGAGGCCTACGAGGACCCGCGGGTGCGAGTCGTCGCCCACGACCACAACAAGGGCATCAACCCGGCCCGCCACACCGGCACCGTCGAGGCGCGGGGGGAGTGGGTCGTCGTCGTCGACAGCGACTGGGAGCTGATGCCGAACGCACTGGAGCGGCTGCAAGCGGTGATCGAGGCTCTGCCAGAGGGAGTGCGGGTGGTTCGCTTCCGGCTGCTCTGGGACGACGGCTCGATCACGCCCACCTTCGTTCCTCCGGGTCCCTTCGGCTACGAGGGGAGGATCGCTTGGGCGGAGGAGGAGGGGGGCAACGACGCCGGTCGTTGCATCCAGGCCGGCGTCTTCGCGACCACCCCCTACATCGCCGACCGCCGGGGAGCGATGGAGACGCTGTTCGAGCTCGACCTCGCCCGGGCCAAGACGACGCTCTGCATCGACGAGGTGCTGGGCATCGAGCACAGCGATGCGCCGAACAGCTGGCTGCGCAACACCAAGGCCTCCGAGCTGCTTCCCCGCCTGCGCTCGGAGGCTCCCGACATGCTCTGGATGGCGGAGACGGCCCTGGCCCGCCACGGCGAGGCGCTGCGCAGGTGCGGACCCCGCCAGTACGCGGTCCTGCAACGGGTCGCGGCGACGCAGGCATTCCTTCTCGGCCACCGCCGAGACGGCACCCGCCACGCCCTGCGCGCCATCCGCAGCCGGCCGCTGGCGCCGCTCGGCTGGACCGCCCTCCTGCTCGGATTGCTCGGGCCGGGCGCAGTCGCCCGCGGCACCCTGGTCCTGCGCCGCCTGCAGGCGGCGCGCGCCTGAATCGCACCCAGATATACGGGGATCAGGCCAGCTTTTTCGCCGCTTTCCGGCCCGCAACGCTGAGCTCCCAGACGCCGCGCTTTGACCCCGACTTGATGAGTCCGTCCTCCTTCATCCGGAGCCGGGTGAACTGGACCCGCGCCCTCCACCTGATGTCGCCGCTCGTTAGCTGTTCCTTGTCGCGCTCAGTGAGATCATCGGCAACTCGTTCGCCCACGGCGTCGGTGAGTTCCTTCGCGGACCCGGTGCCGCCGCGCTCTAAGAGCTCCAGCAGTATCGGTCCCCGGTAGGCCTCCTCTGGGAGGAGCGAACCGAGCGGCGCTCTTGGAGCGCCGGTTACCCCTGGCTTGCGGCGGCCAGTCTCGGTCACCACCCCTCGTTCTTTAAGCCTTCCGAGGATCTCGGACGCGGTCCGCTCTCCGGGCTCGTCGGCGTCCAGCTCAAGGAGGCGCCTCAGTACAGAGTTTGCGTCGTCCACCAGCGGCTCCGCCTCTCCCTGGATAAAGGCGAAGACTTCATCGTCAACTTCTATCTCTTTCATATAAGTTCCTTATTATGGTTAGTAAAGAAATCCAAGATAACAACTATCTAGCTGTCCGAGTAGGAGCAGGGGGCCGCTCTTGCCGCACATTCCTCGCGGCTTACGGGTAGACCGCTATGAGGCGCTTGCAGCGGGCGGCTGCCCGGCGAAGCGCTCCGGCAGCACCAGGGGCCGCAGGATCGTCGCCAGCATCACCAGCGCCAGCAGCAGCTGGCTGCCGGTCCAGGTCCAGCCGACGGCGACGACGCCGATGTCGGGGATCAGCAGGGCGCTGAGGCCGAGGACGATCGCGAACTGGACTCCCTGGACGACGGCGACGAAGCCGCCCCGGTGCTCGATCCGCGCCACGCCGATGCCGAGGGCGACGACCACGTTCGGGATCGCCCCGACCGCGAGCAGGCGCAGCAGGTTGGTGCCCGCGTCGGCGTAGGCCTGGCCGAAGACGAGCAGCGCCAGCGGTGCAACCAGCGCCGTCAGCGCCGCCATCGGGGCGACCAGCCGCATCGAGTGGGCCAGCGCCTGGCGCGAGAGGCGCCGCAGCCGCGGCATGTCCAGCGCCGCCTCGACGGTCAGGGAGGTGGTGACGTTGAGCGCGACCAGCTGCAGCGAGAGGCAGATCATCCACGGGACGAAGAAGTAGGCCGCGTCGGCGGCTCCCGCCTGATTGGCGACGAGAATCGGCAGGTACATGTTGCCGACCAGGGCGAAGAGGTTGCCGCCGTAGTTGCCGGCAGCCATCCGGATCACCTTGTCGCGGTCCAGCGAGCCGACCGAGCGGTCGTTGGGGATCAGGCGGCGGAAGATCAGCCAGTTGACGATCAGGATCGCCGGCAGCAGCGGCGCGTTCCAGGCGACGAACGGGCCGGCGGTCGGCAGCAGCGCCGCCAGCGCCACCAGCAGGACCAGCTTCGTCGCCGCGTAGAGCGAGTTCTCCAGCGGGATCCAGCGTGCCGTCTGCAGGCCGGTGAGGACGCTGTCCTGGAGGGTGAAGATCGTCATCGCCGCGGTCGCCAGGGTGAAGCCGATGAGCCACTCCGGTTCCTGGAGGAAGTCGAGGGTCGGCGACCAGACGTTGCTGGTCGCCGCGACCAGGGCGCCGAAGACGAGCGAGAGCCCCGCGGTCAGCGCGTAGCTGCTGAAGGCGAGTCGCCGCAGAGCGGTGCCGGCGATCGGCAGGTAGCGAACCAGCACCGCCGAGAGCCCCAGCGAGCAGACGCCGGAGACGAGGCTCATGGCCGAGATCGCGGCGGCGTTCTGGCCGACCTCGTGGGCCGGGTAGGAGCGGGCGGCAAGCGCCCAGAAGGCGACACCGAGCAGGCTGGTGATGCCGGTGCCGATGATCAGGTAATAGCCGGTCCGGTAGAGCCGGTCGTCGAGATGGCCGCGCAGACGGGCGAGGCCGCGCGGCGCCGGCTCGGTCGAGCTCTCCACTAGGCCCCCCGGCCGCGCCGGTTGGCGACCGCCACCTCGTAGGCCCGCTCGAACTGCGGCACGATCGCCGCCGGGCTGAAGGTCGCGGCTCGCTCTTTTGCCGCCGCTCCGAGTCGCCGCCGCAGCGGCTCGTCGTCGATCAACCTCCGCATCGCGGCGCTCAGCGCGACGCGATCGTCGGGCGGGACGAGCAGCCCGCTCTCGCCGTCGACGACGATGTCGCGCAGGCCGCCGATGTCCGAGACGACGATCGGCTTGCCGGCGGCGGCGGCCTCCAGCGCGACCAGCCCGAAGGGCTCCGGCCAGAGCGAGGGCGTGACCGTGAACATCGAGCGGCGCAGCGCCTCGATCGCGAGCTCGTGCGGCCAGGCGCCGGTGGCGTGGATCCCGGGGCGTTCGGTCAGCTCGTCGAGGTAGCAGCGGCCGACGAGGACGAGCGGGGGTGGGTTCTCCAGCTTGCGATAGGCGTTGGCGAGCAGCCAGGCCCCCTTGTCGACGGTGGCGTCGCCGAAGAAGAGGATGAACGGCTCCTCGGGAAGCTCGGCCAGGCGCGGGTCGTCGGGAACCGGCGCCGGCAGCTCGCCGATGAAGTTCGGGATCACGGTCGAGCTCTCGTCCTCGCGGATGCGGCAGAGCTTCTCGACGGTTGAGCTGACCGGGAGGAAGACGTCGACCTGGCGGCGCAGGCGGGGGCCGAACCAGCGGGTGCCGCAGGCTGCCACCAGCCCCTTGGTCGGCCCGTAGTGCTCGCTGGCGCAGAGCTGGCACTTGATCGGCGCCGGGCCGGAGCAGACCTCGTCCTTGCGGCGCAGGCGCTTGGTCGCGCAGATCAGGCCGTAGTCGTGCAGCGAGAGCACCAGGGCGCTGGGCGAACGGTGCGCCAGCGGCAGGTATGAGTGGGCGATCCAGTTGTGGGCGTGGACGATCTGCGGCCGCTCGCGGTGCAACACGCGGCGCAGGTCGAGAACGGTCTCGGGGTCCGGAGCCGGGGGCGCGTGGCGGCGCTCGGTGTCCTGGTGGGTGCGGGTGACCCGGTAGCTGCTGCTGCGCAGCGTGTGGACGGGGGCGCCCGCCACCTCGTCCGGTGTCACCCCGCCCGGCTGTTGCAGGGTCGTGATCGAGACCTCGTGGCCGCGGGCGACCAGCTCGCGGCTGAGATCCTCGACCACGCGCTCTTCGCCGCCGACGATCGGCGCGAAGGACTGGGCGAGCATCATGATTCTCACGCCTGAAGACTCGCACGGGCGGGGGCGGCGGGCGTGCCAGAATCCCGCCGGTGCAAAGCGAGTCCCCCGCCGAGCGCACGACGTCGCCGCCGACGATCTCGGTGGTGATCTGCGCCTTCACCTTCGATCGCCTCGAGGTCCTCGGCGAATCGATCGCCTCGCTGCGGGCGCAGACGCTGCCCCCGCACGAGATCGTGCTGGTGATCGACCACGCGCCGGAGCTGCTGGAGGAGGTGCGCCGGCTCTGGCCCGAGATCGTGATCGTCGCCAACCGGGAGAAGCAGGGCCTCTCCGGCGCCCGCAACACCGGCGTCGCCGAGGCCGGCGGCGAGGTCGTCGCCTTCCTCGACGACGACGCGATCGCCGACCGCGGCTGGCTGGCTCGCCTCGCCGCCGCCTATGCCGACCCGAACGTGCTCGGCGCCGGCGGCGCCGTGCGCCCGCGCTGGGTCGAGGGCAAGCCCGGCTGGTTCCCGCCCGAGTTCGACTGGGTCGTCGGCTGCACCCACTCCGGGATGCCGCGGCAGCTGGAGCCGGTGCGCAACCTGGTCGGCGCCAACATGTCCTTTCGCCGCTCGCCGCTGGTCGAGGTCGGCGGCTTCAGTCACGACCTCGGCCGGGTCGGGACGCTGCCGGTCGGATGCGAGGAGACCGACCTCAGCATCCGCGTCCACCAGCGCTGGCCCGCGGCGGAGATCCTCTACGACCCGGCGGCGAAGGTCGAACACGTGGTCCCGCCCAACCGCGGCAGCGTCCGCTACTTCCTCGACCGCTGCCGCGCCGAGGGCCGATCGAAGGCGGTGCTGACCGGCATGGTCGGCAGCGACGACGGCCTCTCCTCCGAGCGCTCCTACGTGCGGCGGACGCTGCCGCTGGGGGTGCTGCGCGGCCTGCGCGACACGCTGCGCGGCGACGCCGGCGGCTTCAGCCGCGCGGCGATGATCCTCGTCGGCCTCGCGGCCACCACCGGGGACTACCTGCGGGTCCGCTCCGGGATCGCCAAGCCCGACGACACCGCCGGCGCCCATCCCAGCTCCAACGGCGGCACGCCGCGGGTGCTGATGGTGACGCCGCGCAGCCCGCTGTCCCAGGGTGGGGTGGAGCGGCACGTGATGGAGGTGAGCCGGCGGATGGCGGCAGCCGGCGTCCACGTCGAGGTGCTCTGCACCGACCCGGAGATCGGCAAGGCGCGGACCGAGACCCGCGACGGCGTCCGCATCCGCACCGTCCGCGCCTGGCCGCGCGGGCGCGACTGGTACCTGGCGCCGGGGATCTGGCGGGAGATGGGGCGGGGGAAGTGGGACCTCGTCCACGTCCAGAGCTACCACACGCTGGTCGCGCCGCTGGCGATGCTGCGGGCGCTGGCGCTGCGCGTCCCCTACGTCGTCACCTTCCACGGCGGCGGCCACTCCTCGGAGCTTCGCAACCGCTCGCGAGGCGCCCAGATGCGGCTGCTGCGGCCGCTGCTGCGCCGGGCCGCGCGGCTGGTGTCGATCGCCCGCTTCGAGGTCGAGGACTACGGGGCCGCGCTCGGCCTGCCGCCGGAGCGCTTCGCCTTCGTCCCCAACGGCACCGACCTCAGCTTCTCCAGCGCCGAGCTGGCGATCGCCGAGCCCTCGACGCCGACCCTGGCCTCGATCGGCCGGCTCGAGCGCTACAAGGGCCACCACCGCGTGCTGGAGGCATTCCCATTGGTGCTCGAGCGCGAGCCGGAGGCGCGACTGCTGATCGTCGGCAAGGGCCCTTATGAAGACGAGCTGCGTCGCCAGGCCGAGCAGCTCGGCGTCGCCGATCGGGTCGAGATCACCAGCGTCCCCTCCGACGACCCGAGCGGGATGGCAAAGCTGCTCGCCGGCGTCTCGCTGGTGGTCCTGATGAGCGAGTTCGAGTCCCATCCCCTCGTCGCGCTGGAGGCCGCCGCCGCCCGCCGTCGCCTGCTCGTCGCCGAAGCGGGCGGGCTGCGGGAGATCGCCGAGGACGGGTTCGGGCGGGGGATCCCGCTCGAGTCCTCGCCTGGGGAGATTGCGGACGCCGCCCTGGAGGAGCTCTCGAAGCCGCTGCCGGAGCGCTCTCCGAGCCTCACCTCCTGGGACGATTGCGCCACCGCGTTGCTCGATCTCTATGGATCGATTCTTCTAACTGGACGTACGGTCCAGGGACAAACGTCCAGCGGTTGAGGCCGCGCTCTAGGGCGCGGGGGGTGGGCCCGATGAGAGGCGGGCGATGCCCCGCCTCCGCCAGCTCCTCACCGTCCTCTCCGTTGCACTCGGCTGCTCGGCGCTGCTGGCCGCGAGCGCCCTCGGGGCCGAAGGCGTCGGTCGCGCCAAGTCTCTCGGCGGCGGCACCAAGACCACGACGGCGACCTCCGACTCGACCGCGCGGGCCAAGACCATCACCGCCCAGGAACAGTTGACGATCGGGACGAAGTCCCCCGTCGCCGGCGCGACGCTCGCCGGCTCGGTCGTCTGGGAGGTCTCGGTTCTGGCCGGGGCGCCGAGCAAGGTCGAATTCGCCGTCGACGGCAGCGTCAAGGCAACCGACACCAGCGCCCCCTACGGCGTCAGCCTCGACACCGCCAAGCTCTCCAACGGGTCCCATACCCTCAGCGCCACCGCCTCCGGTGCCAAAGGCGTGAAGGCGACGACCCAGGTGACCGTCAAGGTCTCCAACACGGCCTCCACTCCACCGCCCGAACCGACGCGGGAATCCGAACCGACGCCGACCTCCACCCCGACGCCGTCCCCGGCCTCCGGCCCGATCTACTGGGGCGCGACGATCGGCTCGCACCTGACCGGCAACCAGGCTCCCTGGGACATGAACGCGGTCACCAAGTTCGAGGAAGGCGCCCGCAAGAAGGTCTCGATGGTCCAGTTCTTCCAGCCCTTCGCCAACTGCAACCCGGGCTGCTCCTTCTACAACTTCCCCACCAACCCGCTGGAAAGCATCCGCCAGCACGGTTCGATCCCGGTCCTCAGCTGGAGCTCGCAGTCGATCCCCTCGCTCAAGGAAGAGCCGGACTTCCAACTCTCCGACGTTATCTCCGGTCGCTACGACTCCTACATCCGCGAATTCGCAACCAAGGCGAAGGCCTGGAACCACCCCTTCTTCCTCCGCTTCAACTGGGAGATGAACGGCCGCTGGTTCCCCTGGCACGAGGGCGTCAACGGCAACCAGCCAGGCGAATCGGCGAAGGCCTGGCGCCACGTGCACGACATCTTCACCTCGGTTGGCACCAGCAACGCGACCTGGGTCTGGTGCCCGAACGTCGAGTACAGCGGCAGCACCTCACTGGCCTCGCTCTACCCCGGCGACTCCTACGTCGACTGGACCTGCATCGACGGCTACAACTGGGGAACCAACCCGGCCAAGCCCGACAAATGGAAGTCCTTCGACCAGGTCTACAAGCCGACCTACCAGAAGATCGTCGAAACCATCGCCCCCGGAAAGCCGATGATGATCGGCGAGGTCGCCTCGACCGAGTACGGCGGCTCGAAGGCCACCTGGATCAAGGACATGCTGGCCAAGATCCCGGCCAGCTACCCGCAGATCCGCGCCCTCCTCTGGTTCGACAAATTCGACGACGACATGGATTGGCCGGTCGAGACCTCCTCCAGCGCCGCCAGCGCCTTCGCCGAAGGGCTGCAGAATCCCGCCTACGCGGGGAACACCTTCACCAGCCTCAGCGCCGCGAAGATCTCGCCGCTCGGTTAGGTCGCGAGACCAAGGGAAATCGGTAGGAGGGAGTGATGCCCCTCCTCCGGAATTGACCTCCCCTCCGCTGCGCTTCGGGGAGAACCTGGAGCGCGCGCTCCGCGCGCGCAATCACCAGATTGCATGTCGCCGAACACTCCTGCGGAGGGGCATCACTCCCTCCCCCAACAGAAATTCCCTAGACGCTCAGGGTGCGACAGCTCTTCCTGAAAAAGCTGCCGTGGGCCCGGCCGTCCCGGCATTGCGTGTCGGAAGGGGTCTGGTCGTCCTCCGCGGGAATGTTCGCGAAGCGGCGATATGCAATCTGATTCCTGCCCGCCATAGGCGGGCAGGAACATCGGGAGCCAGCCCCGAAGGGGCGCGACAAATTCCCGCGGAGGACGACCAGGCCCCCCTACCTACCAACTATTGATTGCAATTGGACATATGTCCAGGTCTATGGCCGCCACTGAAACAGATGGCCAAAGGGCCGATGGCCTTGTATGGCCAGAAGCTTCTCGACCCGCTCCGCCGCCCATGTCGTCTGGGTTGCCGCCGCGATGCTGCTGCTCAGCGCTGGGATCGCTCTTGCCTCCGCCGGAAAGATCGGTGGGGGGCAGGGGGGCGGCAAGCACAGCCGGGTAGGTGACGCGCGCCCCCTGGTCGGCTCCAATCGCTGCGTTCAGCGAGGTGCCGCTCGGCGGGCCAGGCTGTCCGGCGTTCGGCGTCGCTGTGTCCGCAAGCCGGCCGCCGTCAACCCGCAGCCCCTCTACTGGGGCGCGACGATCGGTTCGCACCTGACCGGGGACCAGGCGCCCTGGGACATGAACGCCGTCGCCAGCTTCGAACAGGGCGCGGGCAAGTCGGCCTCGATGGTCCAGTTCTTCCAGCCCTTCGCCGAGTGCGGCGGCTCCGGCTGCTCCTTCGACTCGTTCCCGACCCAGCCGATGGACGACATCCGCGGCCACGGTTCGATCCCGGTCCTCAGCTGGAGCTCGCAGGCCATCCCCTCGACTCTCAACCAGCCCGACTTCCAGCTCTCCGACGTGATCTCCGGTCGCTATGACGAGTTCATCGCCGAATTCGCCGAAGAAGCACGCGACTGGGGTCACCCCTTCTTCCTCCGGTTCAACTGGGAGATGAACGGCAACTGGTTCCCCTGGGCCGAGGGCGCCAACGGCAACGGCAGCGGCGAGTACGTCGCCGCCTGGCGCCACGTCCACGACATCTTCGCCGCCGCCGGCGCGAGCAACGTCTCCTGGGTCTGGTGCCCGTTCGTCGATCCGGGCGGCTCGCTGGCCAGCCTCGCCTCGCTCTACCCCGGCGACGCCTACGTCGACTGGACCGGGCTCGACGGCTACAACTGGGGCACCAACCCTGCCTCGCCCCGCGGCTGGAGGACCTTCGACCAGCTCTTCCGCCGTAGCTACGACGAGATCCAGGCGATCGCCCCCTCGCGGCCGATGATGCTCGGCGAGGTCGGCTCCAGCGAGTACGGCGGCTCCAAGGCCGAATGGATCCGCGACGCCCTGGCCCGGGTGCCTACCGAATACCCGCAGATCCGCGCCCTCCTCTGGTTCGACAAATTCGACGACGACATGGATTGGCCGATCGAGACCTCGGCGCCCGCCACCGCGGCATTCGCCGAAGGGGTCCAGCAGCCCGTCTACGTCGGCGCCGGCTACGGCGGGCTCGCCGGCGGTGCGATCGCACCGCCCAGCTGAGCCGCCGATGCCGCCGAGGCCGTTCCCTACACTTGCCGTTCTGTTCTCGAGGGTTCACCTGAAGCGCCCCAGCTGGGCGCGTCCTGTCGTTGCGCTGGTGCTGGCGCTGCTCACCTGCGGCTGCTTCTGGACGGCAGGCGCGGCGGCGGCCGGCGGCCACCATCGGGCCAAGACCCCGAAGCCGAAGCCGACCTATTGGGGGGCCTGGATCGGCGACCAGATCACCGGCACCGACGCGCCCTGGGACATGGCGCCGGTCTCTCACTTCGAACAGATGGTCGGCAAGGGACTCTCGCTGATCGAGTTCTCCTCTTCCTGGCAGGTCTGCGGCCGCACCTGCAGCCCCTACGAGTTCCCCTTTGAAGCGATGGACAACGTCCGCCGCTACGGCGCGATCCCGGTCTACAGCTGGGGAGCCGAATCGAGCCCCCGCGGCAGCGAATTCCAGCCCGAGTTCCAGCTGGCCGACATCATCGGTGGCGCCTACGACTCCTACATCGCCCAGTTCGCCAACGAAGCGCGCGCCTGGGGACACCCCTTCTTCCTGCGGCCTAACTGGGAGATGAACGGCAACTGGTTCCCCTGGTCGGAGCTTGCCAACGGCAACGCCCCCGGCCAATACGTCGCCGCCTGGCGCCACATCCACGACATCTTCGCCGCGGTAGGCGCCACCAACGCGACCTGGGTCTGGTGTCCGTACGCGGACACCGAAAAACGCCTGAAGAAGACCCCGCTGAAGCCGCTCTACCCAGGCGACTCCTACGTCGATTGGACCTGCCTCGACGGCTACAACTGGGGTCGCAACCCGGTCAACCCGAAGCCCTGGCGCAGCTTCGGCGAGCTCTTCGACCCCGCCTACGAGGAAGTGACGAGAAAGGTCGCCCCGCGCAAGCCCTTGATGCTTGGCGAGTTCGCGACCAGCCCCAACGGCGGTCACAAGGCGGCCTGGATCCGCCAGCTGTTCGAAAGACTTCCGCGTAGATACCCGCGGGTTCGCGCTCTGATCTACTTCAACACGGTAGATCGTGGGGTGGACTGGCCTCTGGAGACCTCTCCGCCTGCTGCCAAAGCATTCTCGAAAGGGATCAGTAAGGGCATCTACGCCAACAACCGGTTCGGCGAACTGGCCTCCGCTCCAATCCGGCCATTGCGCTGATCTCCAGGAGCTTGTCTTCCGTAACAAGCTTTGACGGGTGCCGCAGCGAACGGTTCCAGAACGGGTTTCATGCGCAAAGCGATGAATAAGAACGAGACCAGAGATCGGCGGCCGAGGAGCCTGCTCCTGATGGGCACCGCCTGCATGCTTGCCGTGGCGCTGCTCGCCCCGGGGGCGGCCGCGGCGAAGAAGCGCCCTCCCGCCTCGCTCTACTGGGGCGCCCAGATCGGCGACCAGATGACCGGCGAAGCCGCGCCCTGGGACATGGATCCCATCTTCCGTTTTCAGCACATCGCCGACAAGGGCCTCTCCCTGATCGAGTTCGGTTCGCCCTTCGCCGAATGCAACGACGACGGCACTGGCTGTGTGATGACGCGCTTCCCACTGACCCCGCTGGAAAACGCGCGCCGCTATGGCGCGATCCCCGTCTTCAGCTGGAACTCGGCTGCCAGTCCCGAAAACGTCAATCAGTCCGCTTACACCCTCGGTTCCCTGATCAGCGGCCAATACGACGCCTACATCCGCGAATTCGCAACCAAGGCGAAGGAATGGAGCAAGCCCTTCTTCCTCCGGTTCGACTGGGAGATGAACGGGTTCTGGTTTCCCTGGTCGGAGGGGGTCAACGGCAACACTCCCGGCCAGTACGTCGCCGCCTGGCGCCACGTCCACGACATCTTCGAGTCGGTCGGCGCCCACAACGTCACCTGGGTCTGGTGCCCCAACGTCGACCTTTTCAACAGCCTCACGCCCCTGGGCGAGCTCTACCCGGGCGACCAGTACGTCGACTGGACGGCGCTTGACGGCTTCAACTGGGGTGACCGCCAAGGCTCGCCGGGCTGGCAAACCTTCAACCAGGTCTTCCACCGCACCTACCGGCGGATCGTCACCAAGGTGGCGCCGAGCAAGCCGCTGATGCTGGCCGAGGTCGCCTCGACCAACAGGGGCGGCAACAAGCCGGCCTGGATCAAGGACATGTTCAACAAGATCCGCCACAAGTACCGCAAGATCCGAGCCGTCATCTGGTACGACGTCGACGACCGCGGCACCAACTGGCCGATCGAGCGCAGCAAGAAGGCGGGCAACGCCTTCCGCGCCGCGATCAAACCGGGCGCCTTCAAGCCCAACCTGTACGGCGGCATCACCGGCGGCCCGATCCAGCCTCCGCCGCGCTGAGCGGGGATGTGTAGGGGGAGTGGGTCGGTGACCGGCCCAAAAAGGCAGAGGGGCGGCGGTGATGCGATCCCGGCGAGGGTGCCCATCAGTTCTGACCAGCCGCTCGGGTAGGGAAGTGACCCCGGCCTTTCGCTCCTGAACAGACTCAGAGGCCAATTCAGCCCCCCTTGTTGATGGACGCGGCCGGGTGGACCGGCGCGCTGCCGATCATCTTGATCCGAGTTCACCCCCTTCCCTTTGCCCGGGGAACCCGGCCTACCATTTCAAAGAGCTTCTAAAAGCCGACTGTGTGGTCTTGGCCGAAAAGATTCCGAGGCGCGGCACCAGCGAGCACATCTACCGGAGCAAAATGCTGGCGCTTCATACCGATGAGGACTTCGAGTCGCTGAGCTTTGAGCTGCGGAAGCAGATTTCACGCTCGACTTTGCAGATGCTGGTCGCCAGAGCTGACGGAGCGATCTACCAAGGCACCTTCGACAAGCGAACCGACCGCCACCTGAGCTGGGTTCCTCTGGAGGTGGACGAGGAGAGCTGGCAGGAACTGCGGGACCTGCAAGCCGAAACGCTGGAGCGGGCGCAGGGGATCAAGGCGGCCGCCATTGCCCGCAAGCACGCGAAGCTCTGAAGTGGGGACGCCCTAAGCGGCGGCCCGGGCGCGCTCTTGGGCCACCTCGGGCTCGACGTTGTGCCGCGGGTGGCGGAGGCTGCGACGACGACGGCTCTCCTTGAAGATCGTGCCGAGGACGCGGAAGCCGTCGCGGAAGGTCTTCAGGTTGCTGACGCCGGAGATCCGCTCCTTCTCGTAGCTCGGGACCTCGGTGATTTTCATCCCGGCCGAGGCCATGCGGAGGTTGATCAGCGTCTCCACCTCGAAGCCCGGTACGTCGAGCGAGATGAAGGGCAGGCAGCGAGCCCAGAAGGCGTTGTAGCCGTAGCAGAGGTCGGTGAAGCGGGTGCCGTGCAGCATGTTGGCGGTGCCGCTGAGGACCGAGTTTCCGAGGCTGCGCAGCCTGGTGATGTCGGCGCTGCCCCCGCCCTCCATGTAGCGCGAGCCCTTGGCGAAGTCGGCGCCGGCCTCCAGGGCGGCAATGAAGCGAGGAATCTCGGCCGGGTCGGCGGAGCCGTCGGCGTCGAGCATCACGACCAGGTTGCCGGTGACGGCGGCAAAGCCGGTGCGGAACGCGTCGCCCTTGCCGCGACCGCTCTGGCTGGTGACGCGGATGTCGGGGTAGGCGGCACGGGCGGCCTCGATCGTGTTGTCCTTCGAGTTGCCGTCGACGAGAATCACCTCGTGCAGGCCCTCGGGCAGTTCGGAGAGCACCGGGCCGATGTTCTTCTCCTCGTTCATCGCCGGCACGACCACGCTGACCTTGGTCCTGCGGGTGTCGCGGCGGTCCGGGCCCTTGTAGGGGATGGCGCCGCGGGCAGCGAGCGCCTCGACCTCGATCAGCGGCACGCCGCCGACCCGGTTCGGGGTCGCCGACTGCGCCTCGAGCAGGTCGAGTGGCCGCGGCAGCAGGCTGACCGGGACGCCGATCGACTTGAAGGCGCGGACGAGTTCGAGCAAGCCTTCGTCGTCGGCGTTCTGGCTGGAGATCACGACCCGGTCGGCGTGGTAGCGCTCGACCACCTCGAGGGCGGCGACGCGGCCCGCGGTGCCGGGATCCCTCTCGGCGGGGGGCACGGTGCCGACGACGTTCGCGTATTTCTTCAGCGGTGCGTAGGCGCGCAGGCGCTCGGCGACTTCCTGGTCGCCGACCAGGACCCAGCGCTCCTGGGGATTGAGCCGCTCTATGTAGGGGGCCATCAGCGAGCGGGAGACGCTGTCGATGACGATGAACCCGAGCCACAGGACGAGTTGGTCGAGACTTCCGAGTGGGGTCATGAGGGAGGCCAACCAGGCGAAGAGAGCTGCCACCAGGTAGCGGATCACCGGCCAGCCCGCGCCTCGCTCGTCGGCCCGGGCGGACTCGCTCCCGTAGACGCCGAGCAGTGTGTAGACGCCCAGAAGGATGATCGGCGCGAGCGGGAATGCGGGGAGGTAGGCCACGTCCGCCAGGACAGCGACCAGCGCCAGGATCAGCGAAGAGCAGAGGAAGTCGACCAGCGGCAGGAGCCAGAGGCCGGGACCCCGTTTGGCCATCGGCATCGCGCCGAGGGTCGGGCGGTCCTGGACCAGGGCTTCACGCGGGTTCGGCTGCGGCTGGAACGGGGTGTCGAAGGGGACGTCGGAAGATTGCATGAGAGAAGGGGCTGGGGTTTATCTGTAAGGCCTAAACGAGGGAAGGGTTGCGGTTGTCAACGCAGAGTCCGTATCGGCAGCAACTTTGGATCACATGAGCGGCTGCAACGGGGAAATCTCCACCCGGCAGATTACGGGATCAGAAAATGGAAGATTAGGTTTTTTCCAATACTGGGGCTCGGTCCTCAGGACCGCCTGGCCCCCGCCTGGCCCCTGCCTGGCTCGTGCCTAGGCTCGGTAGGCCTCGGCGAGCTCTGGGTCCTTCTCCGCCAGCATCTCCGCCAGCTCGACCATCACCTTGCACTGCTTCCAGGTGGCGTCGTCCTGCATCTTGCCGTCGATCATGTGGACGCCGCGTCCATCGGGGATCGCCTCGATAACCTTCTTGGCGAACTTGACCTCGTCCGGCGGTGGGCTGAAAACCTTCTTCGCGATCCCGATTTGCACCGGGTGCAGCGACCAGGCGCCGACGCAGCCCATCAGGAAGGCGGCGCGGAACTGGGTCTCGCAGCCCGCCGTGTCCTTGATGTCGCCGAAGGGCCCGTAGAAGGGGAGGATGCCGGCGGAGGTGCAGGCGTCGACCATGCGGGCGATCGAGTAGTGCCAGAGGTCCTGCTGGGCGCTGACGCGGTCGGCCTCGGGGTTCTCCGGGTCGACGGGGTCTTCCATCACCCGGTAGCCGGGATGGCCACCGCCGACGCGGGTCGTCTTCATCCGCCGCGCCGCGGCCAGGTCGGCCGGGCCGAAGCTCATGCCCTGCATGCGCGGGCTGGCGTTGGCGATCTCCTCCAGGTTGACCACGCCCTGCGGGGTCTCGAGGATCGCGTGGACGAGGATCGGCCGCGACAGCCCGGCCTTCGCCTCCAGCTGGGCGAGCAGGCGGTCGACGTAGTGGATGTCGTGCGCGCCCTCGACCTTGGGCACCATGATCGTCTCCAGCTGGTCGCCGATCTCGGTCACCAGCTCGGTCAGGTCGTCGAGCACCCAGGGGCTCTCCAGCGCGTTTACGCGGGTCCAGAGCGAGGTCTGGCCAAAGTCGTTCTCCTTCGCGGCGCGGATCAGGCCGGCGCGGGCGGACTCCTTGCGGTCGACCGGGACGGCGTCCTCGAGGTTGCCGAGGAGGATGTCGGTTTGTTCTGCGATAGCGCCTGCCTTGGCGACCATCTTCTCGTTCGAGAAGTCGAGGAAGTGGATCATCCGCGAGGGCTTGACGGGGATCTCGCGGAGGGGCTCAGGGGCGCCGATCGCCTGCGGCAAAAAGAACTCTCTGGGGTGTCTCACCGTGCTCCTCGGGTCGTTTCGAAGTTCGGGGGGCGGCTAAATCTAATGAGCGTGCCGGTTTGCCGCCTCCTGCGCGCCTAAATTGCCTGCTATCGAGGGGTCTGAGCGGGACAACACCCAGGACTGGATCGTGCCGCAAGCCGCGGTGCCGACCGTTGCCGAGCTGGAGGCGCGGATCGACGAGGCGGTGGTGATCGCCCGTGTCTCCGAGGAGGGGGTGCGAGAGGTGGGGGAGATGGCGATCGATGCGGCGCGGCAGGCAAGGAGAGCGGCAGAGGCGGCAGAGCAGAGTGCGAGGGCGGCGGCAACGGCGGCTGTGCGAGCGCCCAGGCCGGCGGGTCCTGTCTCCGATACGACCCCGTCGCCGAAAGGCGACGGTCCCGCCCCGTCGCCACCCACCGGACGAGGCGGGGATCGGCAGCCGCCGGTCGAGGCACCTACGCGGTCATCGCTCGAAGAGCAGTCACCTGGGGCGGCCGAGGAGGATTTAGCTGCCGCCCCAACCGACGAGAAAGCCGCTGCGGTTCCTCTGCCTCGTTTTGAAGACAGGTTCCGGCACTTCAGTGAGCGGGCTGATCGGCTTTCGGGGCGGTTGCGGCGACTTGGGGCGCCGGTTGGAGGCCCCAGCGTCGGCGCAATGCGTCGGCGAGGCGACGGCTGATCGGGCCGCTGCCCGGCAGCGGTGTCCCGTCGAGCTCGTCTGCGGGTTCGATTCCGCGGACGGAGTTGGTGAGGAAGACCTCGCCGGCGCTCTGAAGGCAGGCGGCGGGGAGCGGCTGCTCGCATACGTCGAGGCCCGCGGCGTGGGCAATGGCGAGAACAGCGGCCCGGGCGGTGCCGGGGAGGATGCGGCCGTCGGCGGGGGGTGTCCAGAGGGTCTCTTCGCGGACCGCGAAGAGGTTCGCCCAGCCGGCCTCCAAGGCTTCGTTCTCGTCGCAGATCAGCTGACCCGGGCCGGTGTCGGGGTGCTCCATGCCGCGGCGATCGACCCACTTGTGGGGCCCGTGGCCGCCTGGCACCGAGTGAGAGCGCAGTTCGGCGCCGCGCTCCGGGAAGACCGCCTCCGGCACGACCCCACCTGCAAGTAGGTCGTGCCGGAGGCGGTCTTCCCCGGGGGCGACAGTGAGACGGAGCCGTCCGAGTTGGATGCCGCGGGCGGCCGCGATGAGCTCTTCTCGGGCTCCAGCGGGAAGATCCGCGTCGTAGACCTCATCCAGGCTCCACCGCAGGCGCGTCAGATGCGTGTCAAGCCCCATCGGCTCGCCGCCGACCACCAGCAGCGTCTCGAAGACGCCCTTACTCGGGTCCGGCCGCCAGTCGCTCGTCGCCACAGGGGTATCTTGCCTGCGCGGCCCGGTCGATGCTGACGCTGCTGATCGACAACTACGACTCCTTCACCTACAACCTCTTCCAGTTGTTGGCGTCGGTGAACGGCCGCGAGCCGCTCGTCGTCCGCAACGACGAGGCGAGCTGGGCCGAGCTGGAGCGGCTGGAGTTCGACAACGTCGTCATCTCGCCGGGGCCGGGGCGGCCGGACCGAGCGCGTGACTTCGGCGTCTGTGCCGAAGTCACGCGCCGCTGCGAGCGGCCGCTGCTCGGCGTCTGCCTCGGGATGCAGGGATTGGGTTGGGTGGAGGGGGGAGTCGTCGAGCGCGCCCCGCAGCCGCTGCACGGGCGCGTCGTGTCCGTCGAGCACGACGGCTCGCCCCTCTTCGCCGGCATCCCCAGCCCGTTCGAGGCCGTCCGCTACCACTCGCTCGCTCTAGCGCACCCGCTGCCTTCGTCGCTACGCGAAATCGCCACCTGCGACGGCGTCCCGATGGCCGTCGAACACCGCGACCGCCCACAGTGGGGCGTCCAGTTCCATCCCGAGTCGATCGCCACCGAGCACGGCGCCCGCCTCCTCGCCAACTTCCGCGATCTCACGCCCCGGCGAGCTGAAGCAGTGTCGACTTTGGTGCCTAGGGGGGACAAAAAATCGACACGCCCCGGCGAGACGAGGCTCGCGGTGCGCGCTCTCGAAGCGCTCCCGGAAGCGGAGCGTGCCTTCGGCGCTCTATATGGGGAAAGCAAGTACGCCTTTTGGCTCGATAGCGCTCGCCCTGGTGGCCATGCGCGGTTCTCCTTCATGGGCGACGCGAGCGGGCCGCTCGCCGAGGTGATCGAACACCGAGCCGGGGAGGGAAAACCGCTCCTCGACCGGCTCCAGGAGCGCCTCGAAGAACTACGCCCCACCGAGCTCCCCGACCTCCCCTTCGAGTTCGACTGCGGCTTCGTCGGCTATCTCGGCTACGAGCTCAAATCCGAGTGCGGCTATCCGTCCCCCAACAGCTTCCCGCATCCCGATGCAGCCCTGATCTTCAGCGACCGCCTGATCGCCTTCGACCACGAGGAGAACCAGACCTATCTCCTCTGCCTGCACAGGCTGGGTGAAGAGGACGCGGCTGAGAAATGGATCTCTGCCACGGCGGCTCAATTCAACGACTTAGGCGCTTCGGAGGGCACATCGGGGGAATCTCGGCGGACCTACCAGGCAGGTGTCCGCCGAGATTCCCCCGATGTGCCACCGAGCGGCCTGTCCCTCCACCGCTCCCGCGACCAGTATCTGGATGACATCGGGGGCTGCCTCGAACACCTCGTGGCAGGCGACAGTTATGAGATTTGCCTGACAAACCAAGTCAGCACCGAGATCGACATGGATCCACTCGACCTGTACCGCCGCCTTCGCCGCGCCAACCCGGCGCCTTTCGCCGCCTACCTCCGCCTCGGCGACCTAGCCGTCCTCAGCTCCTCCCCCGAGCGCTTCCTCCGCATCAGCCGCGAAGGCGAAGCCGAAGCCCGCCCGATCAAGGGCACCAGTCGCCGCGGCGCGACCCCCGAGGAGGACGCTGCCCTTGCCGCCGCCCTCGCCGCCGACGAGAAGAACCGGGCCGAGAACCTGATGATCGTCGACCTGCTGCGCAACGACCTCGGCGCCGTCTGTGGGGTCGGCAGTGTCGAGGTGCCGAAGATGATGGCCGTCGAGACCTACGAGACGGTCCACCAGCTCGTCTCCTCGGTTCGCGGCCGCCTGCGCCCCGGCGCCCCGGCGACCGACGCGATTCGCTCCTGCTTCCCGCCCGGCTCGATGACAGGCGCGCCGAAGCTGCGCACGACGGAGATCCTCGACGCGCTCGAGGGGGCGCCCCGCGGCGTCTACTCCGGCGCGATCGGTTGGCTCGGCCTCGGCGGCGCCGCCGACCTCTCGGTCGCGATCCGCACCATCGTCCTCACCGCCGGCCACGCCACGGTTGGGGCCGGCGGCGCGATCGTCCTCGACTCCGATCCCGAGCGCGAGTACGAGGAGATGCTGCTCAAGGCGGCGGCGCCGCTGCGGGCGGTCGATTCCGAGTTCGACCCCGCCTCTATATCCTTGGCTCTCCAGAGCGCCGCCGCAGCCGCGTTGCCGCGCTGATCCGATCTTCAATCCCGACCGAAGCAGGAGCAATGGCCGTAGACACCGCCGCTTACCGCGAAATGACCGACGAGCAGCAGGCGATCATCGAAATGGTCCGCCAGTTCGCCGACGAGCAGATCATCCCCAACGCCGAGCACTACGACCACGAGGACTCCTTCCCGGAGCCGATTGTCGAGCAGATGAAGGAGCTGGGCCTGTTCGGGGTGACGATCCCCGAGGAGTACGGCGGCATGGGGCTCGACCTGACCACCTACGCGATGATCGTCGAAGAGCTCTCGCGCGGCTGGATCTCGATCTCCGGCGTCGTCAACACCCACTTCATCGGCTCCTACCTGCTGATGAAGTTCGGGACCGACGAGCAGAAGGAGTACTTCCTGCCGAAGATGGCGACCGGCGAGATCCGCGCCGCCTTCTCGCTCTCCGAGCCCGAGGTCGGCTCCGACGTCCAGGGCATCAAGGCCACCGCCAAGAAAGGCGAGGACGGCAACTGGGAGCTGAACGGGCAGAAGATGTGGGTCACCAACGGTCTCGGTTCGAGCGTCGTCTTCGTCCTGATGAAGGACGATCCGAAGGCCGACCCGCCCTACAAGGGGATGACCTGCTTCATCACCGAGAAGGAGGCCTGGAAGGAAACCAACGAGGGTGACTTCAAGGGCCTCGACGTGCCGCCCAAGATCAAGAAGATGGGCTACAAGGGCGTCGAGTCGACCGAGCTCGTCTACGACGGCTACAAGTGCCCGCCGGAGCGGATCCTCGGCGGCGAGGAGGCCGGCGTCGGACAGGGCTTCATCCAGATGATGGACGCGCTCGAGGTCGGCCGCGTCAACGTCGCCGCCCGCGGCGTCGGCATCGCCCAGCGAGCGCTGGAGCTGGCCCTCCGCTACAGCCAGGAACGGAAGACCTTCGGCAAGACGATCGCCAACCACCAGGCGATCCAGTTCAAGCTCGCGGACATGGCGACCCAGATCGAGGCCGCCCGCCTCGTCACCCGCAAAGCGGCGCGGATGAAGGACGCCGGCGAGCGCTCCGACCTCGAGGCGGGGATGGCCAAGCTGATCGCCTCGGAGACCGGCAAGTTCTGCGTCGAGGAAAGCTTCCGCATCCACGGCGGCTACGGCTACTCGAAGGAGTACGAGATCGAGCGCCTCTACCGCGACGCGCCGCTGCTGCTGATCGGCGAGGGGACCTCGGAGATCCAGCGCATGGTGATCGGCAAGAAGCTGCTCCAGAGGCACAAGATCTGATGGAGCGGGGCTAGCCGGATGGCATCGACCTCGGACCTGATCCGCATCGCCGTCGAGCGGTTTCAGGCCGAAGTCCCCGCGCTGCACAACCTGAAGCTGGTCTTCGGCCTCCAGCTGAAGGCCAAACACGACATCCAGCTCTACCGGGTCGAGCTGCCCGGTCCCGAGATCAGGAAGGACCTGGCCCAGGACGAGCGGGTCCTGGTCGAAATCGACCGCCCGCAGTTCAACGAGCTGGCCGAGAAAGGCACGCTGAAGAGCTACCGGCGGGCGGCCGAGACCGGCCATATCAAGGCCAGTGGCGACTCAAACGTGATCAAGCTGATCGTCCAGGTCGTCGAGAAGCAAGAGGAACGAGCCCGGCTGAAAAAAGTGCACTGACTCCGAGATTTGGGCCCCGATAGGGGACCAAAGTTCGGAGTCGCTACAAGCGCACCAGGTTGTCCGCCTCGATCCCGCGGGTGACGCCGCGGAAGTCGATCACCAGCGGCGCCTTTGCGACCACCTGCTCGTAGTCGACGTCGGGGTGGGCGGTGACGATCGCCGCCACGTCGGCATCGCGCAAAGCCGCCTCCAGCTCGACCGAGGCGAGCCCGTGTCCCGGCAGCTCCGGGACGAAGGAGTCGTGGTAGGAGACCTCGGCGCCGAGGTCCTGGAGGCGGCCGATGATCTTCAGCGCCGGCGATTCGCGGACGTCGCCGACGCCGCCCTTGTAGCTCACGCCCAGGATCAGGACGCGGGAGCCGTTGACCGGCTTGCGGGCGCCGTTCAGCACCCGCTCGATCCGTTCCACGCAGAAGCCCGGCTGCGCCTGGTTGACTTTCCCGGCGAGCTCGATGAACTCGGGGTAGAAGTCGTGCTGGCGGGCCTTGAAGGCGAGGTAGAAGGGGTCGACGGGTAGGCAGTGGCCGCCCATCCCGGGGCCGGGGTTGAAGCGCATGAACCCGAACGGCTTGGTCGAGGCCGCCTCGATCACCTCCCAGATGTCGATCCCAAGCCGGTCGCAGAGCTGGGACAGCTCGTTGACGAGGGCGATGTTGACCGAGCGGAAGATGTTCTCCAGCAGCTTCGAGAGCTCGGCCGCCTCCGGGCTGGAGAGGACGACGACGGTGTCGCAGATCTCCTCGTAGAGCTCGCGGGCGCGCTCGGTCGAGGCCTCGGTGACGCCACCGACCAGCTTCGGGGTCGTCTTCACCGTGTAGTCGGTGCGGCCGGGATCGATCCGCTCCGGCGAGAAGGCGAGGTGGAAGTCGCTGCCGGCGGTGAGGCCGGAGGCCTCGAGGATCGGCAGCAGACGGTCGCGGGTCGTCCCCGGGTAGGTGGTCGACTCGAGTACGACCAGCTGCCCCGAGCGCAGCACCTGCGCCAGCGCGGTCGCCGAATCGACCAGGAAGGTGAGGTCGGGCTCGCGCGAGTCGCTCAGCGGGGTGGGGACGCAGAGGATCACCGCGTCGCAGCTCGCCAGCTCGGAGTAGTCGCCGGTCGCCAGCAGCCGCTCCCCCAGGGTCGCCAGGGCGGAGCTGGGAACGTCCTCGATGTAGCTGCGCCCGCCGTTCAGCGCCTCGACCTTGCTCGCGTCGACGTCGAGGCCGACCACGTCGCAGCCCGCTTCGGCGAAGGCGACGGCGAGCGGCAGGCCGACGTAGCCCAAGCCGATGATCCCGATCTGCATCGCCGGCAGTCTAGGGCCATAATTCCTGCTCTTGCCGCCCAAGCTCGCAAAGTACCTGCTGCTGTTCGTCGGGATCTCGCTCCTCGGAGCCGCCCAGGCGTCCGCCCTGAACCTGCCTCCGGGCTTCCAGGCGCGGACCCTGCCGCTGCCCAAAGCGACTTCGCCGACCTATACGAACGGGGTGCAGAAACCGAGCACGATCGATTTCGCGCCGGACGGCAGCCTCTTCGTCGCCGAGCGCAACGGCCGGGTAATCGAGTTCGACTCGACCGAAGACCCGACTTCGACGCTCGTCCTCGACATCACCGAAAAGGTGATGGCAAAGGGCGATCGCGGCCTGCTCGGGATGAAGCTCGACCCTGACTATCCCGCCGACCCCTATCTCTACCTGAGCTACACCTACGACGCGCCGATCGGCGGCGACTACACCCAGTCCACGCACACCCATTACGCCGACGGTGGCGACGACTGCGTCGAAATCAAAGACACCGACGGCTGCCTCGTCAGCGGTCGGCTCGCGCGGGTCGAAATCGACACCGCCACCAGCGTGGCCGTCGGCGGTCCCGTCAACCCCGGCTCCGAAGAAGTCCTGCTCAACAGCTGGTGCCAGCAGGTGACGAGCCACTCGATCGGGGACATCGAGTTCGACGCCGAAGGGGCACTGCTGATGAGCGGCGGCGACGGCGCCAGCTGGGGCTCGATCGACTTCGGCCAGCTCGGCAACTTCTGCAACGACCCCGAATACGAAGGCGGCTCGTTGCGGGCGCAGGATCTGCGTACGCCGGCAACCCCGGGAGACCCGACCGACTACAACGGCTCGATCATCCGCGTCGACCCCGACACGGGTGTGGCCCTGCCGAACAACCCGCTCAGCCTGTCGCCGCTGTCCGGAGGGGGAGTGGAAGACGTCGCGGCGCGGCGGATCCTCGCCGAGGGGATGCGCAATCCCTACCGGTTCACGATCCAGCCGGGCACCGGAGAGATCTACGTCGGCGACGTCGGCCAGGACCTCTGGGAGGAGATCAACCATTTCTCGCCGCCCCCGGCGACGGGGATCGGCCTGACCAACTTCGGTTGGCCCTGTTACGAGGGTGGCTGGGAAGGCAACCTGAAAATGCCGCGCTGGCAGGCCGCCGAAGGAGAAATCCACAAACCGCTCTGCGAAACCCTCTACACGAATCCCTCGCAGGTGACCGCCCCGCTCTTCGCCTATCCGCACGCCAACGCGCCCGGCTACGACGGACACCTCTTCGTGGGCGACGCGTGCGATCCGACCCCCGGCTCGGCGACCGCCGGGCTTGCTTTCTACGATCCGACCGGGGTGCCGGCGGAAGCGGTGCTTCCCGTCGAGTACGACGGGGCGCTGTTCTTCGCCGACGCGGCCAGGGGCTGTATGTGGACGATGCGCAGGGGTCTGAACGGGATTCCGGATCCCGCCACCCTCGCCAACTTCGCGACGGCGGGGGTGGGCGAGGTGTTCACCCCCGTTGACATCATCGAGGGGGCCGACGGGGCGCTCTACGTGCCGAACTTCTACGGCGACAGCATCGTCCAAATCCGCTACTTCCCCGGCAACCAGCCTCCGACGGCGAATATCGACCTGCTCGAAGGGGAGACCTTCGGGCCGACGCCGCTGAAAGTGAAATTCGACGCCTCTGGCTCCACCGATCCCGACCTCGGCGACGGCGATCACCTGCACTATGCCTGGGACCTCGACGGCGACGGAGAATTCGACGACTCCGCCACTGCGACGCCGACCCGCGAATACACCGAAGCCGTGAACGTCACCGTCAAGGTGCGGGTCACGGACGACTTCAACCACCTCTCGCTCGCCGAGGTGAAGCTCTACCCCGGTGACCTCGGGCCTCCGCAGGTCGAGATCAAAGCTCCGACCGCGGCCTTCGAATGGGAAGTCGAAGAGACGATTCCCTACGAAGCGGTGGCGACCGATCCCGACGGCGACGAATTCGGTTCGATCTCGAAGCCGATGACGGCGCACTGGGAGTTCAACCTCAAGCATTGTCCCGTCGCCTGTCACGAACACCCGATCACCAGCGCCGACAAAGCGACGGGAATCATCGTAGCCCCGCCGCACGACCTTCCCGTCCACCTCAAGCTGGAGTTCACCGCCACCGACTCGCGGGGGATGAGCGACAGCGAGGTGGTTGAAATCTTCCCTCGCGAAGTGGAAGTCTCGGTTGCCTCTAACCCCGCCGGGGTCGCCTTGGCGGTCAACGGGGTGAGCGCGCCAAGTCCCTTCGCCAGCACGGTGATCGCAGGCGGCATCGCGACCGTCTCGGCGCCCGAAACCACCACGATCGGCGGTGATCCGTACGCCTTCGAGGGCTGGTCGGACGGCGGCGCGCGGGTCCACGAAGTGGATACCAGCGACGACCTGGAAGTGGTCGCGAGCTATGCACTGAAACCCGTGGACCCGGAATCCGGTGGCGGCGGAGGGGGCGTGGTCACGCCGCCTCCTCCTCCGCCCCCTGCGCCGCAGCTGGCGAGCGTGAGGCTGGCATCGCGGCCGCCGGGAATCAAGCTCGGCCTCGGAACGCTGCGGCGTCCGGCCCCCTTCACTGCCACGCTCGAGCTCGGTACCCAGACCTTCCTCGCGGCGCCCGCGAAGATTCGCAAGGGCGGGCGCCTGTTCCGCTTCAGCCGTTGGGTGAGCGGCGGCCGCAAGCTCGGCACGGCACCGCGCCGGGCGCTGACCGTCTCCGGCGCCGCCGCCTACCTGGCCGTCTACGCAGCGGCCCCGCGGCGCCGATAGCATCGCGCGCCGCTAACCAGAAGGAGAAAGAGGCGAGCATGAGCGAGACGTACGAGCTGACCACCGACCAGGCCGAGCGCGAGGCAAGCGGCGCCCACAGCTACGGCCGCTACCTCGAGGAGTTCGAGGTCGGCGCCGTCTACAAGCACTGGCCGGCCAAGACCGTGACCGAGTCCGACGATCACCTCTTCTGCCTGATCACGATGAACCACCACCCGCTGCACCTCAACGACGTCTACGCAAGCGAGCTCCCAGCAGGGCAGCAACGTCGTCGTCGGGCCGCTGGTCTACTCGCTGGCCCTCGGCATGTCGGTCTCCGACGTCTCCGGCAAGGCGATCGCCAACCTGGCGACCGAAGAACTGAGCCACCCGAACCCGGTCTTCCACGGCGACACCCTCTTCTGCGAGACCGAGGTGCTCGACGTCAAGCCGTCGAAATCGAAGCCCGACCGCGGCATCGTCAAGGTCCACACCCGGGTCCTGAACCAGGACGGCGTCCTGGTCGCCGAGTTCAAGCGCCTGGTCCTCGTCCCGAAGAAGAACCCCGGCTCCTCGCCCGAGCCGGCGGCCGACAACGTCGAGTAGCCACGCGATTGGAGAGTTAATCGCGCTATGTGCGGATTAACTCTCCAATCGTTCAGTGATCCCGCCACCAGGCGGTCAGCTCGCGGCCGTCCGGGGCGGTGAAGCGGCGGACCGGGTGGAAGCCGAGCTGGCGAGCGGCTGCTTCCACCCGGCGGCGGGTCAGGTGGATGCCGGTGGTTCCCGGCCCGCGCTCGCCGACGACGACGGAGGTTGCTCCCCGCTTCTTCCAGCTGCGCCCGGTAGGAGGCGGCGGAGTCGCCGTCGGGGAACGGCTTCAGAAACACCGTCGAGAGCTGACGGGAGAGTGCCAGCTCCGAGCCGAGCCCGATCCTGGTGTTGTTCAGCAGCAGATCGTCGAAGCCCCAGCCGAGGTTCGGCTCTTCGCCCTTGGCTTCCGAGTACTCGGTCACCCAGCGCGCGAGGTCGCCGGCGAACGGCAGCCATTCCTTCTGCAGTTGCGGCATCGGGTCGGTCGGAGAGCCGGCCGGGTAGCCGGCGTCGGCGACTTCGATTTCGACGATGCCGCGTCCGTCGGTGACGGTCGTCTCGCCGAGCAGGGGCAGGTCGGCGGTTCGCGGGTCGCCAACCCCGGGGACGACGCCGCTCTTCATCGTCAGGTTGAGCAGCGACACCGCAGCGAGCAGGGAGACGGCGGCGACGCGCACCGCTCGCTGGGGGATCGTCGCGACCGCCGCGCAGACGAGCACGACCAGGACCGGCAGCCAGGGGAGGGCAAAGGCGGTCCCCTGGTTCTTGCTCGAGGTGAGCGCGACGTAGCCCTCGAGGACGATCACCGCGGCCAGCGCCGCGTCGCCCAGCAGCCAGGTCCGCAGCTGCCCGCGCGAGGGGCGCCCGTGTCGGCGGCGGACCAGCGCAGAGACGAGGGCGGCGGCCGCGCAGAGCGCCAGGGCGGCGCCGAGCGGGAAATAGAGTTCTTCGAAGACAGCGCCCCCCTCGCGGGTCCAGTAGGCGATCGAGAGCGGCGAGTGTTCGGCTCCGTAGGCTTCGGACTCGGCTCCGTAGCCGAAGTTGAGCAGGTAGCTGCCGACCGACTCGGCGTTGGGCAGATACCAGAGCGCTGCCAGCGCGGCACCGCTGGCGCCGAGCAGGGCGAGGTTGAGCAGCCGGTGCCGGCGCTGGTTGCCGAGCAGGATCGGCAATGCGGCGGCTGCCGCGAAGCCGGGCAGGTAGGCGATGGTCATGCTCCGCGAGAGCACCATCAGGCCGAGCAGCAGGCCACAGGCGAGTGACCAGCGCCATCGCGTCAGCCCCTCGGACCTCATCAGCGCCCACAGCGCCGAGACGAGGAAGGCCGCGGCCGGGACCGAGAAGTGGAAGATCCGCGCGTAGTCGCTGACCACTGGCGCCGTGGCGACGAGGAGGGCGGCGAGGAGCGACCACCAAGGCGTCGTCAGCCGGCGAGCGACCGCGTAGGTCGCGGCCACGAGCACCGCGAAGAAGACCAGCTCGACCAGCAGGCTGGCGTCGACGCCGGAGCCGAAGACGACATTTAACGGGACCGCGCTGAGCGGGACGAGGGGCGCCTGCACGCCCTGCTCCAGCACCGTCGAGACCAGCGAGAAGGGTCCGTCCGCGCTCAGCGCGTGGCTGTTGTTCAGCGCGATCGAGATATAGCCAGACTCGTCCCACTCGGTGACGTAGCCGAAGCTGAAGCGGGCAAGCCAGAGAAGGTGCAGCGCCAAGAGGACTGCGACCCCACCGAACAGCAGCAAATCCGGGGCGGGGCGCCCCCTGAGAGCCTTCAGTGCGCCTCGCCCGATGCGTGCGCCGGCGGCCGTGACTCCTCGGCCAGCGAGGTGATCTCGAGTTGGCCCTGGGCGGCGTCTTCGAGAACCTCGGTCGCCTCCTGGGCTGAGCGGGCGTAGAGCTCGACCAGGAGGTGGACGACGATCTGCTCGTCGTCGTGCTTGTGGAAGCGGACATGGGTGAAGAACTCGCGCACGCCGGCGTCGCCGAAGGCGCCGTAGGTGAGGAACTCGATCGCCTCCGGGCCCGAGCAGCTCTCGACCCGGTCCTGGTCGACGGTGACCGTGCAGGAGGCGACCCAGGGGGTGCCGGCGACCATTCGTTCCCAGCGGTCGCCGATCGCCACCACGCGGTCGCCTTCGAAGGTGAGGTGCGGCTGGTCGTGCATGCAGTCGAGGCACTGGACGACTGATTCCTGCACCTCGTCGACGCCGTCGGCCAGCGACCCCGTCTCGGGGTCGACCCGCCGGATCGCGTCGTAGTGGATCTGGATCTCGAGGTTCTGGGACCAGCAGCGGTAGCACCGCAGCCAGGCCGTCCGGTCGCCGTTCAACTCGCCCATGGGCTTCATTGTGGCGAGGGCGGCGGCCGGGCGCACTCCCGGGCGGTTCAAGCCGCGCTCGGCAGCTTCAGCCGCTTGGCCGGTTCCTCCGCTTCGTCGGGAGGCACGAAGCCGTTGGTTTCCGCCAGCATCCGTCGTGCGGCACGATGGTCGCTCCAGTCGATCTGTGACGCGTACTGTTGGGCGAAGTCGAGGACGCGGATCACCGGGCGAGGATCGCTGCCGCGGGAGAGAGCCCGCAGGCCTCCCAGGTAGTCCTCCCGATATGAGAGGGGGATGACGATCCTCTGGTGCCCGACGGCAGAGAGCTCTGCGTTCATGAAGACCCTTCCCACGCGGCCGTTCCCGTCGTCGAAGGGGTGCACCTCGGAAATGAGGAACATCATGAAGACCGCCCGAGTGAGGCCCTCGGGAAGGGGCTCGAGATAGCGGTATCCCTCGACCAGGGTGCCTTCCACCAGGTCAGGGTGGACGAAGCTGGTCCCACCCGCGCGGTTGGCTCGTTTCTTGAAGGAGCCTGGATTTGCGCTGGGCCGCCGCTCCAGCATCCGGGCGTGCCGTGAACGCAGCAGGTCTATGAATCCCGGCGGGGAATCTGCGCGCCGGGAGCGATTCTGGGGATCGTTGACGATTTCGAAGGTGCCTAGGACGTCGTGGGCGTCTTCGTCTCGCGCGTCGGGTACTTTCCGCTCGAAGACGATCTCCTCGGCCTCCTCGATCTCGAACTCGGTTCCCTCGATCCAGTTCGAGAAGTAGGCCTCGAAGAACGAGAGAGCGGTAAACGGGTCGGGCTGCTCTACTCGCTCCGGGAAGGGGCTGCGGAGCAGCTCCGCCTGAAGGGAGGCGAAGAGATCGAGGCGGCGGCTGTCGAACCCGATGCCCGCCTGGTGGGCGCGGGCGGAGTTCGTCTGCAGCGACGAGGCGCGCGTTCCGAGAACAGCGCCGATCAGGTCGTCGAGCATCTCCATCTCGGCCTCGGCCTCGATCTTTGGAGCGATGTCGCGAGCCTGGTCACGGAGCTCGTTCAGTCCGTCGCTGCCTCGCTGTCCGATCAGCCTCGTCAGTTCCGTCTCCATCTCGGAGCGGGAATACGTTCGGGCGATGCCACCGCGAGCGCGGGAAGGCCTCATGTTCTCGAGCATCGCGCGGGGTCGGCTCGCGATGTGAAGGTCCATGTAGGGCATGTCCTCCTCGACCGGTCCGGGCCCCTTCCTAGGCCGCAGCTTGAGCCCCGGTACCCGGGCCGGCCTGCGCGCCGCGTAGTCCGGCCCCGCATCGAGGAAGAGAGACCCGTCTGCAGCGGGCTTCGCTTCCAGCGCGCTGCGATCGGCGATCACCGCGTCGGGGAAGTAATGAGCCACGATCGTCGGCCAGTTGCGACGGGAGATCTGCTCGAGAGGCTCCTGCAGGTTGCGGGTGTAGAGCCGGCCAGCGAGTTTCCGGGCTTCGCCCGCTTTGACAGCGCGACGAAGAGGTGCTGAGATCGCGGTCGAGGTGGGGAAGACCTCGGGAAGGTCGGGCAAAGAAAAAGTGCGCGCAGGAGTCGGCATACGATCCGTAACGCAGAATAGCTGCGCTTAAGGCGGAACAGCGCAAGAAAAAGTGCGCTTAAGACTCATGCGGGGCTGGGACTGCCCGCGCGCTGGCCGACCAGCTCGACGATCTCGCCCATGATCTTGTTCACGTCGAAGTCCTTCGGCGTGTAGACGCCGGCGACGCCGGCCTCGCGCAGGCGTACGGCGTCGGCGACGGGAATGATGCCGCCGACGACGACCGGCACCTCGACGCCCTCGTCCCGCAGCAGCCGCACCACCTCGGGGATCAGCTCCAGGTGGGAGCCGGAGAGGATCGAGAGGCCGACCACGTCGACGTCCTCCTGCAGGGCGGACTCGGCGATCTCCTCCGGCGTCAAGCGGATGCCCTGGTAGATGACCTCCATGCCGACGTCGCGCGCCCGCAGCGCCACCTGCTCGGCGCCGTTGGAGTGGCCGTCGAGCCCGGGCTTGCCGACCAGGATCTTGATCCGGTGGCCGATCTTCTCCGAGGTCACGTCGACCCGGCGGCGGATCTCCTCCATCTGCTCGCGCTCGCCCGGCGCCGAGGCGCCGTCGACGCCGGTCGGCGCCCGGTAGGGGCCGAAGACGTCGCGCATCGCCTGCGCCCACTCGCCGGTGGTCACGCCCGTCCTGGCGGCGGCGATCGTCGCCGGCATGATGTTGACGCCGTCGTCCGCGGCCGCCTTGGCCAGGTCCTCGAGGGCCGCGCTCACCGCGTCGGAGTCCCGCTCGGCCTTCCACTGCTCCAGCGCCTCGACCCGTTCGCGCTCGACCTCGGGGTCCGGCGTCAGGATGCCGCCGTCGGCGCCCGCCGTCAGCGGCGAGTCCTCGGTCTCGGTGAAGCTGTTCTGGCCGATCACCTTCTGCTCGCCGGCCTCGATCCGCGCCACCCGCTCGCGGTGGGACTCGACCAGTCGGGCCTTCATGTAGGGGACGGCCTTGACGGCGCCGCCGTGCTCCTCGACCACAGCCACCTCCGCCCGCGCCCCGGCGGTCAGCTCCTCGACCAGGCCGTCCATCACGACCGAGCCCTCGAAGACGTCGGGGTACTCGAGCAGGTCGGTCTCGTTGGCCAGCACCTGCTGGATCCGCAGGCTCCACTGCTGGTCCCAGGGGCGGGGGAGGCCCATCGCCTCGTTCCAGGCCGGAAGCTGGATCGCCCGCGCGCGGGCGTTGCGGCTGAGCGTCACCGCCAGCGCCTCGAGCACGATCCGCTGGATGTTGTTCTCCGGCTGCGCCTCGGTCAGGCCGAGGCTGTTGACCTGGACCCCGTAGCGGAAGCGCAGCATCTTCTCGTCGGTCACGCCGTAGCGCTCGCGGCCGATCTCCTGCCACAGCGCGCTCATCGTCCGCAGCTTGGCGATCTCCTCGACCAGCCTGATCCCGGCGTTGACGAAGAAGGAGATGCGGCCGAAGACCTTGGGGAAGTCGGAGTCGGCGACCTGGCCGCGGGCTTTCACCTCGTCGAGGACGGCGATCCCGGTCGAGAGCGCGTAGGCGATCTCCTGCACCGGGGTCGCCCCGGCCTCCTGCAGGTGGTAGCTGCAGATGTTGGTCGGGTTCCAGCTCGGCACCTCGTTGACGCTGAAGGCGACCATGTCGGCGATCAGCCGCATCGAGGGCTCCGGCGGGAAGGCGTAGGTCCCGCGTGAGAGGTACTCCTTGATGATGTCGTTCTGCGTCGTCCCCTTCAGTTGCGAGCGGTCGACGCCGTTCTCCTCGGCGACGGTGACGTAGAGGCCGAGCAGCCACGCGGCGGTGGCGTTGATCGTCATCGAGGTGTTCATCTCGTCGAGCGGGATGCCGTCGAGCAGCTGGTGCATGTCGCCCTTGTGGGCGACCGAGACGCCGACCTTGCCGACCTCGCCGCGGGCGAGGACGTGGTCGGGGTCGTAGCCGGTCTGGGTCGGCAGGTCGAAGGCCACCGAGAGCCCCGTCTGGCCCTTGGCCAGGTTCTTGCGGTAGAGCTCGTTGGAGCGGCGGGCGTCGGAGTGGCCGGCGTAGGTGCGCATCACCCATGGGCGGTCGGGCTGGGGAAGTCGGTGGTCGCTCATGCCACGAATGATATTTGGCTGCCGAAAGACAGCGTTCACGCCCGCTCGTGCCGCATCTTTCGACCCCGGCTGTGTTTAGGCTGGCGACTCGATGAAGGGCAGATTTGCAGCCACCTTCCTCGCCGCGCTTGCCGTGGGCGTGCTCGCCTGCGCCGTTGCCGGCGCGGCGATGATCGGCGTCTACCGCAACAGCATGGAGTCGCTTGCCCAGCGCAGCCAGCTGGTCAAGCTCTCCGGCAGCAACTGCGCCCGCGCCGGGGCCAACGGGGCGATGCGGGTGACGCTGGGCAAGAAAACCGCCTCCTGTTCGTTCCGCACGCCGGTCCTCGGCCGCGACCTCGAGATCTCCGCCACCGAGCGCCTGCTCAGCGGCACCCCCGAGAACCTCCAGCGCAAGGCCTTCCTCGGCCTCGAGCTGCGAGCCGGAGCCGGATTGAAGTACCAGCTACTCGTCTTCCCGCGCCAGAAAAAGGCGCAGCTGGTCCGGGTCAGCGGCGAGGGGCAGAAGTTCCTCGCGATCGCCAAGAACGAGAAAGCCGTGATGGGGATCAACGAAGCCAACAGCCTGCGGCTGCGCGCCGTCAACGTCACCAGCGGCCCGGAAAAGGGCCAGGCGCGCCTCTTCGCCTACGTCGGCAACAAGCTGGTCGGCGAAGCGGTCGACGCGGCGGCCGGCGACCTGACCGGGCGCAACTCGGCGGTGATCGTCGGCACGATCAAGAACGGCAACGGCATCGTCGCCTCGGTCGACGACGTCGTGGTGCGCGTCCCCAGCCCGTTTTGAGCGGCGTAGTCTGCGAGGCATGGCGACCGGCACGATCGAGCGGCCCCGCGTTGCGGGACCAGGCTCCGGCCTCGGGGGCAACTGGCGCGTGATCGTCCGCAACGACCACCACAACACCTTCGACCACGTCGCGCAGACTCTGGCACGTGTCATCCCCGGCGTCTCCCTCGACCAGGGCTACCGGATCGCCGACACGATCCACAGCGGCGGCCAGGCGATCGTCTGGTCCGGTCCGCGCGAGCCGGCCGAGCATTACTGGGAGCAGCTGGAGGGTGCCGGGCTGACGATGGCGCCGCTGGAGCGCGCGTGAGAAAAGGGCGCGAAGTGAAAGCCGCCCTGCGAAGCGCATTGCGCAGCAACGAGGCCCTAACCGGAGCGCTGGTCCGCGCCGCCGGACGGGTGCAGGCGTTCCGGGACGGGCGCCTGTCGTACCGCGAGCGTTGGTCGAAGCGGAATTCGCACGAGTCCGGCTACTGGACCGACTCGCTGGCCGCCGCCGACGCCCGGGAGCGGTTCGCAATTCGCTTGGATCCCGAGACCGAGATCATCGGACAAGCTCTGCGCCGCGCCGTCGAGTTGATCGGTCGAGAGGATGTGGCGATCCTCGATGTCGGTTCAGGCCCCCTGACCTCGGTCGGCAAGAGGTATCCCGGCAAGAAGCTCGCCGTTACCGCCGCCGACGCCTTGGCCGACGATTACGCGGAGGCGCTTCGGAAGGCTGGAATCGAGCCGCTCGTCCCGCCGCTCGCGGTTGCCGGGGAGGACGTCCTCGACTACTTCGGTCCCGAAGCCTTCGACGTCGCCTTTATGTCGAACGCGCTCGACCACACTGCCGATCCCCTGGTTGTAATCGAGAACCTGGTCGGGGTGACCAAAAAGGACGGGTGCGTTGCGCTGCGGCACATGAAGAATGAGGGTGTTCGCAACAACTACTTTGGGATCCATCTCTGGAACATCGAATGCCGTGACGGCCGCTTCGTGATCTGGAATCGAGAGGTCACCAACGACGCCACCGCCCGGCTGGCCGACGCCTTTGAGGTGGAGTGCTGGATCGAGGGCGACGAGGGCGTCGAAACCCTGATCCGCCGCCGCTAGGGCGGCTACTCCGCTGCGACGAGCGTGTGCCAGGCCGGCAGCAGCGGAATGTCGTAGAGGTCGATGATCGCCGCGCGGGCGTGCTCGATCTCCTCCGCGTACCAGTAGCGTTCGAAGTCCGAACGGCTCTCCCAGACCATCGTCTGGCGGAAGGCGAGCGGGTCGTCGGTGGAGCGGGTCAGCGACCAGCTCTTGGCGCCGTAGGCCGCGGCCTTGGCCGCCGACGCTTCCCACAGGTCGAGGAAGCGGTCGGCGCGGAAGGGGGAGATGTGCCAGTCGAGGGTGCAGACCTCTGCCATCAGAATCGCCTTTCGGTTCGCGTGGATCCGGCGCTCATGCGCCGACCTCGGCCCGGATCGCGCCCGGTCCCTCCTCGTGCTTGCCCTCGTCCTCGGACTCGGCGCCGACGAGGATCGAGATCTTGCCGAGGTGCTTGTTTTCGTGCATCAGCTGGTGGGCGGTGGGGACGCCCTCGAAGCCCATCGTTTCCGAGAGGACCGGCCGCACCTTGCCCTCGGCCATCAGCTGGTTCGCCTTCATGCACTCGTACGCGTTGGCGAAGTGGGAGCCGATGATCTGCTTCTGCTTCATCCACAGGTAGCGGACGTCGAAGTCGAGCTGGTAGCCGGAGGTGGCGCCGCAGATGACGACCTTGCCGAACGGTTTGACGGTGTAGACCGAGGTCGGGAAGGTGGCGCGGCCGACGTGCTCGAAGACGATGTCGGGAGCGTCGCCGAGGATCTCCTTGACCCGCTTGGCGAAGCCGCGCGAGGCGAGGAAGCGCTGCTTGTCGGCGGCGGGGTCGGTGAGGTTGGCGTCGGTGCGCATCATCTCGCCGAACTCGTTGCGGTTGATGTAGTCGACGGCGCCGAGCTGCTTGACCAGCTCGCCCTTCTCGTCGGAGGAGACGACGCCGACCGCGTTGGCGCCGGCCGCTTTGCAGAGCTGGACGGCGAAGACGCCGAGGCCGCCGGCCGCGCCCCAGATGAGGACGTTGTGGCCGGCCTGCAGCTTGCACTGGTCCATCAGCATCCGGTAGGCCGTGAAGTAGGTCAGCCCGTAGGCGGAGGAGTCGACCCAGGAGAGGTTGCCCGGCTTCGGCAGCAGCTGCTGGGCCTGGACTTTGGTGAACTGGGCGAAGGAGCCCCAGGTCGTCTCATAGCCCCAGATCCGCTGGCTCGGGGCGGCGAGCGGGTCGAGCCCGTGGACCTCGACGTCCTCGTAGGAGGCCTGGTTGCAGTGGATCACGACCTCGTCGCCCGCCTTCCAGCGGGTGACGCCCTCGCCGACCTTCCAGACGATCCCGGAGGCGTCGGAGCCACCGATGTGGTGGCCGTACTCGGGGTGGTCGCCGTAGCCGAAGACCGAGACCGGCTTGCCGAGCGAGGCCCAGACGTTGTTGAAATTGACGCCGGCAGCCATCACGCGGACGATCACCTCGAAGGCGCCGGGCTCGGGAACCTCGATCTGCTCGAGCTGGAAGGCGTCTTTGGGCTCGCCCTCGCGCTCTTGGCGGATCACCCACGCCGCCATCGTCTCCGGCAGCGTGCCGGGCTCCACGTCCAAGTTCGCTACTGCACTCGTGTCAACGGCCAAGGCCAGATCCTCCGCGGGTCGTCTAGGTAAGGTAAGGGCGCCGAATCCTAGATGAGACCCGGCCGTATCGTTTCCGCAGCGCCCCCAGCCCAGATGCGCGGCTCCGCTTGCTCGTCTGTTCCTTTTCGGCCTTCTACAACAAAAAGGAACAGACGAAGGTGGTGGTGGGGGCGCTGAGAGGCACTCCCGACGGGACGGCGCGGCCTCGCTTGGCCGGCTTGGTCAGGAGAGGGTGGCGAAACCCCCGCACGTCTGGCGGCGCTGGACACACTCGCGGGGCGGCATTCGCCAACCGCACGCGCGGGTTTCGCCAAATCCCTCCTAGGCGGCCTTTGGCTCGTCGCGCTTGTCGCGGAGCTCCGGCGCGGTGATCTCTCGCACCGTTGCCTCGACCGGCTGCGGTGCCTCGATCTCCTTGCCGGGGGCGACGCCGAGGCCCTCGACCTTGCGCAGCTGTGGCAGCAGGCGGCGTTCCATCGAGCCGACGGCGGTGTCGTAGGCGCCGGTCGCGGTGCGCAGACCGCGGCCGATCTTGTCGAAGTCGCCGAGGAATTTCGAGAAGCGGCCGTGCAGGGTTTTTGCAGCCTCGGCGATCTCAGCCGCCTCGGCGACCATCCGCTCCTGCCGCCAGCCGAGCTCCATGGTCCGCAGCAAGCCGATCAGCGAGGTGGGGCTGACCAGCAGGACGTTGCGCTCCAGCGCGTAGTCGAAGAGATCCGGGTCGGCGGCGAAGGCGGCGTGCAGGGCCGGCTCGTTGGGGATGAAGCAGATCACCAGGTCCGGCATCTCGCCGGGGTTGAACTGCCCCTGGTAGTCCTTCGAACTGAGGCTGCGGACGTGCTCGCGCGCCTGCCGCGCGTGGCGCTCGAGGTGCAGCCGGCGCTCGGATTCGACCTCGGACTCCTGGGCGTCGAGGAAGGCGTCGAGCGGGACCTTCGAGTCGGCGACGAAGCTGCGCCCCTCCGGCAGCAGGAAACGGGCGTCGGGGCGGAGGTTGCCGTCTTCGGTGCGCAGCGTCTGCTGCAGCTCGAAGTCGACGTGCTCGGTCATCCCGGCGATCTCGACGCAGCGGCGCAGCTGCAACTCGCCCCACTGGCCGCGGGTCTGCGGCTGGCGCAGGGCCTTCTTCAGCCCCGCCGTCTCGCTGTTGAGGTTGCCGATCGTCTGGCCCATCTGCTCGAGCATGGCCTGCGTGCGCAGGTCGGTCTCGCCACGGTCCTGGACCTGTTTTTCGATCCGCTCCTGCCCTTTGGCGATCCGCTCGGCCAGGCTCTTGATCTCCGCCTGGCGCTTGTCCAGCGTCTCCTTCGCCGCCTCGGCGTCACGCCTGCGCTCGGCCTCGCCGACTTTGAGCAGGTCGGAGAGGGCGCGGGAGGTTGCTTCCTGGGCAGCCTCCTGGATCGCGGGAGCGAGATCCGGCTGTTCGGCTGCCTCCGGCTGGCGGGAGATGAGGACGTATATGAGGCCGGCGGCGAGAAGGACGACGGCGATGGCGAGGAAAACGGTCATGGGGGCGATGCTGGCAAGAGCTTCAGACGCCACCGCGATCCTGAAATGCCGCTTGCAGCGGCTTCGCCAAGCGCCCCTCGCTGCGACAAAAGAACGAAAAAGTTTTCTTTAGCAAAATTCCCTAGACGTGGTAGGTATCGATGCGGACCAGAACAGGTCTCGTCCGCTCGTGGACGCAAACCCAAGAAAAGGGAGAGTCAAATGACTCGCATATTCAAAGCCCTCGGCCTGGCCGTGGCCGCGATGGCCACCATGGTCGCCGTGATGGCGCCGGCAGCGCAGGCCGAAACAGGGGCGCTGACAACGGTCGGCTTCCCGGCGATCGTCACAGGAGTCCAGGCTCCAGGCGTCACCTTCGACATCGGTGTCGGCCCGATCAGGACCGTTAGTTGCGCCACATCTGACCTGGAATCGACATTCAACGCCCCGGCGCTCGATCCGGTCACATTCAAGGCTCGCTACGAAGGCTGCACCTCGGAACCGGGTGGGATGACACCGGTGACAGTGACAATGAACGAATGCGACTACAAATTCGGGTTCGGCAAACCGGGCACGACAGGTCAGCAGCAGGGCACAGGCACGATGCACGCGTGGGTCCAGTGCCCCGACGGGCAGCAGATCGAAATCCACGTCTACGCGAACGCCTTCGCTCACGCGATGAACCTCTCGACCTGCACATACGACATCGGCCCGCAGGGTCAGGTCCCAGCGGGGATCTACCACAACACAGCCCACATCGGGATCGTCCCTGACGTCAAGGCGACAGTCAGCGCCCAGTTCACAGCAACAAGCACAATCGGCGCCGGTGGCGCGATCTGCGGCGGCAATCCGGAAAACCAGCACCTGCCGATCAGACTCACAGGTGAATACACAATGCGGTCGTTCGTTGACGCCGGCGGCGCCGAGGGCGCACAGTGGGCGCTTGACGTCGGCTAGGCCCAGCTAGGGCAGCAGCACGTCGTTCTGCGAGGAGGCGCGGTAACGGCCCACCGTCAGGTGGCCGGGCCGCGCCTCCGGCATGCCGGCAACCGAGACCGTGTAGGACCCGGCGGGAAGGTCGATATGGAAGGTGCCGGGGCTGCGGGCGAAGACGGTCTCCGATTCCGCCTCCTTGGCGCCGCGGATCTTCAGCTGCGTGTCGATCGCGGTCTGGTTGGCGGCGACGAAGGTGACGTTGAGCGGCTTGCCGGTCTCGATCGGCGGCTCGGGGTGATTCTGGTTCTGCGGGATCTCCTGCGTCGGTTCCGCCCGCTGGGCGATCTCCGTCGGCTGGACGATCACTTCCTTTTCGTTGATCGTCACGCTGACCCGGGTCGAGCCCGAGGGTCGCTGCTCGTTGGCGTGGCGCGATTCGCCGCAGCCGAGCAGCAGCGCGGTCGTTCCGATAAGTGCGGCAATCGCCGCCGCTTTCGCTCTCCCACGGCCCACGGCGCTGAATCTAACTGAAGGGGAGGGCGACAACTTCGGCCGTAACGCCATCTTCACCTACGGCCACCGTTGCGCCCGGCTCCGCCTCGCGCCGCAGGATCGCCAGGCCGATCGATCCGAGGGCGGGGGAGATGGCGGCGCTGCCAAGCCTGCCCACCTCTTTCTCGCCTACCCGCAGGGACTCGTCGGGCTGTGCCGGGGCGCTCAGCCGCAGGCCCCGCAGATGGCGGTTTGGCCTGCCCTTGTAGTGGAGGCGGGCGACGGTCTCCTGGCCGATGTAGCAGCCCTTGGTGAAGCTCACCGCCCGCTCGACGATGCCGGCCTCGGCTGGGAGCGTCTCGGTTCCCATCTCGGCGCCGAAGCGGGGGCGGCCGGCCTCGATCCGGACAATCTCCGCCGCCTCGGCGGAAACCTCGACCGCGCCGCCGGCGAACAGCGCTTCACGGACCCGCTGCTGCTCTGGGGCGGGGACGAGGAGGTCGATTCCCTCGGCGCTGCCGACCGCAAGGCACTCGGCGCCGCCGACGGTGACGTCTTCGCAGGCGTTCTCGGGCAGCGGGGCGCTGCCGGCGATCTCGACCGAGCGAGGGCCGATCAGCGAGAGCAGCGACCCGCTCGTCGCCAGCGTCGGCGACATCGACCTCGCGGCCGATCTTGTACATCAGTCAGGTGGCGGCGGGCCGCCTCCAGCCCCGCCGACTCGAGGTCCAGCCAGAGCTCCGGGCCTCGCCCGGGCGCAGCACCCGCATGTCGGCCTGCATATGTCCCTTGCGGTCGAGCAGGGCGGCGTAAACGCCGTCGCCCGGCTGCGAGCGCCTCGACGTCGTTGGTCAGCTGTCCCTGCAGGTACTCGGCCGCCTCGGCGCCGCCGACGATCAGCAGGCCGTGGTCGGCGCGCTCGAGCAGGCCGCATTCCTCGCGCAGCTGGCGATATTGGGCGTCGAGCTCGACCAGGCTGGGACCGTCATCCACCCCGATTCTAGGAAGCCGAGATTTAGATGGGTCGAAATTTACTTTTAGATGTGTCAAAATCTCCCGCCGTGGACGAGAAGCCGCAGAAGGGGATCAGTCGCAGGCGCCTGCTCGGAGGCGCCGCCCTGGCGGCGCCTGCGGTCGCCGGCCTCGCCACCTTTGGCCGTAGCGGCGAGAGCGCCGTCGCCGAGGCGCCCGCCGCGGCGGCACACGGACATGCCAGCGGCGAGTTTCCCCACGCGACCTTCGCCGCCGGCCGCCAGGTCGACCACGCGGCGCAACGGCTTCCACCCGACCGAGCTGCTGCGCGACTTCGACTACGGCCGACCAGCCGTCTCGCCAGCGGCCGCGTCTTGCGCGAGTGGGACGATCGTCGCCCAGGACCGGGAGATCGAAATCGCCCCCGGCGTCCGCTACGAGGCCTGGACCTACAACGGCCGCGTCCCGGGCCCGACCCTGCGCGCCCGCGAGGGCGAGCTGCTGCGGGTCCATTTCGTCAACGGCTCCGAACATCCGCACACGATGCATTTCCACGGCGTGCACTCCGCCCTGATGGACGGGATGCCGGGGATCGGCGGGAACCGCGGCGGCGGCCAGATCGAACCGGGCGAGGCCTTCACCTACGAGTTCGACGCCGCTCCCTTCGGCCTCCACCTCTACCACTGCCACGTCGACGCCGCTCGCCGCGCACATCGCCCGCGGCCTCTACGGCGCTTTCATCATCGACCCAAAGCAGGGGCGGCCCGAAGCCGACGAGATGGTGATGGTGATGAACGGCTTCGACACCAACTTCGACCTCGCCAACGAGGTCTACGCGGTCAACAGCGTCGGCTTCCACTACGTCGACGAGCCGATCGCGGTCCGCGCGACGAGCCAGTGCGGATCTACCTCGTCAACGTCGCTCGAGTACGACCCGCTCAACTCCTTCCACGTCCACGGCAACTTCTTCCACTACTTCCCGACCGGGACCTCGCTGGCGCCGAGCGAGTTCACCGACACCGTGATCCAGGGACAGGGGCAGCGGGGGATCCTCGAGCTGAGGTTCCCCTACGACGGCGACTACATGTTCCACGCCCATGTCAGACGAGTTCGCCGAGCTCGGCTGGTCGGGCTTCTTCCGCGTCGGCGACCCCTCGCGCCTGTCCGCCGCGGCCGCGTCGTCGATGTACTGCGAGCTGCCCTGGGGCAAGGGGAGCCCGGCCTGATGGAGGCCGGGCGCGCGTGCCGAACGCGGTCTCGGCGGCGGCCTGCCGGCCTGGGCCCTGGGCCTGATCCCGCTGGCGCTGATCGCCGTCGCGATCGGCACCTTCGCCCTGCTCGGCGGGCCCGGCCTCGGCGAGCGCAGCGGGCCGCCGGTCGAGGAAATCGCGGTCGAGCGCACGGTCCTGCGCCCGGGCGAGATCGAGCTGACCCTGCGCAACGACGGCCCCGACCCGGTCGAAGTCGCCCAGGTCGCGGTCAACGACGCCTACGCGCCCTTCAGCGACCGACGGCGGCGCGCGAGATCGGCCGGCTCGGGTCGACGACGCTGCGGATCTCCTATCCCTGGATCGAGGGCGAGGCCTACGAGATCTTCGTCCTCACCTCGACCGGCGGCAACGATCGCGGCCTCGATCCCGGTCGCGGCCGAAACGCCGCAGAGCCGACGCCGGCTTCTTCGGCCTGATGGCGCTGCTCGGGATCTACGTCGGCGTCATCCCGGTCAGCCTGGGGATGCTCTGGCTGCCGTTCCTGCGGCGACTCGGCGCCGGCCTGGATGGGGACGCTGATCGCCTTCACCGTCGGCCTGCTCGCCTTCCTGGCGATCGACGCCGGCCTCGAGGGCCTGGAGATCGCCGCCGAGGCGCCGGCGGCCTTCGGCGGCACGACCCTCGTCCTCGTCGGCGGCCTGGTCGCCTACCTGGCCCTGGCCGGGATCGACAGCTACCTGCTCGCAGCGCTCGCGGCAGGCCGGGGGCGGGGGAGCGGCTGGAGCCGCTGCCAGCTACCTGGCGCTCCTGGTCGCGATCGGGATCGGCCTGCACAACCTCGGCGAGGGGCTGGCGATCGGCTCCGCCTACGCCAGCGGCGCCCTCGCGCTCGGGGCCTTCCTCGTCGTCGGCTTCGCGATCCACAACACCACCGAGGGGCTGGCGATCGTCGCCCCGCTGCGCGACGCCGGCCCGGCCGACGCCCGGCCCGGCTGCTCGCTCTCGGCCTGATCGCCGGCGCGCCGGCGATCCTCGGCGCCTGGATCGGCGCCGCCGCCTTCAACCCGAGCCTGGCGGCGCTGCTGTTCGGGGTTGGGGTCGGGGCGATCGCGCGGGTGATCGTCCAGCTCGCCCCGGCGATGCGCGACCCAGACGGCCGCTACCTCTATCCAGCGAGCGTCGCTTGGGATGCTCGCCGGCATCGCCGCCCTCTATCTCACCGGCCTGCTGGTGTCGGTCTGATGGCGGCCGAGGGCGGGCGCAGCGCGCGCGCCGAGCGCCCAGCACCGAGGCGATCGAGGACTACGCGAAGGCGATCTACGCGATCGCCGCCGAACGCGAGGGGCTGGTGTTGAACGGCGAGGTCGCGCACCGCCTCGGCGTCACCCCGGCGACCGCGACCTCGATGCTGAAACGGCTCGCCGACCTCGGCCTGGTCGAGTACTTCCCCTACAAGGGCGTCAGCCTGACGCCGGCCGGGGAGAAGGTGGCGCTGGAGGTGATCCGTCACCACCGCCTGATCGAGGCCTACCTCTCCGAGGCCCTGGGGATGCCAGACGACCGGGTCCACGAGGAGGCCGAGGTGCTGGAGCACTACATCTCCGAGGAGCTCGAGCAGCTGATCGCGGCGAAGCTCGGCGAACCGCGGCACGACCCGCACGGGACGCCGATCCCCGGCCCCGACCTGCTGCCGCCCACCTGGGAGGCGCGGTGAGCGCGCCGCCCGAGCAGGACGTCGTCGAGGAGGTCCGCCGCGGAGCGGAGGTCGAGGACGTCCTCCCCGGCGAGGCCGCGGTCGCCGAGGCGGCGCGCCACTCGCTGGAGGGACGCCACCGCGGGGTGCGCGGCCTCTGGCCGTTCCTCGGCCCCGCCTTCGTCGCCGCCGTCGCCTACATCGACCCCGGCAACTTCGCCACCAACATCGCCGGCGGCGCCAAGTTCGGCTACCTGCTGCTCTGGGTCGTTCTCTCGGCCAACCTGATCGCGATGCTGGTCCAGACGCAGTCGGCGAAGCTGGGGATCGCGACCGGGAAGAACCTGGCCGAGCTCTGCCGCGAGCGCTTCTCGCGCCGCACCTCGATCGGTCTCTGGCTGCAGGCCGAGGTGGTGGCGATGGCCTGTGACATCGCCGAGGTGGTCGGCGCCGCGCTCGGCCTCAACCTGCTGTTCGGGATCCCGCTGTTCCCGGCCGGGCTGATCGCCGGCGTCGGCGCCTTCGCGATCCTGGCCCTGCAGCAGCGCGGGTTCCGCCGCCTGGAGGCCGGGATCACGGTCCTGGTCGGTGTCGTCGTCGCCTCGTTCGCCTTCGAGCTCTTCGACTCCAGTCCGGACGGAGGCGAAATCGCCAAGCACCTCGTCCTGCCGGGCTTCGAGGGGACCGAGAGCATCCTCCTCGCCACCGGGATCATCGGCGCGACGGTGATGCCCCACGTCATCTACCTGCACTCGGCGTTGACCCAGCGGCGCATCGTCGGCCGCAACTCGGCCGAGCGCAGGAAGATCCTCAACTTCGAGAAGGTCGACGTCGTCATCGCCCTCTCGCTGGCGGGCCTGGTCAACCTCTCGATGATGATCGTCGCGGCGGCCCTCTTCCACACCAGCGGCCTGACCGGCGTCGACACGATCGACGGCGCCTACGACGCTTTGGGACAGCTGGCCTCCGACCGCGCGGCGATGATCTTCGGCATCGCCCTGCTCGCCTCCGGCTTCGCCTCCTCCTCGGTCGGGACGATGGCCGGGCAGGTCGTGATGCAGGGCTTCATCCGCCGCCGCATCCCCCTCTTCCTCCGCCGCGCGATCACCCTGGCGCCGGCCCTGATCGTGCTGGCGATCGGGCTCGACCCGACCGACGCCCTGGTCGGCAGCCAGGTCGTCCTCTCCTTCGGGATCCCCTTCGCGCTGGTGCCGCTGCTGCTGATCGCCGCCGACCGGGAGGTGATGGGCGATCTGGTCAACCCGGGATGGCTCAGCGCCCTGGCCGGCGTCCTCGCCTCGCTGATCATCGCCCTCAATGCCTTCCTCCTCTACGAGGTCTTCCTCGGCTGATGCGACGGCGAGCGGAGATTGCAGTCTCCTCGGAGATCGAGGCTGGAACCGAGGTGGTCTGGGCGCGGGCGATCGACCCGGCCGGGATCAATTACGAGCTGGGGCCGTTGATGCGAATGACCGTCCCGCGGGGCGCCGAAGACTTCGGCCTCGATGATCCCGAGCCGGGCCACATCGGGCGCAGCTGGGTGCTCCTTTTCGGCTTCCTCCCCTTCGACTACGACGACATCACCGTGGTCCGGATCGAGCCGGGGCGAGGCTTCCTCGAGCGCTCTTCGATGCTCTCGCAGCGGCTCTGGGAACACGAGCGGACGCTGGAGCCGCTGGGCGCGGATCAATGCCGGATCACCGATCGGGTTGCCTGGGAGCCGCGACTGCCTGTGCCGGGGGCCTGGCTGCGCCCTCTGATCCGAGCCACCTTTCGACATCGCCATAAACGGCTGCTAGGCGTTTGGGGAGGGGACGGGTGACCCCCTTCAGACACATCTCGCCAATGGCTCGATGTTGAGTGTCTGGAGGAGGTCACCCGTCCCCTCCATTACGCTTCCGCTCGATGGCTCTCGCTACTGACTTCCAGCAGATCCTGGACACGTTGCCGCCGGACTGGACGGATCTGGAGGTCGATCTTCGGATCGAAGATGAGGCGCATTACGTGGACAGCGCGGTGGCGCTTAGCCAGATCAACGCGCAGGTCTACCAGCACCCGAAGGCGGAGGGTTGGCACTGGCGGCTGTTGATTGCCAAGAGCTTCGGTCACGCTGCGGCGGCCGAGAGCGTCAAGGGTGTGCTTGGCGAAGCTGGACGGCGAAGGTGTCGCCGGCGAGCTTGGCCTCGCGGACGTTCGTGAGGGGCGCTCGGAGGCCGTGCAGATGTGGGGCAGGCCGGAGAGCGTGCGGGAAGAGTTCCGCGAACGCCGGTCCATCTAGTTGGCGCGAGTTCTCAGCATCAGCACGGATTTGATGCTCGGCAGCAAGGTTCAGGAGACCCTGACCGCGGCCGGGCACGAGGTCGTCGCCTCTGGCTCGATCGAGGAGAGCGCCTGGGACGGGATCGACCTGATCGTCGCCGACCTCGACGTGGAGAACCCGGAGGCCCTGGTTGGGCTCGGGATGCCGGTCCTTGGCTACTACTCGCACGTCGACGTCGAGACCAAGCGAAGCCGCCGAGGCGGCCGGGGTGGACCTGGCGGTGCCGCGCTCGCGGATGGCCCGCGAACTGCCGCGCGCGAGCCTGGTCGAGACGCCGGCTCGGCGACTGCGGTCGAGGGCGTCGTCGACGTCAGCGGCTTTTCGCAGCAGGCCGTGCTCGAGGTCCCAGTCGGCCCATTCGCGCAGGACCCCGGGGTCGAACGGGTGCGGGGAGAGGTCGGGCAGCAGAACCTGCAGCTGGGCCTGCTGTTCGGCGCGTTCGAGCTCGGGTCGGCTGCGAGCAGGTCGTCGAGCGCCGCGTCGGGCTCCTTCTCGGCGAAGGCGTAGCCGCGCCGGGTCGCCGCGACCATGGCTTCGACCAGCTCGGGATCGTCTTCGAGGGTCTCGCGCGAGGTGCGTCAGGATCAGCTCGGGGTAGGGCGGGGCGCCGTACTCGTCGACCTTGAAGATGCGGATCGGAACGCCCTGGCGTTCCAGCGCCACGCCCTCGGCGTTCCAGAAGCCGGTGGCGGCGTCGACCTTGCCGGCGGCGAGCGAGGCGACCGCGTTGAAGCCGATCGTCACCCGCTCGACCTTGGCCGGGTCGCCGCCGTCGGCGCTCGACCTCGGAGTCGACCACGGCTTCGTCGGAGGGCAGGCCGGTGACGCCGACCGTCGTGCCCTTCGAGCTCGCGCGGGCGGCGCACCGGGCCGTCGGCGCGGGCGAGCACCGCGGCCAGCGGGCGCTGCACGATCGGCATCACGCCGACCAGGTCGAGGCCGCGCTCGCGGGCGATGCCGAGGTCGTGGATGTCGAGGATCGCGAAGTCGGCCCGGCCGGCGTCGAGCAGCTTCGGCGCGTCGGTCGATTCGCCCGGCTGGCTGGATCGTCAGGTCGACCCCTGCGTCGCCGTAGAAGCCCTGCGGCCTGCGCCGCGTAGATGCCCGAGTGGACGGCGTTGGGCGATGAAATCGAGCACGAGCGTCGCGCCTTTCGGCGCGCCCGGTTCAGCGCCGTCCTCGCCGCAGCCGGCGACGCCGGCGAGCGCGAGAACGGCCGCCAGCAGCGCGGCAGCTCGACTCATGCGGCGGGGAACCTAATCCATTGCGCGAATGTGAGTAGACTGCCGCCGCTTACCTGATCACGGGAATCGAGGAGGAGAAAGCGTGCAGGAGACGAGGGCTTTCCGCATATCTCGCCGAGTTGATCGGCACGTTCCTGCTGGTGTTCTTCATCACCAGTGTCGTCGTGCTGTTCGTGGCGACGGGAGGCCAGGCACAGTTCGGCTCGGATTTCGCGGTCGTCGGCCTCGTCCACGCCTTCCTGCTGTTCGGGCTGATCGTCATGTTCGGCGTGGTCAGCGGCGGGCATTTCAACCCGGCGGTGACGCTGGCCGCGCGCGGTGATCAAACGGATCACGCCGATCGACGCGGTCGATCTACATGCTCGCCCAGCTCTCGGGCGGCGTGCTCGGCGCCCTGCTGACCAAGGGCGCTGCTGCTGGACGAGGGCCGCGCCACCCATTACGGCGCGCTGCGAAGTCAGCGGGCTGCTCGGCGGCAACTTCCAGGGCTCGATCGTCGAGGCGATCGGCACCTTCTGCCTCGTCCTGGTGATCCTCGCCGCGGTCTACTCGAAGAAGAGCTTCAAGGAGTGGGCGCCGCTGGCGATCGGCACGACCCTCGGCTTCATCGTCATGGTCGGCGGCCCGCTGACCGGCGGCTGCCTTCAACCCGGCCCGTTGGTTCGGCCCCGCCCTGGTCGGCAACGAGTGGGGCGGCGTCTGGCCCTACCTGGTCGGCCCGATCGTCGGCGTCCCTGCTGGCTGCCGCCGTCTACCGCTTCGTGCTCGAGGCGGGCGGCACTGCCGCCGACCGAACCGCCGGAGCACGTGCGCCCGCCGGTCCCGAAACGGTCGACCCCGACCAGCGACAAACCCGCCAGCTAGGCCGCAACACCTTCAAAGGCGCCATCCCGACCGGGGTGGCGCCGTTTTTGTGCCCGTGCCCGGGAGGCACTTGCAGTAGCTTGAGCGGCGTGCGCCGGGTCACCTTCTCCCGCAACTTCACGCTCTCGCTGTCGCCGGACCTGCCAGTGCTACTGCAAGTACTGCGCCTTCGCCACGCATCAGGCGCACATCCACGCGCCGGAAGAGGTCGAGAAGCAACTGGACGAGGCGCAGTCCGCCGAAACGCCAAGGAGCTCCTCGTCCTCACGGGCGAGCGACCTGAGGTCAATCCGATGGTCGCCGAACGCCTGACGACCTGGGGGCACGACGACTTCACCTCCTATGTGGTCTGGGCTTGTGAACGCGCTCTGGAGCGCGGCATGCTGCCTCACACCAACCTCGGGGTTCTCGACAAGCGCGACCTCGCGCGTCTCCGCGAGGTGACTGCCTCTCAGGGGCTGATGCTGGAGTCGACCAGCGAGCGGTTGATGGAGACGGTTCACGCCGGCTCTCCCACGAAGCACCCCGCTGCTCGCCTGGCGACGATCGAAGCCGCCGGGGAACTCAAGATCCCATTCACGAGCGGAATTCTCGTCGGGATCGGCGAGACCCTGAGGAGAGCGCATCGAATCTCTCGAAGCCCTTGCGACCAGTCACGCTCGCCACGGCCATCTCCAAGAGGTGATCCTCCAAAACTTCGTTCCGCACCCGCGGTACTACGGAGCCGAGGTGGCGGAGATCGCGGATGAGGCTTCGCGTCAGCGGTGGATGGGCGACGGGGATGCCCCTGCTGGAGCAACAGATGGGGAGGCTCCATCAGGGGCATCCCCGTCGCCCATGCCGGGCTGGGCGAGCCCCGTGGGCATCGAGCGAGATCAAGCACCTGATTCAGGAATGCCGGCGGTTGATGCCTGAGGTGGGGGTGCAGGTGCCGCCGAATTTGAGTGAGTTCTGGCCGGAGCTGGTCGAGGCTGGCGCCACCGATCTCGGCGGGCTCAGCGCAAATGGAGATCACATCTCGCCGGAGGAGCCGTTCCCAAGCCCTCACCAGGTCAGGAAGGAGCTGGCGCCTAAGGGCTACGCCCTCACGGAGCGCCTCTGCGTCTATCCGCAGTACATGGACCCCGAGTGGATGGAGCAGGGGGTTCTGGATGTGATCAAGCTGAAGTACTGGAGCTTCATTCCGCGGCGAGGGTCCGGGCGAAGGTCGGAGGAGGTCATCGACCCCGAGGTTGCTCCCAAGGCGATTGCGAAGGGACGCGAGGGACAGGAGCTCTCTGAGGATGAGCTGACGGCGCTTTTCGCCGAGACGCGGCCCGAGGTGATTGAGGAGATGCGGGTTGCTGCTGATGAGCTGCGGGCGGAGCTGGCTGGGGACACCGTCACCTTCGTCGTCAACCGCAACATCAACTTCACCAACGTCTGCGTCGTCGGCTGTGCCTTCTGCGGGTTCGGGCAGGGAAAGCGCTCGCCCGACGCCTATGAAGTCAGCGAGGAGGATTTCGCTGCTCGGATCGGCGAAGCGGTGGAGTTCGGGGCGACCGAGCTCTGCATGCAGGGCGGCATCCATCCCGACCTGACCCTGGAGGAGTACGGGCGGTGGCTGCGGCTGGCGAAGGAGACCGCGCCGCACCTGCACCTGCACGCCTACTCGCCGATGGAGATCAACTGGGCCTGCGAGCGCTCCGGCAAGGAGCCTCTGGAGGTCTTCGAGTACCTGCTCGAGTGCGGGCTCGGCTCGACCCCCGGCACCGCGGCCGAGGTGCTCGACGACGGCGTCCGCCAGCGGATCTCGCCGAACAAGCTGCCGGTCGACCGCTGGGTGGAGATCATCGAAGCCTCCCACCGCGCCGGCCTGCGCTCCACCTCGACGGTGATGTTCGGCCACATCGAGGAGCCGCGCGAGCTGGCCCGCCACATGCGCGTCATCCGCGCCCTGCAGGAGCGGACCGGCGGGATCACCGAGTTCGTCCCGCTCAGCTTCATCCCCTTCAACACGATGCTCGGCCGCACCCATGGGATCGAGGAGATCTCGATGGGCGAGAACCTCAAGCACACCGCCGCCTTCCGGCTGGCGTTGGGGCGGACGATCCCGAACCTGCAGGCGAGCTGGGTGAAGATGGGGCTGGAGGGCGCGACCGAGGCGTTGCGCTGGGGGGTCAACGACCTTGGCGGGACGTTGATGGAGGAGAACATCTCCCGCATGGCCGGCTCCCAGCACGGGGTGCGGCTGGAGCCCGAGCAGCTGATCGCCGCGGCGCGGGCGGCGGAGCGCGAACCGGCGCAGCGGACGACGCTGTACGAGATCATCGAGACCTACGAGGCCGCTCCCGCAGCGGCCTGAGCGGCGCGATGCGGGCGATGGTCCTGGAGGCGCAGCGGCAACCGCTTCGTCTTGCCGACCTGCCCGAGCCCGCTCCCGCTCCCGGTCAGGTCCAGCTGGCGGTCCACGCCTGCGGCGTCTGTCGCACCGACCTCCACATCCTCGACGGCGACCTCACCGAGCCGAAGCTGCCGCTGGTGATGGGGCACCAGATCGTCGGCTCGGTGCGCGCGGCGGGGGAGGGGGCGGAGCGGTTCGCGCCCGGCGAGCGGGTCGGCGTGCCCTGGCTGGGCTGGACCGACGGCGAGTGCCGCTACTGCCGCGGCGGCCGCGAGAACCTCTGCGACCGGGCGAAGTTCACCGGCTACGACCTCGACGGCGGCTACGCCGAGGTAGCGGTCGCCGACGAGCGCTTCTGCTTCCCGATCCCGGAGGGGTCCTCCGACCTGCAGGCGGCGCCACTGCTCTGCGCCGGACTGATCGGCTACCGGGCGCTGCGGCTGGTCGGCGAGGCGGAGCGGATCGGCTTCTACGGGTTTGGCGCCGCCGCCCACATCCTCTGCCAGGTGGCTGTCCACGAAGGGCGGCGGGTCTTCGCCTTCACTCGCGACGGCGATACCGAGACGCAGGCCTTCGCCCGCGAGCTCGGTGCCGAGTGGGCCGGCGGCTCCGGGGAGGCGCCGCCGGAGGAGCTCGACGGCGCGATCGTCTTCGCCCCGGTCGGGGCGCTGATGACGGCGGCGCTGCGGGCCAGCGCCAAGGGCGCGCGGATCATCAGCGCCGGCATCCACATGAGCGACATTCCCGCCTTTCCCTATGCCCAGCTCTGGGGCGAGCGCTCGCTGGGCTCGGTCGCCAACCTGACCCGGCAAGACGGCGAGGAGTTCATCTCCCTGGCGCCGGAGGTCCCGGTGCGGACGGAGGTGGAGGTCTACCCACTGGAGGAGGCCAACCAGGCCCTGGACGACCTCCGCGTGGGCCGCTTCCGCGGCGCCGCGGTTCTCTCTGTCGCCCTTTCGGGTAGCTGAGCTGTACGCAACTAAGCCAGGAAGGGATGCAATGAGCGACGAGATCCGTAACAAGGACGACGCCAAGGGCCGTGTCAAGGAGGCCGCCGGGTCGCTAACGGGTGACGACGAGCTGAAGCGCGAAGGAAAGGTCGACAGGGCGTCGGGGGCCGCCAAGGACGGCCTCGACAAGGCGACCGATAAGGTCAAGGACGTTCTCGGCAAAGACCGAGACCGGGACTAACGGAACAGATCCTCGGCAGGGGGGCGGCGGATCGTGGCAGCGCCGGGGCCGTCCTCTGTCGTGACGTAGTGGCCGAGGCCACGGACGATGGCTGCGGGCACGCCGGAGTCCTTGTTTCGAACGAGGTCTGCTGCTGCGGCGACCTGGTCGGCGATGGCGATCACGGTCGCTGTCAGCTCGCGGCCGCTGGTGTCCTTCCGGCCGCGCCAGTCATCCACCGGGATTAATCCCGCGCACCCGATCGCAACCTCGCCTTGGCCCACCCGCCACGCTCGTCCGAAACTGTCTGCAATCACGACCGCGATCGGGGACCGGGGGTGGGGGTCGCCGGACCCTCCCCGCCGTTGTCCGCCGACCCCCACCCCCGGTCCCCCTCCCGCGACCTGAAGTTCGGCCCTTATCCGTCGCGCCGAGGCATCCGGGTCAGCCGGGAGTAGGCAGGCGGTGTTGGCTTCGGGGAGGTTGGAGGTGTCGATGCCGGCATTGGCGCAGACGAAGCCGTGTTTCGTTTCGGTGATGAGGACCCGATCCTCGCGCAGGATCTTGCGGCTCTCGGAGAGGACCAGCTCCACGAGCTCCGCTTCCTTACCCAGCTTCTTTGCCAGTCCCATGGCGCGCTCTGAGGGCACCACATCCGCGAGCCGTCGCACCATCCCCTCGGCCTTGGAGACAACCTTCTGCGAGATCACTACGACGTCGCCGTCTTGTAGCTCCGCCTGCGCGGCGATTAGCTCGCCAAGCTTCGCTCCCTCACCGAGCTCGGGCAGTCCTTCGACGCCGATGATGCGCAGCTCACCCATTCGTCTGTTCCTTTTTGGTGTCAGGGGCCGATAAGGAACAGACGAATGCAGCGTTCATATCCCCAGCGCCTTCGCGGTTCGCCGCGCCCGCTTCGGGGCCCGCTCGAGCTCCCGCTGCAGGGCGATCACGTCGGCGGGGGTGTCGAGGTCGAGTTCGATCGAGGGGAGCTCCTCGATGCCGAACGGGATGCCGGCCTGCCGCGCCGCCTCGACGTGGCGCGCGCGGCTGCCCTCGCCGAAGGCGGGGACGATCGCGCTGGGCGGGCTGAGGAGGAGGGCGTTGGTGCCGCTGCCGTGGCGGTCGGAGACGATCCCGACGTAGCTTCCCGGCACGCCGGTCAGCAGCCGGTCGAGCTCACGCGGGTCGAGTAGTGGGCAGTCGCCGGCGAGCAGCACGATCCGCCCGGCGCCCTCGGCTTCGGCGCGGGCGATTCCCGCCTGCGCCGCCTGGACGTGGCCGGCGTCCTCGGGGTCGGGTACGACCTCGGCGCCGGCCTTCGCCGCCAGCTCCTGGGCGATCGGGTCGCCACTGACGACGATCAGCCGCTCGATCGCGCGGGCCTCGCCGATCGCGTCGAGGACGTCGGCGACCATCGCCGCCGCCAGCTCCTGCCGCCGTTCCTCGTCGATTCCCGCGGCCAGCCGCTGCTTGGCGGCGTCGAAGCGCTTGACGGGGAGGATGGCGGTTGCGTTCAAGAGCCGAGCGTAGCGGCGTAGTCGAGGACGATCCGGGCCAGCCGCACGCGTCCGGCGGCGCCCTCCATCAGCGTCTGCGTCGGCAGGGTCGGGATCTCGGCCGGGGGCGGGTCGGGGTCGCCCTCGTCGACGACCATCGCGTCGATCAGCCCGGCGTAGAGGGAGGCGACGCCGGCCGCGGTGGTCGGGCGACCGATCCCTTCCATGAAGCGGTCGGTCGGTCCCTTGACGACGCTGCCGGCGACGTAGGGGCTGACGGCGAGGACCGGTGCGGGGGAGGCGACGATCGCCTCGCGCATGCCGGGGACGGCGAGGATCGGGCCGATGCTGATCACCGGGTTGGAGGGCCCGAGGACGATCGCCTCGGATTCGGCGATCGCCGCCAGCACCTCTGGCGTCGGCTGGGCCGCCTCGATCCCCTCCAGCCGCACCCCTTGGACCGGCGGTTGGCCGCCGTCGAGGATCAGGTACTCCTGCAGGGCGCGGGGGCCGGCGGGGGTGAGTACCTCGGTGCGGACCGGGGTGTCGGCCATCGGCAGGACCCGCGCCTCGACCCCGAGGCCGCGGGCGATCTGCGCCTGGGCGTCCGTCGGGCGGCCCCCCGCGTCGATGAACTCGCGCCGGTAGAGGCAGGCGGCGAGGTCGCGGTCGGAGAGGCCGAACCAGCTGGGCGCGCCGAGCTGCTTCAGACGCTTGAAGGTGACAAAGGTGTCGTCTTTGATGCCCCAGCCGCGCTCGGCGTCGATTTCGCCGCTGAGCCAGTAGGTGACGAGGTCGGGGTCGGGGGAGACGTGGACGCCGAGCGCCTCGATGTCGTCGCCGGTGTTGGCGATCACCGCGAGGTCGGAGCCGATCTCCTCCTGCAACCCGGCGGCGAGTTTGGCGCCGCCGGTGCCGCCGGCGAGAAGGGCGACGCGCATCAGTGGCAGGCCACTACTAGGCCCAGTGGTCGGCGTCGGGGAGGCCGGTGAGGCGAATCCCGGCGTGCACCTTGTAGCGGGTGTTGACCGAGATCAGCATCGGGGTGAGCTGCTCGACGATGCGGGCCATCTCCAGGGCGCCGGCGTTGACCGCGCGGAGGCCGGGGATCAGCTCGATCAGGCGGGCGACGCGCGCCTTGTCGGCCTTCTTGTCGCCGCAGACGAGGATGTCCTCGCCGAGCTCGGCGTCGAGGTCGGCGAGGGTCGGGGCCCCGACCGTGTGCAGGGCGGAGACGACGGTGACGCCGTCGGGGACCATCTCCTGCGCCTGCTGGGCGGCCGATCCCTGCCAGACGCCGAGCGAGCGGGTCGCCTTGCCGCTGACCGCGGCGGCGAGGGGGACGGTGCAGTCGACGAGGATCTGGCCGGGCTGCAGCGCCTCGCGCAGGTTGTTGAGGTTCTCCGACTGGGCGCGGAAGGGGACGGTGAGGAAGACGACCTGCCCCTTGGTCGCGGCCTCGCGGTTCTCCAGCCCGGTGACGTCGGCGTCGGGGAGGTCGCCGCGGATCGCCGCCGCCGCCTCTTCGGCCCGCTCGGCCGAGCGCGAGCCGAGCACGACCGGCACGCCCGCCCTGGCCCAGCGGCGCGCCAGGCCGGCGCCGAGGGCGCCCGTACCGCCGATGATGGGGATCGATTCGCTGCCCGGGGTCACGGCCGCGCAGTCTATGCTCCCGCCGCATGAGGCTCGAGGGACGGAAGGCTCTGGTTACCGGCGGCGCGAGCGGGATCGGCGCCGCCACCGCCGCCCGGCTCGCCGCCGAGGGCGCCGAGGTCTGGGTAGGGGACCTGAACGTCGAGGGCGCGGAGAAGGTCGCGGCCAAGATCGCCGGCCACGCCGTCGAGCTCGACGTCACCGACCTCGAGGCGGCCCACGCCGCCGTTGCCGCCGTCGGCGACCTCGACGTCCTCGTCAACAACGCCGGCATGGACAACTTCGGCTTCTTCGTCTACGTCACCCAGGAGCAGTGGCGGCAGGTCTTGGACATCAACCTCGGCGGGACGATGAACTGCACCCACGCGGCCCTGGCCGGAATGCAGGAGCGCGGCTACGGCCGGATCGTCAACATCTCCTCCGAGGCGGGACGCGTCGGCTCCAAGGGCTCGGCCGCCTACAGCGCCGCCAAGGCCGGCGTGATCGGCTTCACCAAGGCGATCGCCCGCGAGGCCGCCCGCTACGGCGTCACCGCCAACGCGATCGCCCCCGGCCCGATCGAGACCCCCCTTCTGATGGGCGCCAAGGAGTTCGGCGAGATCGGCGAGAAGGTGATCGAGACGATGCGCGCCTCCACCCAGATGGGCCGCCTGGGCCAGCCCGAGGAGGTAGCGGCCGCGGTCGCCTTCCTGGCCTCGGACGACGCCTCGTACGTAACCGGCGAGACGCTAGGCGTCTCCGGCGGACTCGGGATGGTCTAGGCACCTTCGGCGAAAACAGGCTGGGTAAGGGGGCGAATCGAGGGCGGTTGGCGACTTGGGTCCCCTATGGGGGACACAACTCACCAATCGCGGTCGAAGAAAGCTTGGAGGCTGGCGAAGAGCCAGCATGATGTGATCGCGCGGAGCCAACTGCTCGATCTTGGCTTCTCGCCAAAGGCGATCAAGCACCGCGCTTCCTCTGGGCGCTTGCATCGGATTCACCGCGGCGTATACGCCGTCGGCCGCCCGGGTCTTACGCCGCACGCTCGCTGGATGGCTGCCGTTCTCGCTTGTGGCGACGGAGCGGTGCTTAGTCATTCCAGCGCGGCTGCTCTATGGCGCATCGGATGCGAGCAGCGCTCGGTCAACGAGCTCTCCTTACCCAGCCCTTCTCGCCGGCGTCGCCCGGGGCTTCGAATTCACCGCCGACCTTCGCTGCGGGAGCGCGACATGACGGTGGAGTACGGAATCCCCGTCACCACCCCGATCCAGACCCTCATCGACCTCTCGCTCCGACTCGATCGGCGTGGAATCGAGCGGGCGATCAACGAGGCGGACAAATACGACCTCGTCCACCCGCCGGAACTGCGCCAAGCCCTCGACGGGCGCACCGGAGAGGCAGGCGTCGCGAAGCTGCGCCAGATCCTCGACCGGCGGACCTTCCGCCTCACCAAGGAGGAGCTCGAACGGCGGTTCCTGCCACTCGCCCGTAAGGCCGGTCTGCCCGTGCCGCTCACCGGGCGGCTCGTCAACGGGTTCGAAGTCGACTTCCACTGGCCGGACCTCGGTCTGGTCGTCGAGACCGACGGGCTGCGCTACCACCGCACGCCGGCCGAGCAGGCCCGGGACAGGTTGCGCGACCAGGCGCACACCGCCGCCGGGCTCGCCCAGCTGCGTTTCACGCACGAGCAGGTCCGCTACGAACCCGAGTACGTCGTGCGGATCCTCGCTCAGACCGCGAGCCGCTTCGCCATCTCGACGAAGTAGTCGAGCGCCGCCGGGTTGGCGAGCGAGTCGCGGCTGGCGGCCTTCTCCGCCGGCGTCCCCATCAGGATCCGCTTCACCGGCACCTCCAGCACCTTGCCGCTGAGCGTCCGCGGGACCTCGGCGATCTCGAAGACCTCGTCGGGGACGTGGCGCGGGGAGCAGCGTTCGCGCACGCGCCGGGCGATCTCCCGCGGCAGCTCCTCGTCGAGCTCGGCGCCCTCGCGCAGGACCACGAAGAGCGGCATCCAGCCGTCGGTGCCCGGTCGCGGGACGTCGACGACCAGCGCGTCGACGATCTCCTCGATGCTCGAGCACCGCGCGGTAGATCTCGCTCGTCCCCATCCGGATCCCGCCGCGGTTGATCGTCGAGTCGGAGCGGCCGTAGATGATCGCCGTCCCGCGCTCGGTCATTTCGAGCCAGTCGCCGTGGCGCCAGACGCCGGGGAACATCTCGAAGTAGCTCTCGCGGTAGCGGCTGCCGTCCTCGTCGCCCCAGAAGTAGATCGGCATCGAGGGCATCGGCTCGGTGACGACCAGCTCGCCGACCTCGCCGACGACCGGCTCGCCCGCTTCGTTCCAGGCCTCGACCGCCAGCCCCGAGCGCCCGCGCCTGCATCTCGCCGCGGTAGACCGGCAGCGTCGCGACGCCGCCGACGAAGGCGGTGCAGAGGTCGGTGCCGCCGCTGGTCGAGAACAGCCAGGTGTCCGCGCCGACGTGCTCGTAGATCCAGTCGAAGCCCTCGGGGGAGAGCGGGGAGCCGGTCGAGCCGACCGCCTTCAGGGCGCTGAGGTCGCGGCCGGCGCCGGGCTCGACCCCCGCCTTCATGCAGGCGGCGATGTAGGCGGCGCTGGTCCCGAACATCGTCATCCCGGCCCGCTCGGCGAGGTCCCAGAGCGTGCCCATGTCGGGATGCCCGGGGTTGCCGTCGTAGAGGACGATCGCCGCCTCGGTGAGCAGGCCGGAGACGAGGAAGTTCCACATCATCCAGCCGGTCGTCGTGAACCAGAAGAGGCGGTCGCCGGGATGGGCGTCGACGTGGAGGTTCAGCTTCTTCAGGTGCTCGAGCAGGATCCCGCCCTGGCCCTGGACGATCGCCTTCGGCAGCCCGGTCGTGCCCGAGGAGTAGAGGACCCAGAGCGGGTGGTCGAAGGGCACGCGCTCGAAGCTCGAGCTCGGCGCCGTCGCCGCCCGCGAGCAGCTCATCCCAGCCGGTCGCGTCGCGCAGCATGGAGAGGTCGGGATCCGGGTCGAGGTAGGGGACGACGACCGTCCGCTCCAGGCTCGGCATCGCCTCCTGCAGTTGCGGCGATGACCTCGCGGCGGTCGAAGTCCTTGCCGCCGTAGCGGTAGCCGTCGACCGCGAAGAGCACCTTCGGCTCGATCTGGGCGAAGCGGTCGATGACGCTGGCGGGGCCGAAGTCCGGCGAGCAGCTGGACCAGACGGCGCCGATCGAGGCGGTGGCGAGGAAGGCGACGATCGCCTCCGGGATGTTTGGCAGGTAGGCGACGACGCGGTCGCCGCGCTCGACCCCGAGGTCACGCAGGCCCGCCGCGATCGCCGCGACCTGGTGGCGCAGCTCGCCCCAGGTCAGCTCACCGAGCTCGCGCAGCTCGGAGGCGTGGAGGATCGCCACCTCTGCGTCGTCCTTGCCGGCGAAGACGTGCTCGGCGTAGTTCAGCGCGGTGTCGGGGAACCAGCGCGCGCCCGGCATCTCCCGCGAGCCGAGCACGGTGGAGCGGATCGCCGTCGGCCTGCACCCCGAAGAAGTCCCAGATCGCCGCCCAGAAGCCGTCGAGGTCGTCGACCGACCACTGCCAGAGCTCCTCGTAGCCGGCGAAGGAGAGCCCCCGCTCGCGCTCCAGCCAGCGCTGAATCCCGTCAGCCGCGAGCGCTCGACCAGCTCGGCCGTCGGCTCCCAGAGCAGCTCCCCCGTCGCGGCGTTCACGGCGCCACCCTATTGATGCCGGAGGTGGGATTCGAACCCACAAGCCCGCAAGGGCAATCGATTTTGAGTCGATCGCGTATGCCAGTTCCGCCACTCCGGCCCGGCCGAAACGATAGAGCCAGCAGAGGTGGGCGGCTACGCCGGTTGGGGCGACGCGCCGGCGCCGTAGTCCTCGCCGGAGCCGATCGGGCGCTCCTCCTCGACGTGCCACTCCTGGTTGAAGGCGTAGAGGGCGGCGGCGATGAGGACGATCTGCAGCAGGCCGAGGATGATCACCAGCACCCCGATCAGCGAGGAGCTGAGCGCGGCTTCGTCGAATCCGGCGCGGTCGCGGTTGAACCAGCTTTCGGCGCCGACCGCGCAGAAGATCGCGAGGATCATCGAGAGCGCCGCCACCACCGGCAGGATGCCGCGGTTCCAGCGCGCCACGAGGAAGGCGAAGAAGGCGTAGAGGAGGGCATAGATGGCGCAGACGATCCCCATCCCGCTGCCGCCCTTCAGCAGGGACCAGCCGCCGATCGTGATTATCGCCGCGACGACCGCCGTCGCCACCAACAGAAGCACGACAACGAACTTGGTCGAGACCGAGCTCGCCGCTTCCCGATTTGGCCGCCACAGTTCGTAGCCGGGCCTTACCTCTCCTACCGCCACCCGTCGATCATAGAATCTGTCAGCGACGCGGCGCCGTTGGCCGCGCGTTAAGGCCCAAATCGGGCCAGCCACGCGGGCGTGGCGGAATTTGGCAGACGCGCCAGGTTTAGGTCCTGGTGGACGAAAGTCCGTGGGGGTTCAAGTCCCTCCGCCCGCATAGCCCTCGACGCTTCGTCCACCCCTGGTTTCGTCCGCAGGTAGCAGATAGGGTCGGGAAGTCATCCCACCGGAGGAGAATTCTTGTCCCGTCTGCGCCGTTCCGCCAAGCCCCTGATCGCCCTCGCCGCGGTGATTGTCGCCGCGCTCGTCCTAAGTGCCTGTGCCTACTTCAAGGCCGGCAGCCTGTCGGTCACCCAGCCAGCCGGGGTGGGAGCCGCGCATTTGCACTTCACGCTCTGCACGAGAGATGAACCGGAAGGCAGTTGCGAACCGAACAAAGAAGACGAAGAACTCCAGTACCTGCTTGGAGTCGCCATCCCTCGCGGCTCGGCCGCGCCGCAAACGCTGACCGCGGTCCCCGCCGGCGGCGGCAGCCCGATCGTCTTCACCCGCAACGACGAAGTCGCGGCTCGGCTCGCCTCTTCCTCGGTGGCACTCGAAAACACTGTCAAAGCCGAAGAAGCCTTGCTTGCCGAAATCGGCGGATTCCAGGCCTGGCCGCCCGCTGGCTTGGAAGGGGTGGGCTACCTTTCGAACGCGGTTGCCGAAAAAACCGGCGAGCAGCTGGAATGGAACGTCGACGGGGACTTCTCCCTGCCTGTTCCTGCGGAAGGGGCCCCTTATCCCGGACCGTTTTCGACGGCGCTCAGCTATGGCTTCCGCAGAGTCGGCCCCGGTCTGGCCCCCGACCGGCCGGTGCAGTGCGTCGACTTCGCGAGTGGAGAACCGCCGTCGGAATCCGCCGCCTTCTGTCTGGGCACCGGGCCGCGCGGCCAGTTCGGCACCTCGGACCTGAAGATCGGGGCGTCCGCCAAGGCCACCGCCTTCGTCGGCGGCAAGGCGACGATCGCAATACCGCTGAAGTTCGCCAGCAGCGCCGCGACGTTCCCGGCATTCAGCCTGGCCGGGACCTCGACGCTGAGCAAAGCCAAGGTGACGCTCTCGCCCGCGAGCTTTGCTCCGGGCGCGCCTGATCCGAGTACGCACAACTCGCCGCTCGGATCGACCAACGCCACGGTGACGGTGCCGACGAACGCCAAACCCGGTACCTACAACGTGACCGTCAACGCCACGGCCGTCCCGGGTGGCGGCGTGGTCTCACAGGTGCTCAAGTTGAAGGTGACGAAGCCGACCCTGAAGCTCGGTGGCGTTCAGCTCAACAAGAGCAACGGCACGGCGAAGATCGCGGTCAAGGTCCCGGGCGCCGGCACTCTGACGGCGACCGGCAAGGGTCTCGCCAAGGCCAAGAAGAAAGCCAAGAAGGCGCAGAAGCTGACGCTGACGCTGAAGGCGACGGGCTCGACCAAGGGTCAACTCCAGTCCACCGGGTCTGCCACGGTGAAGGTGAAGTTGACCTTCAAGCCCTCCTCCGGCATCGCCGCGAAGAAGACCAAGGCTGTCACCCTGAAGCAGAACTGATTGCGCGAGGGGGCCTGGCGCTTCTGCCAAGCCCCCTCGTCTACGATCAGCACCCTGGGGCACTGGCCAAACTGGCTAAGGCACCGGTCTCCAAAACCGGCGATTCTAGGTTCGAGTCCTAGGTGCCCCGCTCAAGCCCGCTTGCAGAGCCAAAAGTCGGGAGTGCCTGCCGACTTAAGGCACCGGTCTAATCGCGAGAAAAACGTCCGCAATTTGCGAGGTTTTAGGCCTAAAATCCGTCCGTTTTGAATCGCCCGTTCCCCTGCCGTTCCCTCGATCGCTCCAGGACGAGGGCGGCCACCACGTGTACGCCACCGACCTCCCCGGCCTCCACACCCTCGGCAGCGACCTCAAAGACGCCATGGCGACGCCAACGTGGGGTCGCGGGCTACGTCGAGGGCCTGCGGGAAGACGGCGACCCGCTCGACAACTGGGGTGAGATGCCTTTAGGAGAGCGAACCCTCGAACCGACGACCTCCTGGGTGCGATCCACGGAGGAGAAGGAGCCGCTGTGATCGAAATACGCAGGGATATGCAGCGATATGCAGGGAGTCGGGCAGTTCTGGGGAGAGGTGCCCGAGATCGAGGAGGCCGGTTGGAACTGTGAGCAAGCTACGCGAGCCCGAGTCGCTCGGCGAGAGGTTTGCCGACCCGCCTCAGGATCTGATGCTCCGATTCGGCGGCGCCGAGGATCGCCGCCTGGACATCCTCGTCCTGAAGGAGCTCATCCGCGGATGGGTCAGCGCCGAGAACATCGAGGGCGCACATCTGCAGGTGGTCGACGTCCTTCCAGGTCCCGAGCCACGGGTCCCCGATCGGGCCCACCCATTCGCCTTGAGGAGGTGGCAGTTTCGCAAACGCCTCTCGGGCGCCGGCCGTCTCCCGCTCGAGCTGCTCCACGCTCCACGGATCGATCTTGGCCAGTTTGCTGATTACGCTCATCGTAACTCCGTGTATCAAGAACCAGCTGGGATCGATACGCCAGCGGATTTGTTCCTCCGCGCTCATCCGCGATCTGGCCTGTTCGGACAGATCCTCCAGGGGCCCGGCTGAGACGACACGGGCCGCCAGAGGGATCAAGACACGCTGGAGATGCCAGGAGGCTGCGGCCACCTCATCGTCTGGAAAGGAGAGGAGCGTGTCGCGGATCGCCTGGCGGGCCATCTCGTCTGCGTAGGGCTCGCACCCGGGTTTGCCGCGCAGTTCCAGCGAGCTGGGGAGGATGATGACGTGGAGCCACCAGAGCGGTCGGTAGAGAACCGCGCCCTCTGGGCAGCGGCCTTTGAAGACCGCCTCGATCGCCTGCTTTACCTGCAACATCTGCGTCGGGCGCTGGCGCTCCTCTTGGGCCATGACCGCCTTGGCCAGATCCAAAGTCGATGCCCTAGAGCCAGCCCAGGCGCTGTTGTGATGGTGGGCAACTCCCCAGGCGCCGCTGTTGATCAAGACACGCTGGTGGCGCTCTTCGGCTTCCTCTCGCGATTTCTTGTAGATCTCCATGCGCTTCGCGTCGATGCTTTTCCGCACGTCGGCGAGAAGTTCCTGAAATTCGCGTTCAGTCTCGGAGAGAACACCGAACTCGAGCGACGCCGAAAGCGCGCGGCGCAGATGATCCAGATGCCGACGACGCACGACGTCGGCGACTCGGTTCGCCCCGAGCACGGCGCGGAGCTCCTCGATCCGCGCCGGGACCTCGTCGGGGGAGACGCTGAGGAGAGGGGTGTCCCAATGCTCATCCCACGGATCGAAGATCCGAAAGCCGGCGCGATCGACGGTGACCATCAATGCCGCCCGTACCTCAGGATGGATCGCGTAGTCGCGGACCTGGCCCAGCGTCTCGGGCGACACCTCGGCGTTGGTCCCCTTTGCCTCCATCACCCAGAGGCCCTCTTCATAGACCCTCGGCTGATAGTCAAGCCGCACCCGCCGACTGCCCTTCGGATAGGTCGGGTCTAAGAGCTTGTAGGACTTCTGCTCGGCGACCTTGTGAAGGGTGTGCTGTCCATAGCCGAGGAGCATGAGGACGGGCATGATCAGTTGTGAGCAGACCGTCGGCTCGGGAACGTCGGTCCAGTCGGCGGCAGCGATTCGTTGGAGGATCGGGTCTGTCGGCATGGATCAGAAGCCTAGGAGTCAGGAGCGGCGATCAAGGCCCGTTTGCTGCAACTCGCAGGGCTTCATTCCCTAGGAGGGGCCTCCCGAGGAAGGCAATGACCGAGGCACAGGAGGAGTTTGTCCGCAGGCTCACCGCCTGCCGCAGCGAGATCGTCAAGGCGAGTGCCGAGCTGGACGGCATCGAGGGCCATGGACCCGGCGGGGAATCGGCCATGGGCGCGGCCCTATCGGCGATCGATGCTGCAATCCAGATCGAGGAGGAGTTCGTTACCCGCGATGCCTGAGCGAGATCATCAGTTAGTCGAACTGAGAGGGTGCCGGTGATTGACCCAGAGACGCTCTTACTGGTCGCGACCCCAACGCGCTGACAGCTCCGAACCTGCCCTCCGAGCTATCGGCTAGCTGCCTTTCGCCGGCATCAAGTCGCGGAACTCGCCCATTCCCCGGGCGCCGAGAAGGTTGAGGACAGCGATCGCGTCGGAGTGTGCCGCCCGGTCGCCGGACCCCAAGACTGCCGCAATGGTCTCGCGCACCTCCTTGACTGAGCCGAGCACCGACCACCCTTCGGCGTCGGTGACGATCATCCGCCGCAGTATCTCGATGACCTCGCGGGGATGGTCGCTGGCCATCCGCGGCAGCGCGTCGTAGACGACGTGGTCGGGATCGAGCGGGATGCCCAGCTCAAGGACACGTCGCCCTTGAGCGAGCAGCCAGCCAGCCTCGAACTGGTGGGCGCCGAACCAGCTGCCGAATGCCCCGAGCGACGCCGCCTCCTTCAGGCCTTGGTCGACGATCCACTCCCCGGTCTCAACCATGCGGGCTCGCACGTCTTCGGGAAGCTCCTGGTTGTCGTGCTCGAGCGACCAGCCCACATCGCGGATCACATGCTTTCTGATCTCGACCGGGGCGACTCTCCAGAAGCGGGCGAAGATGCCATCGTCGGCGAGGTCGATCGAGCCGGAGAAGCGCAGGTAGAAAAGGTGCTCGCCAAGGTGCTCGCGCGGGTTCCCCGCCATGTGTCGCTCCTCGTCGACCTCCTCAAACCGTTCGACAGCGATCTCGTAGCTTTCGCGGAGGATCTCGAAAACGGAGACCCATGGGTGGTTGGAGACGATGTAGGCATTCCAGGCGGCCGAGAAGAAGGCCGCCGCCTCCGCGTCGGACGGGAAGATTCTTGGCGCCAGCGACTCCGCCCATTTCTCGTCCATCCGCACGAACTGGACGAACCACTCGCCGAGGACGGCACGGATTGCCAGCGATGGCTCAATGGCGGGATCGAGACGGCGATCGACTGCCTCGGCGAGCTCAGGCAGCGAGTCGATGCCCTCGAAGGCCCCATCGGCTTTGAGGGCTCGCTCAACCCAGAAGGCATAGCGCACCGCAGCATGCAGGGCCTCGCCGCGAACCGAGTTAATCGCGACGGTCGCCGGTTCGTGGCCTTCGTCTCGGTCGGGAGAAGGATCTGGGTCGTCGAGCAGCGTCTCGATCATCCTCCAAGCGCGAGTTCTCTCCGCCTGCGGGAGCTCGGCATCGCCCTCGGTGAACCCGGCAGAGAGCAGGTCGACCGTCGCTCTGCGCAACCAGTGCGAGGAAGTGTCGCCGCTGTCGACTCCGGGGCCCGTTTTCGCCACCACCTGCTCGCAGAGATCGAGAACCGGCTCCCAGGGAAACGCCTGCTTGTTTTTGGCGCCTTTGACGAGACCGCCGAGCAGGCCGCGGACGTAGTCGGGCTTCAGGTCGGCGAACTCGATCGCGATCTCGGCGAAGCCGGTGGCGTTCTTTTCGACCGCGCCTTCAAGGATGCGGCCGAGCCCCTCCGGCGAGGAGTCCTCCCGGCCCCCGTCGGGCTCCCAGGTACGCAGCGCCTCGAGGGTTCCCGCTGGCCCCATCTTCAGCAGCTCCTCGGCGCTATAGGGGGAGGTGGGGCCTCTCCAGTAGCTAGTGACCATGGAGCGGAAGGTCGGGTGATCGGGCGTGCCGAACTCGGCGACGAGGGACTCGTAATCAGCCCTCGCCCTCCCGCTCAGGTGCTCATCGATGAGGACGTAGCGTTCGAGCCGCCAGTAGCGACGGCGGGTCTCGACCTGCTCCTCGTCGACGCCGCGTTCTTCTTGAGAGGCCGTCAGCTCACGGTTGGGGCCGGCAGCGATTAGAGCGAGAATTCGCGCCTGCTGGTCTGCGTTGAGATCGCCGAAGCGTGCCTTCAAGAGCTCGGCGTACTCGTGCCAGACGTTGAAATCGTCGATCTCCTCCTCGTCGGCGAGGGCGTCGGCTACCTGCTCGACCGAGCCGAAGCGGGCGAGGAGGAAGAGCGCCACGCGGCGGAACAGCGGCGCGACGTGACGGGCGAGCTCGGCGAGCACCATGTCCCGGTCCTCGGGGCCCTTCTCGGCGGTCGCCAGAACGGTGTCGCGAACTGCGTCGACCAGGGTGTCGAGGAGGGTGTGGCCGGTGTTTTGCGCGTGATCCTCGATCGCCGAACGCCACATATAGGTTGAGTCGAAGCTTGAGCCCCCGACGAATCCGATCTCGATCACATCGGCGAGCCGGTGGCAGAGGAAGCGAAAGGCTTTTGCCGGCTCAGCCTCCATCAGCGGCGGCCACGCCTTCTCGATGATCTTCCCGTACTCCCATTCGCTCACGGGCGCGACGGCGCGATGGCGGGAGGTTCGGCTCGCGGATTCGGCCGCGGCAGAAATCTTCAGCAGGGTTCCGGCCAGCCCGAAGGCCGCCTTGACCTCGCCCTCATCCGCGAGATGAGCAAGCAGATCGCCGGCAGCACCCGGAAACGAGACGAGGTGTCCCTCGTAGCGTGCGAGCCAGCGCTGCTCTCGCAGCGCGACCCGGGCCGCGAGTTCGCCCGGCAGGGCGGTCGCGGCGGTGACGATGTCCTGGTGGACACGGGGATTGGACGTCTCGGGGATTCGCTCGATCGCCTCGACCACTAGCTCGGGGGCTTCGGCGGCGATCCGCGATAGGTACTGGGACTCGGGCCAGTTCGGAAACTGAACCAGGCGCTCGCCTGCCTCGCTCGTCCAGGTCTTCGGTGAGAGGGGATTCTGGAAGAAGCCCTCCTCGAGCAGAAACGGGAGCCAGGATGCATCCTCGAGGCGGGAGAAGAAGTACTCGAGGTTCGCCGCGCTCGCGCGGATCAGCTCCACCTTCTCTGAGGGGCCGCGCGGGGTCACGCCAGCGGCCCTTCCGCGAGCAGCTCGTCGATCTCATGGAGGTCCTCGAAGGTGCGCGGCCGGAACCAAGCGAGGAGGAAGGTCTCGAATCCTTCGACCTTGGATTCAAACCACTCCGGGTCGGTGGGCTCCTCGCTATGGAGCACGCGGTTGAACTCGTCGCGGAAATCGAGCAGCGCTTCGACCCGTGCCTCATAGGTATCCGGCGGCCCTTGGCGTCGGACGGGATCGAGCCCGGAGAACGTCGTCTGTGCCCGATCCCTTCGGGTCGCGTTGCCCGCCGCGGCGTCCTTCAAGAGCTGGTCAACGGCGGAGACGGCAGGGTCACAATTGTTGACCAGCCCGTCGTCCTGCGGACGCCGCTCTGCCGCTTCCCACTTCGGGCAAAAGTCGTCGAACAGCTTGCCCAATCCAGGCCCGGCTTTTGGAGCGAGGGCGGCGCGCTCGAGCTCCTCGATCAGTTCGCGAAGGCAGTAGGCCGCTGATTCGGCCCGGACCGGGTTCGAGCGATCAGCGAGCGCACGCAGGGCGCCTTCGTAGAAGTGATCGGCCCGCCCTTTCTGTTGGGCCAGGGTCCCCAGCACCTCCCGGGATCGGCTGCTCAGCTCGGGGAAGCGCGGGTTAGCCGCGTCCTCGGACGGCCCGGGCAGCCCATGTGAGTCCTCCTTCTCGGCGCTCATACGAAAAACGATCTCACGCACTGCGGCTGATCCGTGGGTGGCGGGCCGCAGCGGAAAGCCTCGGGCGAGAAGGGCGCGAGGCCGCGGACGCCGAGCGGGAGCAGGGACCCGCTGGTCGGGAGGACGATCAGCTTGCGGTCGAGGGACGTGAGCGCGGGGTGGCGGGCGGCGAAGCGGTCGATCTCGGTCCGACCGTCGGCGTAGGGCCCCAAGCTCCCCGCCGTCCTTCCTCATGCTCCTCGTCAAGGGCAGCGCCCGGACCGTCTGCCGGGGGATCGCCCACTCCACGCCAGGAGTTGACTGGCGCTCACTTCTCGGTCCCTGAACCGGCAAGCCCATAGCCGGGGGGGACGGGCAGGGTCTCTATAAGGTGGCGTTATCGGGCGTTGGGGGCTTGTGGCCAGGCTCGCGCCCGTCCCTCCGCAGCCGGCGATTTAGGCGCGATCCGGTGGTACCGTTGAGGGGCGATGACCAAGACCGAGCTCCACAAGCTTGTCGACGCTCTGCCCGACGAATCGCTGCCCGCGGCGGCGATCCTGCTCCAGCGCGCCCAAGATCCCGTTGCGGCCAAGCTGGACGCCGCTCCCTACGACGATGAGGAGCTGAGCGACGAGGACCTTCGCGCCGTCAAGCAGGCGCGGAGTGAGGCGGGGATCTCCTGGTCAGATGCCGAGGCGGAGCTGAACGCTGGCTGACCCGGGCGAGTGGCGGATCGAGATCCGCCCCGCTGCCCTGAAGTCCCTCCGCAAGCTGGGTCGGAAGGACCGCGAGCGCATCGCCGCCGCCATCGGCGGGCTTCCCGAGGGCGACGTCAAGCGCCTTCGCGGGCCGGAGCGCCTCTGGCGGCTCCGTGTCGGCGAGTGGCGCGTCCTATTCGATCGACGATCGAATGAGAAGGTGATCGACGTCCTGGCTGTTCGCCCGCGAGGTCGCGCCTATCGCTGAGTCTGCGGTTGCCCGCCAAGTCGACCGGATTGCGTCGAGTCCCTGTGTCCGTGACTCGATTGCCGGCCGAGCGCTGCCACGGGGCACGACTACAGCAGCCGTGTATAACGCGCTTCGGCCACTGGGCTGATTGTCTTGTCGTTAGCTCCCCAGACCTTTAGCGGCCATCCCTCATCTGTATTTACCATCAGGGGTCGGAGCCTTCCCCACACGGCCATCGCCTCATCGTCCCCGTTGCGGACCGCGGAGTGGATCGCGTGGGCGGCGAAGTCGGCAAGCTGGAGATCGGCGTCGGAGTGCGACTCAGGCGTCTGTATCCCTTGAGCGAGTAGCTGCCTCGGCGAGACGACCCCGACTTCCGGATCCGCGTTTCGAACCAGGAACGGATGGTCCTCGGGCCACTCGGGCGGGATGAAAAGGGCAGTGCTGTCGCTGCCCGCGTAGATCGCATCGACGCTGTCGCGCAGAAGCTGTCCGGTCTGCCCGGGTCGGCGCCTTCACGAGGATCAACTGCGATGTTGAAGGTCCATGAGTCCTCGGCGGGAGGCAGGTCGCGGAACCAGCAGTTCGCCGCGGAGAAGGAGCGGGACAGGAGCCACGGCATAAGCACGAAGTACTGGAGAAAGTTGGGCGGCTCGATCAGGCGCTCGTTGGGCAGGCGACGGCGGATGCGCTCGACACGGGCCTGGATGTCCGGATCCTCTACCGCACGGCGGGAGCGTGCGACTGCTTCCTCGAAGAGGTCGACCTGCTTAGCACGCCAGCGTCGCTGGGCGGCAATGTCGAAGAGTTCGGAGTCAGTCACGATGCCGACGATTGGCAGGTTCTCCTTCTCGATGAAGACGGCCATCTCCATCAACTGGTCCAGCTCCATGTCGCCGGCCTTGAGCTCGGCTTCCATATCCCACTGGAGCTTCTTCTCGGCGACGAATGTCTCGACAGCCAGGCGACGCCGGTCCGGGATGATCACGCTCGCGATTGCCCCGACCCAAAACCGACTGCGGTCGCGGAAGTCGAAGTCGCCTGACTCGTCGATCCGAATGAGCATGACCTGAGAATCACAGAAGCTGGTAACTGGGGCGGCTTCTAGGCACCAGTCCATCCCGCGGCTTGAGGTGAGATCAGTCGCCTTAGGGCGTCGTCGCGATCACGGTCTCGGGCACCTCGCTGCGGGTGAGCGCGATCGCCGAGTCGACGATCGCTTGCAGCTCCGCCGGCCTGACTCCGGCCTCTACATGGGCCTCGGCGAGTTTGGAGTAGCCGTCAACGCTGGCTGGGATGCGGAAGCTGCGTTCGTAGAAAGCCTTCTTCTGCTTGGCTCTGGCACCTGCCTCCACCGCCTGCCTCCAAAGCTCTTGTGCCTTTTCGTGGCCGGGGTAGTCGGGAAACTCCTGCTGGATCACCGACTCATCAAGCGCATCGATCAGATCGTCGCCGGGGTGACCAAGCAGATACACCCGCTTGTTGTTCCGTTCGGCGTTGCCGAGCAGCTTCGCGAGGATTTTCGTCTCCTCGGGTGCGTCTGACCTGCGCAGCTCTTTGGCTTTTTTCGGGTCGGTGATGACCTCTTTCAACGTCTCGAGCTCAAACTTGTCGGTGCAGAGCGCGACCTCGGCGGTGGTGTAGCGCCAGAGCGCATCGGAGTCGAGCACCGCTTGGTAGTTCGAGAGTCCCTCCATCGACAACAAGGCGATGCGCGCCGCGCGCAGCTCGCCGAAGAGCCGGTCGAGGACGACGAGATCGTGAATACCCTCGACTACCAGGAACAGGGCGACCGTAGTGAGCAGCTCGCCGCGGTCGAAGCCGAGCTCACTCACGATCTGATCGAGGTCGCGGATTTCATCCGCGTCGAAGGCTTTGCACTCAGTGCCATCCTCGCCGCGGCGCACATACACATAAAGCGGGGCGTCCTGGTCGCTGGGAAGTGCGAGAAATGGCGTGCTGTGGGTCGCGAGCAGGCAGAGACCACCCTGTTCGACGGTCGAGCGCTTGAGCCATGCCGCTGCTTCGCGCTGCACGTTCGGGTGGAGGTGGCGCTCGGGCTCGTCGACGATAAAAAGCCGTCGGTGGCGGGCCGAGCGGCTAGTCCAGTTCTCGGGCTGGCGCCTTGCCAGGGCCCTCTCCAAGACCCCCTCCGGCCAGTTCTTCTCGCCGGCGGCGATCGAGCGTAGCTCTCGCCGGGCCTTCTCGAACTCGCCTTCGTAGTGAGCGGCGTACTCGTCGAGCTCTGCCTCGTCTTCCCCCGGATTTGGAGTTTCGGCGTGCTGGGCATGGACCCACCACTCGGCTGCCAGCTCATCGAGTTCGGCGCCGACTCGAGCTGCTTGCTCACACGCCTGAAGCAGCGCCAGCTGCACCCAGAGACGCAGGCCGTCGGCGGCATCCTCGACTGGAAACTTCTCGACGATTGCGTCGTCTCTGAGCTTTCGGAGGCTAAGAGCAAGGGCTTCGCCGTCGCTGCCAACCCAATCATCGACCCCGCGAAGCGTCACCTGTAGTTGATACTGCCCTCCGAGGAATTTTGGTACAGCGCGATTGGCTGCAGCGGCGATGAAAGCAGCCGCACCCTCGGCATCGGGATGAACTCGCCAGGTTGCGTCCGTGCCCTCCTCGAGCCAGTTTCGAGGAGGGCGTCGAGCAGCCTTCTCCTCCACGGAGACATCGGCCTCGGAGCGAGCGATCTCTAGACCATGGCGGCAGGCGTTCACGAGGTCGTTTAGCGACCGTTCGACCTCCGCATGGAGTTCATCGAACTCGATCGGCACGGCGAGCCCTCGAGGGAAGTGGGTGCCGCGACTTTGTCCAATCGGTGCGACGAGTACCGGTGCCCTCTGAAGCCACAGATGACGGGGAACGCCATGAGAAAAGACGTAGTAGTCCTTCGAGTACCAGCTGGAGCGCCCATTCGCGGCTCTTTCTCGTTTGGCCACAAAGGGCGGCAACCCCGAGGCCTCGAGCGCCGCGCGGACCTCTGCGGGCAGGGAGCCAAAGCTCGATAGGCACCATCCCACGTTCCAAACGCGCTCTCCGCGATCAAAGCCGGCCGGTTCGAACGAGAGCAGACGGGAGGTGGCCAGAGACTCCAGCGCCGGTCGAATCTCCGCGGTGGCTTGGTCGCGCAGCCCGCTCAGCCAAGCACCCACCGGATCCGTCTCCTCGGTGTCGAGGAGAGGCAGTGCCTCGAATTTCCATTCCCGCAATCCCCACGGCGGTCGGCTGCCGACGTAAGACCGGCTCCTCTTCTGGCTATGCCGGCGCAGATTCTGCGCCGCTTCGATCAGGGATTTCAGCTCGTCCTCACTCGCCTCGGCGTAGAAGGCGGCGCCGATGTATCGGTGATCTTCCTCCGCCGTTCTCTCGTAGTGCCCACCGGAGAGATCGCGCTCGATCGCTCGCAAGAGACTCGACTTGCCAGCGTCGTTTTGGCCGAGCAGAACGGTGAAATCGCTCAGGGGTAAGAAGACTTGACGCAGTGGCTGCTCGGGGTGGCGACAGGCGTAGCCGATGAGCTTCATCAGGGAAGCCTCTCATTAGAGCGCCAGCTGATTCGCCGTAGTGTGCTGATTTCAGGGGGACCCGGCGGCATTCTCTCGGCTCATTCATCAAGATCGTTAATCGATGAGGAGGCGGGCACGCGACAAGGACTGGGCGAAAGTCATCGAAAAGCTTCCGCGCTACCTTGAAGCCCTCTTGGCCTCGGATGCTTTTGGTCGTGGCGCAGATCGAGAGCCCCCACCGCGCGAGCATGGGGTTTACCTATTTACCGAGGCCGGACGGCATCTGTACGTGGGCCGTTGTGGGCTCACCGAGCGCGCGGCGAAGAAGGGAGCCGGCCACTCGAACTTCCGCACGAGGCTCGCCGGTCACACCCGACCTTCCTCAGGCCACAACCAGGCGACCTTCGCCTGGCGACTCACTGTTGAGGCCGTCGAGGGTCGCTGGGAGGATTTGCCGACTACCCGGCTGGACCTGGGCCGTGACAGCCGTTTCCTGCAGGAGTTCATCCGCCAAAAAGAGCGGGTCACCGCGATGGAGTTCCGGGTGGTAGTGATCGCAGACGATTTCGAGAGCTATGTCTTCGAGCCCTACGCCGCGATGATGCTCAAAACCCCTTACAACTCTTGGGCGACCAGCTAGATCCTGGTCCCGCTGGTGTGGCAGCAGCGCGCTGAATCTCAGCTGGACTCCCCGGCCTCCTCCAGGCGCAGCTTGGTCTTGTCGCGAGCTTCGGCGACCGTCTTACAGGTGAGCAGCAAGTCAAGGGCCGCCCAGACCCGCTGAGATCGATACAGGTTGCCGGTGCGCACCTCGTGCATCGGCTTCATCACCGGTCCGAGGCTGAAGACCCAGTGACGCTCGTCGGACCAGTCGACCTTGCCTTTGAGCGGCTCGAAGCCAGCGTAGTTGTCGTCGGTGATTCGGTAGTCCTCGACATGGCGAACCTGCTGCAGCTTGCCGTCGAAGCGGAAGCCGAGGTAGTTCGGGGGCTTCTTCGGCCAGCCTCCAGAGCCCCCGAACGGGCAGAAGTAGGTGTCGTGCCCGACGACAATGTCGCGGAAGCTCATCCCGGTGCTCTCGATCTCTCCGCCGAGGCTGACGACATAGACGAGATTCGAGTCGACGTTCTGCATCGTCATCAAGCCTTTCAGGTAGCGCGAGAGGTCTCGGAGGAGCCGTTTCTCCGCGTGCCGACGACTCTCCGCCGCCGAAGAGGACACCAGCGCCTCGATCTCCCGCCAAGATCGATAGAGCACCGGCACCCTCGCCACCATCTCCGGCAGCTTGCCGTCGACGAAGTCAGCCGACGCCTCGGCGCATACCAGGAGAGCCGTCGGTTTCGGCTCCGTTCGGGTCGCGTATTTCTCTAGCTGCGCGGGCTGCGGGAGGTTGTAGCCTCGCTTCGCCTCGACGACGACGTGGACCTCGCCATCTCCGGCGAGGATCTCGATGTCGGTGAACCCGGCCTCGGGCACTCCCTCCTGCAGGCGAATCGAGTCCGCGATCAGATCTTCTTTCTGCGAGGGGACTACATCCTGAAGCAGGGCTCTCGACAGGCACTCGCTTTCGGCCAGTGCCCACCCGAGCGAATAGGTGATGTCGTTCTCCTTGTCGCCGAGCAGGTCGAAGACCGTGCCGATCGCCCGCCCATAACGGGTTAGCTCCGCTGCCATGCCAGCATCTTTGCCCAAGTCGCACTTCGGACCCTGAATTACTGTTGGGGACATGCAGCTCACGCTTGGCGACAGCACTAGAACCTGGGCGCGTCTCGATCCTGAGGCAGTCCATGGGAGGGGCACGGTCGCTCCGCGCCTCGTGTTCCAGTTCAAGGCTCGCACCGCCCGCGAAAAGATGGAGGTGCAGATTCACTTCATGCACGGAGAGCTCCTTGTTGGCGAAGAGCGCCTTGGCCAAGGAACGCTCACCGGCACTCATCTGGCGCCGACCGAGTACCAGCTCGAACTCGAGGTCCCGGTATCGAGGGACGCCCTTGAGTACATCGACCGGGCGCTCACGGGCAGCGCTATCGACGTCGCCTTACGTCTCTCCGGCTGGCTGCGGGGTCGCGATCGAAACGAGGATGGCCCGGGCTTCGCCAGCGAACCGCAGCCGGGCGAGTGGGTGTTCGAAAATTTCGGCCAGGCCACGGACACGCGGCTGCGCTTCCAGATTCCCCGCAGCGAGTGGTTCTCGAAGGTGCTCGAACCGATCGGAACCACGGAGTATCTCTGCACGGAGATTGCGGTCCCGAGGGCCGACAGCGACCTGCGCCAAGCGGCAAACCACCTGAAGGACGCCGAGCGGGCTCTGCGAGAAGGGCATGATTCCCAGGTGTTTTTGCTTTGCCGCGGTGCGCTGGAATCTCTCCCCGGCGCGCCGCAGGCGGTCTTCGACAACTTGGAATCAGAGCAGGAGAAAAAGAAGCTCGACGCCTTGATGTTGGCGGCCGGCAACTATTTCCATCTTGGTCGCCATACCGCGAAAGATGGTCCGCGCGAGGGAGAGTTTGCCGTCGACCATGCCGATGCCGCCTTTGCCTTGAACCTCGCAAAGCTCCTTCTCGCCCAGACGGCTCGCGTCCTTTCTCGGCCGCCTCGGTAGCTGTTTTCTGCCCGGTGGGGCTTGTAGAAAACAGTGGCGACAAGCTGCACCGGCCCCTTCCGGCCCCCTATCCAAGGAGACGAGATGTCGATTAGGACGAAGGATGAGTTGGCACAACAAGTAGCCGCCCGGACGGGGCTCGACATGGGTAAGGCAAAGCTCGCGGTCGAGGCGACGATCGAGGAGATCACCGCTCAGCTGGCTGCTGGCAACGAGGTCAAATTGACCGGCTTCGGCAAATTCTCGCCAGTTGCCCGGCCTGCTCGTCAGGGGCGCAATCCGCAGACCGGCGAGACGATCCAGATCGCCGCAAAGACGGCGGCGAAGTTCAACCCGGGCGCCGAGCTGAAGAAGGCACTCAATAGCTGAATTCGACGGGCGCTCGTCGATATTCGTTCGGCCGGGGGGCAGGTAGCCGCAGCGGCGAGCGGACGTTTGCTCCTAATTCAGCCTGCCAAGAAGGTGGCGCGCCTCGGCGGTGACGGTCATGAGGCGGAACGTCGCCTCCGCACGATCGCTTAGGCCGGGATGCGAGCCGCGGGATTGGCACAGCGTCCAGAGTCCCTTCAAGAAGTCGAACTCTCCATCGAGAAGAACTTCCTTCTTCAATAAGTCCAGCGCAGCACGGGCGGAAGAGGGGCGCTTGCCGTCCGTAGCTTCCGCCGCAAGCGGGAGCATGTCCTCCAGGAAGCTGCGGAGCTGCGAGTTGGTCGTTGCCCAGTTTCCGGCTCCGAATCCCTCGACCGCTTGGCGGAAGTGCCCGGCGGCCGTCGTCCAGCCTCGTTCCTCCAGTTCCTCTTCCAAATCCGAAAGGTGCTCAGGGACCACGACGCCCGGAACTACTGAGGTCAGGCGAGCCGACTCGATGTCGTACTCCCATCCATCGGCAGCGAGTGCATCCCTGAGTGGCTCCCACCAAATGATGCGGGTGGTCGCATCGGCCGAGGCAGGGGCCCCCGCGTCGAGGGCTAGCCGCGCCAGCTCCAGGGTCGCGGTCGCGGCATCCGGATCTTCAGCTGCGCGCAGGCTCTTGAAGACGAGCTGCATCCGGTGTTCCTTGTTGTCCCATTGCTCCGGTGCCCAATCATCAGCGCCGGCCTTGAGCAGGAGAGTGCCGATTCCAGCGTGGGAATAACCCATCGCGATCGACTCGACCAAAGTCCCGATGGTTTTGGGCGTGAACGGGAAGTTCATGCGTGAATGCTAGGGCGATGCAGCTCTTGGCTTTTCAGGCCGCCACGAGCTGCTCGGCAGCCGGTTTTGCATCAGAGGCAAACTCAAGTTCAAGCTGAGCCGCCCCCTTCGGCCCCCGGCCACTAAGCCGCTCTTCCAATTCCGCCCAATCGAGGCGGATCAGGTTTCGTCCCACGCTGTCAAACAGCCAAGCTCGATCTCGCTCGATGGGAAGGCCGGGAAGAGGGAGTTCGTAAGCACTCTCCCCGAAGATCACGGCTTGCAGTACCGGCGACTGCCCCGCTTGTCCCGCGCGAAGGGCGAGGAGGTGCTCGTGCTGGTATAGCCGGGCCAGAACCGAGGTGGCGGCGAGCTTCGACGGCTCGTAGCGAAAGAGGGAGGGATCCCAAAGTTCGGTCATCAGCGATCTCTCGAAAGCCATCGCCCTCAGCCCCTCGAGCAGGGGCAGATCCAAAATCGAGGGATGCAGCAGCCCCTTTTCCAGTCCATCCCCGAGAACTCCAAGGCTGAACTTCGCGGCCGCCGCACACCACAGGTACTGGGGTAGGGACCAGCGAGGCTCGCGGAACAAAATCGCCACTTCTTTACCCACCGTGGAGGGACGATCCGTCGGCTCGCGTGGCTCCCCCAGGTAGCAGCCATCTCGCTCTACTCGCTCACGCCGCTTCTCTTCGAAGTGCTTGCTGAGCTCGCTGTCATCTTCGAGGAAGATTTCCGTGTTTTTGTCGTCAATCCGTTTCTCCATCGGGATCATCTTCGGAATCGGTAGACGACCTTCCTCACTCCAGTACATGAAGGCGCGAAGTCCCTGCGGCGAGTTCCAGACCTCGCGATGGACATAGCGGCCCGACCGGCTGCGGATCCCCAGTTCGCCCCTTATCCGGCCGATCGGGGGCAGTGCCTCGAGCTTGGAATCCACGAGCTGATTCGCCCTCCCGTTGCAGCGCTTGTGGGCAGGGATCGTGAGGGCGCCTCCGAGGCAGTAGCCGATGACGTGCTCAACGGTTCTGATCTCTTCGGCTCGTGCGTCCTTGCGAATCGAGGCTCCGCAATAGATACAGATCGTCTCGCCGTCAGCCATGGAGCCAAGGATGAAGCGCTCTCCGGCGGGATGCATCTGAAATAGACACGCGAACACGGAGGATGCGGCCGGGCCGCCTGTCTTCCTGAACCCGCCGCCGGATCGCCCGGCAACTTATGGAGCATGGGGAAGGGCAAGCGGCTTCGAAGCGAGCGCAGAAGAGAGCAGGGGCGTGAAGTCGAGAGAAGGTGTCGAGTCCAGCTGGAGCGGCGTCGTGGAGCCGCGGAAGGGGCCCGGGCAGGGCGCCGCCGCGGCTGTCTGTTTTGCAGACGAGGCGACGGCGGCTTCACTAGCGCCGAGCACATCTTCCCGGAGGCTCTAGGCAACACCGAGTTGATGCTCCCGGTGGGGGTGGTCTGCGACCGATGCAATCACGGCCCGTTGGCCGAAGCCGACAAGGCGCTATCCAGTTTTCTCCCGATCGACCTGATGCGCACCTGGCACGGCATCCCGTCGAAGAGCGGAAAGCTCCCCAGCTTCAACTTCGACAACGGTTCCCTGCGCTGCGTCACGCCCGGCGATATCCATCTGCGGCTCGATAGCCACAAGCGACAGCCGAAGGACCCCGATCGCCTTGGCCCGCAGAGCACGAGCTTTTCTGCCTGGCGCAACGAGGGCACTCCGCGGCGCCTGCGGAACGTGCATCGGGCGCTGCTGAAGATGGCCCTCGAGTTTTTATGGACAGATCGCGGAGAGGAGACGGCCCTGGGAAGCGAGTTCGATCACCTTCGCGAACGGGTCCTCAACGGGGTCCATGCCGGCTACCTCGTCTTCCCCGAAAAGGTCCTGCCTTCCGAGAAGATCTGGTTTCAGTATGCGCAACACAACGGCTTTGCTCCGGACCATCCAGTGGTCCCGATGCTGGCCAGCTTCTGGGGCTTTCCTCTTTTTACCGACAGCTACCTCTCAAAACCGGCAAGACCTGCGCCGCCCGGCTGGATCCTGCACATCTTTGAGGGCCGATCCGACCAGACCGGCGTTGCTGAGCGGTACGCAGCTTGAAAGCTAGGCCAGGCTCGCCAGCGTGGCGATCTCGCCCCGCTCAGCGGCCGCTCGCAGCTTCCGCAGAGCGAAGAGATGGGCGATCTGCTCGGCGATCAGCTCCGGAACCAAACCGTGGTCCTGCCCGACGTTGCGCATCCAGACGGTGGCGTGGACGTAGCTGCGCATTTCAGTTCCAGTGTCGGTTGAGACTCCGACTTTGGCACCCACGCGCTCTGCGTTTCTGTATGCGTCAGCGCGGGCTTTGAGGACCTCGGCCGAGGGTGGGAATCCGTCGGTATCGGGCGCCGGGGGATCGCAGAGCCACGGGTAGTGAGCCTCGCCCGTGCCCAGTCCATAGCGCTTGAATAGGTCGCTGCCTTCTTTGGCAACCGCCTGGGCCAGCGGGTCGTGCTCGAGGTCAGACAGAACCTCGGCTTGGAGCAGCAGGTCCTGGATGCGCTCATGCGCCTCTGGCGGAGACAGTCGGCGGAGCTGATCGTCATCTTCGACGAGCACCTCATTCAAAAAGCACCCGTCCTTGCTGACGTGAGAGCAGTTGCCCCACGATGCCGTCGACGATCGTGATCGAGTCCTCTTCAGCCAAGGGCTCGAACTCCTCGGAGGAGACGACGTATAGCGGATAGCCCGCTCGTGCCGTGGCACGGAGCTTGAAGTTCATCTTCCACTCGCGATTCTCATCTGGCGTCGAGCGGGCAGGAACGTAGCGCCGGCCGTGACCGAAACCACCGCCAATGCCATCGAACTCGACGGAGAGCAGAGGCTCGCCGTGGACGTCGGTAAAGGTGAAATCAACCGACGCGGACCGGAAATATCGCTTGTGGCGATTTTTCATTCTCTTGGCCTCAGCGGAGCTGATCTCCAGCAGGTTCCGCAAGGGCGTCTGGGTGAAGAGACGTAACTTCGGCGTCCAGCGCGACTCGAGCTCGCGGAAGAGGTTCTTCTCCGCTCCGCTGTCGAAGATCGACTTTCGTGGCTGAACAGAGACGGGTTCCATGGGTAGCCAAAGGCTGCCACGCCAGCCGGTCAGGAAGGTGCTTTGCCGACTGCTCTGCTCCGTCTACGTAATGCCAGTTATCGGGGCGCTGGCGAGTCTCGACACCGGATCCGCCAAAGACGGAGATCAGGTCGGATTTGCCGGTTCCGCCTTGAACGGCGAAAATCGTCATGCCGGCGTCGAGGAGGGCGATCCGGCCTCCTTCGCCGTAGAGCCTGTGATCGCCGCCGATGCCGCTCGCAGCGCATCCCGCCAGCCAGAGGAGGACCAGCATGAGCGCATCTAGTCAGACAGGGCAACGGGAGGGCCGGCGCCGAACGGCGGGCATCGAGGTCGGAGCCGGAGGTCGACAGGGTGCGGTAGTTCCGAGGCTCCTCCTCACGCGAGCGGAGTCGGCGCGCGCGTTGAGCATGAGCCTGAGCCACTTCCAGCGCCATGTTCAACCCGAGCTTCGGTGCGTCCGCTCAGGACAGTTGCGGCTGTATCGCCCACGGGATTTAGAGCGCTGGTTGGAGAGCGCCTTTCCTGGGGTGCTCGACCAGGAGCCGCCGGAGCAGCGCAACAGCGTTACGCTCGATGAAGCCAAGGATCGCTTCATCAGGGAGGCGCGGCAGGGTGTCGCGCTCAACAAATGGCGGCGCCCCTACCGGCCTCGCTCGGTTGAGGACCTGGAATCACTCAACCAGCTGCCGCTTGAGATGCGCTGGCGCGATCTCGATGCGGTGAGTCCAGGCGATGTTCAGGAGTTGATCGACGAGCTGGTCCGCAGGCATCTATCCGCTTCGCGAATTGGCTCCGTCGTAAGTGCGCTGAGAGCGCTCTACCGGTTCGCCCGGGAGCGGGAGCTCACCTCCCACGATCCGGCTCGCGAGGTGAGGTTGCCGCTCGATCAACGGACCATTGAGCATCGGGTCGTTACTCCCGCTGAGTTTGCCCGCCTACTCGAGGCCCTTTGGTGGCAGGCGCCCGAGGAGATCGAAGTCGGTGTGAAACAAGCCCCGCGCGATGCGCTACAAGACGCGCTCCCGTACGCGCTTGCCGCCTACGGCACAGCCCGCTCGCAGGAGATCGAAGTCCTCGACTGGCGCCATGTGGATCTCTGCCTCGGCGCCGCCGAGTTGGCCGGAGAGGAGGAGGGGCGCAAACCAGGGGGCTCGTGGAGGGTCGTTCCTTTAGTAGCTCCGCTGCAGGATCTCCTCGGCGAAGAGTGGGTGGCACAGGGCAGGCCCAGGAAGGGCAAGGTCTGTCCGCCTCTACGCATCCGCAAGAGCGGCAGGAGATCCATGCGGGGCGTTCAGAGGAGGGTCCGACCGCATTGGCAAGCGCACGGCCTGGAGCCGATCGGCCTTCAGGACGCAAGGCATACCGCCGCCACCTGGCTCGACCATGCCGGCGTCTCGCCGAAGGTCTGCTCGCAGATCATGGGGCACAAGACGCCCGAATATCAGCCTGGTGCCGCCCGCATCACCCTGCAGCGCTACACCCACGTCCTCCCGGGGGAGCTGGAGCACGCCCGGGAGCGCCTCGACAGATTCATCGCCGAGAGGAGCTCAGATTTTCGCTCCTCTCCCGTTCCCTCTGGCGTTCCCTCGGTCCGAAAAACCTTCTGAAAATTGCTTTGCAGAGCCAAATCTGGCGCTAAGGCACCGGTCTCCAAAACCGGCGATTCTAGGTTCGAGTCCTAGGTGCCCCGCTGTGAAAGCGGTTGCGGTTTCTTCGGCCTACGACCGCAGTGTCCGGTTCGGTCGAAGGCGACAGCTCATGCGCGGCGCGATCCCCTTCGACTCCGAAAGCTGGTCGCACTCGGCGCACTCGTTCAGCCGCTGCGTGCCGTCGTTGCGGACGAACTCAAGCCGAGGTTAGGTCGAACTTCCGGTGATCCGCCGCTTGTGGCGCCGCGCGGTTTGACGATTCATCCTTCGACGGCCGCCGGTGGGCGTGGGCCAATTACGGACGAGGACCTGCTGCCGCTTGTGGAGGCGGAGTCCTAGGCGGTTCCAGGGCTGGAGGCCCGTCCAGGTACCCGAGGTTGCGCCAAGCGCCGGCTTGTGGAAGGTTGCCGGCGCGGATGCTCAGGCGCCACCGACTACTCGCAGCACTTCTCGGCGCCCTCGCGTTGCTCGCTGCGCAGGCACCGGGGGCCGTTGCGGCCCCGTCTCCGCTGGGCATGGGCTGGACGGTTGTCGATCGCTACGGAGGCGACGCCAACGGTGATGGCAGGCTCGATAACGCCACGCCGCTGAGTCCGGCCGACCTCAACGTCTTCGCGGTGCGGGTCCTCCCTTCGGCGCCGATCTGCGCGGAGCTGGAGCGGGCGACGTGGCGCGTTGACGGCGAACCGGCCGCACCCCTGCTCGAGCCGGGCTCCAGGTGCGGCGCGGTGTTCTCGGTCGCAGGGGAGGGAGAGCACACGATCAAGGCCTTGGCGCGGAACCGGGCGGAGGTGGCCCGGGTCGAGATCGAGGACAAGCTGATCGTCGCCCTGGGCGACTCGGTCGCCTCGGGGGAGGGCAACCCGAAAGTCGCCGGCCCCGATCGCTGGCTCGACGAGCCGTGCCACCGCAGCGCGGCCGCGGGCTTCGAGCAGGCGGCCAACCAGCTCGGCAAAGTCGACCGGCGGCGCTCGATCACCTTCGTCAGCCTCGCCTGTTCGGGCGCCCGGATGGACCAGGGGCTACTGGAGAGCTACGCCGGTATCGACCCCGCGCCGGGGAAGGCGTCGTACCTGCCGCAGGTCGACCGGCTGGGCGAAATCGACCTCAGGCGCCGGGCCGACGGCGGGCCGGGGGTCGACGCGGTCCTGCTCAGTGTCGGCGCCAACGACGTCCGCTTCTCCAGCGTGGTCAAGCAATGCGCCCTGCCCGGCGACTGCAGGGAGGGAGTCAAACGAGCGGTGGAGGAGAGGCTGGCGGCCCTCGACGACCGCTATGACGAACTCGCAGATGCACTGGATGAGACGGCGCCCGAGACCCCGGTCTTCGTCACCGAGTACTTCGACCCGACCCACGACGAGTTCGGGCGCTTCTGCAAGGACGGCCCCGGCCTGACCACCGACGAGGAGGCCCAATGGGCCTACGAGGAGCTGCTGCGTCCGCTGAACCGAGAGGTGAAGACGGCCGCCGACCGCAACGGCTGGCAGCGTATCGGCGGGATCGCCTCGGACTTCAAGCACCACGGCTACTGCGCCAGGGAAAAAGGTTGGGTCCGGACGCTGCCCGATGCGCTCCTCAAAGACAACCCCGCCGGGACGCTGCACCCGAACGAAGAGGGGCACAAGGCGATCGCCCGGCGGGTGGCGGGCCCGCTCGCCGCCGAGCTCGACTTCCAGGCGCCGGCGGCGCCCCCTGAAACCGATGGGGACGAAGGGCTTCCGAGCCTGGGGGAGATAGGCACGGGCGTGGCGACGGCGGTCTTCGCCCCGCAGCTGGCGATCGTCGGCAAGCTGCTCTCGCCGGACCTGGATTCGACCTGGCGCCGCGTCCTCGCCTTCTGGCTGCTGCTGCCGCTGCTGATCGGCATGGCCTGGTTGGGCTTGCGGGCGCTGATGCTGCTCCGCGCCACCTGGCCCCCGGACCCCGTCGGCGACCGCAAGCCGCCCAGTCTCGAAGGACGGCAGGTCAAGCTTTCGATTCGCCAACTGCTGCTGATCGGCGCCGGCGTCGCGGTCCTTTTCGCGGCGATGATCGTCCTCGCGGGCCTGACCGGCCGGGCGATCCTCTGGCTGCGGTTCTGGTCCTCCCACCTTCCCGCCGACCAGGCCGCCAACGCGGTCTCGGGCGGCGAACTGGTCTCGACCGGCGCCGTCGCGCTGGCGATCTTCATCGGCCTCGGCCTGGCGGCGACGGCGATCGCCTGGCTCCTCGACGGCGACGGCCGCGAGGTGCGGACGACGCGGCGGGGGCTGGTCGCGATCGGGCTGGCAGAGGTCGTCGCCGCGATCTGGATCGGCGACTTCCGCGGCGACCAGGGCCTGCAGCTCTTCGTCGGGGTCGTGGTCGCCGCGCTCCTGCTCCACTACCTGGTCGACCGCGCCCTCGCCTGGCGCGAGGAGCGGCGCCAGGCTCGCGCCCTGCGCCCCGACCTGACCGAATCGCCGGGAGAGGAAGCGTGGACCGAACTCAAGGCCTGGGTGCAGGGGTACTTCAGGGGAGAGGGGTCCTGGGCGCGGCGGATCTACCGGCTGGCGCCGTTCCTGCTCCTCGCCGTGGCGCTCTACCTGGCAACCCAGACCGAAGGCGTCGACCGGGGGCTGACGATCCTCGCCTGGGTTGGGGCGGCGATGTTGTTCGCCGCTCCCGGCGGGATGGCGGCGCCAGGAGTGGGATGGAGGAAGCTCCTCCCAGACGAGGTCAGGTCTCTGACAGTTCCCCGTGTCGCCCTGGCCTCGGTCGGGTTCACGATCGTCGTCGTCCTCCTTGCCCGCGACGAGCTCTGGCTGGCCGGCGTCGCCGCGACGGCGGTGCTCCTCGGACTGCTCTGCCTCGCGGTCGCCGCCGCCTCGGACACGTGGTTCGCGCCCTACGGCCTCGCGGTCCTCCTCTCGGTGCCGCTCTTCGCCGGCGCCGCGTCCTTCCTCCACGGCCTCGACTCGCCCGAACTGCAGCCGGTTGCGGTCGTCCTCGAGGACGGCGAAGCGGTCTGCGGCGCCTACGTCGGCGAAAGCGACGGCCAGCTCTGGCTCGCGCACGTCGTTCTGGACGAGCGAGCTGGCGTCCACCGGCCGCAGCGCGGCGCGATCGCGCCGCTCGAGGCCGACCGGGTCGAGGCGAAGGCGGTCGGCCCGATGGAGCCGGTGGACCTGCTCGAGCCGCGAGCCCTGGAGCTGCGCGACCGGTTGCTCGACGACCGCGGCGACCGGGCCCCTCGCAAGCGGGCTCCCAGCTGTGCTCCCTCGCCCGAGATGCGGGCCGCGATGGCGCAGAAGGACGAGCCGGGCGCCGGCGCCTGGCAGCGCGACCTCGCCGAGCGCTACCAGCCGGAGCTGGTGGTCGATCGCAGGGACGGGTTCTGGCCGATTCCGGTCGGCACCCTGTTCTCGCTCCGCGACCGGCGCGCCTCGATCTGCCGCCGCGTCGGCGGCAGCGACGGCTGCCTGCGGCTGGGGACGCCGGGCGAGTTCCCCTGGGTGGGCGGCGAAGGCGAGTCGCTGGAGTACCCGGCGGCCGACAATGACGTCGACGAGCAGCACGACCAGATGGTCGCGGCGCTGGGGACCGCCGATCCGGAGGCGAGCGCGGCCGAGTACTACCTGGTCGATCGCGAGCCCGACGGCGAGGGGCCGATCTCGATCCAGTACTGGTTCTTCTACCCCTTCAACTACCAGCCGGTCGGCGGCGGACTTGCCGAAGGGGGGTTCCACGAGGGGGACTTCGAGTCGGTAGGGGTGCTGCTCTCGGCGGCTGGAGAGCCGCGGTACGTGTGGATGAATCGCCACGACAAGGAGGGGCGGGCGTTCCCCTGGGAAGACGAGGCGCTGAGCCGCCCGGACGGGCACCCGCGGGTCTTCGCCGCCCGCGGCAGCCACGCCACCTACGAGAACTGCGAAGGCCAGGTCCGGCCGCTTGACGTGAAGGGACTGATCGACGACCACCCGACCTGCGATTCGGTTCGCCAGCTGCACCTGCTGCCCGAGGTGACGCCGCTGATCGACCTCTCGCGGGTCGGCTGGGCCTGCTGGCACGGGCTCTTCGGCCACCGCAACGGCGGCCTCGGCATTTACGAAGGGAGCAACAAGTTCCTCATCGCGGACGCGCCGAAGAGCCCGCTCTGGCAGCAGAAGTTCGGCGGCGAGGAAGTCGAACCGTGCCGCGGGGTAGAAGACCCCGGCGGGCGCGACGGCCTCGACGAAGAAGTGCTCGAGGAGAGGACCGGCGTGCCCGCCGCGCTGCGACGCGGCGCCAGCCACCTGGAGAAGGCGGTCGACGACTGCCCGGACTGGGAAAAGCCGGCGACCAGCGGCATCTACATGCTCGTCTGCGACGAGCGGACCCTCGATCGCTACGTCGCCAGCGGGCTCGAAGACCCCGGCGGGGCAGGGGTGAGGATCGAAGCGCTCGACGCCGAAGAAGCGCCGTCCGGTCCGATCTCGGTGCCGGCCGTGCGGCGCAACCGCAGCGGGACCTATCTCGACGACTGGCGGATCTCAGCCGGGCAATCGATCGAAGCAACCGTCTACGCCTCCTGCCCGAGCGGGGAGAAGGTCGTCGTCGCCCGCTTCGAGGACGTGCCGATCCAGCAGGGCGCGACGTTGACGATCAACGACAAGGGACCCGGCGGCGCCTGGATCCTGAGCGAAAGCGACGGCGCGCCGGTGAGCGAAGCGGTGCCCTTCACGACCAAGGCCAAGGACGGCCTGTTGGTTGAGAAGGCCCCGGTTCCCGGGGCCTACCTGCCCTGTCAACGCTAGCTGGCGCGCGATGCGGTCGGGCAGATCTCGAGCCCGTCGGCGAGGGCGAAGAAGGCGACGGCGAAGGGGCTCGAGGCCGTCTCCTCGCGCAGCCTGGCCCAATCGATCTGCTCGCGCAATGAGCGGGTGATGAGGATCAGGTCGCCGTAGTCGGCGCTGTGCTCGTCGAGCGCCATCAGCTTGGTGATCAGGATGTCGTCGAGGTCCATCACCTCGATGTCCATCGCCATCACGCTGAGCCGCGCGCCGCGGGCGATCACCTCGTCGTCGATCCGCATCCCCGCGGGCTCGAAGATCAGGTCGACGAGGATCTCACCATCCCAGGCCTTCAGCAGCCACTGTTCGGGCGGCGACTCGGGTCGCATCCCGGCCTCGGCCAGCGCTTCCTGGGCGCGCTCGGCGTCCTCCTGTTTGACCATCAGGTCGATGTCATTGCTCGATGGCGGCCCGCCGCGCGCCCAGCAGCCGAGCCCGCCGCCCAGTAGGTAGGGGATACCCTGGGTCTCGAGCGCCGCGACCGACCGCTTGAGGCTGTCGGTCAGCTCCTCGGCTACCTCGCTCTTGCCCAGGTTCTCCGCCACGCACCTTTCCGTGCCCCGTCGGCGGATCCGATAAACGCGCCGCCGGACGGGTAGGGGAGCGGCGTGCCTTCATCAACCGGACCCGCGCGGCTGCGGATCGCGGCCACCGGCGACATCCACTGCCGGGACTCCAACCGCGAGGCGGTGGTCTCCTCGTTCGCCGCGCTCGGCGACAACGTCGACCTCGTCCTCGTCGCCGGCGACCTGACCAGTCACGGGCAGGTGGAGGAGGCGGAAATCCTCTGCGAGGCGGCTGCCGCAACCGAGGCGCCGGTCTTCGCGGTGCTCGGCAACCACGACTGGCACGCCGACGAAGCTGAGGCGATCCTCGCGCGGCTGAGGGAGGGTGGCGTGCGGATGCTCGACCGCGACGCCGCCGTCTGCCAGGTCGGCGAGGTCGAGGTGGGGATCGTTGGCGTCAAGGGTTTTGTCGGCGGCTTCGCGCCGCGCCACCTGCCGGACTTCGGCGAGCCTTCGCTGCGCGCGGTCTACGCCGAGGCGACCGCCGAAGTCGAGGCGCTCGAGGAGGGGCTACGCGAGGTGGCGACCTGCCCGCTGCGGATCGTGCTCCTTCACTACGCGCCGGTCGAGGCGACCCTGGAGGGGGAGCCGCGGGAGATCTTCGTCTTCCTCGGCTCGGACCGGCTGGCGGCGCCGATCCTCGAGCACGGTCCCGACCTCGTCCTCCACGGCCACGCCCACGCCGGCTCGTCCGACGGGACGATCGGCGAGACCCCGGTCCACAATGTCTCCCAGCCGGTTCTCGGGACCGACTTCCGTATCTTCGAGCTCGACGCGAGCCACGCCCACAGCCCGATCCCTAGCGCTTCCGATTTCGCCACACCGGGGTGTGCCCAAGGTCGGTTGCGCTAGCGCGGTTCGAGGCCGATCAGGTCGTAGTAGCCGATCAGGAAGAGGTGGCGGCCGTCGGAGACCATCGGGGTGTAGCCGGCGTCGTCGAGGTGGAAGGTCGGGCTTGTGGGTGTGGACGTCGAGGCCGGTCGTCTCCTGGGTCTTGAAGCTCGAGGTGTAGACGGTGTGACCGATGACCGTGGCGGTGCCGGGGATCGGGCCGCCGACGTCGTAGTGCCAGCGCTCCTTGCCGGTCCGGGCGTCGAGGGCGAGGAAGCGGCCGTTTTCGGCGCCGATGTAGACGGTCGGCGGGGTGCCGGGCACCTGGGCGACGGCGGGCGAGCCGTAGACGTGGTCGCCGGTCTCGAAGTGCCACTCGACCTTGCCGGTCTTCTCGTCGAAGGCGTAGACGATGCCGTCGTCGCGGGCGGCGTAGACGTTGCCGAAGGCGATTGCGGGGGAGGAGTAGAAGCCGCCGTGACCGAAGGGCGGCACCTTGCTCGTGTTGCTGCGCCAGACCGGCTTGCCGCTCTTCGCGTCAAGCGCGAACATGCTGCTCTGGTAGTCGGCGAAGAAGACGTTGCCCTTGTCGTAGCTGGGGCTGGCTTTGATCGCCCCGGGTGCGTTGAAGCTCCAGAGGGTCTTGCCGTCGGCGGCGTCGAGGGCGAGGAGGTTGGTGGTGTCGGTGCCGAGGTAGAGGCGCCCTCGACCGCCAGCGGCGAGGATTCGAGGTGCGCGTCGAGCTTGCGGACCCAGACTTTCTTGCCCGTCTTCGCATCGCCGGCAACGAGGTGGCCGGTGAGGAAGGCACCGAAGACCTTGCCTTCGCAATAGACCGGCGCGGTGACGAAGTTCGGCTTCCCTTTGTCGCTGGGCCGGATGTTGATTTCCCACAGCACCTTGCGATCGCTGAGCCGCACTGCTTTCCCATTGCCGTACTTGTTGATCACGTAGGCGACCCCGTCGTGGACCGCGGGCGGGAACTCGATCAACGCGTGCGTATTGATCGACCAGTCCTCCTTAAGAGGCGGATCGAGCGCCTTTTGATCAGCGGCGAGGTAGTGCGTCCGCTGCGGCACCCGGCCGAACAGCGGCCAGTCGGTGTAGTCGGACCCGGTGGCAACTTCCGAGGCCGAGGCTCCGGTTTCGCCTTCGTCCGAGTTACCGCAGCCGGCAGCGAGAAGGGCGAGGATCAGGGCAAGCGAGATTGCGGCGCGCATCGAAGCTCTAATCGGCAGGCAAATACTTGCCCTTGAAGGGGAAGCGGCGGACGGGACTCGAACCCGCGTCATCGCCTTGGAAGGGCGAGGCTCTACCGTTGAGCTACCGCCGCGCGGCGGAAGCCGCCCCGCTTCGCGGTGCGGCGCCGATGACAGTTTGCACAAACGACCTCGCACTTTGCAATCTCGTCGAGCACGTCTTGCCAATTGCGGTCCGTTAGGCCCTTCGAGATTCCAAACTTCTTGTCCCGTAGGTGGTCGAACTCGAGGACCACCGGATCGTCCTCGCCGCAGTCGGCGCAGGGGTGCTCCCGCAGGAAAGCGACGAGATACTGGGTCCGTTCTTCGACCATCGCTTTCTTCCGCTGCCCGGCGAGGGCGATGTAGCGCTTCTTGTTCGCCAGATAGTGCTCGCGATGGTAGGCCGATCGGCAAGGCCGGCAGTAGTTATCGAGCTGCCCACGCGCCCGCCGACGCCAGGCAAATTCCTCGACTGGCTTCTCCCTTTTGCAGCGCCCACACCGCCTCATGACCGCAGCATACGAAGGCGAACAGACGTTCCCATAGGCGCCGCGCTCGCCAATCCGTCAAAATGAAATCCCCACGGGGAGTGGCGCAGTCTGGTAGCGCACTCGGCTGGGGGCCGAGCGGTCGCAGGTTCAAATCCTGTCTCCCCGATTGACGAGAGCCTGCCTCGGAGGTGGGCTCGTCGCCCTCAAGGTCGCTCGAAGGCATCTTTCCGCCGTCGTAGTACCAGCCCTTGGTACCCGAAAGGGTCCGGTGGGCTAGTCCGCAGGTCCGTCTCCCGCATCAGCGGCAAGGTCCGCGACGACGAGATCCACAAGCCGTTCGCAGCGACCCGCGTTCTTGAAGAGGCTGGTGATGTAGTTGCCGCCGTATTCGTCCTCGACATGTTTGATCATCAGGTGGAGGACTTCGTCGGTCTTCGTTGGGATGCGAGAGAGCTGGCCATCCCAGTCGACCTCGGGGGCGTCAATTCGGGACGAGTCGAGTTCACGAAAGACCAGATGGAGGGCAATCCGATTGCCCTGGACAGCAACCGCACGATCCCTACCCTCGAGTCCGGACCTCCGAAGTTCGAGCTGTTTGTCAACCTCTCGCATTGCCTGGACGGTCCGCCACACGCGGTAGGCGGAGATTTGAGGGTTGAAGAGGGTTTTGTAGGGGGCTCGTCGGGTCGACTCCCACAGTCGCCCGACGGCGCTCTTGGCAATGACCGCGAGCGAGGGGTCGGCCGCTTCGGCACAAGCGAGCGCGACGGTCGCCTCAGATACCGTGCATCCGTACTCGGGCGGCGGCTGCTCCTCACCACGCTTGATTGAGTAGGTCTTCTGAACCGAGAGGAGAAGCTCGGTGCGGAGGCGGGCCTGTTCTGGGTCCAGCGCGACGAAGTCAATTCGTTCAACCGTGTTCTGGGTGTTCGTAGCGGACGTGACGGCTGATGCGAACTCGGGTGGGCATCCCTCAAGGGAGATGAACCGCACCCAGACCTTTGCGTCAAGCGCCTCTTCTTCATCGGCGCCTTTGGCCGCTCGAGCGATAGCCGCAACGGTTTGCGCGCCGTTGACGATCGAGACGCCGTTCAATTCAAAGTCGCCGCTAGTTCGCGACGCAGCGCCACGGGGGAGCCTGCGAATCGAGGCGCAAAGACCCGTAATCCCGTTATTGAAGTACCAGAAGTGAGCCTGTTCCTCGTCGAGGGTCCGCCCGAGTCCCTGGTTCACCTGGGTGTTACCGAGCGGCTTCCGCAGGTTTTGCTCGAACAGGCGGTCGCCGTGTCTCTCGTACCATTCGGCCACTTCGGCCGCGGAAACGGCGCCGTAATACGCTTCGTAGGGCTCCGTGACGAAGCCCCAGTTCTCGACTCGGGCCGCGATCTCGATGCTTGCTCCATCCGCGTCGGCGGTGATCGCGCTGTGGAAATCGCCGAGGCCCAGCTTGTCAACGCGGACGAGCGGCGTCGGGTCGTTGAGCTCGTCCTCCATGTCCCTGAACGCAGTTGCAACCGGGTCGGAAAACTCGGTAGAACCAGTAGTGGCCACCACCATCACGAACGTGACATCCGAATTTGCGAGGGCCGCTTGAAGGTTGGCAATATGAGGTTTCAGCTTGTCGTTAAAGCGATCAAACTGCTCGTTCGTGAGAGCCTTGAGTCCCGCGATGAAATTGCGCGCATCGCCTAGCCCAATTCCTCCGGTGCCATTGGAATCCCACTTAGACTGCACCAAGACGACAACGTCTTCCTCCGTCACAAACACGGCGTCGATTCCGTTGTCTCCAGTTCCGTCGACGACTGAAGCAGCGGCCGTCATGGGGTCGAGCCGGGCTATTCGCGAGACGGCTTGCGCGGCGAGCGCGCGAGTCTTGAAGGCTGCCTCCTTTTGGTTCTCGGAGGCGTTTGCGACATCTGAAAGGTCGATGAGCCCTTGAAACTTTGCGTCCAATGCATCAGCGATGTGTCTAACGCGGAGGGCAGTCACGAGCGGGGGGAGAGTACCAGTAGGTCTTCTGTGTGATCAGGCTGGCTCCACCACGTGACAACCTTTGGCACTGCGTTTTTGGCCCGTTTGGTGTCTACCGCCAGTCTCAAGGCCTCGCCGGGCGGCTATCCCTCGATATCTAGGTGCGACGTCGTCTGGGTTGACGTCGCCGCCAGTCCTCCGCCTTCCCTCTGAAAGCGGACCTTGGTTCCCTCCATGGGGTTCGGTGCCACCCGTGATGCCCCGGCGAACGTGTCGGATCTGCTCGGTACTGTCGCATCGTGACCGAGCATTCGATTGAAGTGCAATCTGTGGCTACGTGGCAATCGGGCACTCTGTTTCGGGCCACCTGCGACTGCGGGGAGTGGCAGGGGGCCTGGCACGACGATTCCAATATCGCCGAAGCTGAGGGAGGGACTCACATCCTTCGGTCGAAGGGAACTGCCCAGGCTGTCGTGAACGAGATCAGAGCTACTCTCGACCGGGACCTCAAGGTCTCCTTCGTCCGGGTGTCGGACACCGCTGTGTCAGGTTCGGTAGTTGCGGTTCCGCTTCCGACTAACGAAGACGAAGTCGAGATTCTCGTCCACCCAGATGACTGGCAGCTGCTCGCCTCCGAATCATTGAGCGGCAATGAGGCCACGCAGACTGACAACATCTTCGGGTTCCCCGTGCTCTACGACGAAGACTGATCCGCGAAAGCCGGGCGCGGTACCGCTTCTGGTACCGGAAGCATCGTCCGATGATTCGATGTGGCCGGTCTCGGGAACGCGGGGACGCATGGGGACGCGGTAGAACAGATAAGGCGGTTGCTCGGGTCGGCTGGGGGCCGAGCGGTCGCAGGTTCAAATCCTGTCTCCCCGATTCAACCAGCGCGGCTGTTGACAGCGGACCCGGTCTCGTGGACCATCGCCGACCAATGGCTCTTCCAGACGGCTCGCAACTGTTCATCGGCGACGGCGGCTTGGAGACCGTGATGATCTTCGAGGAGGGGTTCGAGCTACCGGAATTCGCCTCCTTCACGCTGCTGCGCGAGGAGGCCGGTCGCGCCGCCCTGCGCCGCTACTACGAGGGCTTCCTGGCGATCGCTGCCGAGCACGGCACCGGCTTCACCTTCGACCCTCCGACCTGGAGGGCCAGTGAGAAGTGGGGCGCCGCGCTCGGGTACTCGCCGGCCGACATCGCCGACCTCAACCGCGAGGCGGTCGCCTTCGCTCGTGAAGTCTGCGAGCGGGCGGCTGGGGAGGTGCCGGTCTCGATCACCGGCACGATCGGTCCCGAGGGGGACGGCTACAGCCCCGAGTCACTCCTGTCGGCTGCCGAAGCCGAGGAGTACCACGCCAAGCAGGTCGCCGTTTTCGCCGCCGAGGGTGTCGACATGGTCAGCGGCTTGACGATGACCTATGTCGAGGAGGCGACCGGGATCGTCCGCGCCGCCGCGGCGGCTGGGCTGCCTGTCTCGGTCTCGTTCACGGTCGAGACCGACGGGCGGCTGCCGAGCGGCGAGCCTCTGCGCGAAGCGGTAGAACGCCTCGACGCCGAAACCGGCGGCGCGGCGCTCTACCAGATGATCAACTGCGCCCACCCGACTCACTTCGCCGCCGAGTTGGCAGGCGATGAGGCATGGCTGGGCCGGATCGGCGGCGTTCGCGCCAACGCCTCGCGCCGCAGTCACGCGGAACTCGACGAAGCCCAGGAACTCGACAGCGGCGACCCTGAGGAGCTCGGCGCTGAATACGCCGGGCTCGAGCCGCGCCTCCCGGATCTGCGCGTGGTTGGCGGCTGCTGTGGCACCGACCGTCGCCACGTCGCCAGCATCTGCGCCCACCTCGCTTAAAGGCGCAAGAAACCGACGACGCAACCGTCCGGCTCTCCCTGCTGATCGGCAGGCACCCCAACACGGACTGGCTGCCGGCGGAGATCGGCTCGATCGCGATCAGGCTCGTCCACGAGCTGTTCGCGGCTGAGCCTGATCGAGCAGGTGACGGCGCAGGAAGTCGAGCTGGTCGCTGACGATCGCCTCGTGCTCGGGACCGTCATAGACGTCGAAGTGGTCGACTCTCGGATAGGTCCGCAGCTCCCCTAGTGGGGCCCGGCGGGCTGCCTTGATCGCCGGGCCGGGCTTAGCCACTCGGTCGGCCTCGCCGACGCAGACCAGCCAGGGGCAGTGCAGTCCGGCCGCGAAGCGGGCGGGGCGGTAGGGCCGGCCGAGCAGCCAGCGGGCGGAGACGCGGTTGCGCCAGCGGGAGTCCTCACCGATCGCGACGACGTGGCGCCAGCCGGCCTCGCCGCCCGGGGCGTTGATGAAGGCCGCCTCCTGCGGTGGGCCGACCGCCGGGAGGTATTCACCCCGGGCCGCCGCGAGCAGCATTCGAGCCGACACTCGTGGGCTGGAGCGATGGGCCTGCCGCACCATGTCGAGGAAGGGCACCTGGCTGATCGCGGCCGCAATCCGCTTGTCGCCGGCGGCCGCCGCCAGGGCGTTGCCACCGCCCATCGAGGAGCCGAACGTGGCCACCCGCTCGGCGTCCACGCCGGGTAGCGCCCGGGCGAAGTCGATCGCGGCCCGCCAGTCCTCCAGCTGCAGGGCGGGATCGAACAGGTCGGGCTCGCCGCCGCTGTCGCCGAAGCCGCGATGGTCGAAGACGAGGGCGAACATCCCGGCCGCGGCGAACCGCTCCGCGAACGCTCCCAGCCTGTCCCTGCGAGTCCCCGAGAGCCCATGGGCCATGACGACGATCGGCAGCGCGTCGGCGCCTCGCCCAGGCGGCCGGTAGAGCCAAGCGGCGCAGGGTTCCGAGCCAGACGGAAAGCGAAGGTCCTCACGGTCCATGATTGGTGAACGAGCCAGCGTGTAGAAACGTGAGACCCGAGCGAGAGGAGCCCCCGTGGACATCGAGTTCATCGCCAGCATGAGCGTCATCGCCGCCGAGCCGGCCGAGAGCCGCAAGCTGTTCGTCGAGGCCCTCGGCCTGCCGCTGAAAGCGGCCGACGGGGACGACTACTTCCACAGCGAGGAGATCGGCGGCGCCAAGCACTTTGGTGTCTGGCCGTTGGCGCAGGCGGCGCAGGCCTGCTTCGGGACCCCTGAGTGGCCCAGCGAGCGCACCGTGCCGCAGGCGTCGATCGAGTTCGAGGTGGCCGACGCCGGAGCGGTCGCCGCCGCCGCCGAGGAGCTGGAGGGGAGGGCTTCGAGCTCCTTCACCGCGCCCGCGAAGAGCCCTGGGGGCAGACGGTCGCGCGCCTGCAGAGCGTCGACTCGCTGATCGTCGGCATCTCCTACCGCCCCGTGGCTTCACCGCTGAACCCTCCCGCCTGGCTGCGCCGGCTGACCGCGCTCGGCGGCCTGTCGACCGACAGCGAGGAGCTGCGGCTTCGCAAGTCGGTGCTGGTCCTGTCGTCGAGCCTGATGGCCACCCTCGCCTGTGTCTGGGTGGTGACCTACGCCGCGCTCGGCCTCTGGCTCTCGGCGACGATCCCGTTCGTCTACCAGCTCGCTTCGGCGGCGAGCATCTACACCTTCGCCCGTACCCGCCGCTTTCACCTCTTCCGGGTCAGTCAGCTGCTGATGAGCCTGCTGTTTCCCTTCGCCCTGCAGTGGAGCCTCGGGGGATTCGCCGCCTCCTCGGGGGTGGCGCTCTGGGCCTTCGCCTGTCCCGTCGGCGCGCTGTTGTTCGTCGGCACCCGCCAGGCGGTGCCCTGGTTCCTCGCCTTCGTCGCCCTGGTGGTGTTCTCCGGCCTGATCGATCCCGCCCTCGTCGACGGCGCGCCCGACATTCCCGAAGGCGTGGTCATCGCGTTCTTCGTGCTGAATTTCCTCGGCGTCTGCACCACTGCCTACGTGCTGCTCCAGTACTTCGTCAGGGCACGTGAGCGAGCCCTGGCCGAACTCGAGGTCGAGCGGGCCAAATCCGAGCGCCTGCTGCTGAACGTCCTGCCGGCTTCGGTGGCGAGCCGGCTGAAGGAGTCCGACGAGGTGATCGCCGACGGCTACGACGCCGCCACGGTCCTGTTCGCGGACATCGTCGGCTTCACTCCGCTCGCGCAGGAGCTGGCGCCGGCCGAGACCGTCGCCCTGCTCGACCGGATCTTCGCCGACTGGGACGGCCTCGCCGCCCGCCACGGCGTGGAGAAGATCAAGACGATCGGGGACGCCTACATGGTGGCCGCCGGCCTGCCGAGCAAGCGAGAAGACCATGCCGAGGCGATTGCCGACATGGCGCTGGAGATGGGGACCGAGGCCGAGCGATGTGCGGGGGAGAGCGCTCAATCGCTCGAGGTGCGGATCGGCATCGACACCGGCCCCGTGGTCGCCGGCGTGATCGGCCGCGCCAAGTTCACCTACGACCTCTGGGGCGACACCGTGAACACGGCGAGCCGGATGGAGTCTCACGGCATCCCCGGGGAGATCCAGGTGACCGAGCGCGCCTACGAACGGCTTCGCGAGCTCTACGAGCTGCACCGGCGGGGGACGATCGAGGTCAAGGGGAAGGGGCCGATGACGACGTACCTGCTCCTCGGGAGGAGGTCATGAAGCAAGGGGGCGCCAGCACAACCGATCAGGACGCCGCCGCGATCGCGGCGGCCAAGGTGGCCGCGGTCCGCGACGACCCCGAGGGGCGCTTGGCGCTCGCCAGTGTGACTTACAGGGGGCCGACGGGAGACGCGCCCCGCCGTCTCCCGTTCCGCCGGGCGGCGATGTCCTTCATGCAGTGGGAGGCCAAGCGCGGCGTTCTCAACCCGCTGGACGGGGAGCCGCCGGGGAGCAGGTGGTGGCGGGCGCTGAACGAGCGGCTGCTGCGGGACGGATGCGAGGCGGTCGCCTGCGCCGGCGGTCGCGGCGGGCCTGCCTCGACCCCGACGATCGGGTTCTGGGACGACTTCGTCGGGATTCCGACGGCCAGGACCTGGTACCGGGCCCACAACGCGAGCATCGTCGTCGCCTATCTCGACCATCGCGATCTCGCCGAGACCGAGAGTCGGACGGAGCGGTTTTTCCTCAACGTCGTCCTCCTGCGGCTGCTCTACGCCCACGCCCTCGTCGCCGCGCCGCGCCTCGCACTCGGCCGCTTCGCCAATCGAGCTCGAACGGCCGGAGATCTCCGAGCTCGTGGTCGACGGCACCCCCGCCTACACCTGGTTACCCGGCGATCGGCAGGAGTGGGCGCCCCCACCACTGTCGGCCACCGCAACGGCGATGAAGATCGCAACCGCTCCGCGCTGAGCGGTGCCCCCGATCAGCTTAGGTAGGCAATTTGCTAAATTTGTCCCTTCTTAGGGATTGATTATGCCGGCAAAGACCAAATCGGAGACGAAGTCTCGAAAAGCGCCGAGGCGCAGGCCAGTCGCTTCTCTGAATCGACGCGAGGCCGCGATGTTGGCCGACGTCTCGCTGCGATCAGTGGACAAAGCGATTGAGGAGAAAGTCGTCAAGCCCAGTCGCTCCAGCCGACAGGGGACGCTCCTCGATCGCTGGGATGTCATGGCAATTGCCCTTATCGCCAGAGCTGGACTGCCGCTTCGACCTCGAACCAAAAGGCGTATCAACGGGTGGGTCCACGGATTCCCGTCGGAGAAGGCTTTCGAGGAAACCAAGGAGTTGCTCCTGAGCGACGTTCTGGTTCTTCGGTTCGATGCAGAAGTAGGCCAGTTGGCCGAGCGCGTATACCGCTATCTCGAGGGGCGTGAGCGCCACATCGAAATGAATCCCGAGATTCAAGAAGGAGAGCCGGTCATCGCTGGCACCCGTTTGCCGGTCAGGGCTGTTGCCGAGCGCTTGAACCGCGGGGATTCGATCGACAGCTTGTCTGAGGATTACCCGGCGATTCCCAGGGATGCCTTCGACGCGGCGCGGATCTATGCGGAATCTCATCCACGTCGGGGCAGACCTGCTCGGCCCACGACGCGACGAGCGTGAGAGATCGGGCCATGCTCCGATCGACGGATCGTGAGGTCTCCGCCTTGTGCTTCTCGGAGGACAGGGTGCTCGTCACTAACAACGCCAACGATTTCTTAGGGCTTGCCAAGCGGGAAGGCTTCCACCCGGGCCTGGTGTTCCTGCCTCTCGGATCACAGGAAGAAATGCGTTTCATGGATGAGGATTGCGATCGAAGAAATCGAGCGACTCGCGGCCGGGGCTTCGACCAGCGCGGCAACTTTGATGATCAACAACGTCCTGGACGTCGACGAGGAGGGTGTCTGCAGCCTCTTCGAGCACCCGAAGCAAATATCGCCCGGTTAAGGCAATCCTCCAGGATGCGCAGATGCCCGCTCCCCAGGGATTCAGCTACGCGGTGCGCGGCTCCCAGGTCGTCGTTACCCACCACGGAAAGCACGCCGCCACCCTGCGCGGAGCTGCCGCCGCTCGCTTCCTGCGCAGGGTTGAGACCGGCGACCCACAGCAGGTGATGGCGCGGGTGACCGGCAACTACAAGCGCGGCAACGAGCGCCGGGCCAAGGGTTAGCCCCCGCCGACCCGGTCCCCCTCGTCGATCTCGCGGGCGACCCGGGCGGGGTTGCCGTAGGCGACGACGCCTGCCGGAAGGTCGCGGGTGACGACCGAGCCGGCGCCGACGACCGTGTTCTCGCCGATCGCGACGCCGGGACAGACGAGGACGCCGGCGCCCAGCCAGACTCCGTCGGCGATCGTCACCGGCAGGGCCTGCTCCCACGCCGCCCGGCGCGCGATCGGGTCGACCGGGTGGGTGGCCGTGATCACCTGCACCCCGGAGGCGATCGCGCACTCGTCGCCGACCGTGATCGGCGCCCCGTCGAGCATGGTGCAGTTGAAGTTGACGAAGGTCCGGGCGCCGATCCGGATCCCGTCGCCGTAGTCGCAGTAAAAGGGCGGGCGGATGAAGGTGCCCTCGCCGATTGCCGCCAGCAGTTCCGCCAGGGCCGCCGTGCGCTCCGCGGAGCGCCCGTAGGGGATTGCGTTGAGGGCCGCAACCATCGCCTGGCGCTCGTCGATCTCCCGGTTCAGCTCGGGGTCGTCGCCGGGGTAGAGCTCGCCGGCGCGCATCAGCTCCTTGGCGGTCCACACCGATGCCATCGTAGAGAGGGGCGCCGGCAGCTACCGTTGATCGAGTGTTCCGTCCCACCGACATGCTCGCGTTGATCCCCGGTGCTCCGCAGGAGCGCTCGCCGCAGGCCCGCGAGGTCGACGGCTTCTTCGCCGCCGACTCGACGCTGCGCCGGCTGCACCGCGAGCGGCTTGTCCTCTTCTCCGGGGTGCGGGCGCTGCTGATGCAGGCCTGCGACCCGCTCGCGGTCGTCGGCTTCCAGCGCCACTCGATCATCTTCGACAACCCGCAGCTGCGCCTGCAGCGCACCGACGAGTGGATGTCGCGGATCTATTTCGGGACTGTCGAGGAGGCCGAGGAGGCCGGCCAAACGGTCCAGGCGATGCACCGCCGGGTGAAGGGGAAGACCCCGGCCGACTACGGCCCGATTCCGAAGGGGACTCCCTACGACGCGACCGACCCCGAGCTCGGGCTCTGGGTCCTCGCCACCCTCGCCGACTCCGCCGTCGTCTATTACGAGCGGATCTTCGGCGCCCTCTCGCCCGCGGAGCGCGAGCGTTACTGGAGCGAATACCGCCGGGTCGGCGAGTTGCTCGGCCTGCCAGCCGACTCGATGCCCGCCACGCATTTGGATCTGAAGGACTACGTCAGCGGCCGGCTCACCGACGGCAGCCTCTGGATCTCCGACGACCGCCGCGAGCAGGCGGAGCGGATGATCCTCGACCCGCCTTTCAGCGGCTGGACGCGGGCGGCGCTGGTCCCCGTCACCGAGACGATTCGGCTGGTCTCCACGGGGCTGCTGCCGGCGGAGATCCGGCGCATGTTCGGCTTCTCCTGGGATCCCGGCCGCGAAGCCCTGCTGCGCTCGGCCCTTCTGCAGCTGCGCCTCGGCACCCGCTTTTGGCCCGGCGCCGTCCGGCTCCATCCCGCCGCCCGCACCGCCGCCAGCAAGCGCTACGGCGCTCTGGCAGCGTAATTTCGGCAACCTCCTATAGTCGTAGTGCGCGGAGGCCTTCGACAAATGGCCCCCAGGGGAATGGGGCTCGGATGAGGAGGAAAGCTTGAGATCCGTATCGATCCGTCAACTGATGGCGACGGTCGCCGCCGCTCTGGCGATAGCACTGGCGCTGCCCGCGTTCGCCGCTGCGGCCAAGGAGGACCATTCCGACAACGGCCGCGGCCAGGTCGTCGACGTGATGACCCGCAACCTCTACCTGGGTGCGGACCTTGCGCCCGCGATCGGCGCGCCGAGCCTGGAAGCGTTCGTCGCCGCCAACGGCAAAATCCTGCGCGAAGTGACCGCCAACGACTTCCCGCTTCGGGCCCAGGGCCTGGCGCAGGAGATCCTCGCCGAGAAGCCGGATCTGGTCGGCCTGCAGGAGGTGGCGCTGTGGCGCACCGCGCCGCCGAGCCTGACTCCCGTCCTGACCGGGGAACCGACCGCGACCACGGTCCGCTACGACTACCTGCAGCTGCTGCTCGAACAGCTGAACAAAGGTCCGGGGCCGAACCGCTACGAAGTCGTCGTCGTCCAGAACGAGTTCGACCTCGAGGCGCCCGGCGACGAGAACGAGGTGGCGGGAGACGGTCCCAACCCGGCGATCGCCAACGCCGAGATCAACGGCCGGCTGACGATGCGCGACGTGATCCTCGCCAAGCGGGGCAACGGCGTCGAGACCGCCCGCCCCCAGTCGGGCAACTTCAAAACCCTGCTCCCGGTCTCGATCCTCGGCAAACCGCTGCCGATCAAACGCGGCTGGACGGCGGTTGATGCCCGGGTGCGCGGCAGCGGCTGGTTCCGCTTCGTCAACACCCACCTGGAGGCCTTCGACCCGGCCGCCCTGGTACCGAGCATCCGCGCCCTGCAGGCGGCCGAGCTGGTCGCCCCCGGCGGCCCCGCAGCGGACGGCACCCTGCCGGTGGTGCTCGTCGGCGACCTCAACTCCGACGACGACACCGTCTCGCCCGGCGACCAGCAGGCCTACCGGGTCCTGCTCGAAGCCGGCCTGGTCGAGCGCAGCACTAACGATCCGCTCGGCTGCTGCCTCAACTCGAGCCTGCTGGCGGAAGGGGCTGGCGGCAGCGTCGCCGACTTCGACCACCAGGTCGACCACGTGATGACCGACGAACCGGCGATCGGGCTCGATCGCTCCGAGGTCACCGGCCTGCTGCCGGTCAACGGGTTCTGGAACTCCGACCACGCGGGCCTGTTCAGCGCCCTGCGGTTCGGGCCGTAGCGTTTTCTGCCGAGGGGCGGAGCGATCCGCCCCTCGGCATCTCGTCATGGAGATGCGGGACGAGGCAGAGATCAGGCCAGCCGTCGAGATCGCCTTCCAGCGCGAGCGGCGGCGGATCGAGGAGCTGCTGCCGCGGGCCGACGTGCAGCACGTCGGGTCCACCGCGATCCCGGGCTCGATCACCAAGGGTGACCTCGACCTCCTGGTGCGGGTCGCCGGAGACGAGTTCGCGGCGGCGTCGCGGGTACTCGCCGAGGGCTACGACGTGCACCAGGCCGACCTCTGGCAGGACGACTTCGCCAGTTACGTCCTGCCCCCCGGCGAGGCGATCGCGGTGGGAGTGCAACTGGTGATCGAAGCGGGGGAGAGCGATCGGCTCTTCCTCGGCTTCCGCGATCTGCTGCGCTCGCGGCCGGACCTGCGCGACGCCTACAACGAGCTCAAGGACGCCCACCGCGACGACGCCGTGGACTCCTATCGCGAGGCCAAGGCCGAGTTCATCGGCGAGGCGATGGGAGACCGCAGCAGCAGCATGCCATTCTCCGGCTGATGTGGGTCCAACGTGCGATCCGCCTGCCCGCCCGGCCCCGCGGCTTCCATCTCGTCACCCACGAGGTGCTCGAGGGGCTGCCGGAGCTGGAACGGATCTCGGTCGGCCTGGTCCACCTGCTGATCCAGCACACCTCCGCCTCGCTGGCGCTGAACGAGAACGCCTCGCCGGACGTGCGGCATGACTTCGAGAGCTGGTTCGACCGCGCCGTGCCTGAAGGCGCGCACTACTGGACCCACACCCTGGAGGGGGACGACGACATGCCGGCCCACGTCAAGGCGGCGCTGCTCGGCCCCTCGCTGACCCTGCCGGTACGCGACGGCGGTCTCGCGCTCGGGACCTGGCAGGGCATCTACCTCTGCGAGCACCGCGACCACGCCGGGCCGCGCTCGCTGGTCGCCACCGCCTGGGGCGAGGGCGCCGGCGGCTGACCCGGCCGTCGACCGGAGCCGCGGGGATCTATCGTTGCCGCATGGACGACGCGATCGCGCGCTACCGCGAGGCCTCGGAGGCGGGCGACATCGAGGGCATCATGGAGACGCTGACGCCGGACGTCGAGCTCGTCTCGCCGATCTCCGGCCGCATGATCTTCCGCGGCGATGACGACGTCGAGCTGCTGCTTCGCGGCGTCTACGGCGGCACCCTCAAGGGGCTGCGCTGGACGGACGCGCTCGGCGAGGGCGAGCGGCGCGTGCTCGTCGGCGAAGCGAAGTTGCTCGGGGTGCGGCTGACCGACGCGATGGTCTTCGACCTCGCCGCCGACGGCCGCATCCGCCGAATCGGGCCTCACCTGCGCCCGTGGCTGGCGCTGACGTTGTTCGCCTTGGTCCTGGGGCCGAAGCTCGCCCGGCGACCGGGCGCCATCCGGCGCGCGCTGAGCGGCTGAAGCTACGCGAGGCTGCGCTGCCGGTACTCGCGCACGGCGTAGACGATCGCGACCGCGACGAGGAGGCCGATGTAGAGGATCACGTCCGTTGCGGCAGGTATTCCCGCCAGGCGGGTAAGGGAAGCTCGTGACCGCGACCATTGGCTCCGGGGAGATGCTGAAAGACCGCTACCGGCTCGAGCGAACGCTCGGGCGCGGGGGGATGGCCGCAGTCTGGCTCGGGCACGACGAGGTGCTGGACCGGCCGGTGGCGATCAAGGTGCTTTCGGACACGATCGCCTCCGACCCTGGGTTCGTCGCGCGGTTCCGGCGCGAGGCCACGACGGCGGCGGGGCTCTCGCACCCCAACCTTGTCGGTGTCTATGACTTCTCCGAGGAGGGGGAACGGCCCTACCTGGTGATGCAGTTCGTGCCGGGGGAGAACCTGGCGCAGCGGCTGGAGCGGGGGGATGGTGTCAACTGCGACCAGTTGGCGCGGGAAATGCTCGAGGCGCTGGCCCACATACACGACGTCGGGATCCTGCACCGCGATGTCAAGCCGGCGAACATCATCGTCGAACCGGAAGGGACGGCGAAGCTGATCGACTTCGGGATCGCGCTGCCGCGCGACGCGACCGCCCTGACCAGCACCGGCCTCGTCCTCGGCACCGAGCGCTACGCGGCGCCAGAGGTGATGGAGGGCCGACCGGCGACCGAGCGCTCCGACCTCTACTCGCTCGGGGTCGTCCTGGGCAAGTGCGAGGGACAGTGCTCGCGCGCCCTCGGCGACCTGGTCGAGAGCCTTGCCGCCAAGGATCCCCGCGGCCGTCCCGTCTCCGCCCGGCAGGCTCTGGGGCAGCTCGGGCGACGGGACCCGGTGGCCGACGAACCGACCCAGGCCTTCGAACCGACCGAGGTCTTCGAACCGACCGAGGTCTTCGAGCCGACCTCGCATCGCAGCCGTTGGGGCGCGGCGCTGGCACTGCTCGCCCTGGTCGCAGCGGTCGGTGTCATCGCCCTGCTCGCCCTGAACGGGGGGACGGGAGCGACGACACCGACCGCTGCAACCAGGCGAGCAGTGCCAGCGCCGCGCCCCAACGGCTGCGATGTGAGCCCGGACGGCAGTCCTCTGCGTCGCACATTGCCCGTGAAGTCGCTCCACGACGACGACGCACGACGTGTGCTCGCGATGCTCGAAGCCGCCCGACTGGTCAGCGCCGACGAGACGACGATCGTCGTGTCGCACGAGGCGCTGGCTGACGCCTGGCCACGCCTGCGAGGGTGGCTCGACGAGGACGCGGATGCGCGACGCCGCCATGCCGCCGCGCTCTCCACGGCTCCAGGAGACATGGGATGCCGACGGGCGGCCCGACGAGGACCTCCGCGGGGACGACCAGACCGCGCTGGACTGGCGGTCGACGAGCGACCGCGACCTCACGAAGACCGGGAACTCGCAGTTCCTCGGGATCCGTCCAGGAGCGCGCTGAGGTGGTTCCAGGCAGTCCGGGCACTCGCAGCCCGCGAGCAGCGGGAACGACGGCAGAACTGGCGCCTGCAGGAGCCTGCCTGGGGTCGCTGCCGGCCTGATCGTGCTGCTCGCGGGCGCCGGCCACGGTGGCGGTGGTTTCCTCCCAAGGACGAACGCCCAACGGGACAGTGCCACGATCGAGGCACTCGTCGCCACGTCGCGCTCGCTGCGGTCGTCGGAGCGCGACGTCTCGGCCCTCGTCGCGGCCGAGGCGTATCGACGGTGGCCTGACGACCCGCGCACGCGCTCGGGACTCATGAGCGTGCTCCAAGGGGCGGGCGGATTCCTCGGCACGGCCGAGATCCTCGGCGTCGAGCGGCAACACGTATGGGAGCGTCATCCCAGGCACACAGCACGTGCTCGTCGTCACGCGGTCCACCAGCCACGGCATCCGCGATGCCGAAACCGGAGACGTGCTCCGGGACCTGGACCTCGGGTTCGATCCCGAGCCGAACATTACCCGGGTCCGTTCGTCGAGGTGAGCGGTGACGGCCGGGTCGGTGCCGTGCTGTGGCCGTCTCACACGAAGCCAGTCGGCATCTCCTCGGACGGCACATCCACGCAGTCCGCCCTCGTGGTGTTCGATCTCGAGCGCGCCGAGCGCATCGAGATGCCGACCAGGATGAACGCGGGAGCGGGTCGCGCCGTGAATGCCGACAACTGGGTGATCGCGGTCGGCCCGGATTGCCCACGATGGCGCGGTGACGCTCCTGTCGACGTCGGACGGGCGGTCCAGGCGCTCGCCGAGGAGACACCCGTGCCTCTCCCCTACCGGACCATCTACCCGCATGCCGCCGCGCTCGCATTCAACGAGCGGGACCGGCTCCTGCATTCGGACGCCTCGACGACCGCGTGGACGTGATCGATTCGGCGTCGGCAACCATCTCGGCGAGCATGGCAGTGCCCGAACTCTCTGCGCACGCCGCCATGGCCGTCGGCGACTCGGGGATCGTGATCGCGTCGGGAGACTTCGCGCTGATCGCCTTCGAACCCGACGGGCAGCAGGTGCGCTGGTCGACGGACGTCGAGCACCCTGCCGGAGCCATCCGGATGACCCTGTCGGAGTTGATGCGACGCGTCTACTGCGGAAGCCGATTCGGGCGGATCAGCGTCTTCGATCTCGCGGACGGCGCGCCGATCGCCAAGGGAGATGAACCTTCGACGGCAACATCGGGACGATCGACGTGAGCGCCGACGGCGCGGTCCTCACGGTCATCAGTGGCAGCCAGCCGAACATCTCCCGATGGCACCTCGAGGGCATCGGCCTCGGCCGTCGGCTCATCGCCCGCGGCCAGATGCTGGCGGGGCCGTATTCGTACGAAGCTGCATCCGTCGCAACGGCACCCCCCGTCGACGCCCCGACCCCCGGCGTCGAGATCGGACGGATCATGAAAGGCGTCCTCGAGGGGGTCGTCGTCGTGGACACGGCGACCGGCCGTGTGACGTATCGGTTCGACGATCCGGTGAGTGATGTCGGCTGGGCACGGGACCGACGGCTGTATGCGCGTTCGGAAGCGGGCGGGTTGTTCCGCATCATCGACGCTGACACTTCGGAAGTGGTGGGAGGACCCATCTCGGGTGTCACAACGCTCTCGGCCCTCCATCGACGGCTCCAAACTCCACGCGGTGAGGGACGATGCTTCAATCCCAAGGAGATCGATCCGCAGACCGGTGAAGCGGAAGGCGAGGCGTGGCGGATCGATGGATTCCCGGTTTGGATCTCGGTCGCACCCGGCGGAGACCGGATCGCCGTGACCCACCAGAGCGTTGCCTGGGGCTCGCCAAGGGGAGAGTCGTCGTTGGCGATCCTCTCCGCCGAGGATCATCACCTCCTGTACGACGAGCCCGTGGAGGTCGAAGCCCACGTCATGCTCGAGAACAGCGAGCTCATCGGCCTGGAGAGCACCCGCATCGGCGGCGTGCCGAGACGGATCCGCTCACTGGTCACGGAACGAGTCCCGGCGACGGGCAGCTGGACCACCGTCGCTCAGTCGTGACGCCCGGACGCTGCTCGTGATGGCTGGTGAGGGAACCGCGTTGCTCTACGACACGGCAACGGGAATCCGGATCGGCGAACCGTTCCGGACCGACAACCGGGCCGTCGCTCCGGGAATCTATCTTGATTTCGAGGGCACCGAACTGACGCTCTCGATTCCCGACGGTGTCCTCCGCCCCAATCGATCGAGATGGCGCTCTCGATGCCGGAGGGCGTCGTCGCGTGGGACATCGATCCCGAGCGCCGGTTTCGAGTTCGCCTGCCGGATCGCGGGCGGGATCTCACTGACAACGAGTGGCGCACCTACCTCGCCGCGTTGGGCGCGCCGCAGAGCACGTGCGGCTTCGACTGACCCCGCGAGCAACCTCGCCTCGGCTGAAGGCGGCCGCACGGCTACCACGACGCAGTGGAGATCGGGGAGACCGTCCACCGAAATGCGGCGACGTCGCCATGACCACACGATGGCGGCCCGCCCATTGCTCGGACAGGCCACCATCGTGTGCTCGAAGCGGGTCAGAACACCGGCGTGCCGTTCCGCACGAGCCGCCAGTTCTCGACGTGGAACGTCGCCGGATCGATCGTGCCCGCCGACAGAGGCGTACAGACGATCGCCTCGCGAATGGCGACCTGTGCGTTGTAGACGACCGGCGCGGTGGCGATGTGCGGGAACCCGCCGCCGCCCGACTGCCGGTAGTTGTTCACCGCGACGAGGAACTGCTGGCCGGCCGCCACCGGCACGCCCTGATAGGAGAGCCCGACGATGCGCGAACCCACCGGCTGCGACACGTCGACGGAGTAGTCGACGCCGAACTGGGCGTAGTTGTAGTCGAGCAGGTTGTTCGCGTTGGTCAGGGATTGCCGGATCGACCGGCGCGTCGGGCGCGACCGGCTTGAAGTACTCCACCGAGTACTCGAGGTAGTCCTTGATGAACCGATCGCGACCTGCACGCGAAGAGGAGTGGGCGTAGATGTAGAGCCCGGCGACGTCGGGCGGTCTCGTCACCGGCGCTGGGGAAGCTCGCGCACCAGTTAACGGTGCGGCGTAGCGACAGATCGGCAGCGAGGCCTCGGGGGACCGGCCAGGCCCCGGCTCACGTCGCCGGCCTGCACGAGTTGACGTAGTCGATGATCGCGAGTCCTTCCGGGCGCCTCGGCAGCCGACATGGCCTGGTCGAGGTGCCGACCGTCCGGTGTTACGTAGGCGACCACGGCGTCGTGCTGGCGCGCACGGCGGCGGCCACCGCGGGCCGTCGTCGGCCACGTTGGAGTTCAGTGTCTGCGTGGTCGCCGAGCTCAGGCGACCGTCCAGTGCCCCCGCGCGAACTCAGGTGAGGTCGAAGACGGCTCAGCCGCATGCCCCAGTAGTCGGCTCGAGTGCATGACGACCTGCCGGCCCGTCGCGGCGTTGGTGACGCCAGCCTCTGCGGCCCGTCGAGGTGGGCGTGGCCGAAGAGGATCGCGTCGATGCCCGGCACCTGCTCGGCGAGGAGGGACGAGGCGTTCTCCGGGAGGTCAGCGCATCGCCGTACGACGGCGTGGCCGCTGTCGCCCGAATGGGCGGCGCCGATCACGACGTCGCAACCCAGGCGGATAGCTCGGCACCAAGACCTCGGCCGGCTCGACAAGGCCCTGCACCTCGATCTTGCCGGAGACATTCCCCCGGTCCCAGATCGCCAGCCCGGGTTGGTCAGCCCGAGCATGCCCACGCGAGATCGGGGCCACCGGGCACCCTCATGCGCTTGACGGGTAGGGCGGGAAGACCGGGCGACCTTGGTGGCCGGGTCGACCGCGTCCGCGCCCAGCACGTCGGCGTCCATCTGGGACGAATCCTGGTGCAGGAGCTCGAGGCCGTAGTTGAACTCGTGGTTGCCGAGCGCCGCGGCGTCGTAGCCGATCGGGTTCATCGGCGCGGCCATCGGGTGGATCGCCGCCCGTCGGTGACCGGCTCGACCTTCGCGTAGTAGAGCCCGAGCGGGGTGCCCTGGATCGTGTCGCCGGCGTCGAAGATCAGAGTGTGCTCGCGGCCCCTCTGACGTGGCGATGCGCCTTGACAGGGGCTCGAGACGCCGCGCGAGCCCGACGACGTTGCCCTGGGCGTCGGTGTACTGGCGTCCTTGTAGTAGTCCCAGTTGAAGACGTTGCTGTGCAGGTCGGAGTGCCCATGATCGTGATGGTCACCGACTTGTCACCCGTGGCGGCATTGGCGGCGGCCGGCCAACCAGCAGCGGCGAGCGCGCCGGCGGCCGACATGCCGACGAGGATGTTCCGTCGGGTGAGACCGATCTGCGTGGGTACGGCGTCGTCGTCGGGAACGGCGCACGAGCACCAGCGGGGGGCGGGTTCGGGATGGTGGTGTGGGAGTTAGGTCATCGAAACACATGCGACCACACGACCGGCCAGTTCAACAAGTGTCTGCACGCACCAACTGGCGGCCATCTGCGCACGGCGCATGCCCGACGGTTCGAACGCACCCGCGACGAAACGGCCCGCCCCAGAGCATCCGGAGCGGGCCGCAGTGCGCGATGGCGCAGGCTTCGTACTCGCGTTAGCGGGCGGCGTAGCCGTCCACGTAGTCGTCGTCTCGCTGCTTCCACGCGAAGAGCGCGCGCAGCTCGCGGCCGGTCGCCTCGATCGGGTGCGCCTCGCCCTTCGCGCGGAGCGCGAGGAACTCGGGGGCGCCGGCGTCCTGGTCGGCGATGAAGCGCTCGGCGAAGGCGCCGACTGGATGTCGGCGAGCACCGCCTTCATGTTCTCCTTGACCGCGGGTCGATGACGCGCGGGCCGGAGACGTAGTCGCCGTACTCGGCCGTGTCGGAGACGGACCAGCGCTGCTTGGCGATGCCGCCCTCCCACATGAGGTCGACGATGAGCTTGAGCTCGTGCAGCACCTCGAAGTACGCGATCTCGGGCTGGTAGCCCGCCTCGGTGAGCGTCTCGAAGCCGTACTGGACGAGCTGCGAGGCGCCGCCGCAGAGCACGGCCTGCTCGCCGAACAGGTCGGTCTCGGTCTCCTCGGTGAAGGTCGTCTTGATGCCGCCGGCGCGCAGGCCGCCGATCGCCTTCGCGTAGACGAGCGCGAGTATCCCAGGCGCTGCCGGACGCGTCCTGCTCGACGGCGACGATGACGGGAACGCCGCGGCCGGCCTCGTACTCGCGGCGCACCGTGTGGCCCGGGCCCTTGGGGGCGACCATGATGACGTCGACGCCCTCGGGTGCGTGGATGTAGCCGAAGCGGATGTTGAAGCCGTGGCCGAAGACGATGGTCTTGCCGCGGCGAGGTTGTCCTTGATGTCGACTCGGCGTAGATGTGGCGCTGGTGCTGGTCGGGCGCGAGGATGATGATGACGTCGGCCCACCGGCGGCCTCGGCGACGGACAGGACCTCGAAGCCGGCCTCCTCGGCCTTGGCGCGTCGACTTCGAGCCCTCCTTGAGGCCGACGACGACCTCGACGCCGGAGTCGCGCAGGTTCTGCGCGTGCGCGTGGCCCTGCGAGCCGTAGCCGATGACGGCGACCTTCTTGCCCTGGATGAGCGAGAGGTCGGCGTCGTCGTCGTAGAGATAGCCATAGCAATACGTTGTTTTTTTTTTTTTTTTTTTTTTTTTTTTTTTTTTTTTTTTTTTTTTTTTTTTTTTTTTTTTTTTTTTTTTTTTTTTTTTTTTTTTTTTTTTTTTTTTTTTTTTTTTTTTTTTTTTTTTTTTTTTTTTTTTTTTTTTTT
>CAVRVU010000009.1:0-191600 GCA_963724745.1 uncultured Actinomycetes bacterium
CCGGTCGACGTGCTCAAGGTCGCCCATCACGGCAGCGAAGATGCCGGGCTCGGCTCGTTGCTGGACCAAGCGCGGCCGCAGTTGGCAGTGATCTCGGTAGGGGCAGGAAACCCCTACGGCCATCCGACCGCGAGCACGCTGGCGACGCTGCGGCGACACCGGGTGCCGGTCGTGCGCACCGACGAGGCCGGGGACGTGGTGCTCGCCGTCGGCCGTCACTCGATTCGCCTGGACAGATGACCGAATCGAAAGTCGAGAAAGCCAATCCAATCGCTCGTGACGCCGGGACCACTGCCGATGGAAGACATGGTGCGCTCTATCTCTCGAACCAGGCTGCTCGGATCCCTGCGGCGACCCAGCCTCGCCGGCGACGGCCTGCCGGAACGGATGCGCACCACGGCTTTCGTGTTCCTTGGCCTGACCGCGGCCGCGGGTCTCGCCCTGGTCGCGATCTTCGCCCAGGTTGGCCTGCCGGTTCTCTCGCCTTCGCCTGCCCCGAGCGGCCCCCTGCGGGCCGGCTCGGTCTCCAGGGCGGTGGCGCTCGATCGCGACCGAGGCGTGCCCGCCCCCGGCTTGGCCGGTGGCGGCATTGTGCCGTCAGGTGTGAGGGGCGATGCCAGGGCAGGCGGCAAGGGTGCCCCTGGCGATCACAGGGTGGGTGCCGTCGGGGTCGCCCTTGGCGGTGGCCACGCCGCCGGCGAATGGCGGTGGAGTGGATGGCGGATCGACCGAAGCACCGACCTCGGCGCCGACTCCCTCCGCTCCTCCCGCGCCGAGTGGAGATGCAACCACGACCACTGTTCCGACTCCGGCGCCGGACCCCGAGGAGGCTGTAGCTCCGGAGCCAAAGGAGAAGCCGGCGAAGACGACCGCCAAGACCAAGCCCGCGAAGCCGAAGTCGAAGCCGTCCAAGTCAGAGAGCAAGGCTCCGAAGGCCGAAGCGAAGGCCCCGAGCGGCGATTCGAAGGTTGAATCGATGACCGGCAAGGCCGAAGCCAAGCAGGAATCCAAGCCGCCTGAGGCGAAATCCGACCCTGGGCCGCCGTCCAAGTCCTCCCCTCCGCCTGCCCCCGAAGCCCCGGCCAAGAAGTCAAACGGAAAGGCCCTGGGGCACGACAAGTAGCGCCGGTCCCAGGTTCTAGACTCGGCCCATGGCCGAAGAGATGCGACCGCTGTACCTGATCGCCGGCACCGACGAGGCGAAATCGACTCCACCCGGACGCGGCTGCGGGCGCGGGCCGAGCGCGAGGGCGGCCGCCGCGCTGGAGGTGTTCGAGCCGGCGAGGGGCGAGGGGATGCCCGACCACGAGGCGCTGCTGGCGGCGATCCCGGCGATGTCGCTGATGCAGATCGCGGCGCTACCTGCTCGCCGACGGGGTCGAGCGCTGGCGCGACCGCCAGCTCGAGCCGGTCGTCGCGGCGCTGGGCGAGCTGCCGCCCGACCTGACCCTGGTCCTGATCGCCCGCGCCAAGCCGCCGGCGAAGCTGGTCAAAGCGGTCAAGGCGGCAAAGGGCGAGATGCACGAGTTCGAGGCGCCGAAGGCGCGGGAGATGCCGCGCGACTCTGGTCGCCAACGCGCAGCGGCTCGGATTCCGCCTCGACCCGGCACGCGCGCGGTGCTGGTCGAGCGGATGGGCGCCAACCCGGTGCGCCTCGCAGCACGAGCTCGAGCGCTGGCGCTCTGGGCGGGGAGGGCGGGAGGTCGAGCGCGGCGGACCTCGGCTGGATGATCGCCGATACCTCCGAGGCCGCGGTCTGGTCGCTGTCCGACGCCCTGATCGAAACGACGCCGCCGCGGCGCTGCGGATCGGCGAGCGCCTGATCGAGCAGGGCGAGAACGTCACCGGGCTGATCTACGGGCTGGCTCGCGCCTGCGCGGCGCCTGCGCTGCCGCGGCCAGCTCGAGGAGGCGTTCCGCCGAAGCAGGTCGAGTCCTCGCTGAAGATGCACCCCTATGCGGCCAAGCAGCTGGTCGGCCGCCTGCGCGACACCGACCTCGCCGACCTGCGGCTGGCGACCGAGGCCCTCGCGGACCTGGAGCTGTGGTGCCGCGGCGGCGCCGACTACGGCGACGAGCTGGCGCTCGACCCTGGCGCTCCGGCAAGCGGCTGGCACCTAGGACGCTGCAGGCGGAGTAGGCGATACGAGCTGCTTTGGACTTCTTGCGGGCGCCCGTGTTGCGGTGCAGCGCGCCCTTCTGCACGGCCTTGTCGATTTTCGAGACGAGGTCGCGCTGCTCGCTGGCGATCGTCTCGGCGTCGCCCGCCTCGACCGCGCTTTCGAGGCGGCGGAAGTGGGTCTTCACCGTGCTCGTGAGCAGGCGGTTCTCGGTGCGCTCGCGCTCGCTGCGTAGGATCCGCTTCTTCTGTGAGGCTATGTTGGCCATGTCGAGTGCCCGGGCGGGCGCCGTGCCGGCTCCGGGCGGCCGCCGACTATAGCGACTGAGACAGAACCAGCTTGGAGACGCCCAGGGCACCTGACACCCCCGATCCCGACGAGCGGCCGATCAACGCCGACGAGGCGGCGTGCGCTCTGACGTCGCGCGTTCGCGAGGCGGAGGCCTTCGATCCCGGCGAGGAACTCACCGCCGAGCCGGCGCCCGGGACGCCAGGCCGGGCGGCTCGCCCGCTCGACCGCGTTCTTCTCGATCGCCACCGCCGCCTCGCGGGTCGCCGGCCTCGCCCGCGAAGTCGTCGCCGCCGCTACTTCGGCATCAGCGGGCCGATGTCGGCCTTCACGATCGCCTTCCAGGTCCCCAACCTGATCCGCAGCCTGTTCGCCGACGCGGCGCTGCAGCCCGCCTTCGTCCCGGTCTTCACCGAGCTGCTCGGGAGAAGGGCTACCGGAGGCGTTCCGGCTCGCCTCGACGCTGCTGCTGCTGGTGACGATGGTGCTGGGGGCGATCACCGCGCTCTTCGTCCTCCTCGCGCCGGTGATCATGCCGCTCTTCGCGCCCGGCTTCAAGGGCGAGATCCTCGACCTCACCGTCACCCTCTCGCAGGTCCTCTTCCCGATCCTGATCCTGCTCGGGATCAGCGGCGTCGTCGTCGGCATCCTCAACAGCTACGACCGCTTCGGCGCCTTCGCGATCTCGCCGCTGTTCTGGAACCTGACGATCATCCTCGTCCTCGTCGTCGCTCGAGCCGATGTTCCACGGGCAGGACCGGATCTACGCCTACGCGATCGGGATCCTGGTCGGCACCCTGGTGCAGCTGCTGATCCCGGCCTTGGACCTGCGCAACACGCCGTTCCGGTTCAACCTCAGCTTCGACTGGCGCAACCCGGGGGTGCGGCGGGTCCTGCTGCTGATGCTGCCGGTGACGATCAGCCTCGGCCTGATCAACTTCAACCTGCTGATCAACAGCTTCTTCGGCAGCCTGGTCTCCGAACGGCTCCGGCGGCGATCGACAAAGCGTTCCGCATCTACCAACTGCCGCAGGGGATCTTCTCGGTGGCGATCGCGACGGTGCTGTTCCCGACCCTGGCGCGCTTCGCCAACGCCGGGGAGATCGACAACTTGCGGGCGACGATGGCCAACGGGATGCGACAGATCCTCTTCGTCCTGGTGCCGGCGGCGGCGGCGATTCTCGTCCTCTCCGACCCGATGATCCGGCTCGATCTACCAGCGCGGCGCGTTCAACCCGGAGGAGACGGCGGTGGTCTCCACGGCGCTTTTCTGGTTCGCGTTCTCGCTGCCGACCAACGGCCTCTTCCTGCTCCTCACCCGCACCTTCTTCAGCTTGCAGCGGCCATGGATGCCGACTTCGATCTCGGCGGCGAACCTCGTCGTCACGGCGCTGGCGGCGCTGGGGCTCTACCACCTCGGGGTGGGCGGGATCGTCGCCTGGACGGGTATCGCCACCGCGGCCAGCGTCGTCGCCCAGGGCGTGATCCTGCGCCGCATGCTGCACGGCCTGGAGCTGGGGCGCCTGATCTCCACCGCGGTGCGGATCACGATCGCGGCGGCCGCGCTGGCGGCGGTCGGCTGGGCCGTCTGGGACGTCCTCGACGAGGCGCTGGGGCGCGGCCTGGGCGGCCAGATCGTCTCCCTCGGCGTCGGACTCGGAGCCGGCCTGGCCGTCTACCTCGCGGTGGCGAAACTGCTGCGCGTGGCCGAGCTCGAGCAGATCGAGGCGACTGCTGCGCGAGGCCGCTAGCTGATGCTCGACCTGGGGCGGTACCTGCTGGGCATGGCGGAGATCCTGCTGCTGGGCGGGTTTGCCTGGTTGGGTGGAGCTGCACTCCGCGCTTGGTTACTGCCGCGGTTCGAGGGGGCGCCGGCGTATCTGGCGACGTCGGTGATCGCGCTGGCGCTGTCGATCTGGCCGGCGGAGCTGCTGGGCAGCTTCGGAGTGTTGGACCCGGCGCCGTATCTGGTGCTTGTCGCCGTGGTGGGCTTGGGCTCGTGGGAGTTCGCGCCGCGCCCGCCGGAGGGGGGCGTCCGCCACCCTGCCTGCGGGTGGGGTGAGGACGACCGCCACCCGGCGGCGGGCGCGCATGGTCGCCGACTTGATTGCGCTGTTGATCGCCGGGGTTGCTTTCGTGCCTTCGCCGTGGAAGCCAAGTCGAAGCTCTCGACCGGGATGACCGGGTTCGACAGCACCTGGTACCACGGACCGTTTGCGGCGGGGTTCTTTCAGAGCGGCGATACGTGGGACCTGCACTTCATCGCGCCCCAGTTCCTGGCGTGGTTCTATCCCGCCAACGGCGAAATTTTCCACGCGGCGGGGATGCTGGCGTTGGGCGGGATGTGCTCTCGCCGTTGCTGAACCTTGGGTGGTTCGTCGGGTGTTTGGTGGCGTGTTGGTGCATCGGTCGGCCCTATCGGGTGGGGGCTTGGTCGCTGGCTCTCGGCGCGATTGCGTTGAGCGTGCCGGCGCTGGCCGATCAGGCGGGGGAGGCGAGGAACGACATCGTCGGGATCTTCTTCCTGCTGGCCGGCGTGGCGGTGATGGTGAATGCCTGGGGCGGGGATGCAGGGACGGAACAGAAGCTGGGTGAGGAGGGGGGAGGCGCCGGCGTCGGTGCGCTACCTCGTGGTTGGTCTTGCTGCGGGCCTGGCGGCGGGGACGAAGCTCAATTTCCTGCTGCCGGCGGCTGTGCTGGTCGTCGGGCTCGCTCTGGTCGCTCCACGCGGGGCCAGGCGCGCCGGTTCGCTGCCGGTGCCCGGCCGGCGGCTCTGGCCGGCGGCGGCTACTGGTACCTGCGCAACCTCGTCCACAGCGGCAACCCCTTGCCCTGGATCCACCACCTCGGCTCGATCGACCTGCCCGCGCCTGAGCAGGCCCTCGGCGGCCGCGAAGCCCATTCCGTCCTCGGCTACCTCACCGACGGCAGCGTCTGGTCCGACTGGTTCCTCCCCGGCCTCCACAGCGGCCTCTGGCTCCTCTGGCCTTTGCTCCTGCTCGCTGCCCTGGTCGGCCTCTTCCTCGGCGCGCTGCGGGTCCGGGGCGCTTTTGTCGATCAGGAGCGACGCAAAGGCGCCCGGGGTCGATGCGGCGCTGGGGATCGCGGGTCTGGTGGGGCTCGCGACCGCGCTGGCGTGGCTGGTGGCGCCGACGTCTGCGTCGGGACCGGATGGGATGCCGCGCGGGTTCGAGTCGGGCCTCCGCTACCTCGCCCCCGCGCTCGTCCTCGGCCTCGCGCTGCTGCCGGCGGTCGAACCGATCCGCGGCGCGCCTCGCCCCGCGGCGGAGTTTTTTCTCCGTATAGCGGCAAACGAGAGCTCTACGGCGCGGTCGTGTCAAGGGCTTGGGATGGCCGCTGGCCGGAGTCGGCCTGATCCTGGTAATCGCCGTCGGCTACCCGGTGCAGCGTCACTACCTGGAGTACCGCTACCCGGACCCGAGCTTCACTCGGCCCCGGGCCTAAACGCCGCCTTCGCCTGGGCCCACGACGTCTCCGACTCTCGTATCGCCACCACCAGCACCCGCCAGTACCCCCTCTTCGGCACCGACCTCTCCAACCGGGTCCAGTACCTAGGCACCGAACAACCCCACGGAGGCTTCGAGCCCCCCGCCAACTGCCGCCAATACCTCCAACTCCTCGACGAGGGCGACTACGACTACGTGGTGGCCACCAAGGACCGCCTCGAACCCGGCAAGCCGAGCTACCCACCCCAAGCGGCCTGGACCAAAGCCGCCGGAGCCAAGACCATCCTGAAGGAGCCCCCGACGGTCGTCTTCGAGCTGAGCAGCAAACTGCGCCTTGCGGGGTGCTGATCCGGATCTCGGGCGACGTAGCTGGCTAGGCAAAGGGGCCTACGCGCGGGTGGCACGGTAGGGGGTACCACCCCCGAGGTGTCCTCGGGGGTGGTGGGTACCCGCCGTGACAGGACCCGCGCGCCAGCAACCTCTGTCTCGCACCCAAACCCGCCTGCCCGCCATACTCCGCACCCGCCCATGGACCACATCCGCAACTTCTGCATCATCGCCCACATCGACCACGGCAAGTCGACCCTGGCCGACCGCATCCTCGAGCTCACCGGCGCTGTCGACCCGAAGAAAATGCAGGCGCAGCTGCTCGACTCGATGGACCTCGAGCGCGAGCGCGGGATCACGATCAAGGCCCAGGCGGTGCGGGTCGAGTACACGGCGAAGAACGGGGAGACCTACCACCTGCACCTGATCGACACGCCCGGCCACGTCGACTTCTCCTACGAGGTCTCGCGCAGCCTCGCCGCCTGCGAGGGCGCCCTGCTGGTCGTCGACGCCGCCCAGGGCGTCGAGGCGCAGACCGTCGCCAACACCTACCTGGCGATCGAGAACGGGCTCGAGCTGATCCCGGTGATCAACAAGGTCGACCTGCCCGGCGCCGAGCCGGAGCGCGTCGCGCAGGAGATCGCCGACCTGCTCGGCGGCGACCCGGAGGAAGCGCTCCCGATCTCGGCCAAGACCGGGGAGGGCGTGCTCGAGGTCCTGGAGGCGATCGTCGCGCGCATCCCGCCGCCGCGCGGCGAGGCGGACGCCCCGACCCGCGCCCTGATCTTCGACTCCGAGTTCGACCCCTACCGCGGCGTGATCGCCTACGTGCGGATGGTCGACGGCTCCTTCCGCAAGGGACGAGCGGATCCTGGCGATGCAGAACGGGACCGAAGCCGACATCGACGACATCGGCTTCTTCCGGCCGACGATGATCGGCGTCCAGGGGATGGACGCGGGCGACGTCGGCTACCTGATCACCGGGATCAAGGACGTCACCAAGTTGCGGGTCGGCGACACCCTCACCGCCCAGGCGAACCCCGCCTCCGGGCCGCTCGAGGGCTACCGCGAGGTGCGGCCGATGGTCTTCTGCGGCCTCTTCCCGATCGACACCGACCGCTACGAAGACCTGCGCGACGCGCTCGAGAAGCTCTCCCTCAACGACGCCGCCCTCTCCTGGGAGCCGGAGACCTCCGAGGCGCTCGGCTTCGGCTTTCGCTGCGGCTTCCTCGGCCTGCTCCACATGGAGATCGTCCGCGAGCGACTGGAGCGCGAGTACGACCTCGACCTGCTGGCGACGACTCCGAACGTGCGCTACGTCGTGAATCTGACCAACGGGGAGGTCAAGGAGGTCCACAGCCCGACCGATCTGCCCGACCCGGGCACGATCGAGACGATCGAAGAGCCCTACATCCGGGCGACGATCATCTGCCCGAAAGAGCAGGTCGGCGCGGTGATGGAGCTCTGCCAGCAGCGCCGCGGCACCCACGTCGACATGCACTACCTCAGCCCGCAGCGGGTGCAGATCCGCTACGACCTGCCGCTGGCCGAAATCGTCCTCGACTTCTTCGACCTCCTCAAGAGCTCTACCCGCGGCTACGCCTCGCTCGACTACGAGCCGATCGGCAACCAGGTCTCCGACCTGGTCAAGGTCGACATCCTCCTCGCCGGCGAGCAGGTCGACGCGCTCTCGATCATCGTCTTCCGCGACTTCGCCTACGACCAGGGCAAGCGCCTCGTCGGCCGCTTGCGGAAGACGATCCCGCGCCAGATGTTCGACGTCCCGGTCCAGGCGGCGGTCGGCTCCAATATCCTCGCCCGCGAGACGGTCAAGGCCCTGCGCAAGGACGTCACCGCGAAGCTCTACGGCGGCGACGTCACCCGCAAGAACAAGCTGCTGAAGAAGCAGAAAGCGGGCAAGAAGCGGATGAAGGCGGTCGGGCGGGTGGAAGTTCCGCAGGAGGCGTTCCTGGCGGTGCTGGAGATCGACGAGTAGCCGATTGGCCAGGTGGCCAGTTAAAGTCCCCGGCCATGCCGATCAAGACTGATGCTGTTGGGAAGGAATGGCCCGGTTCCACGTACCAGGTGGGGCGGGAGAAGATCAAGGAGTACGCGAACGCGCTGGGCATCGACAACCCGGTCCACCACGACGTCGAGGCGGCCCGCGCGGCCGGCTTCCGCGACGTGGTCGCGCCGCCGATGTTCGCCGTCGTCTACAGCAGCCCGGCGGTGGCGCCGGCGATCCTCGACCCCGAGGTGGAGCTCAACTTCGCGGCGATGGTCCACGGCGGCCAGGAGTTCGTCTGGGACGAGCCCGCCTGCTCGGGCGACGAGATCACGACGTCCTCCAAATGCCTCTCGATCGAGGAGAAGGACGGCAAGGGCTTCTACGTGTTCGAGACCAACTCCGTAAACCAGGACGGTGCCCAGGTCGCACGCGGCACCTGGACGCTGATCGTCAGGGGGGTTTGAGATGGCTGATCTGAACGTTGGAGACCAGGTCCCGGAGCTGCGGGTCACCCCGGACAAATATCTGCCGCATCGCTACGCCGGTGCCTCGGGCGACTTCAACCCGATCCACATCGACGACGAGCTGGCGAAAGCCGTCGGGCTGCCGCGCAACATCCTCCACGGCCTCTACTCGATGGGCCTGGTGGCGAAGGCAAACGCGGCACTCGCCGACGGCGACCCGCGGGCGCTGAAACGCCTCTCGGTGCAGATGCGCGGCATGGGCGTGCCCGAGCAGGAGGTTGTCGTTACCGGCACGGTCAAATCGGCCGACGGCAACCGGGTCGTGGTCGACACCGTCGCCGCCCAGGGCGACACCGCTCTGATCAAGAACGCCGAGGCCGAGCTGGAGCTGTAGAGCGCCGGGTGACCCTCCCAAAACGCTCGGCGGGAGCCTCGCTTGAGTGTTTTGGGAGGGCCACCCGGCGCTCTCCATAGACTTTGGTGGTGCTTTCCGAGCGGCAGGATTTGATTCTTCGGTTGGTGGTTGAGGCCTACCTCGACTCCGGCCGGCCCGTGCCTTCGAAAGAAGTAGCCGAGCGACCCGCGGTCGGGTGGGGTCCCTCGACCGTGCGCGCCGAGCTGGCGGCGTTGGAGGCGGCCGGGTACCTGACCCATCCGCACACCTCCGCCGGGCGCGTCCCGACCGAGACCGGCTACCGCCGCTACGTCGACGTGATGGTCGAATCGGGACAGGTGCCGGCGGGGCCGGGCGCCGAGCTCCAGGTCTCGCGGCTGCGCCGTGAGGTCGACGAGGCGATGCGGGAGACGACCGCCGCCCTGGCGCAGGTCACCGACCTGGTGGCGATGGCGACCGCGCCGCCGCCGAGCCTGACGGCGACGATCCACCGTGTCGAGGTGCTGCCCCTGCAGCCGAACAAGGTGGTGGTGATCACGATCGCCTCCACCGGCGACGTCACCCGCCGCGTCTTCGCCTTCGATCGACCCCTCGACCCGGGTCTGGTCGAGTGGGCCTCCAGCTACCTCAACGAGAAGCTCTCTGGTCTCGGCGTCGGGGCGCGGATGATCGCGACCCGATTGCGCGACCCGGAGCTGAGCGGCGTCGAGGCGGACTTCGTCGCCACCCTCGGCAGTGCCTTCACCGATCTCGTCGCCGACGGGGCAGAGCTCTATCTCGACGGTACCTCGCGCCTCCTCTCTGACGCCCATCTTCCCGACCTGCCCCACGCCGACGAGCTGATGACCGCATTGGAGCAGCGCGCCGACGTGCTGCGGATGTTGCGTTCCTCGCTCGACCAGCGCTCCGTCTACTTCTGGATCGGGGGCGAGAACCCGCAGCCGGAGCTGCGCTCGGTCAGCGTGGTCGGCGCCAACTACGGACTCGGCCACCGCAACCTCGGCGCCGTCGGGGTGGTCGGCCCGCTGCGGATGGACTACGCGACCGCGATCGCCTCGGTCCGCCTGGCCGCCCGCGAGCTCTCCCGTTACTTCGAGACCGTATACAGCGACTAGGGATCTGATGCCGCGCGACTACTACGAGGTTCTCGGGATCTCCCGCGAGGCGAGCGAGACCGAGATCAAGAAGGCCTTCCGCCGCCTGGCGCGGGAGCTGCACCCCGACGTCAACGACCACGACCCCGAGGCTGAGGACAAGTTCAAGGAAGCCGCCGCGGCCTACGAGGTCCTCTCCGACGCCGAGCGCCGCCGCACCTACGACGCCTACGGGCACGAGGGTCTGCGTTCGGGCGGCTTCGACCCCGGCGCCGGGTTCGGCTCGATCGACGACATCCTCCAGGCCTTCTTCGGCGGTGGCGGCTTCGGCGGTCAGCGAGGGCCCGCTGCCGGCGGCGACATTGCAATCACGGTGGAGGTCGAGCTGGCCGAGGTGGCGACCGGTGCCCGCCGCGAGGTGACCTACGACGTCGTTGGCGCCTGCGAGACCTGCCACGGCAACGGCGCCGAGCCGGGGACCCCGATCAGGACCTGCGAGCGCTGCGGCGGCGCCGGCGAGCTGCGGCAGGTGACGCGGACGCCGTTCGGGCAGATGGTCCGCAGTGCCGCCTGCGACGTCTGCGGCGGCGCCGGGAAAATCCCCGAGACCCCTTGCGAAACCTGCGGCGGCAACGGCCGCACCCGCCAGAGCCGGACCAGCGCGATCGAGGTGCCGGCCGGGATCGAGGACGGCCAGAGGATGCGGATCTCCGGCGCCGGCCATGCGGGCGAGTCCCGGGCCCCGGCGGGCGACCTCTACGTCGAGGTTCGGGTCGCCGCCGACGAGCGGTTCGAGCGCGAGGGCAGCGACCTCGTCAGCACGGTCTCGATTCCGGCCACGGAGGCGATGCTGGGGACGACTGTGACGGTGCCGACGCTCGACGGCGACGAGGCGGTCGAGGTCGAGCCCGGTACCCAGCCGAACACCGAAAAGATCCTCCGCGGCTTAGGCCTGCCGCGTCTCAACAGCCGCCGGCGCGGCAATCAGCGGGTGATGCTCGAGGTCTTCGTCCCGACCAACCTCAGCGACGAGCAGCGCGAGATCGCCGAGCGCCTCGGCGAGACCATCGAGGACGGCAACCTCGAGCCCCCGAACGGGGACGGCCTGTTCGGTCGCGTCCGCCGCGCCTTCGGTTGAGCCTTTGATCCGGCTCGCGGTTCGCTGCAGGCCCGAGCAGGCGGACCTGGTCCTGGCCGAGCTGGCGGTGCTGGCGCCCAACGGCGTCGAGGAGGAGCGCGGGCCGGGCTACGTAGAGTTCGCGATCTACGGCGGCGAGGGGGAGCTGCCGGAGCTGGGTGACCTCGACGCGGCGATCGCCGGCGGTCGGGTCGAGGTCAACTCGACCGAGATCCCCGACGACTGGGCCGACCGCTGGCGGGACTTCCACAAACCGCTGCTGGTCGCCGACCGCCTCTGGCTGCGCCCCTCCTGGGAGCCGCCGCGCGGGGGTGCGATCGACGTCGTCGTCGACCCCGGCCAGGCTTTCGGCACCGGCGCCCACCCGACCACCCGCCTCTGCCTCGGGTTCCTATGCGAGCTGGAGGCCGGGGGAGAGCTGGTCGACCTCGGTACCGGCTCCGGGGTACTGGCAATAGCGGCCGCGAAACTGGGCTGGAGCCCGGTGCGGGGCTACGACCACGAGCCGGCGGCGATCGATGCGGCAGCCGCCAACGCGGCAGCCAACGACGTGGATCTCACCCTTGAACGCGCCAACCTCCGCGAACACCTCCCGGACCTTGCGCCCACTGTCGTGGCAAACATGACCGCGCCAATCCTGCTCGCTGTGGCCGCACTGATGCGAAAGCGCTGGGGGGAGCCGGGGGAGGGGTCGGCGGACAACAGCGGGGAGGGTCCGGCGACCCCTCCCCCGGCTCCCGAGACGGTCGTCTGCTCGGGGCTCTTGCCGGGGGAGGTGGACGAAGTGGCTGCCGCGTTTGGCCTTCCGGGTTTGGCTGAGGTAGATCGTCGCCAGGACGGCGACTGGGCCGCCCTCCTTCTCCGTCGCGCTTGAGAGATAGGGTTCCCGGCGATGCTTCTGGGATCCATCGTCAGTGCCGACTACAAGATTGCGCTGTTCCTGCACATCCTCGCGGTCGTGCTGGCTTTCGGCCCGACCTTTGGCTACGCGATCTTCTTCTCCGTCGCGCCGCAGTATCCGCGGTCTACGCCGGCGATCCTCACCGGCATCCAGCGCTGCGATCGCTATCTGGTCAACCCCGGGATGATCGTCCTGCTCCTCGCCGGCATCTACCTGCTGATCGCCAGTGACAGCGCCTGGTCCGGAAGTGACGCCTTCATCAGCGTCGGCTTCCTCGCGATCATCGTCCTCTTCGGCCTCCAGCACGCCTTTTTTCAGCCGCAGACGGCGAAGGCCAAGGAGATCGCCGAGCGGGATCTGGCCAAGGGTGACGAGTTCAGTTCCGAATTCGACGAGATCTCCGAACGGCTCAGCAACGTCGGCAAAATCGCCGGACTGATCGTCGTCGTGACGATCTTCTTCATGTCGTTCAAGCCGTTCATGTGAGCGACCTTCCGGTTGCGATGTTCGACTCGGGCGTCGGCGGCCTCACCGTGCTGCACGAGTGCCTGGTCTCGCTGCCGCAGGAGGACTTCGTCTACCTCGGCGACACGGCGATGTTCCCCTACGGGGACAAGGACCCCGCCGAGTTGCGCGAGCGGATTCGCCGCATCGCCGCGCTGCTGCTCGACCGCGGCGCGAAGCTGCTGGTGATCGCCTGCAATACGGCGACCTCGGTCGGGGAGGAGGTGGCGCGGGAGGTCGCCGCCGAGCGCGGGGTGGAGGTGGTGCCGGTGGTCGAGCCGCAGGCCAAGATCGCCGCCGCGATCACCGCCAACGCCCGGGTGGGGGTGCTGGCGACGCCGAACACGGTCGAGAGCGGCGCCTATCGCCGCGCCCTGGAAGCGGTTGGCCGCGGCCTCGACGTAATCGAGGTCGCAGCGCCCGACCTCGCCCCGTTCATCCAGAACGGCTCGCTCTTCGACGAGGAGACGATGACAATGGCTCGCTCCTACTGCGCGCCTCTGCGCGAGGCCGACGTCGACACGCTGATCCTCGGCTGCACCCATTACCCGCTGGTGGCGCCGATGCTGCAGCGGATTCTCGGTCGCGACGTGCGGCTGGTCAGCGGCGGTCACGCGGTTGCCGCCGCGGTGCAGCGCACGCTCGAGGGCTCCGGCCTGGCCCGCGATTCTCGGGGCGAGGGGTCCTACGACTTCCTCTGTACCGGCGACTGCGACGCCTTCCACGCGATCGGCACCCGCTTCCTGCAAATGCCGCTCGGGGACGTCGAGCAGGTCGAAATCTGAGTTCCGCCCGAGAGTTGGCACCCAACTGGCACCTTCAGCGCGCCACGCGTGCGCCCTGAATCGGCACGATCCCCCTCATGCCAACTTTGACGCCGAGCAATACCGTATATACTCACCCTGTGGCCAAGGTAATGATCTCCGTTCCCGATGCTCTCCTCGATCGCCTCGATCTGAGGGCCAAGTCTCTTGGCGAGACCCGCAGCGGTTTCCTGCAGCGCCTCGCCGAGCAGGAGCTGGAGCGCGCCGGGGGTCACGATCGCGAAGAGATCGAGCAGATGCTGAGCGAGATTCAGCCCCTCGACTTCGGTGGCGTCAGCGCCGCCCAGCTCATTCGCGATGACCGGGAATCGCACTGAGCGTGTTTCTCCTCGACGCCAGCGTCTGGGTCAGCCTGGTCGAGCGCGAGAGCCCCCATCGGGAGCCGGCCACGAATCTGGTTCGCAACGGTGGGGGCCAGCTCGGGGCACTCGACCTCACGCTCTACGAGATCGGCAACGCCGTCGGCATCAAGCAGGGGGAGGCGACAGAGGCCGGGAGGATCACCCGTCTTCTGCTCAGATGCTGCCGCAATCGCGTCCTCGCAATCGACGCCGAGCTCCTCGACTCCGCCCTCCGTCTTGCCGGCGAGCACGGGCTCACCGCCTATGACGCCGCCTATGTCGCGGCCGCTTCCCGCAACGGCTGGCAGCTCGTCAGCACCGACATCCGCGATCTGGTCTCCAGAGGCCTGGCAGTCACTCCCGGCGCCGCCGTCTACCCTTAAGCGATGCCGGTTCTCGAACAGGTTCAGGACGATGTCAGGACGGCGATGAAGGCGCGGGACCGCGAGCGGGCCGGTGCGCTGCGGCTGATCGTCGACGTGCTCCAGCAGGACGCGAAGATGGGCAAGGGCGACGAGGTCGCCGTGCTGCAGCGCGAGCGCAAGAAACGGGTCGAGGCGGCCGAGGCCTACGAGAAGGCCGGTCGCACCGAGCAGGCCGCGGCCGAGCGCTTCGAGGCGGAGCTGATCGAGGGCTACCTGCCCCAGCAGCTCTCCGACGAGGAGCTGGGCCAGCTCGTTGCCGCTGCGGTCGAGGAGACCGGCGCCAGCGAGCAGCGGCAGATGGGCCAGGTGATGTCGGCGCTGATGCCGAAGGTCGGCGGCCGCGCCGACGGCAAGCGGGTCAGCGCCGCTGTGCGAGAGAAGCTGGGTGCTTAGTGGAGGACCGCTACCTTTGGCCCGCCGGCAGCTGACCCTCGACAACAGCGTCGCCGCCGAGCTGGCCGGCTCCGAGGACACGGTCCTGCGCGCCCTGCGCGGACGGCTGGAGGCCGACGTGCACCTGCGCGGCAACGTCTTGACGCTCGAGGGCGACCCGGACGACGTCGCCGCGGCCGCGACCCTGGTCGACGAGATGGTCGAGCTGATCGAGCAGGGCCACGACGTCGTCCCGGGGACGATCGAAGCCGTGACCGGCGCCCTCGACGCCGACCAGGACCCGGCCGAGATCCTCGACGATGTGGTCTGGCGGCACCGCAACACCAAGGTCGCGCCGAAAACGCTGAACCAGAAACGCTACGTCGACTCGATCAGGCGCCACACGGTCACCTTCGGGATCGGGCCGGCGGGCACCGGCAAGACCTTCCTCGCGGTCGCGATGGCCGCCGCCGCGCTGACCGAACGCAAGGTGCAGCGGATCATCCTCACCCGCCCCGCGGTCGAGGCCGGCGAGCGGCTCGGGTTCCTCCCGGGCGACATCCAGGCCAAGGTCGACCCCTACCTGCGGCCGCTCTTCGACGCCCTCTTCGACATGCTCGACCCCGATCGCGTCAACGGCTACTTCGAGCGCAACGTGATCGAGGTAGCGCCGCTGGCCTTCATGAGGGGAAGGTACGCTTAATGATTCTTTCGTGATTCTCGACGAGGCGCAGAACACCAGTCCCGAGCAGATGAAGATGTTCCTCACCCGGCTCGGCTTCAACTCGCGGATGGTGGTGACCGGCGACATCACCCAGATCGACCTGCCGACCGACCAGCGCTCGGGCCTGATCGCGGTCAGCGACATCCTCGACGAGCGTCCAGGACATCTCCTTCGTCCACTTCGGCGGCGAGGACGTCGTCCGCCACAAGCTCGTGCAGCGGATCGTCGCCGCCTACGACGAGCACGGCAGCCCGCGAGCGCGGCGCGCGCGCCGAACACGGGCCGACGCCGCGCTCGTGAGCGTCGACCTGAGCGACGTCCCGGCCGAGCTGCGCGACGCCGTCGCCGCGGCGCTGGCGGCTGCCGGCGTGGATGACGGCCACCTCGCGGTCGAGATCGTCGACGAGGAGCCGGATCCGCGAGCTGAACCGCGAGCATCGCGGCGGTGGACGACGCCGACCGACGTCCTCGCCTTCCCAATCGACGAGCGCCGGGCCGGTCGCCGGCCCGCGCGAGCTCGGCGACGTCGCGATCTGCCCCGAGCACTGCTCCGACGTGACCGAGGCCGCCGTCCACGGCGTCCTGCACCTCTGCGGCCACGACCACGAGACCGACGAGGGCGAGATGCTGGCGCTGCAGGCGCAGCGTGCTCGGCGGCGCTGCGATGACCCGCTCGGGCTTCGTCGGCCTCGCCGGGCGCCCCAACGTCGGCAAGTCGACCCTGGTCAACGCTCTCGTCGGCTCCCACGTCGCGATCGTCTCGGTGCGGCCGCAGACGACCCGCCGGGCGATCCGCGGCGTCGCCACCGACCTCGAGGCCGAGCGCCAGCTGATCCTCGTCGACCTTCCCGGCGTGCAGCGCCCGCGCGACGTCGCTGACCGAGCGGATGCAGCGGCGGGTCGAGCGCGAGCTGGCCGACTCCGACGTCGCCCTCTTCGTCGTCAACGGCGAGGAGGGGGTGGGGCCGGGCGACCGCTTCATCGTCCGCGCGCTGCTTGGCGCCGGGCCGAAGATGCCGGTCATCTGCGCGGTCAACAAGTGCGACCGGCTCGGCCCGAGCGAGCTCGTCCCGGTGCTCGCCGAGGCGGCCGAGCTGGAGGGGGTCGACGAGGTCTTCCCGATCAGCGCCCGCAGCGGCGAGGGGCTGCCGCCGCTGCTCGAGCGGCTCGGCGAGCTGATGCCCGAGGGGCCCTACATGTACCCGCCGGAGGACAGCAGCGACCAGTCGAGCGAGCTGCTGCTCGCCGAGCTGATCCGCGAGCAGGTGCTGAACCGGACCCGGCAGGAGATCCCCCACTCGGTCGAGGTCTCGGTGCTGGAGGTCGAGCCGCGCGAGGACGGTCTGGTCACCGTGCGGGCCGAGATCTGGGCCGAGACCGAGTCCCAGAAGGGGATCCTGATCGGCAAGGGCGGGGACCAAGATCGGCGAGATCGGCATCGGCGCTCGCCGCTCGCTGGAGCAGGAGCTCGGCGCCCAGGTCCACCTCGACCTCACGTCCGCGTCCGTCGCCACTGGCGCCGCGACGAGGACCTGCTCGACCGCCTCGGCATCGAGTAACGACGCGGCGTCTACGATGCGACCGATGTTCGCCGAAATCGAATTCGACCAGCAGGGCCTGGTGCCCTGCGTCGTCCAGGACTTCGCCAGCGGCGAGGTGCTGATGCTCGCCTACATCAGCGCGGCAGTCTCTGGAGATGACGCTGGAGACCGGCGATCTGCACTTCTACAGCCGCTCGCGCGACGAGCTCTGGAAAAAGGGCGAAACCTCCGGCAACTTCATGCACCTGCGTCAGCTGCGCTACGACTGCGACGGAGACGCCTTGGTGGCGCTGGTCGACCCGGCCGGTCCCGCCTGTCACACGGGCGAGCGCAGCTGCTTCTACCGCGAGGTGCTGGGCTCGGCCTCGCCGCGCAAGGACGCGCCGAAGGCAGAGGGCGAGCCGTACCCGGTCACCTTCGAAGCGCTGCCGGCGCTGGAGCGGACGATCCGCCACCGAGCCCTGCAGCGGCCCGACGGCAGCTACACCGTGAAGCTGCTCGACGACCGCGAGCTGATCGGCGAGAAGGTCGAGGAGGAGGCCGAGGAGGTCATCCGCGCCGCCCGCGAAGAGACCGACGAGCGGGTCGCCGAAGAGGCCGCCGACCTGCTCTACCACCTGAGCGTGCTGCTGGCCTCGCGCGGTGTCTCGCAGGCGAAGGTGATGGAAGTGCTGAATGCCCGTCGCGGCTGACTTCGAACTGCAGCTCGAGCCGAGTCTCGAGGAGGCGCGCGAGCTGGCCCGCGAGGGCAACGTCGTCCCGGTCCGGGCGCGGCTTCGTCGACGACTGCGAGACGCCGGTCTCGGCCTTCCTCAAGCTGCGCGCCGGCGAGCCCGAGGGCGCGCCCTTGCTTCCTGCTCGAGTCGGCCGAGCAGGGTCAGGTCGGCCGCTACTCCTTCGTCGGTCTGCGGCCGCGCGCGCTGCTGCGCTGGAGCGACGGCATGCTCTCGGAGTGGAGCGGGACGGAGCTGAACGCAGATGCAGAGCCGACGAGCACCGAACCCGCGCCGGATCCATACGGCGCGGTGGCGGCGCGGCTGCAGCGCTACCGGCCGGCGCCGGTGCCAGGGCCTGCCGCCGTTCGCCGGCGGTGCCGTCGGCTTCTTCGGCTACGACCTGGTGCGCACGGTGGAGCCGCTGGGCGAGCCCAACCCGGACCCGCTCGGCCTGCCGGACATGGCGCTGATGGTTACCGACGCGATGGTCGTCTTCGACCACCTGCGCCACGAGCTGACGATCCTTGCCTGCGCCTTCGTCGAGGAGGACGGTGGCATCGAGGCCGCCTATGAGCGCGCGGCGGCGACAATCGCCGAGATGCGCGAGCGCCTGCGCGGCGCCGTGCCCGTCCCGGAGCGGCCCACGCGTCTCCGAGCCGCCCGAGTTCGAGTCGAACATGGAGCGTGAGCGAGTTCGAAGCCGCGGTGGCGCGGATCGTCGAGTACGTCCACGCCGGCGACGCCTTCCAGGTGGTTCCCTCGCAGCGCTTCTCGGCGCCGGCGCCGGTCGAGGCCTTCTCGGTCTACCGCGGTCTGCGCGCGGTCAACCCGTCGCCGTACATGTACTTCCTCGAGTTCGGCGACTTCCAGCTCGCCGGCGCCTCGCCCGAGCCGCTGGTCAAGGTGACCGGCGACCGGGTCGAGACCCGGCCGATCGCCGGCACCTACCCGCGCGGCGGCAGCGAGGACGAGGATCGCCGCCTCGCCGAGCGGCTGATCAACGACCCCAAGGAGCGGGCCGAGCACGTGATGCTGGTCGACCTCGGCCGCAACGACCTCGGCCGCGTCTGCGAGTACGGCAGCGTCGCGGTCGACGAGCTGATGGTGGTCGAGACCTACTCGCACGTCCTCCACATCGTCAGCCAGGTCTCCGGCACGCTGCGCGAGGGGGTCAGCGCGATGGACGTGCTGCGCTCGGCCTTGCCCGCCGGCACCCTCTCGGGGGCGCCGAAGGTGCGGGCGATGCAGATCATCGACGAGCTGGAGACGGTCAAGCGCTGCTCCTACGGCGGCGCGATCGGCTATCTCTCCTGGGACGGCGACCTCGACACCGCGATCCACATCCGCACCGTCGTCGTCAAGGACGGTCGGCTGTACGTGCAGGCCGGCGGCGGCACCGTCGCCGACGCCAAGCCCGCCTACGAGTACAACGAGTCGGTCAACAAGGCCCGGGCGGTCTTCCGCGCGGTCGAGCTCGCCTGCGAACAGCCCGACTGGGCGTAGATTGGACCTCGGAATGCGCGTGCTGGTGATCGACAACTACGACTCCTTCACCTACAACCTCGTCCAGTACCTGGGCGAGCTCGGGGCGGAGGTCGAGGTCGTCCGCAACGACAAGGCGACGGTCGGCCGAGTTGCTGGAGCGTAAGCCGGACCGCCTGGTCGTCTCGCCTGGTCCCTGCACGCCGGCCGAGGCGGGCATCTCCGGTGAGGCGATCAAGGCCTTCGGCGAGGCAGGCACGCCGGTGCTCGGCGTCTGCCTCGGGCATCAGGCGATGGTCGAGGCCTTCGGCGGCCGCGTCGTCCAGGGGGAGCCGATCCACGGCAAGGACGGCGAGGTCGAACACGACGGCAGGTCGATCTACGCCGGCCTGCCGAGCCCGATGGTCGCCGGCCGCTACCACTCGCTCGTCGCCGACCCCGATCTGCCTGCCGAGCTGGAGTTGAGCGCGAGCCTCGGCGAGGTGGTGATGGGCGCCCGCCATCGGGAGCTGCCGGTCGAGGGGGTCCAGTTCCACCCCGAGTCGGTGCTCACCCCGCAGGGCAAGCACCTGCTGGCCAACTTCATCGGCAAGGGTGCGCCAGATGCCCAATGACGTCGTCAGCCGCGCGATCGACGCGGTCTGCGCCGGCGACCACCTCACCGCCGACCATGCCTCGGCGGTGCTCAGCGAGATCATGGAGGGGCGAGCCGACCCGGTCCAGACCGGCGCCTTCCTGATCGCCCTGCGGGCGAAGGGGGAGACGGTGCCCGAGCTGGTCGGCCTGGCGCGGACGATGCGCGGGCTGGCCTCGCCCGTCCCGAGCCGGCGTGAGGACCTGGTCGACACCTGCCGGCACCGGCGGCGGCCCCTCGACCTTCAACGTCTCGACCACGGCGGCGCTGGTCGCCGCCGGCGGCCGGCTGCGCCGTCGCCAAGCACGGCAATCGCTCCAACACCAGCAGGTGCGGCTCGGCCGACCTGCTCGAGGCGCTCGGCGTCAACATCGAGCTCGACCCCGAGCAGGTCGGGACGCTGCATCGACGAGGTCGGCTTCGGCTTCATGTTCGCCCCCAGGCACCACGCGGCGATGGCGCACGTCGTTCCCGCCCGCAAAGCGCTCGGGGTGCGGACGATCTTCAACTTCCTCGGCCCGCTGACCAACCCGGCCGGCGCCAGCCGCCAGCTCCTCGGGGTCGCCGACCGCCACTACCAGGAGACGATCGCCGAGGCGCTGGTCGGGCTGGGCAGCGAGCGGGCGCTGGTCGTCGCCGCCGAGGACGGCCTCGACGAGCTCTCGCTCTCCTCCCGGACCCGGGTGATCGAGGTCGCCGACGGCCGCACCGCGGAGTGGTTCGTCGATCCGGGGCAGTTCGGCCTGGCGCCGGTCGAGCTGGAGCGGGTGGCCGGCGGCACGTCCGGAGGAGAACGCCGCCGTCACCCGCCGGGTTCTGACCGGCGAGGCGGGCCCGCACCGCGACCTCGTCCTGCTCAACGCCGCCGCGGCTATCTACGTCGGCGGCCTCGCGACCGACCTCGAGGAGGGCGTCGCCAAGGCCGCCGAGACGATCGACGCGGGCGCGGCAGCGAACGTGCTCGAGCGGCTGATCGCGGCAACGGCCGCTCCCGCCGTCTAGGCTCTGGAGTCTCAAGTGGGAATGATGGAGCAGCTCATCGCTGGGGCCCGGCAGGGGGTGGAGGCGCGACGCCGCGACCTTCCTCAGGCCGATCTCGAATCGCGCCTCTCCGCCCGAGGCGAGGATCGTCCCTTCAACGAGGCGCTGGTTCGCCCTGGCCTCTCGCTGATCGCCGAGTTCAAGCGCCGATCGCCCAGCGCCGGACGACTCGCGCCCGAGGAAGTCGACCTCGCTGTCCAGGTCGCCGCCTACGAGCGCGGCGGGGCCGCCGCGCTCTCGGTGCTGACCGACGAAACCCACTTCGGAGGCTCGCTCGCCGACCTGCGTGCCGCCCGTGCCGCCTGCGATTTGCCGATCATCCGCAAGGACTTCATCGTCGATCCCTACCAGCTCTACGAGGCGGCGGTGAACGGCGCCGACGCGGTGCTGCTGATCGTCGCCGCGCTTCGCGACGAGGACCTGCGATCTCTCTACGAGGAGGCTCGCTCGATCGATCTCGACTGCCTGGTCGAGGTCCATGACGCCGAGGAGCTGGAGCGGGCGTTGGAGGCTGGCGCCGAGGTGATCGGGATCAACAACCGCAACCTCGACGACATGAGCGTCGACATCGCCACCACCTTCGAGTTGATGCCAGACGTGCCGGCCGGCAAGACCGTGGTTGCCGAGAGCGGGATCTCCGGCCGCGCCGAGCTCGAGGAACTCGACCGGGTGGGGGTAGACGCCGTTCTCATCGGCGGCGCCCTGATGACCGCGCCTGATCCGGAAGCCAAGGTGAGGGAGCTGACGGGGAGCGACGAGGGGACCCGGGAACACCTGGTCTAAGCATCGTTCGCGCCGTCGGTTGCGAATTTAGAAAAAATTTCAAGAGCATTTAAGTGAGAATCACTTTCCCAAGCGATTCTCCAGCCATGGCAAAGCTGAACAAAAGACTTCGCAGTCCCTTTGGCTCCGCTCTCCTTGGGGGCCTGGTCGTCGCCGTCCTCGGCTGGATCGCGATCGCAGCTGGTGCGATCCAGTCGGGCGGCGACACGACGACCACCGTCGCCGCGCCGCTGACGGCGCCGGTCGACGCCAGGTCCGAAGACGGCAGCGCCAACGTCGTCAACCAGATCTACAAATCCGATGGCGAAGGGGTCGCCTTCATCGCATCACAGCTCGAACCACAGGAAACCGAAAGCTTCAATCCCTTCGGCGAAGTCGAACCCGAATCCGGCGGCACCGCCACCGGCTCGGGCTTCGTGATCGACGACGAAGGTCACATCCTCACCAACAACCACGTCGTCGAAGGCGCCAGCAAGGTGACGGTCAAACTCGGGGATTCGGAACAGACCTATGACGCCGAAGTGGTGGGCGCCGACCCGGGCACCGACATCGCCCTGCTCAAGGTCGACGCACCAGACGGCGAGATCCAGCCGCTGACGCTGGGCCGCTCCTCGGAGATGGAAGTCGGCGACCCGGTGGTTGCGATCGGCAACCCGTTCGGGCTCGACCGCACCGTCACCAGCGGCATCGTCTCCGCCCTGCAGCGCCAGATCCAGGCGCCCAACGGGTTCTCGATCTCACACGTGATCCAGACCGACGCGGCGATCAACCCCGGCAACTCCGGTGGGCCGCTGATCAACGCCTCCGGCGAAGTGATCGGCATCAACGCGCAGATCGCCACCGGCGGAGGCGGCAACGGCAACGTCGGCATCGGCTTCGCGATCCCGATCGACACGGTTCGAGCCGAGCTCGAGGCGCTTAAAACCAAGGGCGAAGTCGAACACGCCTTCATCGGGATCAGCGGCGGGACGATCACCGCCGAACTGGCCAAGGCGCTGAACCTGCCGGTCGAAGAAGGGGTGATCGTGCAGTCCGTGGTCAAAGATGGGCCGGCTGACGAGGCGGGCATTGAGGCCGGTGGAACGACGGCCACGATCAACGGCGAAGAAGTCCGACTCGGCGGCGACATCATCACCGAGGTCGATGGCAAGAAGCTGAAGAGCATGGACGAACTCGTCGAAATCATCCAGGGGTCGAAGCCTGGCGACGCCTTGAAGCTGACGATCCTCCGCGGCGGCGACGAAAAGACCGCCGAAGTCACCCTGGGCACGCAACCCGAGAACAACGAATAGCGGGTTGTCTTAGGCCGGGTTGGGCCTCTGGTCCAGCCCGGCCTTCACGTACGCTCTGAGTTGTGCGAGTCAAGTTCTGCGGGATCACGAATATCGACGACGCGGCCGAGGCCGTGCGGCTTGGTGCGTGGGCTGTTGGGCTGATCCACTTCCACGGCAGCCCCAGGAACGTCGATCCTGGGGTTGCGGCTGAGATCGCGGCGGCGTTTCGGCGCAAGTGCGAGGTCGTCGGGGTGTTTGTCAATCCCACTCTCGACGAGGTCGCGAAGGCTGTTGAGAACGAGGGGCTGACGATGGTGCAGCTGAACGGGGCCGAGGGGGCTTCGTTCTGCGCTGAGGTGCAGAGGCGAACCGGGTTGAAGGTGGCGAAGGCGATCCACGTCGCCAGCGCCGCCGACGTCCACGGGGCCGAGGCCTTCCGCACCGACTTCCACCTCTTCGACCGCCGCGGCAAAGGGATGTGGGGCGGGACCGGCGAGAGCTTCGACTGGGAGCTGCTGCGCGGCCATCGCTCCGAGGTGCCGGCGATCCTCGCCGGCGGCCTGCGTCCCGACAACGTCGCCGCGGCGATCGCGGTGACGCATCCCCATGCGGTCGATGTCGCCAGCGGGGTCGAGCTCGAGCCTGGCCGCAAGAACCACGCGGCGATGGAGGCCTTCTTCGAGGCCGCGAACCCGCTCGGCGCAGAAGCGGCATGAGCACGATCGAGGAGAGGTTCGGCCCCTACGGGGGCCGCTACGTGCCGGAGACTCTGATCCCGGCGCTGGACGAGCTCACCGCCGCCTGGGCGGAGGCGCGCGAGGACGCCGGGTTCATGGCGCGGCTGGAGCGGCTGCGGCGCGACTTCATCGGCCGCCCGACGCCGCTCTACTTGACCGAGCGGCTCTCCGAGCGGGTTGGCTCACGCGTCTACCTGAAGCGCGAGGACCTCGCCCACACCGGCGCCCACAAGATCAACAACGCCGTCGGCCAGGCGCTGCTGGCGGCGCGGATGGGCAAGCCGCGGGTGATCGCCGAGACCGGCGCCGGGCAGCACGGCGTCGCCACCGCCACCGCCTGCGCCCTGCTCGGGCTCGAGTGCGTCGTCTACATGGGGACCGAGGACATCCGCCGCCAGGCGCCGAACGTCGAGCGGATGAAGCTGCTGGGGGCCGAGGTGGCGCCGGTCGAGGCCGGCGCGCGGACGCTGAAGGAGGCGGTCAGCGCCGCGATCCGCGATTGGGTCGCCAATGTCGCCACCACCCACTACGTGATCGGCTCAGCCGTTGGCCCTGCTCCCTATCCGGCGCTGGTCCGCGACCTGCAGCGGGTGATCGGCGAAGAGGCGCGCGAGCAGGCGCTCGCCGCTGAGGACGCCCTGCCCGCGCGGGTGATCGCCTGCGTCGGTGGCGGCTCCAACGCGATCGGCATCTTCAGCCCGTTCGTCGCTGACGCCGAGGTGGCGCTGGTCGGCGTCGAGGCGGCGGGGGAGGGGCTCGACACGCCCCGCCACGGCGCCTCGCTGCAGGGAGGCGTCAAGGGTGTCCTCCACGGTTCGCTCTCCTCGGTGATCGCCGACGAGGAGGGGCAGATCCTCGAGGCACACTCGATCTCCGCCGGCCTCGATTACCCCGGCGTCGGCCCCGAGCACGCCCAGCTCCGCGACAGCGGCCGCGCCACCTACGTGGCGGTGACCGACGAGCAGGCGCTCGCCGCCTTCCAGGAGCTTTCCCGGCTGGAGGGGATCATTCCGGCGCTCGAGTCCTCGCACGCGATCGCCTGGCTGATGGAGAACTCGCTTGAGGGGGACGGGTTCGACGTGCTCTGTCTCTCAGGTCGCGGCGATAAGGACATGGCCGAGGCGACCGCTCGTCTGAAACCGCCTGGTGAGGTTTTGCCGTGAGCGGTGTGGGGGGGAGCCGGGGGAGTCTCGGCGGACAACTGCGGGGAGGGTCCGGCGAGACTCCCCCGGCTCCCCAGGCCACAGTTAGCGGCGAAGGACGGATAGCGGCTGCGTTCGCCTCGGCTAAAGCTGAGGGGCGCGCGGCCTTGATGCCTTACATGATGGCTGGGTATCCCGATCGCGAGACCGGGCTGGCGGTGGCCGCGGCCTACGTGGACGCCGGGGCGGATCTGATCGAGCTCGGGGTTCCATTTTCCGATCCCCTGGCGGATGGGCCGACGATCCATGCGGCGGCCACGAAGGCGCTTGAGGCAGGCGCGACGCTGTCGACTGCGCTGGAGATTTGTCAGGCGGTCGGCGACAGGGTCCCGGTCGTCTTCATGGCCTACGCGAACATGGTCCTCGCCCAGGGCGGCGCGGGGAAGTTCGCGGAGATGGCACGGGCCGCCGGCGCCGCTGGGGTCATCGTTCCCGACCTGCCGCTCGACGAGGCGGGTGAGGTGCGGGAGGCGTTTGCCGCCGCGGGCCTGGCGCTGGTGCCGCTGCTGGCGCCGACGACTCCGGCCGAGCGCCGCAAGCGGATCTGCGAGTCGGCCCGCGGCTTCGTCTACGTCGTCTCCACCGTCGGCACGACCGGCGAGCGGGCCAAGATCCCGGCCGCCCTAACCGAGTTGGTCGCGGCGACCAAGGCCGACGCCGCCACCCCGGTCGCGGTCGGCTTCGGGATCGGCACCCCCGAACAGGCCGCGCAGGTGGGTGAGATCGCCGACGGGGTGATCATCGGCAGTCGCCTGGTCCGAGCCGCCGGCGAGGGCGGCTCGCCGCAGGGCGCTGCCGATGCCGTTGCGTCGTTCCTCAGCGAGACGCGCGTCTCGCTGGCCGGATAGGATTCCGCGCGATATGGGAATGGTCGTAACTCTCTTTCTTGCGATCGCCGCGATGGTGATCGGCTATGCCGCGTTCGGCCAGGGCGGCGGCGTCGCCGGCCTGATCTTCTTCAGCGTGCTGATCATCGGCGCTGCGATCCGCACCCTGAAACAGGTTCAGAGCTCCTAGCCGCAGCGCTCAGGAACGCGTGGCTATTGCTTGGAGGTACTCCGCCTCCAGCACCATTGCCCGATCGCCGGCGGTGTTCGCCTCGTTGAGGAACGCCAGCAGGTCCTCGGTCAGGGCCTGCTCGCCCTCCGGGCCGACCCGTTCGTAGGCCATCTGGGTGGGGCCGAAGTACTTGCGGAAGAACTCGACGTAGTGCTTGGCGGAGCGGAAGGGCTGGCGCGAAGTTCGCCGCTCGAAGCGGATATCGGTGACGCCGTCGCCGAACAGCTCCCGGAGCCGCTCTTCGGTGCCCCAGCGGAGCGGCGATTCGACCCCGGGCGGCGGCGGCGCGTGCTTGGCGATCGTCTGGAACATGGTTCCGACGGCGCCTTCCGGCGACCAGTTGGCCATCCCGATGCGGCCGCCGGGCCTGGTCACCCGCAGCAGCTCGGCGGCGGTCTGCGGCTGGTCGGGCGCGAACATCGCCCCGAAGATCGACATCGTCACGTCGAAGCTGGCGTCGTCGAAGGGCAGATCCTGCGCGTCGGCCTCGACGAACTCGACGCCAAGCCGCTCTGCTGCGGCGCGTTCCCGGCCGCGCTCCAGCAGCGCCGGCACGTAGTCGGCGCCGACGACACCACCCCAGCTGCGCCGCGCCGCCGCGATCGCAGCGTTGCCGCTGCCGCAGGCGACGTCGAGCACCCGCTCGTCGGGGACGATCTCCAGCGCCTCGGCAAGGCCCTCGGCGGCGGGGTAGACGAGCGCGGCGACCATCGCGAAGTCGCCTTTCGACCAGATCCCCTGCTGGATCTGGGTAACTGCCTGGAGGTCCGGTGCGTCGCCCATCTGGCTCACCCTCTCACGTGAAGAACCGTTTGGCTATCTCCAGCAGGTGCAGGTCGACCTGCTTGACCTTGACCGCTTCCTCCAGCGGCACCCCGGTCATCCGGGTCCCGTGCATCGCGGCCATCTGCCCGAATTCTCCGGCTTTGGCCATCTCGTAGGCGTGGGCGCCGTAGAGGCTGGCGAGGACCCGGTCGGTGGAGGTCGGCGTGCCGCCGCGCTGGACGTGGCCGAGGACGGTGACGCGGGTCTCGTAGCCGGTGCGCTGCTCCAGCTCGCTGGCCAGCGCCGCCGCGATGCCCCCGAGCCGCGGGTAGCCGTATTCGTCGCTGTCCTTGATCGGCTGGATCAGCCGTTCCTCGCCGCTCTCGAAGGCCAGCTTGGCGCCCTCGGCGACGACGATGATCGAGAAGTCCTTGCCGCGGTCGTGGCGGCGGGTGACGTCGCGGCAGATCTCCTCGACGGTGGTCGGCTGCTCGGGGATGACGATGCAGTCGGCGCCGCCGGCGAGGCCGGCGTAGGCGGCGATCCAGCCGGTGCTGCGGCCCATCACCTCGACGACCATGATCCGGTCGTGGGACTGGGCGGTGGTGTGGAGGCGGTCGATTGCGTCGGTGACGATCTGTACTGCGGTGTCGAAGCCGAAGGTGAAGTCGGTGCCGCCGACGTCGTTGTCGATCGTCTTCGGCACCCCGACCAGCGGCAGGCCGTGGTCGGCGTACAGCTGGCGGGTGATCTCCATCGTGTGCTCGCCGCCGATCGCGACGACGGCGTCGAGCCGCTGCGCGGCAAAGGCGGCGGCGACCTTCTCGACCGCGCCCTCGCGGATCGGCTCGAAGCTGGAGGTGCCGAGGATCGTCCCGCCCTGGTGGAGGATCCCGGAGACCCGGAGCATGTCGAGCGGTTCGTAGTCGTCCTCGGCGAGGCCGCGGTAGCCGCGGCGGATCCCGATCGCCTCGTCCCCGCGCTGCATCGCCGAGCGGGCGACGGCGCGGATCGCCGCGTTGAGGCCGGGACAGTCGCCGCCGGCGGTCAGGACTCCGATTCGCATTCGAGCGAGTTTAAGAGGCCGATCCCTCTTAGGATCGACGCCGATGCTACGCCTGCCGATGATCGTGGTCGCCTGTTTGCTTGGCGCGGTGCTGGCCGCCGGCTGTGGTGAAGGCGGCGCCGCGGAGGGCGCGCGGGTCACGGTCTACGTCAGCGCGCCGCTTCGGGGAGCCAAAGCGGCGGCGGGCAAGAGGCTCTGTGCGGGGGCGCGGGCCGAGGCGGCGAAGGCCGGCGGCAGGGTCGAGGATTTGAAGCTGGAGGTTGTTTGCCTGGACGCCGCCGGCGGTGCGGGCGGCTGGACGCTGACGCAGGTGGGGGCCAACGCGCGGCGGGCGACCGAGGACTCGAGTGCGGTCGCCTACGTCGGCGAGCCGGACCTGCGGGCGCGGGAACAGTCGCGGCCGATCGTCGCGGCGGCGGAAATCGCCGAGATCGGCGGTGTCTCCGGGGAGGAGGCTGTGGCGAGCGTGATCGCGGCGATCCGCGACGGGGATGCGAGTGAGCCTCGGGACGCGGTTTTCCAGGCCGAGGGTTGATGGGGCGGTCGGACTGCATCGGCTTCTCCTTCTGCGGGGCGTAGAAGCCGGTGCAGTCCGACCTCGTGCGGGTTTCTGTGGTGGTGCCGACGCGGGGGCGGCCTGAGGCGCTGGCGCGCTGTGTGGCGGCGTTGGAGGCGCAGACGCTCTCTGTCGAGATCGTCGTCGTCGAGGACCGCGGGGGCCGTGGGCCGGCTTGGGCTCGCAACGAGGGCGTGCGGCGGGTGCGGGGGGAGGTCGTCTGCTTCACCGACGACGACTGCGAGCCTGAGGCGGGCTGGGCGGAGGCGCTTGTGGCGCCGATCCTCTCCGGACGAGCCGACGCGGCGACTGGCCCGGTTGCGATCGGGGACGGTGCGACCGCGGCCGACCTCGCCTGGGAGGCGATCGTCAACTACCTGCAGGTAAGGGCAATGGCGCCTGGGACCGCCTCGCCGGGCTTCGCCGTCACCGCGAACTTGGCCGCAAAACAATCGTTGCTCGAGCGGTTGCCGTTCGACGAGTCGTATCCGGCGGCCGCGGGCGAGGATCGCGACTGGGGCGAGTGTGCCGCTCGGGCCGGCGCGGCTCCCGTTTTCGTCCGGGCCGCCACCGTTACCCACCGCAGCGGGATGGGAATCTGGGATTTCCTTCGCCAGCAGTACCGCTACGGGCGCGGCGCGGCGCGCTACCGGCAGAGTGCATCCGGGCGCCAGCCGGGCTCACCCGCCTTCTACGTCGGCCTCGTCCGCGCCGGATTTGACGCCGGCCCTCTCCCGGGCCTATTGATCTGCGCCGCCCAACTCGCGACCCTGGCCGGAATTCTCGCCGAGACCGCAAAATTCATCCCTCAAGGAGGGTTTTTGCGGTCTCGGCGTTAGGGGTCGAGGAGGGGTTCTCCGCTGAGACCTTCGAGCGGTGCGTTTGCGATTGCCGCGACGGTTGCCGGGATGTCGGTTACGCGGGCTGGGCGGCCTGGGTTGCGGAGGCGGCTGGTGCGGGGGGCGAGGATCGCCCAGGCGTCGCCGTCGGTGTGGTTGCCGGTGCGGCCGCTGCCCGCCCCCTGGCGCCGGACGATGCCGAAACGGGGGGAATGGAGCGCGTCGAGGTCGACCGAGGAGGTGGGGCGCCAGCGGACGGCCAGGTCGGGTAGGCGGTCGGCCGCGTCGCCCTGCCAGCGCTCGCTCACCTCCTCTACCGCGACGACCGCCGGCTCCCCGTCGGGGTCGCGGAAGTCGAGCAGGCCCTCGCGGATCCGCGAGACGAGCTCGGCCGCCTCGCCCTCGCCGACGATCCCGTCGCGCTCGCGTCCGGCGCGGTTGAGGCTGATGTAGCCCTGGTTGTCCGCCGGGTGGGCGAAGGCTCGGGTAGAGGACCAGTCGACGCCGCGCAGCTCGAGCCGCGCCGTCAGCTCCAGCGCCAGGCGGTCCGGCATCGCCGCTGCGATCTGCGCGCGCACGCGACCGGAGAGCGCGGCGCGCAGGCGCCAAATCGCCCCCGAATCCGAGTCCCCGCCGTTCCGTGGTTCTTTTGTCGTCTCAGGCCCGACAAAGGAACCACGGGATGACTTGTCGCCGCCGAGCACGGCGGCGAGCATGCCTGGCAGCAGGTCGGCGCGGCTGTTGTTTACGTCCATGCCCAGCACCGAGCAGGCGATCACGTCGCAGTCGTCCGGTAGGGCTGCGAGGACACGGCCGAGCTGGACGTCGACCTCTTCGTAGATCTCGGCCAGGGCCGGGTCCCCCCAGAGCCGGTGCCCCGCGAGGTGCGGCGCCGCGAAGACGATCCAGGCGAGGTCGAACTCCGCCGCGTGGAGGCGTTCGACCGTCAGGTCGGCGACTCGGGCCGGCGCTCGCAGGAAGCGCTCACGCAGCTTCCGCCGTTCGCGCTCGGTCTGCTCGCCGAAGACCTCGGTGACGTCGGGTGGGCGGCCGTGTCGCCGCCGCGGCCCGCGGTCGCCGCCCTCGGGCACGGCCCAGCGCTCGAGCACGACCCGCTCCCGCATCCCCCAGCCGCAGTAGAGCTCGCCAGCGGCCGCGACGGGACGGTGGCACTCGTACGGGTCGATCGCGAACGTGGTGCGCCCGGCATGGCCGAGGCGGTCCCAGATCGGCGGTGGCGCCTCGAACTGGGCCGCGAGCCGCACCCGCTGGTCTCCGGCCGCCCACTGGAAGGGATAGAAGAGCCCGTGCTCGCCCACCTCCACTCCTCGGTAGAGGTCCTGGTAAGCGCTGGCGGGGAAGTGTTTGGCGGGCGTCTCAAGCCCTACTTCGGTCCCTTCACCCCGCAGGCGCGACAGGTTGGGCAAACGCCCTTCTCCCCCAGCCGCTCCAGCAGCGATGCGCTGGCGGCGTCGAACTGGATGACGGCGATCACGTCAGGGCTCCGGTGAGAGGGGCGACGGTGACCTCGGCTCCGTCCAGGGCGGCTGAGCGGCGGGCGGCTTCGACGACGGACATCGCGGCGATCCCGTCGGCGGCACTGGCGAGTTGCATGCGGCGCCGGCGCACCCCCAACCGCACCACCCCCTACCTCTGCTGGGTATAGGGGGTGGTGCGGTTGGGGGGCTAGGTCGCGCAGCGCTTCCAGTTGTCGTTGGAGGGAGAGGATGAGCGGATCGGGTCGGCCGAACAAGGGGGAGAGCCGGGCACCGATGCCTCCCCAGCTCGTGCTTGCCAGGGTCTTACCCGCGCGGTCGCGGACGGTGAGTGCCTCTTGGTGGCTGCGGTCGGTGGCGCAGGAAATCCGCGCCCGGCCGCGGGTCAGCTCCAGCTCCAGAGTGGCGCGCTCCGGCGCGATCGCCGCTTGTCTCACGGCGATCGGGGCGCTTTGCGTCAAATGGCAAGCAAGGTCGATCAGGTGGATGCCGGCGTCTAGCAGGGCCTCGTCGTCGGCCTCGTGGGCGCCCCAGTCCCCGCGGCGGAAGCGGAGTTCGAGGTCGAGCTCCAGCCAGCCCTCGGCCGGGATCCGGTCACGGAGCTCGATGCCCTGGAGGAAGCGGCGGTTGAAGGCGAGGTAAGGCTGAGGGTCCAGCCCCGCCAGCCGCTCGGCCGTGGCGAGATCCGCAGCCGGTGGCTTCTCGACCAGCGAGGGGACGCCGACCGCGGCGGCCTCTGCGGCCAGCGAGAGGTGATGGGCGGCGGGGGCGGCGACTACCAGGAGGTCGATTGGCTCCGCCCGCAGCAACTCAGCGACGGTGGCGAAGCCCCTGGCGCCCTCGCCGCTTTCTCGCTTCCAAAGCTCGATGCACTGTCCGAGCCGCCCGGCGTCGGGATCGGCGAAGGCGGCGATCGTCACGCCCTCTGCGGCGAACGCCGCGGGCACGTAGCCGCGCTCGGCGATGCGGCCACAGCCGGCGATCCCGAGCCTCACGAGCGCTCCTCGCGCATGTGCAGGGCGAGCGCGGTCGGGAAGGCGGCGGCGGCACTGAGCTGGTGCAGCTGGTGCAGGCCAACCCCGGCGATCAGCAGCCTCGGCCCGCCGCGGTGGGCCAGCAGCGCGTAGAGGTCGCGGTCGAGGAGGAGGTTGGCGAGGAGCGAAGTCGAGGCCAGGCGAGGTCGGCGGGTCAGCAGCGCGCCGAGCAGCGCGACCGAGGCTGCGGCGCTGGCGCGGCGCCGCCAGCCGAGGTTGAGCGCCGTGCTGCCGGAGCGCTGGCGCAGCAGCAAGCGCGCCCACGGCACCCCGCGCCGGCCGAAGTCGGTCGCGACCATGCTGCTGGGGGTCCAGGCCTTGAGGTGGCGGCCGCGGATCGCCGGATCGAGGACGATCCTCGCGCCGTGCCGCCGCAACCGCATGCCGAGGTCAATGTCCTCGACGCTGGGCTCGGGAAAACTCTCCGCGTCGAACCCGCCGGCGGCCTCGAACGTCTCGCGCCGAATCGCGCCCAGTCCCGCCCAGAAGGTCTCCGCCTCGCCGGCGGCGCCGGCGTGGACGTGGTGGTGCAGCAGGTTGCGGTAGCGGGAGGTGAGGCCGGGGTCGGCGGGATCGTCGTCGTAGGCGCCGAAGACGGCGGCGAGGCCGGGGTCGGCGGTAAAGCGCTCCGCCATCCGCGCCAGCGCGTCGGGGTGGACCTCGACGTCGGAGTCGACGAAGACGAGAACCTCATCATTGGCCTCAGCGGCTCCGCGGTTGCGCGCCGCGGCGGGTCCGCTCCCCGTGGGATCCCGCTGCACGATCAGCGTCTCGGGCACGCGGTCGCCGGCTGCAAGCGCCGCCAGGCAGCACTCCAGGGTCGCTGGACTGTCGGTCGCCGGGACGACGACGGCAAGGGTGGGAGCGGAGCCGCGAGGGTGACGCGGGTCCGAGGACGAGTCCGGCATTAGGGATACCTAATAGCATCTTGCGCTTCGATGTCGCCGCCCGCCTTCAGTCCGGATTCCGCGCCGGTCGCCGTGCTCGGAGCCGGCCCCGCCGGCCTCACCGCCGCTTATGGGTTGGTCCAGCGTCACGTCCCCGTGATCGTCTTCGAGGCGGGCGAGGAGGTCGGCGGCCTCGCGCGCACGGTGGTCCGCGACGGCTACCGCTTCGACCTTGGCGGTCACCGCTTCTTCACCAAGAGCGCCGAGGTCGAGGCACTCTGGGATGACCTGCTCGGCCCCGAGTTGCTGGTCCGGCCGCGGCTCTCGCGCATCTACTGGCGTGGGCGCTTCATCGAGTACCCACTGCGACCGGCAGACGTCTTCGCCAAGGTCGGCCCGCTGGAGCTGGTCCGCAGCCTCGGCTCCTACGCCCGCGCCCGGCTCGGCCGCCAGCCGGAGGCCGAGACCTACGAGGACTGGGTCACCGCCCGCTTCGGCCGGCGGCTCTTCGAGCTCTTCTTCAAGACCTATACGGAAAAGGTCTGGGGGGTGGGGACGGACGAGCTGCGGGCCGAGTGGGCGGCGCAGCGGATCGCCGACCTCTCGGTCTCCTCAGCGTTGCGCGCTGCGCTGCCTGGCAGCGGTGAGACCCCGAGGAGCCTGATCGAGCAGTTTCGCTACCCGCGGCTGGGGCCGGGCCAGATGTGGGAGGAGCTGGCCAGTCGAGTCGAAGCCGGAGGCGGCGAGATCCGCCTCGGGGCAGCGGTCGAAGGCCTCGAACACGAGGACGGGCGCCTGACCGCGATCCGTGCCGGCGGCGAGCGGATCGCGGTCTCGGCCGCGATCTCCTCGATCCCGCTGCGGACCACGGTCGGCGTCGCCGAACCGGCGCCCCCCCGCGAGGTGACGGTCGCCGCCGCCGGGCTGCGTTACCGCGACTTCCTCACCGTGGCCCTGCTGGTCGACGGCGAGCCGCCCTTCCCGGACAACTGGGTCTACGTGCACGACCCCCGCGCGCGGGTCGGGCGGATCCAGAACTTCCGCGCCTGGAGCCCCTGGATGACGCCCGACCCGCGCCGCTCCTGCCTCGGCCTGGAGTACTTCTGCTTCGAAGGCGACGAGCTCTGGTGCGCCGGCGACGAGGAGCTGATCGAGCTGGGCAGGCGCGAGGTGGGCGCGCTGGGGTTGGTCGATCCGGAGCGGGTCGCGGGCGGGCACGTGGTCCGCGTCCCCAAGGCCTACCCCGTCTACGACGCCAAGTACGCGGGGCGGGTGGAGCGGATCCGGGATTGGCTCGACGGCCTTTCAAATCTCCAGCAGATCGGGCGCAACGGCCTCCACAGGTACAACAACTCGGATCACTCGATGCTGACCGCGATGCGGGCGGTGGAGAACCTTTGTGACGGGGCGAATCACAACGTCTGGGCGGTCAACGCCGACAGCGTTTACCACGAGCGCGAAGAGGCGGAGGAGCAGCCTTACAGGGCCGCGCCGGAGACCCCCGCCATGGCTCGACCGCTGGCGGATCTCGGCGAATAGATCTCGGATGGGGCGCCGGTAGGGGGTCCCCGGGTACTCAGCATGGAGCCGAGCCGTGATGGTCCGAGGCGCCAGCGATCCCCAATCCTCTCGGCGGAGGTGCTCCCGGGGACCCCCTACCGGCGCCCCTTAACGGTCTGCGGGGCAGGGGAACTGGGTCGCTCTCCAGGTTCCGGCGTGGGCGATTACGTTGCCGCCTGGGAGGGGCTTGGTCGAGAGGGCGGTGCCGTAGCGGGGGCGGTAGCGGATCGGGACTGAGGAGATGGGTTCGTCGAGCTTCCAGGCGAGGGCGGTTTGCTCTCGGACTCGGGTCATGCGGACGTGGTCTTGGCAGGCGAGCAAGGTGGCGGAGCCGGTCGTTTCGACCAGGTCGAAGAGGTGTTCGATCGAGTGGGTCTGGCGCTCGACCACGTCGACGTCCCCCGGCACCTGTGCGGCCCGCCAGGCGAACCCCGCGACCGCGATGGCGATCGTGGCGGCGATGAGGCTTCGGAGCGCCCAATCCGGGGGTGTGGTTGAGCTTTGGCCTCTATAAGAGGGCGAAGCTCGACCACACCCTGCTGCGACGCGGGCTAGGCCTACTCCGCCGAGGATCGCTATTGCGGCCGTGGCCGGGGCGAGGAAGCGGGGGAGGCCGGCGAAACCGGCGATCGCCATTAAGGCGACGAGGAGGATCCAGGCGAGCGCGCCTGCGAGGAGGATCGCCAAAGTGCGATCGGGGCCAGTGTCAGGCGCTTTAGTGGACCATTGGTTGACAAAGGCGCCTTGCCGGATGAGGAGGACGAGGCCGATCCAGCATGCGGCCAGGGGGGCTACCAGGGCTCGGCCCAGGACGGCTAGGCCGTCGAGGGGCTCGAAGCCGCCGGCTTGGGCGGTCTCGCCGCCCTCGAGGGGGTTGCCGGCGCCGATGACGTCGGGGACGAACCAGGCGAGGGGGACGAGGACCGCGACGGCGATCGCGGCGGCTCGCAGGCGCGGTTGGTCTCTGCTCGCGTAGATGGCCCAGAGTGCCAGGAACGGCCAGACTTCCGGTCGCAGCAGCGCCGCCGCCGTCCCCAGCGCGAGGACGATGCCGCGGCGATCATCGAGCGCTGCCCATACCGCTCCCAGGACCAGGGCCACCAGCAGCGGCTCCGAGAGGCCGCCGGTGAACTGGCGTAGCGGCGGGGTGAACGAATCCGCGGTGAGGGCGACCGAGCCGGCGGCGAGAGCTGCCGCGGCCCAGCGCCAGCGTCCGGTCTTCTCGCCAGCCAGCCGGGCCGCCAGCAACCCCGCCAGCAGCGGTGCGCAGATCCAGCCGGCGCGGGCGATCAGCAGCCAGCCCTGCGGCGCAGCCTCGCCGAGCAGCGAGAGCGGGGCGTCGACCAGGACCGGCAGCGGCTTCCACGACGGGCCGGCGGCGGTCTCGAAGCCGCCGTGCAGCAGCTCCCGCCCCCAGATCAGCCAGGCCCAGGGGTCGTAGACGGGGAGGTAGGGGAGGGCGAGCGAGATGGCGGCGAGCACCAGTGCCACCGCCACCGCGAGCCGCGGCCCCGCTCTCACCCGATCACGGCGGCGCCGCGCCCTGCTCGCTCAACAGGTAGACGGGCACCGCGGCGACCGCCAGCAGGACCAGGGCGGGGATCGCGCTCGCCTCGTAGAAGCCGTAGGTCGTCTGCGTCCAGATGTCGGTCGCCAGGGTTTTGAAACCGATCGGCGAGAGGATCAGCGTCACCGTCAGCTCCTTCATCGCGTGCAGGAAGACGAGCGCGGCGCCGGCCATGACGCCGCCGCGGGCGAGCGGGATCGTGATCGTGCGGAAGACTTCGGCCGGGCCGCGGCCCATCCCGCGCGCGGCCTCTTCGATCCGCGGCGAGAGCTGGACGAGGGCGCTCGCGGTCGGGCCGATCGCCAGCGGCAGGTAGTGGATCGACATCGCGAAGACCAGCAGCGCGATCGTCTGGTAGAGCGCCGGCACCGCCCGCGTCGCGAAGAAGACGAGCCCCAGGGCGACGAGGATGCCGGGCAGCGCGTAGCCGGCGTGGGAGAGACGCTCGATCGCCCGCGTCATCCGCGACGGGTAGCGGACCACCAGCGCCGCCACGACCAGCGCCGCGATCGCTCCCGCCGCGGCCGCCCAGATCGCGATCAGCAGCGAGTTGCCGCCCAATGCGGCGATCGTGTTCCAGGAGGTGCTGCCGGTGGAGATCCCTTTCGAGGCCCAGTAGACGAGGACGCCGACCGGGAGCAGGAAGGCGACGAGGACGATCAGCGAGCAGAAGGCCAGCGCCGGCCAGCGCCAGCGTCCGAGCCGGTAAGGCTGGGTCGGCCGCAGCGTCCCGGGGCCGAGGCGGTGGACCCGTCGCGAGCCGCGCACCCGCGAGCTCACCAGCAGCAGGCCGAGCATCGCGACGACGAGGACGGCGCCGAGGGCAGCGGCGGCGACGCGGTCGAAGCTCGATTGGTAGGCGACGTAGATTTCGCTGGTGAAGGAGTGGAAGCGGAGGATCGAGACGGCGCCGAAGTCGCTGATCGTGAAGAGAGCGACGAGCAGGGAGCCGGCGGCGATTACCGGCCACAACTGCGGCAGGACGACGGTGCGGAAGACCTCGAGCGGACCGCGCCCCATCGCCCGGGCAGCGTCCTCCAGCTGCGGGTCGATCCGCCGTAGGCTGGCCCGCAGCGGGATCAGCAGCAGCGGGAAGGTGAACAGGGTGAGGACCAGCCAGGCGCCGGTGAAGCCGTAGATCGAGGGCAGGCGGTTGACCCCGAGCGCTTCCTGCAGCATCCCGTTCGGCCCCAGCGCCGCGACCAGCAGATAGGCGCCGACGTAGCTGGGGATGACCAGCGGCAGGGTGCAGAGGACGGCCCAGAGCCGCCGGGCCGGGAGGTCGGTGCGGACGGTCAGCCAGCCGATCGGCAGGGCGATCGCGATCGAGGCGAGGACGACTGCCGCGGTCAGCGCCGCGGTCCGCAGCAGGGTTTCGAGTGCCCGCGCGGAGAAAGCGGTTTCAAGGGCCGCCGAGAGGTCGCCAGCGATGACGACGACGAGGTAGGCCGCCGGCAGGACCGCGGCGGTGCCGATCAACGCCCCGGCGGCGAGCAGCCCCACCGGCGCTCTGCGCGCCGCCGGCATCAAGCCTCTCCGCCCGGCGCCCTCACCTAGAGCGCCCCGGCTTCTTTCATCAGTTCGATCGTCCCCTGCAGCTCCTTGAGGTCGACCAGGTTCGAGTCGGAGACCGGGATCTTTGCGATCGGGACGCTCAGCGAGGTGGCGGCGGGGACGCCTTTGGCGAGCGGGTACTCCTTCGAGCTCGTGGTGAAGAAAAACTGGGACGACTTCGAGAGCAGCGAGCGGACGAAGGCGAACGCTTCCGGCTTGCGGTCGCTCGAATCCAGCACCCCGACGCTGGTCAGCAGCATCAGCGAGCCGAGCCCCCCAGGGGGGAAGTCGACGGCGACGGGGTAGTCGGGCCCTTCTTCGCCGATCGCCTGGGCGACGTAGTAGTGGTTGATCAGGCCGACGTCGATTTCGCCTTTGGCGATCGCGTCGCGGATCGTCACGTTGTCGGGGAAGGCGACGGCGCCGTTGTCGACCATTTCACCGAGCCACTGCTTGGTGCGGTCGTCGCCATACTTCGCCCGCAGCGCGGTCACGTACTCCTGCATGCTCGAGGAGGCGGGGCTCCAGCCGACCCGGTTCTTCCACTTCGGCGCCGTCAGCCCGAAGGGCGAGGGTGGCAGTTCCGATTCTTTGACGACGTTCTTGTTGTAGGCAATCACCCGGGCGCGGCCGGTGACGCCGACCCAGCGGCCTTCGGGGTCGCGGTAGCGAGCCGGCACCCGGTCGAGGATGTCCCGCGGCAGCTTGGCGAGCAGGCCGGCTTCGGCGACGGCGGCGATCGCCCCCGGCTCCTGGGCGAAGAAGACGTCGGCGGGCGAGGCGTCGCCCTCCTCGACCAGGGTCGCGGCGAGGTCGGCGGTTTCGGCGAAGCGGACCTGGACGTCGCGGTCGGCTTCGGCCTCGTAGCTGTCGACGGCGGGGCCGATCGCGGCCGGGATCCGGCCCGAGTAGAGGGTGATGCCTTCGACGTCGGGCTCGTTCGAGCCGCCGCCGCTGTCTTCGGTGCTGAAGCCGCAGCCTGCGAACAGGGCGAGGGCGGCGAAGACCGCCAGGGCGGCGAGCAGCCGCGTTCGTTGCGAGAGGGGGTGGCTCATGGGGAAGGCAGTTAGGTTGCCCTAATCTTATGGATTCCCCTCTTTATGGAGCCTGAAGAGCCCAACCTGACCCCTGGCCTGCGCCTGCGCGGCCTGCGCAAATCGTTCGGCGACGTCGTCGCGGTGGACGGCCTCGACCTCGACGTCCCCGAAGGGGCGATCTGCGCCCTGCTCGGCCCCAGCGGCTGCGGCAAGACGACGACGCTGCGGCTGATCGCCGGCTTCGAGCGCTCCGAAGCGGGGACCGTCGAGATCGGCGGCAAGGAGGTCGAGGGGCCAGGCGCCTCAGTCGCCGCCGAGCGGCGCCGGATCGGCATGGTCTTCCAGGACTACGCCCTCTTCCCGCACATGGACGTCGGCGCCAACGTCGGCTACGCGCTGGGCGCGGCGCGGCCCGACCGCGACAAGGTCGAGGCGGCGCTGGAGACGGTCGGCCTCGGCGGCCTCGGCAAGCGCAACCCGCACGAGCTCTCCGGCGGCCAGCAGCAGCGGGTCGCCCTGGCGCGGGCGCTGGTCGCCGAGCCGCGGGCGCTGCTGCTTGACGAGCCCTTCTCCAACCTCGACGCCGGCCTGCGGGCGCGGGTCCGCGAGGAGGTGCGCGAGATCCTCGCCGAGCAGAAGCTGACCTCGGTCTTCGTCACCCACGACCAGGAGGAGGCGCTGAGCGTCGCCGACGTCGTCGCCGTGGTCAACGAGGGCAAGGTCGAGCAGGTCGGCACGCCCGAGGACGTCTACTCGCGCCCGGCGACCCGCTGGGTCGCCGGCTTCCTCGGCGAGATCGAGGTGCTGCCGGGGAAGGTCCGCGACGGCACGATCGAGTGTGAGCTCGGCCAGCTGCCCAATCGCGAGGGCCATACCGGCGAGGTCGACGTCCTGGTCCGGCCCGAGTCGCTGGCGATCGGCACGATCGAGCCGCCCGACCGCCGCAGCCAGAAGGCAACCGTCGTCTCCCGCAGCTTCTTCGGCCACGACCAGCTGGTCGAGCTGCGGCTGCCCTCGGGGAGCGTCGTCAAGGTGCGCCGGCTCGGCTTCCCGGCCTGGCACCCGGGGGACAACGTGCGGATCTGGATCGAGGGGCCCGCGGACGTGCTTGCGCGGGACTCTTAAGGGACGTTGGTTGGGGGAGGGGCAGGGTGGCCCCTCTCCAACACATCTCGCCAATGGCTCGATGTTGAGTGTCTGGCGAGGGGCCACCCTGCCCCTCCCGCTCGGACGTTAGAGAAGGTCCCGCAGAGCTTCGTCTAGGTCGGGATAGCTGAACTGGTAGCCGAGCTCGAGCGTGCGCTTTGGGATCACCCGTGCGCCGCCGCGCAGGACCTGGCCGAACTCGCGGCCGAATTTGAGCGTCGAGGACCAAGCCGGGGACCGGCATCACCGCGGGGCGGTCGAGGGCTCGTCCCAGCGCCTTGGAGAACTCCTTGTTGGTCGCCGGGTTGGGCGCGGTCGCGTTGATCGTGCCGCTGACGTTCTCGTCGTCGAGCGCCCAGAGGAGGATCCCGATCTCGTCGTCGATGTGGATCCAGGCGAGGTACTGGTTGCCGCCGGCGAGCGGGCCGCCGACGCCCAGCCTGAACGGCGGCAGCAGCTCCTCCAGCAGCCCGCCCGCGGTGCTGAGGACCTGGCCGGTGCGGGTGATCACCAGGCGCACGCCTGTCGGCTCGACCTCGTGCGGCGGCGCGCCTCCCACTCCTGCACGACCTCGGCGTCGAAGCTCGTCGCCCGGGCCCGTCGGACTCGTCGACGATCGCTCGTCGCCGCGGTCGCCGTAGTAGCCGACCGCCGACTGGCTGACGAGGACCGCTCGGCGGCTGCTCGCAGCCCGGCGATCGTCCGCACCAGGTTGTGGGTGCCCGTGCGGCGGCTCTCCATGATCCGCTCCTTGGCCTCCTCGGTCCAGCGCTGGTCGATCCTCTCGCCGAGCAGGTGGACGACGCCGTCGACGCCCGTCGAAGGCGGCGGCGGGCGGGCGTTCGAGGGTCGGCTCCCAGCGTGTGCCAGGTGACGCGCGGGTTGGTGCTCGCGGGCGCGTCCCGGGGTCGCGGGTCAGCCCGACGACGTCGTCGCCGCGGGCGAGCAGCGCGTCGCACAGCGGCCGAGCCGATCAGTGCCGCTGGCGCCGGTGACGAGGACCCGCACCGGCTTAGCTCGGCCTCCACCGTCGCGAAGGTCCCGGTCTCCTCGTTGAACCGGGCGATGCCGTCGCGCTTGGCCTCCTCGACCACCGCTTCGGCGACCTTCGGGGCGACGTCGCGGTTGAAGACGCTGGGGATGATGTAGTCCTCGGCGAGGTCCTCCTCGGAGACCGCCATCGCGATCCCCTTGGCGGCGGCGAGCTTCATCTCCTCGGTGATCTGGGGCGCGCCGGCGTCGAGCGCGCCGCGGAAGATGCCGGGGAAGGCGAGCACGTTGTTGATCTGGTTCGGGTAGTCGGAGCGGCCGGTGGCCATGATCCGCACGTAGGGAGCCGCCTCCTCGGGCATCACCTCGGGGGTCGGGTTGGCCATCGCGAAGACGATCGCGTCGTCGTTCATCTTGCCCAGCGACTCGGGCTGGATGATCCCGGGGCCGGAGAGGCCGACGAAGAGGTCCATGCCCTCGATCACGTCGTCGGGCTGGCCGCTGGATCTGCTCCGGGTTGGAGTTCTCCGCGTACCAGCGCTTGATCGTCGTTCATCTCGCCGGACTCGTAGTCGGCGCGCGCGGTCGAGAGCGCGCCCTGGCGGTCGCAGCCGACGATCTGGGTGATCCCGGAGGCGAGCATCATCTTCGTCACCGCTACCCCGGCGGCGCCGAGCCCTACCACCAGCACCCGCAGCTCCTCGATCGGTTTGCCGGTGATCTTCAGCGCGTTGAAGAGCGCCGCCATCGTCACCACCGCGGTGCCGTGCTGGTCGTCGTGGAAGACGGGGATGTCGAGCGACTCCTTGAGCCGGTCCTCGATCTCGAAGCAGCGCGGGGCGGAGATGTCCTCGAGGTTGATGCCGCCGAAGGTCGGGGCCATCAGCTCGACCGCGCGGACGATCTCGTCGGCGTCCTGGGTGTCGAGGCAGATCGGGAAGGCGTCGACCCCGGCGAACTCTTTGAACAGCATCGCACTTGCCCTCCATCACCGGCATCGCCGCCTCGGGGCCGATGTTGCCGAGCCCGAGCACGGCGCTGCCGTCGGAGACGACCGCGACCGTGTTCTTCTTGATCGTGTACTCGAAGGCCTTGGCGCGGTCGTGGTGGATGTCCATGCAGACGCGGGCGACGCCGGGCGTGTAGGCCATCGAGAGGTCGTCGCGGGTCTTCACCGGGTACTTGTTGTGCATGCTCGATCTTGCCGCCGCGGTGCATCTGCATCGTGCGGTCGACGTAGTCGAGGACGCGGGCGCCGCGGGTCGAGCCGATCGCCCGCAGGATCTGCTCCCAGTGCTCGCGGTCGGTGGCGTCGATCGTGAACTCGCGCACCCGCTTGCCCTCCGGCCCGGCGCCGGGGACGAGGTCGACGCCCTGCAGCTGGCCGCCCGCCTCGGCGATCGCCGCGGTCAGTTGCCCAGGGGCTCTTTGCGCGCGTCGAGCTCGACGCGGATCGTGACGCTGTATTGAGCGCTGACGGCCATCGCGGCTATCGAATCAGATTGCGCAAGCGGGTCAGCGCCTTCCTCTCATAGGATCGCCGAACGGTGGGGAAGAGATGGAGCAAAATCGCGGCTGCGCTCATGGCGGCCGCCGTTCTCTCGCTCACCGCCGCAGCCGGCTCGGACGCCGAGGGTGAACCCGACACGGGGGCGTTCAACAGCTTCCAACTAAAGGCCAGCAACGGCTACAGGGTGATCGTCTGGGCGGCTTCAGAAAAGGGCTACCGCAAGGGCCGGGCGCTGATTCTCGCATCCAACAAGCGAGACGTTGCCGGCTACTTCGTGCCGGCGCTGGTTACTGCGACGACTGTGCAGGTCGACCTCGGCGACCTCGGGGCGATCGACGTTTCCTTCCGGCCGAGCGGCGAAAAGGGGATGGATCATCCCGTCTGCGATTCGCGACAGCAGGTGCGCTACGAGAAGGGGACCTACATCGGCGCGATCGACTTCCACGGCGAGGAGGGGTTCACCGAGGTGCATGCCGAAAGCGCTCACCTCTCGCTGCACCCTTTTATCGATTCCATCTGCGCCGGTTCCGGCGAAGGCCGCGGGGCTGGCTTCCCCGGCGCCGCTCTGTTGGTGCGGAGCAAGTCGCGCGCCGAACGCGTCGCTCTGCAGATAAACAAGAACCGGCCTGGGGCTCGTGTGCATGTCAGCGTCTCGACTGACGAGAGGCTTGGCCGGATCGCGATCTTCCGCGAAGTCGCCGCCACGTAGGTCTGGGGCATTTCATTTCGACACCCAGCTACGCAAGGCGGTGCTTTCCCCGCCCGCCCCATTTTCTGGCACGGGCCTCTTTCGTCGCGACGCCAGCTCCGCCAACCGCTGGACCGGCAACCTCATGGTCGATTTCCCCGGTCACTCAAACGTGCCCCTGGCCGGCTCGGAGTTTGCCGTAAACCTCGTACACGCGAGTTACGAAGGGAAGGCTGGTCGTGCCGTTCTCAACCGCCCTAACCTTCCCCCATGGCCTTCGACGAAGCCCTCGCCGACCGCATTCGCGACGCCCTCGCCGCTCGCGCCGAGGTAACCGAGCGCAAGATGTTCGGCGGCATCGCCTTCATGCTCGCCGGCAACATGGCGGTGGGGGTGATCGGTGGGGATCTGATGGTGCGCCTCGATCCCGCCGACGCCGAGAAGGCGTTGCGCGAGCCGCACACGCGCCCGATGGACTTCACCGGCAAGCCGGCGAGGAACATGATCTATGTCGACCCCGAGGGGACCGCTGGCGACGAGGATCTGACGGCGTGGGTGGACGCGGGCGCGGACCATGCGAGTTCGCTGCCACCGAAGTCGAAATAGTCACGAAAAAGGCTGTCCGAGTTGGGTCCTTCCTGTCGCCTCGCCTAGCATCCCGCCCTGACCATGGCCTCCAGGTCGATCAACACCAGTCACCGGCGAGGCGGTTTCGTTATCGCCCTGCTTGCGGCGTTCGCTTGCGCTGCGCCGGCGTTCGCTGCCCCGATCGCCGACCAGGCCGCGCTCGTCTACGACCCGCATGCGGTCGCCACCATCGACCTAATGCTCAGCACGGAAGCGCTCACCGATCTCGAAGCCGAACCGTCCGAGTACGTCAAAGGGAGCTTCGAAATGGCGACGACCAGCGGTGGTCCCGGCGGGGAAGAGACGACCCTGACGCCAGCGCCGCTGCCGGTCGAAGTCAGGCTCAAGGGCAGCGGCTCGTTTCGTCCGATCACCGGCAAGGCCGCTTTCAAACTGAAATTCAAAAAAGCCGAAGCCTTTCTCGGCCTGCGGAAGATGACGCTCAACAACATGGTCCAGGACGACTCGATGGTCCACGAGGCGCTGACCTACCTGGCCTTCGGCGCTACCGGCGCGCCGGCGTCGCGCTCCGGCTACGCCTATCTGCGTCTCAACGGCGACGACGTCGGCCTCTACGCCGACGTCGAGAACCTCGACAAGGTCGCGCTGGAAAAACGCTTCGGCACCTTCGAAGACCCACCCCAGCACCTCTACGAGGGCGAGATCGACGACGACGTGGTGTCTGGGGGTGCCGGCCTGTTTGAAGTCGACGAGGGGGATGAAGAAGAGCGCGGCGACCTCGAGGCCCTGATCGAAGCCGTCAACGGCGGCGGCGAAGATCCGTTCTCCGAGCGGGTGGCGACCGTTGCCAACCTCGACGAGATGACCCGGATGTGGGCGGTCGAGCACTACGTTGCACACTGGGACGGCTATGCCGGCAACGCCGAACAGCCCGGTCGCCCGAACAACTTCTATCTCTTCAGTGACGCTGCCGGTCGTTTCCAGATGCTGCCCTGGGGAGCGGATCAGACCTGGGACCTGAACCAAGAGATCCCGACCCGGCACGACGACTTCGACACCGAGGGCGGGCTGATGTTCAACCAATGCCTAAAAGACGAGGACTGCTTCCGCCTCTACTGGGAAGCCCTCGGCGAAGTGACCGACGCGGTCGAAGCGATGGAAGCGGGCGGCTTCCTCACCGCCACCGCGGCGATGCTGGCTCCGTGGCAGGAGCGGGAACGGGAATTCGGCCGGGCCGAGTCCAGCGCCGCAGAGGTCACCGCCGCGGTCAACGAGGCCGCTGCCTTCATCGCCAACCGCCCAGGCGAAGCGTGGGAATGGCTGGCGGAGAACGAACCGCCCCCCATCGAAGAAGAACCGAAAGAGGAAGAGCCCGGCGAAGAAGAGCCGCCGGTCCTCGGCGATCCGATCAAATCGCCAACCGACCCGATCGTCCAGGTACCACTCGCGCCGGCCCCCGAGCACCCATTGCGGGTCGGCCGCATCGAGAAGAAGGCGCACGCCCTCGTCTTCCGGCTCGGCTTCGCCGAGGCCGGCGAGCTGCGGGTGCGAGCGACGATGAACCTTCGCGGTCGCGCGGCGACGGCGTGCAGCGCCAGTGCCACCATCGCGGGACGCGGTCGCGAAGCGATCTCGTGCCCATTCACTCCAAGCATCCTCGAACGCCTCGCCGAGGGCGCGGTGCGCCTGCGCGTACGAGTGGTCTTCGTCCTCGCAACGGGCGGCCGTGCGATTGCGGAGCGCTCGATCCGACTCGCCGCCATCTAGGCGCTCGAGCCACATAAAGGCTGGGTAAGGGGGAGGGTCGAGGCCGTGTCGACTCCACCTCGGGCCGTAAAGCTCGCCGAGGGAATCCACCTTCATCGCACCCCGTCCCTGCAGAGCCTTCCCCGTCGCCCTCCTACTCGCCAGGTAGAGGAGGGCGACGGGGAAGGCTCCTCATCACCTACCGCTAAGCGTCAGAGTCGCCGCCGCTGCTTGCCCCGACCGCTGCAAACTCGCCCGTCGGCGCGGGATCGCCCTCCGCCGGCTCCACGTGTAGCCGCGGAAGGAGCCGGTCCAGCCACCCGGGGAACCACCAGGCACGGGCGCCGAGGAGCTGCATCACCGCCGGCACGAGGACCGAGCGGATGATCACCGCGTCGATGAAGACCGCCGAGGCGAGGCCGAGGCCGAAGAGTTTGATGATCCGGTCTTCGCCGAGCATGAAGGAGGCGAAGACGGTGACCATGATCGCCGCCGCCGCGGTGATCACGCGGCCGGTGAGGGCGAGGCCGCGGGTGACGGCTTCGGTCGCGTCCTTGCCGTGTTCCCACTCCTCGTGGATTCGCGACATCAGGAAGACCTCGTAGTCCATCGAGAGGCCGAAGATGATCGCGAAGAGGAAGATCGGGAAGAAGGAGATGATTGGGCCCGTGTCTTCGACGCCGATCAGGCTCGCGCCCCAGCCCCACTGGAAGACCGCGACGACCAGCCCGAAGGCGGCGCCGATCGAGAGCAGATTCATCACCATCGCCTTCAACGGCACCCAGACCGAGCGGAAGACCATCGTCAGCAGCAGCGCCGAGAGCAGGACGACGACGCCGATGAAGAGCGGAAGCTTCTTGGCGATCGCATTGCCAAAGTCCTCGAAGATCGCGTTGATGCCGCCGACGTGAATCTGGGTGCCGGTCTTCGTCTCGATCGGCGGAATCGCTTCGTCGCGGATCCGATCTAGGAGCTCGGTCGTCTTCTCGCTCTGCGGCGAGGTGGTCGGGTAGGCCTGGAACACCGCCGTGTTCTTAGCCGGGTTGAGCACGATCGGGGTCGTCTCGGCGATCCCCTGGTCGGCTTCCAGCGCCGACCGCAGCTGCACCACACCCGAGTCGTCGCCCTTCTCCGGTAGGGCCGCGGCGATTACCAGCGGACCGTTGAAGCCGGGACCGAACCCTTCGGCCAGCAGGTCATAGGCCTCGCGGGTCGTTTTCCCGGGCGGGTCGTTGCCGGCGTCGTTGGTCCCCAGCCTCAGCGAGAGGACCGGAACGCAGAGAAGGAGCAGCAGGCCTCCGGAGAGCATTGCTGAGAGCACGGGCCGGCGCTGGATCTCTCGGCTCCAGCGATACCACCAGGTGCCTTCGGCTTCCGGGCGTTTGCGCCGGAAGCCGGGAAGGCGAAGCCGGTCGACCCGGCGGCCGACGATCGTCAGCAGCGCCGGCAGCAGGGTCAGCGCGGCGATCATCGTGAAGAGCACCGCCACCGCCGCCGCCATCGCCACCCCGTAGAGGAAGGACAGTCCCAGCAGGAACATACCCATCAGGGAGATGATCACGGTGATCCCGGCGAAGAGGACCGCCCGCCCGGCGGTGTCGACCGCTTTGATCGTCGCGTCCCGTGGCTCCATCCCTTCGTCGAGCCCGCTGCGGAAGCGGGTGAGGATGAAGAGGGCATAGTCGATCCCGACGCCGAGTCCGATCATCAGCGCTAGGAAGGGTGCGAAGTTGGCGGTCGGGAAGACGTGCGTCCCGAGGGTGATGACGCTGATCCCGACGCCAAGCGCCAGAAGTGCGGTGACGATCGGCATCCCCATTGCGACGACCGAGCCGAAGGTGAGGAGGAGGACGACGATCGCCGCCGCCAGACCGACCATGAAGGAGGAGTCTTCGCCTTCTTCTTCGGTCGCTTCCTGGATCGGCTGGCCGCCGAGCTCAATCTGCAGGCCATCGCCCGACGCGTCCTGCACGATCGCGACCATTTCCTCGGTCTTGTCCTTGTCGATTTCGTCGTTGATGACGTCGAACTGGACCGTCGCGTAGGCGATCTTGGCGTCATCGCTGATCGCCGCGGTGCCGTGCCCCTTTTCGTAGGGGCTGGCGACTTCGCTGACGTGGGGGAACTCGGCAAGCTCCGAGAAGACCGCCTCCATCTTCCTTTCCACGACGGGCGAGTCGACACCGTCGTCCGCCTTGAAGACGACCTGGGCCGCTTCCCCGGACTGGGCCGGGAACTTCTCTTCCAGCAGGTCGAGCGCCTCCTTCGAGTCGGAGGCGGGGAGGCTGAAGTCTTCGGTGAAGGCAGAGCCCACCGAGCCGGCCAGCATCCCTGCCACGACCAGGGTCAGGACCCAGCCGATGATCACCGTCTTGCGGTGACCGGTGGTCCAGGTGGCGAAACGTCTCATTGGGTTGCGGACCGTACCAATGGGCCCAGCGGTTCGGGTGTGAATGTGCTCACGTCGCACCCGGGGGCTAGATTCTTGGCAGATGCCGGAAACCCAGATCGCCCGTTTTCGCCGGGTCGTCAGTTCTGCCTACGCCTCCCTGGAGGCGCGCCGCCAGGAGGTGAACGACCTCAATGTCTTCCCCGTCGCCGATGGCGATACCGGGGACAACATGGCGATGACGATGCGCGCCGTGATGGAGGAGCTCGACCGCCTCAACGGCCAGGAAGTCGACGAGATCGGCCGTACCGAGCTGGTCCAGGCGCTGGCCCGGGCGGCGCTGATGGGCGCCCGCGGCAACTCCGGCGTGATTCTCAGCCAGATCGTCCGCGGTGCCGCCGAGGAGCTGGCCAGCCGCCCCGGCGAGCTGATCGACCCGACCCTGGTCGCCGCCGCCTTCGCCCGCGCCGCCGACGCCGCCTACGACTCGGTCCGCGACCCGGCCGAGGGGACGATGCTGACCGTCTTCCGCGAGATGGCCCACTCGCTCTCGCGCCAGCTGGCTCACCTCGAACAGGAGAAGCAGCGGCTCGGTCGCGACGTCTCCGAAGCCGAGCAGGACGCGGTCCTCGCCGAGGTCCTCGAGCGGGCGATCGCCGACGGCGAGCGCGCCGTCGCCCGCACCCCCGAGCAGCTCGAGGTGCTGCGCGAGTCCGGCGTCGTCGACGCCGGCGGCCACGGGTTGGTCCTGATCCTCGCCGGCGTCGTCGCCGGGCTGCGCGGCGACGGGGGGGAGTTGCCCGAGGTCGCCCACCATGAGCCGCCGCGGCGCAGCCTGCCCAATCACGAGGACAGCCGCTACCGCTACTGCACCAACTTCATCGTCTCCGGCAGCGGCCTCGGCAACCGCAAGTACCTGCCGCGGCTGGAGAAGCTCGGCGACTCGGTCCTGGTGGTGGGCGACGACGTCACCCTCAAGGTCCATGTCCATACCGACGAGCCCGAGTCCGCCGTCGCGCTCTTCGACGGGGTGGGGGGGGTAACCAACCTCGACGTCGCCGACATGCGCGAGCAGATGGCCGAGCGCGATGCCCGGCTCAGCGGCCGCACCGGGGTCGTCGCCGTCGCCGCCGGCGACGGCATGCAGCGCCTCTTTGGCGAGCTCGGCGCCCACGTCGTCCCCGGCGGTGAGACCCTCAATCCGTCGACCTACGAGCTGCTCGCCGGGATCCACAGCGTCGCCTCGGAGGAAATCCTCGTCCTGCCCAGCTCCTCGAACGTGACCATGGCCGCCGAGCGGGCCTGCGAGCTCTCCGAGAAGCCGGCGCGAGTGGTGCCGGCGACCTCGCAGCAGGCCAGCCTGCTGGCACTCGTCGAGCTCGATGCGGAGGCGCCGCTGGACGAGAACGCTGAGCGGCTCGAGGAGGCGCTCGGCGGGCTTGCCACCGGCGGCGTCGCCCCGGCGGCCCGCGACGACGCCCAGGGCCGCTTCAAGCAGGGCGACGCGGTCGGCTTCGCCGACGGCGAGATCGTCGCCTGGGGCGGGGCGGGGTCAACCCTGACCAGGACCCTGCAGCACCTTGCCGAGGGGATGGAGATCGTCACCGTGATCGCCGGCGAGGGGGCGCCGATCGACCTCGCGGAGATCGACACCCACGTCCCCGATGGGGTCGAGGTCGAGACCCACGAGGGGGGACAGCCGAGCTGGTGGTGGCTGCTGGCCGCCCAGTAGTGCGGTCGTTCGCCGGCGCGCGGGAGCTGCAGCGCGGCGAGCTGCTGAATGCCCCGGTCCACTGGCCCCGCCCAAGCGTGCTGGAGCAGGGCCTCGGTGCGCTGAAGGGCGTGGGACCCAAGACCGCCGAGGCCGCAGCCGAAGCAGGCATCCGCACCGTCGGCGACCTCCTCTTCCACATCCCACGACGGCACCGGGATTTGCGCATTCGAGAGCTGGGATCACTTGAGCCCGGCGAGACGGCAACGGTTCTCGTCGAGGTCCAAGGCTCCCAGCCTCGACCCTTCCGCCGCGGTCGCCTGCGCATGGTGTCTGTGAAAGTCGGCGATGCCTCCGGACATGTGCGCGCGACGTGGTTCAATCAACCCTGGGTCGCCTCGAAGCTCATCCCCGGCACCGAATTACTGATGACGGGCAAATTCTCGGGAAAAGGCTTCGCAGTAAGAGAATGGGAGATGGCCTCTTCTGCGGGTGGCGAGGGCGCAGGGGATGCCGAGCATCCTGCGCAGGCATCCCCTAACAGCACTCGACAGGACCCGCGGCCGGCCGCCCTCGTCCCACTTCACTCAGCCACCGAGGCCATCCGTCCCGCCCAGATCCGCGAGTGGGTCGAGCAGGTCGTGGGGTGGGCTCCTAATGCGATCGAGGGTCTGCCGGCGAACTTGCGGGCACGGCGTGGGCTTGCGGGCGTTGGCGATGCACTTCGGGCCGTTCAGCTACCTCGGTCGATCGAGGACGTAGAGGAAGCTCGGGAACGCCTTGGGTTCGAAGAGCTGTTCCTGCACCAAGCGCTGCTGGCGACTCGCAAGCGCACTCATCGCACCGCGCGTCCCGCGCCGAGATTTGGGAAGCCGGGAGGTCTTGTCGCCCGTTGGCTGGACTCCTTGCCGTTCGAGCCCACCGGGGATCAGCTGAAGGCGTTCGACGAGATCGAGGTCGATCTCGATTCCGGCGAGCCGATGCAGCGGTTGCTGATGGGCGAGGTCGGGTCGGGCAAGACGGTGGTTGCCGTCTACTCGATGCTGCGGGCGCTGGAAGCCGGCTACCAGGCGGCGTTGATGGCGCCGACCGAGACGCTGGCCGAGCAGCACGCGATCACCCTCGGGCGGCTGCTCGCCGAAGGGGCGATCCCGTTCTCGCTGCTGACCGGCTCGACCCCGGCACCGGTTCGCAAACAAGCCCTGAACCAGCTCGCCAGCGGCGAGCTGGGACTCATCCTGGGCACCCATGCGCTGATCGAGCCGACTGTGCGCTTCGCCCGCCTCGGGCTCGTCGTCGTCGACGAGCAGCACCGCTTCGGCGTCGGGCAGCGGCGGGCGCTGGACGAGAAGGGGGTGGAGGGGATGGCACCGCACGTCCTCCACATGACCGCGACGCCGATCCCGCGGACCCTCTCGCTCACCGCCTACGGCGACCTCGACACCACCGCCCTGCACGAGCTGCCGGCCGGCCGGCAGCCGGTCGACACCCGCCTCGTCGCCGAGGAGCAGCGCGGCGAAGCCTTCGAGTTCCTCCGCCGCCGGCTGCGCGAGGGTCGCCAGGCCTTCGTCGTCTGCCCGCTGGTGACCGAGTCCGAGAAACAGCCCGGCAAGGCGGCCAAGGTCGAGGCCGAGCGGCTGCGCGCCGGCGAGCTGCGCGAGTTCCGCGTTGGCCTCCTGCACGGGCAGATGCCCTCAGCCGAGAAGGCCGAGGCGATGCGGGCCTTCGCCGCCCACGAGACCGACGTGCTGGTCTCGACGACGGTGATCGAGGTTGGGATCGACGTCGGCAACGCGACGGTGATGATCATCGAGGGAGCCGAGCGCTTCGGCGTCTCCCAGCTGCACCAGCTGCGCGGCCGCGTCGGGCGCGGCGAGCACCCGAGCCAGTGCTTGCTGTTCGCCGAAGAAGCGGGCGAGCTGGCGCGGCGGCGCCTGGGGGCGGTGGTCGGGACGGGCGACGGCTTCGAGCTGGCTGAGGTCGACCTCAGCCTCCGCGGCGAGGGCGAGATCCTCGGCACCCGCCAGTCGGGACTGCCGCGCTTCGCCGTCGCCAAGCTGCCCGACGACAACGCCACCCTGCTCACCGCCCGCGAGGAGGTGCTGGCGCTGTTGCGCCGCCACGGCTCCCTCTCCGATCCCGCCCTCGGCCCGCTGCTCGATGCGGCCCACGCGCGCTTCGGCGCGGGCGCAGCAGATCCGATCCCCCTCTAGCCGGCGTTCGTCCTTTGTCGCCCTGTGGGATACAAAGGACGAACGCCGACTAGGTTTGCCGCGTGAGAGTCATCGCCGGAGAGTTGAAGGGGCAGCGCCTGGTCGCGCCGCGCGGCTGGAAGGTGCGCCCGACCTCGGACCGCGTCCGCGAGGCGATCTTCTCCGCCCTCGGCGATCGGGTCGAGGGGGCGCAGGTCCTCGACCTCTATTGCGGGACCGGGGCGCTGGCCATCGAGGCGCTCTCGCGCGGCGCCGAGGCGGCGGTCCTGGTCGACCGCGACACCCGTCCGGCGCTCGGCAACGTCCAGCGCCTCGGGCTCGGCAACCGCGCCGAGCTGGTCCGCGCCGACATCGGTCGCTGGCTGGCGCAGGTTTCGTCTGGCCCCTTTGCGGGGAAATTCGACCTGGTCTTCGTCGATGCCCCTTATAGACTCGCCGACCGCGTGGCCCAGGACCTCAACACACACCTGCCCCAGATGCTCGCTCCGGAGGGACGTGCCGTGATCGAGAGCGGCGCCCGCCGCCCACTTCCGGTTGATTCCCTCGAGCCGCTGCGCCAGCGCCGTTACGGCGCCGCCGACGTCTCCATCTATCGGGAGGCGGCCCAGTGAACGGGAAGAACGGCACCGTCGTCTGCCCGGGCAGCTACGACCCGGTCACCAACGGCCACGTCGACATCATCACCCGCACCTCCAACGTCTTCGACCGCGTCGTCGTCGGCGTCGTCAACAACCCGGTTCGCAAGGCAAAGACCCTCTTCAGCGCCGAGGAGCGGAAGGCGTTCATCGAAGCGGCGACCGCCGACCTCGCCAACGTCGAGGTTCAGATCTTCGCCAACCTGCTGGTCGAGTTCGCTCGCGACAACGACGCCAAGGCGATCGTCAAGGGACTGCGGGCGATCTCCGACTTCGAGTACGAGTTCGAGATGGCGCAGCTGAACCGCAAGCTCGACCCTGGGATCGAGAGCATGTACGTGATCGCCTCTCCCCACTACAGCTTCCTCTCGTCCACCGGGGTGAAGGAGATGGCGACCTTCGGGGGCGACGTCTCCGACCTCGTTCCGGCCGCGGTGGCCGCCGCCCTGAAGGACCGCCTGAACGACAGGTAGGCTGTGCATCGCCTTCCAGTCCACATGGGCATCGCCTTGCAAAAAATCGCTCGATGAACCTCGTCCTCACCAAAATCCCCGCATACACGTAGGCTTACGACCTTCCAATGGACGTCCTGGTCCTCATAGACAAGCTCGATGACGTAGTTCACAACGCCCGTCCGGTCCCGTTGACGGATCAGGTGCGCGTGGACCGCGAGGAGATCTACGACCTCCTCGATCAGATGCGTGCCACGATCCCCGAGGAGATCAAGCAGGCGCGCTGGATCGTCAAGGAGCGCCAGGAGATGCTGGCCGAGGCCAAACGCGAGGCGGAGCGGATCGTCCGCGAGGCCCGCGAGCAGCAGGCCCGCCTGATCTCCGACGAGGAGGTCACCAAGCAGGCCGAGCGCGCCGCCGACGAGATCGTCGAGGACGCCCGCACCCGCGAGCGTGAAATCCGCCTCGGCGCCGAGGACTACGCCGACGAGATCCTCAACACCCTCGAAGTGAACCTGCAGAAGTTCCTCGCCGCCGTGCAGCGCGGCCGCGACCGGCTCGCCGGCCGCGAGGAGGAACAGCAGCAGCCCGAGCTCGACCAGCAGCCCTAGGAGGGTTTGACGAAACCCTCCTAGCGGTCCGGGGACGAGATTTGGGCGGGCCCGGATGAGGCCGAGTCGACCTGCGCGCTACGACCCCTCCCCGAGGTCCCGCGCAGCGCCGCTACACGGAACTCGTTTCGAGTCCGTATCGCTTGGTCATCGACCTCCCCGGTCTCGTTCTAATTCCCGCCGCCGCCCGATTTGAATTTAGAACGCCTGTCGACTTACGTGCCCACGCGGGTCAAAAAGTCGACACGCCTCGATCTTGTGGACGTCAGCGATGACAGCGCAACCGAGATTTGACCCACTGGGGTGTGCTCAAAGTCGGAAGCGTTGCCCGGCCGGCTACTCGAGCTTCAGGTTCTTCAGCGCCGACCAGCGGGGGTCGGTTGCTTCCTCGTGCTCGTGGGGGTTGTCGTTGAGGCTCTCGCCGCAGATCGGGCAGAGTCCGACGCAGTCCTCACGGCAGAGGATGCGGGTGGGGAGGGCGAGGATGGTGGCGTCGTGGGCCCAGCGGCCGATGTCGAGCTCGTCCTCGGAGACGTAGGGGCTGCGCAGTTCCGGGTCGTCGGTCCCTGCCTGGTCGATCTCCCGCGCCTCGACCTCGAGGTCGAGCGCGGCCGGCTCGAGGCAGCGCATGCACGGACCTTCGAGGTGGACCGGGAAGTTGAGGCGGAAGGCGAAGCCGTTGCTGGGACGCGAGACGTCGAGCCGCACCATCGGCGACCAGGGCTCGGGCCGATACGTCTGGCCGGCCAGCTCGAAGGGCTCGAGCGCGACCGGCACTTCCAGCCGCTTGCCCTCGCCGTGGGCCAGCGAAAGGCGCGACAAATCGATGATCGTCATCGGCGCTTGGGCCACGTCACGCACCTCCGCTCCGTCGGGACTTACGATGGACTGCTCCGCACCGAGATTACGAGATGGGCCAATTCCACTGGAAACCAGAGACCTACCTGGAGCTGATCCGCTCTGAGGTCCCCCGCTACGACGAACTGCAGGAGCAGGCGATCGCGGCGATCCCGTTCGTGCCCGAGCGCGTCCTGGAGTTGGGGATGGGCACGGGGGAGACGACCCGGCGCCTGATCGAGGCCTACCCGGACAGCTGGGTGATCGGCCTCGACTCCAGTCCCGACATGGTCTTCCGGGCGAGGGAGGCCTACGACGACGTGCAGCTGGCGCGGATCGAGGACCCGCTGCCCGACGGCCCCTGGGACCTGGTGATCGGCGTCCTCTCGATCCACCATCTGACCAGCGATCTGAAGAAAAACCTCTTCCGCCAGGTCAAAGAGCGAGCCCGGTCCTTCGTCATCGGCGACGTAGTCAAGGCCGACACACAGGTCACTCCCATCGACCCCGACTACGACTTCCCGGAGAGCGCCGAGGATCTAGCAGCATGGACCGAAGGCACGGTCACCTGGCAGGCCGACGACTTAGCGGTAGTAAGAGCGGTCTACTGAGGCGTCGGCACCCCCTCTGAAAACACTCCCAGCGCGAAGCGCGTTTTCAGAGGGGGTGCCGACGCCTCTACAACCCATCACAACCGCTACCATCCCGCGACCGATGGCCGTCCCAAAGAAGAGAACTTCCAGCGCCCGGCGCGACAAGCGCCGCGCCAACCACAAGGCCGGCAAGCCGAACCTGAACAGCTGTCCGCGCTGTCACAGCCCGCGGCTGCCCCATCGCGTTTGCCCGACCTGCGGGACCTACGCGGGGCGTGAGGTCGTCGCCCAGCGGATCGCCGATCCCTCGGCGCCTCACACGCACGAGTAAGTCGTGGCGCAGGACCGCGCGGTGACCGTGGCCCTCGACGGCTACGGGGCTGAGCAGGGTTTCGGCGTGCTCGCGGCCGGCGCCCGCCTGGCCGCCGCCGACGGTATCGGCATCCGCGTCTTCGGCCCGCGTCGTGCGCTCGGCCTCGACGAAGTTCAGGAGATCGAGGTGGTCGACACCGCTGAGTACATCGGCAACGACGAGGACCCGGTGCCGGCGGTCCGCGCCAAGAAGGAAGCCTCGGTCGTCCGCGCCGCTCGCGAGGTTGCCGAAGGCGCCGCCGACGCTCTGGTCTCCTGTGGCTCGACCGGGGCGACGATGGCTGCTGCGACCTTCGGCCTGCGCCGCCTCAAGGGCGTGCAGCGGCCGGCGCTGGCGGTCCAGCTCCCCGTCCCCGGAAAAGCCGTTCTCTTCCTCGACGTCGGCGCCAACGTCGAGGTCCGCGCCCAGCACCTGGTCCAGTTCGCCTTCCTCGGTGCTGCCTTCGCCGATGCCGTGCTCGAGGTCGAGGACCCGTCGGTCGGACTGCTCACCGTCGGCGAGGAGTCGGGCAAGGGGCGCGAGGAGGTGGTCGAGGCCCACCGCCTGCTCAGCGGGGCGCCGGGGATCAACTTCGCCGGCAACGTCGAGGGCCGCGATCTTCCCGCCGCCAAGGTCGATGTGGTCGTAACCGACGGGTTCACCGGCAACGTCTCGCTGAAGCTGATGGAGGGCACGGCGAAGACCGTCGCCGCCGCGGTCGGCGACGCCGCCCGCTCCAACCCGATGGCGGCGGCCGGCGGCCTGCTGCTGAAACCGGCGCTGGACGGCCTGCGGCGCGAGCTCCATCCCGACACCACCGGCGGCGCGATTCTGCTCGGTCTGCGCGGCATCGCCGTCGTCGGCCACGGCAGCTCCGGCGCCGAGGGGATCGCCAACGCCGTCCGCCTCGCCGCCCGCTGCGCCGAGGTCGACGCCGTCGGCCGCACCGCGGCGCTGCTCGCCGAGGGAGGCGCCGGCCGCGCCGCCCTTGCCGCCGAGGGCGAGGCGTGATCGCACCGTGATAGCTGCGTGATAAACAAGGCCAGAGATGACCCGCGATCAAGTCCTGACCCTGGTCCGCGAGCACCTCGCCGAGGAGCTGGAAGTGGAGATTGGCCGGATCGACGAGGGGACCCGCTTCAAGGAGGATCTCGACGCCGACTCACTCGACCTCTACGAGCTGGTGATGGAGCTCGAGGACAACTACGGCGTCACCGTCTCCGAGGAGCAGGCGACCCACATCAAGACCGTCGGCGACGCGGTCGGCTTCGTGCTCGAGCACGCGCCGGCCTGAGCCGGTGGCGCCGGACCCGGACCCGTCCGTCGCCGCGCTGGCCGCGCTAATCGCCGAGCTGCCCGATGACCTGCGCCGCCAGGCGCTGACCCATTCCTCCTGGACCGAGCTGCGGGTCGATTCCTTCGAGCGCCTCGCCTTCCTCGGCGACAGCGTCCTCGGCCTCGCCGTCGCCACCCGCACCTTCGAGAGCTTCCGAGAAGCTGGCGGCGGGGGGGCTGACCAAGATCCACAACCAGGCCGTCAGCGGCGTCTCCTGCGCCGAGGTCGGGCGCGCTGCTCGGCGTGCCGGAGATGCTGCGGGCGAATCGAGCCCGAGGGCCTGGCGACGGCGATCCCGGCCGAGGTCCTGCTCGAAGGCGGCCGGCCGCTGCCGGAGGCGACCGAGGCGCTGATCGGCGCCTGCTACCTCGCCTTCGGGTTCGAGCGCACTGCGGCGGCGGTGGCCGAGGCCTTCGAGCCGCGGATCGAGCTCGCCTCCGAGACGCGGATCGACTTCAAGTCCGCATTGCAGGAGCTTTTGGCCCAGCGCGGGCGCTCGCGTAGCCTACGAGGTGATCGCGGCGACGGGACCCCCGCACCGGCGCACCTTCGAGGTGGCCGCGATCGTCGACTCCGAGCGGGTCGGCGACGGGGAAGGGGCGGAGCAAGAAGGCGGCCGAGCAGGTCGCCGCCGAGGAGGCATTGGCGCATCTTGGGGGTTAATCCAGCCACCGTCGCGTCCGGGTCGACCGGGAGCCTTCGAGCGATGCGAGGGGTGGCCGCGTGTATCTGAAGTCGATCTCGATGAAGGGCTTCAAGTCCTTCCCCGAGCGGACGACCCTGGAGTTCTCTCCCGGGGTCAGCGTGATCGTCGGCCCCAACGGCTCGGGCAAGCGCAACATCACCGACGCCGTCCTCTGGGCGCTCGGCGAGCAGAGCCCGGGGGCGATCCGCGGCGCCTCGATGCAGGACGTGATCTCCGCCGGCGGCAAGGACGTCGGCCAGCGCCGCGCCGCCGAGGTCGAGGTGATGATCGACAACTCCGACGGCCGCGCCGCCACCGAGTTCTCCGAGATCGCGGTCGAGCGCCGGCTCGACCGCTCCGGCGACAGCGGCTACCGGCTCAACGGCGCCCGCGCCGGCTCGCCGACGTCACCGACGTCCTCTCCGACACCAACCTCGGCCGCGAGATGCACTCGGTGATCAGCCAGGGCCGGGTCGAGACGATCGTCCACTCCAAGCCGCGCGAGCGCCGCCTGCTGGTCGAGGAGGCGGCCGGCCTCGGCAAGCACCGCAAACGGCGGCGGCGGGCCGAGCTGAAGCTGCGCTCGGCGCGCGACAACCTCGACCGGGCGCTGGACGTCGAGCGCGAGGCGCGGGCGCGGTTGCGGCCGCTGAAGCGCCAGGCGCAGGCGGCGGAGCTTGGGGCGCGGATCGAGCGCGAGGAACTGGGACTGCGGGCGCAGATGGTCTCCGAGGAGCTGCGCTTCGGCGCCGACCGTGCCGAGGCGGCCGAAAAGGCGGCAGCGAAGGCCCGCGGAGTGCGCGAGAAGCTCGAGGCGAGCCTGGCCGAGGTCTCGAAACGGCGCTCGGCTGCCGAGGAGCGCTTCGCCGCCCGCGACCGCGAGCGGACCCAGGCCTGGGGTCTGCTGACCAAGCTGCGCGGCGACCAGGAGCGGGTCGCGGTGCGGGTCGCCGGCCTCGCCAGCCGCGAGACCGAGCTCGAGGCGGCCCTCGTGCGGCTGCGCACGGAACTTGGACCACTGACCCTCGACGTCGGCGACGGCGCCAAGCCGGGCGAGCGGGCGCAGAAGCTGGAAGAGGAGCTGGGTGAGATCGAGGCCGGGCTGCGGACCGCGGGCGAGGGCTTCGACGTCGCCCGCTCCCCGAGGCCGCCGAGTCGGCCCGGGAGGCGGCCCTCGGTCACGTCCAGGCCGGTGCCGAACGCGCCTCCCGCCACGCCCGCCGCGCGGAGGGCCTGCTCGGCGAGCGCCACCGCGAGGCGCTCCGCGCCCGGGTCGCCGCCGGCGAGGAGCTGCTCGACGACGTCCGCGCCGCCCGCGTCGCGGCCGAGGCGGCCGGCGCCGCGATCCGCGCCAGGGTCGAGCTGATCGAGCACAAGGTCGTCGGCGGCCAGGACAGCGGCGACGAGATCGCCGACGAGCTGCGGGCCTGCTCGCAGCAGGAGTTCGAGCTGCAGACGCAGATGAAGGAGACCTCCGACGAGCTGACCCGGGCCAAGGTCGAGGCCGCCCACCTCGGCGACCGCCGGGCCGAGGCGGCGCGCGAGCTGGCCGCGATCGCCGAGCGCCTGGGAGAGGAGATCCCGCCCGCCGAGGAGGCGCTGAGCGACGGGGCACGGGCGGAGATCGACCGCCGGCTGGGGCGGCTGGAGCGGCGGCGGGCGCAGATCGGGCCGGTCAACCCGCTGGCCGAGCAGGAGTACGACGAAGCCCGCGAGCACGTCGAGGCGCTGCAGACCCAGCGCGAGGACATCGAGCGCTCGATGCGCGAGCTGGAGTCGCTGATCCGCGACATCGACGACGAGATCGAGCGCGCCTTCGAGCAGACCTTCGACGCGACCGCGAAGAACTTCGAGGAGATGGTCGAGCACCTCTTCCCCGGCGGCCGCGGCCGGCTGCGCCGGGTCGCCCTGCGGCCGGTCCGCGACGAGGAGCGCCCCGCCGGCGAGCAGGAGGCGCCGACCGACGCCGAGCCCGAGCCCGAGGAGGAGGAAGAGGAGCGCGAAGAGCTCGGGGTCGAGATCGAGGTCACCCCGGCCGGCAAGTCGACGCGCAAGCTGCAGCTGCTCTCCGGCGGCGAGAAGTCGCTGGTCGCGCTGGCCTTCGTCTTCGCCGTCTTCCTCGCCCGGCCGTGCCCCTTCTACATCCTCGACGAGGTCGAGGCGGCCCTCGACGACGCCAACATCGACCGCTTCCTGCAACTGATCCGCCGCTTCTCCGACCGCGCCCAGTTCGTCATCGTCACCCACCAGAAACGGACGATGGATGCGGCTGACGTTCTTTACGGGGTCTCGATGGGCGGCGACGGGGTCACCAAGGTCGTGTCCCGCCGTCTGCCGCGCGAAGTCGCCGAAGACGGCGAGGAAGACGGCGAAGCCCCGGGCCTTTCCGCCGTCGCTTAGGCGCACCTCCGAACTTTGGTCCCCTGTGGGGGCCCAAATCTCGTAATCGTTCTGCCGGGTACCTTTCTCGCCATGGCTACCAGCTGGCAAGAGATCGTCGATCTGGGTGCGCGGAGTCCCTCAGCCATCGCTGTGGCCGAGGAGGAAGCTCCGGAGGCGCGCCGCGGGGTTTTCAAGCGGCTGCGGGAGAGTCTTTCCAAAAGCCGGCAGGCTCTTACCGAGGAGATCTCAGCTTCTCTCTTCGACCGGATTGATGACGAGACCTGGGAGTTGCTCGAGGAGGCTTTGATCCTTGCTGACGTGGGGGCGCCGACCACGGCGGCGGTGGTGGAGAAGCTCGAGCATGAGGTGGAGTCCGGGACGGTGCCGATGGACGGTGTCGCGGTGCGCGACCGGCTGATCGAGATCCTCGCCGAGGTCGCCTCGACCGGGCGGGCGCCGATCGACCTCAGCGCCGAGCCGGCGGTGCTGATGATGGTCGGGGTCAACGGGACCGGCAAGACGACGACGATCGGCAAGATCGCCTGGCACCTGAGCAAGGAGATGGGCCTCAGCGTGGTGATGGCCGCCGCCGACACCTACCGCGCCGCCGCCGCCGAGCAGCTCGAAACCTGGGCCGAGCGCGCCGGCGCCGAGTTGGTCCGCGGCGAAGCGGATTCCGACCCCGGCGCCGTTGCCTACGACGCGATCAACGCCGCCCGCGCCCGCGGTGCCGACGTGGTCATCGTCGACACCGCCGGCCGCCTCCATACCCAGACCAACCTGATGGACGAGCTGACGAAGGTCCGCCGGGTGATTCAGAAGCAGATCCCCGATGCCCCGCACGAGACGCTGATCTCGATCGACGCCACCACCGGCCAGAACGGCTTGCGCCAGGCGAAGGTCTTCTCCGAGGCGGTCGAGGTCGACGGCGTCGTCCTGACCAAGCTCGACGGCACCGCCCGCGGCGGCATCGCCCTGGCGATCGCCTCCGACCTCGGCATCCCGGTGAAGCTGATCGGCGTGGGGGAGACGCTCGAGGACCTGCGCCCCTTCGACCCCGGCGACTACGCCAACGCGCTGCTGGCAGAGTAGCCATTCGCCTGTTCCTTTTCGTTGCCTGGGACCCATAAGGAACAGACGAGCGTCCCGTAAGCTGCTCGGGCATGTTCGACCAGCTATCCGAACGACTGCAGTCGACCCTCTCCGAGGTCCGCTCGCGGGGCAAACTGAACGAGTCCGACGTCGACTCGGCGATGCGCGAGATCCGCCTCGCGCTGCTCGAGGCCGACGTCAACTTCAAAGTGGTCAAAGCCTTCACCAAGACGCTGAAGGAGCGCTGCCTCGGCTCCGACGTGCTGGAGAGCCTCGATCCCGGCCAGCAGGTGGTGAAGATCGTCAACGAGGAGCTGGCCTCGCTGATGGGCGGCACCGGCTCGGAGCTGGCGATGGCTTCCAGCGGCCCGACCGTGATCCTGATGGCCGGCCTGCAGGGTTCAGGCAAGACGACCGCCTGCGCCAAGCTCGCCCAGTTCTTCAAGAAGGAAGGCAAGGACGTCGCCCTCGCCGCCTGCGACGTCTACCGCCCCGCCGCGGTCGAGCAGCTGGTGACGATGGGCGGCCGCGCCGGCGCCCATGTCTACGAGCGCGGCACCGAGGACGACCCGGTCGAGATCGCCGCCTGGGCGCTCGAGCAGGCCCGGTCCGAGCGCCGCGACGTGCTGATCGTCGACACCGCCGGCCGCCTCCACATCGACCAGGACCTGATGGCCGAGCTGGCCCAGATCCGCAAAAAGACCCGCCCGCACGACGTCCTCCTCGTCGTCGACGCGATGACCGGCCAGGACGCGGTCGGGGTCGCCGAATCCTTCGCCGAGGTGGCCGAGTTCGACGGCGTCGTGATGACCAAGCTCGACGGCGACGCCCGCGGCGGCGCCGCGCTCTCGGTCAAAGCCGTGACCGGCAAGCCGATCCTCTTCGCCTCGACCGGCGAGAAGATCGAGGACTTCGACAAGTTCCACCCCGACCGCATGGCGCAGCGGATCCTCGGCATGGGCGACGTCCTCAGCCTGATCGAGAAAGCCGAGCAGCAGGTCGACGAGGACGAAGCCGAGGCGCTGCAGGAGAAAATGCGGCGCGACCAGTTCACCCTCGACGACTTCCTCAAGCAGATGAAGCAGGTCCGCAAAATGGGGCCGCTGAGCGGGATCATCGGGATGCTCCCCGGGATGGGGGCGATGAAGCAGCTGAAGAACGCCGACGTCGACGAGCGCGAGCTCGACCGCGTGCAGGCGATCATCCTCTCGATGACGCCCCAGGAGCGGGCCAATCCGGGCCTGATCAACGGCTCCCGCCGCAAACGAATCGCGGCCGGTTCGGGGACCAAGGTCCAGAGCGTCAAACAGCTGGTCAAACAGTTCGATCAGATGCGGGTATTGATGAAATCGATGGCCAACGGACAGATGCCGACGCCGCAGCAGATGGCCAATTTGGCGGGCGGGGGACAGCGCACGCCGCGCCCGAAGGCCCGTAGACGCTAATCTGCCCGGCCCTATGGCAGTCCGAATCAGACTTAGACGAGTGGGTTCCAAGAAGAACCCGATCTGGCGCATCGTCGTCGCCGATAAACGTTCCCCGCGCGACGGGCGGACGATCGAGACGATCGGCCAGTACAACCCGCAGACCGACCCCTCGACGATCAACATCGACGAGGAGCGCGCGCGTCACTGGCTCGAGCACGGCGCCCAGCCTTCGGAGACCGTGGCGACCCTGCTGCGGACCAAGGGCATCAAAGCCACCGGCACCTAGCCGGCTGCGCTGATGACCGAGCTGCTCGAGTTTCTCGTCAAGGCCCTCGTCGAGGAGCCCGAGGCGGTCGTGGTCGAGGAGCTGGAAGAGGACGGCGACCTGATCTACGAGATCACCGTCGCCGAGGACGACCTCGGCCGGGTGATCGGCAAGGGCGGGCGGATCGCCAACGCGATCCGGACGATCGCCAAGGCGGCCGCGGTGCGGATCGACCGCCGCGTGATCGTCGACATCCTCGACTGACGGCGCTTCGCCCGGCTTGAAGCTCGACGTCTTCACCCTCTTCCCGGAGGCCTTCGACTGGTTCCAGTCGCAGCGCTCGGTCGAGAACGCCGTCCGCGAAGGCAACGAGTTCCGCCTCTTCAACTACCGCGACACCACGCCGCTGACCGCGGGGCAGGTCGACGACTCGCCCTACGGCGGCGGCGCCGGGATGGTGCTGCGGGTCGACGTCGTCGACGCGGCGCTGCAGGCCGCCTACGGCGAGGGACCGCGGCCGCGGATCGTCCTGCTCTCGCCGACCGGGGCGGTGCTCGGCGACCCGCTCGCCGACGAACTCGTCGCCGAGCCCCACGTCGCTCTGCTCTGCGGTCGCTACGAGGGATTCGACGACCGCGTTCACCAGCACCTCGCCGACGATGAGCTCTCGATCGGCCGCTACGTCCTCGCCGGCGGAGAGCTGCCGGCGATGGTCGTCGCCGACGTGCTGATGCGCAAGCTGCCGGGCGCCCTCGGCCACGCGGATTCCGCCGTCGAGGAGTCGTTCAGCCATGCGCTCGAGGGGATGCCCGAGTACCCGCACTTCACCCGCCCGCCCGACTACCGCGGCTGGGGAGTACCCGACATCCTGCTCTCCGGCGACCACGAGAAGGTCCGCCAGTGGCGGCTGCAGCAGAGCAGGCTCCGAGCCGAGCAGTTCGAAAAAGACGCGGAATAGCTACCATTCCGCGACCGCGCGGTTCCCGCACCTGGGTCCCGGCGGTTTTTTCTCGCAGCAATTCTTTTTATGAGCTCCGTAATCGACAGCATCGAGCGCGCCCAGCTTCGGCCAGGGCTGCCCAAATTCGCGCCTGGAGACCGTGTCCGCGTCCACTTCCAGGTGATCGAGGGAACCCGCAAACGGACCCAGGTCTTCGAGGGCGTCGTCCTCAAGCGCCAGGGCTCCGGCGTGCGCGAGACCTTCACCGTCCGCAAGCAGTCCTTCGGTGTCGGCGTCGAGCGGACGTTCCCCCTGCACTCCCCCAAGATCGAGAAACTCGAGGTTGCGGCGCGCGGGGACGTACGACGGGCGAAGCTCTACTACCTGCGCGGCCGGATCGGCAAGGCCGCTCGCGTCGCCGAGCGGCGCTGGGGCATCGACGACGACGTCGTCTCGGTCGCCGGTGCGGCTGACGGCGAGTCCACCGCGGTCGACGCCGAGGGCGTCAGCCAGGAGGAGGTCGTTCCGGTCGAGGCTCCCGATGGGGCGACGGAGGCTGTGGCCGACGAGAGTGTGGCCGATGCCGCCACGGCGGCCGAGCCCGATGACACGGCAGAGGCTGAGGAGACTCCCGCCGAGCCCGAGCCCGAGCCCGAGCCCGAACCCGAGCCTGAGGCCGCGGCGGAGCCGGAGGCGGCAGCCGAGACCGAGACGGCGGCGGAGACGGACGCGGATGCGCCCGAGGCAGGGGAGACCGAGGACACTTCAGCGCCGGAGAATGCCGAGGACGAGAAGCCGGCAGAGGCCGGCGACTCCGACGAGGACTCGGCAGCCTGAACCCCAAGATCCCGAAGCCACAGTCAAAAGGCGGCGGGCTCCTCGAGTTGGTCGTCATCGTCGCGCTGGCTCTGGGCCTGGCGCTGGCGATCCAGGCCTGGATCGTCAAGCCCTACCAGATCCCCTCCGAATCGATGGAGCCGACGCTCGACGTCGGCCAGCGGGTCCTCGTCAACCGCTTCCTCTACCACTTCACGGACCCGGAGATCGGCGACATCGTCGTCTTCCATCCGCCCGCCGGCGCCGACGGCGGGCCACGAATGCGGGGTCGACCGAGGACGCGGGCGAACCGTGCCCGAAGCCGACCCCGGAGCGTCCGAGCCAGAACTTCATCAAGCGGATCGTCGCCGGCCCAGGCGACACCCTCACGGTCAAAGACGGCCACCCGGTGGTCAACGGGGTCGAGAAGACCGAAGAGCCCTACATCAACCCCTGCGGCGGCGCCCGCGCCTGCAATTTGCCGAAAGAGATCACGATTCCGCCCGACCATTACTTCATGATGGGCGACAACCGTGGGGCAAGCGACGACAGCCGCTTCTGGGGACCCGTACCCCGAGACTGGATCATCGGTGAGGCCTTTGCCACCTACTGGCCCCCGAACCGCATCGGCGGGCTCTAAGCCGGGCAAGCACCACCGCCGGCGGCTGGCGCGCAGCCGTCGCCTGTTCGCCTTCGACCGCGGGCTGCAGAGCCGCTACGTCGCCGGCACCGACGAGGCCGGCCGCGGCTGCCTGGCCGGGCCGCTGGTCGCCGCTGCGGTCCTGATCGACTACGAGCGCCTCTCGCACTCCGACCGCCGCGCGCTCAGCGGCCTGCACGACTCCAAGCAGATGACCGAGGAGCGGCGGCTGGAGATGTACCCGTGCGTGCTGCGGGCGGCCGAGCGGGTCAGCGTCGTCGTCCGCTCCGCCGCCGGGATCGACCGCCGCGGCCTCCACGTCACCAACATCGAAGCGCTCTCGCTGGCGCTGGAGCGCCTCGCGCCCGGAGAGGACGTGATCTGCCTCGTCGACGGCTTCCGCCTGCCGCGCTGCGCGGTCCCGCACCGGCCGGTGGTCAAGGGCGACGCCACCAGCGCCGCGATCGCCGCCGCCTCGGTCATCGCCAAGGTCACCCGCGACCGCTACATGCGCGAGGTCGCCACCCTGCACCCCGGCTGGGGCTTCGAGGAGCACGTCGGCTACTCGACCCCCGAGCACCGGCAGGCGATCGAGGAGATCGGCATCTCGCCGCTGCACCGGCGCTCGTTCCAGAGCGTCGCCTACTCGCAGCTCGAGCTGGGCTAGAACGCGCCTTTCACGTACTCGACCGTCGACCGCCCGTCCGTCGCGGTCGAGGGTGACGCCGACGGCGTCGAAGCGGATCTCGTCGTAGCGGGGGCTGGTCGCGGCGTTCGGCCATCCAGGCGGTGGCGAGGCGGCGGACCTGGCGCTGCTTGCGGAGGTCGATCGCAGAGGATCGGCCGCTCGGGGCCGAAGCTCGGTCCCGGCGCGGCCGGCCTTGACCTCGACGAAGACGAGCGCGCCGCCGTCGAGGGCGACGATGTCGAGCTCGCCGTAGCGGGTGCGGGCGTTGCGCTCGACGATCTCCCAGCCGGCGGCCGCCAGGCGCTGGGCGACGAGGTCCTCGGCGATCTCGGCCGGTGCGGCGGCGGGCGACGGTCATGCCGCCGATCAAGGGGCTGAAGTCACGAACTCTCCCCACGCCCCGGCGGAGAACTTGTTCCGAACTGCGCACCACGCGTCGAATCCAGGCCTCCTAGCGTCCTCGCCGTGCTCGCCACCGCCCGCACCTTCACCCTCGACGGCATCTCCGCCCGCCCGGTCCGGGTCGAGGTCGACGTCCACCGCGGCCTGCCGAACTTCGCGATCGTCGGCCTCCCCGACGCCGCGGTGCGGGAGGCGCGCGAGCGGGTGCGGGCGGCGCTGGTCAACTGCGGCTTCGAGTTCCCGCTGCGGCGGATCGTCGTCAACCTGGCGCCGGCCAGCCTGCGCAAGGCGGGGCCGGGGATGGACCTGGCGATCGCCGCGGCGCTGCTCAGCGCCTCCGGGCAGCTGGAGTGGGAGGGGCTGGCGCGGTGTGGCGCTGGCGGGGGAGCTGGCCCTCGACGGCTCGACGCGGGCGGTGCAGGGGGCGCTGGCGATGCCGAGGCGGCGCGCGAGGGCGGGGCGGAGGCGATCGTGCTGCCGGCCGAGAACGGGCCCGAGGCGGCGCTGGTCGAGGGGATCGAGGTGATCGCGGTCGACAGCCTGGGCCGGCTGACCGGCGCTGGTGGCAGGGGAGCTGGGAGCCGCCACGCCCGCGGCCGCTGGCGCTTCAGCTGGAGTCGCCTCCGGTCGCGCCCGACCTGGCCGATCTGCGCGGCCAGCCGCACCTGCGCCACGCGCTCGAGGTGGCGGCCGCCGGCGGGCACAGCCTGCTGATGATCGGGCCGCCCGGCGCGGGCAAGTCGCTGGCGGCGAGCCGGCTGCCCTCGATCCTGCCGCCGCTGGCGCCGCCGAGGCGCTCGAGGTGGCGCGGATCGCCAGCGCCTGCGGGCGGCTCGGAGCGCGCTGCCCGCCGGGCGGCCCTTCCGCGCCCCGCACCACACGATCAGCGCCGCCGGGCTGATCGGCGGCGGCAGCGCCGCCGCGGCCGGGCGAGGCGACGCTGGCGCACCGCGGCGTGCTTTTCCTCGACGAGCTCTGCGAGTTCCGCCGCGACGCCCTGGAGGCGCTGCGGGCGCCGCTGGAGACCGGCGAGGTCTCGATCGCCCGGGCCGGCGGCCGGCGCGGCCTGCCCTGCCGGTTCATGCTCGTCGCCGCCGCGAACCCGTGCCCCTGCGGCCGCGGCGAGGACCGATCCCGACTGCGCCTGCGCGCCCTACGACGTCCAGCGCTACCAGGGCAAGCTGAGCGGCGCCCTCGCGGACCGGATCGACATCCTCGCCGCGGTCGCGCCAGCCGAGCGCGGCGGAGATCGGCGGCGCGCCCGGGCGAGCCCTCGGCCGCGGTCAGGGAGCGGGTCTGCGCCGCCCGCGAGCGTCAGGAAGCGCGGCTGGGCCCGGGCCGCTGCAACGCCGAGATGACGCCGGCGCGAGGCGCGGGACTGCGGCCTCAGTGCCGACGCGGCCTCGCTGCTGGCCGATCTCTACGCGCGCCAGCGGCTCAGCGGCCGCGCCCACGACCGGGCGCTGCGGCTCGCCCAGACCGTCGCCGACCTCGACCGGGGCCGAGGAGATCGGCGAGGAGCAGATGGCCCAGGCGCTGCAGATGCGGAGGCGGGACCATGGCTGAGCCGCGCGCCTGCCCCGAGTGCCTGCGGCGCTCCTGGCTGCTGGCCGCGCTCGGGCCCTACATCGAGCAGATCGCGACCGGCGAGGTCGGGTCGCGCTCGCCGGAACTGCTGCGGCTCTCGAACGAGGAGCTGGTCGAGGTCGCCGCTCCGCAAGGCTGCCGCGCAGCTCCTGGCGCGGGTCGAGGCGCTCTCGGAGGCCAGCCTGCACGAGGAGCTGGCGCTGGCGAGCTGCTGGGCATGCTGCCGCCACGGCGAGCTCTATCCGGAGTCGCTGCGCGACGCCGCCGACGCCCCCTGGGCGTTGATCGGACGCGGCAACCCGCAGCTGCTCGCCGGGCTCGAGCCGCACGGGGCGGTGACGATCGTCGGCGCCCGCCGCGCCACCTCCTACGGCCGCGAGATCGCGCGCGAGCTGGGCCGCGAGCTGGCGGCGGCCGGGATGGTCGTCGTCAGCGGCCTCGCCTTCGGGATCGACGGCTGCGCCCACCGCGGCGCCCTCGACGGCGGCCGGACGATCGCCGTGCTCGGCTGCGGCCCCGACATCGCCTACCCGGCCGGCGCACCGCTCGCTCTGGCGGCGGATCTGCGAAACCGGCCTGGTGATCTCGGAGCTTCCGCCCGGCGCGACGCCGTGGCGCTGGACCTTCCCGGCCCGCAACCGGATCATGGCCGCGCTGGCCGGGATGACCGTGGTGGTCGAGGCGGCGACCCGCTCGGGGTCGCTGATCACCGCCGACCTCGCCGCCGACCTCGGCCGCGACCTCGGCGCCGTCCCGGGCCCGGTCACCTCCCGCGCCTCGGCCGGCCCCAACAACCTGCTCGCCGGCGGCGCCTGCCTCGTCCGCGACGCCCAGGACGTTCTCGACGCGATGCTCGGCCCGGGGCGCCGGCCGCTGGCGCCCAGCGGCCCGGAGCTGGATCCAGAGCTGGCCGCGTGCTCGCCGCGGTCGAGGCGGGGGAGTCGAGCTGCGACGCGGTCGCCGCCGCGATCGGCCTCTCCGGTCCGGCCGCCGCCGCCGCCCTCGCCCGCCTCGAGCTGCTCGGCTACTCGCCTGCTCCAATCGTCGGCGTACCTACACGCGCACTCTGCTGTCGCCTCCGACCTGTGCGCCGCTCGTCTAGGCTGCACCCCATGAGCCCGAGCGCACGTCCCAGCCGTTCTCTCGATCGCCGGCTCGGACTCCGGCGGCGGCGCCGGCATCCAGGCCGACCTGAAGGCGTTCGCGCGCTGTCGGCGTGCACGGGATGACGGCGATCACGGCGATCACCGCGCAGAACACGGTCGGGGTCGAGGCGGTCGAGGCGGTCTCGCCGCAGATGATCGTCGCCCAGGTGCGGGCGGTGGCCGAGGACATCGGCGTCGACGCGGTGAAGATCGGGATGCTGGGCAACGGCCGAGACCGTCGAGGCGGTGGTCGAGGCGCTGGGCCACGTCGGCGACGCGCCGGTGGTGATCGACCCGGTGATGGTCGCCGAGAGCGGCGCCGTGCTGCTCGACGAGGAGCGCGCGAGGGCGCTGGTCGAGCAAGCTGCTGCCGCTGGCCACGGTGGTCGACGCCCGAACATCCCCGAGGCGCGGGTGCTGACCGGGCTGGGGGAGGGGGCGACCGCAGGAGGAGCTGGCGCGGGCGGTGCTCGCGCTCGGGCCGCGGGCGGTGGTCGTCACCGGCGGCCACAGCGCGGGCGGTCGTCGACCTCTTCTTCGACGGCCGCGAGGCGGTGCGAGATCCCCGGCGAGCGCCACCCCGACGGCGCCGCGCACGGCTCCGGCTGCACCCACTCCTCGGCGCTGGCCGCCTTCCTGGCCCTCGGCGACGAGCCGCTGGAGGCGGCCGAACGGGCCCGCGCGGTCGCCTCCGAGGCGGTCGCGCGACGGGCTGCGCGAGATCGGCGCAGGGCCCGGCCCGGTCGACGTCTTCGACCTGACGGCTCAGGCGGCCGACAGGCGGCGTCCTCAGTCGGTCGAATAGCGCTGCTATGTCGACTCCCTGCGTCCTTGTCTGTCGACCGCTGAGTCTCGTCAGTAGATTTCGACGCCATGAGCACCAACGGCCACACCGCGACCAAGCTTCCCCGCCCCCGCTCGGCGACCGTCTTCGACGGGCCCGACCGCGCCCACGCGCGCGCCTACATGAAGGGGATCGGGTTCGACGACGAGGCACTCAGCCGGCCGACGATCGGGATCGCCAACACCTGGACCGAGGCGATGCCCTGCAACTTCCACCTGCGCGGCCTCGCCGAGCACGTCAAAGACGGGGTCCGGGCCGCCGGCGGGACGCCGATGGAGTTCAACACCGTCGCCGTCTCCGACGGGGTGACGATGGGGACCCAGGGGATGAAGGCCTCGCTGATCAGCCGCGAGGTGATCGCCGACTCGATCGAGCTGATGGCCCGCGGCTACCAGTTCGACGCGATCGTCGCCCTCTGCGCCTGCGACAAGACGATCCCCGGCTGCGCGATGGCGCTGGCCCGGCTCGACGTGCCCTCGGTGCTGCTCTACGGCGGCTCGATCGCCCCCGGCCACTGGCACGGCCGCGACGTCACCATCCTCGACATCTTCGAGGCGATCGGCGCCCACAACGCCGGCGACATGACCGACGAGGAACTGCACGAGCTGGAGGGGGTGGCCAGCCCCGGCGCCGGCGCCTGCGGCGGCCAGTTCACCGCCAACACGATGGCCTGCGCCTTCGAGGCGCTGGGGATCAGCGCCGGCGGCTCGGCGATGGTCCCGGCCGAAGACGACGACAAGCAGACCGTCGCCGAGAAAATCGGCGAGCTGGTGATCAGCGTGCTCGTCGAGGACATCACCCCGAGCAAGGTGATCACCCGCGACTCGCTGGAGAACGCGATCGCCTGCGTCTGCGCCTCGGGCGGCTCGACCAACGGCGTCCTGCACCTGATCGCGCTCGCCCACGAGCTCGGGCATCGAGCTGACGATGGACGACTTCGAGCGGATCTCGCGCGACGACGCCGCTCTTCGCCGACCTCAAGCCGGGCGGCCGCTTCGTCGCCACCGACCTCTACGCGGCCGGCGGCGTGCCGGTGATCCTCAAGCGCCTGGCCGAAGCCGGGCATCCTGCACGGCGACGCGATCACGGTCACCGGCCAGACGATCGGCGAGGAGGCCGCGGCGGCGACCGAGGCGCCGGGCCAGGAAGTCGTGCGCCCGCTGGAGCGACCCGCTCAAGCCCGAAGGGGGGCTGGCGATCATGCGCGGCAACCTCGCCCCCGAAGGCGCGGTGGTCAAGGTCGCCGGCACCGAGCGCCGCCAGCAGACCGGCCCGGCCCGGGTCTTCGAGTCCGAAGAGGACTGCTTCCGCGCCGTCAAGGACCAGAAGATCAACCCCGGCGACATCGTCGTGATCCGCAACGAGGGTCCGGTCGGCGGTCCCGGCATGCGGGAGATGCTCCAGGTGACCGCGGCGATCGTCGGCGAGGGCCTCGGCGAGAGCGTCGCGATGGTCACCGACGGGCGCTTCTCCGGCGCCACCCGCGGCCTGATGATCGGCCACGTCGCCCCCGAGGCGGCCAAGGGCGGCCCGATCGCGGCGATCCGCGAGGGCGACGAGATCACCGTCGACATCGACGCCCGCCGCCTCGACGTCGCCCTCTCCGACGAGGAGATCGCCGAGCGCGATCGCCGAGTACGAGTCCGCCGAGCCGCTCTACACCCGCGGCGTGATGGCCAAGTACGCGGCGACGGTTTCGTCGGCCGCCCAGGGCGCGGTCACCTAGCCACGGCGAGTCTGGCGCAGAGCGCCCGTAGCTCAGCAAGCGCTAACGACAGCTGTCCTGCGCGGCCCGCAGCGGCGTGCGGATCGATGAACTGCTCGACCAGTGGTTCCAGCGGCGGACGCTCGAGTCTGCGGTAGGTGGCCGGTGCGCTCGAAGAGCTCCAGCCGCGAGCTGCGGGATCAGGCGGTGGTAGCCAAGCGCCCCCTCGACCGGGACGATCTGGTCGTTCAGGCCCCAGACGATCAGGGTCGGGATCTCGATTTCGGGCAGCCGGTCGCGGGTGTCGTAGCCGAAGATCGACGCCAGCGCGTCGGAGAAGCCCGGCGCCTGCAGGCCGGGACGCACCTGCTCGGCGAGCAGCTCGGGTCGCAGCTTGTTGGGGTTGCGGAAGACCCGGCCGAAGGCGAGCTGGCGACCGCGCGGCCGGGTCCAGTAGGACCGGCGTTCGCCGGCTCAGCATACGGGATCGCCGCTTTGAATATGCGCGCGGCGGCGGCAAGCGGCCGCCCCTCCCACTCGGCGAAGCTGACCCCGGCGGCCGAGACCAGGACCAGGCGGTCGAAGCGCTCGGGCCGCTGGATCACCGCCTCGGTGGCGATGAAGCCGCCCATCGAGTTGCCGACCAGCGCCGCCACATGCTCGAGTTCCAAGCCGCTCGCAGAAGTCGTGGATCAGGCGGCCGTAGTCGGCCATCGTGATCTCCCAGGAAGGCATCGGGCTATCCCCGAACCCCGGCAGGTCGAGCGCGATCGCCCGATAGCCGTGCGCGGCCGAAGTAGGGGAGGTTCTCGAGCAAGTTCTGCCAGCAGCCGGCGATCCCGTGGACGAAGACGATCGGCTCGCCCTCGCCGATCTCGACGTAGTTGACACCCTCGGCACCGGGCAGGTCCACCCGCCGTAGGTGCTCCCGCCAGTCGACTTGCAGCCATTCCGGGGTCGGGTCGGGGTTGCCGTAGTCGGTGGGGAAGAGCGGCGCCTTCCCGTTCTCGCGATGTTCAGGCATACCCCATCCTTTCCAAAACCGGGATCTCGCGGATCTGCGGCGGCTGCAGATGGTCCCAGAGGATCCCGCGCGGCCGCTCGTACTGGCGCTCGACCTCGATCACCGCGCGCGGGGTCGCGATCAGGTCGCAGGGGAGGTCGTGGTCGGTGACCATCAGGTGCTGGCGCAGGATCTGGATCGGGTGGACGGTGGTGGCGACTGTGGTGTGGGTGTCGATCTTGCCGGCGTCGGTGAGGATTCCGTACTCGAGGTCGTGGTAGCCGCCGCCTTTGCCGATCCGCGCGCCGCTGAGATTGACGGCGACCGAGCCGCAGAGGACGAAATCGATCTCCGGCAGGTCGTCGAGGGCGACGACGCGGCCGTGCTTCAGCGCGCCCTTGATCGTCGCCGCCTCTTTCATCGCCTCCTTCGAGAGCCTTTTTGGTTCCAGCACTCGGAAGGGGTGGGGGTCGCGTAGGCGCGGCACCGCCATGATCACCGTCTTGCCCTCTTCGAGCGCGATCCGCCGCGCATGGGTCTGGGGCGAGTCGGGGTTGGCCTTGATCACCCGCGCCCGCTTCCAGAGCCGGTGGGCGGCGAGCTTCTCGGCTGCGAGTTTGGCCCCGGCGAAGTTCGGGATCCGGCCCTCGGCACCTGGGAAGCGGGAAACGCCCTCGCGTTCCATCGCCTTCCAGACCTCCGCTCGAACCTCGTCCTTGGTGCGCACGAAGCGAAAGATATCCCGCCGGGCTGCCGATAAGACCGAGGCACACGCGAAATTGCAGGGAGACCGCCCGTGAAGGCGAACCAGGCGAGTGCCTAGACTTCAAAGAACCGGCAAAGCGACGCACTGAGGGTTACTCCAGTAGAGATGGGATCGAAGACTTCGATAGCGGTGTTGATCGCCGCGGTGCTGCTGGTTCTCGTCGTCGGCGGCGCCTACGCCTACGACAGCTCGCAGAAGGACAAGATCGCCGAGGGCGTGACGATCGGCGGCGTCGATGTCGGCGGCCTCGACGAAGAGCAAGCGCAGGCGAAGGTCCACCGCAAGCTCGTGGCACCGCTGAAGACCTCTCTCGGGGTGAGCTTCGAAGGCAAGACCTGGAAGCTGAGCGGTGAGCAGCTGAAAATCCGCGCCGATCTCGACACCGCCGTCGAACAGGCCGTCGAAGACAGCCAGGAGGGTGGCCTGCCGGGGCGCCTGGTCCGCTACGTCAGCGGCGGCGAGGTCGAGGAAAGCATCAGGCCCGAAGTCGCCTACTCCGAGCGGGCGGTCAACCGCTTTGTCCGCCAGGTCGCCGAGGAGATCAACCGCGACCCGAAGAACGCCGACGTCGAAGCAACCGGCGACTCGCTCGAAGTCGTCGCCGGCGAAGACGGACGCAAGCTGCGCGACAACCTGCTGGAGAAGGATCTCAAGGCCGCCGTCCTCAACGCCAACGCGCCGCACACGGTCAAGGCGGAGGTCCACTCGATAGCGCCGGAAGTGACCAAGCAGGAAGTCGCGGCCGAGTACCCGTCCTATCTGACCCTCGACCGCTCGACCTTCACCCTGCGGCTGTGGAAGAACCTGAAGTTGGCCAAGACCTACACCGTCGCGGTCGGTATGGAAGGGCTGGAAACGCCCGAAGGCCTCTACGCGATCCAGGAAAAGGAAGAAAACCCCGTCCTGGAACGTGCCGTTGTCCGACTGGGCCGGCTCGCTTGCCGGGCAGACGATCCCGCCGGGCCCGTCGAACCCGATCAAGGCGCGCTGGATGGGCATCTACGAAGGCGCCGGAATCCACGGCACCGAAGAGACCTACTCGCTCGGCAGCGCCGCTTCCCACGGTTGTGTCCGGATGGCGATTCCGGACGTCGAAGAGCTGTACGACCGAAGTCGAAGTCGGTACGCCGATTTACATCGGGTAGCCGTCGCGCAAAGGACGAAACCCGCGCGGGGCGAATGAAGCCTCGATGAACTGGGAGGCAGTCCTCAGCGCCTACGACCGCGATCTTCGCGCCCGCGGCTCCGCCGAGCGCACGCGTCGCGCCTACGGGGTCGACCTCGGTGGATTTTCGGAGTGGTCGCAGGAGCAGGGTCTCGGGCCGGCGGACGTTCGCTACCGCGACGTCCGCCGCTTCGGTGCCGGCCTCTCCAACGCCGGCGCCGCGCCGGCGACGGTCGGCGCGCAAGCTGGCGGCGATCCGTGGCCTCTACGGCTATCTGGTCCGTACCGAAATGGTGGGCGCCAACCCGGCCGAGCTGGTCTCCAGCCCGAAGCGATCCGAAAAGCTGCCCCACGTCCTCACCACCGAACAGATGCGATTCCTGCTCGAGCAGAATTCCCGCTCGCACGCCGCTGGAGCTGCGCGACCGGGCGATGCTGGAGCTCGCCTACTCCTGCGGTCTGCGCTGTGAGGAGATCGTCAACCTCGACGTCGGCGCGCTCGACTTCGAGACCGAGCAGGTGCGGGTGCTCGGGAAGGGCTCGAAGGAAAGAATGCTGCCGGTGGGCGAGCCGGCCCAGCGCGCCGTGCGCCGCTATTTGGATGGGGCTCGCCGCGCCCTCGGCAGTCGATCCGGGCGAGAGCGCCCTCTTCCTCTCGAAGAGCGGCCGGCGCCTTTCCAACCGCGACGTCACCCGCCGCCTTGGCCTCTGGACTCGCGAGGCGGCGCTCGCCGCGGGGGTCTCCCCGCATTCACTCAGACATTCCTTCGCAACCCATTTGCTCGAGGGCGGCGCCGATCTGCGTACGATTCAGGAGTTACTAGGTCACGCGTCGATCTCGACCACCCAGGTCTACACCCGGGTCGACGCCGCCAGACTGCGTGACACCTACGCTGCCAGCCACCCGCGCGCATGAACCAAACCCCCGCAAACGAACGTAGAATCGCCTGATGGAAACGGGCGTAAAAGAGGTCGAGCTCCGTGACCTGTGGCGCCGCTACAAGGAGGACGGAGACGAGGGCGCTCGCGAGCGACTGGTCGTCGCCTACTCGCCGATGGTCAAGTTCGTCGCTGGCCGGCTCGGCGCGGGGCTGCCGTCGCACGTCGAAGACGCCGACCTGATCTCCTACGGTCTCGTCGGCCTGATCGGCGCGATCGAGCGCTTCGAGCCGGAGCGGGGGATCAAATTCGAGACCTTCGCGATGACCCGCATCCGCGGCGCGATCATCGACGAACTCCGCTCGCTGGACTGGGTCCCGCGCTCGGTTCGCTCCCGCGCCCGCGAGATCGAGGCCGCGCAGACCAAGCTCGAGCACGAGCTGCAACGGGCGCCGAGCGAGGCCGAGCTGGCGGCGAAACTGAACATGACCGAAGAGGAACTGCAGAGCGCCCTGCTGGAGATCGCCAACTCCTCCGTCTACGCGCTGGACGAGCTCTGGACGGTCTCCGACTCCTCCGGCGACCAGGTCTCGCTGCTGGACACGATCGCCGACGAAAGCGCCGCCGACCCGCAGGAAGCGCTCGCCTCGACCGAGGTCAAGGACCTGCTGACCGAGGCGATCGGGGGGCTGCCCGAGCGCGAGCAGTTGGTCGTCGCCCTCTACTACTACGAGAACCTCACGCTGCGGGAGATCGGCGAGGTTCTCGGTGTCACCGAGTCGCGCGTCTCGCAGCTGCACACGAAGGCCGTGATGCGCCTGAAATCCTCCCTCCATCAGGGCTAGATGGTCCAGGTGTCGGGACGCCGTCGACTCCGGAGCCTCCTTCGCCACTCGCCTCAGGTCGATTTCAGCGCCCTGACACCGTTCCAGCGAGCGGTGGTCCGCTTCAACGCCAGTGACGCAAGCCGCGCCGTGGTCAGCCTCTCCCGCACTCTGGGGACGCCGAAAGCCTCAGTCGGCGCCGCTGCGGGAGCCCCCGGCGAGGTGCGGGTTACGATCGCCTGGAATCTCTCCTGGTACCAGTGGAGGGTAGACCTCGGCGACGAGCTGCGGCCGGTCTTCGAGCTCGGCAAGGGAGACGAGATCGACCAGCTCGATACGCCTGCGAAGCAGTGGAACGCCGTCGTCGGCGAGGACGGCAGGCTGCGCTTGGCGGGCGAACCGGCGCCGAGCCGATGAGCCGCTTCACCGTCAACGTCGATGGCGGCGCCCGCGGCAATCCTGGGCCGGCGGCGATCGGGGTGGTGCTTCGCGACGGCAACGAGGTCGTCGAGGAAGTCGGTGAGGAGATCGGCAAGGCGACCAACAACGTCGCCGAGTACCGGGCCCTGCTGCGCGGGATCGAGCTTGCGTCCGCCCACGGCGCGAGCGACCTCGAGCTTGTTGGCGACTCCGAGCTTGTCGTGCGGCAGGTCGAAGGTCGCTACAAGGTCAAGAACGCCGCGATGAAAGAGCTGCACGAAGAGGTGAAGCGCGCCCTGCGCGGCTTCGACTCCTGGTCAATCCGCCACGTCCGCCGCGAGAACAACGCCGACGCCGACCGCCTCGTCAACCAGGCGCTGGACGGTGCTCTCGATGGCTGAGGGATCCCGCGGGGCGATCGATCCCGGCGTCGACATCGGCCATGTCCACCTCAAGGTCGCCGACGTCGACCGGGCGCTGGATTTCTACTGCGGCGTCCTCGGCTTCGAGCTGATGCAGCGCTGGGGCGCTGACGCGGCCTTCATCTCGGCCGGTGGCTACCACCACCACATCGGCCTCAACTCCTGGAGCTCGAAAGGCGGCTCACCGCCGCCGCCCGGGACCACTGGCCTCTTCCACACGGCGATCCGCTACCCGACCCGCCGCGCCCTCGCCGACGCATTGCGGCGGGTGAGCGAGGCCGGTTGGCCGCTGGAAGGCGCCTCCGACCACGGCGTCAGCGAGGCGCTCTACCTCTCCGACCCCGACCACAACGGGGTCGAGCTCTACTGGGACCGTCCCCGCGAGGAGTGGCCGCGGCCGGCCGATGGCGAGGGCGTCGAAATGGGGACCACGCCACTCGACCTCGACGACCTGATCTCCGAGCTGCGTGGCTGAGCTAGCTAGCTAGTGCGAAACGGTGGCCAGGCCAACGCAGAGGCAGAGAAGAGCAACAGGGCAGCCGTGGCGAGGGAAACGACGGCGCCGAACTTGGTTCTCTTCACGCCTCTTCTCTGCCTCTGGTCGGTGGGAAATGGACCATGCGGGAACGACTATGGCGTACCCAATAATAGGTAAGCCCAATCGGAGGTCCACCGAGCCACTCGAAAAGCTGTCGACCTGTGGGCCAGGGGCACCTCGAGCAGCGAAAGCCTCGCCGAAGCGATGGTTAGGAAGTCGGCCCCTATTTGCCAGATTGCCCTTCGATTCGCTTTGAGAACGTTGGGCTCATGGATCTGCCGAAACCGATGTCCCAACTCGTCGCCACTCGGGCGCGGAATTCGGCGGAAATCGGGCACGTAGGGTCCCAATAGGACGCTCGCCCTGCCGAGTTCCCGTGGAAGCTCCCCGGGGAACCGTCCTTCCTTCGCGACTGGAGATGGATCACCGCTTGGCCGACCGATTAGACAACAGGTAGTCCATTGGCGGTGTGATCTATACCTCGTGCCCGGAACACCCGTTTCGGTTGATTAGACACCGCGTAAAGTCAGGTATACCTTGAAGGTAGTGACCACTTAAGCATAGAACTAAGTATTTACTTACCCCTGTTCATTCGCTGAAGTCACCCCCTAACGCAGATTCAACGGGCTTGACCATCGGTTTGGCTCCCAGGGAAGGGGAATGCGTGACGAAGGTACGATTCTTGTGGGTCGTTCTCACTGTTGCAGTAACTGCGGTTACCGCGGCCAGCTCGACTGTTCCTGCGAGTGCTGATTGGGGGGGGGCCACAGCAATACTCCGGGATTTTCTCTGACTCACACCCCGATGTCGCGCCTTCCATTGCGGAAGTTCCCGGTTCAAACAACGCCGACGAAGTGCGCGCGGTTCGCACTGCCTTCAACCTCTCGGTAGCTGAGGCCGAAACCAACCTCACCGTTCAACGCCGGGGCTCCAAAGTTGACATCGTCGAACAAATCAGACAAAGACTCGGATCAGGGTATGCAGGACTTTGGTTCGACGGTGAGGCTGGCGAATTCGTGGTACCCGTCGCTACGGCGGCAGACAACTCGGCTTCGGCGCGCCTTGCGGTCCAGCATGTCTCGCAGGAGTTCGCGGCGGCCTCGCTTGGCGGAAGCTTCCGCACCGCGCAGGTCCAGTCCAACAAGCCAGAATTGGAGGCTGCGCAGCGAGAAATTTCGCAAAAGCTCGAGAGCGAGCCCGAGACGCTCTCGCTGCAGACTGCCCTAGACCCAAGCGTCAACGCAGTGGTCATCCGGGTCCCGGAGAGCACGAGATCAAACACCCTTGCTGAGGCCAGGCGGATCGCTGATTCTGCCGCAACCGAGGTGGTGGTCCGGGTTATGCCGGATCAGGTTTTCGAGGCGAGGCCCGCCTCCTGTAACGAAGCGGCGCGGAAGTGCGATCTTCCCGTCCGAAGTGGCCAGGTCATTTATGGCCCCACGTTCGAAATCGGTGGCCAGCCCTTCAGCGAGGTGTGCTCTGTAGGCTTCCGCGCCAACGGGTACGACGGCAAGAAATACATCCTCACGGCAGGTCACTGTGCATTCCAGGAGGCCAAACTCGGTCAGCCGATCAACTGGAGTTGGACGACCGATACCGCCACGGAAGGATCCAAACCAGTCGGAACCATGGCCCAATGGCACTACGACGGACGAGACTGGGCGAAGATCGACTCCACCGGAACTTGGCCGGATACCGCTCCGTGGCCCACGATGGCGGCCTACTGGGGAGGAACGCACGAATATCCGATCGTCGGAGAAGCGGAAAGCTACAAAGGTCAGACCCTTTGCCATATCGGCATGAACACCGGCACGAGCTGTGGAATCGTCAAAGAAGTAGGGGTTAACAACATCGACTACGGATATGGGGCAAAAGTCGGAAACATGTTCGAAGTCGGAGGCAGCGGGCTTGCCCTCGGAGGTGGCGATAGCGGAGGCGCAGTGGTCGCCAACAACATTGGACTGGGGATCGTCTCTGGGGGCCTGGCCGCCTACAGCAACGCAACGCTCTTCTTCAGCGGGATCGGTGCAGCGAACGCCGAGCTGAACACGAACCTGGTCGGCCCTGGGGCGCCGGAAGCGATCACGGGAGCGCCAAGCGAAGTCCCCGTCATCCCGCTCAACAACGAGCGGGGGGTTTCGGGCCAGATCAATCCGCATGGTCTCGCGACCACCTACCAGGTCGAATATGGAGTCGGCGGCTTCACTGGCACCACCTCGCCAGTCAGTGTGGGGTCTGGGCAGGGATTCACCTCCGTCAACCCCACCATTTACGGCCTGCAGCCCGGTACGACCTACCAATATCGGCTCAAGGCCACCAACTCGCTTAACAGCGCGTATGGAGTGACGCGTACCTTCAAAACCGGCACGCTTCCGACCGTCAACGAAAATCTGCCTACGACTGAAATTTCCGGAAAACAGGCCACCATCCGCGCGTCTGTGAACCCAAACAACGCATCGACGACCTACTGGTTCGAATGGGGACCGACGTTGCAGATGGGAAAAGAAACCCCCTTGGGGACCATTTCGGGCCTCGGTCCGGTCGAAGTGAAACACACGCTCACCGGGCTTTCCCCGGCAACCACCTATTACTATCGCGTCATAGTGGCCAACAGCGGAGGGCTGAGGACGGGTCCGACGGGGAGCTTCAAAACCGGGCCACCTGGGTGGACCTTCCTATCGCGGTTTGGCGTGAAAGGAACGGGGCCGGGGCAATTTGGCCTGATTGGCGGAGTGGCAGCTGATGCAACCGGCAATGCGTACGTCGCAGATCAGACCAACCACCGCGTGGAGAAATTCGGTCCCAACGGTGAATTCCTCATGCAGTTCGGCAAAAAAGGCACTGGTCTCGGCGAATTCTCGTCGCCTCGGTCGGTCGCAATAGATCCACAGGGAGACGTCTGGGTAGGGGACGAAGGCAGAATTCAAGAGTTCACCCCAAACGGTGTAGCCATTAGGCAGATCGGACCGAATGAGGGGACGAACAAACCTTCGATCCCCAAGTACATCACGATAGGCGCGAGCGGAACGAAGGTACTCTTGGCCAACTCCTCCGGAATCACCGAATACAGCACTACTCCAAATGGCGAAGGAAAATATTTCCTCAAAAGTATTCCGTACACCTTTGAGGCAGTGGGACTGACCACCTCCCCGAAAGACGGCTACCCCTATTTCGTCAGTCGGGAAAAATCCGCGATGATGAGGATCGTCTCGGGCTCGATTCAGAAAGTGTTCGACATTCCTGCAACTACGCCGGCGCTGACGATGCCCGCTGGCCTTGCCATTGACTCTCAGGGCAACTTTCTCATCTCAAGCAGCTCGGTGGGGTCGGTATTTCAGTATGGCGCGACTGGAGCACTCCAGGGGACCTTTGGCACCAAAGGGACCGCGCCGAACCTAACGCCGGGCCAGATGAACCAGCCGAGTTCGATGGCACTGGCACCGACTGGGCTTCTGTTCATCGGGAATCTGGCGACCACCTATCCAGAAATAGTCCGCTGGGCGGGCTGAGGGGCCGAAGGGCGTAAGCCCTTCGGCCTGAGCGCAGCCGCTAGGTCTACGGCGCCAGTCGTCCGATTAGAGGCTGGCGCCGTAAGTCACGCCGTGGCGAACATCGCCATGAGCGCTGCGAGGTGGTACGACCGTCCCGTCGTATCTCTCGGCCTCCGATACTCCGGTCGCGTCGGATCCGAGAGCCCGCCCGGCGTTCGGCCCACATCGCTCTCGATCCGCTCGCTGAAGCACTCGGCGACATGTAGCCGCCGTTTCTCGCCGGCATCGCGCTCGCCCTTCGCCTCCCGAGTCTGCAACCCGGCCCTGATCGAGCCGGTGCGTGGCCGGTCGTCCTCCGACCGCGGGCGATCATATTGTGGCCCGCCCTTGTACGACCACCCTCAGCATCCGATCGGCGGCGCGTCCGCCCGATCGCTTCCCGATTGGCCCGATGGCCGGCCCCTCCGCGTGTGGCAGGAGGAGGCGACCGCGTCCGTGCGGGCGCATTCGGCCGCCAGTTTCCTGGCCTCGGCGACGCCGGCGGCCGGCAAGACCACCTTCGGCCTGCACATCGCCCACCGGATGCTGAGCGCCAATTTCGTCTCACGCGTCGTCGTCGCCGGCCCGACCACCCATATCTGCCGCCAGTGGGCCGCCGACGCGGGTCGCTACGGCATCGACCTCGAGCCGAACAGGCCGAACGCGGACGGACCGGAGTCGGCCGACTTCCACGGCGTCGCCGTCACCTACCAGACGATCGCCGCTGCGCCGGAGACGCACCGTCTGGGGGGCCGCCGGCCGACTCTGCTGATCGCCGACGAGCCGCACCACATGGGCGATCAGGCCGCCTGGGGGCTGCAGGCCCGCAAGGCCTTCGACGGCGCCCGCTTCCGGCTGCTCCTCTCGGGCACGCCCTTTCGCTCCGACAACTCGGCCATCCCCTGGGTCGCCTACGACGCGGACGGCGTCAGCCGGGCCGACTACGTTTACGGCTATCCGCAGGCGCTGGTCGACCGGGTCTGCCGCCCGATCACCTTCCTGCCGTACGACGGCGAGATGGAGTGGCTCTCGGACGGCCGGCTGCGCAGCGCCGACTTCGACCTCGTCCTGCCGGCGGCCGAGTCGGCTCGGCGCCTGCGGACCGCGCTCAACCCGGATGGCGAGTGGATGGGCGAGGTGCTGCGCGACGGCGATGCCAGGCTGAGCGAGGTGCGCGCCGACGGGCACCCCGACGCCGGCGGCCTGGTGATCGCCTCCGATCAGGATCACGCGCGGGCGATCGCGGCGCGGCTCGCGTCGGTCTCGGGGGAGCGACCCGAGTTGGTGATGAGCGACGAGCCGGGCGCCAGCCGCCGCATCGCCGAGTTCGCCTCCTCCGATCGACGCTGGCTGGTCTCGGTCCTAATGGTCTCCGAGGGCGTCGACATCCCACGCCTGCGGGTCGGCGTCTATGGGACGGCGGCCCGGACTGAGCTCTTCTTCCGCCAGGTGGTTGGTCGCTTCATCCGCACCACCCCGCAACCGCGCCGCCAGATGAGCTACCTGCTGATGCCGGCCGATCCGCGGCTGAAGGCCCTTGCCCGCGAGATCGAGCTGGAGCGCCGCCACGCCCTCGACCTCTCGCCGCTCGGCGAGGAGGAGGAGATGGATGACCCCGATCCGGAGCGGCGCAAGCCGGGCGAATCCTTCGCCGCCCTCAGCTCAGGCGACGCCGAGCTCGACGAGGCGATCATGAGCGAAACCACGCTCCAGCTCTTCCCGACCGACGACCCCAAGCCACCGGCCAAAAAGCCGGGCGCCCTCGCCGGACCCAAAGCCGCACCGGAGAATCACGAGCCCGAGCGGGAGTCGGCCTACGCGACCCGAGAGCGACTGCGCGCCGAGCGCAGCCGCCTGGTCGGCGACGTCGCCCGTCGTACCAACAAGTCGCACCGCGAGGTCCAGGCCCGCATCAACCGCGCCACCCGCACCCGCTCGGTCTCCAGCGCCACCATCGACCAACTCGAGCGTGGCAACGCCCTGCTGCGCCGCGAGCTGTGGCGGTGAGCTCAAACCTGCCCCGCGGGTCAGGGGAACCGGCTATGGTCGGTGTCCCAGGCCACATTGAGGAGGAAGTCGTCATGTATGTACGAGCCGTCAGGTTCACCGACGTTTCTGCCGAGCGGATGCAGGAGCTCCTTGCCCGCATCGAGGAGTCCGACGGGCCACCGCCCGGCGTGCCCGCCAAGGGTCTCAAGGTCCTGTTCGACGACTCGCAGAGAACCGCGGTGGTCCTTCAGTACTTCGAGAGTGCGGAGGACATGGAGGCGGGAGCCCAGGTGTTCAGCGCAATGGATCCCTCGGAGACGCCCGGCACGCGGGCATCAGTTGACATGTGCGAGGTGAAGGTCGAGCGAACGCTCACCTGAATCTGCGAAAAAGCGGCTGAAGGGATTCGAACCCTCGACCTTCTGCATGGCAAGCAGACGCTCTAGCCAGCTGAGCTACAGCCGCACGCGGGGCATTCTAGCTGTGGCGGCGCGGTTGGCGCGGTAGCCTGACGCGCGAGAGAGAAGATGCTTTTCCGCCAGATCATTCACGAGGACCTCGGCTGCGCTTCCTACTTCGTCGCAGACCGGGAATCGGGCGTCGCCGTCGTGGTCGATCCGCAGTGGGACATCGACCCCTATCGGCAGCTCGCCAGCCTGCACGGGGTGCGGATCGGCCGCGTGCTCGAGACGCACAACCACGCCGACCACGTCTCCGGGCACGGTCGGCTCTGCCGCAGCACCGGCGCCACCGTCCACATCCATGAGCTGGCTGAGGCCGAGTACCCGCACGAGCCGCTCGCCCACGGCTGGAAGCTGGAGCTGGGCGACCTGGTGATCGAGGCGATCCACGCGCCCGGCCACCGGCCCGAGCACACCTGCTTCCTGCTCGGCGACAAGGGACGCGCCGGCGATCCCTGGGCGCTGCTGACCGGCGACTCGCTCTTCATCGGCGACGTCGCCCGGCCCGACCTCGCGGTCGAACCGCGCGAGGGCGCCGCCGACATGTTCCGCTCCCTGCACGAGCGTCTGCTGACCCTGCCCGACGAGGTCGAGGTCTGGCCCGCGCATCTCGGCGGCTCGCTCTGCGGCGGCTCCGGCCTCGACCTCAAGTCCTCCTCGACGATCGGCTTCGAGCGGCGCCACAACCGCGCCCTGCAGATCGCCGACGAAGCCGAGTTCGTCGAGGATCAGGTCGGCTCGCTCGGCGACAAGCCGCCGAACGTAGATCGCATCGTCGACCTCAACCGCGGCCCGCTGGTCGAGGACTTCGGGACGCCGGCGTCGCTCAGCACCCACGAGGTCGAGGAGCTGGTCGAGCAGGGCGCTGTGGTGATCGACGGCCGCACCAACGAGCAGTTCGACGAGGCCCACATCGAGGGCGCACTCAGCGCCTCCTCCTACGACACCGGCTTCGCGACCAAGGTCTCGCGCGTCGCGCCCCCGGGCAGCGACATCGTCGTCGTCGCCGCCTCCAGCGGCGACGAGCGCCGCGCCGCGCAGATGCTCGCCGCGGTCGGCCTCGCTGTCCGCGGCTATCTCGAGGGCGGGATGACCGCCTGGCGCACGGAGGAGCGGCCGGTGCACCGGATCGAGTTGATCGACCCTGATGAGCTCGCTCGCCGGATCGACGGCGAGGACGGCCCGGCGATCCTCGACGTCCGCAACGCCTCCGAGTACGCGAGCGAGCACATCCCCGGCTCCCTCCACATCCCCTACGGCAACCTCGCCAGCCGGCTCGACGAGCTGCCGCGCGACCGGCCGATCGCCACCATCTGCCGCGGCGGCAAGCGCAGTGGCCTCGCCGCCTCGATCCTCCAGCGCGCCGAGTTCGACGTCATCCACGTCGGCAAGGGCGTCGGCGTCTGGCGCGACGGCGGCCACCCTGTGCAGAGCGGCGCTCCGGCCGCGGCCTCAGCCTCCTAGCTAGGAGGGATTGGCGAAACCCTCAGCCTCGCTCCCCTGTTCCTTTTTGTTGCCAGACGACGATAAGGAACGGAAACCTGAGAGGGCTGGCATTCGGCTGTTCCTTTCGGTTGCAGGGCACCAAAAAGGAACAGGAACCGGGTCGGCGGCGTTACTGCGGGGTGTCGCCAAGCCCTCCTAGGTGCCGGTCGATCAGGGCCGCCACGACCGGGGCTGAGTCGCCGGAGACCATTCCCACGTGGGGCCCGGGGACGCGCTCGATCTCGATCGTCCCGGCGGTCACCCGCCGCCAGACCGGCAGCGGATCGGCGAAGAGGTGGAAGCGGCGGATCGTCGGCAGGAAGTAAGTCATCGAGCCGCGGTAGAGGTGTGGCCGGTAGTCCGCGGCGACCTGGAGGAAATGGGTGGCGAGCCGCTGGTGGGCGGCCGACGCCCCTTCCATCCAGGTGGCCTCCGCCTCGGCCAGGGCTTCGTCGCGCTGAAAGCGGGAGAACCCGCGTCGCAGGAGCTTGGGGATCTGCTCGAGCAGGGCCCGGACCGCGGCGCGGGGGTTGCGCAGCGCCGCGCGGGCGAGGTGGTAGGGGAGGGCGAGGCGGTGGCCCCACCGGCGCCCCCGAGCATGGGCGGCGATGCTGAGCTCGGCGTCGATCAGGCCGAGCCAGGCGATCTCCTCCCCCTGCTCGGCGAGTAGGCGGGCAATCTCGAAGGCAAGCAACCCACCGAAGGAATGGCCGGCGATCCGGTACGGCCCGCGAGCCTGCTGTCGGCGGATCACCTCGACGTAGGTCGCGGCCATCTCCTCGACGCTGCCCTGCGGCTCTTCCCCCTGCAGGCCGCGGGCGCGCAGGCCATAGACCGGGACGTCGCCGCTCATCGCCACCGCGATCTGGCGCATTCCGAGCACGTCGCCCCAGATCGAGTGGACGAGGAAGAGCGGTGGACCGTCGTTGCCGGGACGCATCAACACCAGCGGGTCGAAGTGCTTGCCGGGGTCGTCGACCACCGCCGCCAGCTCGGCGACCGTCGGCGCCTCGATCAGCACCGAGAGCGGCAGGTCGACGCCGAGCCGGTCGCGGATCTGGGTGAAGACGCGCACCGCCTGCAACGAGGTGCCGCCGAGCGCGAAGAAGTCTTCCTCGTCGCCGACCCCCTCGACCCCCAGCACCGATTCCCAGATCGCCCCCACCTTCTCGGCGGTTGTAGCGTTGGTCGGCAGCGAGGCGAGGCCCCGAGCCGCCAGAGCTGCCTCCGCCTCGTCCACGGCGATGCGGATCTGCTCGAGTGAGCCGGGATTGGCGAGCGCCCGCCGGTTGGCGGCCTCACGTCCCTCGACCGCGTCGCGGCCGGCGCGCTCGGAGCGCTTGCCGCTGTGGGTCACCGGCAGCTCGGCAACCGCCACCACCAACCGGGGCACGTGCAGCGCAGTGGTCTGGAGGCCGATCGTCCGGCGGATCCGCAGCGTCAGCTCGGCGTCGAGCGTCGCTCCCTCGCGGAGGTCGACGAGCAGAACGAGGCGGACTCCGTCCTCGCGCCGCTGCTCGACCGCCATCGCCTCCTGCACCTCCGGGATCTCGTGCAGCGCCGCGTAGATCTCGCTCGGTCCGATCCGGACCCCTTGGATGTTGAGGACGCCGTCCGAGCGCCCGTGGATGCGCGCCCGGCCCTCCGGGTCGAACTCGACCAGGTCGCCGTGGGTCCAGACGCCCTCGTTCGCGGCGAAGTATGAGTCGTGGAAGCGGCTGCCGTCTTGATCACCGAGGAAACCGAGCGGCCGCGAGGGGAAGGGGTTGCGGCAGATCAGCTCGCCGATCGGCGAGTCGGTCGGTGTCGCCTCCGTCGCCAGCGCCTGGACGTCGAGACCGAGGCTGCGGCTCTGGATCATCCCGCGGACCACCGGCAGATCCGGGTGGCCGAGGAGGAAGCAGCCGACGATGTCGGTGCCGCCGGAAATCGACTGCAGCTTTACCGGGCCGACCTCCTCGGCGACCCAGTCGTACTGCCAGTCGCGCAGGACCGAGCCGGTAGAGAGGACCGTCCGCAGCGCCCGTGCCGGTGCCACCCTGCGCGGCGAATAGCCGCTGTCCTGGCAGAGCTGCAGGTAAGGCGGACTGGTGCCGAAGACGGTGACCTCCTCGCCGGCGACGATCTCCCAGAGCGTTCCGGGTCCGGCCAGCGGGCCATCAAAGACGACTATCCGGGCGCCACAGGCGAGCGCCGAGAGTTGCCAGTTCCACATCATCCAGGCGGCGCTGGTCTGGAAGAAGAGAGTGTCTCCCTGGCCGAGGTCACCGTGAAGGCGATGCTCCTTCAGGTGCTCGAGCAGCGTTCCGCCGGCGCCGTGGACGATGCATTTCGGCGCCCCCGTCGTTCCCGAGGTGAAGAGGACGAAGAGGGGATGGTTGAAGGGGAAGCGCTCCCAGCCCTCTGCCAAGGCCTCGAGCGGGGGGAGGCGAGCAGATCGCCGAGGCGATGCACGGGGACGTCGACTTCCTCCGGGACGGCGCCGTCGTCGAGCGTCACTACCGCTTGCAGCGAGGGCAGCGAGGTCACCAGGGGGCCAGCGCTCTCGCCACTGGTGACGGTCAGGAGCAGCTTCGGCGAGAGCTGCTGGAAGCGGCTGAGAATCGCCGCCGCACCCATCTCCGGCGAGGCGCTGGAGAAGGTTGCGCCGAGCGTCGCGGCGGCGAGCGCCCCAATCGCCGCCTCCGGGTTGTTGGCGGCGACGGCGACGACCCGGTCGCCACTCCGCACGCCGAACCCGCGCAGGTGGGCGGCGAGGTGGCGGACCCGCTCGCGCAGCTCGCGGCGGCTCAGCTCGCGGCGGGTGCCGTCGCCGTGACGGGCGACAAGGGCAATGCGTTCATCGTCAGCCGGCGTCCGTGCCGCCAGCAGGTTCTCGGCGTAGCTGAGGCTGAGATTGGGAAAAAAGGCAGCGGTCTCGCAGTTGTCCTCGGTGCAGATCGGATCCGGATCGCCCGAGCGCAGCGGTTCGGACCACTGGAGAAAAAGGCGCCAGAAATCGCGGAAGTTCTCGACCGAGAAGGCATGGAAGTCCTGCGGGCTCTCGAAGGCACGCCGGGTCTCACTTGAACATAGAGCGACGAAATCGGACCACTGCGATCTCGCGGAATTTGCGGGAAAACCGGCACTGCCAGCCATATTTGAGTCCTTGACTATGGCCTGACTTTTGTAAAGCCGGCCCGTTGACCTTGTGCACGTGCAACGGGCGTCGTGGTCGCTGACTGGTCGTCTGCGGCGCCCGTTTCACTTGCTTCGCTCCTGCAACCGTATGCGTACCTGAGAGAATTACGCAGATGGACGCCTCGCGCCGCTTCGACCTGGCTCTCTTCGGGGCCACTGGATTCACCGGCGGGCTCACGGCTGACTACCTCGCGGCGCACGCGCCGGCCGAGATGCGCTGGGCGTTGGTCGGCCGCAACCGCTCGAAGCTGGAGGCCGTCGCCGCCCGCCTCGCCGCGGCCGCGCCCGGGGCTCCGGTCCCGGAGATCGTCGAGGCCGACGCCGGCGATCCCGCCGCGATGCGCAAGGTCGCCGAGTCCACCCGGGTGGTGGTGACCACCGTCGGTCCCTACATCCTCTACGGCGGGCCGCTGGTCGCGGCCTGCGCCGCGGCCGGGACCGACTACGTCGACCTGACCGGCGAGCCCGAGTTCGTCGACCGGATGTGGATCGACCACCACGAGGAGGCGAAGCGCAGCGGCGCCCGGATCGTCCACTGCTGCGGCTTCGACTCGATCCCGCACGACCTCGGCGCCTACTTCACGGTCAAGCAGCTGCCTGAGGGCGTGCCGCTGACGGTCAACGGCTACGTCCGCAGCAACGCCAGCTTCTCCGGCGGCACCTTCCACTCGGCGATCAACGCCTTCGCCCGGGCGCGCCAGACGGTGGCCGCCTCAAAGGAGCGGCGGCGGGCCGAGCAGCGCCCCGGCGGGCGCGCGATCCACTCGGCGCCGAACCGCGTCCACCGCATGCCCGAGCTCGGCGGCTGGACGGTGCCGCTGCCGACGATCGACGGCCCGATCGTGCTGCGCTCCGCCGCCGCGCTCGACCGCTACGGGCCCGACTTCACCTACGGCCACAACCTGCTCGCCAAGCACCTGACGCTCGGTCGGGGCGCTCGCCGCCGGGGTCGGGACCGGGTTCGCGCTGGCCCCGCTGCCGCCGACCCGCAAGCTGCTGCTGGGGATGAAAGCGCCCGGCGAGGGGCCGAGCGAGGCCGAACGCGAGCAGAGCTGGTTCAAGGTCACCTTCGTCGGCGAGGGCGGCGGCAAGCGCGTCGTCACCGAGGTCTAGGGCGGAGACCCCGGCTACAGCGAGACCTCGAAGATGCTCGCCGAGTCCGGCCTCTGCCTCGCCTTCGACGACCTGCCGGCCACCGCCGGCCAGGTGACCACCGCCGAGGCGATGGGAGACGCCCTCCTCGAGCGACTGCAGAAGGCCGGTATCAGCTTCGAGGTTGTCGAAACCTCGCCCGCCGGGTAGAACTGCCGCCATGGACGATCAGCAGGTTCTGGAGCGCATCGACAAACTGGTCCAGGAAGAGGAGCAGCTCCTCCATCGCCACGAGGGCGAGGGCCTCGACGACGACGAGCACGCCCGCCTCGACGAGCTGAAAGTCCAGCTCGACAAGGCCTGGGACTACCTCCGCCAGCGCCGCTCCCTGCGCGACGCCGGCGATGATCCCAATGACGCCAGCATGCGCGACGGCGGCACCGTCGAGGAGTACGAGCAGTAGGAAGCCCGAACCGCTCCCGGCCGGCTACCCTTCACGGGCTCCCGGCGCCCTGGCGGAGTGGCTACGCAGCGGCCTGCAAAGCCGTTTACACCGGTTCGATTCCGGTGGGCGCCTCTGGCTCTGGCGAGCAATAACACCAGTAGCGTCCCTGGAACCCGGGCCCCATCCACTTTGTGACCACCCGCGAGAAGGCTCACGCCATGCTTGACCACCTACCCGAGGACCGGGTGGGTGCAGCGTTGGCCGCACTCGACGCTCTAGGATATTTGACCGCTTGTTCTCATGAAGACCAAGATCACCCTTGCGCTGGTCGCGGCGGTCGCCTTCGCGGTGCCCGCGAATGCCGGCGCTCACATTTCTCTGCAGCCCGAGGAAGCGACGGCGGGGGAGTTCACCGTGCTCGACGTTCGCGTCCCCAACGAGGGTTCGGGCCCGGCCACGACCAAGGTCTCGTTGCGTTTCCCGCCCGGTTTCTATTACGCCCTCTACCAGGCGGTGCCGGGTTGGTCGGTGAAGGTGAAGACGCGGAAGCCCCCCAACAGCCAGATCCGTGAGATCACCTGGACCGCCGACAGCGACCGCACTGGAATCCAGGCAGGGCAGCTTCTGGACTTCCCGATCGGGACGCAGCTTCCCGGCGAAGTCGGCGACACCCTGACGTTCAAGGCCGTCCAGACCTACGAGGACGGGGTGGTGCGGTGGGTCGGCGGACCCGAATCCCAGCGTCCCGCGCCGCGGGTTGTGATTACCGACGACGGGTTGGGTGGCCGTGCCGCCGCCGCGGCCACCCCCGAGGCAGACGACTCTGACAGCGACGGAAACGGACTCGCAATCTCCGCCCTTGTCGTCGGCGTCGTGGCGCTGCTGCTCGGAGGTGGGGCGCTGCTGCTCGCGGCGCTGTTGGGCTCAGGCCGTGTCGGCGTTAGGGGCGTCGCGTCGGGCGGGGAGATCGCATTCCCTGCCTCGCCTCATCCGCCCTCCCAGCTGCGGCTAGAAGACGCGCTGGAAGAGGTAGATCGCGAGCAGGACGAGGATGACGATGATCAGAATCGTGACGATGCTCATAGCTCTCCTTCGGGTCGGGAATAGGTGCTCCCGCCGTTCATCCCCAATGGCAACGTAGGTCAAACTTCCTGTTCCGGATGGGCGTCCCGCGGCTAGCGGATCTTCAGCGCCACGATCGCGCTGCTGGCGTCGCCGATCGCGACGATGCGAACGGCGCCCGGGCGCTGCGGCGGGATCGTCAGCCTCACCTTGTCCTTGCCGGGCTTTAGCTTCGTGCTGCCGAGCTTCTTGACCCGGCGCCATTCGCGACCCTGGCGTCGCTGCAGCTCGAAGGCGACCTTGTCCCGCGCCGCCTGAAGTTTGACCGTAACGATGACGACGCGGCGTTTGCCCGCCGGCAACGTCGACGGCCTCGCCTTCAGCCCGCTCAGGTACGGGACCGGCGGGGCGGGGGGCAGGACGCCGGTGGGGGTCACCGCGCTGGTCTGCGGCGAGGCGGCATTGGGATTCACGTAATGAGGGGCGTCGAAGGTCTGGTCGGGCACGCCGGCCATCGCGTAGATCGCGGCTCCGTCTTCGAGCGTGGTGTCGTCGCTGATCCGCCAGATCGCGTCCTGCGCGCCGGCGGTCTCGGTCAGCGCCGCGGGCTGCAGCCTGGCGGCCACTTCCAGCACCCGCTGCAGGTACTGCATCGCCGCCTCGGGCTGCGCGCCGGCGGAGCCGAGGACGTCGAAGCCCTGTCCCTCGCTGGGGACGTGGTGGTGGAGGTCGATGCAGTAAGCGACCAGGCCGTCGGCGTGGCCCGGCTTGCCGGGTGAGACGGTCAGCTCGAAGGGTGCCCCGACCGCGAGGTTCTGGGCGCTGCCGTCCTTGTTGAGGAGGATGTCACCCGGCTTCGCTTCGATCGTCAGTCGGTTCTTGCCGATCAAAGCGAACCTGTTGACGTCGAACTGGGTCAGTTTCTCCTTGCCGCTGACTTCCCCCATGATGTCCTTCTCGTGGCCGGGTTTCGGCTTCGTCCCGGCCTTGCCCTTGCTGTAGTCGATGCCCTTCTTCTTCGCCCAGGCCTCGACCTGTTTGGGATCGGCGATGTCGATGCTGTCGGGGATCGGGTAGTCCTTCGAGCCGATCCGGAAGACCTGGACGTACTGGTCCTCGAGGCCAACCAGGTGCAGCGCCTCGTGGGTCCAGATCTGTCGGTCGCCGACCTTGCCGCGGCCGCTCGGCCATTCGCCGCTCTGCGGCATCGTCAGCGGGTCGCTCCCTCCCGCACCCGCCTCGCCGCGGAAGTCGGAGTCGGGCGTCAGCTGCGCCTGGTGGAAGCAGGGCGAGGGAAGGGCGCCGGGCGCGCGTTCGCGGGCGACGACGTCGAACTTGACCGTGGTCCCGTCGGCCGCCACACGGGGGGGCAGGGCGCCCTCGACCGAGGCTTCGACCTCCGCCGCCGTCGGGCCGCCGGGGAAGGTGCTGAACTCGACGTCGATCTGGACCGTGACCGGGACGTTGGCGGGCTTCCAGGTCGCGTCGACCGCGACCGCGTCGCGGTTGTAACCGCCCTTCGAGGTGAGCTTGACCGCCCCGAGCCCCGCCGCTTCGGTCAGCGAGACCCGCTTGGAAATCGTCGTCGGTCCCTGGCCGGGTGGGCAGGGCGCCGTGCTCGGGCCCGCCGAGACGGTGCCGACCAGAGCCAGGGACAGCAGGGCGGCGCAGAGATGCGAAGCGAGGACTCGGACGGGGCGCACCCCGGCCACCGTACCGGGGGGCCGGGAACTGTCAAGCCCCGCCCGGCGCTACTCAGGTGTGGTTGGGCCCGTCGTCGGCCCCGCCGCCACCGCTGCCGTGGTCGTCATCGCCGGGGTCGTCGTTGCCGCCCTGCGGCTCGATCTGTTTGGCGACGAGACCGTTGCTGGTCGACTGGGCTTCGACCTCGATCCGCATCCCCTTGTGGAGGGCACCGAAGCCGGCGATCCGCTCGAACTCGGTCGTTCCGTTGACCTCGATGCGGACCGTGCCGCTCTGGGTTGAGAGTTTGAAGGTGCGGTTGTCGGAGTTCTTCGAGACAATCGTCCCGTCGATGTGCCGCAGCGCGGCCTGGGCTGGTCCGGCGAGGAGGCCCACCGTCAGCGCGACCGCGAGGACGGCGGAGGCGATTGAAGCTGCTCGTCGTCTGGGCATCGTTCCCTGCCTTTCGTGTTGGTTCGTCATCGCCCGGGATACGCCCACTCGCGGGGCAGGGTTCAGTGCCCAGGTGACAACCCGTCCAAATCGGCTAGCCGGCCCGTTTCCAGTTCGGCCGCAGATAGGCCTCCTCGAAGCCCGCCTTGAGGATGTTGCGATAGCTGGCCGAAGGGCGGTTTGGGACGCGCTCGCCGGTCTCGACCAGGAGCTTGTGGCAGCCGGCCTCGGCGGCGTCGACGATCCGGCGGCGCAGGAGTGCGGTCTGGCAGCCGCGCCCGCGGGCGGCCTCGAGCGTGGCGCCGATTCCGAGCTCGGCCACCCCGTCCCCGATCACCATCGCCCCGCAGCCCTGGGCCTCGCCGTCGACCCGGGCGACGTAGCAACGCCAGCCATCCCGTCCAGGCAGGTGGGCGAAGAGCTCTGCGCCCCAGGCCGGCATTCCGAAGCCGAGCGCGGCGATCGTCCCGAACGGCTCCTGGTCGGGCTTCGTCACCTCGACGACCTCGATCCCGTCGGGAGCGGGGAAGCGCGGCGGATGCGGATCGCGGACGAACTTCATACAGGCGTAGGTCGGCTCGAACCCCTGCCCCCGGAGCCACTCCTCCGTCGCGGCGCTGCCGGGCAGGCGGGGGGTGACCGAGACGTAGGGGGTCGATCGCTCCTCGGCCCAGGCGACCGCCGCCTCGAGGTCCGCTCGGTTGGGGGCCTCGGCGGCACCGAGGACGAGGTTCAGCATCCCGACCTGGCCGAGATCGCGAACCGCGGTCACCTGGATCGGGCCGAACTCGCGCGCCTCGACGCCGTGCTCGGCGGCGACCTCGGCCGGAACCGATTCCCAGATCTCGCGCCAGAAGCGGCGGTCCACCCGGTCCAGCGCGACCGAGTCGTAGCCGACTCCGTTCTTCGTCCTGCCGGTGGCCATCGAGTGGCAGCATAGGCTGCGGCGATGAGCGAGCGGCGATCTTCAGAGGAGGTGCCCACCGACCAGGTGATCGTCCTTTTCGGCGCCACCGGCGACCTCGCCAAGCGCAAGCTGCTGCCGGGAATGTTCCACCTCGCCCAGGTGGGGCTGATGCCGAAGCGGTTTCGGATCGTCGGTGCCGCCCGCAAAGCGCTCGGCGAGGACGAGTTCCGGGCGCTGGCGCGGGAATCGATCTTCGGCTCTGGCCGCAAGCCCGAGGACGAGGAGGTCTGGGAGCGGTTCTCCGAGTCCCTGCGTTTCGCCGGCGTCGGCGAGGGGTTCGACGAACTCGGCCAGGAGATCGAGCGGGCGCGCGAGGAGCTGGGGGAGGGGACCGAGACCCTCTTCTACCTCTCGCTACCGCCGCAGGCGGCCGCCGGGACGATCGACGGACTCGGAGAGCTCGGGCTCGGCGCCGGCGCCCGGGTGATCACCGAGAAGCCGTTCGGCACCGATCTCGCTTCGGCCCGCCAGCTGAACCGGCTGCTCCACGCCGTCTTCGCCGAGCACTGCATCTTCCGCATCGACCACTACCTCGGGCGCGAGGCGGTCCAGAACCTGCTGGCGTTGCGCTTTGCCAACGGGATGTTCGAGCCGGTCTGGAACCGCAACCACATCGACCACGTCCAGATCGACATCCCCGAGACGCTCTCGATCGAGATGCGCGGCTCCTTCTACGAGGAAACCGGCGCCTTCCGCGACATGGTCGTCACCCATCTCTTCCAGGTGCTCGGCTTCGTCGCGATGGAGCCGCCGGTCTCGCTGGATCCGAAACCGCTCGGGATCGAGCGTGAGAAGGTCTTCGAAGCGATGCCGCCGCTGCGCCCGGAGGACGTCGTCCGCGGCCAGTACGCCGGTTACCGCGACGAGGAGGGCGTCGCCGCCGACTCCGACACCGAGACCTTCGTCGCCGTCAAGGCCTTCGTTGACAACTGGCGCTGGGAGGGGGTGCCGTTCTACCTGCGGTCGGGCAAGCGGTTGGCCGAGAGCCGGCACCTGCTGACGATCGCCTTCGCCAAGCCGCCGCGGCGGATGTTCCCGCTCGACTGCGACCAGATCGCCGAGTCCTTCGGCCACGACCACCTCACCTTCGAGCTCGGCGACCCCGGCAGCATCTCCGCCTCCTTCCTCGCCAAGGTGCCGGGACCGCGGATCCAGCTCGGCGAGGCACACATGCGCTTCAGCTACGCCGACACCTTCGGCGGGCCGGAGGAGGCGCTCGACCCCTACGAGCGGCTGATCCACGACGTGATGCTCGGCGACCGGACCCTGTTCACCAGCTCCGAGGCGATCGAGCGGCTGTGGGAGATCTCGGCGCCGGTGCTCGAGGACCCGCCGCCGACCCGGACTTACGAGCCCGGCTCCTGGGGTCCCGAGGATGCCGATGGGCTGATCGCGCCGCGCCACTGGCATCTGCCGAGCGACCACGTCTGAGTCCGGCGCGGGCCGGAACGGAAAAAGGGCCCCATCAGGGGCCCTCTATTTCCGAAGGACGTACCACCAGAGAGTTCTAAGTCCCTGGCTCGTCGGTCCTCAAGCTCTTGACGGTGCCCCCATGAAACACCGGCGGCATGAAGAAGTTGCACCCGTTGCATCGGCGCTTGCACGCAGACCTTTAGCCGCCAGCCGGCATTCTCCTGCCCGCTGCTAAATTCACGCCTCCCGGGCGTATAGCTCAGTTGGGAGAGCGCCGCCTCGACAAGGCGGAGGTCACTGGTTCGAGCCCAGTTACGCCCATCCTCGCGGTTCTTGTCACCCCGCGCTCATGTATCTCTCGTAGCTGCCGATAGGGCAGCGAATGGAACTGGAGCGCAGCGCCGGGTCTGGCGCACGTGTGGCGACGCCCGGTGGGTGGCGTGCGGTCGTGGCCACGCTTGCCGTTGCTGCGATTGCTTTGAGCCTCACCGCTTGCGGCTCCGGGTCGGGCGGCTCCGGTAACGGAGTCCTGCGCGCGACCTTCTCCTCCTTCCCCGACTACCTCGATCCCGCGCTCTCGCACTCCGAGGAAGGCTGGACGGCGATCTACAACACCTACGTCCCGCTGCTGACCTACCGCCATGCCGACGGCAAGGCGGGTAGCGAAGTGATTCCCGGGCTGGCGCGGTCGCTGCCGGAGATCAGCGCCGACGGCCTCACGTACCGGTTCCGCCTCCGCGACGGGCTGCGTTATTCCGACGGCACGCCGGTCGTCGCCTCAGACTTCAAGCGGGCGGTCGAACGCCTCTTCCGTCTCAACTCGAGCGGCTCACCCTTCTTCACCGACATCGTCGGCGCCGCCGATTTCGCCAAGAGCAAGCAGGGCGGCATCAGCGGCATCGTCAGCGACGACAAGAGCAGCGAGATCACGATCCACCTCGTCCGACCCCGCGGCACCTTCCTCCAAGAGCTCGCGCTGCCGTTCACCGCGCCGCTACCCGCCGGGACTCCTAACGAAGACCTCTCGGCGGACCCGCCGCCCGCTACCGGCCCCTACGAGATCGTCTCCTCCAAGCCAGGTCGCGGTTGGTCCTACGACCGCAACCCCTACTGGGTCAAAGCCAACGCGAAGGCGATGCCGCAGCTGCCCGGCGGCTCGGTCGACAAGATCGAGGTCACCGTCCTCCGCAACCCGCAGACGCAGGTCGAGGACATCGAAGCCGGCCGCTACGACTGGATGGAGAACCCGCCGCCGGCCGACCGCTACGCCGAAGTCAAAGACAAGTACGAAGGCACCCAGTACCGGCCCGAGGCGACCGAGAGCACCTACTTCTTCTGGATGAACACGACCGAGCCGCCCTTCGACGACGTCCGCGTCCGCCAGGCCGTCAACCACGCCGTCGACCCGGAAGCGCTGGAACGGATCTACGCTGGCCAGATCGTGCCCACCCAGCAGATCCTGCCGCCGGGGATGCCCGGATACGAACAGTTCGAGCTCTACCCCTACGATCGTGACGAGGCCCGGACGATGGTCGATGAAGCCGACCCCGCCGACCGCCAGATCACCGTCTGGACCGACAGCGAACGCTCCCAGGAAGAAGCCGGCGCCTACCTGGCGGAGGTGCTGAAAGACATCGGCTTCGAGGCGAAGCTGCAGGTGCTGAACGCCGACAACTACTTCACGATCATCGGCAACCAGTCGACCGAGAACCTGGACATCGGCTGGGCCAGCTGGTTCCAGGACTACCCGCACCCCAACGACTTCTTCCAGCCGCTGCTCTCCGAAGCGAGCATCTTCCCGACCAACACGACGAACCTGGCGCGCTTCGCCGACCCGAAGCTGAGCGCGAAGATCGAACGACTCGCGGAAAAGCCGCTGAGTCCCCCGGTCGAAGCCGAATACGCCGACCTCGACCGGGAATTCATGGAGCAGGCGCCGTGGGTGCCCTATGGAACCGGCACCCTCGGCACCTTCGTCTCCTCGGCGATCGACCTCGATCAGGTCATCTACAGCCCGACCTTCAACCAGGACCTGACCAGCTTCCGCTTCAAGTGAGCGGGAGCTAGGCGGTTGCCGGCAGCTTCACCTCGGTCAGGCGGATGCTGTTTCCGGACGGGTCGCGGAAACCGCAGTCGATCCCGTAGGGCCGCTCCTCCGGCGTTTCGGTGAACTCGACCCCGCGGTCTCTCAGCTGCTCGTAGTCGGAGTGGCAGTCGTCGGTGGTTAGGAAGACGGTGCCGGCGAAGCCCTTCGCCATCAGGCCCTCGACCAGCTGGGTGGTGTCCTCGTCCATCATCGGCGGTCCGGGAATCGCCATCAGGACGATCGCCACGTCTTCCTGGCCGGCGGGGCTGACGGTGAGCCAGCGGAAGTCGCCCATCTCGGGCAGGGTGACGTCGGAGCGAACCTCCATCCCCAGCTTGTCGGTGTAGAAGGCGAGGGCCTCGTCCTGGTCGTGGACCCAGAGCTGTGCGTTTGCGATCTTCATCTTGTCCTCCTGGTTCGAATTGGCTCGGGGCGATGCTAGGTCCGGCCGGCAGGGCTGTCTTCTCGAAACGTGCGGTGTTGGGGGCGGGCGTAGGCGCGGACGATGCAGGCCGGGACCCGGGCCTGGTGGGAGGCGGGCGGGTAGGCGGCGCGGTACTCCGTCGGCGTCATCTCGAACATGCGCTTGAAGCTGGTGGTGAAGGAGCCGACGCCGTGGAGGCCGACCTCGAGGCAGATCTCGGCGACCGAGTGGTCAGTGCTGCGCAGCAACGCGGCGGCCCGCTCCAGTCGCCTGGTCATCAGGTAGACGTAGGGCGACTCGCCGAAGGTGCGGCGGAACTCGCGGCTGAAGTGGGCCTTGGAGAGGCCTGCGGCGCGAGCCAGGTCGTCGACCTCGAGCGGCTCGGCGTAGTGGGCGTCGGCGAGGTCCTTTGCGCGGAGCAGATGGCGGGCGGGAGGTACGAAGGCCACCCGCTCAGTCTAGGCTCGCGGTCTCGTGATCGGGACCTATGCAGCGGTGGCGGCGATCTGCGTCTCGTCGCTGGCGATCGGGCAGGCGGCGGTGCGGCTCTGCGGCGGGCGCGGCTGGTCGTGGCTCTCTCCGGCGGTCGGGCTGGGGCTGCTCTGCGCGGTCTGCTGGGCGACGGTGCGGATGCCGGGCGACGGGGTCGTCTCGGCGTTCGTCGTCGGTGTGTTGACGGTCGCCGCGGTGGTTTATCTGCGGGGGAGGGTGGAAGGCGGGGGAGAGGCGCTGCGTGTCGGCTGGCCGGTGGCGCTTGGGGCGCTGCTCGCCGCCTCGCTGCCGTTCATCGTCGAAGGCCACTTCGGGATCCTCGGCACCAGCTTCAACCCCGACATGTCCCAGCACCTCCTGGCGGCCGACCGCCTAGCCGAAGGCCACTCCTCACAACTCCTGAACCAGGGCTACCCCTTAGGCCCGCACTCGATTGTCGTGGCCCTCAACAAGGGCCTCGGAATCGGCCTGGTCCAAGGCTTCAGCGGCCTCACCGTGGCAGTAGCGATCCTCGCCTCCCTAACCGCCCTCGCCGCCTTCCGAGAGCTACCGCTTCTCCCGCGCACGGCCGGAGCCCTGCTAGTAGGCCTCGCCTACATAACCGCCTCCTACTTGGCCCAAGGCGCCTTCAAGGAGACGATGCAGGCCCTCTACCTACTCGCCTTCGTCCTGACCCTTAGAGAGTCAGACCGTGATTGGGCCGCCCAGCCATTGCGCTACGTCCCTGCCGCCCTAATAGCCGCCGGCAGCATCTACACCTACAGCTTCCCGTGCCTGATCTGGCTGGGACCCGCCCTCATCCTGTACCTCCTAGCCAAAGCCATCTCTGCTGCGGGTGGCGACGATCGGGAGGACTCTGCCGGTAGGCAGAGCCCCCGATCGGAGACAGGACCCGCAGCCCGAGCGCTAGGCCTCGGACTTGCTGTTTTCGCAGTACTAACCCTCCCCGAGCTAGGCCGAATGCTGGACTTCCACAGCTTCGAGACCTTCGACCCCAACGGCCCCGGCCTGGGCAACCTCTTCGGCCAGATCTCCCCCTTCGAGGCCCTCGGCATCTGGCCTTCAGGTGACTACCGCCTGGCGCCGGGCGACGGAGCCGTGCCCGCCCTCGGCTACTACCTCGGCATCGCCTTCGCACTCGCCCTTCTCGTCTACGGGGTGATTCACCTCTGGCGCCGTCGCGAGACCGCGATCCTCGCCGGCCTCGGCGCAGCCGCCCTCGCCTACGCCGCTGCCCGCGTCGCCGGTACTCCCTACACGGCCGCCAAGGCGATCGAGATCGCTGCCCCGCTCGTCTTGCTCGCAATCCTCCTGCCTCTGCTCACGGAGGCGTGTCGAGTTGCTCTCGCTATACGAGAGCAAGTCGACACTCGTCGACTGGCACTGCCCGCGATGGCCGCGCTCTTCGTCGCCGCCGCGGGCGCCTGCTCGCTCCTCGCCCTCGCCAACGCGCCCGTCGGCCCGACCTCCTACTCCTCGAAGCTGAGCGAGTACCGCACGCAGGTCGGCGAAGGGCCGACGCTTGTCGTCGCCTCTTCGCAACTGCTCGAAGAGGAACACGGCGCCCCGTTCCTCAACTGGGAAATGCGGGGCGGTCGTGTCTGTATCCGTTCGACCGCCGAAACCGGCGGCCTTCCGCCGGGAATCCGATACGTCGTTCTGGAAGGCGCCGGCGGGCTGGGCTCCTGAAGAAGGTTCACCCGCTGCCCGGCAAGAGTCCCTGCCCGCTGATCGCCGAACGGCAGGCGCGGCAGGGACCCGCTCGCTGAGCACGCATCGGATGGCTGAACGTTCCCCGTACCATTGCCCCGCATGGAGGCCGCAACCGAGAAGACCATCGTCACCCTGCCTGACGGCAAGCCGCTGGAGCTGCCCGCGGGGGCGACCGGCGCCGACGCGGCCGCCGCGATCGGTCCCGGTCTCGCCAAGGCGGCGCTGGCGATCAAGGTCGACGGCGAGCTGCGCGACCTCACGGCGCCGCTGCCTGCCGGGGGCGGCGAGGTGGCGATCCTCACCGACCGCGACCCCGAGGCGCTGGAGCTGATCCGCCACGACGCCGCCCACGTGATGGCCGAGGCGGTGATGGACCTCTATCCCGGCACCAAGGTGACGATCGGCCCGCCGATCGAGAACGGCTTCTACTACGACTTCGAGTTCCCGCCGGGGACAAGGATCACCGAAGAGGACCTGCCGGAGATCGAGCGGCGATGCTGGAGCACATCGGCGCCGACGAGGAGTTCTCCCGCCGCGACGTCCCCGCCGCCGAGGCGATCGAGCTGTTCCGCGGCCAGGGCCAGGGCTTCAAGGTCGAGCTGATCGAGGACCTCGTCCGCGACGAGGGGGTCGAGACCGTCTCCCTCTATCGCAACGGCCCCTTCGAGGACCTCTGCCGCGGCCCGCACGGCCCCTCGACCGGCCGCATCAAGGCGATCAAGCTGAGCTCGGTCGCCGGCGCCTACTGGCGCGGCGACGAGAAGCGCGAGAGCCTGACCCGGATCTACGGCACCGCCTTCTTCTCGAAGAAGGACCTCGAGGCAGCACCTGGAGCGGATCGAGCAGGCCAAAGAACGCGACCACCGCCGACTCGGCCCGCAGCTCGGCCTCTTCATGCTGCGCAAGGAGGCGCCGGGGATGCCGTTCTGGCTGCCGAACGGGACGACCCTGCTGCGGACTGATCGAGACAGAGGTCCGCGACCAGCTGCGCAAGCGCGGCTACCAGGAGATCGCCACGCCGCAGGTGCTCGACGAGCGCTCTGGCACCGCTCCGGGCACTGGGACAACTACAAGGACGACATGTACTTCATGGAGGACGACGACCGCCGCTACGCGCTGCGGCCGATGAACTGCCCCGGCGCCTGCCTCGTCTACTCCGCCGACCGCCACTCCTACCGCGAGCTGCCGCTGCGGCTGGCCGAGTTCGGCCGCGTCTCCCGCAACGAGCGCGAGGGCGTCCTGCACGGGCTGCTGCGGGTCCGCGCCTTCACCCAGGACGACGCCCACGTCTACTGCACCGAGGAGCAGATCGGCGACGAGGTCGCCTCGATCTGCGAGGCGATCGACGAGCTCTACGCGCCGCTTCGGCTTCGACCGACGTCCACGTCGAGCTCTCGACCCGGCCGGAGAAGTCGATGGGCACCGAGGAGCAGTGGGCGAAGGCCGAGGCGGCGCTGGCCGAGGCGCTCGACAGCCAGGGGCGCGAGTACGACGCTGAACCCCGGCGACGGCGCCTTCTACGGGCCGAAGATCGACTTCCACGTCACCGACGCGCTGGGCCGCTCCTGGCAGTGCGGTACCTGCCAGCTCGACTTCCAGATGCCCGAGCGCTTCGAGCTCTATTACACCGGCGCCGACGACGCCGCTCACCGGCCGGTGATGATCCACCGGGCGCTGCTGGGCTCGATGGAGCGCTTCGCCGGGATCCTGATCGAGCACTACGCCGGCCGCTTCCCGATCTGGCTGGCGCCGGTGCAGGCGATCGTCCTGCCGATCTCCGACCGCCACAACGACTACGCCGCCGGGCTTTCGAGCAGCTGCGCGAACTCGGCGTCCGCGTCGCCGTCGACGACCGCTCCGAGTCGGTCGGCAAGAAGATCCGCGACGCTGCGACGATCGGCCGCTACCCCTACATGCTGGTCGTCGGCGATCGCGAGGAGGAGGACGGCGCCGTGTCTGTCCGCTCCCACGCGGACGGCGACCTGGGGGAGATGTCGCTGGCCGAGTTCGCCGACCCGGGTCGAGGCCGAGGTCGAGCGGCGCTGAGTGGCTGGCTTTGCCAACTGCCGTTCTGTCTCTATACTGCGCCGAACTTGATCGCTGGCACGCAAAACCACCGCCGCCGCTGAGCGCCCCGTGCCCTGTCCACCGTCTCGTCCTCTTGAAGTCCACCGCCTCTCGATAGTGCCGGTCCCGCGTAGGTTCGATCGGCGCCCGCCAGAGCGCGACACGACTCGGATCAACGAGCGCATCCGCGTGCCGCAGGTGCGCCTGATCGGCGCCGACGGCGAGCAGCTCGGCATCGTCGAGATCAACGACGCGCTGAAACGCGCCCAGGAGGCCGACCTCGACCTGGTCGAGGTCGCCCCGGGCTCGAAGCCGCCGGTCACCCGCCTGCTCGACTACTCGAAGTACAAGTACGAGCAGGAGCAGAAGCAGAAGGCCGGCGCGCAAGCACCAGCAGCAGGTCAACATCCGCGAAATCAAGCTGCGCCCGAAGATCGCGACCCACGACTACGAGACGAAGAAGGGCCACGTCGAGCGCTTCCTCAAGCACCAGCGACAAGGTCAAGGTGACGATCATGTTCCGCGGTCGCGAGCAGGCCCACCCCGAGCGCGGCCGGGCGCTGCTGCAGAAGCTCTTCGAGGACCTCGACGGCCTCGCCGTGATCGAGTCGGCGCCGCTGCAGGAAGGCCGCAACATGAGCATGCTGCTGGCCCCGAGCAAAGAGGTCGACAAAGTCGCCGAGCGGCGCCGAGGCCGCCGGCGGACGAGCCGCCGGAGGCTCCCGCCGATCGCCGAGCGGCCGCGAGCCCGCACGACCGCGGCGGGCCGTCCGCGCCGGCCGACCGGCTCCCGCTGAGGATCGGCTGCGGCTGACGCCGAGCTCGCCCAGCCGACTCCGGCTGGTCCCGCCTAGCGGTCCTAGGCCGTCGGCGAGGATCACGTCGGCGATCCGCTCGGCCGCGTGGCCGTCCCAGAGCGGCGGCGGCTCCGCGGGGCGTCGCCGCGCGCTGCCAGCGCCGCCGGGATCCCGGCGATCGCCGCCGGGTCGAGGCCGAGCAGCGTGTTGGTGCCGGCGCGGACGGTGACCGGCCGCTCGGTGTTGTCGCGCAGGGTGAAGCAGGGGACGCCGAGGTAGGTCGTCTCCTCCTGGATGCCGCCGGAGTCGGTGAGGACGGCGCCGGCGTCGGCCATCAGCGAGAGGAAGTCGAGGTAGCCGAGCGGCTCGATCAGCAGCAGGCCGGGGTGCTCGGCGCTCGAGCGCCCTCCATCATCTTGCGGGTGCGCGGGTGGACCGGGAAGACGACCGGCATCTCGCTGCGCCAGCGCGGCCAGCTGCGCGCACGGTCTCGCCGAGCAGCGGGCCGTCGACGAGCGCCGGGCGGTGCAGGGTGACGAGCACGTAGGAGCCCGGCTCGACCCCGAGGCGCGCCGCCGGCGCCGGCGGCGCGGAAGCGGTCTTCGAGCGCGACCAGGGTGTCGATCATCGTGTTGCCGACGAAGTGCATGCGCTCCTCGGGGATGCCTTCGGCGCGCAGGTTCGTCGACCGCCTCGTCGCTGTGCAGGAAGAGGTAGCTCGGAGAAGCGGTCGGCGACGATCCGGTTGACCTCCTCGGGCATCGTCAGGTCGAAGCTGCGCAGGCCGGACTCGATGTGGGCGACCGGGATGCCCAGCTTGACCGCGGTCAGCGCCGCCGCCAGGGTCGAGTTGACGTCGCCGGGGACGATCACCAGGTCGGGCCGCTCGTCGAGCAGGACCGGCTCCAGGCGCTCCATCGTGCGCGCCGTCTGCTGCGGCGTGGCTGCCGGAGCCGACCTCGAGCATGTGGTCGGGCGCCGGCACCCCGAGCTCCTCGAGGAAGACCTCGCGACATCAGCCGGTCGTAGTGCTGGCCGGTGTGGACGATCGCGTGGCGGCCCTCGGGCAGCGCGGGCGCGCAGCGCCGCCGATCACCGGCGCCGTCTTGACGAAGTTCGGCCGCGTCCCGACCACGTAGAGGATCCGCATCGCGGCGCCAGCGTACCTGCGCGCGCAGGGCAACCGGCTAGCGCGCGGGCGCGCGCGTCTGCTTCAATACCGAGCCCGATGCCGAAGATGAAAACCCATTCCGGCGCCAAGAAGCGGTTCCGCAAGACCGCCAGCGGCAAGCTGCGCGGCCGTCGCGCCTACTCCAGCCACATCCTGGAGAAAAAGTCGCCGAAGCGGAAGCGGCAGATGGCGCGGCCGGTCGAGATCGCACCGCACGACGCCCAGCGGGTGCGGAAGCTGCTCGGAGGCGGCAAGTGAGCCGCGTCAAGCGCTCCGTCCACGCGCGCAAGAAGCGCCGCAAGGTGCTGAAGGAAGCGAAGGGCTACTTCGGCCGCAAGCATTCCTCCTACCGCTTCGCCAAAGAGCAGGTGCAGCGGTCGGGGATGTACGCCTACCGCGACCGGCGCAACCGCAAGCGCGACCTTCCGCCGGCTCTGGATCACCCGGATCAACGCCGCCGCGCGGCTCGAGGGCATGAGCTACTCGGAACTGATGCACGGCCTGAGCAAAGCCGAGGTCGAGGTGAACCGCAAGATGCTCGCCGAGATCGCGGTCCCCGACCGCGACGCCTTCCGCCGATTCGTGGAGCTAGCCCGGGAGGGTGCGGCCGCCTAGCGGCACACCGACACTCCACTCTCCCGGGCGGGCCGTGAAGACGGCCCGCTTTTTCGTTCCAGGAGAAGAAACCGCCGAACAGAAGACAACAACGCCAAACGAACCGATGATCGAGAGCCCACAAAACGAGAAGCTGAAGCTGGTCCGCAAGCTGCGCGAGCGCAAGCACCGCGAGCGCGAGGGGCTGTTCGCGACCGAGGGCGAGGACCTGCTCGAGGCCGGGCTGGCGGCCGGCGCCGAGCCGCGCTTCGTGCTCGCCGCCGCCGGCTCGCGGGCTCGGCGGCGAGGAGGTCGAGCCGGAGCTGCTCGCCGACGTCTCCTCGCTCGGCTCGGGGACGCGGGCGATCGCGGTCTGGCCGCTGCGCTGGGCCGAGCGCGCCGACGGCTCCGTGCGTCTACCTGCACGGGGTCGGCGACCCCGGCAACGTCGGCGACGATCGTCCGCACCGCCGACGCGCTGCTCGGCGGCACGGTCGTCGCTCGGGCCCGACTGCGCCGACCCCTTCTCGCCGAAGGCGGTGCGGGCGAGCATGGGCTCGATCTTCGCCCAGCCGCCGGTGAGGGCCGAGGTGGAGGCGACGCCGGCGCCGCGGGTCGCGCTGGTCGCCCACGGGGTGGGGACTCGAGGCGCTCGCGGGCGCCGCGCACGCTCTGCCTCGGCGCCGAGCGCGAGGGCCTGCCCGACGAGGTGCTCGCCGAGTGCGAGTCGCAGGTGACGATCCCGCTCGCGCCGGCGGGCGCCGAGTCGCTCAACGTCGCCGCGGCGGCGGCGATCGCCGCCCAGCGGATATCGTCGCCCGCCATGCGAGGAGGCCCAGCCTGATGCTTGAGCGGATCGAGGAGATCAGGGCCGAGGCCGCGCGCGGCGATCGAGGCCGCCGACAAACAGCGCCGAGCTGGAGGAGCTGCGGGTCCGCTACCTCGGCCGCAAAGCCGAGCTGACCGCGATCCTGCGCGGGATCGCCGAGCTGCCGCAGGAGGAACGGGGGGCGGTCGGCGGCGCCGCCAACCGCGCCCGCAAGGAGCTCGAGGCGCTGCTCGAGGCGAGCGCCGAGCGGCTCGACGCCTCCGAGCTGGAGGCGCAAGCTGGTCGACGACCGGGTCGACGTCACCCTGCCCGGGCGCGCCGCCGCGGCCGGTCGGCCACCCGCACCTGATCGCCCGCACCACGCGGCTGATCGAGGACACGATGGTCGGCCTCGGCTACCACGTCGCCGAAGGCCCGGAGATCGAGCACGACTACTACAACTTCACCGCCCTGAACCACCCGCCCGGCCACCCGGCGCGGATGCTCCAGGACACCTTCTACGTGCAGTCGCACCCCGACGTGCTGCTGCGCACCCACACCTCGCCGATGCAGGTCCGCGCGATGGAGACCCAGCCGCCGCCGATCTTCGTCGATCGTCCCCGGCAAGGTCTACCGGCGCGACTCCGACGCCACCCACAGCCCGATGTTCCACCAGATCGAGGGGCTGGCGATCGCCGAGGGGATCACCCTCGCCGACCTGCAGGGGACGCTGCTGGCGATGTGCCGGGCGATGTTCGGGCGCCGAGCGCGAGGTGCGCCTGCGGCCGCACTTCTTCCCCTTCACCGAGCCGAGCGTCGAGGTCGACGTCTCCTGCTTCCAGTGCGGCGGCAGCGGCGAGCTGGCCGGCGGCGAGCGCTGCAACCTCTGCAAGGGCCAGGGCTGGATCGAGATCCTCGGCGCCGGGATGGTCGACCCCAACGTGCTCGGCTTCGTCGAGGACAACGGCTACGACGCCGAGCGGGTCCAGGGCTTCGCCTTCGGCATCGGGGTCGAGCGGGTGGCGATGCTGCGCCACGGCGTCCCCGACCTGCGGCGCTTCTTCGACAACGACGTGCGGATGCTGGAGCAGTTCTCATGAGCGTCCCGTACTCATGGCTGCGCGAGTACTGCGACCCCGGCGTCGGAGCCGGCGGCGCTCGCCGAGCGGCTGGTGATGACCGGGACCGAGGTCGAGCGGGTGACGACGTCGGGCCGCCCTCGGCCGACGGCTTCGTCGTCGGCAAGGTCGTCGACCGGCGAGCAGCACCCGAACGCCGACCGGCTGCGGGTCTGCACGGTCGAGATCGGCGACGGCGAGCGGCACGATCGTCTGCGGCGCCCCCAACGTCGCCGCCGGGCAGACCGTCGCGGTGGCGCTGCCGGGAGCGCGGATGCCGGGCGGGGAGAAGCTGCGCAAGGCGAAGCTGCGCGGGGTCGCCTCCGAAGGGATGATCCTCTCCGCCGACGAGCTCGAGATCGGCGAGGACCACGACGGGATCATGGTGCTCGACGACGGACTCGGCGCCGGGGACGCCGCTGGCCGAGGTGCTGCCGCTGGGCGAGCCGGTGCTGGAGATCGAGGTCACCCCGAACCGCAGTCGACTGCTTCGGCGTCTACGGGGTCGCCCGCGAGGTGCACGCGATCACCGGCGCGCCGCTCGCCGCCGACCCCTGGGCCGAGGACGCGCCGGCCGAGGGGGAGGGGAAGGCCGAGGACTTCGCCTCGGTCACGGTCGAGGTCCCCGAGCTCTGCCCGCGCTTCACCGCCCGCGTCTTCACCGACGTCACCGATCGGTCCCTCGCCGCTCTGGCTGCAGGCGCGGCTCGCGGCGGCCGGCCAGCGGCCGATCAACAACGTCGTCGACATCACCAACTACGTGATGCTGCTGACCGCGCAGCCGCTGCACGCCTTCGACCTCGACCAGGTCCCCGGCGGCGAGCTGATCGTCCGCACCGCGGGCGAGGGGGAGAAGATGACCACGCTCGACGACGTCGAGCGCACCTTCGACGCCGAGACGGTGCTGGTCTGCGACCGCGAGCGGGCCCTCGGGGGTCGCCGGGATCATGGGCGGGCAGCGTCTCCGAGGTCTCCGAGTCGACCACCCGGGTGCTGCTCGAGGTCGCCAGCTGGAACGGGACCAACATCCTCCGCACCTCGCGTCTGCTCGGGCTGCGCTCGGAGGCCTCGGCGCGGTTCGAGAAGCAGCTTCACCCGGCGCTCTGCCTACGGGCGCAGGCGATCGCCTCGCGGCTGCTGGTCGAGCTCTGCGGCGCGAAGCTGGTGCCGGGGACGATCGACGTCGCCGCCGAGGCGCCCGAGCCGCGGCGGCTGTCTCTGCGGGCATCGCGGGTGCGAGGGCCTGCTCGGAATGGAGATCTCCCAGGCCGACCAGAAGGCCTACCTGGAGCGGCTCGGGTTCGAGGCCGAGGCCGACGGCGAGGACCTGACGGTCACGGTTCCGCCCGAGCGCCATTACGACGTCACCCGCGAGGTCGATCTGATCGAGGAGGTGGCGCGGGTGCACGGCATCGACGAGCACCTACCGACCACCCTGCCCGCTACCGGCGAAGCCGTCGGTGGCCTCAGCCGCGAGCAGCGCCTGCGGCGGCGGGCCGAGGACGTCCTCCGCGACCTCGGCTTCGACCAGGTCGTCGGCTGGAGCTTCACCGACCCGGGAGAGGCCGGACGCCTGCGGATCGGAGCCGAGGACCCACGTGCGATCCCGGTGCTGCTCGCCAACCCTCTCTCCGAGGAGCAGTCGGCGATGCGCACGGCCCTGCTCGGCTCCCTGCTCGATATCGCCACCCGCAACGCCGCCCGCGGCACGAGCGACCAAGCTCTTTTCGAATCCACCCGCGTCTACCTCACCGAGGGGTTGATGGGCCGAAAAGACGCCCATATGTCGGAAAATCGGCCCGTCGATCCATTGGCGGGGAAATTCGCTGGCGATCAGCCGCCGCCGTTTGTTGAGCCGCACCGGTTTGCGGGGATCGCGGTCGGTGCCTTGGCTAAGCGCTCCTGGCGAGGTGGCGGTGAGCCGGCCGACCTCTTCGCCCTGAAGGGCGTGCTGGAAGCGCTGGCGAGGCAGCTCGGCACCGAGCTCGAGTTCGCGCCGGCCGAGGAGCCGTTCCTGCACCCGGGCCGCTCGGCCGCGGTCTCGATCGGCGGCACGCCGGCCGGCTGGATCGGCGAGGTCCACCCGCTGGTCTGCCGGACCTGGGACCTTGACGCCGCCGTCGCCTTCGAACTCGACGCGGCGCCCCTGGTCGCGGCCGCCAGCCTCGGCGAGGAGTCCTACGAGGACGTCACCACCTTCCCGGCGGTCTACCAGGACCTGGCCGTGGTCGTGCCCGCAGCGACTCCCGCCAGCGAGGTCCGCGCAGCTGTCCTGGCGGGCGGTGGCGAGCTGCTGCATGCGGCCGAGGTCTTCGACCTCTACGAGGGCGAGCAGGTCGGCGCCGACCGCAAGAGCCTGGCGCTGAACCTCGAGTTCCGGGCGCCGGACCGCACCCTCACCGACGAGGAAGTCGCCGGCCTGCGGGGAGCGATCAAGGCGAAGCTGGACGGGATCGGAGGGGCGCTGCGTGAGTGACCTCGCCTCGCAACCGCTCGACGGCGATCCCGCGGCGCGGGTGCTGGTTGCCGGCGCCTCCGGGTTCACCGGCGCCCTGGCGGCGCAGATCGTCTGGGACCATCCGCGCCTCGAGCTGGTGGCCGCGACGTCGCGCGGCGACGGCGGCAAGCGCCTGTCCGATCTCTACCCCCGATATCGGGCGGCGACCCGGCTGACCGAGCTCGACCTCGAGGACCTGCCCGAGGTCGACGCGGCGATCGTTGCCTACCCGCACGGGGCCGCCGCCCCGACCGACGCCGCGCTCCGCGCGGCCGGCATCCTCGTCGTCGACCTCTCCGCCGACTTCCGCCTCCGCGACCCCGAGACCTACGCGCGTTGGTACGGCAAGCACGGCGCCCCCGAGCTGTTCGGGACCGGCGTCTACGGCCTCAGCGAGATCTACCGCGAGGAGCTGCGCGAGGCGAAGCTGGTCGCCACCCCTGGCTGCTACCCGACCGCCAGTGTCCTCGCCCTCGCTCCGCTGGCCGAAAAGGGCCTCCTCAGCGAGGTCTTCGTCGCTGCCATGCAGGGAACCTCCGGCTACGGACGCAGCAGCGACGACCTCGTCCACTTCTCGGCGATGACCGAGAACGCCTTTCCCTACAAGACCGAGGGGCATCGCCACCGGCCCGAGATCGAGCAGGAGCTGGCGGCGCTCGGCAGCCCGGCTCCCGTCACCTTTGTCCCGCACCTTCTGCCGCTCGACCAGGGCGAGCTGGCGACCTGCTTTGCGACGCTCGACGAGCCGACCTCGAAGGACGCCGTCCGCGCCCTCTACGAGGAGCGCTACGCCGGCGAGCCCTTCGTCCACGTCCTCGACGGCCCGCCGAACCTGCGCGCCGTCCGGGACACGAACGAGTGCCACGTCTACGTCACGGTCGAGGAACGGGGGAGGGTGATGGCCTTTTCGGCGATCGACAACATCTGGAAGGGCGCCTCCGGTCAGGGCGTGCAGAACCTCAACCTGATGCTGGGCCTGGACGAGACCGAGGGCCTCAAATGACCCGCACCCACCCATTCGTCTGTTCCTATTTGTTGCAGTGCGCGAATGAGGAACAGGTGAAGGGATGAGCGCCTCCTTTTTCCGTTCGCGTTGGGTGGGCGCGCCCGAGGGGGTCGAGCAGCTCGATCCCGTCCAGCTCGCCCAAGGGTTCCGGGCTGGCGGCGCCCACTGCGGCCTCAAGGGTGGCGGGCGCACCGACGTTGGCCTGATTGTCTGCGACGCCGAGGAGGTCGATTCGGCGATGGTCCTCACCCGCAATGCCTCGGCCGCGGCGCCGATCCGGGTCTGCCGCGACGCGGTCGACGCCGCCGACGTGCGTGCCGCTGTCGTCAACAGCGGCAACGCCAACGCCGAGACCGGTGAGCAGGGGCTCGCCGATGCCCGCGCGATGTGTGAGCGGACGGCCGCTGAGCTCGGCCTCGCCGCTTCGCAGGTCGCCGTCGCCGAGACCGGGACGATCGGCGTGCCCCTCCCGATCGACGCCGTGCTTCCCGGCATTACCGACGCTGCCTCGACCCTTGCGGCGGACGGCGGCGGCGCCTTCTCCGACGCGATCCTCACCACCGACCGTTGGCCCAAGCGCTGCACCCTGCGCGCTGGCGGCGTGACGCTTTCCGCCCAGGCGAAGGGGGCGGGGATGATCGAGCCGAACATGGCGACGATGCTCTGCTTCGTCCAGACCGACGCCGTCGTCCCCGACGCCGACGCGCGCCTGCGGGCTGCGGTCGACGCCTCCTTCAACCGGATCACCGTCGACGGTCAGATGAGCACCAACGACATGGTCCTGCTGCAGGCCTCCGGCGCCTCCCGCCAGCCGCTGCCGGACGGACTGCTCGAGGCCGTGCTGATGCAGCTTGCGATCGAGATCGTCCGCGACGGTGAGGGCGCAGTCCGCACCGCCCGGATCGAGGTCACCGAGGCCGCGACCGAGGCCGAGGCCGAGCGGGTCGCCCGGGCGATCGCCAACTCGCCCCTGGTCAAGACGGCACTGTTTGGCCGCGACCCCAACTGGGGTCGGATCGCCCAGGCCGCCGGCGCCGCCCTCGCCGGCGAGGAGCTCGCCGAGCTCGGCTCCGAGTCGATCGACGCCGCCGAGCTTGGCGCCGACGTCGAGGAGGCTGAGATCGGGTTGCGGCTCGGTCGCGGCGAGCACGCCGCCCACGTCTGGTTCTCCGATCTGGGCTACGAGTACGTGCGGATCAACGCGGAGTACACGACGTGAGCTCCACCCCCAACAACGCTCGCTACGACAGCGGCAGCGTCGCCACCCTCCTCGAGGCGCTTCCCTACATCCGCGAGTTCCACGGCCGCACCGTGGTGATCAAGTACGGCGGCGCCGCGATGCTCGACGAGGATCTGCGCGAAGCCTTCGCCACCGACGTCGTCCTGCTCAAGTACGTCGGGCTGAACCCGATCATCGTCCACGGCGGCGGCCCCGAGATCACCCGCTACATGGAGCGGCTCGACCTCGAGGTCCGCTTCCACGAGGGCCTGCGCGTCTCCGACTCCGAGACGGTCGAGGTGGCGAAGATGGTCCTGGTCGGCAAGCTCAACTCGGAAATCGTCCAGCGGCTGAACCGCCACGGCCAGGCCGCCGTCGGCCTCTCCGGCGAGGACGGAAGCCTTTTTTCGGTCTCGCCGGTGGCGAACGCCGAGCAGGTCGGCTTCGTCGGCTCGATCGAGCGGGTCGACGTCGACGTGCTGAACCACATCGCTGTGGATTACATCCCGGTGATCGCCTCCTCGGCTTCCGACCGCGGCGGCCAGTCCTACAACGTCAACGCCGACGAGGCGGCGGGCAAGGTCGCCGCTGCGATCGGCGCCCACAAGGCGATCTTCCTCACTGACGTCGAGGGCTGGCTCGGCGACCCGGGCGACGACGGCTCGCTGATCTCCCGCGCCACCGTCCGCGAGGTAGACGAGACGCTGCCGAGTCTCGAGGGCGGGATGCGGCCGAAGCTGCAGGCCTGCGCCGACGCGATTCGCGGCGGCGCCCAGTCGGCCCACATCATCGACGGCCGGGTCCCGCACAGCCTGCTGCTCGAGCTCTTCACCGACGCCGGCATCGGGACGATGGTGATTCCTTGATCGCGACGCCTGCAGACCGGCGCCTGGTACTGGGGCCCGCATGAGCATGGGTTTCGAAGACACGCGGGAGCTGGAGGAGCGCTATCTGATGCGCACCTACAGGCGGGCGCCGGTGGACTTCGTCCGCGGCGAGGGGCCGCTGCTCTGGGACGCCGAAGACAAGCGCTACCTCGACTTCCTCTCCGGGATCTCGGTCTGCTCGGTCGGCCATTGCCATCCCGACGTCGTCAAGGCGGTCCACGAGCAGTCCCACCGCCTGATCCACGTCTCCAACCTCTTCTACACCGAGCCGATGGCGCGCCTGGCGGAGCGCCTCTCGGAGTCGAGTCTCGGCGGCCGCGTCTTCTTCTCCAACTCCGGCGCCGAGGCCAACGAGTGCGCGATCAAGATCGCCCGCAAGCACGCCCACCGCCGGGGGGTCGACGCGCCGGAGATCGTCAGCTTCGAGGGTGACTTTCACGGCCGCACCTACGGCGCCCTGGCGGCGACGCCGGGTCTGGCTAGGAACGCGGCGCTCGGCCCGATGCTGCCCGGATTCCGCGCCATCCCCCGCAACGACGCCGCCGCCCTGCGCAAGGCGGTGGGGGAGAACACCGCCGCCGTCCTGATCGAGCCGATCCAGGGCGAGTCTGGCGTCTTTCCGATCTCCGAGGAGGCCCTGTTGGCTGCGCGGGAGGCCTGCGACGAGGCCGGTGCGCTGCTGATCTTCGACGAGATCCAAACCGGCATCGGCCGCACCGGATCGCTCTGGGCCTACGAGCAGACGCCGGTGCGCCCGGACCTGATCACCAGCGCCAAGGCGCTCGGCGGCGGCTTCCCGATCGGCGCCTGCATCACCGGCCCGGAGGCCGCCGAGGTGCTCGAGCCCGGCGACCACGGCTCGACCTTCGCCGCCGGTCCCGTCGCCACCGCGGCCGCGATAGCCGTCCTCGGCATCGTCGACGACCCGGTCCTGCTGCGCAACGTGCGCGAGCTGGGCGCCTACCTCCGCGAGCAGCTGGAGGCGCTGGAGGGCGTGCGCGAGACCCGTGGCCGTGGCCTGATGGTCGGGGTTGGCCTCGAGGAGGAGATCGACGCGGCCGCCGTCGGCGCCAACCTGTTGGAGCACGGGCTGGTGGTCAACGCCCCGCGCCCCGACACGCTGCGCCTGTTGCCGCCCTTGGTGATCGATTCCGACCACGTGGATTTGGCAGTTGGCCTGATCGGCGAATCCCTCTTAGGCTTAACGACGCGATGAGCCCCGGACGGCCCAAGGACCTCTCCAAGAAGCAGCGCGACCTGCGCGCCGATACCGCGCAGCGGCTGGAGGCGATCGTCGAGGCCGCCGAGCGAGCGGCCGCGGGAGTGATCGACGACGCCGAAGTCGAGGCGCGACGCTACCTCGCGCAAGCGCGCTCCGAGGCCGATCGGCTTGCCGACGGCCAGGTCTCCGAGCTCGCGGAGTCGGTCGACTCGCTGCTCGGCCAGGCGATCTCTCTGCGGCGGGAAGCGGAGCAGCTGCAATCGACCTTGGAAGCGGCGAAGGCGCGGATCGACGACCGAGAGCCCGCTCAGTTGGCGCCGGCCGCGGAGTCCGACGGCGGAGCGCTTCGCGAGGCCCCCCGCCTGCGTGCGGTTGACACAGAGGAGCCCGCCCCGCCTCCGGCTTCCCAGTCTCCGGGGGCTGCTCTCGACAATCCTGCCGGCGCCCGCTTGCTGGCGACCCAGATGGCTGTTTCCGGCAGCAGTAGAGAGGAAATCGATCAGCGCCTGCGGACCGGTTTCGAAATCGAGGACACCGACGCGATCCTCGACGCAATTCTCGGACCGGAGGACTGAGCGGGCGATGCACGAGGATCCGACGCGACTGATGGGGCCTGAAGACCGTGGCCCAGGTGGTCACGGTCCGCAGGGCGGCCGCCCGCACGGCAACATGCGCCTGCTCATCGCCGGCTTGATCGCGGTGATCGTTGGTCTGTTGATCGCGGTGGTCGTGATCGCCAACAACGACGACAGCGGCGAAACCACGACTTCTTCGAGCATCGAATCCTCGACCTCCGAACCGTCGACGACCGAAAGCTCGACCACGACGACGACCGAGTCGACCGCGACCGAAGAAGAACCGACGGCCGAAGAAGACGAAGAACCCCCTGAAGAAGAACCAGAAGAAGTGCCGCCCGTCGGGGAAGAAGGCGGCAGCGGCGGCATCGAAGCGCCCTGAGGGCGTCTGACACTGCGCATCTCTGCGTCCTCGGTCGCTTGTGTGCAGAGCACACGGCGCTCCCTGCGTCCTTGACCTGCTTGGGTCAGACGCCCTCAGAGCCAAACCTCGTGAGAGACTGCGCCCCCGTGAGCGCCGATCAACCGCACTTCCAGCCGACCGCCAGCTACGAGGCGGATCCCGCCAGCGTCCACCGCGTGCTGTTGCTCTACTCGGGCGGCCTCGACACCAGCGTGATGCTGAAGTGGATCCAGGACCACTACGAGGCCGAAGTCGTCTGCCTGACGGTCAACCTCGGTCAGCCCGGCGAGGACTACGAGGTGATCGAGCAGAAGGCGTTGCAGCTGGGCGCCGCCGAGTGCCACGTGGTCGACGCCCGCGAGCGCTTCGCCGCCGAGTTCGTCGCGCCGGCGATCAAGGCCAACGCCGTCTACGGCAACGGCTACCCGCTCTTCACCGCGCTCGGCCGGCCGCTGATTGCCCAGCTGGCGGTTGAGTACGCGCGGCAGACGAGCTGCGACACGATCGCCCACGGCTGCACCGGCAAGGGCAACGACCAGGTCCGGATCGAGGCCACGGTGGCGACCCTCGCTCCCGAGCTGAAGACGATCGCCCCGGTCCGCTCCTGGGAGATGGGCCGCGAGGAGGAGATCGCCTACGCCCGCGAGAACGGGATACCGGTCAAGGGCGGCACCGAGGTCGCGCCCTACTCGATCGACGACAACCTCTGGGGCCGCTCCTCGGAGGGCCGCTGGATCGAGGAGCTCGACCACGCGCCCGAGGACGACGTCTTCCAACTGGTGACGCGGCCAGAGGAGGCCCCCGACGAGGCCGAGACGGTGACGGTCGGCTTCGAGGCCGGCGTGCCGGTCTCGCTGAACGGCGAGCGCCTCGGGCTGGTCGAGCTGCTGGAAAAGGCGGCGGAGATCGGCTGCCGCCACGGCGTCGGGATCGTCGACCACATCGAGGACCGGATCGTCGGCCTCAAGGTGCGCGACATCTACGAGGTCCCCGCGGCGGCGATCGTGCTGACCGCGCACGAGGAGCTGGAGCGCCTGGTCGGGACGATCCACCAGAACCAGTTCAAGCCAGCGCTCGACCAGAGGTGGGGCTATCTCGTCTACGCCGGGCTCTGGTGGGAGCCGCTGCGGACCGACCTCGACGCCTACATGGAGGCGGTCAACGCCCAGGTCAGCGGCGAGATCGGCCTCCGCCTCTACAAAGGCAGCGTCCGGGTCGTCACCCGCTCCTCGCCGAACGCCGTCTACGACGCCGAGCTGGCGAGTTTTTCGGAGTCCGGCGGGCTCTTCGACCAGAACGCCTCACCCGGCTTCATCGAGCTCTGGTCGCTGCAGTCGCGGATGGCGCACCGGATCCGCGAGCGGGGGGAGGGCTGATGTACAACCGGCTCGGCAAGGCCTCGCTGAAGTTCGCCTTTCGCTACATGCGTCGCCGCTACCGGCGTGAGACCCGCATCGCCCTCGGGGTTTTCGGGGTGGGGATCGTGGCGGCCGTCGCCTACTTTGCCAAGCGCGAAGTCCCCGAAGGCTGAGCTCGGCGGAGAGCCGGCTCCGCAAGCTCGCTTGCGGGCTATCTCCAACTTGCAGGACTTTTGGGGTCGCCTCGGTAGCCTCGGCCCCTCGTGCGGCCGCTCGGGCTCAGAAAGGATCTCCTCGGGATCTGCGCCGCAGCGCTGCTCTGTGCGCTGCTCGCAGTCCTCGGCGCTGCCGTCGGCAGCGCCGGCGCGACCGAAGCCGAGAAGCTCGAAGCGAAGCTGGCCTCGGCGCGCGATGAGGCGACCTCGTTGTCCTCGCAGCTGCAGGCGACGACGGCTGAACTGGCGGGCGCCGAAGCCGAATCCGAGGACGCCGCGGTCGAAGAGAAGGAACTCACGGCGCTGCTGGCCGAAGGCCGCGAGCGGGCCGCCGAACTGGCTCGCAAGCTGGAGCTCACCCGCCACCGGCTGGCGGTCGAGAAAGCCCGGCTTCAGCGCTCCCGCGCGGCCCTGGCGGAGCGCCTGGTCGCGATCTACGAGAGCGGCACGCCGAGCACCGCCGACCTGGTCTTCGGTTCCGGCGACTACGAGGACTTCGTCACCCAGAGCGACTACCTGCGGGCGATCTCCGAAGCCGACAGCCTCCTCGCCGACCGCGTCGCCGAAGTGCGCGCGGCGGTGCACCGTCAGGTGCTGGAGGTCGCCGACCTGAAGGCCGAAGCGATTGCTTACGACGAACGGCTCGAAGCCGCTCGCGCGGAAATCGCCGAAGTGCGCGCGGCCGCCCAGGCGGCGGCAGCCCATCTGGAATCGCTGAAGGCCAGTCGTGAAGCTTCGCTGGCGACGCTGAAATCGGACATCGCCGAATGGGTCGACGAGGTCCAGGAAGCGCGTCTGGCCGAAACCGAAACCGAAGCCGAAGAAGAAGTCGGGCGATGGCTCGGCGGGCCGTACTCGATCCCGACCTACATCGTGATGTGCGAGTCCGGCGGCAACTATGGGGCGGTGAACCCGTCGAGCGGCGCCGGCGGCGCCTACCAGATCCTGCCTTCGACCTGGGAGCTCTACGGTGGCCAGGGCGAACCGCAGAACGCCCCGAAGGCCGAACAGGACCGCATCGCCGCCGAAATCTGGGCCGACTCGGGCGGCAGCGCCTGGGTCTGCGCCTAAGTCACGAGTTCTCCCCAAAGGCGGCGCAGAGAACTTACGATCTGCGCGCCACTGTAGACAACACGCGTCCTATGGTTGGCTCCATGGCAGTCATGGCAAGGGAAAAATGGACCGACGAGCGGCTCGACGACCTGACGCAGCGGGTCGACAGAGGCTTCGAGGAGAGCAAGGTCGAAATTCGCGACCTCCGCTCGGACATGAACAAGGGCTTCGACCGCGTCGATAAAGGCTTCGGACGCGTCGATGCCGACATCCGCGACCTTCGCGGTGAGATCGGTGCGCTCCGTTCGGACACGAACACGGAGATCGGCACGCTCCGCTCTGGCATGAAAAAGGGATTCGACGATATGAATGCCCGCTTCGACGCGATGCAGCGAACGATGATCCTCGGGTTCGTCACCCTCTTTGCGAGCATCGTCGCCAGCGTGATCGCGGGCATCCTCGCCACTCAGATCTGAAGTAGCTCGGAACTAGCGCGGAAGTGTCACGACAGGTGCCCGTGCCATCTGCCCCGCTTGCCATTATCGGCCGACCTCGTGAGCACCGCGTCAGCCGTACATCTCCACGCCCACAGCGAGTATTCGCTGCTCGACGGCGCCTGCAAGATCGACGCGATGGCGGCACGGGCGGCCGAGCTCGACCAGCCGGCGCTCGGACTGACCGACCACGGCGTCATGAACGGCGCCGTCGACCTCTACAAGGCCTGCAAGAAGCACGGAATCAAGCCGATCGCCGGGCTCGAGGCCTATCTCGTCGAGGACCGCCACGCGATCAAGGAGCAGGCGAAGTACGAGCGCAACCACCTGACCCTGTTGGCCGAGACCAACACCGGCTTCTCGAACCTGGTCAAGCTCACCTCCGCCGGCTTCCTCGAGGGCTTCTCGCGTGGCAAGGCCAACGTCGACATGGACCTGCTCTCCCAGCACGCCGAGGGCGTGATCGTCCTCACCGGCTGTCTGCAGTCGCGCTTCTGCCGCCGCCTGATCGAAGAGCGTGAGGACGACGCCCGCACCCACCTCGACGACCTGATCCAGGCCTTCGGCCCCGAGCAGGTCTACATGGAGGTGCAGAAGAACGGGATCCCCGAGCAGGACAAGGCCAACGAGGGGATCGTCCGCTTCGCCCGCGAGCTGAATCGACCGCTGGTCGGGACCGCCGATGTCCACTACCTGCGGCGCGAGGACTTCGACAACCACGCGGCGCTGCTCTGCGTACAGACGAAGTCGACCCTGCAGATGCCGAAGATGAGCTTCGACACGAACGAGTTCTACATCAAGGACAACGCCGAAATGTCCGCGTCCTTCGCCGAGTGGCCGGATGCCGTTCCGACCACGCTGGAGATCGCCGAGCGCTGCGACATCGAGATCGAGCTCGGCAAGCTGCTGCTGCCGCGTTACCCGACCGAAAACGGCGAGGAGCCCGAGGCGATGTTGCGGCGGATCGCGATGGACGGCCTCCGCGCCCGCTACGGCGACCCGCTGCCGACCGAGGCGGTCGAGCGGCTCGAGTTCGAGCTCGGGGTGATCGAGGAGATGGGCTTCTCCTCCTACTTCCTGATCGTCTGGGACTTCGTCAGCTACGCCAAGCGCAACGGGATCGCCGTCGGCCCCGGCCGCGGCTCGGCCGCCGGCTCGATCGTTTCTTACAGCCTGAAGATCACCGACCTCGACCCGCTCGCCAACGAATTGATGTTCGAGCGCTTCCTCAACCCCGGGCGCAAATCGATGCCGGACATCGACATCGACTTCTCGGTCCGCGGGCGTGAGCGGATGATCCGCTACGTCGGCGAGAAATACGGCCGCGAATCGGTCGCCCAGATCATCACCTTCGGCAAGATGGCCCCGCGCGCCGCGACCCGCGACGCGGCCCGCGTGCTCGGCTTCGACTACGCCACCGGCGACCGGCTGGCGAAGCAGATCCCGGAGCCGATCATGGGCCGCAGCCCCTCCTTCGCCGAGTGCCTCAAGTCCGGGCAGGAGCTGAAACGGACCTACGACGGGGAGCCCGACGCGAAGAAGATCATCGACGTCGCCCAGGGTCTCGAGGGGATCATCCGCAACAACTCGATCCACGCCGCCGCGGTGGTGATCGCCGACCGGCCGCTGCAGGAGGTCGTGCCGCTGCAACTCGCCGAGGACAAGACCGCCCCGGCGGCGACCAACGACAAGGGCAAGCCCGAGCGCCAGTACAAGATCGTCACCCAGTACTCGATGAATCCGATCGAGGAGATGGGCCTGCTGAAGATGGACTTCCTCGGGCTGCGGAACCTGGACGTGATCGAGGATGCGATCGACATCATCGAGCGATCCCGCGGCGAACGGATCGACATGGAGCAGATCCCGATCGACGACGCCAGGACCTACGCGATGCTGGCCAAGGGCGACTCGACCGGCGTCTTCCAGTTCGAGTCCGAGGGTATGCGCGACGCGCTGCGCAGGGTCGGCCCGACCGAGTTCGCTGACATCGTCGCTCTGGGCGCGCTGTACCGGCCCGGCGCGATGGCTTACATCCCTACCTACGCGAAAGGGAAGAAAGATCCCTCGACGGTCCGCTACCCCGATCCGCGGCTGAAAGCGATCACCGAGGAGACCCACGGCTGCGTCGTCTATCAGGAGCAGCTGATGCAGATCGCCCGCAACATGGCCGGCTTCTCGGGAGCGCAGGCGGATGACCTGCGCAAGGCGATCGGCAAGAAGAAGCGCGATTTGATGGCGACGATGAAGGACAAGTTCATGGAGGGGTTGGCGGCGTCCGGCACTGCACCCAACGTCGCCGCTGACCTCTGGAAGCTGAACGAAGCGGCGGCCGATTACTCCTTCAACAAGTCCCACGCTGCCTGCTACGGGCTGATCTCCTACCGGACCGCCTACCTGAAGGCGAATTACCCGGCGGAGTACATGGCGGCGGTGATCTCCTCGGTGATGAACACCAAAGACAAGGTCCCGTTCTTCGTCAACCGCTGCGCGGAGATGGGGATCGACGTGCTGCCACCGGACGTCAACTCCTCCGGCCACAGCTTCGTCGTCTCCGAGAGCGCGATTCGGTTCGGCCTCGACGCGGTGAAGAATGTCGGCCACGCTGCGGTCGAGGCGATCCTCCGCGCCCGCGAGGAAAAACCAATCGAGTCGATCTGGGACTTCTGCGAGCGGGTCGACTCGCGCGCGGTCAACAAACGGGCGATCGAATGCCTGATCAAGTGCGGCGCCCTCGACTCCACCGGCGACAGTCGCAGAGGGATGCTGGAGACGTTGCCATCGGCGCAGTCCGCCGGTCAGAAGGCGCAGGAGGATGCGCAGATGGGGCAGGGCTCGATCTTCGATTTCGGCGAGGGGGCCGGGGGAGAGTCCGGGTCCTCGCAGGCTCAGCATCGACCGCCGATCCCCGGCGCCGAGTTCGACCGCGCCGAGATGCTGGCGATGGAGAAGGAGACGCTCGGCACCTACCTCTCCTCGCATCCGCTGCAGGAAGTCGGGCCAGCGCTGCGGGCGCGAGTCGACTGCAGTCTCGCTCAGCTCGCCGGCAAGCCTGATGGCTCGTGGGTTAACGTCGGCGGAATCGTCGTCGACTGCAAGAAGATCCGCACCAAGAGCGGCAGTCAGATGATGTTCGCGACCCTCGACGACGTCGAGGGGCAGGTGGAGATGCTGGTCTTCAAGGCCGACGAGGCCGAGAGTGCGAACGTGATCCAGCCGGACGCGATCGTCCTCGTCCGGGGCCGCATCGACCACAAGGACCGGGGCGAGACGAAGCTGGTTGTGCAGGAGGCTCAGCGCTTCGAGCCCGACCAGGCGGAGATCGAAAAGGCGACCAGGCTGGCCCCGGCCCCGACGCCGTCAGGTCCGTTCGAGGTCCCGATCAACCTCGCCCGCCTCAGCGAAGAGCTGTGCGAGGAACTGAAGGCGGTGCTCGAACACCACAAGGGCGACGCCGAGGTCTTCCTCGTGGTCGGCGAGCGGCGATTCAAGGTTGGGGACGGCTATCGGGTCAAACCTTCGGGCATGCTCCGCACCGAGCTCGACCACGTCCTCAACTCCACTGCGCTGGCCGCGTGAAAAGCGGCGCATCTGGGTGTCCTCGGTGGCTGGTGTGTGGGGCACACGGCGCTCCCTGAGTCCTTGATCTGCCTGGTTTTGATGGGGCCGGCCTGCCCTAGACTTTGGCGATGACTGCTACCCGCACGCAGGTCGGCGAGTGCCGCCAGTGCCGCTCCTTCTGCGACAAGATGGTCGAGCCACGTGGCTGCGTCGAACTCGGCTGCCGCTACCTCTACAGCTTCGTCGACCGCCTCACCGGTGAACAGTACGTTGGCTGCATGCAGGAGGTCTACGGAGCTGAGGTCGAACTCAGCGCCGTACTGGAGAAGGGCGGCTTCGGCGGCGTCAAGATGACCGGCGACCCGCTGCCGCATTGTCAATTCTCCGTCGAGCGCGCCTACGAGGGGGATGGCGAGTCCTACGGTTGCGTCAACAAGCGCTTCTTCGACTGCAGCGACGGGGGCAGCGAGGGTCTCCGAGCTTTCGATCTGCGCGACGTCTCGGACCCGCTGGCCTGATCGTTTCCACCCTTTGGGCCCCATGGGGGCCTCGATTGTGGAAACGGCCTCAGAGCGTTGCAGTTTCGTGACGCGACACCGTTCCATGTAGACTTTGCCGCCATGGATTCCTCCGTTGCCGATGTCGACGCGCAGGCGCTGCTCGACGAGGCCAACAGCACCTCCGGCGACTCGACTGAGCCGAAGTTCTCGCTCGAGCTGAACCAGGACCAGAAGGACATCCGCGACTGGGTGCACGGCTTCGCCGAGAACGTCGTCCGTCCCGCCGCCGAGGAGTGGGACGAGCGCGAGGAGACGCCGTGGCCGGTGATCGAGGAGGCCGCCAAGATCGGCCTCTACAGCTTCGAAGCCGTCGGCCAGTTCTGGGCCGACGAGACCGGGTTGACGCTGCCGATCGCCAACGAGGAGCTCTTCTGGGGCGACGCCGGCATCGGCATGGCGATCATGGGCACGACGCTCGCCGTCGCAGCGATCTTCGGGCAGGGAACCCCCGAGCAGATGGGGGAGTGGATCCCCCAGTGCTACGGCACCGCCGACGACGTCAAGCTCGGCGCCTTCTGCGCCTCGGAGCCCGACGCCGGCTCCGATGTCTCCGGCATCCGTACCAGTGCCAAATACGACGAGGCGAAGGACGAGTGGGTGCTCAACGGCCAGAAGGCCTGGGCGACCAACGGCGGCATCGCCAACGTCCACGTGATCATCGCCTCGGTCGACCGCGAGCTCGGCTCGCGCGGCCACGCGGCGTTCATCATCCCGCCCAACACCAAGGGCTGCGAGCAGGGCGCCAAGGTGAAGAAGCACGGCCTCCGCGCTTCCCATACCGCCGACGTCCACCTCGACGACTGCCGCGTCCCGGGCTCCTGTCTGCTGGGCGGCAAAGAGAAGCTCGACGAACGCCTCGCCCGCGTCCGCGAGGGCAAGAAAGCCAAGTCGCAGGCGGCGATGCAGACCTTCGAGGCGAGCCGACCGACCGTCGGCGCCCAGGCGCTGGGCATCGCCCGCGCCGCCTACGAGTACGCGCTCGACTACGCCAAAGAGCGCGAACAGTTCGGCCGCAAGATCGTCGAGAACCAGTCGATCGCATTCGACCTGGCGAACATGAAGCTCGAGATCGACGCCGCCCGCCTGCTCGTCTGGCGCGCCGCCTGGATGGGCCGCAACGGTCACAAATTCGAAAATGCCGAGGGCTCGATGTCGAAGCTGAAGGCCGGAGAGGTCGCCGTCTGGGTCACCGAGCGCGCGATCCAGATCCTCGGCGGCAACGGCTACACCCGCGAGTTCCCGGTCGAGCGGATGCACCGAGACTCGAAGATCTACACGATCTTCGAGGGAACCTCCGAGATCCAGCAGCTGGTCATTTCCCGCGCGATCTCCGGCTTCCACATCAAATAACGAACTTACGGCGGGAGAGCAAGGGCCGGGGCAGGGGTGCCACCGGCCCTTGTCGCCTGCCTGAAAAACGGTTGGTGACCGGGCTGCTCTGCGACACGTGCTCAGGGGCGACAAGGTCCACGCGCCCCTGTTGATCAAGAGCTGTCGAGGCGCGAGGCCGTCGCGTGGTTCCTTTTGCACCCATAGCGTCTGAATGGAACCACGGAACTACAGAGCTCGATGGACGGCGGGTCGGTGGGGGTCCCTGGGTCCTCAGCATGGAGCCGAGCCGAAAGCCTTTGAGGCGTCAGCCAATCCCCGCTCTACTCGGCGGAGGTGCTCCCAGGGGCCCCCACCGACCCGCCCATACCGCCGCGGCTACGTGCTGCGACGTTTTAGGCCTTCGCGCCTGAGGCGCTTGGCCAGCGTTACTTCGGCTTTCGAGGAGCCTTTCTTTTCTGGGCCTGGCGTCTCCAGCGTTGCTGGTAGGCCCTCGAAGCGGGGCTCGGAGAGGAAGGCGGAGAGGCCTCTCTTGCCCATCTCTCCTTTGCCGATGTTGGCGTGGCGGTCGAGGTGGGCGCCGAGGGGGACGGCGGCGTCGTTGACGTGGATCGCGCCGAGGCGCTCCAGGCCGACCTTGGCGTCGGCTTCGTCGAGGACGGTGGCCAGGTGCGCCTCGTCGGTGATGTCGTAGCCCTGGGCGAACATGTGGCAGGAATCGAGGCAGAGGCCGAGGCGCTTGTCGTCGTTGACGCCGTCGATCAAGGTGGCGATCTGGTCGAAGTCGCGGGCGAGGAGCCCTTTGTGGCCGGCGGTCTGCTCGAGCAGCAGCGGGCAGGAGTCGGTTTCCGTCAGGGCCGCGGCGATCACCTTGGAAGCACGTTTCAGCGAGGGCCTCAGGGGGTCGGTTTTCTGCGAGCCCGGGTGCAGGACGACGCCGCTGGCGCCGATCGCGTCGCCGATCCGCAGCGCGTGGGTCAGTGAGGTGAGGGACTTCTTTCGCAGCGCTTTGTCTTTGGTCGCGCAGTTGATCAGGTAGACGGCATGGATGATCACGGCTTCCACCTTGGAGGCGTCCATCGCCTCGCGGAAGGCGGCGAAGTCCTCCTCGCCGAAGTTCGTCGGCCGCCACATGCGCGGGCTCTGGTTGAAGATCTGGATAGATTCGCAACCGCGTTCCTCGCCGCGCTCGATCGCGTTGGCGAGTCCGCCGGCAGTGGAAACGTGCGCTCCTACGAACATGAAAAGCGATAACTCCCGTCTCAGGTTTGCTCCCTCGCCGACCGGCGCGCTGCACATCGGCGGAGCGAGGACGGCACTCTACAACTGGCTGGCCGCCCGCCACGAGGGCGGCGAGCTGGTGCTGCGGATCGAGGACACCGACCGTGAGCGCTCGACCGAGGAGAACGTCGAGCAGATACTCGACGCGATGCGCTGGCTGGAGCTCGACTGGGACACGGGCCGGTCTCCCAGGCCGGCCGCGCCGACCGCCACGCCGAGGCGCTCGAGCGGCTGCTCGCCTCCGGCCACGCCTACCGCGACCACGCCACCGGCAAGGACGTCGAGGTCTGGAAGGCCAAGCACGGCGCCGGCCGCGGCTATCGCGGCACGCCGACCGATGACTCCACGGCCGCGATCCGCCTGCGCGTCCCCGACGAAGGCGAGACCGTCGTCCACGACCTGATCCGCGGGCCGGTCGCCTTCCCCAACCCGAGCTACGACGACTTCGTCATCGCCCGCGCCGACGGCTCGGTCCTCTACAACTTCGCGGTCGCCGTCGACGACGCCGAGATGGGGATCACCGAGGTCGTGCGCGGCGACGACCACCTCTCCAACACTCCGAAGCAGCTGCTCGTGCTCGAGGCGCTGGGCTTCGAGCCGCCGCGCTACGCGCACCTGCCGCTGCTGCACGGCCCCGACGGCAAGAAGCTCTCCAAGCGCCACGGCGCCGCCTCGGTCCAGGAGCTGCGCGACGCCGGCTACCTGCCGGCCGCGGTTCGCAACTACCTGGCGCTGCTCGGCTGGGGGACCGACGACGACACCACCCTGATGTCAACCGACGAGCTGGTCGAGCGTTTCCGCGTCGCCGACGTCGGCAGGTCGGCGGCGATCTTCGACGAGAAGAAGCTGCGCTGGCTGAACGGCCGTTTCATGCGCGAGATGCCGCTCGACCAGTACACGGCGGCGGTTGCCCGTCACCTCGGCCGCGAGGCCGACGAGCGGCTCCGCGCCGCCTGCGAGATCGCCCAGGAGAAAGCCCAGACCCTGGAGGAGGTGTGGCCGCTGATCCGCTTCCTCTTCGAGCCCCCGGTCACCGACGAGAAGGCCTGGGGCAAGGTGATGAAGGAGGGGACGGGGGAGGTGCTCGCCGCCGTCGCCGAGGCGCTCGAGCCGGTCGATCGCTTCGAGCCGGAGCCGATCGAGGCGGCGCTGGCGCCTCTGCTGGAGCGCTTCGACCTCAAGCCGGGACGGCTCTATCAGCCGATCCGGGTCGCGATCACCGGGACCTCGGTCTCGCCCGGCATCTTCGAGTCCCTCTCTGCGCTCGGCAGGGACCGCTCGCTGGAGCGGATTCGCGCCGCCGCCGAGCGCCTCGCCGCCGCCTAGCCAAGCCCAGGAATCCCCAATTTTGGGGATTGGAAGAGGCACTGGGCTAAACCCGCGCCTGTTTGGTGCCGATGTGTTGTGCCAATGAGCGTTACCACCGCGCAAAGCAACGGCAAAGTGCCCGTACACGAGGATCCGAAGGCCGGTTCCCGCGCCGCCGCCGCGCCTGGCAGCAGGCTGGCCGAGGCCTTCGAGGCCGTCGAGCGCTTCCCGGTCCTGATCGAGTCCCGCGAGCGCGTGATCGCCGCCGCGACCGCCGAGACCGCCCGCGTCGGCGACATCGTCGAGGCCGTCGAGAGCGACGTCTCCCTGGCGGTCGCCGTGCTGCGCCACGCCAACCGCGGCGGCCTCGTCGCCGGCGGCATCGCCAGCGTCCCCGCGGCGCTGGACGTTCTGAAGCCCGCCGGCGTCCTCGCCCTCGCCGGTACGGCCCCAAGCTTCGACTTCTTCGACTCCAACGGCGGCTGGGAGCTGAAGCCCGAGCGCTTCCGCGTCCACGCCCTCGCCACCCAGCGGGCTGCCGACCGCCTCGGCCGTCTCGTCGGCTGGGCCGAACGCGACGAGCTCGCCGTCGCTGCGCTGCTGCACGACGTCGGCCGCCTCGTCATCTCCCGCCTGCACCCGGGCTACAAGGTCTACTTCGACGCGATCTCCCGCACCCCTGAGCAGCGCCTGCGCGAAGAACGCGAGCAGCTCGGGATCGACCACGCCCTCGTAGGCGGGGTTCTCGCCCGGCGCTGGAACCTGCCATCTCGGATCGCCGTCGCAATCGAGCGCCACCACTCCGAGGACGCCGAGGGGCTGGCGGCGATGATCGCGACGGCCGACATGGTCGCCCACTACTGCCAGGGCGACACGATCGCCCCCGAGCGCCTCCGCACCGCCGCCGAGCGCTGCGGGCTCAGCCCCGAGGCGTTGCGCGACCTGCTCTACGAGCTGCCGCTGCCGGTCCAGGACGCTTCCCGGATCAGCGAGCCCTGCCCGCTCTCGGCCCGCGAGCTGGACGTCCTCCGCCACCTCTCCGAGGGAATGGTCTACAAGCAGATCGCCAGCGAAATGCACCTCTCCGTCTCGACGATCCGCACCCACCTCCACAACGTCTACGGCAAGATCGGCGCCGTAGATAGGGCTCAAGCTGTGTTGATGGCACGGGACCGCGGTTGGATCTGAGTCGCGTGCCATCCATGACTTCGCAGTCGCAGCCTCGGATGACGCGCATGACCGGCGCAGATCGCCACCCCCTTCCTCACGAATGGCGCCGCCATTCGCTCGTCAGGGTGCGTCGCCCTGCTTGGTCAGATCGCGCCCCCGAGGCCACGCCTGCTCGCGATGGACGCCCCGCGCCTTCGAACGCGGTGCGTGGTTAGTCAATTAGGCACTCGCGCAGCGCGATCGCCACGGCATGGGTGCGGTTCCTGGCGCCAAGGCGAGCGAGGGTGTGCTTGGTGTGGGTCTTCACCGTCTCTTCGCTGAGGTCGAGCTCGCGAGCGGCGACGGTGGTCGACTCGCCGTTGGCGAGCAGCTGCAGGATCTCGCGCTGGCGCCGGGTCAACTTGCCGCGGCTGCCCTTCGGTGGCACGGCGGGGTCGATGAAGCTCTCCTGGGCGGCGGCGGCGTCGACCGCCTTGCGCAGTTCGGCCGTGCCGGCGGTGCGGGCGACGTAGGCGGAGGCGCCGGCCTGCAGGGCGGCGCTCGCCAGGTGCCGCTCGGGCAGCTCGCCGTGAGCGACGATGCCGAGCGCAGCGCTGGAGCGGTGCAGCATGCGGATCGCCTCGGCGCCGCTGACCGCGTCGCCCTCGCCGTTTCCACGCCAGCGCATGTCGACGATCGCGACGTCGAAGTCGCCGATGTCGCGGACCAGGTCGAGGCCCTCCTCGCGGGTCTCCGACTCGTGCACGACGAAACCTCCCTCGAGGGCCTCGCGGATCCCAAGCCGGACCAAGGGGTGACCGTCGATCACCAGGCAGTGTGGGGGCTCGCTCAGAGCTGCTTTCCGATCAATCGTTTCGTCGTGCGGGGGACTGAGTGCCTTTGCGGCTCCCGCAGTCCGATCCTACTCAGCCGGAGGGTGCGGTAGAAAGTCCCCTGTGATCTCAATTACCTCAAAGTCGAGATACGCCGTGGTCGCGCTCGCCGAGCTGGCGCGGGCGGGGGAGCGGCCGGTGCCGATCAAGGAGCTGGCCAAGCGCCGCGACATCCCCGAGCAGTTCCTCGAGCAACTCTTCTCGACCCTGCGCCGCAACGGCCTCCTCACCAGCCACCGCGGCATGCGCGGCGGCTACACCCTGGCCCGCCCGGCGGAGGAGATCACCGTCCTCGACGTCGTCCAGGCCCTCGACGGCAAAGTCGGCGACGAGGCCGACGAGGCGGGCGGCATCTGGGCCGAGGGCGTCGCCGCCCTGCGCAAAGTCTTCGCCCAGACCACGATCGCCGAAATCGCCCGCCGCGAGGCCGAAGAGTCCGGCAGCGGCATGTACTTCATCTAGATCGGGCCGTATGGGCAGTGGGATTACGCTTGTTTAGGCGGTTGGCGGTCCGGCTGAGGCCGGTTGTTTCCGGTCTGACTGGCGCACGACTGGCGCACAGATGGCGCGCGAGAGGGCCGGCGGGCGGGTTGCCTTTCGCTCTGGCCGGGGACCCAACTTTTCCCGCCGGAAGCGCAGGTAACGTTACGTGCCTATATGTCTACGACCTCAGACCTAACGGCGATAGAGAACAAGCTCGATCTGCTGATCTCGCTTCTGCGGATCGCCCATGATGAGCCACTGAATGCGGAGCGAGAAGCGGTTCTCTCCGAACCCGTCAGCAAGGCAATCCTTGCCGAATCTGATGACTGGATAGAAGCGGGAAAACTCAAGGCGGCGGTCAAGAAAAGGGCGAAGGTGTCGCTACCGACCGTCGAACGTCGCCTTGCTGGGCTATTTGAGCGGGGGCTGATAACGCGGAAGGGCTCTGGGGGGAAGGTCAGCTACCGAACCACGGGATTGATCGATCCCTGATGGCGGATTCGGGGGAGCACTCGTTCGAGGGAGAGGTCCTTTCTCGCCTTGACCGCATAGGGCAGGTCTTGCAGTTGGCGCTTGCGCCGCAGCTTGACTCGGGGCGAGAGCATCTTCGCTCCGATCCTCTTACTGCTTCGATCTTCGATCAGACGGCCGGAAAGTGGGTCGCCTCGGGCGATCTCCAACGGCGGCTTGCCAAATCGAGCGGCAAGGGCGAAAGCACTGTCCGCGCGCGCCTTTCTGAGCTCGGCGACCGTGGTCTTCTTGAGCGCCGGGGCGAAGGGCGCTCTCGCGAATACAGATCGTCGGGTCTGGTCTGATGAACGCCGAGCCGACGCCGACCGAGCCCGCCCTGCTTGCACTCTTGGCCCTCCTCGCGGCCGACAGGGACTCCCAAGGCCCTGATTCCAAGCTTCCGACCGAGATCATCCTTTCGAGGGCGGGGTTGGGAAACGCGGACATTGCCGTCGTCGTCGGCAAGAGCCCAGATGCAGTTCGGAAGATGGTCGAACGGGCCAAATCAGGCTCGAAGAAGAAAAAAGGCGGAGGGTCAAAGAAATGAGTTCGAATGCCTGAGGACGTTCTGGACAAGCAGCTTGAGGTGGCTGAAGAGCAGCTTCGGTGGTTGCGCGCCGCCGCGATTCCTTCTGTTCGGGGGACGGTGACGGCAGCGCTTGTCACGACCAAGCAGCGAAAAGCATTCGAGCTGTGCGACGGAAAGCGGACGAGCACGGAAGTCGCGAAAAAGGCGGGGGTTCCAAAGACGACGCTCTCGGGCTGGACCGGCCAGTGGCGGAATCTCGGTATCGCAAACGAGGTGCCAACGCCGAAAGGAACGCGGATCAAGCACCTCATCAGCCTCGCGGCGCTTGGTCTGGACCTCAAGGCCAAAGACTGACCGAATGACGCTCGACGACGAGACGCTTCACGCCGATCTACTAGCGATCCACTCCCGTCTAGGGGTGATTGAGGGCAAGGTCAATCTTGTCGCCCGCGCTGAGCGTGAAGCGTTCCTCTCTCTTATCGAGAAGACCGTCAGGGCACAGCCGCTCGTCGGCCAGTTGTACTTGCTTCTCGACGGCCAGCGCACTCAAAAGCAGATGCTCGAAATGTTGACTGCGCAAGGCGTAACCACGAGCAAAGTTTCAATCTGGCGTCGGATTGGCGAGATGGAGACCGAGCACGGCATGGCGAAACTCGTTCAAGGCGGGGCGGTCATGATTCACGCGAAGGACCCCGAGATGGAGAAGCTCCTCAACCTGACCAAAAAGGTCGGTGAATGGTTGACGGATATGGGCGAGGTCGTTCCTGCGCCAGTCAAGAAGCGCCGCCGGAAAAAGGCGTCGTGAGCGACGCGACCCTAGCTCAGATGCAAACGCTCCTTGCCGCCGAGTTTGATCGGCAAGGCTGGCAGTACGACCTTGATCTTGGGCCTGCGCTGATCACCGAGATCGAGAAACGCGGTTCGGTTGAACCGGAGGCTCTGGCGGATGCAGTGCCGGCCACGTTTCTTCAGAGGAATCGCACCACCCGCGAGAACCTTGCTGCCGCGATCGCTCGCGCTATCGGTGATCGCACGCCAGTTCAGAGGAAAGAGGTCGCAACGCTGGTTTTCCAGGACCACAGCCACAACGTCACGATCTCAGGCAACGCCCAAGTTCACGGTAGCAATTTCAACCTCGGCGATGGGACGCAGTTCAACGTCAGTGTCGGCGGGCAGCGGGAGGACGTGCTCGCGGCCCTCGCCGCATTGCTGAGCGCTGGATTCGGCGGCGAATGGAATGAGGAGGCGGCTGCGGGCTTGGCGCAAGTAATCCAGGCCCGGGACGACATCGACCTAGACGATGTCCGCGATACGACTGCCGAGGTCGTCAAACTTGAGGAGCCGCCTGCCTCTCGTGCCCGAGAGATGATGGAGAAGATTGCGACCGCTGGTCTTGGTGGCGCTTTCGGCACGGGGATCACGGTGGTGCTCGGCCAGTTGATCGCAAACCCTCCCCTGTAGCGGTCTTCACCCAGTTCGCCCGTCACCATTTCCGAAGGGTGGGCTCTACCCCGTCTGAGCGTGTCCGCTTGACGGGGCCGCACCGGTCATCGCTCACTTCTGCTTTCACGCAAGAGCAGTTGTGTCAGGATCGCCGCATGGCAGATAAATCGGTCGCGGACCAACTCCGCGAGCTCGGCGTGAAAAATGCAAATGTCCTCGTGCGGATGGCCGAGCGCGGCCAGCTCCTCGCCCTGAGGTGCGAGATGCCGCAGTGCTACCACCACAAGGGGCGCGGCGCTTTCGATCCGGTCGGGACCCCGGGCAACAAGTGGACGCCCTCGCGCGACCACTACCCGACGCTCAAATCGGATGGCGGTAGGTTCGTCGCCGAGAACGTTCGACTCTCCCACTCTTGGTGCAACAAGCGGGACTGGGGCTGGCGGGCGCAAGTCCGGACGCAACTCGCGAAGGGAAAGTCCCTCGCCGACATCGCCGAGTTCCTGAACCGCAAGGGCGTTTCCCCCGCACACGGCACGAACCAATGGACGGCCGCCATGGTGCGCAAGGCCTACGTGTCCTAGTCCGAGGCTCCGAGCGACTAGCGGCCTCGCGAGCTGGCACAGGAAGTCGCGGTGCGTAGCCGAGCCTCATGGCTCCGCAGACAAAAAAACCTTTTAAGCATGTGGTTGTGACCACTTTCGTCCCTCGGCGCCCTGTTGTGTGTGCGCCTTTCAATCTCACCTCCGCTTCGCCCGATCACGGGTAGGTAGAGCTGCTGCGACCCCGTAACTGCGTGCCCACACAGTTACGCAGGGGGGTCCACTTTTGCTGTTCTCCCTCTGTGGGTCAGGAGACCAATGACTGACCTACGGGCCAACAGGGGTTCAGGCAGCAGGCAAGCAGCCCCGAGGGCGATCAAAGCCCACCTGATGCCCGGCTCGGAGGCCGAGGCTGCGGGCCTGCTCGGTGCCTATCTCAGCGCTCAGGGAGAGCGGGCCGAGGAAGCCGCGCGTTCAGCTGGCGCTGTGCTGACTGGCGCACCAACTGGCGCATAGGTGGCGCACCGTGACGACAAACCGCATTGACAAGCGGCATTGCGTCACCGGGACCGAGATGTACTTCATCTGAGATCAGCGGCCAAGGTTGTCCCAGGTCGGGCCAGGCTCGGGTGGCAGTCTGAAGGTATGTCCCGTAGAGACCGTGTCGTCGTTGCCGTCCTCGCTGGCCTTGCCGTCGCGCTCGGGATAGCCGCAGTTCTCAGTGACGATGCGGACGCTGCCTGGCCTGGGCGGGACGGGCCGGTGGTCTTCCTCGGCGTGCGAAAGGGCAAACTCCCGTATGAGTCCGGCTATCTGACCACGGGACTGCGGGTGTTCGATCCCGCCGCGCCCGGCTCGACGCGGGTCCTCACCGTCGACTCCTCCGACGCCGATCCTCAGGTCTCGCCGGATGGGCGGACGATCGTCTTCTCGCGCAAGGTCCCCAGCGGCCTGCCCTTCCCGCACCCGGAGATGGTGGGTGGGATCTTCGCGATCGGCGTCGACGGCAGCGGCCCGCGGCAGTTGACCGGGGGCGGGCCGGAGGGCGCAAGCGACGTCGAACCGGCCTTCTATCCGTCGGGCGAAAGCATCGTCTTCGACCGGGCGAGCGGTCCCACCGGCGAGGGTGACATCTACTCGGTCCGCCTCGACGGCTCGGGCTTGCGGCAGCTCACCCACGGCTCCGCCCGGGAGCAGGGACCGACGGTGTCGCCGTCCGGCCGTCAGGTCGCCTTCACCTGCGGATCCGCGGACGAAAACGCACGGATCGAAGACCTCTGTTCGATCCGGCCCGACGGCTCGCATCGCCGCCTCCTCACCCGCAAGCTCAGCCAGGGTGCCGAGCCGTTCGACCCCGACTTCAGCCCCTCGGGCCGCCAGATCGCCTTCACGCTCGGGCCGGGGACCGCCGCCGACGTCTTCACGATGCGTGCCGACGGCGGCGGCCTCGGCGCCCTCACCAACCGCTCGAGAACCGGGCGCCGGACCTTCCCGCGCAAGTTCGGCTACGCCTCACCCGCCTATGCGCCAAGCGGAGGCTCCCTAATCGCCGTCGCCCGCGGCGGCAGCGGCCCGCGCCTCGTGCGGATCCGCCTGCGAGATCCGCGCCACCCGCAGAAGCTCGACCCGGGCGGCCTTACCAGCGCCCCCGTCTGGACCGCTAGGCCTTAGACCCGAACTGACGGCCAGAGGGGGAGAAATGGAGCGCCTCCGCGACTTGGGAGTTCAGTCGCGCGATGCAGGGGACGCTCAATCAGAAAAAGGCAATCAAGCTCTTGCGAGAGAACGGCTGGACGCTGGCTCGCGGAGGAAAGCACCAGGTCAAGATGACAAGAGCGGGGTGTCGCCCCATCACCCTCCCGCAGCACAAGGGACGCGCTTATCCGACTGGCCTGGCCCGGGCGATCCTCAAGCAGGCGGGGCTAAGATGAAGGTGGTTCGACCATGGAGCTAACTGCTCGCATCCATATCGAGGACGGCAGCTACTGGGCCGATGTCCCGGAGATGCCCGGCTGCTTTGCCTCGGGCGAGACGCTGGACGAGCTGTTCACGTCGTTGCAGGAGGGAATTGCCCTTTATCTCGCCGGCGAGAGCGAGCAGAGCGGCCCTCTGCACATCGCATCCGCGACGTTGACGGATCACCCTTTTACGCCTGCGTAGCGAGAGGAGCCCCCCGTGGAGATCGAGTTCGTCGCCAGCATGAGCGTCATCGCCGCCGAGCCGGCCGAGAGCCGCGAGCTGTTCGTCGAGGCCCTCGGCCTGCCGTTGAAGGCAGCCGACGGGGACGGGTACTTCCACAGCGAGGAGATCGGCGGTGCCAAGCACTTCGGTGTCTGGCCGCTCGCCCAGGCGGCGCAGGCCTGCTTCGGAACCCCCGAGTGGCCCAGCGAGCGCACCGTGCCGCAGGCGTCGATCGAGTTCGAGGTGGCCGACGCCGCGGCGGTCGCCGCCGCCGCCTCCGAGCTGGAGGGACAGGGCTTCGAGCTCCTTCACGGCGCTCGCGAAGAGCCCTGGGGGCAGACCGTCGCACGCCTGCAGAGCATCGACGCGCTGATCGTCGGCATCTCGTACGCCCCTTGGCTGCACAGTTGAGCGCCACCGTCTGAGAAGCACCGCCTTCAGCCGTGTCGCGGGGCTAGACTCGCGCGATGCGGATCGGCGCGGAGGCCTCAGCTGTCGTCGGCGGGACGCCGATGGTCCTGCTCGACCGGCTCTCCGAGGGCCTCGCCGGCGAGGTCTGCGTCAAGCTCGAGTACTTCAACCCCGGGGGCTCGGTCAAGGACCGGATCGGGGTGGCGATGATCGACGCGGCCGAAGCGGAGGGGCAGATCCAGCCCGGCAAGCGCGGTCGTGGTCGAGCCGACCAGCGGCAACACCGGCATCGCCCTGGCGATGGTCTGCGCCGCCCGCGGCTACGAGCTGATCCTCACCCTGCCCGAGGGGATGAGCCGCGAGCGCGGCAAGCTGCTGCGCGCCTATGGTGCCGAGGTTCGCGAGACGCCGTCGCTGGGCGGGATGAACGAGGCGGTGGCGCTGGCCGAAGAGATCCGCGACCAGCGCAAGGGCTTCATGCCGATGCAGTTCTCCAACCCGGCCAATCCCGAGGTCCACCGTCGCACCACCGCGGAGGAGATCTGGAGCGACACCGACGGCGAGATCGGCGCCTTCGTCGCCGGCGTCGGCACCGGCGGCACGATCACCGGGGTCGGCCGGATGCTGAAGGAACGGGCGCCGGAGGCGCTGGTCGTCGCGGTCGAGCCGGCCAGCTCGCCGGTCCTCTCCGGCGGCGAGCCGGGCCCGCACAAAATCCAGGGGATCGGCGCCGGCTTCGTCCCCGAGATCCTCGACCGCGAGGTGGTCGACGAGGTCCTCGCCGTCGGCGACGAGGACGCGCTGGAGACGGCGCGGCTGGTTGCGCAGCGAGGAGGGCGTGCTGGCGGGGATCTCGGCCGGCGCCAACGTCTGGGCCGCGCTCGAGGTGGCGGCGCGGCCCGGAGATGGCTGGGAAGAGGGTGGTGACGATCGTCTGCGACTCGGGCGAGCGCTACATGTCCCTACCCTTCTTCTCACCATGAATCGCTGGAAGAGAGTGGTCGGCGAGATTCGCGCCGACGTCAAGGCGGCGCGCGAGCGCGACCCCGCCGCCCAGGGCGTCTCGACCTTCGAGATCCTCACCAGCTGGGCCGGCGTGCAGGCGCTGCTGGCCCACCGGGCCGCGCACGCGCTGCTCGAAGCCGGGGTGCCGCTGCTGCCGCGCGACGATCGCCTACCTGACCCGCTCGGTGACCGGGGTCGAGATCCACCCAGCCGCGCAGATCGGCAACTACTTCTTCATCGACCACGGCTCCGGCGTGGTGATCGGCGAGACCGCGGTGATCGGCGACTGCGTGACCCTCTACCAGGGGGTGACCCTGGGCGGGACCGGCTTCCAGCGCGGCAAGCGCCACCCGACGCTGGGCGACAACGTCACCGTCGGCTCCGGGGCCAAGCTGCTCGGCCCGATCGCGGTCGGCGACGGCGCCAAGATCGGCGCCAACACGGTCGTCGTCGAGGACGTGCCGCCGGGCGCGACCGTGGTCGGCAACCCGGGCCACCCGGTGCGGCTCGAAGGCAAGCGGGTCGAAGGGCCCGGACGCCGACTGGATCCACCTGCCGGACCCGATCGCCGACGCGATCAAGGCGCTCTCGGAGCGGATCGCCGACCTCGAGGCGCGGCTGGCGCAGCTCGACGGCGGCAACGGCCCTCGGCCGAGGTGGCGAAGATCGAGCCCCGCACCGGCCGCTCCTCGGCCGGCGGCTGAGGCGGGGCGCTTTTCCGTCCTCATGGGACGCAAAGGCGCCCGGGAGTCCTGGCGGCCCCGCCGGCGCCTGGCTATGCTCGCTTGGTGAGCCTCCAGGAGCAGTTCGACGCCGAGCCAGAGGCGCCTACGCCGGGCTCCGGCGCCCCGACCGAGCCCGGTGCCGACCGCGTCGAGCGCCTGCTCGCGGGCCTGAACCCGCCTCAGCGCGAGGCGGTCGAGCACGGCGAGGGGCCGCTGCTGGTCCTCGCCGGGGCGGGCTCCGGCAAGACCCGGGTGCTGACCCACCGGATCGCCTACCTGCTCGCAACCGGCGCCGCCCGGCCGGGCGAGATCCTCGCGATCACCTTCACCAACAAAGCCGCGGCGGAGATGCGCGAGCGGGTCGGCGAGCTGGTCGGCCGCTCGGTGCGGGCGATGTGGGTGACGACCTTCCACTCCGCCTGCGCGCGGATGCTGCGCGTCGACGCCGAGCGGCTCGGCTACTCGAAGAGCTTCACGATCTACGACCAGTCCGACTCGCTGCGGATGCTGAAACGCTGCCTGACGCAGCTCGGGGTCGACCCGAAACGGTTCCCGGCGCGGGCGATCCAGTCGAAGATCTCCGGCGCCAAGAACCAGCTGATCGACTCCGACTCCTACAACGACGCGGCCTACGCCGAATTCGAGGAGATCGTCGCCGAAGCCTTTCCGCTCTACGAGAAGCGGATGCGCGAAGCCAACGCGATGGACTTCGACGACCTCCTGGTCCGCGCCGTCAACGTGATGGAGCTGTTCGAGGACGTCCGCGAGCGCTGGCAGCGCACCTTCCGCCACGTCCTCGTCGACGAGTACCAGGACACCAACCACGCCCAGTACCGGCTGCTGCAGCTGCTCGCCGGCGAGCAGAAAAACCTGATGGTGGTGGGGGACGACGTCGCAGTCGATCTACGGCTTCCGCCACGCCGACGTCCGCAACATCCTCGACTTCGAAAAGGACTTCGCCGACGCCGCGGTCGTCAAGCTCGAGCAGAACTACCGCTCGACGCAGACGATCCTCTCGGCCGCCAACGCGGTGATCGAACGCAACCGCGAGGGCCTGAAGAAGGAGCTCTGGACCGAAGACGAGGGCGGCGAGCCGGTCCAGCTGAACGAGCTGAACGACGAGCACGAGGAGGCGCGCTGGGTCGCGGGTGAGATCGAACGCCTGGAGGAGGAGGACGGCGTCAGCCGCGCCGAGGTCGCGGTCTTCTACCGGACCAACGCGATGAGCCGGGTGCTGGAGGACACCCTGCAGCGCTTCGACGTCTCCTACCAGGTGATCGGCGGCACCAAGTTCTACGAGCGAGCCGAGGTCAAGGACGCGATCGCCTACCTCAGCCTGCTGGCCAATCCGGCCGACCTCATCTCTTTCGGCCGCGTCGTCAACTCGCCGCGGCGGGGGATCGGCAACACGACGCAGGGCCGGATCGCCTCCCACGTCAACACCACCGGGCAGCAGGTCTGGGAGGTGATCGAGCGTGCGGAGGAGGTACCAGGGTTGAGCGGCGCCGCGATCAAGTCGGTCGGGCGCTTCTACGAGACGATGGCGACCCTGCGCGAACGCGCCGGCGAAGGCGGTCCGGTGGCGACGCTGCTGGAGGCGGTCCTGCACGAGAGCGGTTATCTGGAAGCGCTGGCGGCGGAGCGGACGATCGAGGCCGAAGGCCGGGCGGAAAACCTGGAAACGCTGATCGCCGGCGCCACCGAGTTCGACATCGAGCGCGAACGCGAGGGCGAGAGCGAGGTCACGCCGCTGGAGGAGTACCTGCAGCAGATCTCGCTCTACACCGATCAGGACGGGCTCAGCTCCGAGCAGGAGCTGGTGACGCTGATGACCCTGCACAACGCCAAGGGGCTGGAGTACGACACGGTCTTCATCGTCGGCTGCGAGGAGGGGGCCTTCCCACACATGCGCGCCCTCGAAGAGGGCGGCGAAGAAGAGGAGCGCCGCCTCTGTTACGTCGGCATCACCCGCGCCCGCAAACGGCTCTACATGACCTGGGCGCGCGAGCGGCGCCTGTTCGGCCGCGCCGAGCACAACCTGCCCTCGCGCTTCGTCGACGAGCTGCCGCACGAGCTGACCGAGCGCCACTCGACCGCCGCCCGCAGCCTCGGCACCAGCTGGAGCAACTCGGTCAGCAACGAGGTGACGCCGGCGCAGCCGCTCGACCCCGGGCCGACCCTGGAACTGCAGACGGGCGACGACGTAGTCCACGCCAGCTTCGGCGACGGGGTCGTCACCGCGGTCGAGCCGGGCGGGGTCGTCGTCGTCCGCTTCTCCGGCGACGGCACCGAGCGCAAGCTGATGGCCGACTACGCCCCGATCCGGAGGCGCTGAGCCGGTGAGCGCGCGGGTGATCGACGGCAAAGCCGTGGCCGCCGCGGTCCGCGAGCGGGTCAAGGTCGACGTCGCCGCTTACGTCGAGGAGACGGGACGGGTCCCTGGCCTGGCGACGGTGCTGGTCGGCGAGGACCCCGCCTCGCAGGTGTACGTGGGGATGAAGAGGCGCAATTCGGAGGAGGTCGGGATGCGCTCCGTCCATCACGAGCCGGAGGCCTCGATCCGCGAGGAGGAGCTGCTGGACCTGGTCCGCAGCCTCAACGAGGACGACGAGGTCGACGGCATCCTCGTCCAACTGCCGCTGCCCGCCCAGATCGACGAGAACGCGATCGTGGCCGCGATCGATCCCGCCAAGGACGTCGACGGGCTGACTCCGATCAACGCCGGTCTGCTCGCCCACGGCGCCCCTGGCCTCGTCCCCTGCACGCCGGCCGGGGTGATGGAGCTGCTGGCCCACGAGGGGGTCGAGCTGGAGGGCGCCGAGGCGGTCGTGGTCGGCCGCTCGAAGCTGGTCGGCGTGCCGGTCGCCCGCCTGCTGCTACGGGCCAACGCGACCGTCACGGTCTGCCACTCGCGCACCCGCGACCTCGACGCGACCTGTCGCCGCGCCGACGTCCTCGTCGCCGCTGTCGGAGTGCCGCGGCTGCTCGGCGCCGAGGCGATCAAGCCCGGCGCGGTCGTGATCGACGTCGGCGTCAACCGGCTGGAGGAGGGGCTCGTCGGCGACGTCGACTACGAGGCGGCGGCCGAGGTTGCGGCGACGATCACGCCCGTTCCGGGCGGCGTCGGCCCGATGACGATCGCGATGCTGCTCTCCAACACGCTTCAGGCGGCCCGCATGCGGACGACCACCGGGTAGGAAACCCGGCCATCTCCCCGAATCCCTATCTGACCCGCGTTTAGGGTCGATTCAACCCCGATTCGAGGAGGACGAGATGGATTTGGACAGGCTCAGCACGGGGGAGAAGGTCGCCGGCGGGTCCGCGGTCCTTCTCTTCATCTTCATGTTCTTCGACTGGTTCAAGGTCGAGGTCAGCGGTAGCGACGGGCTCTTCAGCATCAGCGAAGGCGGCAGCGCCTGGCAGGCGTTCAGCACGATCGACATCATCCTGCTGATCGTCGTCCTCGTCGCCGTCGGCGTCGCGGTCCTGCGCATCAGCGACGCGGTTTTCGAGCCGTCGTTCTCCCTCAACGCCGTGGTCGCGATCCTCGGCGGCATCGCGGTCCTGCTGATCCTCTACCGAATCATCGATCCACCGCTGGACACCGACATCCCCGGCGTCGACATCAGCCGCTCGATCGGGATCTACCTCGGGCTGCTCGCCGCTGCCGGCATCACCTACGGTGGCTACCGGGCGATGCAGGAAGAAGGCACGTCCTTCGGCGACCTCGGCGACAACCTCTCAAACCGCGGCGGCGGGCACGACCCCGCAGCAGCAGCCGCCCGCGGCTACGCCACCGCCCCCGCCGCCCCCGCCGAGCTCCGGCCAGGGCGGTCCGCCGCCCCAGTAGCAATCCCCCGGGAAACCTGCTTGGCGAAGGCGATGATGGTCATCATCGGGTTGACCCCGACGGCGGTCGGGAAGAGCGAGGCGTCGGCGACGTAGAGGCCGGTAGTCCCGTATACCGAGCCGTCGACGGCGCAGACCCCACGGCGCGGATCCGCTGAGATCCGCGCCGTCGCCATCGGATGGAAGGCCTCCAGCCGCAGTTCGGAGGGCTTGAAGCGGGTGACCTCGAAGGTCGCGAGATCATCCGGTCGCAGGACCCCGGCGCGGGGGATGTTCGGGTAGACCTCGGTGGCGCCGGCGGCGAAGTGGATTTCCGCCGCGCGCGCGATCCCGAAGTTCACCTTGCGCGCATCCTCGTTGTTGAGGTGGTACTTGGCGCGCAGGGCGCCGTCGTTTGCCAGCCCGACCGTGCCGACTGAGCTGTCGCGCAGCTGCACGCCGATCGAGCCGATGCGACCGAAGTCGAGCATCGCCTGCTGGTGCTCGCGCCCCGTCCCGACCAGCCAGGCGCCGCCGAACGCCAGCGGCGTGAAGGTCGCCTCCAGCAGCACGCCCTGCGACTCCTCCCATTGATCGACGTAGTAGCTCTGCATCACGCCGTCCCAGCCGCGCACCTCCTCCTCGTAGCGGGCGCCGACCCAGCAGGCGGGGTGGATGCGAAGGTTGCGGCCCACCTGGGAGCCGCCGAGGCCGGAGCGCAGCAGCAGCTCGGGCGTGCCGAGCGAGCCGCCGGCGGCGATCACCGCGCGTCGAGCGCGCACCGTGAACGGGCGCCGCCGGGCGCCGCCGTCGCGCGCCGAGCAGGCGACGCCGACCGCGCGGCCGTCTTCGACGATCACGCGCTGCGCCTCGACCCCGGTCCGCAGCCGCGCTCCGGCGGCTACCGCACGCGGCAGGTAGCTGACGTGCATCCCGCGCTTGGCGTCGATCGCGCAGCCGTAGGGGCAGGAGCTGCACTGGACGCAGTTGCCGGCGTTGCGGTGGATCGGGCCGCCGCTGTAGTTGAGCGCCGCCGCGCCCTCCATCGCCAGCTGGCCGTTGCGGCCCATCCGGTTGGGATCGAGCTGGGTGACGCGGAGGAAGTCCTCGGCCTCGGCGTAGTCCTCGTCGAGGTCATGCGCCCAGTCGAGGCCGAACTCGCCGCGCCACTCCTCGAGGATCGAGTCCGGGGCGCGGAAGCAGGTGCCGGAGTTGATCACCGTGGTGCCGCCGACGACCTTCGCCACCGGAACCGGGATCGGCGGCCTGCCTTCGGCGATCGTCAGGCCGGCTTCGCGGTAGAGGGTCTGGATCGCCTCCAGGCGGTCGGCGGGGTAGCTGTCGCGGTCGTAGTGGTCGCCGGCCTCGAGCACGAGGACGTCGAGCCCGGCCTCGGCCAGGGTCGCCGCCGCGACCGCGCCGCCGGCACCGGAGCCGACGATCACGACGTCGCATTCCTCGCCCTCTCCGCGTGGCTCGGTCTCGCCGAGCGATCCCGCCGGCTCGGGCATGGTTCCGTCGGCGAGCGCGCAGGTGGTGACGGTCCCGATCCGCGCCTCGACCTCCGGCGCCACCGCGTAGCCGAGGGTCGAGAAGAGCTTTCCCATCAGCAGCAGGTCGTGGTGGAGGGGGAAGCGCGAGGCGTCGAGCTTGCGGAGGAAGTCCTGGGTCGCCTCCGGGTCGAGGCGGCTGAAGCGCCAGGGAAAGGGCAGCCACTCGAAGGCGCGCAGGCCGAGGCGCAGCCGCAGCAGTAGCGGCGGTGAGAGCGAGCCGATGAACCCCGCCACGGACCCGGAGACGTCGACGTCGCGCTCCGCCGCCGGCAGGCCGTCGATGCCCGGCGCCATCGCCGCGCAGATCGCGCTCAGGGTGCGCTGCTCAGCGGCCGAGAGCCCTGGCGAGCGCCGTCAACCGGGATCGAGTGGACGACCGACTCGTCCCGCCAGCACCCAGAGCCACAGCGCCAGCAGCGCCAGGAAGCCGTCGACGAGGAAGTTCAGCAGGTAGATGAAGACCTGGTCCTGGATCACGAAGAAGGCGAGCGAGCCGAGCGAGGAGGCGGTCTTGCCGGCGGCCAGGACCAGCAGCAGCGGCCGGTAGCGGACGACGTCGGCCTGGGCGACCAGGCAGATGCCGGTGATCACGACCATGTAGGCGAAGGCCAGCGCCAGCCAGAGGTACTCCTGGGTGTGCGGGGCCCGGTTGTCGTTGCCGAACCATTCGCCGACGTCGGAGATGACGTCGAGGACGCCGCTGGGGACGGCGATGAAGAGGATGCCGACGACGGCGAAGCTGACCGCGAGCAGGCGCAGGTTGAAGACGACGAATCTCTCGGCGCGGGGTCCCTGCATTGCTGGAAGAAGATACTGGCTGGCCGGCCAGGGTGGCGCGGCGGGTCCTGACCCCGATTTGGCACCACCATCCCTGCAACTACGCAGGGATGGTCCCCCAAATCGGCGCCACCCACCGCGAGGATTCGTTTCGGCTGACGACTTAGACTCCGCAGCCATGATCGACCGCGACCAGGTGCTGCATGTGGCGAGATTGTCCCGTCTTCGGTTGTCCGAGGATGAGATCGAGACGATGGTGGGGGAGTTGTCCGGGATCCTCGAGCATGTCGACCGGATTGGGAATCTGGATTTGGAGGGGGTCGAGCCGACCGCCCACGTGGTCGCCTTGGAGAACGTGCTGCGGGCTGACGAGCCTTGGCAGAGCCTGCCGCGCGACGTCGCCCTCGCCCAGGCGCCCGAACCCCAGGACGGCGCCTTCCGCGCGCCCTCGCCGCAGGCGGAATAGATGACGGATCTGCTCGCCCTGACCGCCCTCGAGGCGCACGAAGCGATGGTCGCCGGTGACCTCGGCGCCGCCGAGTACACCGCCGCCTGGCGCCAGGCGGCCGCCGGCGACGGGCTGAACGCCTACCTCTGGCGCGACGAGGGCGGCGAGGAGGGCAAGGCGATCGCCGTCGAGCGCGACTGCATCGCCCCGATCGCCGTCAAGGACATCTTCACCACCGAGGGGGTGCCGACGACCGCCGGCTCGCGCATCCTGGAGGGCTACCGCCCTCCCTACACCTCGACCGCGGTCCGCAAGCTGCTCGAGGCCGGCGCGCCGGTGCTCGGCAAGACCAACATGGACGAGTTCGCGATGGGCTCCTCGAACGAGAACTCCGCCTACGGGCCGGTGCTCAACCCGTGGGACCGCGAGCGGGTCCCCGGCGGCTCCTCGGGCGGCTCGGCGGCGGTCGTCGCCGGCGGCCTCGCCCCCTGGGCGATCGGCACCGACACCGGGGGCTCGATCCGCCAGCCCGCCGCCTTCTGCGGGATCGTCGGCCTGAAGCCGACCTACGGCGCGATCTCCCGCTACGGGATGATCGCCTTCGCCTCCTCGCTCGACCAGTGCGGGCCGCTGACCCGGACCGTCTCCGACGCGGCGCTGCTGCTGGGGATCCTCCAGGGACGCGACCCGCTCGACTCGACCTCGGTCGGGCTCGAGGGCGGCGTCTCCCTACCCGACCGAGAGGACCTCTCCGGGCTGCGCTTCGGGGTGCCGGCCGAGCTCGGCCACGACGAGTACGACAGCGGCGTCCGGGCCGTCTTCGAGCAGACCCTGAAGCAGATCGAGGCGCTGGGCGGCGAGATCGCCGAGGTCTCGCTGCCGAGCTCCGAGCACGGGATCTCCGCCTACTACGTGATCGCCCCCGCCGAGGCCTCCTCCAACCTCGCCCGCTACGACGGCGTCCGCTACGGGATGCGCGCCGGCGGCGACGGCGACCTGATCGAGATGTACGAGACGACCCGCTCGCGGGGGTTCGGCGCCGAGGTGAAGCGGCGGATCATGCTCGGCACCTACGCGCTCTCCTCCGGCTACTACGAGGCCTATTACGGCCAGGCGCAGAAGGTCCGCACCCGGATCGCCCAGGACTTCGACGGGGCCTTCTCGAAGGTCGACTTCGTCGTCACCCCGACCGCGCCCTCGGTCGCCTTCAAGCTGGGAGAGAAGAGCGACGACCCGCTGGCGATGTACCTGAACGACTTCTTCACCGTGCCGATGAGCCTCGCCGGGATCCCGGCGATCTCGATCCCGGCCGGCCTCGCCGAGCCCGAGGGCGGTGGCCCGCGGCTGCCGGTCGGCTTCCAGATCGCGGCACCGGCGTTCGCCGAGCAGCGCCTGCTCGACGCCGCCTACGCGCTGGAGCAGGGGATCGGCTTCGACGCCCGGCCGGGAGGCGCCGATGGCTGATCTGGAAGCGGTGATCGGGCTGGAGATCCACGTCCAGCTGGCGACGAAGACGAAGATGTTCTGCGGCTGCGAGCTCTCCTTCGGCGACGAGCCGAACGTCCACACCTGCCCGATCTGCCTCGCCCACCCCGGCGTGCTGCCGGTCCCGAACGAGCAGGCGATCCGCTACGCGCTGCAGATCGGCGCGGCGCTGAACTGCGAGATCGCCCCGCGCTCGATCTTCCATCGCAAGAACTACTTCTATCCCGACAGCCCGAAGGCGTACCAGATCAGCCAGTACGACATCCCGATCTGCGGCGCCGGCCGGCTCGGCGAGGTTCGCATCCACCGGGCCCACCTCGAGGAGGACGCGGCGAAGATGATCCACGTCGGCTCCTCGGGCCGGATCCACGGCTCCGGCGCCTCGCTGGTCGACTTCAACCGCGGCGGCACGCCGCTGGTCGAGATCGTCACCGAGCCCGACCTGCGCGACGCCGCCGAAGCGGCCGAGTGGGCGCGCCTGCTGCGCGAGACGGTGCGCCAGCTCGGCGTCTCCGACGTCAACATGGAGGAGGGGAGCCTGCGGGTCGACGCCAACGTCTCGGTGCGGCCGGCCGGCAGCGAGGAGCTCGGGACCAAGACCGAGCTGAAGAACATGAACAGCTTCCGCTTCCTCCAGCGCGGCGTCGAAGCCGAGCTGGTCCGCCAGCGCGAGCTGGTCGAGGCGGGGGGGACCGTCGAGCAGGAGACCCTCCACTTCGACCCGGCGAGCGGCACCCTCACCTCGCTGCGCTCGAAGGAGGAGGCGCACGACTACCGCTACTTCCCCGAGCCCGACCTGGTGCCTTTGGCGCCGACCGAGCAGATGCTACGCGAGGCCCGGGAGGCGTTGCCCGAGCTGCCGGTGGCGCGGATCGCGCGCTACGAGGAGATGGGCCTTGCCGACGACGTCGCCCACACCCTGGCGACCGACCCGGAGACGGCGGACTACTTCGAGCGCACCGCGGCGGCGGCCGACGGAGTCGAGGCGAAAGTGGTCGCCAACTGGGTGACCGGAGAGCTGGCGGCGGCGCTGCGCCAGGGCGAGGCCGAGGGCGGTGCCACTTCATCCAAGGTCTCGCCCGAGAACCTCGCCGCCCTGGTCGGCCTCGTCCAGGAGAAGAAGCTCTCCCACGGCAGCGGCAAGACCGTCCTCGGGATCATGGTCGCGGAGGGCGGCGAACCCAATCCGCTGGTCGAGCGCGAGGGCCTAGCCCAGATGTCCGACTCCGGCGAGCTGGAGGCGATCGTCGAGAAGGCGATGGCCGACAACCCCGACGCCGTCGAGAAGATCCGCGAAGGCAACGACAAGGCGATCGGAGCCATCGTCGGCGCCGTGATGAGAGAGACCAAAGGCCGCGCCGACGGCGGCGATGTCAACCGCTTGATCCAGGAGAAGCTGTAGCCAGCCATTCGCCTGTTCCTTATCCGCTTCGGGCAACGAAAAGGAACAGGCGAACGCAGGCAAGCACGTCACATCTGAAACTTTGTAACAGGTTGTTACAAAGTGCTAGGTTGAGGCCATGGCCTGGAACGTGGTGATCGCGGGTGGTGGCTTTGGCGGTGCCGCGGCGGCGCGTGAATTGGAGAAGGTGATGCCGAAGCAGTCGGCGCGGCTGGCTTTGGTCAACGAGACGAACTTCGCGCTTTACACGCCGTTTCTGCCTGAGGCCGCCGCTGGGACCCTGGAGCCGCGACACGTGGTGACGCCGCTGCGGGACATCCTCAAGCGGACCTATCTGCGGCTCGGGTCGATCGTCGCCCACGATCCCGAGGCGAAGACGGTAACGCTGCGGGCCAAGTACGGCGAGACCGAGCAGCTTCCCTACGACCAGCTGCTGCTCTCGCTCGGCTCGGTCTCGCGGGTGCTGCCGGTGCCCGGTCTGGCCGAGCATGCAGTCGGGTTCAAGAGCCTCGCCGACGCGATCTACCTCCGTAACCACGTGATCGAGACGCTGGAGGAAGCCAACGCGACCGAGAACCCCGCCCGACGCGAAGAACTCCTCACCTACGTCTTCGTCGGCGGCGGCTACGCCGGTCTCGAGGCGCTGGCCGAGCTGCAGGACTTCGCCGCCGACGCGATGGACAGCTACCCGCGCGCCCGCCTGCACGGGATGCGCTGGGTCCTGGTCGAGGCGACTGACCGGGTCCTGCCGGAGATCGACCGTGACCTCGGCGAGTACGCCCTGCGCGAGCTGCGCGGCCGCGGCATCGACATCCGCATGGAGACGACGCTGGAGGAGGTAGGCTCCGACACCGCCCGCCTCTCCAGCGGCGAGGTGCTGCCGACGCGGACCGTCGTCTGGACCGCCGGCGTCGCGCCGCAGCCGATCCTCAAGGAGCTGAACGTGCCGCTCGACGAGCGCGGCCGGGTCCCGGTCGACTCCTTCCTGCGAGTGCAGGGGATGGACTCGGTCTGGGCAATCGGCGACTGCGCCGCGGTTCCGGACCCGAGTGGCGGCACCTCGCCGCCGACCGCGCAGACCGCGGTGCGCCAGGGGCCGGTGGCGGCGCGCAACATCGCCGCCGAGCTAGGGGTTGGCAGCCCGAGCCCCTACGAGTACCGCTCAGAAGCGGCCTTCGTCAACCTCGGCCGCTACAAGGCGGTCGGCAAGATCGGCGACCGCACCTTCCGCGGCTTCCCTGCCTGGTGGCTGGCGCGGACCTACCACATGAGCCAAATCCCGGGCTCGGCCCGCAAGGTCCGCGCCGTCCTCGACTGGACCGCCGGGCTGCCCTTCCGCCGCGACATCTCCGAGGTCGGCTCGATCGGTCATCCCAAGCCGCTGATCTAACCGAGACCGCAAAAAAGCACCCTCACGGTGCCTTTTTGCGGTCTCGCGATCTATTTCCCCGTCAGGGTGGTCGCCATCCCTTTTTCCTCGTGTTCGGGGAGCCGTGTCGCCGCACCCGCTTCACCACCCGCTTCGTGTGGTGCGTCCAGGCGCATTCGCTCGCGCCCGCCGTCCCAGAGAGCGGCTGGGGCGCGGCGGTCGGCCTCGCCGCCATACCCTGCAACAGAATGGCGAGGCCGACCGCCCCAAATCCCCGCTTCAAGCCTTCACCAGCGTCGGTCCCGCAAATCCCGAAGCCCCGGGGATGAACGCCTCGGCGTCGTAGCCCAGCCACTGCTCGAGCAGCGAGCAGTACATCCCGCGGAAATCGCTCGTCACTCGCAGGCGATCCGTTCTCCTCCGGCCGGCGACTGAACTCGCTCCGCATCTCGATCAGCACCCGGTCGGCGAGTCCGCGCGCCTCGAGGTCGCGCTGGAAGGCGAGGATCCCCTCGCAGGTCCGCAGGTTGCCTTCGAGGTCGCCTGCAGCTCGCCGATCTCGTAGTAGTGGCGCGCGCGAACCGCAAGAATGGGTACGTGGAGTACCTCGTCATCGCCTTCTTCTTCGGCCTCGCCACCGGCATCGTCGGCCGCGGCAAGGGCAGCTCGTTCTTCATCTGGTTTCTGATCGGCATGGTCCTGCCGCCGCTCGGCCTGATCGCGGTAATTCTCTACCGCGTCGACAAGGACGAACCCGAACGCCAGTGTCCGAACTGCCACAAGGCGCTCAAGCTCTACGTCCAGGTCTGTCCCCGCTGTGGCACCGACCTCTACCTGCCCGACCCGGCCGCCGTCCGGCACCCGGGCGTCCGTTAGCGCAGCCAGGTGCGGACGATCGCGTTGGCGAAGCCTGCCCCGTAGCGAAACGCGGCGGGCTTCTTCGAGTGGCCGTGGAGGCGCTGGTCGACCGTGATCGGGACCTCCTTGGCGGGGATGCCGCGCTTGATCGCCTCGATCATGAACTCGGAGGTGTGGAACTGCTCCTGGCGCAGGACCAGCTGCGGCAGGACGGCGGTGCGGACTGCGCGGTAGCCGTTGGAGCAGTCGCTGACGTGGGTGCGGGTGATGAAGGAGACGAGGCGGTTGAAGAAGACGATCCCGAGCTCGCGGGCAAAGTGGTTGCGGTCGGCGTGGCCGAGGACGCGGGAGCCGTGGGCCATCTCGACTTCGCCGTCGAGGATCGGTTTGACCAGCCGCTCCATCTCGTCGGGCCGGTGCTGGCCGTCGGCGTCGAGGGTGACGACGATCTCGGCCCCGGATTCGACCATCAGCCGGTAGCCGGTCCGCAGCGCCGCGCCGCCGCCGCGGTTGGTGACGTGGCGGGCGACGGCGGCGCCGTGCTCGGCGGCGACCTCGCCGGTGCCGTCGCGGGAGCCGTCGTCGACGACCAGAACCTCGGTGCGGACGCCGCAGACGGCGGGCGGGATCTGCCCGAGGACGGTGGCGATGTTCTCGGCCTCGTTGTAGGCCGGGATCAGGATCGCGATCTTGCCCCGGAAGCGCTCCGGCAGTCCCGCCTGGCGGAACTCCTCCCAGGCCAGGCCCTCGAGGGCAGCGGCGAGCTGGCGGCCGTTGCGCGCCCCCTGCGAGAGCGCCCGCAGGGCGAGCAGGAAGAGGATGAAGATCGCGAAGACGGCGAGGCCGAGGATGCGGCCGCCGTTGCCCTTCTCGAAGGAGAAGGCGGAGAGCAGGCCGTTGACGATTTCGGTGCCGGCAACCAGCGCCAGGCCAAGGCCGGCGGCGATCAGGATCAGGACGTCGGCGTTGCGCAGGGAGCGACGGCGGGCGACCGCGTAGCCGACGAGGAAGATCGCCAGCAGCAGCCCGGCGCTGCGCAGTGCCGTCAGTTCGGCGGGGAAGATGCCTGCTCGGAGGACCATTCGCGACGGGAGGATATGGCCGCGAGGCCGGATGCGAGGGCGAGACCGGCGAGTGGGAAGACGAGCGTCATCAGCACCTCGTTGCGCCGCGGCGCCGCCAGCGAGATCGCGCCGACGGCGGTGACGAGGACGATCGGCAGCGCCAGCGCGACCAGCTCCAGCCAGCGCCGCCGCAGCGCGAGCAGGACGAAGCCGGCGAGCCCAAGGGCGACGAGAAGGATCTGGACAGCCCGGCCGGCGGTGCTGTCCATCGCTTCGCCGACGCCGCTGCTCCACATCCGCCCGACCTTGCGGACCGTCATCGCCGCATACCCCCAGGGGTCTTCCCCGAAGTACTTGTCGAAGTTTTCCTTCCCGGCCTTGCCGAGCGCCGCGTCGCGGGTCAGGTCGGGGTGTTCCTGTCTCACTTCCTTGACGACTTCGTCGAAGAGCTCGGTCGGGTCGACCTCGTCGAGGACTTCGGAGCCCGGTTCCAGGTCACGGCCGAGGTAGCGCTCGGCCAGGAGCGCCTTGACCCGCTGGTATTCGCCGTCGGCCGGTAGGTAGGTGCCGACGTAGAGCGCCTTGCCGCCGCCGGTGGAGATCGGCACGACGCGGTCGAGGACGACGACGTTGCGGATCGTCCAGGGAAGGATCGGCAGGATCAGGGCGACGAGGAGGACGGCGGCCCCGGCGAGGCCCAGCTTCCAGTCGCGCCGCTGCCACTCGCGGATCGCGGCGAGGACGACGAAGGCGGCGCCGACCAGCAGGTACTCGGGCCGGAACATCGCCGTCAGGCCGAAAAGGAATCCCGGCACGAGCCACGGCCACGCCGACCGCGGTTGTATCCGCATACCTGGCACAAGTGCGTTCGCGCTCCGGTCCGAGGCCCAGAGGTAGGCGAGGATCGCCGCCGGCAGGGTCAGCATCGCCGGCGGCTCGCTCATCAGCTCGCCGGTGGTGTGGATGAACGGCGGGTAGACGGCGACCGCGAAGGCGGCGAAGAGACCGACCCAGCGGCCGAGCTCGCGCCCGCCGAGCCGCCAGCCGAGGGCGAAGACGACGAGGATCGTCGCGATCCCCAGCAGCGCCTCGACGATCCGCGCCGTCCCTTCCCGCGCCCCGCCGGTGGCATAGAACGAAGCGGCGTAGAGGAACGGGGCACCGGGCGACCAGTCGCTGGAGTCGTGGAATTCCGGCCCGCCGAAGCTCTGTTCCGTATACAGCGCCTTGGAGAGCGCGTAGTAGGCGCGCGAGTCGTCGCCCGGGTGCTCGACCGGGTTGACGACCACGTAGGCGCGCACCACCAGCCCCAGCAGCGCGATCGCTCCCAGCGCAACCAGCGTCCGCGTCCCATAGCGCTGCGGCAGCGCGCGAAACCAGTCGGCGAGCGAGGTCAAGGCTGGCCCAGGCTATCCGGGGATGCGGGCGCCGTTGGCGAGTTATGGGCGTCATGGCGCCCAGAATTCGCCAATCGCCCGCTGGCCCAGGTGACGCTGAGGGCGGCCAGCGGCGCCAGGAGGGGGATGAAGACGAGGACTCGCCGGGGGGAGGCGACGAGCAGGGCGCTGATCGCGGTGATCGCAAGGAAGATCGTGCCGAGCAGCAGCGCCTCCCAGCGCCGCGGCCAGGCAAGGATCGCCAGGCCGAGCAGGCCGAAGGCGACGAGGAGCCAGTGCATTACCTCCCAAATCGGCTCGCGCATCACGTCGCGCGGCCCGTGCGACCAGATGCGGCCGACCTTGGTGGCGACGAAGCCGGCGTATTCGACGGGTTCATCGCTGATGTCGTCCCAGAGCTGTTCCTTGCCCATCTCCGAGAGGGCCTTGTCGGTTTCCATGCCGGGATGTTCCGCCGCGGCGAGCCGGGCAAGGATCTGCTCCAACCTCAGTCGTCCGGCGTCCTGGGGTTGAAATAGATCTGGATCTTCGGAAACCACCTCGGCGCTGACCTTTTCCGGGTCTCCGTCTGAAGGTAGGTAGGTGCCGGCGAACAGCACCTGGCCGCCGCCGGTCGAGATCGGGACGAAGCGATCGAGCGCCACCGTGTTGCGGAACGTCCAGGGTGCGATGACAACCAGGGCCGCGAGGAGAAAAACAGCAGCAGGTAAGAGGGAGGAGCGCCAATCGCGCGGCAGCGCGCGAACCGCGACCACGATCGCAACCAGCACCGCCACTCCGAGGTACTCCGGCCGCACCAGCGCCAGCGCCCCGAACAGCGCCCCGGGCAGCAGCCACCGCCAGGTTCCTCCATCCCAGGCCCAAAGTGCTGCCAGCACCCCGCCCGACAGCAGCGTCGCCGCCAGCGGCTCGCTCATCAGCATCCCCTGGTACTCGAGCAACGCCGGGTATATCGCAACCACAAGCGCCCCCGCCAGCGCCGGCCAGACGCCCGGTGAATCTTCTACCCCCCAGTGTGGATTTTTTACCGAAGGCGCTCCGCGGGCGGGCACTGCACCGACCTCACCTGCTCGGGGTCGGTGTGGTGCCCGCCCCAACCGCCTCCCAATCAAATACGCGAACAGGACCGAGAACGTCCCGATCATCGCCAGAAGGATCCGCGCGAACTGTTCGTGGACGCCCCCGGTGAGTTTGTAGATGGCCGCCACGAACAGCGGCAACCCCGGCGAGTAGTTGCTCGACGGCTGCGTCGCCTCGGCCCCGACCGTGAACCCCTCGCCGCGCTCCAAATTCGCCGCGATTGCCGCGTAGGCCTTCGCGTCGTAGACCGGCGCCCGCCCGTCCCAGGCCTCACCGACCCGCAGTCCCAGGCCCAGCAGCAGGATTACGACCAGCGCGGCGAGCCCAGTTCGCCCCCCGTGTCGCGCCGCAAGTCCGCTCACCATCGCCCGGATTCAACTAGGACCATCGGTCCCGCGCGCCGCCCAAGCGTCTAAGCTGCCGCCCTCATGCGAATCCTCATCCTTGGGGGCGACGGCTACCTCGGCTGGCCGACCGCGCTCCGCTTCTCGGCCCGCGGCCACGAAGTCTCCGTCGTCGACAACTTCTCCCGCCGCCGCTGGCACACCGAACACGGCACCGCCTCGCTGACCCCGATCGGCGAGCTCGACGAGCGCATCGCCGCCTGGCGCGAGGTCTCCGGCGAGCAGATCCGCAGCTACGTCGGCGCCGTCGAGGACGGCGACTTCCTCGACGAGGTCGTCGCCGAGACCAAGCCCGAGGCGGTCGTCCACTACGGCGAGCAGCCCTCGGCGCCCTACTCGATGCTCTCCCGCGAGCGGGCGGTCGAGACCCAGCACACCAACGTGATCGGCAACCTCAACCTGCTCTTCTCGATGCGCGACCACGTCCCCGACGCGCACCTGGTCAAGCTCGGGACGATGGGCGAGTACGGCCAGCCCAACATCGACATCGAGGAGGGCTACATCGAGATCGAGCACAAGGGCCGCAAGGACACCCTGCCCTTCCCGAAGCTGCCGGGCTCGCTCTATCACTGCTCGAAGGTCCACGACTCGACCAACATCCACTTCGCCTGCCGCACCTGGGGCCTGCGCGCAACCGACCTCAACCAGGGCGTCGTCTACGGCGTCGAGACCGAGGAGACGGCGCGCGACGAGCGCCTCGTCACCCGTTTCGACTACGACGAGCTCTTCGGGACCGTCCTCAACCGCTTCTGCGTCCAGGCTGTGATCGGCCATCCGCTGACCGTCTACGGCTCCGGCGGCCAGACCCGCGGCTTCCTCAACATCCGTGACACCCTGGCCTGCGTCGAACTGGCCGTCCTCAACCCGGCCGAGCGCGGCGAGATGCACGTCTTCAACCAGTTCACCGAGCAGTTCTCGGTCCTGGAGCTGGCCGAGCTGGTCAAGCAGGCCGGCGAGCACCTCGGCTACACGGTCGCGATCGACCACGTCGAGAACCCGCGGGTCGAGAAGGAAGAGCACTACTACAACGCGATCCACACCAAGCTGCTGGATCTCGGCCTCGAGCCGACCCTGCTGGGGGAGGAGCTGGTCGAGTCGATCGTCCACGCGATCGAGCGCCACAAAGGTCGCGTGATCGAGACCGCGATCGAGCCCCGGACCCGCTGGAACCCGGCCAAATCGCCTGCAGGTCAGGCGTAACCAGTCCCTAGCGGCCGCCGGGGCTGAGACCTCGCCGCTGGTACCATCGCCAGTTCCTATGCGCGCCGCTGACACGTTGATGGAATCCCTCAAGGCCGAGGGCGTCAAGGACGTCTTCGGGATCCCCGGTGGGGCCAACCTGCCGACCTACGACGCGATGGTCGACGCGGACTTCCGCCACGTCCAGGTGCGCCACGAGCAGGGCGGCGGCCACGCAGCCGAGGGCTACGCCCAGGCCTCGGGCCGCGTCGGCGTCGCCTTCGCCACCTCCGGGCCGGGCGCGACCAACCTCGTCACCGCGATCGCCGACGCGATGATGGACTCGGTCCCGACCGTCTTCATCACCGGCCAGGTTCGCACCGAGCTGATCGGCACCGACGGCTTCCAGGAGGCCGACATCCTCGGCGCCACGCTGCCCTTCGTGAAGCACTCCTTCGCGGTCACCGACCCGCGCCAGATCCCGGAGTACGTCCACCAGGCCTTCCACGTCGCCTCGACCGGGCGGCCGGGTCCGGTGCTGCTGGACATCCCGCAGGACCTCTCGCGCGCCGACATCGACTACGAGCCGCGCACCGAGCCGGTCGAGCTGCCCGGCTACAAGCCCTCGACCGAGGGCAACATCAAGCAGATCCGGATCGCCGCCAAAGCGCTGGCGACCGCGCGGCGGCCGATCTTCTACACGGGAGGCGGCGTGATCAACGCCAACGCCTCCGAGGAGCTGCGCGAGCTCGCCGCCTCCGACCGCTTCCCGGTCACCTCGACCCTGATGGGCCTCGGCGGCTATCCCGGCCTCCGGCGAGAACTGGCTGGGGATGCTGGGGATGCACGGCACCTGGGCCGCCAACCACGCGATGGACAAAGCCGACCTGATCGTCGCCATCGGCGCCCGCTTCGACGACCGCATCACCGGCAAGCTCGACGAGTTCGCGCCGCACGCCAAGGTGATCCACATCGACATCGACCCGGCCGAGATCTCGAAGAACGTCGGCGCCCACATCCCGATCGTCGGCGACGTCAAGCAGGTGCTGCCGAAGCTGACCCGCGAGTACCGGGCGCTGCAGACCGACTCCTCGCGGCTTGACGACTGGTGGACGACGCTGCGCGGCTGGCAGGCCGAGCACCCGCTCTACTACGACGAATCGTCAGACCAGGGCGGCGAGATCAAACCCCAGTTCATGATCCGCGCGATGCACCGCGCCACCCAGGGCGACGCGATCATCACCTCCGACGTCGGCCAGCACCAGATGTGGGCGGCGCAGTACTACGGCTTCGACAAGCCGCGCCGCTGGATCAACTCCGGCGGCCTGGGGACGATGGGCTTCGGCCTGCCGAGCGCGGTTGGCGCCAAGGTCGCCTGCCCCGACGAGCAGGTCGTCTGCCTCGGCGGCGACGGCAGCCTGATCATGAACGTCCAGGAGCTCGCCACCTGCGTGACCGAGAACATCCCGGTCAAGGTCTTCCTGATGAACAACGGCTACATGGGCATGGTCCGCCAGTGGCAGGAGCTGTTCTGGGACCGCCGCTACAGCTCGGTCGACATGGGCTCGAGCCCCGACTGGGTGAAGCTGGCCGAGGCCTTCGGCGCCAAAGGCATGCGGGCCGAAAACTCTGCCGACCTCGAGGAGCAGATGGTCGCGGCGCTGGAGCACGACGGCCCGGTCCTGCTCGACGTCCGCGTCGCCCGCGAAGAGAACTGCTACCCGATGATCCCGCCGGGCAGCGCCGCCCGCGACATGGTCGAGTCGCCGCAGAAGAACGCGGTGGGCTGATGGAGGCCGGGACTCCCCAGACCGTCAAGCTCGAGGACCTGCACATGCCAGGCCAGCTCAGCGGCCGCAAGCACATCCTCTCGATCCTGGTCGAGAACAAGCCGGGCGTGCTGGCACGGGTAGCCGGGCTCTTCTCACGCCGCGGCTTCAACATCGACACGCTCGCCGTCGGCCCCACCGACGACCCCAGTGTCTCCCGCGTCACTCTGACCCTCGACGGCGCCGTCCACCCGATCGACCAGGTGACCAAGCAGCTGCACAAGCTCGTCAACGTGCTGAAGATCCGCGACATGGAGCCGGAGGAGACGGTCGCCCGCGAGATGGCGCTCTTCAAGGTCTCCTCGGCGGTCGAGAACCGCGCCGAGATCATCCAGTTCGCGGAGATCTTCCGGGCCAAAATCGTCGACGTGGCGCGGCGGACGATGACGATCGAGGTGACCGGTTCCGCCGACAAGATCGAGGCCTTCGAGCGGATGGTCCGCCCGCACGGCCTGGTCGAAATGGTGAGGACCGGCGAGATTGCGATCGGTAGAGGCCACGACTGAAATGACGGCTCAGGGCGCCCTCAGACGGCGTCCTCGGTCGCTTGTGTGCAGTGCACACGGCGCTCCCTGTGTCCTTGTCTGAGAACGTCCTGACCTCGTCATTGGCCGCGGCCCTGCACAAGGCCGCCGGGCGGGGACGACGCACCCTTGTAAGCGTCACCACCGAGGTTGAGTTCGACGATCCCTGCGCTGCGGTCTTTGCCTCGCGGCTGGCGAGCGATCGCTGGTTCTGCTGGGAGCAACCCGACCGGGGGTTCGCCCTCGCCGGACTCGGAGTCGCGCACGAGGCCAGCTCGCGCGGTCGCGACCGCTTCACGGATGTCGCCGAGGAGTGCCTGCGGGTCGGCGGCGACCCGATCCTCGACGAGCCGCGCGGGTTGCCGGCCGGCGCCGGCCCGGTCTGGCTCGGCGGCTTTGCCTTCGCTCCAGACGGCGGCTCGACGGCGGCCTGGTCCTCGTTCGCGCCGGCGGCGCTGGTCCTGCCGGAGGTCTCGCTCTGTCGCAGCGGCGATCGGGCGTTTCTCACCGTCAACGCTGTGGTCGCGCCGGGGGGCGATACGGAGCGCCTGGGGGAGAGACTGGCGTCGCGCTTCGCGGCTTTGAGGGTGGGCGCGACGCTGCCGCTGCTTGATCCGCACCCCACCGCCCATGCCGAGATCGGCAGCGCCCGCCCGCCGCGCGAGTTCGAAGCCGCGGTCGAGGGCGCCACATCCCGGATCGGCGCCGGCGAGATGAGCAAGGTCGTCCTCGCCCGCGAGGTGATCGTCAGCGCCGCCGCCGCCCACGACCCCGCCGCCGTCTTCGGCGCGATGCGCGAGCAGTTCCCGTCCTGCTTCTGCTTCTGCTGCGGGACGCCCGAGGCTGCATTCCTCGGCGCCAGTCCCGAGCTGCTGGTCCGTCGCTCTGGGGCCAGCGTCTCCACCGTCGCCCTCGCCGGCTCGACCCGTCGCAGCTCCGATCCAGCCGTTGACGACCACCTCGGCGAGCAGCTGCTGCGCAGCGACAAGGACCGCCGCGAGCAGCGGATCGTCGCCGAGCGGATCGTCCGCGCCCTGCGCCCGCACGCGGTCTGGGTCGAGGCGGCGCCCGAGCCGGAGATCGTCAAGGTGGCGAACATCCAGCACCTGGCGACCCCGGTCGTCGCCCAGATGGCGGAATCGCACTCTGCGATCGAGCTGGCCGGTGCCCTCCACCCGACCCCGGCGGTCGGCGGCGAGCCCTGGCCCGCAGCCGCCTCGGCAATTGCCGACCTCGAGGCCATGGACCGCGGCTGGTACGCCGCCCCGGTCGGCTGGATGGACGCCACCGAGGACGGCGAATTCTGCGTCGCCCTGCGCAGCGCCCTCCTCCGCGACCGCGAGGCCCATCTCTTCGCCGGCGTCGGCGTCGTCGCCGGCTCGGACCCGGCTGCCGAGCTGGCCGAGACCGAGGTCAAGCTGGGGGCGCTCTTGCCGCTGCTGGCCGAGTGACTCCGCAGCAATGTCGTCGAGTGGTGCAATATCCCCCCGCTTGATCACTCGTCTGGGGAGAGGAATTGAACTGGCGCTGGTGGCAGTCGCCCTGTTCGTCCCTGTCGCCGAGGCTGAAGTTCCCGTCGGCCCCCGGCTGACCTTCACGCGGGTCAGCAATTCCAGGGTCGAGTTGGTGAGCAGCGACCCGTCCGGTTCCGACTTGCAGGTGATTGCCGGGGGCGGAGAACGCGCGCAGCCTCTGCCGTTCGTCTTCAGCCCGCCGAGCTGGTCCGCCGATGGCGCCAGGGTGGCGTTTGCCGGGTTGACGAATCTGGAAGGCGAGTCGAGGAGCGACATCTATCTCGCCAACGCCGACGGCAGCGAACTGGTCGAGCTGCCCGGGACTCGCGAAGCGCTCTACCCGGTCCTTTCGCCCGACGGCAAGAAGGTCGCCTTTGGGCGCGACCGAAAGCGGATCCCACATGCAGGCGGCCTCGACGGTCTCTCCATCTGGCTGGCAGAAGTCGGCGGCGGCAAGCCGCAGCAGTTGACTCCGTGGCGCAACGGTGTCCTTCGGTCGCCTTCCTCGTTTTCCCCGGATGGCTCCACGCTCGCATTGACGCTTGACACCTCAACGCGTCATATGGCCATTGCTCTGAGCCTGGTGGGCGCAGGGCGGAAGATCATCGCCCGCAATGCCGGGGATCCGGTCTATTCGCCGGATGGCACCCGGGTGGCGTGGGTCACCGTCGGTCGCTCGAAAACCATCGAAAGCGTGCGCGGAACGACGACGTTCACCCAAACCGAGCTCGCTGCCGCCAACGCCGATGGGAGCGGGGTGAAACGTCTGACCGCTACCCCCCGGGCCCTGGAGATCCATCCCAGCTGGACCCTTCTGGGCAGCGGCTTGCCTATACCCAGCTCCGTGTCGGCGGGGCAGAAGCGGCGGTCCTCGGATTCGGCGATTCGCTGATGGAGGTGAATGCCGACGGGTCCTGCCGGCGCAAGATCCTTTCGATCCGCCGCACGATCCTCTTCGGCGCGACCTGGCAGCCCGATGCCCAGGGCGAGGCGGGCCCGATCAGCTGCTGATCGCGGCGTGGACGGCAGCGGTCAGGCCGCCGTGCAGCTCCACGTTCGCCTGCCGGTCGGTCTTCACCTCGATCAGGCCGGTGCCGGCGGCGAGAGCGTCGGGCAGCCCGGCGAGCGACTCGAGGCGCCGGTGGGTGAGGTCGAAGAGCGCGGCGGCCTTGGCGACGTCGACGCCTCGGGGGGTGCCGAGCAGGACCTCGAACTCGTCGCGGTCTAGGGCGGCCTCCTGCGGCAGGAAGTGGAAGATGCCGCCGCCGTCGTTGTCGATCACGACGATGCGGACCGGGGTCTCGACCTCGCGGAGCGCCGCCAGGCCGCCGATGTCGTGGAGCAGGCCGAGGTCGCCGGTGACGATCGTCGTCGGCCGGCCGCTCGCTTGCGCCGCGCCGATCCCGGAGGAGAGGAGGCCGTCGATCCCGTTGGCGCCGCGGTTGCAGAGGAAGAAGACGTCGGCATCGCCGGCGGCGAGGAAGGCCTCCTGGTCGCGGATCGGCATGCTCGAGGCGGTGTAGACGAGGTCGCCGTCACGGTGGGCGGCGCCGAGGGCGCGGTGGAGGGCGGGCTCGGAGATCTCGGCGCCGTTCAGCGCCTCGTCCAGTGCCGACTGGGCCGCGGTCTCGGCCTGCATCCACCGCTCCGGAAGCGGGCGCTCGCGTCCCTCCAACCCTTCCATCCGCGCCGCCCAGCCGGAGGCGAGCTCGGTCGGGTCGGCGCGGAGGATCGCCGCCGCCCGGTTGGTCGGCTCGTTCCAGCCGCCGTAGGGGTCGATCGCGATCTCATCGGCACCGCTTGCCTCGATCCAGGCCCGCAGCGGCTTGCTGGTCGGCATCGCGCCAAAGCGGAGGATCAGATCGGGCACGACCGAGCGGGCGAAGTGCTCCTCGCGCAGCAGCAGATCGTAGGCGGCGACGACGTGAGAGCGGTCGTGGGGTCCGCAGCGCAGCTGCGAGGTCGGCTCGGCGAGGATCGGGAAGCCCGCGACCCGCGCCAGGTGGGCGAGTGGGTCGCGCAGCTCGGGATCGAGCTGGCGGCCGGCCACGATCACGCCGGAGATCGCGTTGCCGATGTGGCCTGCGACCTCGTCGAGGAGGAAGGTCGAGGGCTCGAGGTCGATGTGCGTCACCGCCGTCAGCGGCCGCCCGTCACGTCCTTCCAGCGCCAGCGGGTCGGTGGCCGTCACCGCGCCCTCGACCGGGACCGGCGCCAGCGGCTCGCGCCAGGGAAGGTTCAGGTGGACGGGGCCGGGACGGGTCTCGCCCCGTGCCGCTGCCAACGCCCGGCAGGCGACCGAGCGGTAGTGAAGCAGGCCGCCGTCGTCGGCCTCATGCGTCCCGACTTCGCAGAACCAGCGGACCGAGGCGCCGAAGGGCTTGATCTGGTCGATCGTCTGCCCGGCGCCGATCCCCCGCAGCTCCGGCGGTCGGTCGGCGCTCAGCACCACAAGCGGGATCCCGGATTCGTCGGCCTCGACCACGGCCGGGTGGTAGTTGACCACCGCCGTCCCCGAAGTGCAGAGGAGCGCCACCGGCCCCCCGCTCGCTTGCGCCGCCCCCAGGGCGAAGAAGCCGGCCGAGCGCTCGTCGACGATCACCTTGACCTCGATCTCCGGCTGCCGCCAAAGCGCCACCGCCAACGGCGTAGAGCGCGAGCCAGGCGAGATCACCGCCAGCCGCAACCCGCCGCGGGCCAGCTCCTCGGCGAACGCGGAGGCGAGGGCGGTGTTGGCGTTGGTGGGGTCCATGGGGTGGCGTGTCGACTTTTGTCCCCCCGGGGCACCTAAAGCGACACGTGCAGGCTAGATCCGATGCGCCTGCAGCGCCTCCTCGTCGATTTCTACGCCGAGGCCGGCACCCGGCGGGAGGTGGAGTTCGCCGCCGCGCACCTCGCACTCGACCGCGGCGATCGTCGAGTCAAAAAGCCGCTGAGTGGCGAGGCCGTGGGCGAGGTGCAGGCGTTCGGGGTGCTCAGTCTCGGCGAGGCTGAGCGCGACTTGCGCTGCAGCGGCGATGCCCACCGGCCCGTCAAGAGCGCTGGCGACGTAGGCGGGGAGGACGTCGGCGATCGCCAATGCCTCCTCGGGTCCTCCGACCTTGGAGAGCTTGATCCCGGTATAGGCGCAAGCTCCGAGCGCGACCGCCTCCTCGGCCTCAGCGAGATTCGTGACGCTCTCGTCGGCCGCAAGCGGGATCGAAGTGCTCGCAGCGAGCTCCGCCATCGCCTCCAGCCCCGCCACAGGTTGCTCGGCGAGCTCGACTTCGAATGGCTCCAATGCCGCCAGCGTCGCCTTAGCCGCTTCAAGGTCCCAAGCCTCGTTCGCATCCACCCGAATCCGCACCCCAGACCCCAGCGCTTCCCGCACCGCCCGCACCTGCTCCACGTCACCCGACGCGCGAGACCGCAAAAACCCTCCTTGAGGGATGGTTTTTGCGGTTTCGGCACCGAGCTTGAGCTTGAAGGTCGTAAAACCGTCCCGAGCCCATCTTTCCGCCTCGGCCGCGACCTCCTCCGGTGGTCCCGCGACCAACGTCGCGTTGCATTCGACGGCTTCGTCCCGCTCCCCCTCACCTGCTGCTGTTCCGATCCGCCGGCCCCGCAAGTCCATCAGCGCGGTCTCGACCGCGCACCGAGCGGGCGCCGATAGCGCCTGAGCCTCCCGGTGCTCCCCCCAAGCCTCCAGCTCCGCGACCACCTCCCGCAGCCCAACCCCACCCCGCAACGCCAACGGCACCGCTTCACCCAGCCCCACGACCCCGTCCCCGTCCCGAACCCGCAGGAGCACCATCTCCCGCCGCCGCAGTACCCCGCGCGCGGTCACGTACGGCTCCTCGAACGGGAGCGCGTAGGGGATTACCTCGACCGAGCTGAGGCGCACGCCCCGAGTCTCTCAGGCGGAGATCAGCAGCCCGATCGTGACCAGCAGGCTGAAGACGCCGAGTAACGCCCCGGTCTGCGCCAGCACCGCGTTCAGCGAGGGCCCGTCGCGGCGCTCGGTCAGCGTCTTCGCCGGTTTGATCGCGAGCGGCGCCGCGAGCAGCCCGATCAGCGGCAGCAGACTCGCGTCGCCGGCGACCAGCGCGATCGGCAGAACGACGAAGCCGCCGCCCACCAGTAGCCGGTACAAGTTCACCGCGCTCTCGCGCCCGATCCGCACCGCCAGCGTGTTCTTCCCAGCCCGGCGGTCGGTCTCGACGTCGCGGACGTTGTTGACGACGATGATCGCGGTGGCGAGGAAGCCGATCGAGATCGAGAGCCCGAGCGGCAGCGCGTCGAGTTCCTCCAGCTGCACGTAGTAGGAGCCGTTGACCGCGACCAGGCCGAAGAAGAGGAAGACGAAGACCTCGCCGAAGCCGGCGTAGCCGTAGGGGCGCGGACCGCCGGTGTAGAGGACGCCGGCGGCGATCGAGAAGACGCCGATCACGAGGATCACCCAGCCGGCGACGGCGGTCAGGTAGATCCCGCAGGCCACCGCCACCGCGAAGGCGATCCAGGTCGCGCGCATCACCCGCTGCGGGGTGATCATCCCGCTGGCCGTCACCCGCACCGGTCCCAGCCGGTCGGCGGTATCGGCGCCGCGCTTGGCGTCGGAGTAGTCGTTGGCGAGGTTGGTGCCGATCTGGATGAAGATCGAGCCGATCAGGGCCGCGAAGAAGGCGCCCCAGCGCGGCAGCTCCCCGGCCCACTGCACCGCCGCCGCGGTTCCGACCAAGACCGGCGCAACCGCCGCCGGCAGCGTCCGCGGCCGGGCCGCCATCAGCCAGATCCTCATGCGCGCCGGGGGAACCGCGAGAAGTCGGGCTGGCGCTTCTGCTTGAACGCCTCGCGCCCCTCGGCCGCCTCCTCGGAGCCGTAGAAGAGGAGGTTGGCGTCGTGGGCAAGCTGCTGGATCCCGGCGTAGCCGTCCTCGTGGGCGTTGAAGCTCGCCTTGACCAGACGCAGCGCGAAGGGGGAGAGGGCGAGCATCTCGCGGCACCAGGCGACCGTCTCGCGCTCGAGGTCGGCGAGCGGCACGACTGCGTTGACGAGGCCCATCTCCAGTACCTCGGCGGCGTCGTACTGGCGGCAGAGCATCCAGAACTCCTTCGCCTTCTTGGTCCCGACCAGGTCGCGCAGCAGCGAGGCGCCGTAGCCACCGTCCCAGGATCCGACTCGCGGCCCGGTCTGGCCGAAGACGGCGTTGTCGGCGGCGATCGTCAGGTCGCAGCAGAGGTGGAGGATGTGGCCGCCGCCGACCGCGTAGCCGGCGACCATCGCGACGATCGGCTTCGGCAGTCGCCGCATCTGGATCTGCAGGTCGGTGACGTGGAAGCGCCCGACCGCGGCGCTCTCGGCGATGTAGCCGGTGTCGCCGCGCACGGTCTGGTCGCCACCGGAGCAGAAGGCCCGCTCGCCGGCGCCGGTGAACACGACGACCCCGACCTCGGGATCCTCGCGCGCCAGCTCCATCGCCCGCGAGACCTCGATCAGCGTCTGCGGCCGGAATGCGTTCAGCACGTCGGGCCGGTCGATCGTCACCTTGGCGATCCCATCGCCGGTCTCGTAGCGGATGTCCTCGTAGTCGCCGGAGCCGGGTTGCCACTCGATCGGCGCATAGAGATCCTCCTCGGGCAGGGCTCCTTTGTGGCGTTTGGGCATGATGGGGACGATATCCCGATGAAGCTCGACGACTGGCTCTCGCAGAGATCACAGAGCTGTCCGGACCGGACGGCGCTCCTCGCCGACGGCGCGGAGATGACCTACGCCGAGCTCGAGGCCGAGGCGACCTGGGTTGCGCGCCGGCTCGCCGCCCACGGTGTCCGCCGCGGCTCGATCGCCGCCCTGACCATGCACCCGCGCCGCGAGCAGGTCGTCCTCATGCACGCGCTGATGAAGCTGGGGGCGGAGCTGCTGCCGCTGGGCCCGCGCCTGACCACGGAGGAGCGAGCGGCGATCGTCAGCACCGAGGAGCCGATCATCGACCTCGACGACCCCGGCCAGCTGACCCAGACCGAGGCCGACATGCCGTTGCTCGGCGAGCACGACATGGATGCGATCTGCTGCCGGGTCCTGACCAGCGGCAGCACCGGCACACCGCACCCGGTCCCGCTCAGCTACGGCAACTTCCTCTGGAATGCGGTCGGCTCGGCCTTCAACATCGGCGTCGAGCCGAGCGACCGCTGGCTCTGCTGCCTCCCGCTCAGCCACATCGCCGGCCTCGGGATCGTCATGCGCAGCGTCATCTATGGGACCGCCGCGGTCGTTCACGACGGCTTCGACGCGGACAGGGTAGGCGAGTCGCTGCAGCGGGACGGGATCACCCAGGTCTCACTGGTGGCGACGATGCTGACCCGGCTACTCGAGGCGGGAGTCGACCTCTCCGGACCGCGGGCGATTCTCGTCGGCGGCGGCCCGGTTCCGGAGGAACCGCTGGAAGAGGCGATCGCCAAGGGCGCGACCGTCGTCCAGACCTACGGGCTGACCGAGACCTGCTCGCAGGTTACGACCCTCGCCCCGGCCGACGCGCAGCGCAAGCTCGGCTCTGCCGGCCGGCCGCTGCTGACCACGCACCTGCGGATCCGAGACGGCGAGATCCTCGTCCAGGGGCCGACCGTCGCCCCCGGCAGTGCCGACGCCGACGGCTGGCTCCACACCGGCGACCTCGGCTACATCGACGAGGACGGCTTCCTCTACGTCTCCGACCGGATCGACGACATGATCGTCAGCGGCGGCGAGAACGTGATTCCGGCCGAGGTCGAGGAGATCCTGCTGCGTCACCCGCAGGTTGCCGAGGCGGCGGTGGTCGGCCGCGAGGACCCCGAGTGGCAGCAGGCGGTGACGGCAGTCGTCGTCCTCGAGAGCGACGCCGAGGTCAGTCCCGACGATCTGCGCCGCCACTGCGCCGAATCGCTGGCCGGGTTCAAAGTCCCGAAGCGGGTCGAGCTGGCCTCGGCGCTGCCGCGCACGCCCTCGGGCAAGCTGATGCGCAGGGCGCTCCGCTGAGCCGTCACCCGAGCCCAGGCACCCGGTAGCCTGCCGCCTCATGCGAACCGACGACATCTTCTCCGACAAAGACGCTGACCTGGGCAAGCTCGACGGCAGGACCGTCGCCATCCTCGGCTACGGCTCCCAGGGGCACGCCCACGCCCTCAACCTCAAGGACTCCGGCGTCGACGTCGTCGTCGGCCTGCGGCCCGATTCCTCCAGCCGCGCCAAGGCCGAAGCGGCCGGGCTCGAGGTGCTCGACGTCGCCGAAGCCGCCAGCCGCGGCGACCTGGTGATGATCCTGCTGCCGGACGAGAAACAGGCCGAGGTCTGGCGCGAGGAGATCGCCGACGGCATCGCCCCCGGCAACCTGCTGCTCTTCGCCCACGGCTTCGCGATCCACTTCGGCGAGATCGAGCCGCCTCCGGGCGTCGACGTCGGCATGATCGCGCCGAAGGGCCCGGGCCACCTGGTCCGCCGCCAGTACGAGGAAGGCAGCGGCGTGCCCTGCCTGATGGCCGTCCATCAGGATGCCTCCGGCCAGGCCCACGACCTCGTCCTCGCCTACGCCTCGGGGATCGGCGGCGGCCGCGCCGCGGTGATCGAGACGAGCTTCAAAGACGAGTGCGAGACCGACCTCTTCGGCGAGCAGGCCGTCCTCTGCGGCGGCGCCTCCGAGCTCGTCCGCGCCGGCTACGAGACCCTGGTCGAGGCCGGCTACGACCCGCGCCTCGCCTACTTCGAGTGCCTCCACGAGCTGAAGCTGATCGCCGATCTGATGTACGAAAAGGGCATTCAGGGCATGCGCTACTCGATCTCCAACACCGCCGAGTACGGCGACATGACGCGCGGCAAACGGGTTATCGGCGAGGAGTCCCGCGCGGCGATGAAGCAGATCCTCAAAGAGATCCAAGACGGCGACTTCGCCCGCGAGTTCATCGCCGAGAACCGCGCCGGCAACGAGAACTTCGACCGGATGCGCAAAGAGGGCGAGGGTCACCAGATCGAGGAGGTCGGCCACGACCTGCGGGACATGATGCCCTGGATCGATCAGGGCTTCAAAGACACCAAGTAGCCATCAGGGGTCCTGATACCGGCGCATTTCGGCGTCGTCGTTCGGTCACGTGCAGAGCACGCTCCCTCTCTCCTCCTTGTACTGCTTGGTCTCAGAACCCCTGATGACCACTTAATTGTTGATCGGTCCTCGCGGGTCGGTCTCGCCCTCAGGCAGCCGCCCGTCCCGACCGACGTAGCCGTCCTTGCCGCCTACGCAGATGTAGATCGCGTCCTCGTCCTCGCTGAGATTTTTTAGGCTGCGGACGACCTGGGCGTCCACCCAGGCGAAGCCTCCTGGGCCCAGCTCGTGCTTGGTGCCGTCGAGGTCGATCTCCATTTGGCCCTGGTGGACGAAGTAGAGCTCCTCCTGCTCGTCGTGGAAGTGCTTGCCGGACTCGTAGCTGGGCGGCATCACGATCGCGTTGACGCCGAAGGCGGTCACGCCCAGCTCCTTGCGGACCTTGCGGAAGCCCCAGCCCTCGCCGAGGCCGTCGAGGTTGGCGACCGCGAAGCCGTCGCCCTTGGTCACGCCCTCAGACATTGGGGCTCACCGGGGCCGGCGCGGCGGCGGGGGGCGTGCCGTTCGACCGCTCCAGGCCGATCGGCGGGTAGTCGTCGGTGAGGAAGGCGAGGTAGCCGAAGACGCGGGCGTGGAAGCTGTTGACGAAGGTCAGCATGCTGTTGATCCCCTCGGGCATGTAGCCGCGGAAGACGATCGTCACCCAGGCGACGAGCCCGGCGAGCATCTGGATGTAGGAGGTCCCGTAGGAAAGGACGATCACGACCGGCAGGGCGAGGATCCAGCGGAACAGCGCCTTGAGGCGGCTCTGCCGCTCTGCCGCCGGGGCGATGTTGACCCGGATCGGGTAGTTGGGGTCGTCACTCAGCCCGAACGGCGGCCACTCGTCGGTCTGCAGGTAGATCCACGCCGAGGTGCGGACGCCGAAACGGACGACGCCGGAGTTGAACTCGTACAGCCACTGCGGGTAGCGGCCCATGACGACGATCGCGACCCAGGCGAACAGGTGGGTGAAGATGAGGAGGATCCCCCAGAACGTGGCGACGATGAACCAAGGGATCGCCAGGATCAGCCGGAAGAACGTGGTCCATCGGTTCGGTTCCGGGTTGAAATCGGCTTCGTACTGGACTGGATACATCGTGCTCCCCTCGTAGTGGACGGCCACTGAACGGCGCTGCCGAGCCTAACTCCGGACCCGGCGGCAGTCACCGGGCGCGGTCAATAACCTGTCGAGCCCGATGGCACCTCAGACGACCGTGCAGATTCCCAGCGAGATCAAGCCCGCCGACGGCCGCTTCGGCTGCGGGCCCTCGAAGGTGCGACCGGAGGCGCTGGAGCGGCCTCGCCGAGCGCGCGGGCCTGATGGGCACCTCGCATCGCCAGGCGCCGGTGCGCGACCTCGTCGCCGAGGTTCGGACCGGGCTGGGGGAGCTGTTCTCGCTCCCCGACGGTTACGAGATCGCCCTCGGCAACGGCGGCACGACCGCATTCTGGGAGGCGGCGTGCGCCTGGCTCGTGCGTGAGCGGGCGCTCCACCTGGCCTACGGCGAGTTTTCCTCGAAGTTCGCCAAGTCAACTGCTGCGGCGCCGTTCCTGCAGGATCCGATCGTCGTCGAGGCCGAACCTGGCGACGCCCCTGACCCGGTGGCCGATCCTGCCGCCGACGCCATCGCCTGGGCCCACAACGAGACCTCGACCGGGGTGATGGTCGACGTCCGGCGCCCCGAGGGCGCTGGGGAGGCGCTGGTCCTGATCGACGCCACCTCCGGCGCCGGCGGCCTGCCCGTCGACCTGATCCAGGCCGACGCCTACTACTTCGCGCCCCAGAAGGGCTTCGCCTCCGACGGCGGCCTCTGGCTCGCCGCCCTCAGCCCCGCCGCGATCGCCCGCATCGAGGAGCTCGACGGCGCCGGCGACCGCTGGCAGCCCGCCTTCCTCTCGCTGCAGACGGCGCTCGACAACTCGCGCAAGGAGCAGACCTACAACACGCCGGCGCTGGCGACCCTGCTGCTGCTGAACGACCAGGTCCAGTGGATGCTGGGACTGGGCGGTCTCGACGGTTGCGTCGAGCGCACCTCCGACTCCTCCGGCCGCCTCTACGGCTGGGCCGAGCGCAGCGATTTCGCCTCCCCCTTCGTCGCCGACTCGGCCAAGCGCTCGCTCGTCGTCGGCACGATCGACTTCGACGACTCGGTCGACGCCGCCGCCCTCGCCGCGGCCCTGCGCGCCAACGGGATCGTCGACGTCGAGCCCTACCGCAAGCTCGGCCGCAACCAGCTGCGGATCGGGATGTTCCCGGCGATCGACCCGGCCGACGTCGAGGCGCTGACCGCCTGCATCGATTGGGTCGTCGGCAACGTGGACGGCGTCGCCTCGTGAAGGTCCTGGTCAAGGAGAAGATCGCCGACTCCGGCGTCGAGCTGCTGCGCTCGCAGTTCGAGGTCGACCTCGGACTGGAGATGTCCGACGAGGAACTGCGCGAGAAGATCGGCGGCTACGACGCGATCCTGATCCGCTCGGCGACGCAGATGACCCCGGAGCTGATCGAGCTCGCCGACAACCTGAAGGTGATCGGCCGCGCGGGCACCGGCGTCGACAACGTCGACATCCCGGCCGCGACGCGCCGCGGAATCATCGTCGCCAACGCGCCGGAATCGAACTCGGTCGCCGCCGCCGAGCACACCCTGGCTCTGGCTCTGGCCCTCTTCCGCAACGTCCCACAGGCGCACGAATCGCTGGTCGCCGGGCGCTGGGATCGGGCCAAGTACAAGGGCGCCGAGCTCTACGGCAAGACCCTCGGCGTGATCGGTTTCGGCCGCATCGGCCAGCTGGTCGCCAAGCGGGCGCAGAGCTTCGATATGGACGTGGTCGCCTTCGACAAGTTCGTCTCCGCCGAGCGCTTCAAAGACCTCGGGGTCGAAGGGCTGGACGGCATCGAGGAGGTCCTGGGCCGCTCCGACCTGGTCACCCTGCACACGCCGAAGACCCCGGAGACGATCGGGATGATCAACGCCGAGACGATCGCGGCGATGAAGGACGGCGCCCGCATCGTCAACTGTGCCCGCGGCGAGCTGGTCGACCTCGACGCCCTGTTGGCGGGTCTCGAGTCGGGCAAGCTCGGCGGCGCCGCGCTGGACGTCTTCCCCTCCGAGCCCTTCACCGAGCACGCGGTCTTCGCCCGTCCCGACGTCGTCGTCACCCCGCACCTCGGCGCCTCGACCGCCGAGGCCCAGGACCGGGCCGGGGTCGTCACCGCCGAGCAGGTGACCGCTGCGCTCAACGGTGGCGTCGTCACCAACGCGGTCAACATCGCCGCGGTGCGGCCGGAGGCGATGGAGGCGCTGGCACCGTTCGTCCCGCTCTGCGAAAAGCTCGGCCGCCTCGCCCAGGGCCTGGGCGACGGTGCGGTCGAGAAGGTGAGCGCCGAATTCCGCGGGCGGATCGCCTCCCACGACACCCGCCTGCTGGGGATCGCGGTGATGGCGGGGATCCTCTCCGGTCACACCGAGGAGCCGGTCAACCTGGTCAACGCGCCGCAGATGGCCGAGGAGCGCGGTATCGACCTCTCCGAGACGACCGACGCCAGTGCCGAGGACTTCACCGAGCTGGTCAGGGTCCGCGTCCAGACCGCCGCGGGCGAGGTCGAGGTCGCCGGGACCAGCGTCGGGCCGCGCAACGAGCCCTACCTGGTCTCTGCCTGGGGCGAGAGCTTCTACCTGCCCTTCGCCGAGCACATCACGGTCCTCCGCTACGCCGACCAGCCGGGAATGATCGGCCGGGTGGGGACCCTCTTCGGCGAAGAGGGGGTCAACATCGTCTCCGCCGCTGTCGGCGCTGAAAGCGGGGGAGAGCGGGCGGTGATGGCGCTGACCACCGACGCGCCGGTGCGCGGCGAGGCGATCGAGAAGATCCTCGGCCTTGCAGGCTTCTCCAACGGCCGCTCGGTCGATCTCTAGATTTCCGGGCGCAACCTCTCGGCGCCTGCCTTGTTGATTCAACGGGCCTGCGCAGCGGGCAAATGGACCAGGGCATGAAAAGGCTGTTACTTACTGCGATCGCGATTCTCGTCACGGCGGCGTGCACCGCCCCGATCGCCCCTGCCGCGGAACGCTCGGTCACGCTCCTTCTCAACGCCGGCACCGGGAATGACGTCTTCAACGTCAAGCTGAGCCAGGATGGCCGCAGCTACCTCGTCGACTCGCTCTACCCGCTCGAAGCGGGCGGGGGCATCTGCATCAGCGAAGAAGGCTCGGTTCACGATCTGACCTGCGACGCGTCGGCGATCGGCGGCTTCGAAGTGAACGCCGGTAGCGGCGAAGACTCGGTGATCGTCTCGCCGAAGATCCTCGTCCCGGTGACCTTGCGCGGCGGCCCCGGCAATGACCGCATGCGGGGTGGCGGCGGTACCGACAAACTCGTCGGAGGGCCCGGTGAAGACTTCCTCTACGGGCACGGCGGCAATGACTGGATCTTCGGCGGTTCCGGGGACGACTGGCTCTACGGGATGGCCGGCGACGATCGCCTCGTCGGCGGTTCGGGCGGCGACTACCTGAACGGCGGCCCCGGCACCAACGTAGTCCACTTCGGACCGGGGGACCGGACGCAGTTCGAACCCTAGGGGGTTTCGTCAAAACCTCCTAGGAGGGCCGGTCGCTTGGTTAGCTCGGGTTCGCTCGGTTCGCCGGGCAGCGGCTCAGGTCACTTCGCCCGTCACCGGCCGCGGGCGCCCGACGAGGCGGCCGCCGACGAAGGCGATCGCGACCAGCAGGCCCACCAGCGAGAGCGCCGCGTCGAGCCGGAATCCGGCCTGGACCCCGTCGACGAAGGGCGGTACCGCCCCGGAGAACGCGGTCGTCGTCAGCCCGAGGCCGATCGAGCCGCCGGCGATCTGGAACATGTAGACGATCCCGCCGGCGAGGCTGGTCTGGGAGTCGTCGACCGAGGTCACCCCTGCGGTCGTCGCCGTCGGATAGAAGCTGCCGATCCCGATCCCGAGAATCCCCATCCCGAGGACCAGCGAGCCGTAGCCGGAGTCGCCGTCGACCATGGAGAAGAGAAACGGCGCGATGGTGATGCAGGCGGAGCCGAAAACCACCAGTACCTTGGCGCCCAGCCGGTTGTAGAGGGGACCGGCGATGAAGGAGACCAGGCCGAAGGTGGCGAGGAAGGGCAGCATCCCAACCCCCGCTTCCAGCGGCGAGTAGCCGAGCTGCTTCTCCATGAACTGCGGCAGGTAGAGCAGCGAGGCGAAGAAGGTCGCCGACATGAAGAGGATCGCGATGCAGGAGGCGGTGAAGCTCTCGTTGCGCATCACCTCCTTGGGAACCAGCGCGTGGGTGCCGGCCTGGCGCTCGATCAGCGGGAAGGTAGCCAGCATCGCCACCGCCAGAGCCAGCAGCCCGATGACCCGCGGATCTCCCCAGCCCCAGTCGGCGACCTGGTCGAGGGCGATCAGCAGCGAGACGAGGCCGACCGAGATCGCGCCGATCCCGGGGTAGTCGATCCGCCGCTCTCCCGCCTCGGGCTCCTTGACGTGGACGAGGAGCCAGGTGACACCCACGGCGAAGACGGCGATCGGTACGTTGAGGAAGAAGATCCAGCGCCAGCTCAGCTCCTGGGTGAGGACGCCGCCGATCAGCGGCCCGATCGCGTTGCCGAGCCCGGCGGCGCCGATGATGATCCCACCCGCCAGGCCAGCCTTCTCTTCCGGCAGCAGCTCGTAGGTCATGCCGAGGATCGCCGGCCACATCAGCGCCCCGCCGATCCCCATCAGCACCCGCGCCGCGATCAGCCACGCCTCGCTCTGCGCGGCGCCGCCGAGGGCCGACATCGAGGCGAAGATCGCGGTGCCGAGGAAGAAGGCGTTGCGGCGGCCGAACATGTCGGCGAGGCGGCCGCCGGTGACGATCATCACTCCGAAGGTCAGCGCGTAGGCGTTGACGACCCACTGGATCGTGTTGACGTCGGTGTCGAAGTCCCTCTCCATCGTCGGCAGGGCGACGTTGATCGCCGAGAAGTCGTTGGCGATGACGACGACGGCGAGACCCATCGCGAGGAGGGCGAGCCAGGGGGTTTTCTGGGACGAAACGGTGGCGCTCGGGCTTGCGATTCGCGGAGCCTACGCTAAGGTTCGGAGCCGAATGAGCTTTCGGTTCGACAGCCTCGCGCTACTCCTTCTCCTCCCCCCTCGGGGGGAATAGCGCTGGGCGGCGCGATAGCCGCGAGAGACAAAGGCCATTCGAATCAAAGAGAGAAGGAGAGGTCCCATGAGTCCGGACCCCAGACTGACAAGAACACCGACGCCAACCGCGTCCACATCTTCGACACCACCCTGCGAGACGGCGAGCAGTCGCCCGGCATCTCGCTGAACACGGCCGAGAAGGTCGAGATCGCCCAGCAGCTCGCCCGGCTGGGGGTGGACGTGATCGAGGCCGGCTTCCCGATCACCTCGCCCGGCGACTTCGAGGCGGTCCAGGAGATCTCCCGCAAGGTCGAGGGCCCGGTGATCTGCGGCCTCGCCCGCACCCACAAGGCCGACATCGACGCCGCCTGGGGGGCGATCAAGGACGCCGAGCGCCCGCGCATCCACACCTTCATCTCCACCTCCGACATCCACATCGAGTACCAGCTGCAGACCGACCGCGAGGACGTCAAGGGCCAGGCCCGGGCGGCGGTCGCGCTGGCCAAGAGCCTACTGCGAGGACGTCGAGTTCTCGCCGATGGACGCGACCCGCGCCGACATCGAGTTCACCGCCGAAGTCTGCGCGATCGCCGTCGAGGAGGGCGCGACCGTGGTCAACATCCCCGACACCGTCGGCTACACGACGCCGGAGGAGTACGCGGCGTATTTGCGGCCGCCTCTACGAGTTGGTTCCCGGCTCTGCAGCGAGGTCGAGCTGTCGGTCCACTGCCACGACGACCTGGGGATGGCCGTCGCCAACTCCTACGCCGGCGTGCTGGCGGGGGCGCGGCAGGTCGAGTGCGCGGTCAACGGAATCGGCGAGCGGGCCGGCAACTGCTCGCTGGAGGAGATCGCGATGCTGGTCCACGTCCGCGAGGACGTCCACGGGCTGAGCACCGGGATCAACACCCGGGAGATCGCCCGGACCAGCCGCATGGTCAGCCGCCTGACCGGCTACCCGGTGCAGCCGAACAAGGCGATCGTCGGCCGCAACGCCTTCGCCCACGAGTCCGGGATCCACCAGGACGGGGTCCTGAAGGAGCGCAGCACCTACGAGATCATGGACGCGACCGAAGTCGGCCTGGAGTCGAACTCGATCGTGCTGGGCAAGCACTCCGGCCGCCACGCGCTGAAAGACGCGCTGGAGCAGCTGGGCTTCAAGGTCGAGGGACAGGCGCTGAACAACGCCTTCAAGGCCTTCAAGGAGGTTGCCGACCGCAAGAAGCAGGTGACTGCGCTGGACCTGGAGGCGATCGTCTCCGACGAGATGCGCGAGCGCTCCGACGCCCACGAGCTGGCCTGGTTCGAGGTCGAGGCGGGCACGCGCCGGCCGCCGGTGGCGAAGGTCGCCGTGACCCTGCCCTCCGGCGAGGAGTCGGTCGGCGAATCGAGCGGCGACGGCCCGGTCGACGCGATCTTCCACGCGATCCAGGACGCGGCCAAGACCGAGTGCGAGCTGGCCCAGTACACGGTCGAGGCGGTGACCGGGGGAGAGGACGCCCTCGGCGAGGTGACCGTGATGCTGCGCGCCGCCGGCCGCCTGGCGACCGGCCAGGGCGTGGCGACCGACATCCTCGAGGCTAGCGCCCGCGCTTACGTGCGGGCGCTGTCCAACGCCCTGGAAGGCGCGGCGACGCGGGAGGCCGAGGCGGCGACGGCCGAGGCCGCGGTAGAAAGGACGCCGGGGCCTTAGGTCGCGCGGGGAGGAGTGACCCTCCCCAGACAACAGCGGGGAGCGTCTAGGGAGGGTCACTCCTGCCCGCACCACGAGCGCAAGCCGGCGCACTGTCGGCCTAGAGATGGCACGAGCGCGCACTACACGTGCGAGGTCTCCCGGCAGCCTCCACGCCATGCCACCCCTCCCGCCGAGACCGCAAAATTCATCCCTGAAGGAGGAATCTTGCGGTCTCGCGATGACGATCGCTGGCTGGCAGCGCTTGCGGGGCGGCAGTACGGGGTGGTGGGGAGGAGGCAGCTGCTGGAGGCTGGGTGGAGCGACGGATCGATCGAGAAGCGGGTGAGGAGCGGGCGCCTGCACCCTCTCTATGCGGGGGTGTACCGCTTGGGGCATCGGGTTGGTCCCGCGCGAGGGCCGCTGGATGGCGGCAGTGCTCGCATCGGGACCCGATGCCGTGCTCAGCCACTGGTCCGCGGCGGCGCTTTGGGGGATTAGGCCGACTCGCGGACGCGTCGATCGACGTCACTGACCCGACCAAGAGCCGAGCTGCGGACGGGATCCGGCGGCACCACAAAGCGCTTCCATCTGACGAGGTCACGGTGGAGGAGGGGATCCCGGTCACGACGCGTGCCCCGGACGATCCTCGACCTTGCGGCGACCGAGCCGCTCGATCGTGGTCAAGGCGCTCCTGCGTGAGGCTGAATTCCAGGAGCTCCATGACCGCCTCTCGCTCTGGGACCTGGTCGAGCGCTATCCCGGGCGGCGTGGCATCCGCAGGGTGAAGGCCGCTCTCGAAGCGCCTGAAGGACGAACCGCTCGATGAGCACAAGAGCCGCTTCGAGGAACGCTTCGCTCCGTTCCTCCGCCGCCACTCCCTGCCGCGTGCCCACTTCAACGCAGTGGATCCTCGTCGGCGGCAGGCGCTTCCAGGTCGATTGCCTCTGGCCCGAGCAACGCCAGATCGTCGAACTCGACGGCTGGGAGGGACACAAGACCCGCACCGCCTTCCGCGAAGACCGGGCTCGCGATCGCCGACTAAGAGTCGCCGGCTACGGCGTCACCCGCCTGACCTGGAACCAGCTCGATGACGAACCCGGGACGATCGCCTCTGATCTTCGGGTTCTGCTCGGGATTGACAGATAGAGAAGAAGAAAGAAGAAGAAACCCCGCCGGGCCCGACCGCCGCAACCTCTACCTGTCGTGTGGGGGTTGCGGCGGTCCGGCTCGAAGCGGTCCCGTCCCTCAGTAGTTACCGAGCCACCAAATACAAGCGTCCGTGATAACGTACAACCAATGGCCCCCACTGTGACCAAGTCGCCGGCGCCCCAAAGCTCTCCGGCCTCGCCCGCCAAAGACCCCGCGTCCTCCGTCGGCCCGCGCGTTCGCGCCCTGCGCGACGCGATGGGGCTCTCGCTGCGCGACCTGGCCGAGCGCTCTGGCGTCAGCGCGCCGATGCTCTCGCAGGTCGAGCGCGGGGAGACGAGCCCGACGCTCGCCGTTGCCGGCAAGATCGCCTCCGGCCTGGAGCTGACCCTCTCGCAGCTGCTGCGCCTCGACGAGGGCCAGCACGTCGCGATCTCCCGCGCCGCCGGCCGCCGCCACTCCGAGCGGGGCGGCCACCGCTTCGAGGAGCTGACCCCGCCGTTGCCCGGCCAGCGCGCCGACGTCTCCCTGCACGTGCTCGAGTCCGGCGCCACCACCGGCGGCCGCGCCGATCCGCCGATGCACGAGCCCGGCAGCCGCGAGACCGCCGTCGTCCTCGTCGGCACCCTGGTGCTGGTCGTCGACGGCACCCGCCACGAGCTTCAAGAAGGCGACAGCGTCACCTTCGACGCCGACCTTCCCCATCACTTCGAGAACGAAGGCAGGGAGCCGACCCGCTTCCTCGCCGTTATCGCCGCCGGCCTCAGGAGGTCCTAAGGAAAATGCCCAAGACCATGTTCGACAAGATCTGGGAGGCCCACGAGGTCTCGCCGCGGGCTTGATCTACATCGACCTGCACCTGGTCCACGAGGTCACCTCGCCGCAGGCCTTCGACGGCCTCCGCCTGGCGGACCGCAAGGTCCGCCGCGCCGACAAGACCCTCGCCACCGCCGACCACAACACCCCGACCGACGGGACGATGGCGGCGCGGCTGATCGCCGACCAGCTCTCCCGCGTCCAGGTCGAAACCCTGGAGCGCAACTGCGAGGAGTTCGGCATCCCGATCTACTCGCTGGGCTCCGACCGCCAGGGCATCGTCCACGTGATCGGCCCGGAGCTGGGCGTCACCCAGCCCGGTATGACGATCGTCTGCGGCGACAGCCACACCTCCACCCACGGCGCCTTCGGCGCGCTGGCCTTCGGCATCGGCACCTCCGAGGTGGAGCACGTGCTGGCGACCCAGTGCCTGGTTCAGAAGCGGCCGAAGACGATGCGCATCAACTACTCCGGCGAGCTGCGCCACGGCGTCACGCCAAAGGACCTGATCCTGGCGACGATCGGCCGCCTCGGCACCGGCGGGATGACGGGCTACGCGGTCGAGTACGCCGGCCCGGCGATCGAGGCACTCTCGATGCCGGGGCGGATGACGATCTGCAACATGACGATCGAGGGCGGCGGCCGCGCCGGGATGATCGCCCCCGACGAGACCACCTTCGAGTGGGTCAAGGACCGCCCGGCCGCGCCCGGCGACTTCGACGCGGCGATGGCCGCGCTGGCGCGAGCTGCCGACCGACCCGGACGCCAGCTTCGACACCGAGGTCGAGGTCGACGCCTCGGCGATCTCGCCGATGGTCACCTGGGGCACCAACCCCGGTCAGGTCGTCGAGGTCACCGACAGCGTCCCCGACCCGGCCGGGCTGGAGTCCCCCGCCGACCGCGAAGCGGCCGAGCGCGCCCTCGCCTACATGGGCCTTGAGGCCGGCACGCCGATGACCGAGATCGCCCCCGAACGCGTCTTCATCGGCTCCTGCACCAACTCGCGGATCGAGGACCTGCGCGAGGCCGCTGCGATCGTCGACGGCCGCAAGGTCGCCAGCGGTGTCAGCGCGATGGTCGTCCCCGGCTCTCAGCAGGTGAAGAAGGCGGCCGAGGAAGAGGGTCTCGACGAGGTCTTCAAGCAGCGCCGGCTTCGAATGGCGCGAGGCGGGCTGCTCGATGTGCCTGGGGATGAACCCCGACACCCTCGACGAGGGCGAGCGCTGCGCCTCGACCTCGAACCGCAACTTCGAGGGGCGCCAGGGCAAGGGCGGCCGCACCCACCTGGTCAGCCCGAAAATGGCCGCCGCCGCGGCGATCGAGGGACATTTCGTCGACATCAGGGATTGGAGCTAGAGATGAGACCCGATCGACGTGATCGAGGGCAAGGTGTCGGTCCTGGACCGCAGCGACGTCGACACCGACCAGATCATCCCCAAGCAGTTCCTCAAGCGGGTCGAGCGGACCGGCTTCGGCGAGTTCCTCTTCTACGACTGGATCCGCGACGGCGAGATCGAGCTGGAGCCGAACCCGATCCTCGTCACCGGGCGCAACTTCGGCTGCGGCTCCTCCCGCGAGCACGCCCCCTGGGCGCTGGAGGACTTCGGCTTCCAGGCGATCCTCGCGCCGTCCTTCGCCGACATCTTCTACTCCAACTGCACCAAGGTCGGGCTGCTGCCGGCGATCCTCGACGAGGAGCACTGCAGGGCCGTCGCCGAGGCGGGCGAGGCCCGGATCGACCTCGACGACGAGACCGTCAACTGCGCCGCTGGCGTCTTCCAGTTCCAGATCGAGCACGAGGTCAAAAACCGGCTGTTGAACGGGCTCGACGACATCGGCATCACGCTGGAGAACGGCGGCGCGATCGACGCCTTCGAGGCCGGCCGGCGGCCGCCGGGGCCGGTACCCGGTGACGACGGCGCTCGTGGCCGATGATCGGCAACCGATGAACAGCGGCGCCCGCGAGTGGGACGCCGAGACCTACGACGCCGTCTCCGACCCGCAGTTCGAGTGGGGGATGGAGGTGCTGGAGCGGCTCGAGCTGCGCGGCGACGAGGCCGTCGTCGACGCCGGCTGCGGCTCCGGCCGGGTCACCGCAGAGCTGCCGAGCGCCTGCCCGAGCGGCCGCGTGATCGCCGTCGACGGCTCGCGCGGCGATGGTCGCGAAGGCGCGCGAGCGCCTCGGCGACCGCGCCGACTACCTGGTCGCCGACCTCGTCGAGCTGGAGCTGCCCGAGCCGGTCGACCTGGTCTTCTCGACCGCGACCTTCCACTGGATCCCCGACCACGACCGCCTCTTCGAGCCGCCTGCGTGCTGCGCTGAAGCCCGGCGGCCGTCTTGTCGCCCAGTGCGGCGGCGACGGCAACGTCGCCGACCACGCCCAGGCGATCGCCGCGGTCGCCGCGCGACCCCGAGTACGGCCAGCACCTCGAGGGCGTCGAGCGCGCTCTGGAACTTCGCCGCCCCGGAGGAGACCGAGGCGCGCCTTGCGGCCGCCGGCTTCGCCGAGGCTCGCTGCTGGCTGCAGCCGAAGCCGGTCAGCCCCGCCGAGGCCGCTCGAGTTCACTCGACGGTCACCCTCGGGCCGCATGCTCGCCCAGCTGCCGGAGGAGATACGGCAGCCGTTCGCCGAAGCCGTGCTCGCCGAGCACGAGCAGCCGCTGGCCCTCGACTACGTCCGCCTCAACATCGAGGCGAACGCAGCCTGAGGCCCCCGGCCTTCGCCTTCTTACTCGTCCTCCTTGGTGAATTCCCCGGTGTCGGTCCACTCCTGCTCGATCAGCACCCACCAGTCGCCGGTGAGGTGGTAGCGGATGTAGTCGTAGGAGAGCCAGCCGTAGCCGCTGTCCCCCCAGGCACTGCCCCAAGAGTTCCGGAAGAGGATCCCTCCCTCCGATTCGTGACCGAGCGCCCCACCGCGGGAGCTTGATCGAGTCGTCGTAGCCGACCGCCATCGTCGCGTGGCCGCTTTCGGCGGACTCTCCCGGGTCGGGGAATGGGACCTTGCCGCCGTTTGCCGTGGTCTGGCGGATCGAGCTGTAGACCGCCCACCCGAACATTGCCGGCAGCTGCGACGCCAGGCTGGCCTTGATTCCCGCGATCAGGGTGTCGGGGTCGATTCCCGGGCGGTCGAGCCGGTAGTACTTGAGCGCCTGGAACTTCTCGGCGTAGGCGTAGCAGAAGCTCGGTGGTTCGGCTTCGAACTCCGCTTCGACGTAGGGCCAGTAGCGCTCCGGCGGGACGCCGAAGAGCCGCATCGCACCGGCGGTCGCCGCGCAGGCTCGCGCCGGAATCCCCCCAGAGTCCGAGCAGCTTGCGCGTCGCCTTGTAGAGGAAGAGGCGGGAGGCGTCGACGTGCTTGCCAAACGCCTTGCGCTCGAAGTACTCGAGCATGCCGACCCCGGCGTGGGCAGTGCAGGATCCCAGTTCTTTCTGGTTCTCAACCGGCGAGCACCACTGTCGCAGGTCGACTTTCCCGGGGAGGGGGGCTTTCGCCGCTGCGCCCCCTTCCAGCTTCGGAACCGAGGTTCCGGCGAGGAGGGGCGCGACTTCCTTGTGCTCCGGAGTGTAGTCGCGGAGATCGGGGACATCGGGCAGCCACCCAAGTCCGCGGGCTCCGTCCAGGTTCTCGAGTCTTACCGTCTGTGCCATGCAGTTCTCCCTTGAGCGTTATTCGGGTACTTACCGAGTTCTTAGCAGGACACCAGAGTGTTTATGCGGACTTCTCGCAGAACCTGACGAACGCAGGCCGTGTTGTCCCCGTAGAGTCCCGCGACATGAGCGGCACGCCGCGCATCGTCGTCCTGCCCGGCGACGGGATCGGCCCCGAGATCGTCGCCGCCGCCCGCGAGCTGCTCGAGCGCGCTCGGCGAGTTCGAGTTCGACGAGCGCCTGATGGGCGGCTGCTCGATCGACGCGCACGGGGACGCCCTGACCGACGAGGTGCTGGAGGCCTGCCGCGCCGCCGACGCGGTCCTGCTGGGCGCCGTCGGCGGCCCGAAGTGGGACACGACCGACCCCGACGCGCCGCGCCCCGAGCAGGGCCTGCTCGGCCTGCGCAAGGGGATGGGCCTCTACGCCAACCTGCGCCCGGTGCGGCCGAGCCCGGCGCTGGTCGGCGCCAGCCCGCTGCGCGAGGAGCGGATCGCCGGCACCGACCTGCTGGTCGTCCGCGAGCTGACCGGCGGCATCTACTTCGGCGACTCCGGCCGCGACGGCGACGTCGCCCACGACACCTGCGTCTACCGGCGCGCGGAGATCGAGCGGATCGCCCGCACCGCCTTCGAGGCGGCGCGCCGCCGCGCCGAGAGCTCGGGCCGCAAGCGCCGCACGTCACCTCGGTCGACAAGGCCAACGTGCTGGAGACCTCACGGCTCTGGCGCGAGGTGGTCGGCCGCGTCGCCGCCGAGTACGCCGACGTCGAGCTCGACCACCTGCTGGTCGACAACGTGGCGATGCAGCTGGTCTCGCGCCCGGCGGACTTCGACGTGATCGTCACCGAGAACCTCTTCGGCGACATCCTCACCGACGAGGCGGCGATGCTGACCGGCTCGCTGGGGATGCTGCCCTCGGCCAGCCTCGGCGCCGAGGGCGAGCCCGGCCTCTTCGAGCCGGTCCACGGCTCGGCCCCCGACATCGCCGGCAAGGGGATCGCCAACCCGCTCGCGACCTTCCTCTCGGCGGCGATGATGCTGCGCCACGGCCTCGGCCGGCCCGACGACGCCGACCGGATCGAGGCGGCCGTCGACGCCGTCCTCGAGCGCGGCCTGCGCACCCCGGACCTCGCCGCGGGACGGCCGGCGCACGCCGCCGATGATCGACGTGCCGGCCCAGGTCGAGGTCGGCACCGCGGAGATGACCGCCGCGGTGCTCGAGGAGCTCTCCGCTGAGCCCGGCTCGACCGCTAGGGCGCGGTCACCGCCCAGAAGCCCGTATCCGCGAAGGAGTGCCGCTGCTTCAATTGGCTTTGAGGGCGAGGCCCAGGCCGGCTGACGTGTCGTTGTCGAATGGTGAGGGGCGGAGCCTGGTCACATTGCCGTCAGCCGTGATGTAAATGCAGAGGTGTCCGGCGGTCGCCTGCGGGGTCTGGTTGCCGCCGCCACCGAGGCCGGCGCAGTCGCCGCTGGTCTGGTCCATCTGCAGCACGGTCGCCGTCGGAGAGCCCGCCAGCGGGAATTGGTAGCTGATTGCGCCATGCGCCTCGTCGCCGGGTTCGGTTTTGATCCCGCCACCCCCATGTCGAACGCTCCCCGCAACGTCTGACCGCTCTTTAGCGTTCCGAGCAGCGGCGGCACGCTGTCGGCGAGCTTGCCGAGCGTGACCGAGCCGTCGCCCAGCTTCGCCGTCGGTCACGGCGCCGTTGTTCAGTTTGTTGGTGGTGACGACGCCGTTTTTGATCTTGGCGGCGATCACGGCGCCGTCAGAGATCTTGTTGGTGGTGATGATCCCGTTGCCGAGGTTGCCCGGCATGACGGCGTTGGCGCCGAGCTTGCCGGCGGTGACGGCCTTGGGGGCGATCTTGCCGCTGGTCACGGCCGCGCGCTTCAGCTTCGCGGCGCTGACCGCGCCGCGCTTGAGCTGATTGGTGCCGACGCTGTTCTTCGGCAGGCCGGCGGCGATGGCCGCGCCGCCGAGGGCGACGAAGAGCGCGATCGTCGCGATCACGTTCGCGTAGCTGAGCTTCAGGGCGGGGGATTCGCATGAAAACTCTCCTCTCATTCGGTTCTGGGGCACATTCGCGCCCGCAGCGCTGAAGCCCTGCGTTTGATCGGGCATAATTCCCCAACATGGATCCGGTCGATTTGATTTGGCGGAACGGCGAGTTCGTTCCCTGGGAGGACGCCCAGACGCACGTGCTCAGCCATGGCCTGCACTACGGGACCGGCGTTTTCGAGGGCATCCGTTGCTACGAGACCGAGCGCGGACCGGCGATCTTCCGCCACCAGGACCACCTCGACCGGCTCGAGAAGTCGGCCGAGCTCTACTACCTGGAGCTGCCCTACTCGGCCGAGGAGATCCGCCAGGCGACCCACGAGCTGCTGCGCCGCAACGGCCTCGAGTCCGGCTACATCCGGCCGCTCGCCTACCGCGGCTACGGCAGCTCGGCCTCTACGCCAAGGACGCCCCGGTCGACGTGATCGTCGCCGCCTGGCCCTGGGGCGCCTACCTCGGCGAGGAGAGGCAAGAACGGCGGCATCCGCGCCAAGGTCTCGAGCTGGCGCCGGATCAGCCCCGGCGGCTCGATCCCGCACGCCAAGGCCTCGGGCTCCTACCTCAACTCGATCCTCGCCAAGACCGAGTCGGCCAACGCCGGCTACGACGAGGCGATCCTGCTCGACGAGCGCGGCTTCGTCTGCGAGGGCTCGGGCGAGAACATCTTCGTCGTCCGCGACGGCGAGATCGTCACCCCGCCGCACGTCGCCTCGATCCTCGACGGGATCAACCGCAAGTCGGTGATCCAGATCGCCCGCGACCTCGGCTACACCGTGGTCGAGCGGGACATCGCCCGCGCCGAGCTCTACCTCGCCGAGGAGGTCTTCCTGACCGGCACCGCGGCCGAGCTGGTGCCGGTGCGCGAGATCGACGACCACCCGCTCGGCGAGCCGGGCGAGATCACCCGCCACGTGCAGGCGAAGTTCGAAGACGCGCTCTGCGGCCGCGCCGAGGAGTACCTCGAGTGGCTCGACTTCGTCGAGGTCCCGCGGGCTGACGCGCCGAGTAAGGTCAGCTCCTGATGCCCGGCTCTCGAGGCGATCGGGCGAATTACCCCCGCCGCCTAGCGGCTGGCGCGGCGCTGCCGTGCGCGCGGGCTTTGGCCCACCCGATCTTCTTCGACTCGAAAGGCATGCAGATGGAACAGGTGAAGCTCTACGACACGACTTTGCGCGACGGCATGCAGGGCGAGGGGATGTCGCTCTCGGCCTCCGAGAAGGCGCGCGTCGTCCTCGCCCTCGACAAGCTCGGGGTGCAGATGATCGAGGCCGGCTTTCCCAGCTCGAACCCGAAGGAAGAGGAGCTCTTCGCGCGCCTCGCCGAGCTCGAGCTGAGGCAGGCGACGTCTGCGCCTTCGGGATGACCCGCCGTCGCGACATCGCCCCCGAGGACGACCCGGCGCTGCAGACGCTGGTCGAGCGCCTTCACCTCCGATGGTCACCCTGGTCGGCAAGACCTGGGGCCTGCACCTGGAGAAGGTGACCAAGGTCACCCGCGAGGAGAACCTGGCGATGATCGTCGACTCGGTCGCGCTTCTGCCGCGAGCAGGGCAAGCGGGTCGTCTACGACGCCGAGCACTTCTTCGACGCCTACCGCGACGACTCCGCCTACGCGCTGGAGTGCCTCGCGGCGGCGATCGAGACCGGAGCCGAGAACGTCACCCTCTGCGACACCAACGGCTCCAGCCTGCCCGACCAGATCGCCGCCGCGACCCGCGAGGTCGTCGCCAAGCTCGGCGAGCGGGCCGAAGTCGGGATCCACGTCCACGACGACGCCGGCTGCGGGGTCGCCAACTCGCTTGCCGCGGTCGTCGAGGGGGCGCGCGATGGTGCAGGGCACGGTCAATGGCTACGGCGAGCGCTGCGGCAACGCCAACCTGACGACGATCGTGCCCGCCCTGCAGCTGAAGATCGGCTACGAGGTCGTCAGCCCCGAGCAGCTCGGCGCCCTGACCGAGACCGTTCACTTCATGGACGAGCTCTGCAACGTCACCCAGAACCCCGACGCGCCTTACGTCGGCCGCAACGCCTTCGCCCACAAGGGCGGGATGCACGTCGCCGGGGTCGAGGCCGACGCCAGGACCTTCGAGCACATCGACCCCGCCGCGGTCGGCAACCAGCGGGCGATCCTGCCCTCCGAGCTCTCCGGCAAGGCGACGATCCGCGCCCAGGCCGAGCGGGTGGGCCTGGAGATGGACGACGCCGAGGCGGCACGGGCGGTCGAGCAACTGAAGCGGCGCGAGCACGACGGCTACCACTACGAGGCGGCGCCGGCCTCCTTCGAGCTGCTGCTGCGGCGCGAGTCGGGCGACTACAAGCCGCTGTTCCGGCTCGAAAGCTTCCGCGTCGTGGTCGAAAAGCACGCCGACGGCGAGGTCACGACCGAGGCGACGATCAAAGTCGAGGTCGATGGCAGGCGCTACTTCCAGGCGGCCGAGGGCAACGGCCCGGTCAACGCGCTCGACAAGGCCCTGCGCGGGGCGATCGCCGACCGCTACCCGCACCTCGCCGACGTCGAGCTGACCAACTACAAGGTGCGGATCCTCGACGAAGCCCACGGCACCGGCGCCGTCACCCGGGTCCTGCTCGACTCCGCCGACGGCGAGCGCGAGTGGGGGACGACGGGCGTCTCGGAGAACATCATCGAGGCCTCCTGGGAGGCGCTGGTCGATTCGCTGGAGTACGCCTTCCAGTGAGGCGTGACAACAGCAATCAACAGATCCCCCTCGCCCAGCCTGATATCGGCGCCCGCGAGGAGGAGCTGGTGCTGGAGGTCCTGCGCTCCGGACAGGCTCTCGCTCGGGCCGATGGGGGAGCGCTTCGAGCGCGAGTTCGCCGCCTGGCTCGGGGTCGACGACTCGGTGATGACCTCCAGCGGCACGACCGGACTTCACCTCGGGGTGCGGATGTTGGGCTGGGGTGAGGGCGACGAGGTCGTGACCAGCCCGTTCAGCTTCGTCGCCTCGGCCAACTGCCTGCTCTACGAGGGCGCCCGGCCGGTCTTCGCCGACGTCGAGGAGGAGACCCTTGATCTCGACCCCGTGGCGGCCGCCCACGCGGTCAACGAGCGCACCGTCGGCCTTTTGCCGGTCCACATCTTCGGCTACCCGGCGGCGATGCCCGAGCTCGAGGCGCTCGCCGCCAAGCACGGGCTCGGCGTTCTCGAGGACGCCTGCGAGGCGCTCGGCGCGACCGACTCCGAGGGTCGGAAGGTCGGCACCCGCGGCAATCCCGCGACCTTCGCCTTCTACGCCAACAAGCAGATGACCACGGGGGAGGGGGGGATGATCATCCCCCGGGATGCCGGCGAGGCCGCCCGTCTGCGCTCGGAGCGCAACCAGGGCCGCGCCGTCGACATGGGCTGGCTCGACCACGACCGGCTCGGCTTCAATTACCGTCTCTCCGACCTCGCCGCGGCGCTCGGCGTCGCTCAGGTCGAGAAGCTCGACTCGCTGCTCGAGCGGCGCGCCGGCGTGGCGCGGATGTACTCGCAGCGCCTCGGCGCGATCGAGGGGCTCCGCACGCCGATGGCCTCGCGCAGCTCAGAGCTGCGCAGTTGGTTCGTCTACACCGTGCGCCTGCCGCAGAGAGCCGACCGCGACGGCGTCATCGCCAGCCTCGCCGAGCGCGGCGTCGCCTCCAAGGCCTACCTGCCCTGCATCCACCTCTTCCCGCACCTGCGCGAGCTCGGCTATCGCGAGGGCCAGTTCCCGGTCGCCGAAGCCGCGGCGGCCGACTCGCTGGCGCTGCCGTTCTTCCCGGCGATGAGCGAAGCGCAGGTGGAGCGCGTCTGCCAGGACCTGGCCGCGGCCCTCGGCCAGCGGCTCTAACGGCATAATCGCCCGCCCATGGGACGCTTCCGCAAAGACCCCGACCCGCGCTTCTGGCGCCTCAACCGCTCGCTCGCCTTCGACGCCTGGCTGGCGCCGTATGACATCGACCAGTCGAAGGCCCACGCCCGCGGCCTCTGTGGGATCGGCGTCCTCAGCGAGGACGAGCTGGGGCAGATCGAGGCCGGTCTCGACCGCGTCGATGCCCGCATGGCCGAGCACGGCTTCGAGTTCGAGCCCGCCGACGAGGACATCCACATGGCGATCGAGCGGCTCCTCGGCGAGGAGATCGGTCCGCTCGCCGGCAAGCTCCACACCGGCCGCTCGCGCAACGACCAGGTCGCCACCGACGTGGCGATGGTCGTCCAGGCGCACTCGCTGCGGGCGATCGAGCTCTGCGGGACGGCGATGGAGCGGCTGCTCCAGCAGGCCGAGGCCCACAAAGACTGGACGATGCCCGGCTACACGCACCTGCAGCGCGCCCAGCCGGTCTACCTCGGCCACCACCTGCTCGCTTACTTCTGGATGCTCGCCCGCGACGTCCTCCGCTTCCAGTTCGCCCTCGACAGCGCCAGCGTGATGCCGCTCGGCTCCGGCGCCCTGGCCGGCGTCAACTGGGAGATCGACCGCGACGCGGTCGCCGGCGACCTCGGCTTCGCCCACGTCAGCCACAACTCGATCGACGGCTCCTCCAACCGCGATTTCGTCCTCGACTACCTCGCCGCCGCTTCGACCTGCGCGATGCACCTCTCGCGCCTGGGTTCGGAAGTCGTCATCTGGAGTAGCAGTGAGTTCGGTTTCTGCGAGCTCGACGAGTCCTTCTCCTCGGGCTCCTCGATCATGCCGCAGAAGAAGAACCCCGATTCTGCGGAGCTGCTGCGGGCGAAGAGCCCGCGCGTCGCCGCCTCCCACCAGACCCTGCTCGGGGTGATGCACGCGCTGCCGCTCACCTACGGCAAGGACATGCAGGAGGACAAGGAGCCGCTCTTCGACGCGATCGACACGATCGAGGCCTGCCTCGACGCCACCGCCGGGATGCTCGAGGGCATCGAGTTCCACCGCGAGCGGATGGAGGCGGCCTCCGGCGACGAGATGCTGGCCGCGACCGAGGTCGCCGACCTGCTGGTCCGTCGCGGCGTCCCCTTCCGCGAGGCGCACGGTGTCGTCGGCGGTCTCGTCCGGGACGCGGTCGAACGCGGCAAAAGCCTTTCCGAGCTGACGCCCGAGGAGCTGCGCGAACGCTCCGAGCACCTCGACGACTCCTACTACGAGGTCCTGCAGCACAGCAGCTGGCTGGAGTCGAAGCGGATCGCCGGCGGCACCGGCTCGGCGCCGCTGGCGCGCCAGATCGAGGAGGCGCGAGAGACGCTGGCCGCGGTCCAGGCGCGGGCCCAGGAGGAGCGAGGCTGAAGCAGGAGTCGGACCTGGGGTCCGGAAGCCGGGCCCAACGGCTCGCAGAGCCGCTGGGGGCTGACTTCTTCGACCGCTCGGTCCACGACGTCGCCCGAGACCTGATCGGCTGCACCCTCCTCTACGGAGGCTGCGGCGGCGTCATCGTCGAGACCGAGAGCTACGAGGCCGACGACCCCGCCTGCCACGCCTACGTCGGTCTTACCGAGCGCACCCGGGTCCTCTTCGGCCCGCCCGGCTACGCCTACGTCTACCTCTCCTACGGGATCCACAGCCTGCTCAACGCCGTCGCCGAACCCGAAGGAGAGGCAGCCGCCGTCCTGATCCGGGCGCTGGAGCCGACCCACGGGGTCGAGGAGATGCGCGCCCGACGCGGAGGTAAGCCCGATCTCGAGCTCTGCAACGGTCCCGGCAAGCTGACCGAGGCCCTGGGAATCGATCTCTCCGACAACGAGGCCGACCTCAGCCACGATCCATTTCTCCTGACCCTGCCGGCGGGGGATCCACCGCTGATCGTCACTAGCCCACGGATCGGAATCACCAAGGCGGTAGAGCGCCCCTGGCGCTTCTGCGCTGCCGGCAGCCGTTACATCTCGCGCCCCCGGCCCGCTCCCACTTGATCGCGAGACCGCAAAAACCCTCCTTCAAGGATGGTTTTTGCGGTCTCGGCGCTACCCGGCGGTGATGCCGCCGCCACCGCCGGATTCCGGCGCGGCTTCTGGGCCTGCTTCAGGTCCGCCTTCGGGTTCCGCTTCCGGCGCGGCTTCAGGGGTCGCTTCGGTTTCCGGCGTCGGTTCGATCACTTCGGTTTCCGGCGCCGGTTCGTATTCGCCTTCCGGCGGTTCGTAGCTTTCGGTTTCGCCCGCTTCGAAGTCTTCGCCGGCTTCCTTGGCCGCCTTGCGCGCCGCCGCCTCGGCGGCGTGTTCGGCCTGGATGTCCTGCCAGGCGGAGATCACCCGCGCCCAGATCAGCGCCGGGAAGGTGCCGCCCATCACCGGGCCGCCGTTGTAGAGGGTCGCCATCGAGGTCGTCGTGTCGGGGTAGCCGACCCAGACGCAGGCGGTGACTTCGTCGCCGATGCCGCCACAGAACCAGGCGTCGCCGTTGTTCTCGGTCGTCCCGGTCTTGCCCCACTGGCCTTCGGCGCCGATCTGGGCGTTGGTGCCGGTGCCGCTGGAGACGACGGTTTCGAGGATGCCCTTCGCGGTTTCCACGGTTTCCTGGTCGAAGACCTGGTCGTGAAGGGAGTCGTTGTCGCCGCCCTTGATCGTGTCGCCGTCGTCGTTCGTCACCTGCGTGAAGGAGACAGGGCTGTCGCCAGGGCGTGGGGCGAGAGTGCCGCTGACCCGGTCGCCGTTGTTGCCGATCGTGCTGTAGGCGTAGGTCCAGCCGAGCGGCGTGACGCCGAGGGTGAACCCGCCCAGGACCATCGCCGGGTTGGTCGAGATCGGGTCGGCGTAACCGGCCTTGTGGGCGGTGCCGGCGATTGCCGAGGTCCGGTCGCGCACGGTCTTGCCCTTCAGTCCTTCCAGCGCCAGCGCCGCATAGATCGAGTTGTCGGAGTTGGTGGTGGCGCAGACGATGTCGCAGGAGCCGAGGTAGGAGTCCTCGTCGTTGGTCACCTTGAAGACTTCCTTGTTGTTCTTGCCGAAGTAAAAGAAGCGTTCTTCGGAGGGGAAGACCGTGTACGGCGAGATTCCCTGTTCGAGGGCGGTGAGCAGGGTGAAGGGCTTGATCGAAGAGCCGGGCTGACGGTGACCCTGGGTAGCCAGGTTGAACGGCTTGGTGTCGAAGTCCGGGCCGCCGACCATCGCCTTGATCCCGGCGTTGTGGTTGTCGATCACCACCACCGAGGCGGTCGCCGGCGAGTAGCCGAGGTAGGAGCTGACCGCTTCTTCGGCGGCTTCCTGCAGCCGCAGGTCGAGCGTCGCCTTGACCTCGAGGCCGCCGAAGAACGCTTTCGAGGCGCCGTAGCGGTCGACCAGCTGCTGGCGCAGATATGCCGTGAAGTAGGGCGCCCGGGAGTCGATGCTCGGCGGTTCGATGCTCTCGGGGGAGGGAGCGCGTGCTCCTGCCCTTCCCGCATCTGGTCTTCTGAGATGTAGCCCTGTTCGGCCATCCGTTCGAGCACGAGGTTGCGGCGGGCAAGCGCGTTTTCGGCGAAGACCTTCGGGTCGTAGGCCGAGGGCGACTGGATGATCCCGGCCAGCAGGGCCGCCTCCCAGGGCTCGAGGACGGCGGCGCAGGGCTCGGTTTCGGTGCCGCAGCCGGGGTGGGCGTAGCCGAAGTAGGTACGCGCGGCCGCCTCGATCCCGTAGGCGCCCTGGCCGAAGTAGACCGTGTTCAGGTACTCGGTGATGATCTTGTCCTTGCTCCAGTGGCGCTCCAGCCGGTAGGCCAGCGCCGCCTCCTTGAACTTGACGAAGAGCGAGCGGTCACCCTGGGCTTCGAGTGCGTTCTTGACGAACTGCTGGGTGATCGTCGAGGCACCCTGGGCGGCACTCATGCTGAGGATGTCTTTGACGAGGGCGCGGCCGATGCCCTCGAAGTCGACGCCGGTGTGCTCGTAGAAGCGGGCGTCCTCGATCGAGACCACCGCGTTCTTGACGTTGGGGGAGATCTGGCCCGAGCTGAGCAGGATCTTGTTCTGGTCGCTGCTCAGCGTCCCGATCTCTTCGCCGTTGGAGTCGACGACAACGCTGTTCTTCGAGGCCTTGTACTGCGAGAAGTCGTAGATGGCCGGCAGGTCCTGGGAGACGGCGGCCATCATTCCGAAGACCATCGAGACCACGGCGAGGACGCCAAGGCCCAGCAGCACGAAGAGAACGCGCAGCTTCTTCAGGCGCGGTTTGCGTTCCGAGGAGGCCATCAAATTAGGAAACCGCTGCACCCGGACCAGAGCCCGTTGCGCGGAGGCGGCAGTCTAGCATTGCCCGGATGCCCGATCTGACGCGAAACGCCGTCGACGTTCTGCCCGAGGGGCGCCTCGCCGCACAGCTGGAGGAGGGCCGGCCGCTGCGGGTCAAGCTCGGGATCGACCCGACTACGGCTGACATCCACCTCGGTCACACGGTCGTCCTGGAGAAGCTGGCCGAGTTTCAGCGGGCGGGGCACCAGGTGGTCCTGATCATCGGCGACTTCACCGCCCAGGTGGGCGATCCGAGCGGGCGCTCGAGCACTCGGCCGATGCCGACCGCCGAGGAGATCGAGGCCAACGCGGCGACCTATCAGGAGCAGGCCTTCAAGATCCTCGACGAGGATCGGACGGAGGTCCGCCGCAACAGCGAGTGGCTGCGGATGGCGCCGGAGGCGCTGCTCGGCCTGCTGGCCCAGACGACGGTTGCGCGACTGCTCGAGCGTGACGACTTCCAGAAGCGGATGGCGGCGGGCCAGCCGATCGCGGCGCTGGAGCTGCTCTACCCGCTGCTGCAGGGCTACGACTCGGTCGCGGTTGAGGCTGACGTCGAGCTCGGCGGCACCGACCAGAAGTTCAACCTCCTGTTCGGGCGCGACATCCAGACTTCATACGGGCGGAAGCCGCAGTCGATCATGACCCTGCCGATCCTGGTCGGCACCGACGGCGTCCAGAAGATGAGCAAGTCGCTCGGCAACTACGTGGGCGTCGCCGATCCGCCGGAGGAGATGTTCGGCCGGCTGATGAGCATCCCCGACGAGGCGATGGCCCAGTACTACCGGCTGCTGCTCGGGCAGGAGCAGCCCGACGCCGCGCCGAACGAGGCGAAGCGCGAGCTCGGCCGGCGAATCGTCGACCGCTTCCACGGCGATGGCGCCGGCGCCGTGGCCGAGGAGCACTTCAACCGCATCCACGTCCAGCATGCGGTTCCCGACGACATCCCGGAGATCGACCTGGGCGATTTCCGCGCGGACGGCAATGGCCTGGTGCACCTGCCCGGCTTGATCCGGGGCGCATTCGGCCTCAGCGGCAGTGAGGGCCGGCGCCTGATCCAGCAGGGGGCGGTCAAGCTCGACGGCGAGCCGCTGCCCGCAGAGCCCCTCGATCTCGAGGCCGCTACCCTCGACGGACGCGTGCTGCAGGTCGGGAAGCGGCGATTCTGCCGCCTTAGGGCCACCCCCTAGGCAAACCCCTGCGCAGGCGCTATACTCCTTCGTCCTTCTGGGGTTGCCTCGCGTAGCCCCCGAGTGTCGAGAGCGGCGAGTCCCGCCGTAACAGGCGCAGCGGTCTTTGAAAACTGAGCAGCGTGCATCTCCGCGGTCCGAGCAATCGGCCTGCGGAATGTTCAGCCCGACCATTCGGTGCGCCAGCGTGCCGGATGGTTTTTGATTTACCTCGTCATGTCGGTCGTCGTATTTGTGTACTCGACGGCCACTGAGATATGACAGGCTCTCTGTAGAAGTACATTTCACGGAGAGTTTGATCCTGGCTCAGGACGAACGCTGGCGGCGTGCTTAACACATGCAAGTGGTGCGACGAACCAGGGCTTGCCCTGGGGCAAAGCCGCGAACGGGTGAGTAACACGTGAGTAACCTGCCCCGATGACCGGGACAACCCGAGGAAACTCGGGCTAATACCGGATGTGGCGCACTGGCGTAAGCCGGTTCGCTAAAGGAAGCTTCGGCCTCCGCATTGGGAGGGGCTCGCGGCCCATTAGCTTGTTGGTGGGGTAACGGCCTACCAAGGCAACGATGGGTAGCTGGTCTGAGAGGACGATCAGCCACACTGGGACTGAGACACGGCCCAGACTCCTACGGGAGGCAGCAGTGGGGAATCTTGCGCAATGCGCGAAAGCGTGACGCAGCAACGCCGCGTGGGGGAAGACGGCCTTCGGGTTGTAAACCCCTTTCAGGAGGGACGAAGGTTCGCCGGTGAATAGCCGTGCGGATTGACGGTACCTCCACAAGAAGCTCCGGCTAACTACGTGCCAGCAGCCGCGGTAATACGTAGGGAGCAAGCGTTGTCCGGAATCATTGGGCGTAAAGCGCGCGTAGGTGGCCTCATAAGTCCGCTGTGAAAGTCAAAGGCTCAACCTTTGAAAGCCGGTGGATACTGTGAGGCTAGAGTACGGAAGAGGCGAGTGGAATTCCTGGTGTAGCGGTGGAATGCGCAGATATCAGGAGGAACACCAATAGCGAAGGCAGCTCGCTGGGACGTTACTGACACTGAGGCGCGAAAGCGTGGGGAGCGAACAGGATTAGATACCCTGGTAGTCCACGCCGTAAACGATGGGTACTAGGTGTGGGAGGTGTCGACTCCTCCCGTGCCGTCGCTAACGCACTAAGTACCCCGCCTGGGGAGTACGGCCGCAAGGCTAAAACTCAAAGGAATTGACGGGGGCCCGCACAAGCAGCGGAGCATGTGGTTTAATTCGACGCAACGCGAAGAACCTTACCTGGGCTTGACATGTTGGTGACCGCCGTGGAAACACGGTTTTCCTTCGGGACACCATCACAGGTGGTGCATGGCTGTCGTCAGCTCGTGTCGTGAGATGTTGGGTTAAGTCCCGCAACGAGCGCAACCCCCGTCCTATGTTGCCATCATTTAGTTGGGGACTCATAGGAGACTGCCGGTGACAAACCGGAGGAAGGTGGGGATGACGTCAAGTCATCATGCCCCTTATGTCCAGGGCTACACACGTGCTACATTGGCGCATACAAAGGGCAGCAATACCGCGAGGTGGAGCAAATCCCATAAAGTGCGCCTCGGTTCGGATTGGAGGCTGAAACTCGCCTCCATGAAGGTGGAGTTGCTAGTAATCGCGGATCAGCAATGCCGCGGTGAATACGTTCCCGGGCCTTGTACACACCGCCCGTCACACCACGAAAGCGAGCAACACCCGAAGCCGGTGGCCTAACCGCAAGGAGGGAGCCGTCGAAGGTGGGGCCCGTGATTGGGGTGAAGTCGTAACAAGGTAGCCGTAGCGGAAGCTGCGGCTGGATCACCTCCTTTCTAGGGAGATTTCTCTAGAACGTCGACCGGGCTGCTCCATCGACACTTCGGTGTCGGGTGACGATAGCGCTGCTCAGTTTTGAGAGACCCCTCCGGCAGACCCCGGAGGTGCGCCTCGGTGGACCTTGAAAACTGCACAAGGCCAATATGCGAAACCCACGCGACGTGGGTTCCGTTTGGGTATTTAATTTAAACGATCTCACACACTTTGTGAGTGGATCGCTCACCGTCAAGATAGTAAGAGTTTACGGTGGATGCCTTGGCACCAAGAGTCGATGAAGGACGTGGACGGCTGCGATAAGCCGCGGTGAGGCGCTGAACAGCCATTGACCCGCGGATTTCCGAATGGGAAAACCCGGCGCCGGTAATGCGGCGTCATCCGGTGCTGAATACATAGTCGTCGGAAGGGCAACCGGGCGAACTGAAACATCTAAGTAGCCCGAGGAAAAGAAATCAACCGAGACTCCCTTAGTAGTGGCGAGCGAAAGGGGATCAGCCCAAACCTGGATAAGTGTAAGCGGCACGCGTTGCTTATCGGGGGTTGTAGGGCGTCATGTCCAGGCCGTGCCGGCCTGGCGGCAGTTACAAAATCAGGTGTTAGCCGAAGCGAGTGGAACCTCGCACCACAGAGGGCAATCGTCCCGTAGGCGAAAGCGCACTGATCTGTCGATTGACGTTCCTGAGTAAGACCACACCCGTGAAACGCGGTCTGAATCTGGGGGGACCACCCTCCAAGGCTAAGTACTACCTGGTGACCGATAGTGAACTAGTACCGTGAGGGAAAGGTGAAAAGTACCCCTGAAGGGGAGTGAAATAGTACCTGAAACCGTAGACTTACAAGTGGTCGGAGCACCTTCGGGTGTGACGGCGTGCTTTTTGCATCACGAGCCGGCGAGTTACTCGTCAGTGGCAAGGTTAAGCGATGAGCGGAGCCGTAGCGAAAGCGAGTCTGAATAGGGCGACACAGTCACTGGCGGTAGACCCGAAACTGAGCGAGCTATCCATGGGCAGGCTGAAGCGGGGGTAAGACCTCGTGGAGGGCCGAACCGACCTAGGTTGAAAACTGGGCGGATGACCTGTGGATCGGAGTGAAAGGCTAATCAAGCTCAGAGATATCTGGTTCTCTCCGAAATATATTTAGGTATAGCCTCGAGTAATTGCGTTGTGGCTGTAGAGCACTGTTTGGATTAGGGGCCCTACCAGGTTACCGACTTCAGGCAAACTCCGAAGACCATTACGTTTAACTCGGGAGTCAGTGTGCGGGGGATAAACTTCGTACGCAAAAGGGAAACAACCCAGACCATCAGCTAAGGACCCTAAGTGCTAGCTAAGTGGCAAACGATGTCCGAATGCAGAGACAACCAGGAGGTTGGCTTAGAAGCAGCCATCCTTTAAAGAGTGCGTAACAGCTCACTGGTCAAGTGTTCGGGCGCGGATAATTCAACGGGGCTCAAGCTAGCCTCCGAAGCTATGGGTGTGCAGGCCTGCGGGCTCTGTACGCGGTAGGAGAGCGTTCTCAGTGCGTGAAGCGGTGGCGGAAGCCGCCGTGGAGGCGCTGGGAAGTGAGAATGCCGGCATGAGTAACGAAAGCGGGGTGAGAATCCCTCCACCGATTGTCCAAGGTTTCCTGAGTA
>CAVRVU010000010.1:0-59874 GCA_963724745.1 uncultured Actinomycetes bacterium
CGCCTTCGATAGCATCAGCGTTCTTGACTTTATTGACGGCGGTCACGTCCGCCGAGCGAGGCCGGCCGTCGAAGACAGCGAGTTCCCCGAAGATCGAGGGTGCTTCCGCGTGCGCAAAGGAGAGTTCACGGCCGTCCGACGTCAGGACTGAAAGCCGAACCCTGCCTTTGGTGACGACGTGGAGTTCTGAGCCGGCGTCGCCGCGCGAAAAGATGATTTGACCCGGCTCATAGGCCGCTCCCGCATCTCCATTGCAACAGCCTTGCGGCTCGTCTCGTCGAGGCCGCCGAAAAGCGGCGTTCGAGCAAGAAGATCAGCGGGGTCTGCCCTTGAAGCCAGTGTCGCCATCAATCCACCAGAGCCTCAGCTAGTCATGCCCTGTTTCTCGTTCGGCCGCAACGCGCGCGGCCCTTGCTAAGGGGCCAAATCTTGCGTCATTGTTCCCGCGCCTTAGCACATTGCATCTCATCCGGGCCGCACCATGATATCGTCGTGAAAGCCAGTTTACTCCCCGCCTTCGGCCGGCCAGATGCTCCAAGCCGCGAAACGCTTCGCCGGTCGATGGCACGCGATCGCGTATCGTCGAAAGCAGAGATCGAACGGCCTCGGCTAGTGCTTGCGAGCGCCAGCCCGCGCCGCCTTTCTCTACTGGCGCAGGTCGGCATCACGCCCGACGCGCTGCGGCCGGCGTCGATCGATGAAAGTGCCAAGCGGGGAGAGATGCCGCGGGCTCTGGTCTCCAGGCTGGCACGAGCCAAGGCGGAGGTCGCGCGCGATCAGATCGCCAACGATCGCGACCTTGCCGACTCCTATGTTCTTGCGGCGGACACCGTCGTCGCGATGGGCCGCAAAGTTCTGATGAAGCCAACCCACATCGAAGAGGCGATGGCGTCTCTGCAACTCCTGTCGGGCAGGACGCACAAAGTGCAGACGTGTGTCTGTCTGATTACGCCCGACGATCGCATACGCACGAAGATTGTCGATACGCGGGTCCGTTTTCGATACATCAGCCGGTCGGAGCTCGAGTCCTACATCGCTTCCCGCGAGTGGCGGGGAAAGGCCGGCGGTTATGCGATCCAGGGATTGGCCGGATGCTTCGTGCAGCGGCTCGTTGGCTCGTACACGAACGTCGTCGGTTTGCCGCTGACCGAGGTCGTGAGCTTGCTAAATTCGGAGAAGTTCCCAATTCAGTACAATTGGCTAAGGTACGCGGAGGTCGACCGCGCTTGAGGCGGCAGCCCTAATGTCTTCAGATCCTGCCAGCACCAAACCGAAGAAGTGTCCGATCTGCGGCAAAGCAACGGACGAAGCCTACCGGCCTTTTTGCTCGAAACGCTGCGCCGACATCGATCTCGGAAAGTGGTTTTCCGGGAGCTACACAATCAGCGGGCGGGTGGAGGACGAGGGGGACGGCGACGAATTGAGCAGCGCCTCCGACCGCGACGATGAAGAGCGTTAGACCCTCAAACAACCTCTCCCGTGAGGCGCTTGCATCCCGGCAACCACGCCCCTATAAGGGCCCGGCTTCGTTCGGGCCTTGCGCCGCGGAGGCAAGCCCAGGTAGCTCAGTTGGTAGAGCATGCGACTGAAAATCGCAGTGTCGCTGGTTCAATTCCGGCCCTGGGCACCACTGCTCTTTTCCGACATTGATTTCACTGAAAAAACCTCCCCGATTTTTCCCACCGCAAGATTTGCACTTCGAAAGTGGGAAACTCACGTTCCATCTTTGCCCCTCAGCAAAAGTGACATCGCATCTCCTGCAAGTTTTTTCTGACGAGCAGCGCGGGTGTACAGCGCCGCTTGTTTTGGCGTGAGCCAACCAAAGATCGCCATCAGCTGATGTTCGGTGGCGCCGTTCTCAGCTGCTATTGTCGCACCGGCCTTTCTCAGGCCGTGCGCCGAGCAGTGAGGCAGCCCCGCCTCGTTGCAGCGTCGGCGAAACCAGTTTCCGAATCCGCCATGGGTGAATGGGCGATTGAACTCCGTGATGAGAAACGTCAGATCGCCGGTGGGGCTTTCGTCGATGATGTCCTGAAGCACCGCCAGGACCGGAATTTCCATCGTGATCGGTTTCCGGTTGCGGTTTTTCACCTGCGTGAATTTCAGCCATCCATCGCGCACATGCTGCCGGCCGAAAAGTACGACATCGGACCTCCGGACGCCGAGATACAACAGCAGCGCCATCGCCAACCGTGCTTTTGAGCCGATCGGATGCCTCGCTTCAAACTGAGTGACCTCTTCGACAGTCCAGGTGTGGTGTCCCTGGCTGCTGGACGAGAAGTACGGTACATCCCGCGACGGGTTGGAACTCAAATGGTCCTCAGAGATCGCCCATGCAAAAACCCGGCGGATAGCTTTGAGGCGCTCGTTGGCGGCCTCGGGGGTTTCAAGTTTGCGGTCGCGGAGGACACGTATTGCTTTGGGGGTCAGCCGGCTGATCGGGAAATCTGCAAACCTGATTGAGCCGCCCGGGACAGTCACTTCGTCGAATGTTAGCTCAAGCGTCCTTCGCCGAACGCGCTGGGTGCGGGGATCGAGGCGTTTGAACTCAGCGGAGCCAAAATACGCGACGCACAGCCAGCGCCAGGTGCCGAGCTGGATCGTGTCCCGGCGACCCTTTGGAAGGGCTTGCCGCCTCTTTCCGCGGCTTGCAGAAGTTCTTTATAGACGGTCAGGAATGCTTCGCTGCCCTGGGTCTCGCGAATGCGGATTTTCGGACCACGCTTGCGCCAGAAGTACAGGCGTTCGTTCCCGTGGCGATCGACGTCGCGGTAAAGATATTTCAGCCTGACCTCGATCATCCCAGTCTCACTCATACCGCGACTTTGCTCCAGACATCGTCGCGCTCGTTACCATCGGGCAATGCCGCAAAGGCGGTGTCAAGCATCAATCGATCCCAGATCACACGAGCATCGATCCGCTTTGGACGAGGCATGCGACCGTCTTTGACCATTTCGTCAAACTTCGTCGGGGATACGCCGATGTATTCGGAGGCCTGCACTCGACAAAGACCGCGAGGCAGGGAACCGATTGGAAGAACGGGTGCCTTAGCGAGGCTCATCGCGGCCCCCCCATCTTGATCTGTCGGTGAACTCTGGCGCGTGGCGGCAGGGCATCTGCCTTACGGCGAATCGAGCCTCGCGCTCTTCACGATCTTTCTGCGCAGCCGTTATGGTGCACTCGCGGCATCGCAATGTGAGACCGTCTTCGAAAAATCTCGTTGGCCAGAATGCGTGTGCCGGCTTGGAACGCTGGCGGTATGCGCACGTCTTCATGGGTGAGGAATTCTCTCTAGTTGAAAGTGCCGTTACGTCCGTTACTTCGTTACTTCGATGCGGTTCGCAGTTGAAAGGCACAAAGTAACGGACGGCCGCCGCCGTCACGCCGGTCATTACTTTTGGCCGGTATGCAAGCCCCGGAATTGCAGGTTTTTTGGCTGGAGAGTAACGAAGTCACGACGGTAACGACCCCCCTACGTTCGGGTGCGCGTAACGGCCGTGGCCTCGCTTCAGAACCTCTCCATCGCGAAGCATGTCGCCGAGTCGGACCTTGACCACGGCTTCAGACAGACCCGAAGCCTCCGCGATTTCACGCGGGCCCATGACGTCGCCGTGCTCGACAAGAGCAGCGATGATCTTGCGCCGTGTTTCCGATCGTCTCACATCATCGGCGGAGCCTAAAATGCGCCACCGGCAGGTCGTGGCGTCGAACTCAATGGCATGTTCAGCCTCTTCGATGTCGCGCCCGCGAACGTAAAGCGTTTTTCCAGATTTTCCGCTTGAGAGGATCAGCGATGTATCGGCGCAACCAACGATGCCAAGCGTTCCTGAAACCGAGTCAAGCGGATCCTCGGCGTCCATCTTGCGCTGATGGTGGAGCACCACGATGCCAATTCCGAGATCGTTCGCAAGTCTATGAATTGTCGTTAGCGCCGCATAGTCCGCTGCGTAGCCCTCTTGAGTGTTATTCGGTCGAACGCTCGCAAGGGTGTCGAGTAGGATCAAACGCGGTTTATCAACGCCGGCCGCCCAGTCGGAAATATCCTCGACGCCTCCAGCATGCAGGCGTCGCCATTTTGTCGATAGAGTTAGACGGTCGGCCATGCCGATGATCCGAGTAATTTCCGAAGGCGGTTCTTAAGCCTTCGCTCGTTGTCTTCAAGCGCGCAGTAGAGAACATCACCAACTTCAGGCTCTCGATCTCCAAGGCAGAACCGGCCTGCGGCAATTGAAATCGCGATATCGAGAGCAAGCCAAGACTTGCCGATTTTGGGTCGGCCAACTAGCAGCGACAGACCTTCTGGAATGAGATCCGGCACGACATACTTGATGTCGGGATAGGTTTTTAACTGCAGTTGTTTGGCGGTAAGCGAGTGATCTCGCCAAGACGGTTTTCTGGAGGGAGACCGCCAAGCATCATCTGCTGTGTCAAGGACGCTATAGCCATGCACCAGCATGTCGTTCGCATCTTTGATGCTAATTACTTCAGACATGTGCCGAACCTCCCGCGACAACAACCGTCGCGATTTGGCCGGCACTTCTCCATCGATCGGCGCAAGTCTTGCTTGCTTTTACGCCCGCTTCATCGCGGTCGCTAAATATCGTTAGGCACTCAATTCCATTGAGAATTGGAAATCGGGCAATGGCACCTGCGCTCGTCGCCGCCCATACCGGGCGCCAGCCTGATAGTTCGATCGACAGCGCGTCTTCCAAACCCTCACAAATGCCAAGACCACCTGTCACATCGTCGTCTGGAGCGATACGGATGACGCCTTGATTACCGAGCATTTTCCGCTCTCGCTTTTGAGCGCTAGCATCAAGGAAGGTCCGGTGAATGCCACACGGCTCACCGTTCTGCGGATCGGTCATTGATGCGATTAGTGCACGCGTCGGCGCGTGCCATCGAAGGACATGCCGATAGCTATCGCCCTCGATCTCGATCCCACGCGATTTGAGATAGGTCGCCGCTGGCGTGTCGTTAATCGAACGCTTCGCATCTGCCCACTGGTTAAGTGCGATCGTCCGTGTAGGAACTTCCACATCTCGAATGGAGCTCGGCTCGACGAGGCCTGTTAAGAGGTTTTGCATCCAAGCCGCAGAATTCAACTCGAGCAATCTCATATGCCCGATCGCGATCAACGCCGCGCTCGCGGGCTATCAAGGCGATCAGATCGCCACCTTCGCCGCTCTCGTGGTCGCACCAAAGACCTCGGCCCTTTCCGCCGAAAGTCACAGCAAGCGACCCGCGCGATCTCCATCGAGCAGTCGTCTTTCCGATTGACGTTGGCTCGGGGCGCTGCCGAAGCCCTCGTAGGTGAGGATCACCGAGAGGGGGAGGAAGATCAGCGCGACTGAGGCATTGCCAAAGTCGGCGGGGCTGACGAGCCGGGCGAGAGCGATCGCTGCCGCCAGCTGCAGCACCTCGGTGCTCGCCTTGGCGGCGGCGAACCAGCGCACGCCGGAGACGGCCGCCTGCTTGAGCTGATCGCTGCTCAGCTCGGATTGCTCGCTCTGCTGCTCCGCGGTCACCGCAGTACAAACGCGCGGGGGCGTGGTCCGCTTGCGGAAAAGAACTAGTACTGCGAGCAAGTTTTGCGCCCGCATGCCCGTTCATGGCGTGAGGAACGAATGAAAAAGGGCCGAAATGAAATGGAGCGGGCATGGAGATAGTCGGATTCGTCAGGACGCTGCTCCAGCGCAAGCTCGTGCTCGGCATCCTCCTGGCGCTCGCGACCTTCGCCGCTCTGCTGACCGCCTTCCGGATCAGTCCCGACGGGATCGAAAGGCGCTCGGTGGCGGTTGGCGCCGCGACCAGCCAGATCCTCGTCGACTCGGCTGAATCGACCCTCGTCGAGGGAGCCGGAAGCGACCAGATCGCCGCCCTGGGCACCCGCGCCCGGGTCTACGCCCAATACCTCTCGAGCCGTGACGCGGTCAACCAGATCGCCGAGGAAGTCGGCGTCGACCCGCGCCTGATCACCGCCCACGGGCCGTTCAGCGAAGGCACCGGGATCCAGGACTACGACCAGCAGGGAGCCGAGTCCCGCGCCCGCGACTTGGTCGACGAGGGCAAGGAATACCGACTTGTCTTCGAGGCCCAGGAAGACGTGCCGATCATCACCGTGTACTCCACCGGGCCGGCGACCCAGCAGGCCCTCTCCCTCGCCCAGGCATCCTTCCGGGTGCTGAAGAACTACATCGGCCGGCTCAAGGCCGAAGCCGAGGTGGCCGAGGAGAACGCCCCGCCGTCGAAGGTCCCGGTTTCGGCATCCGCTGTGCCGCTGGTCGAAAACATCGTCGTCCGCCAGCTCGGCGCGCCGGAGGGCGGCCTGGTCGGGGGCAGCGCCGACCTGGTCCTGATGGTGCTCGCCTTCCTCGCCGTGTTCGGGATCGGCTGCATCGTCGTCGCCGCCGGCTCTGGCTTCATGCGCCACTGGCGCCTGGCCGGGGAGATGGAGCGGATCGGCGCCGAGGCCGACGACTGGCTCAAGGACCCGCCGGCGCCGGCGCCTCAGGAGCGCGAGGGCGGGCGGGCCAAGACCGGGTCGTGACCTCCTCCGGGTCGCTGGTCGGGCGCCTGGACGCCCGCCACCGGCAGACTCTCAGGGGCCTGGTCGGCGATTGGCCGCGGACGACGAGGCCGCTGCCGTGGGCACTGGCCGGCTTCATGGCGATGCTCTGGCTGCTGCCCTTCGACAGCATCGACCTCCCGGTCGGACTGCCGCTGGAAGCCAAGCTCGATCGTCCGGTCCTGCTCCTGATCGTCGCCATCTGGATCCTCTCGCTGACGATCCTCGACGGCGCCCAGCGGGTGCGCTTCACGCCGATCCACTACGCCTTCGTCGGCTTCGTCCTGATCGCGGTCCTCAGTCTCGTCTACAACGCCGAGACCACCGTGCGGCTGGGCGAGCTGGAACTCGGGGTGCGCAAGCTCGCCCTGCTGATGTCATACCTGACCCTCTTCGTCGTCGTCGCCTCCGGGATCCGTCCAGGGGAGGTGCGCGCCTTCATGACCTTCATGTGCGGGCTGGCGGTGGTCACGGCCGTGGCGGTCATCTGGGAGTACCGCGCCGAATACAACGTCTTCTTCACCTGGACCCACTCGTTCTTGCCGGTCACGATTCCGGCCGAACTCGGCAACTCCGACTCGATCGGCCGTCGCTCGGTCATCGGCCCGACGATCCACCCGCTGGCGCCGGCGATGATGATGGCCTGCGCGATGCCCTATGCGCTGATCTCGATGTACGAAAGCCCCGAGTTGCGCCGCAAGATCCTCTGGGGGGCCGCCGCCGGGATCATGTTTGCCGCCGCCCTCGCCACCCAGCGCAAAACGAGCATCGTCGCCCCCCTCGCGGCGACCGCGGTCCTCGTCGCCTACCGGCCCCGGCTGCTGCGGCAGCTGATCCCGGGGCTGATCGGCCTGTTCGTGATCGCCCACCTGGTCACGCCCGGTGCGCTCGGCGGGGTCGGCAACCAGCTGCTGCCGCAGAACATGTTCGGCGTCGCCAGCACCGTCGACCGCCAGAGCGACTACTCGGCGATCGAGCCCGACGTCGTCAACCGGCCCCTGCTCGGGCGCGGGTACGAGACTTACGACCAGAAGAAGTACCGGATCCTCGACAACCAGTTCCTGACCACGATCATCGGCACCGGCATCGTCGGCATCCTCTCCTACATCTCGATCTTCGTCGCGATCTTCCTCATCGCCCACCGGGTGGCCCGCAACGGCAAGCGCGAGCGAGCCGGGCCTGCCCTGGCGATCGCCGCCGCCACCGCCGCGATGCTGGTCGGCAGCGGCCTGCTCGACATCCTGGCGTTGCCGCAGCTGCCCTATCTGGTCTGCTTCTTCGCCGGGTTCGCCGCCGTCCTCTCGCGTGAGCTGGGCGCCGAAACGGTCCCCCGGCCGGCGCGCTCGCCCAGGCGGACCCCGGTCGGCCCGGGCGGACCCGTGCCGGCCACCCGCTGAGCGGCGCCCGATGTCCGGCCAGGGAGAGAGCGACGTCGTCTTCAGCTTCGCCTACGCGAGCTGGGCGACCGCGGTCGACCGCGGCATGTGCTTCTCGGAAGACCGGATGGCCGAGACCCTGCTCGGGCATCCGGAGGTGCGCCGCCTGCTGGTGGTCGAGACGCCCCGCAGCCTGCCGCTGAAGATGGCGCGTGAGGTGTTGGGGCGACCGCCGCAGTTCCCGGCGAGCCAGGCTGCGTCGCTCTACGGACCCACGCGCCTGCGCCGGCGGGACCCGGGGGGGATCCAGGCGATCGAGCGCAGCTTCCGTCGCTGGGACGAGCAGGTAAGGCGGGTGGCGGCGAGGCGCGGCCTCGAGCGGCCGGCCCTGATCACGACCCATCCTCTGGTCGCCGGCTTCGCCCCGGCGGAGTGGGCCTCCTCGGTGACCTTCTACGCCTATGACGACCTGGCCGAGTCGCAGCCGCTGCGGCGCCTGTGGCCCGCCTACCGCGAGGCCTACCGCCGGGTCCGCGAGAGCGGCCGCGCTGTCGCTGCGGTTTCCCCGGCGATCCTCGATGTCATCGAGCCGACCGGCCCAAGCGTAGTGGTGCCCAACGGAGTCGACCCGGGGGAGTGGGAGGCGCCCGGCGAGCCGCCCGAGTGGTTCACCGCCCTGCCCGGACCGCGCCTGCTCTACGTAGGCAGCCTCGAGTCGCGAGTAGACGTAGACGCGATCGCCAGCGCTGCGGCGGCGATGCCGGACGCCTCATTCGCCCTGGTAGGCCCACTGCTCGACCCGGCCCACTTCGAGCCCTTGCGGGCGCTGCCCAATGTGCATCTCTTCCCACCAGTGCAGCGCGCCGAAGTAGTCGCCTTGGTGGCCGCCGCCGACGCCTGCCTGATTCCCCACGTAGACAGCCCGCTGACCCGCGCGATGAGCCCCCTGAAGCTCTACGAGTACCTGGCCGGCGGGGCGCCGGTGGCGGCCCTGGACCTGCCGCCGATCCGCGACGTCTCACCCCGGGTGATGGTCCGCGACGACCTCACCGAGGCGATCGCGGCGGCGCTGGCCCTGGGCCGTGCCACCGATCAAGATCGCCTCGCCTTTGCGCAGGCGAACTCCTGGCTGCAACGCCAAGAGCCAGTCGTGCGAATGGCCTTGGACGCCCAACCGGGCGTCCGCCGGCTTGAATCCGGGCAGCCACACCCGGTTTTGAGACGCCGTGGGTGAAGGTTTACCGCGTCCAGGGAAAAGGCAGGCGCCGAAGTGCACCTTCGGGCATCATCTCTGTCGGCGTAGCGGATGTATTACGCTGTATTACGCATGGCTGCCCGGGACACGAAAAGCTTTTCGGCGCGATGGGGCACGGACGTGCTCGATCGCTTGAAGCAACGCAGCGAAGTCTCCGGAACCAACAAATCACGCCTCGCCGAGCGCTACGTCGATGAGGGAACGCGGATGGACGAGCATCCTGGCATCGTGTTCCGTGGAGGCTCCGCAGGTCGTCGCGCTGCCTTGGCCGGCGGCCCAGACGTCTGGGAGCTCATGGCCACGTTGAAGGGCGGCAAGGCACTCGGGGAGGAGGCGATCACCGCCACTGCCGAGTTGCTCAATCTCACCGACTCCCAAGTGCGGACTGCGGTCCGCTACTACAGCGCCTTCGCCGACGAGATCGACCGGCGAATCGCCCTCAACACCTTGGATGCCGACGAAGCCGAAGCAGCATGGAAGCGTGAACAGGCCGCCTTGGCGTGAAGCTCCTCCTTGACGAGCAGATCAGCGGGAAGGTTGCGACACGACTCCGGGACCGCGGCCATGACGTCACCGCCGCCACGGACGACACGAGCCTCCGGGGATTGGGCGACCACGACCTGTTCGACGTTGCTCAGCAGCAAGGGCGGGCTCTGGTCACCTACAACCGCTCTGACTTCGAACCCATCATTCGTCAGTACGCCGCCGAGAACCGTGTGCACCACGGTCTCGTCATCGTCCACCCGACGCGCTTCCCGAGCTGGGAGTTCGCTCGTATGGCCGCCGCGCTTGACGGGTTGCTGGGAGGTCCGAGCTTGGGCGGGAGCTTTCTCGTCTGGCTCCAGGAAGCGGGCGGCTGAGGCCTTCAGGCGCCGACGAAGCAAGATGCGGACGGTGTGCTCTGCGCGGAGCGCCCTGGGCACGAGGCGCTCGCCGACGCGGTCCACTTTTTGGTCCGCCCCTGAGGCGGAGCGAGCTGTTGCAAAACGCGATTTGCGGCGTGCAAAACGCGAAACTAGAGGCGGTGCAGGGTTGGCGCCACGCGGTCGCGGGTCTCGCCTGCGAGTCGCCGGACCAGTGGCCAGGGGCGGCGTGGTGGCGGAGCGACATCATCGGGCGAGATGGCGTCTGGGCGCCGTAGGCGCAGGACGAGTGACGTTCCGCCGGTGACCGCGAAGTGCTCTCCGGCGGGGACGGTGCCAGACGGGGTCTCGACGAGTTCGCCGTCCGCCCCTTTAGGCAGTTCGATCACGGCCTGGTTCGCCTCGGAGGGGATGTTTATCGCGATTTTGCGCGAGTACGGGCGCAGTCGCAGCAGGTCGCCCTCGAGGCGCCAGGGCACGTTCGCGGCCGCCAGGTCGCCGAGTGACCCCCAGCGCACGGCGCCGAGGCGGTTGACCGTGGCGCTGCGCTCGGCGAGGACGTCCAGCCCATCGGCGAGATCGTCGTGGTGCCCGTAGAGGATCAGCGGCTGGTCGAGGTAGGCGCGCAGGGCTAGCTCGGCGGGTGAGAAGTGGGCCTCGGCGAAGGGGTGGCGTAGTAGGACCGGCAGTCCGCTCGCGGTGACGTCGGCTGAGTCCCAGCCCACCAGCGCTCCGCTCTCCGCGCTGGTCAGCCAATGCCGTGGTGGCGGGGAGAGCCAGGGGAAGGGGCGGGTCATCGAGATCGCCGCGAATCCGGTCCGGGCCAGGGCCGCTGCCATCGCCTCCGAGCACTCCTCGTGCGGCGGGACCATCACCCGGGAGACCGGCACACCGGTGCGGTGCTCGAAGGCCTCGATCCTGCGTAGGGCCTGCGCGGCCAGGGCCAGTGCCTCGCCCTGCTCCTGGGCGCGGCCGAGCTCGCCGCCGAAGTGGTCGTTGCCGTGGACGCAGAGCGAGATCTCGCTGCGCTCGCGAAGCAGCTGGGCGGCCTTGGGGTGGGCGATCCGCGCGTCGAGCGGGACCATCGCCAGCGCCAGGTGGTAGCCGTGCTCTGCCGCGTGGCGGCCCAGCTGCGGCAGCGAGAGGAAGCCGTAGGAGGGCCAGTGCAGGTTGGGATCGTCGAGCAGGAAGGCGGCCCGGAGCGGGGGAGCCTGCCAGGCGGTCTCGGCGGTCAGCTCCCGCAGCAGCTCCAGCAGGGGCAGCAGGGCCAGCGAGCGCTCCCGTCCCAGCCGGTCGCGCAGCGGCTCCGCCTCGGCCAGCTCGGCCGGGGCGACCGCGACCAGGTCGAGCCGTCCCTCGCGAACCCAGACCGGCACCCCGGCGACGCTGGCGAGAACCTCGGCATTGTGTCCCCTGGCCAGAGCGGCGATGTCGTCGAGATGGCAATCCGGAAGCGACTGGTCGTGCAGGCGGCGGTCCAGACCGGGGACGGCGCCGAAGTCGACTACGGTCGCGGCGGCCGGCTCGCTCTCGGCACCCAGAGCGGCAAGCGCCCGCACCCCGGCTGCCGCGGCGCCTCGCGCCTCGCCCTCTCCGCCGAACTCGATCAGGGCGTCGAGCCCCGCCGTCTCGCTGGCCTCGCGGCCCTCGAAGCGCACATCGGGAAAGGCTTGGGACAGCGCCGCGAAGAGCCTCGGCCTGCGCCTCAGCTCGGCGCCGGGATGGACGCCCACCAGCCGCACAGCGCTCACCGTAGCGCGTAGACGCGGAAGCCCTGCGAGGGGTTGCCGCCGCCCGGCGCGGCGCCGAGGTCGCCGAAGCTGGCGACCAGGCGGCCCGAGCGCAGGTAGCGGCCAAGAAGCTGGTCGTAGCCGTTGCCGAAGCGGCCGGTCTCGAAGGCCGAGGTGTCGCGGTTGCTGACCAGCGCGTAGCGAACCCGCTCCCGTTCGAGGCGTGCGATCGCGGCCCGCTCGTCGGCCCTGGTGTCGAGCAGGCCGGGCAGGAACATGTTCTCGTAGAGCGCCTGGGGGCGGTCGGCGAGGAAGTGGAGGCCGGCGTCGGCGGGCAGGGCGAGGATCGGGTCCCTGGGGGCCGTGTGGCTGCGGATGAAGTCGATCGCCTGCTGCTGGGCGCCGGCGCTGCGGCTGTCGGCGACGTAGTCGCCGACAGCGGTGTGGACGACCGCCCCCTTGTCGGGATAGAGAGCCGCCGCGGCGTAGAGGGCGATCCCCGCGGCGACTGCGGCCAGCATCCCCATCACCGCTGGCCGGGTGCTGGGCCAGCGATCGCCTACCCGCTGATGCAGAAGGCCGAGCAGCAGCACCGCCGGGGCCGCGTAATAGGGCGCTGCCGAGGTCATCGTGAACATGTCGTACGCACGCGAGCAGAGCAGGATCGCGACGGCGGCCAGGGCGAGGTCGAGCGGCCAGCGACCGCTCAGCGGGGCACTCTCCCGGCGCAGCAGCGCCCGAACGACCAGCGCCGCCGCCAGCAGCGAGAGCAGCGGCAGCCAGCTCATCCCGAGCAGCAGCTGCTTGCCCTCTTCCTGCACGGCTGCCTCGGCGCCGGCGAAGACCCCGCTCGCCTTCCAGACCGCGAGGAGGAACAGGGAGCCGAGGCAGGCTGCGGCGAGCGGCCAGAGCGCCTTCACCCGACCGAGGCCGCGAGCGCCGTGGAACCTGACAGCGGTCGCGGTCAGGCCGACCAGCAGGGCGAGGTAGATCGCCCCGCGGGCCAGCGAGGAGGCGACGCTCGCGGCGTCGAAGGGGGTCCACTCCCGGTAGGCGTTGAAGCCCGCGGTGCGGAGGAAGTCGATCGGCCAGAGGTTATGCCAGAAGAGACGGTCGGCGCCGACGCTGGTCGCCAGCGTCCCGAGCACCGCGATGGGGATCGCCAGCGCCGGCCCCGCCATCCAGGCCAGCGCCCGCAGGGCCGCGCGGAGGTCCTCTTCGCGCCAGATCCCGACCGCCCAGGCGAGCCCGGCGACGGCGGCCGCGGCAGCGAACTCGACCCGGGTCAGCGCCGTCAGGCCGATCGCCGTGCCGGCGAGCAGGAAGTGGCCGCGGGTCAGCGCCAGCAGCGTCAGGATCGTCAGCAGCAGGCCGAAGGTGGCCGAGTTGGTGTGGGGGAGGATGAAGTTGAACTGGGTGCCGGAGAAGCCGATCGCGATCAGCACCGCGGTCGAGAGCGCCGCTGCCAAGGGCCGCAGCAGCTGCCGCGCGAGGGCATAGAACGATCCGCCGATCGCGACGGTGGTTGCCAGGCCGAAGTGCGTAGGCGGTCGCGAGGCTGGTACCGAACAGCTTGAAGGCCCCCGTCAGCGTGTAGACGCCGAGCGGGCCGTAGAAGTAACGGGTGTCCTCATAGGGAAGGTGGCCGTGGACCGCCTGCGCCGCGGTGGTCAGCTCGGCGCCCGCGTCGATCTCCGGCGTTCCCCATTTGCGCCAGCTGACCACGGTCAGGGCGAGCATGAACAGCCCGAGGCCGGCAAGCGCCATGGCATCCGCCGAGCGCGCCAGCGCCAGCAGGCGCGCGGGCAGTGCACGACTACTGGCGCCGCGCAGGCGCTCGGGGGCGATCGCGTCGTTCGCGCTCACGGGGAATCAACGATTTGGCCCCCGATGGGCTTGCGGCCCGGTCTGCAGGATTCTGTTTAGGGTTTGCCGGTTTCGTAGTGAGCCAGCACCGTCGCCGCCGAAAGGGCGGTGGCGTAGAGGGCCGGCTCGTCAATCGAGCCCTGCAGGTAGCGCTGGGCGAGGCTGGTCGTGGAGACCGGCCGGCCGATGCGCAGGTCGCGGCCGCTGGGCCACGTCGCCGCGCCGCTGAAGCTGGCGTTGGCGCGTTCGACGCCGTCGACATAGATACGGACGCGGCTGCCGTCGTAGGTGCCGACCAGCTGGTGAGTCGTGTTGGGGGCGACCGTGGTCGCGCTGGTCGCCTGGCCGCGGGTGACCATGCCGATGATGTTTTCGCGGGCGGCGACGAAGAGCGGCCGGTTGCTGGAATCGATCGCCAGCGAGAAGCCGTTGTTGAACTCGGTGGCGGAGTCGCTGATCAGGAAGTGGTAGCCGCCGGAGGCTTTGGTGGCGCTGGTGCGGACCCAGGCCTCGGCCGAGAAGGTCGACGGGGTCCCGAACGGAGTCGGCGAGAGGTCGATGTACTGGCTGGTGCCGTTGAAGGCCGCGGGCGAAGCTGTTGGTCTCGCCGCCGATCAGCGGGGCGACCGAGGTCGGGCTGCCGGTGTAGGTGCCGTTGTTGTTGGCGCCGTTGGCGTCGGCTGCGGTCGTGCCCGAGGTCTCGTCGAGGCGCCAGAGGTCGCTGATTCCGCTGGTCCCGAGGACCGCCGCGCGGTAGGCGCTGTTGACGGTCAGCGAGCGCGTCGTCGTCGCCGTGGCGCCGTTGTTGTCGGTCGCCCGCAGGCCGACGGTGAGCGTGCGCGGTGGCGGTGAGGAGCTGGTCGTGGTCGCGGTCGTGCCGGTGTTGGTCTCGTAGGTGCCGTTGCCGTCGAGGTCCCACTCGTATTTGGCGATCGTGCCGTCGGGGTCGGTCGAGCCCGGCGCCGTTGAAGGTCACCGTCTGGCGCGGTGGTCGCGGGGTTCGGGGTGACCGTGAAGGAGGCACGTCGGCGCGCGGTTGTTGACGGTCACGTCGGCGCGTGGCGGTCGCCGTCGCCCGTCGTTGTCGGTCACCCGCAGCCCGACCGTGACCGTGCCGGCGCGTCGCGTAGGTGCGGCTCGTGGTCGCCGTCGTGCCGGTGTTCGGTCTCGATAGCTGCCGTTGCCGTCGAGGTCCCACTCGTATTTGGCGATCGTGCCGTCGGGGTCGGTCGAGCGCGGAGGCGTTGAAGCTGACGGTCTGGCCCGTGTCGCCGGGTTCGGCGTGGCGGTGAAGGAGGCGGTCGGCGGCCTGGTTCGGACCGTCAGCGTTTCTGCGTCGGGTCGCGGTCGCGCCGCTGTTGTCGGTCACCCGCAGCTTGACGTTCGACGGTTGCCGGCGCTGGCGTAGGAGCGGCTCGTGGTCGCGGTCGTGCCGGTGTCGGTCTCATAGGTGCCGTTGCCGTCGAGGTCCCACTCGTACTTGGCGATCGTCCCGTCGGGGTCGGTGGAGCCGGAGGCGTTGAAGGCTGACCGTCTGGCCGGTGTCGACCGGGTTCGGGGACGCCGTGAAGGAGGCGTCGGCGGCGCGGTTGGTGCACGGTACGGTGCGCGCGTCGTCGTTGCCGTTGCGCCCTGGTTGTCGGTCACCCGCAGGCCGACGTCGTAGTTGCCGGCCGCGGCGTAGGTGCGGCTGGTCGTCGGCGTCGATCCCGGTGTCGGTCTCGTAGGTGCCGTTGCCGTCGAGGTCCCACTCGTACTTGGCGATCGTGCCGTCGGGGTCGGTGGAGGCCGCAGGCGTTGAAGGCGACGCGTCTGGCCGGTCGCGGACCGGGTTGGGCGAGGCGGTGAAGGACGGCGGCGGAGCGCTGACTGGCGCCGGCGGTGCCGACAGTAGTGCGCGGCGATCGTCGCCGGCCGAAGCGCCCGGTTGTAGATCGCGACCTCGTCGAGCGCCCGGCGCCGAACAGGGCGCTGGCGGCGCGCGACATGAAGTAGAGGCTCGAGTTGGCGAAGTTGCCGGCGCCGGTGCCGCTTGCGGTCTTGCGTGAAGGCGACCGGCTGTGCCGTCGACGTAGGGGGTGATCTGTGCGGCGCCGGCGCCGTGGTGTCGAGGACGAAGGCGTAGTGGTGCCAGGCGCCGGCGCTCGGCCGGGCGAAGTAGGCGTTGTTGCGCGCTGTCGCCGCGGCCGATCCCGACCCCGAACTGGCCGCCGTGCTCGGGCGTTGGGGTCGACCAGGAAGCCGCCCGGCGTTGTTGTTGAAGTTCGGGGTGAACTCGAAGGCGAGGTGGTCGTCGTTGGCGTAGCGTCCCACTTCAGCCAGAACTCGACCGTCACCTTGCTGGTGGCGGAGAGGTCGAGCGCTGGCGCTGGGCGGCAGTCGTGGTGCCGTTGAAGCTGAGCCGCGGTGTTGGGGTCGTCGGGCAGGGCGCCTGGCGACGCCGAAGCGTCACGGCGCCCTGACGCGGTCGCGTTGGCTGGTGCCGACGCTGTCGGCAAGGGTCGTCCCGCTTGCCTCGCCCAGGCGCCAGTAGTCGATCAGCCCGGCGGTGGCGAGGACGCGACTGGCGTAGGAGCCGGCGTCCCGAGCTGCCTCGACCGTGAGCGTGCGTGGTCGTCGTCGCCGGTGTTGCCGCCGTTGTCGGTGACCCGCAGCCCGACGCGTAACGTTGCCGGCGGTCGGCGTAGGTGCGTCTGGCGCGTCGCCGTCGTGCCGGTGTCGGTCTCATAGCGTGCCGTTGCCGTCGAGGTCCCACTCGTACTTGGCGATCGTCCCGTCGGGGTCGGAGGAGGCGGAGGCGTTGAAGGCTGACGGTCTGGCCGGTCTGGGCCGGGTTCGGAGCGGCGGTGAACGAGGCGGTCGGGGCCTGTGCTGGTTGCGCGCCGAAGTGCTGCGGCGATCGTCGACGCGGTCGAGCGCGCGGTTGTAGAGCGCGACCTCGTCGAGCGCCCGGCGCCGAACAGGGCGCTGGCGGCGTCGCGACATGAAGTAGAGGGTGCGAGTTGGCGAAGTTGCCGGCGCCGGTGCCGCTTGTCGTCTTCGTGAAGGCCACCGGCTGGCCGTCGACGTAGGGCGTGATCTGCTGTCGCGGCCGGCGCGGTGGTGTCGAACACGAAGGCGTAGTGGTGCCAGGCCGGCGCTCGGCCGCGCGAAGAAGGCGTTGTTGCGGGTGGCGCCGCTGCCGATCCCGACGCCGAATTTGCCCGCCTTGCTCAGGGGCGTTGGGGTCGACCAGGAAGCCGCCGAGCGTTGTTGTTGAAGTTCGGGGTCAGCTCCAAGGCGAGGTCGTCGTCGTTGGCGTAGGCGTTCCACTTCAGCCAGAACTCGACCGTCAGCTTGGTGGTGGCGGAGAGGTTGAGCGGGGCGGGGCCGCGTCGTGGTGCCGTTGAAGCTGGCGGCGGTGTCGGGGTCGCCGGCGAGCGCGCCGTGGACGCCGAGGGTCACCGCCGCCCTGCGCGGTCGCGGCGCTGTCGCCGTCGCTGTCGGCGAGGGTCGTCCCGCTCGGCTCGCCCATGCGCCAGTAGTGGGCCAGGCCCGCGGTGGCGAGGACGCGCGGCGGCGTAGGAGCCGGTGCCGGGCTGCCGCCGATGGACGACCAGGTTCCGGGTCGTGGTCGCCGTCTCGCCGGCGTTGTCGGTGACCCGCAGGCCGACGGTGACGTGGCCCGGCGCTCGCGTAGGCGTGTGCTCGCGTTGGAGCCGTCGTCCCGGTGTCGGTCTCATAGGTGCCGTTGCCGTCGAGGTCCCACTCGTACTTGGCGATCGTGCCGTCGGGGTCGGTCGAGGCGGCGGCGTTGAAGGCGACGCGTCTGGCCGGTGTCGGCCGGGTTGGGGAGGCTGGTGAAGGAGGCGCTCGGCGGCTGGTTGGGTCGCTGTCGAAGTGGGCGGCGATCGTCGCCGGGTCGAGGGCCCGGTTGTAGATCGCGACCTCGTCGAGCGTCGCCGTTGCCGAACAGGCGAGTGGCGGCGCGCGACATGAAGTAGAGGGTCGAGTTGGCGAAGTTGCCGCGCCCCGGTGCCGCGTTGCGGTCTTCGTGAAGGCGACCGGCTGGCCGTCGACGTAGGGGGTGATCTGCTGCGCGGCCGGGGCGGTGGTGTCGAAGCACGAAGGCGTAGTGGTGCCAGACGCCGGCGCTCGGCCGGTTGAAGATAGGCGTTGTTGCGGGTGGCGCCGTTGCCGATCGCCGACCCCGAACTGCCCGCCGCTGGGGCGCGTTGGGGTCGACCAGGAAGCCGCCGTCGTTGTTGTTGAAGTTGGGGGTGAACTCCATGGCGAGGTCGTCGTCGTTGGCGAAGCCGTTCCACTTCATCCAGAACTCGACCGTCACCTTGGTGGTGCCGGAGAGGTCGAGTGGCGCGAGGCGGCGTCGTCGGTGCCGTCGAAGCTGGCCGCGGTGTTGCGGTCGCCGGCCAGCGCGCCGGCGACGCCGAGCGTCGGCCGCCGCTGGCGGTCGCGTTGGCTGGTGCCGAAGGAGTCGGCCAGCGTGCCGGTGCCGCTCGCCTCGCCGAGGCGCCAGTAGCTGAGCAAGGCCGGTCGTGCCCAAGACCGCGAGAGCGGATAGCTGCCGGCTGCCGCTGTTGTCGATCGAGAGTGCGCGGTTGCGTGGTGCTGCGGCGCCGCTGTTCGTCGGTCACCCGCAGCCGCACCGTGTAGACGCCGTGGTCGGCGTAGGTCTGGTGGTGGTGATCGGGTCGTGCCGGTGTCGGTCTCGTAGGTGCCGTTGCCGTCGAGGTCCCACTCGTATTTGGCGATCGCGCCGTCGAGGTCGGAGGAGGCGCTGCCGTCGAAGGTGACCGTCTGGCTCGTCTGCGCCGGGTTGGGCGCGACCGTGAACGAGGCGATCGGCGGCTGCGGGCCGAGGGCGGGTCGAGGATCACTCGACCGGCGTCCCGGGCTGGACGCCCATGTCGGAGAGGATGTTGTAGGTCGCCTGGATGATCCGGCTGTCGGGATTCGGCGCCAGCCCGTTGGCCCAGTGGTTGGTGCCGGCGGCGAAGACCAGGGCGCCGCTGGGCGCGGTGTACTTGACCGCCTGAGCCGCGGCGACTGGCCCGGGGGCGGGGTTTTGGCGTAGATCCGGCCCTCGTCCTGGAGCCAGTCGACGTTGTGCCGAGCGGCGCCGTCGAGTTGGTCAGCGGCTTGACCCCGGCCGGCTGGCTGGCCAGGTACTGGGCCTGGGTCGGGATCGCGTCCCACTCCCAGCCGAGCAGGTTGCGTGCCGATCGTCGTCGTCGAGCCGGTCGCGATGCCGGTGTTGCGCCAGATCCGGTCGCCGGCGTAGTTGCCGCGCGCTGGTCCGCGGGGACCTGAGCGGGAAGGCGCCGGCCTGTAGTTGTCGCCGACGTACATGTTCCCCGAGCAGCTGGTTCTCCGGCATGTTCGGGCCCGACGCGGCCGCCGGGCGGAGCGTTGGGGTCGCCGGGCGGGGCGCCGTTGTCGCGGAAGGTGGTGGTCGAGTTCTGGGGGTTGTCGTCGGCGGTGCCGGCTTTCCGTCGAGGCCGAGCGCGTCGTCGGCGGTGCCGTTGATGCCGTCCGGGCCCCAGTCGTTGGCGCCGTCCGCGCCGCTGCCGGTAGAGCCCGTGCCCTCGACCGTCTTGTAACAGACGAGGGTGCGGCCGCCGTCCTCGTAGCGGACCTTCCAGTAGGCGGTGTTGCCGCTGAAGGAGGCGATGTTGACGCCGGCGTCGCGGGCGGCGAGGTAACCGTTCATCTGCTCCAGCGACCAGTACTCGCTGTGGCCGGAGATCATGTCGATCTTGGCTTTTTTCAGCTGCGCCGGGTTCTGGTGGATGGCGACGTCGTCGGTGTAGGAGACGTCGTAGCCCTGCTTCTCGAGCCACTGGATCATGTAGAAGTCGGGCCCGATGAAGCGGTTGCCCTGGCGCGGGTCGTTGAGCGGCCGGTCGAAGGAGACCTTGACCGCGCGCTGGGTGCCGGAGACCGTTTTTTCGCCGCCGCCGGTGTCGAAGTAGAGCGACTTGCCGCCCGAGGCGCCGCCCCAGTCGTTGTAGGCCTCATACGTCGCCGTCGGCAGGGCGAAGAGGATGTCCGCGTTCGGCACCCGCGAGTCGTCGCGGACGACGAAGGTGATCGTGTTTTCCAGCCCACCCGAGGTCGTCAGCTTGACCGTGTAGACGCCTGAGGCCGGCAGCGCCGAGCCCGGGATCGTGTAGCTGTTGGCCCAGCCGGCGCAGCTCTTGAGGCCGGTGGTCGCGTTGGTCGCGCCGCAGTTGGCGAAGAGGTTGTTGACGGCGACGCTGGCACTCGAGGCGGCGGTGATCAGGCGGCCGCCGGTGTTGCCGTAGTAGCCCATCCGGTAGACGTCGACTTTGACGCTGGCGGCGGCCGAGGTGTTGACCCGGCCGAGTTTAAGGGTGACGCTTTCGCCGAGATTGACGCTCGTCCTGGTCGCGAAGCCGGCGACGTTGGGGCTGTATTCGACCAGCCGCCAGCCCTCGGAGCCGGGGCCGGAGCAGTTGTTCTCCTGGACCACCGGGATGTCGCTGGGGCAGCTGACGTCGGCGCTCGCGGCATGCGGCTGCAGCAGCAAGGCGGCCAGCACGGCGAAGGCCGCGAGGGTCAGGTTTCTGAGGGAGGTGTTCGTCATCTCGTGAGGGTCCAGACGGGGGGCGCAGCGCTTCGGGCGGGCGTCCCCCACTCAGTCAACGGGCATCAAAGGCGATTTAGTCCGCGCCTGAAGGCTGAAAAAAGGACGAGGCCCGAAGTGCGCGCTGCCGCAGCTCGCCGCGGACGAATCGCTTGAAGCGTTCATCTTCAACCTTAGGTTGAGCCTTGAGAAGGGCCTGGAGGTAGCCGTAGAGGAAGGCGATTCCGGAGAGTCCGTAGGGGCGCTGGAGCGCGACCTTGACCGAGCGGAGCAGCACCCACCAGGCGCTGTAGCGAAGGATGTAGGCGCACTGGCCGTGGCGGGCGCGGCCGCGCAGGGCGCCGCCGCGGGTGGCGACCGGGCGGTGGTGGCGGGCAGCGAGCTCCGGCAGCGAGCGGGTCGTCGTAGCCGCTGCATGCGCGCGTAGGTCTCGTCGATCGTGTCCCAGCCCGAGGCGCTCCTCGATCCCGCCGATCGCCTCGAAGCACTCGCGGCTGTAGAGCTTCAGCGCGCCGCGCACGTGGTAGGCGGGGACCCTGGCCGGCTGCCAGCCGCGCGGCCGTTGGCTCGAGCAGGACGCCGCCGGCGATGCCCAGCTCGGGCTCGCTCGGCGAAGCGCTCGAGCAGGCGCTCGAAGTAGTCGGGCGGCAGCTCGATGTCGGCGTCGAGCTTGCCGATGTGGGTGAAGCCGGTCGAGCTCGACGCTCGCCAGCGCTCCGTTGAAGGCCTTCGCCTCGGCGGCGAGGGCGAGGCCGTCCACCGCCCTGGCATCCGGCGTGCTCCGGCGCCTGCAGCACCCGCAGGAAGGGCAGCTCCCGCGCCCAGCCGCTCGAGGATCGCGGGCGTGCGCGTCGCTCGAGCCGTCGTCGACGATCAGCCAAAGGTCGGGTGGGCGGGTCTGGGCGGCGACGGCGCGGATCGTGCGCTCGAGGTGCTCGGCCTCGTTCGCGGGCCGGGGTGATCAGCAGCAGCCGCGCCACCTCAGCCGCTCCCGCTGGCGGTCGACGAGGCCGTCGACCAGGCCGAGGTAGCCCTCGCGCTGCTGGCGCCACTCGATCCGCGCGAGACGCTCGCGAGGCGCGCTCGGCGCGGTCCCGCGCGCCGCGACGGGGTCGCGCGCGGACGCCTTCGATCGCGGCGGCGATCGAGGCCGGCGTCGCCGGGCTCGGCGAGCAGCACGTCGTCGCCGAAGTAGCGCTCGATCACCGGCAGGCGCGAGGCGACCACCGGCAGGCCCATGTGGACGTACTCGAGCAGCTTGACCGGCAGCAGCAGCTCGGTGAAGTCGTCGCGCAGGGTGGGGACGACGCCGAGGTCGGCCGCGGCAAGCCGGGCCGGGATCTCGCTCGACCGGCGTCGGCTGCGGCGCGATCCGTGACTCCCGTCGGGGCCAGCTCGGCGGCGAGCGCCGCGAGCTGGCGCGGCGGCCTCAGCGTCGGAGCCGTAGACGTCGAGCGCCGACCGGCTCGCCGTGGGCCCGCAGCTGGGCGACCGCGCGAACCAGCGTCTCGACCCCGAAGCGGTCGGCGAGGCCGCCGTGGTAGACGACGCGCAGCTCGCCGCCGCGCGGAGGCTCGACCGGCGGGCGGCGCTCGCCGAAGACCCGCTCGTCGGGGGTGTTCATCACCACCTGCGTGCGCTTGGCGCTGACGCCGCGATCGGCGCAGCAGGTCCCGTGCCTCGTCGGTGACGAAGACGAGGCCGTCGGCGAGCGCGGCGCTGAGCCGCTCCTCGACGCGGATCAGGCGCACCAGCGGGTGGCGCGGCGAGCGGTCGAAGAGGGTCGCGAAGAGCTCCGGGAAGGTGTCGTGGAAGTTGAGGATCAGGGGCGCCCGCGCAGCTTCGGCCGCAGGGCGGCGAAGACGAGGGCGTCGGGCATGTTGTGGATCTCGACCAGGTCGAAGCGGCTCGCGCGCGATCGAGCGCGCTGACCTTGCGGGCGGCGCCGGCGAGGAAGCGGGCGTTGCCCTCGAGATAGGCGCGGGCGCCGCCGCGCGGCTTGTCGCGCCGCCGCCCGGTGCAGGGCGATCGTGCCGGCGCCGACCGTCGAATCTCGGCGTCGTCGCTGAGGCAGACGCAGTCGACCCGGTCGCCGCGTTCGGCCAGCGCCCGCGCCTGGCGCTGGATCCGCGAGTCGACGACGAAGTCCGAGTAGTGGACCATGCAGACCCGCAGGCCGCCTGGCGGCGCGCGGCTCGCGGGCGCGGTCGCTCAGCTGTCGCTCGGGACTGCCAAAGCTCTCGACCGCGGCGACGATCTCGGCGATCTGCGAGTCCTCGATCGCCGGGAAGATCGGCAGCGAGCAGCTTTCGCGAGCGCAGGCCGCTCGGCGACCGGAAGGCTCGCCGGGGCCGAGCCCGAGCTCGGCGTAGGCCGGCTGCAGGTGGATCGGAGTCGGGTAGTGGATCGCGCTGGCGATCCCGCGGCGTCGAGGTGGTCGCGCAGCGCGTCGCGCTCCGGCGCTGCGGACGACGAAGAGGTGGTAGACGTGGTCGCTGTCGGCGGCTGACGGGGCTGGGGAGACGATCAGGTCGCTTCCGGCCAGGCCCGCGCGCAGCGCGGCGGCGGCGTCGCGGCGGCGCTCGTTCCAGTCCGGTCGAGGTGGCGCAGCTTGACCTCGAGGATCGCCGCCTGCAGGGCGTCGAGGCGGTGGGTGCCGGTCGACCAGCTCGTGGTGGTGGCGCGGCGCCTCGCCGTGGGAGCGCAGCAGCCGCACCTTCTCGGCGAGCTCGGGGTCGTTGGTCACCAGCGCGCCGCCGTCGCCCCAGCCGCCGAGGTTCTTGGTCGGGTAGAAGCTGAAGCAGCCGGCGTCGCCGAGCGAGCCGACGCGGGCGACCGCGGTAGACGGGCGCCGTGCGCCTGGCAGGCGTCCTCGATCACGGCGATCCCGCGCTGGCGGCAGAGCGCCAGCAGCGGGTCCATCTCGACCGTGCGGCCGAAGAGGTGGACCGGGATCACGCAGCGGGTCGTCGGGGTCAGCGCGCGCTCGACGATCTCAGCCGTGATCAGCGCGGTCTCCGGCTCGACGTCGACGATGACCGGGGTGGCGCCGACGGTGCTGACCGCCTCGGCGGTGGCGATGAAGCTGTAGGTGGGGACGATGACCTCGTCGCCGGGGCCGACGCCGAGCGCCCGCAGGGCGATCTCCAGCGCCGCCGTGCCCGGAGGAGACACCGACCGCGTGCTCGGTCCCGCAGTAAGTCGGCGAAGGCCCCCTCGAAGCGCTCGACTTCGGGGCCGAGCGTGAAGGCGACTCGCTGGCGATGCGCTCGACCGTCTCCATCAGCTCCGCGAAGAGCTCGGGAAGGCGCTGTCGAGGCGGATGAAGGGGACGCTGGTGCCCTCGGTTGCCGCCAGCGGGAGGATCGGATTGGACGCGGTTGCGGTTGCTCACGTGGCTCCAGTGATTACCTGGGCGCTGGCGCTGGGCGGTGGACTTGGTCTGTTCAAGCTCGATGAAGAGCGCCGCGGCCTCGTGCCGCGAGCGCACGCCGAACTTCGAGAAGGCGGAGGAGAGGTGGCTCTTGACGTGCTTTCGGAGAGGAAGAGCTGCTCGGCGATCTGGGCGTTGGTCAGGCCCTCGCGAGACATAGGTGAGAACCTGGCGCTCCCGATGCGAGAGCGTCGGCCGCTGGACGCTGGCGCGCAGCTCACGGGGGACGACCGACTGGCCGCGAGCCGACGGCGCTGACGTCGACCGCCAGGGCCGACTCGAGTCATCGGCTCGAAGACGATCGCCGTCGGCGCCGGCGTCGAGGCCGCGGCGGACGCCGGTTGCCGGTCGCCGGCGGCGGAGACGGCGACGATCGCCGGCTCTGCGCAGTTCGCGGCGAACCCGGCGCAGCGTCGCCATGCCCGCCGGCCGGTCGACGTCGCAGACGAGGATGATGATCGGCGTTTCGAGGTCGAGATCGGCGAGCTTCGCCGAGGCGTCGATGAAGAGCAGGGGACCGCAGTCATCCGTCCTGCCCAGCGCAGTCTCGATCCGTTCACGGGTCGTTTTCGAACGGGCGCCGAGGACCACGCACGAGTGCTCGCGGGTAGTCCGGGCAGCCGCAACCGGTTCGCTCAAGACAGCCACGGATCACAAACGGACGGAATGACCAAAAGCTTGCGCGGAGCGGCGGCGTTCTGAGAGTGGATGGACAAGGAGCGACTGACTTCTCCGGCGAACGAGGCGCCGTACCGTCTGCTCGACGAGGTCGAGTTCGGTGCCGGCGCGATGGTCTTTTCCTTCGCGAACCTCTATGGCTGCAAGGTCGGTGCCGGGACGCGGATCGGGACCTTCGTCGAGGTCCAGAGCGGGGTGGAGATCGGCACCAACTGCAAGATCCAGAGCCACACCTTCATCTGCGACGGCGTCCACATCGAGGACGAGGTGTTCGTTGGCCACGGCGTAGTCTTCGTCAACGACAAGCACCCGCGGGCGACCAGTGCCGACGGCGCGCTGCAGACCGAGGCGGACTGGGAGTTGCTGCCGACCGTGGTCGAGCGCGGCGCGAGCATCGGCTCGGGGGCGACGATCCTCGGCGGAGTACGGATTGGCGCCGGGGCGACGGTGGGCGCGGGCGCTGTGGTGGTCGATGACGTCGCGCCGGGGGCAACGGTGGTCGGCAATCCGGCGCGAGCGCTCCCGGTTCGGGAGCCGGGCTCAGCGCCAGCGGTGCAGTAGGTCCTCGTCCGGGACCTCGCGAAGTGCGCGGGCGGGCACTCCCATCACCAGGGTGCGGGCAGGGACGTCGGCGGTGACCACGGCGCCGGCGGCGACGAATGCCTCCTCGCCGATCTCGATGCCGGGGCAGAGGGTTGAGCCCCCGCCAACGCGGCACGCCCGGCGGAGGATCGGTCCTTCGAACTCGAACTCCGGTCCGTGCCGGTTCATCGTGTTGTCGTTGGTCAGGGTGACGCCGGGGCCGACGAAGACGTCGTCCTCGACGATGGTGCCGCCGGTGATGTAACAGCGGGTCTGGATGCTGACCCGCTCGCCGATCACCACCCCTGGATCGACCGAGACATAGCTCCCAACCGTGGAGCCGGCGCCAATCACGGCGCCCTCGCGGACCTGCGCGTGGTCGCCGACCCGGGCGCCGGGTCCGATCCGAACGCCGGAGTAGATGATGACCTGACCTCCGATCAGCGCGCCCTCGCCGATCGACACCTTGTCGCCGAGCAGGAGACCGGGCGCGAGGTCGGAGGGGAGGAGGGAGGGGCTGGCCATCGGCGGGGATCGTAGCGGCGTTCGGCGCGGCCGACCTGCATACTCAAACCAGCTTCGACCTCCAGGTTCGCCAACTGTGCCGCTCCGAGATTTGGTCCCCCATAGGGGCCCAAAGTTCGGAGAGGTTGCAGATTCGCTCCCTCCAGACAGGATCCGCGGGCGCAAGATGCGCCGGCGCGGGCGCGTTCGTCTAATGACTATGGACGACGTCTGCGTGATCATCGTCTCGCACAACGGGAAGCGCTGGCTCGATGCGGCGCTGGAGACCCTGTTCGCGAGTGCGGGAGGTCTTGAGCTCGACGTGGTCGTCGTCGACAACGGCAGCGACGGCTCGGCCGCGTACGTGGGAGAGCGTTTTCCTCGCGCCCGGACGATCAGCTGCGCCAACCGCGGCTTCGGCGCGGCGAACAACGTCGCCCTCGAGACGGTCGACGCGCGCTACGTCCTCTTCCTCAATCCCGATACCGAATTCTTCGGCGGCAGCCTCGCGGACCTGGTCGCAGCGCTCGACCGCAGGCCGGAGATCGGCCTCGCCGGCGTCCGGCAGGTCGGGGGTGCTGATTCGTTGGCTCCGAGCATGCGCCGCTTTCCGTCCACCGCGAACATGCTGGCCGAAGCACTGGCGATCGAGCGGATCCCGGTCCTCCGGCGCTTTCTCGGTGAGCGCATCCTCGCCTCGTCCGCCTATGACCAGGAAGCCCGCTGCGACTGGACCTCCGGCTCGTTCATGCTCGCTCGCGGCGAGGCTCTGCGGGACGCCGGCGGCTTCGATGAGCGCTTCTTCCTCTTCTCCGAGGAGACCGATCTCTGTTGGCGCCTGCGGCGCGTGGGCTGGCAGATCGCGCACCTGCCGCTGGTGACGATTCGCCACTTCGAGAGCGAGCGCTCGGCGACTCCGCGGATGGAGGCGCAGTCGGCTTACGCCCGCCTCCAATTCGCCCGCAAGCACTTCCGCCGCGTCGCCCCCTACCGCTTGGCGATGGTCCTGCGCTACGTCCTGCGAGCGAGACGGGAGGCCGATCGCGCCGCCCTCGAGGCTGTCCTCAAGGGGGAGCCGCCGCTCGCTGCTCCCGCCGCCGAGCCACATCAGGCGACGATCGTCAACGCCCCCGGCGCCGCCCTGAGCTCCACCCGCTCACGTTCGCCGATGTAGTCGCCGTCGACCTGCAGGGGGAAAGGGCGCGGCGCTCCGTCTTTGCCGGTCGTGGCGGTCTCGACCACCGCCTGGACGACGTCGTCGAAGTGGTCGATCTGTTTGTGTTGGGCCGCGGGCCGGCTTTCGCTGAAGAGGCGGGTGATCAGGGTCGGCATGTCACGCTGGGTCGCGCGCTTCAGAACCGCCATCGAGAGAGTGCCATCGTCGATTGCGATCCCCTTGCAGACGCGGATCGGGCGGCTGGCGAAGTAGGTGAAGGGGTCGGAGTTCTGGACGATCGCGGTCACGCCCTCGACCGGCTCGTGCCCGTCGACCGTCGCCCGCACCCTGATCGGGTTGACCAGGTACTTGCGGTAGAAGCCCGAGATTCCGGCCCAGCTGTAGTAGTAGGGACCGGCGCTCGCCTTCAGCTTCGGGTTCGAGTCGACCCGCCGCACCACGGTGGCGTCGATCCCGACCCCGCAGGCGAAGACGAAGTAGCGGTCGTCGACCATCCCGAGGTCGATCTTGCGCGGCTGCCATTCGTCGGCGAGCGAGAGCAGGTGCTCGGTTGCGTCGACGACGTCGTTGGGGATCCCCAGCGTTCGACAGACGACGTTGGTCGACCCGCCCGGCAGCACCGCCACCGGTAGGTCGGTCCCCGCCAGCCCGTTTGCGACCTCGTTCAGGGTCCCGTCGCCGCCGAAGGCGACGACCACGTCGTAGTCGCCGTCATGGGCCTCGCGCCCGATCTCGGTCGCATGGTTCTGCGCCTGGGTCGAGACCGCTTCCACGTCGAAGCGCCCCTGAAGCGCGTAGACAACCAGGTTTTTCAGCCGGTCTGAAACGGTCGTCGCGTAGGGGTTGACGATCAGCAGCATCCGCTTCTTTGCGGGCTTGCGGCGGCGGAGGGAGCGCAGCTGGGCGGACACGGAGGGTTTTCACCCTAGTGGGGCCGATGCGATTACCCTGCCGCCGGTGATCGACCGACGCGAGCTGGGTGCGATCTTCGTCGGCGGAGCGCTGGGTGCTCTGCTGCGGGCGGGGTTGGCGGAAGCGCTCCCTGCCGGAGGAGCCGAGTGGCCATGGGCGACCTTCCTGGCCAACGTCGTCGGCGCTGCACTCCTCGGCTACTGGTTCACGACGCTGCAGCACACGAGCTACCGCCGGCCTCTGCTGACGACCGGGTTCTGCGGGGCCCTGACGACGTTCTCGACCGTGCAGCTCGAGCTGGTGGAAATGATTGATGCCGGCAGGCTGCCGCTGGCGGTCATCTACCTGGGGCTCAGCATCGCCGCCGGTCTGGCCGGGGTGCAGGTTGCGACCGCGGCTGTGCGCAGGGCGGGAGCGGCATGAGCTGGTCCGTTTGGATCGGCGTCGCGCTGCTCGGCGGCTGCGGAGCACTCGCCCGCTTCGGACTGACGCTGCTCGTCGCCGATCGTCTCCATCCCCATCTCCCGCTCGGCACCATGGCCGTCAACGTCAGCGGTGCCTTCCTGCTCGGCCTGCTGGCGGGAGCATCGGTCGAGGGCGACGCGCGCCTGCTGCTCGGCGCCGGCCTGGTCGGCTCCTACACGACCTTCTCGACCTGGATGCTGGAGACGCAGCGGATCGAGGCGGCGGGAAAAAGGCGGATAGCGGTCACCAACGTACTGCTCAGCATCGCCCTCGGACTCGCCGCCGCCGCACTCGGCCGCTACCTCGGCATTCACCTGTTCCTTTTCGGGGGATGACAACGAAAAGGAACAGGCGAATGACTCGGATCAGCGCTAGGTCGCCTCGTAGCGGATCACGCTGCCGTCGTCGGCTTCTCGCACCCGGCCCTCGTTGACCAGCAGGTCGGCGTGGCCGATCACCTCGGAGAGGGTGAGGAAGGCCTGGGTGACAGCAACGTTCCCCCACAGCGCCTGCGCCAGCTCGTAGCCGGTCCGAGGCCGCTCGGCGATCAGCCGGTGGATCTTCTCCTTGCGGCGCTCGTGGCTGGCGAAACGGGTGTCGATCAGCTCGACGTGGTCGGTGATCGGCTCGCCGTGGCCGGGGAGGACGATCTCAGCCGGCATCTCTCGCGTCTGGCGCAGCGACTCGATGTAGGTGACCAGCGCCTGGGTCCGCTGCTCCGAGCCATCGAGCGGGCGGGAGATCAGCGGGTTGGAGGAGATCTTCGGCAGCAGATGGTCCGCGGCGATCAGGATCTGACGCTCGGCGTCCCAGAAGACGGTGTCGGAGGGGCTGTGTCCGGGTCGGTGCAGGACTTCGAGCCGGCGCTCGCCGAGCTCCAGGACCCCGCCGTCGTCCAGCGGCTGGGTCACCGTCACGTGCGAGCCCCAGCCGCGGAAGCTGCGCGAGACGCTGCGCAGCGCCACCGTCACGTCCTCGGGGATCCCGTTTCGCAGCATCACCTCGACCGCGAACTGGTCCTCCAGCTCGGCGTCCTCCTCGAAAGCGCCCAGCCGCCGCGCCGCCGCGCCCAGCGCCGCCACCTCGGCACCGGAGTGCTCGACCAGGATCTCGACCAGGCCGAGGTGGTCGATGTGCTGGTGGGTGACGACGATCAGCTCCAGGTCGGAGAGCGAATGCCCGCGCTCGGCCAGCCGCGCCGTCAGCTCGTCCAGCGCTTTGCCGGAATTGGGCCCGGTGTCGACAAGCGTCAGCGGCTCGTCCTCGATCAGGTAGCAGTTGACCCGCCCAACCGCGAACGGGGTGGGGATCGCGAAGCGGTGGATGGCGGCGAGCGCCGCCTGCTCGAGCGCCTGCTCCGGCGTCGCCGTCACGACCGGATCAGGCCGAGGACCTCGTCCCGCCGTCGCTCCATGTCCTCGCGGGAGACCAGCGACTCGAGGTTCAACCGCAGCAGCGGCTCGGTGTTGGACGGGCGGACGTTGAAGTGCCAGTCGTCGTAGTCGATCGAGATCCCGTCGAGGCGGGTCAGCTCCCCGTCGGAGTAACGCTCGGCGATCTCCTCCATCTTCGCCCCCGCGTCGGCGACCTCGGAGTTGATCTCGCCGGAGATGAAGTACCGCGAACGGAACTCCTCCATCAGCTCGGCCAGCGTGCGGCCGTCGAGCGAGAGCAGCTCCAGGACCAGCAGCGCCGGGATCGTCCCCGAGTCGGCGTTCCAGAAGTCGCGGAAGTAGTAGTGGCCGGAGACCTCGCCGCCGAACGCCGCCTGCTCCTCGCGCATCCGCGCCTTGAAGAAGGCGTGGCCGACCCGCGAGAGGTCGGAGGTGCCGCCCTCGGCGGCGACCAAGTCGGGCACCGCGCGGCTCGAGCGCGGGTCGTAGAGGATCGTCGCGCCGGGGCTCTTCTGCAGGACCGAGCGCGCCAGCAGGGCGCAGATGAAGTCGCCGTCGCAGAAGCCGCCCTCGCCGTCGACGAAGAAGCAGCGGTCGGCGTCGCCGTCCCAGGCGATCCCGAGGTCGGCTCCGGATCCCTTAACCCGGTCGATGATTATCCGCCGGTTCTCCTCCAGCAGCGGGTTCGGCTCGTGGTCGGGGAACTCGCCGTCGGGGACGAAGTACATCTCCTCTAGCTCCAGCGGCAGCTGCTCGAGGATCGGACCGACCATCGGGCCGCCCATCCCGTTGCCGCCGTCGACGACGACCTTCATCGGCTTGACGTTGTCCGGATCGATGAACGAAAGGGCGTGGGCGTGGAATTCGTCCCAGACGTCGACGTCTTCGGCCGAGCCACCGCCCGCCGCCTCGCCGAGGCCGGCTTCGATCTCCGCCTTGACGTCGCCGATGCCGGCGTCGCCGGAGAGCGGCAGCGCCCCCTCGCGGACGAGCTTGACCCCGGTGTAGGCCTTGGGGTTGTGCGAGGCGGTGACCATCGCGCCGCCGTCGAGCTCGCGCGAGCCGACCAGGTGGTAGAGCATCTCGGTCGCGACCTGGCCGGCGTCGAGCACCGTCGCGCCCTCGGCGATCAGCCCGTCGCGGACCGCGCCCGCCATCGCCGGCGCCGTCAGCCGCATGTCGCGCCCGAGGCCAACACGCAGCTCGCTCGGCGCCTTGCCGCGCAGCCGTCCCAGCACCCGGGCGAAGGCTCGGCCGATCGCCTCCGCCGTCGTCTCGTCCATCTCCGAGCCGTAAAGCCCGCGGATGTCGTAGGCCTTGAAGATCCCGGCGGGGGCGAGGGGGGACTGGTCGCTCAAAACGCTCCTTTCAGAGCCTCGTAGCTCTGCTCGATCGACTGCGGCATCACTTTGGTGTCGGCGATAACAGGCATGAAGTTGTTGTCGCCCGCCCAGCGCGGGACGACGTGCAGGTGGATGTGGTGCTCGACCCCGGCGCCGGCGACCCGTCCCTGGTTGAAGCCGACGTTGTAGCCGTGCGGCTCGTAGACCGACTCGAGCCGGTCCATCGCCCGCTGCGCCAGCGCCATCATCTCCGCCGTGGTCTCGGCTGGGATCTCCTGCAGGCGGCCGATGTGCGCGTAGGGAGCGACCATCAGGTGCCCGTTGGTGTACGGGAAGAGGTTGAGGATCACGAAGCTGTGCTCGCCGCGGTGGACGATCAGGCTCGCCTCGTCATCTCCCGCCGCCGGCTTGGCGCAGAAGATGCACTCCTCCTCGATGTCCTTGGACGCGTCCTTCACGTAAGCGAGGCGCCACGGCGCCCAGATGCGGAAATTTGCCACGGGCATCCCATCCTATGGAAGCCGGCGTGCGCTCAAAGCCACTTGCGTCGCCGGAAGTAGGCGACGAGGCCGATCAGGACCAGCGCCATCACCCCGAGGACGACGAAGAAGCCGCCCGCGTCCCCCTGATCGGGGACCCAGGTATTCATCCCCATCACGCTGGCGATCAGGGTCAGCGGCAGGATCACGACGCTGATCGAGGTCAACACCCGGAGGATGTCGTTGAGGCGGTGGGAGATCACCGACTCGTTGGTCTCCTCGAGCGCCTCCGCCACCTCCTTGTAGTTCTCGAGCATGTCCCAGATCCGCTCGTGGGCGTCGACGATGTCGTCGAAGTAGATCTCGAGGTCTAGGTCGGTAGCGAGGTAGCGCTGTTTGACTTTCTCCAGCTCGCGGAGCACCGGCCGCTGCGGGCGAATGACTTTGCGGAAGTTGATGATCTCCTGCTTGACGTTGGAGATGTCGCGCACGACCTCCTCGGCCCGCTCTTCGAAGATCTGGTCCTCCAGCGCGTCGAGCTTGTTGCCGATCTTGCGCAGCATCGGGAAGCAGTAGTCGAAGCTGTCGTCGACCAGGCGGTAGAGCAGGTAGCCCGAGCCGCGCGAGAAGAGCTGTTCGCGCAGCTCCTCTTTGGCCCGGCAGCGCTCGAACAGATACTCGACCGGCTGCAGCGGCAGGTTCGGGATCGTGACCACGTAGTCGGGGCCGACGAAGAGGTCGAGCTCGCCGGCGCCGAGGCGGCCGGCGTTGGGATCGAAAATCGGTAGGTGGAGGACGATGAAGAGGTAGTCGTCGTAGACGTCGATCTTCGGCCGCTGGTTGCGCGAGAGGACGTCCTCGAGGTCGAGCGCGTGGAAGTCGAAGTGCTCCTCGAGCCAGGTCCGCTCCAGCGATCCCGGCCACTCGATGTTGACCCAGCGCAGGCCGTTGGAGTCGATCTGCTCGACGTTCGGCTGCTGGGGCTCAGGCGCTGCCGGCTGAGAGACGAGCTCGCCGCGCCGGCCGGGCCGCCGTCGCAGCCTCGGTTTCGGAAGGTTCGGCATCGTTTATGCCCATCGTCTCGTCGTGCAGGGGGGTCATCGCGCCGCCTAGGTTAGCCGCCCTGCGCGCGGTGGAAGGCCGGGAGGGTGCCTGGTAAGGTTCTTCCCACATAAGCGCCACATCTAGAGGGGTGGAGGGACTGGCCCATTGAAGCCCCGGCAACCATCTCGGACGCAAGTCCGAGGCAGGTGCCAACTCCAGCAGGTCGCGGTTTGAAGGCCTGGAAGATGTGGGGGATGTCCGATCGGACCTCGCCCCACAAATGGCGAGGTTTTTGCGTTTAGGAGCAGAAAAGAGGATCGGATGTCAGTCGAGAGCTTGAAGTGCAAGGAGTGCGGGACCACCTACGAGCTGGACGCCCGCTATGTCTGCGAGAACTGCTTTGGCCCGCTCGAGGTCACTTACGACTTCAGCGGCATCGACGCGGCCGAGGTCAAAAGGCGGATCCAGGCCGGTTCGCAGGGGATCTGGCGCTACGCCGATTTCCTCCCCTTCGCCGGGCGACCGGGCGACCCGCTGGAGCCCGGGCTGACGCCGCTGCTGCGCGCCGATCGCCTCGCCGAGCGGCTTGGCACCGAGGCCGAGATCTGGATCAAGAACGACGCCGCCAACCCGACCCACTCCTTCAAGGACCGGGTGGTCGCCGTCGCCGTCGCGAAAGCGCAGGAGCTCGGCTTCACGACCGTCGCCTGCGCCTCGACCGGCAACCTCGCCAACGCGGTCGCCGCCCACGCCGCCGCCGCCGGTCTCGACTCCTACGTCTTCGTTCCCGCCAACCTCGAGGAGCAGAAGCTGCTCGCGACCGGCGTCTACGGGACCAACCTGGTCGGCGTCCGCGGCAACTACGACGACGTCAACCGGCTCTGCACCCAGCTCGCCGAGACCCGCCCGTGGGCCTTCGTCAACGTCAACCTGCGCCCCTACTACGCCGAGGGCTCCAAGACGCTCGCCTACGAGACCGTCGAGCAGCTCGGCTGGGAGCTGCCCGACCGCGTGGTCAGCCCGATCGCCTCGGGATCCCTGTTCACCAAGCTCGGCCGCGGCTTCCAGGAGTGGCTCGACCTCGGGCTCGTCGAGGGAGAGCAGCCGATCTTCAACGGCGCCCAGGCCGAGGGCTGCAGCCCGGTCGCGACCGCCTTCGCCGAAGGCTGGGAAGTCTGCAAACCGCAGAAGCCGGAGACGATCGCCAAGAGCCTCGCGATCGGCGATCCCGCTGACGGCCCCTACGCCGTCGAGCACGCGCGCCGCACCGGCGGCGGCGTCGACTCGGTCACCGACCAGGAGATCCGCGACGGGATCAAGCTGCTGGCGGAGACGACCGGGATCTTCACCGAGACCGCCGGCGGGGTCACCGTCGGCGTCCTGCGCAAGCTGGCCGAACGGGGCGAGCTGGCCGCCGGCGAGCGGGTGGTCGTCTACATCACCGGCGAGGGCCTGAAGACGCTCGACGCGACCCGCGATACGTTCCAGATGCACGAGATCGACCCCCACCTCGACAGCTTCGAGGCCGAGTTCCGCCAGGAGGTAGCCGTCTAGATGTCTGTCACCGTGAAGATCCCGACCCAGCTGCGCGCCGCGACCGGCGGCGAATCGGAGCTGGAGGTTGAGGGCGGTACCGTCGGCGAGGTTCTCGACGCGGTCTTCGACGCCCACGGCGGCCTCCGCGACCGGATCACCCAGGACGGCGACCTGCGCCGCTTCGTCAACGTCTACGTCTCCGGCGAGGACATCCGCTTCCAGCAGGGACTGGAGACCTCGATCAACGACGGCGACGAAGTGACGATTCTTCCGGCGGTAGCCGGCGGCTGATCCTGGCTCCGAACTTTGGGCCCCTATAGGGGCCACAATCACGGAATTGATGAAGCCTCCAGTCGTAATTCTCTGTGGCGGCCGCGGGACGCGGCTGCGCGAGCGGACCGAGTCGGTGCCGAAGGCGCTGGTCGAGATCGGCGGCCGGCCGATCCTCTGGCACGTGATCCAGATCTACGCCGCCCAGGGCTTCGACCGTTTCCTGCTCGCGACCGGCTACATGGGCGATGCCGTGGCGGAGTTCGCCGTCGGCGAGCGCTGGCCGGACGGGGTGGAGGTCGAAGCGATCCACACCGGGCTCGACACGCCGACCGGGGGGCGGATCGCCGCGCTGGCGGCGCGGCTCGACGGGGGGCGGTTCTGCGCCACCTACGCCGACGGCGTCGCCGACGTGGACCTCGGCGCGCAGCTCGACTTCCATGATGGCCACGGCGCAATTGCCACCGTCACCGTCGTCCAGCCGAACATCCAGTGGGGCGTTGCCGAACTCGACGGCGACGCCGTGACGGGATTCATCGAGAAGCCGCGCAGCGAGCACTGGATCAACGGCGGCTTCTTCTGCTTCGAGCCGGGAGCCTTCGACTACCTCGACGCCGACAGCGTGCTCGAGCGCGAACCGCTCTCGCGCCTCGCCGCCGACGACCAGCTGCGGGCCTTTCGCCACGAGGGCTTCTGGGACTGCATGGACACCTACAAGGACGCCGTCATCCTCAACGACCTCTGGACCGCCGGCCGCGCGCCGTGGCGGATCTGGGACAGCGCGACGATAGAGGCCTCGTGAAGCGCTCGCTCGTCACCGGCGGCCACGGCTTCGTCGCCTCAAATCTGGCCCGCGCCCTGCTCGAACGCGGCGACTCGGTCAGCGTTCTCGACCTGGCGCCGCCGCCGCGCTCCGGCCTCGCCCTGCAGGGGATCGTCGCCGACGTGGAGCTGCTCGAGGTCGACCTACGGGACGCCGAGGCGGGTAGACGCGGCGATCGCCGCCGGCGAGTTCGACGTCGTCTTCCACCTCGCCGCCCAGACCCTCGTCGGCCCGGCGATGGCCGACCCGACTGCAGACCTTCGAGATCAACGTTCGCGGCACCTGGAGCCTGCTCGAGGCCTGCCGCCGCGCCGACGTCCCGGCCGTCGTCGTCGCCTCCTCCGACAAGGCCTACGGCCCCAGCGACGAGCTGCCCTACCGCGAGGAGATGCGCCTGCGGCCGGCCTCGCCGTATGAGGCGAGCAAGGCGGCGGCGGACGCGATCGCGCTCAGCTACCGGCCCGCCTACGGACTGCCGGTCGCGGTGACCCGCTTCGCCAACATCTACGGCGGCGGCGACCCCAACTTCTCGCGCCTGATCCCGGAGGCGATCGCCGCGGTGCTCGACGGTCGCCGGCCACAGATCCGCTCCGACGGCAGCCCCGAGCGCGACTTCCTCTACGTCAGCGACGCGGTCGCCGCCTATCTGGCGGTCGAGAGCGCCGTCGGCGCCGGCGGGCCCGGAGCGGGGGAGGCCTTCAACGCCGGCGGCGAGACCCCCCACTCGGTCAAGGACGTTCTGGAGACGATCGTCGCCGTCTCGGGCGCCGACCTCGCCCCCGAATACCTCGGCACCGGCAACCCCGAGGGCGAGATCGACCGCCAGTACGTCGACTCGACCAAGCTGCGCGAGATGACCGGCTGGGCACCTGAGGTCGAGCTCCGCGACGGGCTGATCCGGACCCTGGACTGGTACCGGGATCACGCCGAGCTGCGGCCGAAGCAGCTGCAGGCATAAAGTAAGAGTAAGACCTGTAATACTCTTACTCCATGAGAATCACCAGCAAAGGCCAGGTGACCATTCCAAAGGAGATTCGCGACGAGTTCGGGCTTCTGCCTGGGACCGAAGTCGAGTTCATCGCCGATGCGGGTCAGGTAAAGGTTCGAAAGTTGGATGGAGGCCGCGATCGGGGTCAGGAGATCGTCGATCGCCTCCGCCGGGCGAGCGGCGGCGATATTCACCTAAGCACCGAGGAGATCATGCGCATGACCCGGGGAGAGGATTGGGGCACCGGGCGCTTGGAAGAGGATGAGGGGAACCCTCGTTGATTCGAATGTCCTGATCGACGTTCTCTCCCGGGATCTGGTCTGGGGGGAGTGGTCGAGTCAGGCACTGGCCAAGCTGGGCTTGGAAGGGCCGCTGGTGATCAATGCGGTGATCTACGCCGAGGTCTCGCAGCGGTATTCCCGCAAGGAGCTCCTCGATCACGAGCTTCCGGACGACATCTTCATCCGCGAGAGCCTTCCGTGGCCAGCAGCATTCCTCGCGGGCAAGGCGTTCACGGACTACCGCCGCCGGGGTGGATCGCGTCGCTCTCCGCTCCCAGATTTCTTCATCGGGGCCCATGCTGCGGTGATGGACTTGCGACTCCTCACCCGCGATGCCTCGCGCTACCGGACCTACTTTCCGAGGTTGGAGCTGATCGTGCCCGGCGAGCCGCCCGCGTAGCTAGGCTGACCCAATGTGCGGGCGCTTCACGGTCACCACCAAGGACACCAAGAAGGTCGCCGACCGCTTCCAGGTCGAGCTGGAGAAGGCGCTGGAACGGAAGGGCGCGCCGGCGAAAGAGTCCGCCAAGGACGGCTCCGAAGCAAATGAGAAAGCGCCGCCCGGGTTCGGCCGCTTCAACGTCGCCCCGACCCAGGAGGTGCTCGTCGTCCGCGCCTCGCCCGAGCCCGAGGAGGCCGAACAGGGCGCACGTGAGGCGAAGCTGATGCGCTGGGGCCTGGTCCCGGTCTGGGCCAAGGACCTGAAAGTCGGCTACCGGATGATCAACGCGAAAAAAGAGAACCTGCTGAAGAGCCGGGCCTACGGGCCGCTGCTCGGCAAGTACCGGCACCGCTGCCTGATCGTCGCCGACGGCTTCTACGAGTGGATGAAGGCCGAGGACCCGAAGCAGCCGCGCCAGCCGTGGCACTTCCAGGTCGACGGCGGCGAGCCCTTCGCCTTCGCCGGCCTCTGCACCCGCAAGGAGTGGACGGATCCCGAGGAGCGGGGCTACGACGACGGCTACCTCTACACCTGCACGCTGGTGACGACGACCCCGAACGCGGTCGTCGCTCCGGTCCACGACCGGATGCCCTCGATCCTTCCCAGCCCGGAGGCGGAGGCCGCCTGGCTGCGGCCCGACCTCAGCGCCGAGGACGCGGTGGCGATGTGCGGGCCGCTCGACGCGCGGCGGATGTCGAGTGCGCCGGCGAATCCCGCACTGAACAAAGTGGGCAAAGGGACGTCGGAGGGGCCGGAGCTGCTGGTCGCCCCGCAGACGACGCTCGACGCCTAGCCCTCTTCTTCGCCTTCCGCTTCTTCTTCGGCTTCTTCGCGCTCTTCGGCTTTGAGCTCTTCGGCTTCTTCGTCGATCGGCGGCGTGTGCTGGGCGAAGGCGGCCGCGGTGCTCGCGGTCGCTTCGCCCGCACTCGTCTCCAGCGCGCAGGCGATCTTCGCCGTGGGCACGTCCTGGCTGCGCCAGATCGTGAAGAAGGGGAGCTCCAGGTCCTGTTTGGGCTTGCCGACGACGAAGTATTTGATCCGCTCTTCGCCCACCTTGTACGTCGGCCATTCGACCTTGACGCCGCGTTCGGTGGTGAAGCGGGCCGGCCGGTCGGGGAATTCGAGCACCGCGAGTTCGCTGCTCTTCGAGCTGAAGTCCATCAGCACGGTTTCCGGCACTTCCTGGTTGTAGATCCCGTCTTCGGAGGAGCGCGGGTAGGTGCCGCGCAGACCGCCCGAGCTCTGCGCGACTTCGGTCCCTTTCGGCGCCCTCACCGCGCAGACGACGCGGCCGCCGCCAATCGGGGCGCCGGCGGAGACGGTCAGCTTCGAGCTGGCGATGTATAGCGAGTAGCCGCTGACGTTGGTCCCGGTGGAGCGGATCCGGGTCTCGGTCAGCTGCATCTCGCCCTTGCCGCCGGGGACAGCGACGACCTTCGAGTCGGGGCCGTCGGTCGACTGCACCCATTCCAGGTTCGCCGCTTCGCCCTCGCCCTTGCCGGTGCTGGCGAGCGCGGCGACGAGGCAGGCGAGGAGGCCGACCGCGACCACGATCAGGGCGCCGCGGGGGGGACGCCGGTCCGGTGAGGCGCTGCCTTGGGGGGCGTCGGTCACAGCGCCACGGTATTGGAATCGGTCACAGAATCGCGGCGCTGCGATACCTCGACCGCCCGCGCGGGTACGTTCCCTCCGTGGCAGGCAAAGTGACCCGTCTGAGCATGGCCGAGGCGAGGCCCAGGACCGTCGAGGTCCACGGCCACCCGGTCAACTTCATCGAAGCCGGCTCCGGGCCCGTTCTGCTGCTGATCCATGGGATGGCGGGCACCTGCGACAACTGGGAGGCGGTGATCGAGCCGCTGGCGATCAACCACACCGTGATCGCCCCCGATTTCCCCGGCCACGGCGCTTCGGCCCCCGGCGGCGGCGACTACTCGCTCGGCAGCCTCGCCAGCGGCCTGCGCGACCTGATGCTGACCCTGGGACACGAGCGCGCGACGCTGGTCGGCCACTCGCTCGGAGGTGGCGTCGCGCTGCAGTTCACCTACCAGTTCCCGGAGATGGTCGAGCGGCTGGTCCTGGTCTCCAGCGGCGGCCTCGGACCCGATGTCAGCCCCGTCCTGCGGGCGGCGGCGCTGCCCGGCGCGGAGCTCTTCATCTCGGCCACCGCCGGGGTGGGGAGCAGGATCGGCTCGGTCGTCGGCCGCGGGCTCGGCCTCGTCGGCCTGCGCCCCAGCGCCGACCTGGCCGAAGTGACCCGCGGCTACGCGACCCTGACAGACCCGGAGCGCCGCAAGGCCTTCGTCGCCACCCTGCGCTCGGTCGTCGGCACCCAGGGCCAGCGCGTCGCTGCCCTCGACAAGCTCTACCTCGCCGACGCCCTGCCATTGCTGATCATCTGGGGCGAGAACGACCCGATCATCCCCGTCGACCACGCCCGCGAGGCCCACGCCCAGCTACCCAGCAGCCGCCTCGAGATCTTCGAGGACACCGGCCACGTCCCCCAACTGGAGCGCCCCGGCCGCTTCATAGCCGTCCTCGAACGCTTCCTCGCCGAAACCGATCCGGCGGAGTTCGACCGCGACGAGTGGCGCGCGAGGTTCAAGGCCGTCGAGAGTTAGGCCTGTCGAGTTTGTCTCCCAATGCCGGACAAACTCGACACACAGGCACGCGCCCGACAGGATTCGAACCTGTGGCCTCTTCCTCCGGAGGGAAGCGCTCTATCCAGCTGAGCTACGGGCGCTCACTCGGCAGATTAACCCGTAACTGACGTAGGCTCGCCGCCGATGGATTTGGCGGTGACTTTTCTTGGCACCGGGGGCTCGGTGCCCTCGGCGCGGCGCTCTACGGCGAGCGTGCTGGTGGCGCGTGGGGGAGAGCGGTTGCTGTTCGACTGCGGGGAAGGGACGCAGCGGCAGATGCAGCGGTCGCTGGGCCTGGTGCAGGCGGACGGGATCTACCTGACCCACTTCCACGCCGACCACGTGCTGGGGATCCCGGGGCTGTTGAAGACCTATGACCTGACCGACCGGCAGGTGCCGCTGAAGATCTGCGGGCCGCCCGGACTGACCGAGCTCTTCCAGGTCTTCTCGCCGCTGATCGGCCGGCTCGGGTTCAGCCTGGATCTGGTCGAGCTGGGGCCGGGAGACGCGGTCGAGCATGACGAATACGAGATCCACCCTTTCGAAGCGTCGCATCGCACCACCCGGGCCAACGGCTACGCGCTGGTCGAGGCCGAGCGCCCCGGTCGCTTCGACCCCGCCGCGGCGGCCGCCGCGGGCGTCGCCGAAGGCCCCGCATACGCGGCGCTGCAGCGTGGGGAGGAGGTCGAGGGGGCGAACGGAACCGTCGCTCCCGACCAGGTGATGGGTCCGAGCCGCGCCGGGCGCACGATAGTGATCACCGGCGACACCGCTCCCAGCCCAGCGACCGTCTCCGCCGCGGCAGACGCCGATCTGCTGATCCACGACGCCTGCTTCGCCGAGGAGGAGGTCCAGCGCGCCGCCGAGACCGGCCACTCGACCGTCGGCCAGGCAGCCGCAGTCGCCGATGAGGCCCACGTGAAGCTGCTCGCCCTCGTCCACATCTCCTCCCGCTACCACGTCGGCAAGGTGATCGAGGAGGCCCGGGACATCTTCGAGCCGACTGTCGCCCCCAAAGACTTCGACGTAATCGAGATCCCTTTCCCGGAGCGAGGAGCACCCCATCTCATCCCAAACGGAGCCCGGGACCCGAACGGCGAGGGGTAGGGGTCCTCGCCGGAGCCTCCCCGCTGTTGTCCGGCGAGGACCCCTACCCCTCGCCGCCCACGCCCGCGGGCTACGCCGCCCCCGCTGCTACGCTGCCCCCGTCCTTTAACCCGGTCCCGCGAGGCCAGGAAGGAAGCAACCGAAGTGAACGAGAAGGTCGTGCTCGAGCACGACGATCTGAAGCGAACGCTGCGGCGGATCGCTCACGAGATCGCCGAGAAGAACCCCGATTCGGACCGTCTGGCGATCGTCGGCATCCACACCCGCGGCGCCGTCCTGGCCCGCCGCCTCCACGTCTTCCTCGGCGAGCTGACCGGCTCCGAGCTGCCGATCGGCGACCTCGACATCTCCTTCTACCGCGACGACGTCGGCGCCAAGGCGCCCGCCTCGCAGCCGGTCGTCCACGCCTCCCACATCGACTTCGACCTCTCCGACCGCACGGTGGTCCTCGTCGACGACGTCCTCTTCACCGGCCGCACCGTGCGCGCCGCGATCGAGGCCCTCTTCGACTACGGCCGCCCGCGGCGGGTCCAGCTGGCGGTCCTCTGCGATCGCGGCCACCGCGAGCTGCCCTTCCGCCCGGATTACGTCGGCAAAAACCTGCCGACCGCACACGAGGAGCGGGTCAACGTCCGCCTCGAGGAGGTCGACGGCACCGACGAAGTGACGATTTCAGAGCCCAGCCCAATGGAGGTGAGCCCATGAAGCACCTGCTCTCGATCGAGCAGCTCTCGCGCGAGCAAATCGAGGCGATCCTCGACCGCGCCGAGAGCTTCGCCGAGGTCGGCCGTCGCGACATCAAGAAGGTGCCGACCCTGCGCGGCCGCACCGTCGTCATCGCTCTTCTACGAGTCGAGCACCCGCACCTCGAGCTCCTTCGAGCTCGCCGCCAAGCGGCTCTCCGCCGACCTCGTCTCGGTCAAGGCCGCCGGCTCCTCGGTCGAGAAGGGCGAGTCGCTGAAGGACACGGTCGCCACCCTCTCCGCCTACGACCCGGCCGCGATCGTGATCCGCCACCCCTACGCCGGCGCCGCCCAGATGGTCGCCGGCTGGACCGCGGCCGCGGTCGTCAACGCCGGCGACGGCAAGCACGAGCACCCGAGCCAGGCGCTGCTCGACGTCTACACGCTGCGCCGCCGGCTCGGCTCGCTGGAGGGCAAGCGGATCTGGATCGTCGGCGACGTCCTCCACAGCCGCGTCGCCCGCTCCAACCTGATCGCCTTCCAGCGGATGGGCGCCGAGGTCACCGTCTGCGGCCCGCCGACCCTGATCCCGCGCGGGATCGAGGAGCTCGGCTGCGAGGTCTCCTACAGCCTCGACGGGATCGAGCGAGGCCGAGGTCGTCTACGCCCTGCGGATGCAGCAGGAGCGGATGAGCGAGAGCTTCGTCCCCTCGCTGCGCGAGTACGCCGCCAACTTCCAGATCGACACCCGCCGCCTCAACCCGCGCCAGCTGCTGATGCACCCCGGGCCGGTCAACCGCGGCGTCGAGCTCTCCGGCGAGGCGATCGACTCGCCGCAGTCGCTGATCGCCGAGCAGGTCGCCGCCGGCCTGGTGGTGCGGATGGCGATCCTCTACGAGCTGCTCGCCGGCAGCCGACGCAGGCGCCGAGCAGCGACGGCGAAGGCAGCCGGCCGACCCCGATCGGGACCCCCGCATGAGCCTCACCGACGCACTCGACGTCCGCGACGGCGAGGCCGCCCACCTGGTGCTCCGCCGCGCCACGGTTCTCGACCCGGTCGCCGGCATCGACGCCGTCCACGACGTCGTCGTCCGCGACGGCGAGATCGCCGCGCTCGCCGCGCCCGGAGAGGCCGGCCTCGAGGGCGCCGAGGTGGTCGAGGCCGAGGGGCTGCACGCCTTCCCGGCCTTCTTCGACCCCCACGTCCACCTGCGCACCCCCGGCCACGAGCACAAAGAGGACGTCGAGACGGGCACCCGCGCCGCCGCGGCCGGTGGCTACTGCGGGATCCTGGCGATGGCCAACACCCAGCCGCCGGTCTCGACCGCGGCCGACATCTCCGCCCTGCGCGAGCAGGCGCGGGCCGGCGCCTCGGTCCCGGTCGGCTTCCTCGCCACCGTGACCAAGGCGATGCGGGGCGAGGAGCTGACCGAGATGGTCGAACTGCGCGAAGCCGGCGCGATCGGCTTCTCCGACGACGGCCTGCCGATCGTCGACGCCGGGGTGATGCGCCGCGCCCTGCAGTACCAGCGCCTCTGCGGCGGCAACATCGCCCTGCACGAGGAGGACCCGGAGCTCTCCGCGCGACGGCGTCGATGCACGAGGGCCCGGTCTCCGCCGCGCTCGGGATCGCCGGCATCCCCTCGGTCTCGGAGTCGACGATGATCGCCCGCGATGCCGCCCTCGCCGGCTACGAGGGCGCCCGCATCCACGTCCAGCACCTCTCCGCGGCGGAGTCGGTCGAGGTCGTCCGCGCCGCCAAGGCTGCCGGCGTCCAGATCAGCGCCGAGGCCAGCCCGCACCACCTCTGCCTCACCGACGAGGAGGTCCGCAGCCTCGATCCGCACCGCTTCAAGATGAACCCGCCGCTGCGCGACGAGAGCGACCGCCAGGCGCTGATCGAAGGGCTTGCGCGACGGCACGATCGAGTGCATCGCCACCGACCACGCCCCGCACCAGCCGGAGGAAAAGGAGGTCCCCTTCGAGCAGGCGGCGATGGGCGTGACCGGCCTGGAGACCGCCTTCGCCGCGCTCCACACCGAGCTGGTCCTGCCCGGCGTCATCGACCTCGCACTGCTGGTCGAGCGGATGGCCGGCGGCGCCGCGCCCTTCGACCTCGAGCGGCCGAGCCTGGCGCCCGGCTCGGAGGCCAACGTCGTCCTCTGCGACCTCGACGCCGAGTGGACGGTCGGCGAGGACGGCTACGAGAGCCGCTCGGCCAACTCCTGGTGCGCTGGCCGGACCCTGACCGGCCGCGTCCTGATCACCGTCGCCGCCGGCCAGGTCGCCTTCCGCCTGCGCAGCTTCTCCCTCGGAGTCGCCGCATGAGCATTCGTCTGTGCCTTTTCGTTGCCATGACCCAGAAAGGAACAGGCGAATGAGCGCCTATCTGCTGCTCGAGGACGGGACCCGGCTCGACGGGCTCGCCTGCGGCCACGCGGGCGCGGTCACCGGCGAGGTCGTCTTCAACACCGCGATGACCGGCTACCAGGAGTCGGTCACCGACCCCTCCTACGCCGGCCAGATCATCGTCTTCACCTATCCGCTGATCGGCAACTACGGCGTCTCCGCCGCGGCGATGGAGTCCGACGCGTCCACGCCCGCGGCGTCGTCATGCGCGACGCCAAGAACCGCGAGGACGTCGCCACCGCCGAGGGCGGCTGGCTCGACTGGCTCGGCGACTGCGGCGTCCCCGGCGATCAGCGGCGTCGACACCCGGGCGCTGGTCCGCCACATCCGCGACCAGGGGGCGATGCGGGGCGGCATCTTCCCGGGCGAGACGCCGGAAGCCGAGGCGCGCGAAGCGGGTCGCCGCCGAGCCCGTCGATGGACGGCGCCGACTTCGCCCGCACCGTGACGCCGGCCGAAGCCGATCCGCTTCGAGGGCGAAGGCCCGCACGTGGTCGGGATCGACACCGGGGTCAAGCTCAGCATCGTCCGCCAGCTGCGCGAGCACGGCTGCCAGCTGACGCTCCTGCCCTGCGCCAGCAGCCCCGAGGAGGTGCTCGCAGAGGACCCCGACGTCGTCTTCCTCGCCAACGGGCCCGGCGACCCGGCCGCCCTCGACTACGTCGTCGACACCGTCCGCGAGGTGATCGGCAAGAAGCCCGTCTTCGGCATCTGCCTCGGCCATCAGCTGCTCTGCCGCGCCGTCGGCCTCGAGACCTACAAGCTGCCCTTCGGCCATCGCGGCGCCAACCACCCGGTCAAGGACCTGGAGACGGGGCGGATCGACATCACCTCCCAGAACCACGGCTTCGCCGTCGTCGGTCCGGGCGGCGAGCCGCGGATCGAGGGCGACGAGCCGGTCCGCTGGGACACCGACTTCGGCGTCGCCGAGCTCTCGCAGCTGAACCTCTACGACCGCACGGTCGAGGGCCTCGTCCTCCGCGACGTCGCCGGCGCCACCGTCCAATACCACCCGGAGGCCGGCCCCGGCCCGCACGACGCGCGCCATCTCTTCGACCGCTTCCTGGAGCTCGCCGCGTGATCTGGCCGCCGCCGGAGCAACCGCTCGAGGGCAGCCTGGTCCGCCTCGAGCCGCTGACCGAGGACCATCGCGAGCCCCTGCGCTCCGTCGCCGGGCACCCCGAGATCTGGCAGTGGATGGACCGCCGGGTAACGGAAACCGGCGACGGTTTCGACCAGTGGTTCGACGGTCGCCTGCTCGCCCGCAAGATGGGGGAGGAATGCGCCTACGCGACCCTGACCGCGGGCGGCAAGCCGCTCGGCAGCTCCTCCTACCTGGCGACGCGCCCGATCCACGACGGCGTCGAGATCGGCTGGACCTGGCTGACGCCCGCGGCCTGGCGCACCGGAGCCAATGTCGAGGCGAAGCTGCTGATGCTCGGGTTCGCCTTCGAGCGACTCGGCTGCATGCGGGTCGAGCTGAAGACCGACGCCCGCAACGAGCGCTCGCGCGGGGCGATGGAAGCGCTGCCGGCAAAGTTCGAGGGCGTCTTTCGCAAGCACATGCTGATGCCGGTCACCGGCGTCCGCGACTCGGCCTACTTCTCGATCGTCGACGACGAGTGGCCGTCGGTCCGTCAAAACCTGGAGCGGCGCCTGGCAGGGGCGCGGGAGGTGCGCAGTGCCTAAACGCGAGGACATCGAGAAGATCCTCCTGATCGGCTCTGGGCCGATCGTGATCGGCCAGGCGGCCGAGTTCGACTACTCCGGCGTGCAGGCCTGCAAGGTGCTGCTCGAGGAGGGCTACGAAGTCGTCCTCGTCAACTCCAACCCGGCGACGATCATGACCGACCCCGAGTTCGCCACCGCCACCTACATCGAGCCGCTGCTGCCCGGGCCGGTGACGAAGATCATCGAAAAGGAGCGCCCCGACGCGCTGCTGCCGACGCTCGGCGGCCAGACCGCGCTGAACATCGCGATGGCGCTGGACGAGGACGGGACCCTGGAGCGGTTCGGGGTCGAGTTGATCGGCGCCAACGCCGAGTGCGATCAGCCGCGCCGAGGATCGCGAGAAGTTCCGCACGACGATGAACGACGCCGGCATCCGCATCCCGTGGTCGGTCACCGTGGAAAGCCTCGGGGAGATGGAGGCGAAGCTGGCCGCCGGCGAGATCACCCTGCCGGCGATCGTCCGGCCCGCCTTCACGATGGGCGGCCAGGGGGGCGGGATCGGCCGCGACGAGACCGAGCTGCGCCAGGTCGTCACCGAGGGCCTCGCCGCCAGCCCGATCAACCAGGTCCTGGTCGAGGAGTCGGTGATCGGCTGGGGCGAGTTCGAGCTCGAGGTGATGCGCGACCGCAACGACAACGTGGTGATCATCTGCTCGATCGAGAACGTCGACCCGATGGGCGTCCACACCGGCGACTCGGTCACGGTCGCCCCGGCGCAGACGCTGACCGACCCGCTCTACCAGGACCTGCGCGACCAGGCGATCAAGGTGATCCGGGCGATCGGGGTCGAGACCGGCGGCTCCAACGTCCAGTTCGCGGTCAACCCCGAGAACGGCGAGATCGCCGTGATCGAGATGAACCCGCGCGTCTCCCGCTCCTCGGCGCTGGCCTCGAAGGCGACCGGCTTCCCGATCGCGAAGATGGCGGCGAAATTGGCGGTCGGCTACGCGCTGGAGGAGATCCCCAACGACATCACCCGGGCGACGCCGGCCTCCTTCGAGCCGACGATCGACTACGTCGTCACCAAGATCCCGCGCTTCGCCTTCGAGAAGTTCCCCGGCTCCGAGGGCCGGCTCTCGACCTACATGCAGAGCGTCGGCGAGGCGATGGCGATCGGCCGCACCTTCCGCGAGTCCTTCGCCAAGGCAATGCGCTCGCGCGAGTTGGACAGCGCTGCGGACATTCCGGAGTCCGAGGAGGACCTACTGGCCGCAATCGAGGTCCCCTGCGCCGAGCGCTTCGACCTGATCCACGCCGCCTTCGAGCGCGGCCTATCGGTCGAGGCGGTCCACGAGGCCTGCCTGGTCGATCCCTGGTTCCTGCGCGAGCTGCAGGCGCTGGCGACCGAAGGCGACGGCACCGACGGGCTCGTCCGCACCTACAAGGCGGTCGACACCTGCGCCGCCGAGTTCGAGGCGGCGACGCCCTACTACTACTCCGCCCACGAGCGCCCCCGCCACGACGGCGCGCCGCCCGCGAACGAGATCCGCCGCGGCGAGAACGACTCGGTCGTGATCCTCGGCGCCGGCCCGAACCGAATCGGCCAGGGGATCGAGTTCGACTACTGCTGCGTCCACGCCGCGATGACCGCCCGCGAGCTCGGGCCGCGACGCGGTGATGGTCAACTGCAACCCGGAGACCGTCTCCACCGACTACGACACCTCCGATCGCCTCTACTTCGAGCCGTTGACGGCGGAGGACGTGCTCGCCGTCTGCGAGCAGGAGCGCCCGGAGGGCGTGATCGTCCAGTTCGGCGGCCAGACGCCGCTGAAGCTCGCCCGCACCCTCGAAGAGGCGGGAGTGCGCCTGCTGGGGACGCCGGTCGACGCGATCGACCTGGCCGAGGACCGGGGCCGCTTCGGCGAGCTGCTCGAACGCCTCGGGGTCGAGGCGCCGCCCTACGGCACCGCCTTCTCGGCCGAGGAAGCGACCGCGGTCGCCGAACGGGTCGGGTTCCCGCTGCTGGTCCGGCCCTCCTACGTGCTCGGCGGCCGGGCGATGGAGATCTGTTACTCGACCGACGGACCTGAGCGCCTATCTGAAGCAGCACGTCAAGGCCGACCAGGAGCACCCGCTGCTGCTCGACCGCTTCCTCGAGAACGCGATCGAGGTCGACGTCGACGCGCTCGGCGACGGCGAGGAGGTCTACGTCGCCGGGATCATGCAGCACGTCGAGGAGGCCGGCGTCCACTCCGGCGACTCGGCCTGCGTGATCCCGCCGCTCAGCCTCGGCGAGGAGATGCTGGAGCAGATCCGCGCCACCAGCGAGCGGATCGCGCTGGAGCTCGGGGTAATCGGCCTGATCAACATCCAGTACGGGATCGCCGGCGGCAGGCTCTACGTGATCGAGGCCAATCCGCGCGCCTCGCGCACGGTCCCCTTCGTCTCCAAGGCGATCGGGGTGCCGCTGGCGAAAATTGCCGCGCGCCTGATGCTGGGAGAGCAGCTGGCCGACCAGGACCTGCCCGACGGCCCGCCCGAGCACGTCAGCGTCAAGGAGGCGGTCCTGCCCTTCGCCCGCTTCGCCGGCGCCGACTCGGTGCTCGGCCCGGAGATGAAGAGCACCGGCGAGGTGATGGGCATCGCCGCGGACTTCCCGACCGCCTTCGGCAAGGCCCAGGCGGCGGCCGGGGTGCGGCTGCCGGATTCCGGCTCGGTCTTCATCACCGTCACCGACACCGACAAGGCGGCGGCGACGCAGCTGGCGACGCGCTTCCACGATCTCGGCTTCGAGGTGATCGCCACCCACGGCACCGCCCAGGCGATCGAGCGGATGGGGGTGCCGGTGACCCCGATCAACAAGCTGCAGGAAGGCTCGCCGCACGTCCTCGACCTGATCCGCGAGCGCAGCTGCGACCTGGTGATCAACACCCCGACCGGCTCCGGCGCCCGCACCGACGGCTACGAGATCCGCACCGCCGCGGTCAAGCACGGGATCCCCTGCGTGACCACGATGACCGGAGCGACGGCCGCGGCCCGGGCGATCGCCGCCGCCAAGCAGGGCGACGCCGAGGTCCGCTCGCTGCAGGAGATCCACGCCGGTCAGGTCAGGGCCGCGGGAGCGCGATGAGCGCGCCCTTCGGCCGCCGGCTCTGCGAGGTAGCGACCCACCTGGTCTCCGGCGGCTACCGGATCTTCTCCCTGATCGACCGCGAGGGACCGGCCCCGGAACCCGGCCAGTTCTACATGCTCGCCAGCGAGCGCGGCTGGGGGAGGGGGGAGGCAGGCCCTATCTGCCAAGGGCGATCTCGGTCGCCGAGACCGCTCCATCGAAGGACGGCGTACGTCTCGACTTCCTGGTCGAGGGCGTCGGGCCGGGCACCGATCGGCTCTGCGAGCTGGAGCCGGGGGAGAACGTCTGGGTGACCGGCCCGCTCGGGTAATGCCTTCTCAACCCCGAAAGAGGTCAACCCCGAGGCGGCCGGGGCAATCCTCGTCGGCGGCGGAATCGGCATCGCCCCGATGGCGATCTGGCGCCGCCAGTTAGTCGAGCAGGGCATCCCTTTGCGCGTCCTTCTCGGGTTTCGAAACCAAGAGCACTCCGGAGGGCTGAACGAGCTTTTCTGCGCAGGAGACACCCTCTGCCCCGATGTCCGCCTTGCCAGCGAGGACGGCCACGCGGGCCACCTGGGTTACGTAACGGACCTTCTGGCAACGATGCTCGCCGGCGACGATGCCACCTCAGCCGTCGTCTACTCCTGCGGCCCTCCCGCGATGTTGACGGCGGTCCAGACGCTCTGTGAGGACCACGCCGTCAGCTGTCAGCTGGCAGAGGAGAGCCCGATGGCCTGTGGCTTCGGCGCCTGTTTCGGCTGCGCAATGCCCAAACCAGGCGGCGGCTACCTCCGCCTGTGCGTGGATGGACCTGTAACCGGCTCCCTTCCGGTGGGTGGCGACGATCGGGAGGACTCCCCCGGTGGGGGAGCCCCCGATCGGAGACAGGACCGCCGGTCGAGCGGCCAGCGTCGAGTTCTGCGGGCTGCAGCTGGAGCACCCCGTGATCAACGCCTCGGGCACCTACGACGCGATCGCGGCGCGGAAGGTTTTCGGGGACGAGCTGCTGGAGGATTTCCCGTTCTCGGCGTTTGTCTCGAAGACGATCACGCCGGAGCCGCGGGCGGGGAACGAACCGCAGCGGATTTGGGAGACCCCGGCGGGGATGATCAACTCGATCGGGCTGCCGAACAAGGGGCTGGAGGGGTTCCTGGCCGAGGATCTGCCGCAGCTGGGCGAATTGCCGGTGCCGTTGATCGTCTCGGTAATGGCTACCAACCGGGAGCTGTTCTCAAGGCTGGTGAGTGAGGTCGCCGATCGGGACGAGGTCGCCGGGATCGAGCTGAACGTGTCGTGCCCCAACGTTCACTCGGGACTGATCGTCGGTGAGAACCCGGACGAAACCCAGGCGTTGCTCGAGGCACTGCGGCCGCTGACGGAGAAGCCCCTGATCGTGAAGCTGACTCCCAACGTCGCCAACCCCGAGGCGGTCGCGGTTGCTGCCGAAGAGGGTGGAGCAGATGCCGTGTCGCTGATCAACACGGTGAAGGCGAGCGCGATCGATCCTGTGACTCGGCAGCCCGCGTTGGCAGCGGGGCATGGTGGACTTTCGGGCCCTGCAGTCCGGCCCGTCGCGCTGCAGCAATTGCGCGCCGTCGCGGCTGCCGTCGGGGTGCCTTCGATCGGTATGGGCGGGATCTCCAGCGGCGCCGACGCAACCGAATTCCTGGACGCCGGCGCGACCCTGGTGGCGGTTGGAACCGAGAGTTTCCGTGATCCGCGCGCCGGGTCCCGGATAGCAAAAGAACTGCAAACCGGCGTGTCGCGGATTCGCTCCACGCGTGGAGGCACTCGACCTCGTAGTAGAGGTTGAGATGAATTTTGGGGCAATTGGCTCCCGGTCGCGCTTGCAGCCCTCGAGCCGCGGCTATACTCGCCGCCCACATGCCTGCCTCTTCAGTCAAGAGTTCGCTCGCCGCCCCCGAAAGGTCACTCGACCAGAGGATGGAGGCTCTCAAACGGGCGAACGACATCCGCACCGCACGGGCCAAACTGAAGAAGGATCTGAAGGCAAACCGGGCCAGCATCCAGACGATCCTGATGGACCCGCCCGAGTACGTCCTCACCGCGAAGGTATTCGACATGCTCCTCGCCGTTCCCAAGTACGGCCGGGTGAAGACCAACCGGATTCTGAACCAGTGCCGGATCTCTCCGTCGAAGACGATCGGCGGCCTCTCCGAGCGCCAGCGCGCAGAGCTCATCTCCCGCTCCGCCGATAGCGACTGCCGCAAACCGCGCATATCGGCGTCCTCGGTCGCTCGCTGCGAGCACGCCACGCTCTGCGTCCGGCGATCTGCTTGGTTGCCCGGGCATGGCCAAAGTCTTCGTCATCACGGGACCCTCCGGCGTCGGCAAGGGCACGCTGATCAGGAGCTGCTGCAGCGCGGTTCCCGACCTCGAGCTGTCGATTTCGGCGACCACCCGCCGCCGCGCGAGGGAGAGGCGAACGGTCGCGACTACCACTTCCTCACCCCCGAGGAGTTCGAACGCGCGGATCGAGGAAAACGACTTCCTCGAGTGGGCTACCTACAGCGGCAACCGCTACGGGACTCTGCGCCCGAGGTCGAGCGCCGACTCGAGGCCGGTCACTCGGTCGTCCTCGAGATCGAGGTCCAGGGCGCCCAGCAGGTCCGCGCCGCGAAACCCGATTCGGTGCAGATCTTCATCGCCCCGCCCGACCCCGCGGTGCTGCGCGAGCGGCTCCGGCCGCGGCACCGACACCCACGATGCGATCGACGCGCGGCTGAAGGTCGCCGAGCAGGAGCTCGCCGCCCAGGGCGACTTCGACCACTGCGTCGTCAACGACGAGATCTCGCCGGGCCGCCGCCGAGTTGGCCGCGATCGTCCGCGCCGAGTTGGGACAGGCCCCGACAGCCTGATCCTCTAGACTCCCGACCGCCGATGATCAAACCACGCGTAGACAAGCTTCTCGAGCACGCCGATTCCCATTACGCCGCAGTCGTCGTCTCGGCCAAGCGCGCTCGCCAGATCAACAGCTACTTCCACAACCTCGGAGAGGGCGGCTTCGGTGAGTACCCGCCGCCGATGGTCGAGACCAACGCCGAGAGGAATTACCTCTCGATGTCGCTCGAAGAGCTCGCCGAGGGCAAGCTGAAATACGAGTACCGCACCTAGGTATCCAGCGCCCCGCGGCCGCGGGGCGCTTTCGATCAGGGGCCCATGGCCCGACTTCTGCTTGGTGTCAGCGGCGGGATAGCCGCCTACAAGGCCCTCGAGCTGGCGCGTTTGGCGACGCTCGCGGGTCACGGCGTGCGCGTGGTGATGACCGAGGCCGCCACCCGCTTCGTCGGCGCCGCCTCCTTCGAGGGGATCGTCGGCGCCCCGGTTCTGATCTCCGAGTTCGAGCGCGACCCGATGCGGGGCGCCTTCCCCGGCGAGGAGCAGGTCTCCCACGACCCGATCGGCCATCTCGAGCTCGCCGGCCACTGCGACGCCTTCCTCGTCGCGCCGGCCTCGGCGAACACGATCGCCAAGCTCGCCGACGGGCGCGGCCGACTCGATGCTGACCACCTCCTTCCTCGCCTGCGCCGCGCCGCGGCTTGGTGGCGCCGGCGATGAACGACCGGATGTACGCCGACGCCGCCACCCAGGCCAACCTCGCGACGCTGCGCGGCCGGGGCATCGAGGTGATCGAGCCCGAGGAGGGCAGGCTCGCCTCGCGCGGCGAGTTCGGCCGCGGCCGCCTGCCCGACCCCGAGCTGCTCTTGGCGCGGGTCGAGGCGGCGCTGCCGGCTGGAGATCGTCCCTGGGACGGCCTGCGGGTGCTGGTCACCGCGGGCGGGACCCGCGAGCCGATCGACCCGGTGCGCTTCATCGGCAACCGCTCCAGCGGCCGGATGGGCATCGCCCTCGCCGCCGCCGCGGCGCAGCGCGGGGCCGAGGTGACCCTGATCGCCGCCAACGTCGCCCTGCCGGCGCCGGCCGGCGTCCGCCGCGTCGACGTCGAGACCGCCGCCCAGCTCGCCGCCGCCGTCGAGCGCGGAGTTCCCGGCCGCCCACGTGCTGCTGATGGCCGCCGCGCCGGCCGACTTCCGGGCCGCCGAGCCCGCCGAGGGCAAGCTGCGCCGCGCCGGTTCGCTCGAGCTCTCGCTGGAGCCGACCGAGGACATCCTCGCCGCGCTGGCCGCAGATCGACGCGCCGGGCAGACGGTCGTCGGCTTCGCCGCCGAGCACGGGGGGGAGGCGGTCGAGCGCGCCCGCGGCAAGCTCGAGCGCAAGGGCGCCGACCTGATCGTCCTCAATGACGTCTCCGATCCGGAGATCGGCTTCGAGAGCGAACGCAACGCGGTCACCCTGATCGGCACGGGACGGTGAGACCGAGGTGCCGATCGACTCCAAGGAAGCGATCGCCGAGGCGATCCTGGACGAAGTTGCCCGCCTGCGGCCGAAAGCAGCCCGGCCGACTGGCTGAGCGGGCTATACTGGCCGCAAGCTTTTTCTGTCCCCTATGCAGTGTCGAGAAGTGGGCCTGGCCCACTTTTTTTACGCCCCCCCAACACTCAGGCATGACTGACCCCACCGAGCAGAAAATTCAAGAGCAGCTGTCCGAACTCGACAGCGAGATCGAGCTTGTCGCCCTCGAGAGGCCGGGGGGCGATGCTCTGCGTCTGTTCATCGACCACCCCGGTGGGGTCGACCTCGCACTTTGCGAAAGAGTCACCAAGCACCTGAGTCACCTGCTGGTCGATTACTCGCTCGAGGTCTCCTCGCCTGGCCCGAAGTACCGCCGCAACGCCACCGCTTCCGAAACCAAGGAGTCCCCTCAGTGACCAAGGAGATCGTCGACGCCGTCAAAGCGCTGGAGCAGGAGAAGGGAATCTCCGCCGACAAGTTGATGGACGCCCTCGAGGACGCCCTCCTCTCGGCCTACAAGAAGACTCCCGGCGCGGCCAAATACGCGCGCGTCGACCTCGATCACGAAACCGGGGACTTCCGCGTCTTCGAACTGATCCTGCCTCCCGAGCTGGAGGAGAAGCTGCTGGCCGAGGCGGCCGAGCAGCAGGAGGAGCCGCGAGATCGACCCCGAGACGGGCGAATGCGCGAGCCCGAGGACCCCGAGCTCGACCCGGAGATGATCGCCCCCTACGAGGATCAGATCACGACCCGCGACGTCACCCCCGAAGACTTCGGCCGGATCGCCGCCCAGACCGCCAAGCAGGTGATCCTGCAGCGGATCCGCGAGGCCGAGCGGCAGATGATGTACGACGAGTACCAGGACCGGGTCGGCGAGCTGATCACCGGGATCATCCAGCAGTCGGACAAGCGCTACACGCTGGTCCAGCTGCGCGAGCGGGTCGAGGCGCTGCTGCCGAAGTCCGAGCAGGTCTACAACGAGCGCTACGACCACGGGATGCGGGTCAAGGCCGTGATCACCGACGTCTCCGACTCGACCAAAGGGCCGGCGATCGTCGTCTCCCGCCGCAGCCCGGAGCTGATCAAAAGCCTGTTCGAGCTCGAGGTGCCGGAGATCGCCGACAAGCTGGTCGAGATCGTCGGCGTCGCCCGCGAGCCCGGCTACCGCTCGAAGATCGCCGTCGTCTCCCACGCCGACGGCGTCGACCCGGTCGGCGCCTGCGTCGGCCCGCGCGGCTCGCGCGTGCGGATGGTCGTCTCCGAGCTGCGCGGCGAGAAGATCGACATCATTCCCCACAACGACGAGCCCGCCCGCTTCGTCGCCAAAGCGCTTTCGCCGGCGCGCGTGCGCGAGGTGATCGTCGACGACGAGGAGCGCCAGGCGACCGTGATCGTCCCCGACGACCAGCTCTCGCTGGCGATCGGCCGCGACGGCCAGAACGCCCGCCTCGCCGCCCGCCTCACCGGCTGGCGCGTCGACATCAAGTCCGAGACCGAGTTCGCCTCCGAGGAAACCGAGATCGAGTTCGAGGGCGAGGAGCAGTCCGACGGGCGCTGCCTGGCGGTGCTCTCCAACGGCCGCCGCTGCCCCAACGCGGCGGTGCCGGGTTCGACCTACTGCGGCCTGCCGCCGCACCAGGCGCTCTCGCGCTTCGAGACCAGCCAGGTCGCGTGCTCGCCGACGTCTCCGAGACCGAGATCGAGATCCTCGCCGACCCCGACGCCGACGAGGGCCAGGTGTCCGAGATCGTCGCGCGGGCCGACGCGAAGACGTCGAGCCGACTGTCGAGGTCGAGGAGCATCGAGGACGAGCGAAGAGGCGTCGACGGAGGAGGCGATCGCAGAGGACATCCAAGGAGCGACCGGAGCCGAGGATGCCGACGAGGAGGATTCGGCGAGGACGACGGAGCCGCGGAGACCGAGGTCGTCGAGGAGGCGGAGCAGGCTTAGTGGCGAAGAAGCGGGTTCACGAGATCGCGAAAGCGCAGGGCGTCACCAGCAAAGAGCTGCTGGCGGCGCTGAAAGCGGCCGGGGTCGAGGCCAAAGCCGCCGCCTCGAGCGTCGAGGAAGCAGATGCGCTGAAGGCGATCGCAGCCGCCGAGGGCAACGGCGGCGCCGAGGCGAAAGCGAAGCCAAAAGAAGCGAACGCAAAGGCGAAAGCGCCGGCCAAGGAGGCCGCCGCAAAAGCCGACTCAGCGCAGAAAGCCGCCCGAAAGCGGAGGCCAAACCCGCTGCCGCGACCAATCCGGCGGCGAAATCCGCCTCGACCTCGACCAAACCGGTGCGCGGCGCAGGCAGCCCAGCAGGGCGGTGGCGGGGGCGGCAGCGTCCTCGAAAAAACGTCGCGTGGTGATCGATTCCCAGGCCGCCCGCCGCGACCAGATGGGCGGTCCGCCGCCGCAGCGCCCGCCGCGCCGCCGTGGCGGCCGCCGCCGCCGGCCGTTGCTCGAGGAGCCGCCGGCCCAGCCGGAGACGCCGGCCGAGCCCGAGGCGACCAAGGTCAACTCCGGGGCGACCGTGCGCGAGGTCGCCGAGCTGCTCGGTTTGGCCCCGGCCGAGGTGATCAAAAAACTGATGATGATGGGCGAGATGGCGACCCTCACCCAGACCCTGACCGACGACTCGATCCGGGCGATCGCCGACGAGTACGACCGCAAGCTCGAGATCGTCACCGCCGCCGACGAGGAGCCCGAGGAGCCGCGAGTTCACCGACGCCGACGAGGACCTGGTCGACCGCCCGCCGGTGGTCACGATCATGGGTCACGTCGACCACGGCAAGACCTCGCTGCTGGACGCGATCCGCGAGACCGAGGTCGCGGCCGGGGAGGCGGGCGGGATCACCCAGCACATCGGCGCCTACCAGGTCCACCACGACGAGCAAGACGATCACCTTCCTCGACACGCCCGGCCACGCAGCCTTCACGGCGATGCGCGCCCGCGGCGCGAAGGTCACCGACGTCGCCGTGGTCGTCGTCGCCGCCGACGACGGCGTGATGCCTCAGACCAAGGAGGCGATCGACCACGCCCGCGCCGCCGACGTGCCGATGCTGATCGCGGTCAACAAGATCGACAAAGAGGGCGCGCAATCCCGAGAAGGTCCGCGGCGAGCTCGCCCAGGAGGGGATCACGCCCGAGGAGTGGGGCGGCGACACGGTCTTCTGCGAGGTCTCGGCCAAGACCCACGAGGGCCTCGACAACCTGCTCGACATGATCCTCCTGGTGACCGAGCTCGAGGAGCTCGCCGCCAACCCCGACGCGCCCGCCTCGGGCACCGTGATCGAGTCCCAGCTCGACCCCGGCCGCGGCCCGGTGGTCACCGTCCTGGTCGGCCGCGGGACGCTGCACGTCGGCGACTCGCTGGTCGCCGGGCCGCAATGGGGCCGGGTTCGGGCGATGCACGACTTCACCGGCGAGCGAGTCGAGGCGGCCGGGCCGGGGATGCCGGTCGAGGTGCTCGGCTTCGACGGCGTCTCCGACGCCGGCGAATTCGTCCAGGCGGTCGAGAACGACCGCCGCGCCCGCCAGCTCGCCCAGGAGCGCGCGAACCGGCTGAAGACCGAGGCGTTGGCCCGCCGCCAGGCCCGCAAGGTCAGCCTCGACGAGGTCTTCGCCCGGGTCCAGGAGGGCGACATCAAGGAGCTCAACATCGTCCTCAAGGCCGACGTCGCCGGCTCCCTGGAGGCGCTCCAGGACGAGCTCGCCAAGGTCCCGCAGGAACGGGTGGCGATCAACATCATCCACTCGCAGACCGGTGGGATCAACGAGTCCGACGTGATGCTCGCCTCGGCCTCCGACGCGATCATCATCGGCTTCAACGTGCGGCCGCTGGCCGACGCCCGCCGCGCCGCCGAGCGCGAGGGCGTCGACGTCCGCACCTACTCGGTCATCTACAAAATCACCGAGGACCTGCGCAACGCGATGGAGGGCATGCTGGAGGCGCTCGAGGTCGAGGAGACGATCGGCGAGGCCGAAATCAAACAGACCTTCAAAGCCTCCAAAGTCGGCCGGATCGCCGGCTGCCTCGTCACCGAGGGCAAGGCCACGCGGACCGCCAGCGTTCGCCTGGTCCGCGAGGGCACGGTCGATCTGGACCGGCAAACTCGGCAGCCTGCGCCGCTTCAAAGACAACGTCCAGGAGGTCGAGGAGGGCCAGGAGTGCGGCATCGTCCTCGAGGGCTACGCTGACGTCAAGGAGGAAGACGTGCTCGAGTTCTTCCAGACCAAGCAGGTCGAGCAGACCCTGGAGTAGACTATGGCCGGCCCCCGAATGCGGCGCATCAACGAGGTGCTCCGCGAGGTGGTGGGCGCGGCGATCTCCACGATCTGAGCGACCCGCGCATCGGCTTCGTCACCGTGACCTCTGTCGAGACCAGCCCCGACCTGCGCACCGCCAAGGTGTACGTCAGCGTGCTCGGCGACGAGGAGGAGCGCGAGGCGACGCTCGGCGGCCTACGCTCCTCCCACGGCGTGATCCAATCCCGGATCGCCGCCGAGACGCGGATGAAGCGGACCCCGACCTTGACCTTCCACTACGACGACACGATCGAGCAGGGCGTGCGGGTCTCCGAACTGCTCGAGGAGGAGCCCGCGTCGGACTCGGAGGAGGCGCGATGAGCGAGGTCGTCGGCGCTCGCCGACGACTCGAGCGCGTCGCCGCCGAGCTGCGCGCGCGCGACCGCTTCCTGCTGACCGCCCACGAGGGACCCGACGGCGACGCGCTCGGCTCGCTGCTCGGCATGCACCACCTGCTGACCCCGCTCGGCAAGGACTCGGTGATGTTCCTCGCCGCGAAGGAGTTCCCGCTGCCGATCGAGTACCGCTTCCTGCCGCTCGAGGAGGTCTTCCACGAGCCGCCGGCGGACATGGCCGACCGGACCGTCGTCTTCCTCGACTGCGGCAACATCGACCGCATGCCGGTCGAGTTCCTCAGCGCCGGCGGCAACTTCGTGGTCAACATCGACCACCACCACGACAACACCCGCTTCGGCGACCTCAACCTGGTCGAGGTCGAGGCCTCCTGCACGGCCGAGATCGTCTTCGACCTGGCGCGGCTGCTGGAGGTGCCGATCACGCCGGAGATGGCTTCGGCGCTCTACGTCGGCCTGATCACCGACACCGGCAAGTTCATGTACGAGAACACGACGCCGCACACCCACCGGGTCGCCGCCGACACTGATCGAGGCCGGAGTCGACGTCGACGACACCTACCGCCGCCTCTACGAGCACGTGCCGCTCGAGAAGCTGCGGCTCGTCGCCCGCGCCCTGGACGGGATCCAGCACCACTGCGACGGCCGGCTCGTGGTCACCTACATCACCGCCGAGGACTACGCGGCGACCGGCGCCGGCGAGGAGATGACCGAGGGCGTCATCGACCACCTGCGCTCGATCGAAGGGACCAAGGTCGCCGCGGTGGTCCGCGACCTCGGCGACCGCGGCCGCGCCGCCCGCAAGGTCAGCCTGCGCTCCAGCGACGGCGAGGTCGACGTCTCCGCGATCGCCCGCAAGCACGGGGGCGGGGGGCACAAGCGCGCCGCCGGCTTCTCCACCGACCTCGAGCTCGACGAGCTCGTCGCGTTCCTCTGCGACCGAGCTCGTCGCCCAGCTCGGCCCTGAGATGGCCGCCGGCACGCGGCGGGGCGGTGCTGCTCTTCGACAAGCCCGCCGGGGTGACCTCGCACGACGTCGTCGCCCGGGTGCGGCGCGAGCGCGGCTGCAAGGCGGGCACGCCGGGACGCTCGATCCCTTCGCCACCGGCCTGCTGCTGATCCTGCTCGGGCGGGCGACGCGGCTGCAGCGCTTCCTCGTCGGGCTGCCCAAGACCTATCTGGCCACCGCCCGCCTCGGCTGGCGCTCCAGCACCGGCGACCCCGACGGCGAGCTGACCGAGACCGGGACGCGTGCCGGCGTCGCTGGAGCTGCCGACCGGGACGGTGCGCCAGCGGGTGCCGATGACCTCGGCGGTGCGGGTCGGCGGCGAGCGGCTCTACCGCAAGGCCCACCGCGGCGAAATGGTCGAGACGCCCGGGCGGGACGTCGAGGTCTACCGCGCCGAGCTGCTCTCGGCCGAGCGGCGAGTCGCCCACTACGAGATCGAGTGCTCGGCCGGCACCTACGTCCGCACCCTGATCGAGACCCTCGGCGACGCCTACTGCTCGGAGCTGCGGCGCACCGCGGTCGGGCCCGTTCCGGGTCGAGGACGCCGGCGAGCGGATCGACCGTCGAGCGGGTCGCCGAGCTGGTCCCCGCCGTCGGCGAGGCGGCTGCGGTGAGCATCAAGGTCACCCCGCTGGCGGAGGCCGAGCCGCGCCCGCGCGAGGTCGCGATCGGCACCTTCGACGGCGTCCATCTCGGCCACCGCGCGGTGATCGAGGGCGCCGACACGGTCCTCACCTTCGAGCCTCACCCGCTCGAGATCCTTCATCCGGCGGCGCTGCCGAAGCTGATCATGCCCTTCGCGGTGAAGCGGGACGTGATCGAGGGCCTCGGGCGTCGCGCGAGCTGGTCGTGATCGAGTTCGACCGGAGTTCGCCAAGCTGACCGCCGAGGAGTTCATCGAGCACGTCCTGGTCGGGCGGCTCGGCGCCGACGCGTGTCTCGGTCGGCGAGAACTTCCGCTTCGGCGCCAAGGCCAAAGGCGACCCGGCGATGCTCGCCGCCCACCCGGAGTTCGAGACGCGGGTCGTGCCGCTGGTCGAAGTCGATGGGGAGACCGTCTCCTCGACCCGGATCCGCGCCCAGGTCGCCGCCGGCGACATGGGCGGCGCCCGCCGCTGCCTCGGCGCTCCGTTCATGGTCGAGGGGACGGTGGTCAAAGGCGACCAGCGCGGCCGCGAGCTCGGCTTCCCGACCGCGAACATCGTTCCCGACGATCGCCTCGTGATCCCCGGTCACGGCGTCTATGCCGCCTTCGCCAACGGCGTTCCGGCGGCGGTCAACGTCGGCGTCCGGCCGACCTTCGAGACCGGCCGCGGGCTCTTGATCGAGACCTACCTGATCGACCACGAAGAGGACCTCTACGGCAAGACCCTGCGGGTCGCCTTCGTCGAGCGCCTGCGCGGCGAGCGCGCCTATCACGAGGTCGAGGAACTGGTCGAGCAGATGCACCTCGACGTCGAGGAAGCGAAGCGGGTCTGCGCGACCTTCACCGGAGGTTCTCCCAACTAATCGGTCGATTCGGCGTGCATGTTTTCTCCACTTGCGGGTAGCGTTCCGAAAATGCGCAGCTTCATAGTCGCAGCTTGGGACAGAGGACGGCATCGGC
>CAVRVU010000011.1:0-35892 GCA_963724745.1 uncultured Actinomycetes bacterium
CGCCGGCCTGGGTGCCCAACGACGTAGACTACCGCGGCGGCGGACGAGGCTGCGGCTGCGCAGCCGAATCCGCGTACACGAAGCACTCGGTTCCGCGCCACACTTCCTCGTACCGTCCGCCTGCAGCGCTTGTCGCCGGGATCCTGCAGAAGAGTGGTTCTTACCCAGGCCGAGCTCGGCGCCGGCCGCGTAGGTTGGCCTCGCTCGGCTTCTGAAGCTCACAACCTGCGGGGCAAGTTGTTAGCCTGGGGTCGAGCGCCCTGCTGCGCATTGCCGGCGCCCAGCTCGCGCCAAGCCTGCAAATCCTCGAGGAGCGGAGGCCGCTGGTCGGACCTCAACCGCGCCGCAGCTTCATCCTCTACGAGGCTCCCTCGGTCCCGGCTCAGGCGCTGCCGCACCTGCTGTGGGGCGGAGTTGCGCAGATACCCGCCACCCCTGAACATCGGCGCCCGCCAAGCCTGCATCGGCATGACGCGCCGAGCTCTGCGGAAGCCTCCTGGCGACCCCAGGGCCTGAAAGCCCGGTCGTTGCCCCACGGCGCCTCCGGGGGCGCCATCGCCCTCGCCCACCGCAGGAGTTCAGGAGCCGCGCGGGGACCTCGCGACCTCGACGTCAACACCTTCGCCGACGCCGAGAAAGGCGGCGGAGGTCCTGGTAGCTCTTCCTGCACGGGGTACGCGTGGAGGAGGGCGACGTCGAGAAAAGCCGGCGTCCGGGATGGGGCAGAACGGCGCTCCTTCTGGGAATGGGCGTGCCGGTCGATGTCTTCCTCACGGACCTGTCCGCTGCACGACGAGGTCGCGGAAATCGGTCCTGCTCCTCGGTGGGTTCCCTATGGCAGGGTATTCGCAGGTGCCTGTTTTCGACCCCGCCCGCTCGTCAATCTCCTCCAAGTCGTTCTTCGCGCCGTACCGCAGACCTGGGCGCCATCGAGGAGGTCGCACCGGCCATGTCTGTAGGATGCCGAACGACACGGTGGTAGAAAAAGGCGGTCGCCGGGCTGGGCGGAGAAGACGCACCTGTCCTTCCAGCGACTCGCCGGTGCAGATCTCTCCGCCGCCGACTCACCTCGAGTGTCGACTCCGCCTCTATGTATGCTGCAGTGAGTTTATAGGGCCAGCACGCTGATCCCGCCGGCCGGCTACCTACGAGTGAAGGCTCGTACTTAGAATTTCCAGCCAGCCTGCCCACTCCTCGGGTCTGCCTTCCTCACGATCCCGCTCCAGCCAACCCCTGACTTCCTTCCAAATTGAGGCGGAGAGGTGGGGTGCATGCAGACATTTGCTCGATGTCGAGCCGAATCCTCGGCGGCTTTTTAACATCGCCTTGCAGACAGCGAGGCGCTCGGGGCCGAGGATCCGGGATCGCGGCGTCGTCGAAGGGGACCTTGCGGGCGCTGCGTACGGATCTCGTCGTGGAAGGTGGTTCGTAGGAGAAAGAAAGAGGATCGACGGGTCTCCTGGAGTTTCCTACGAGACGGCTCAGCTGGCCCTGTCCCGGCCCAGCTCCTCTCCGTCGACCTCAACGTTGACCCCTAGCTGGAGCGGAGCGCGTCGCGGATCGCGGGCCACGGGTCGGGTGTGGACGAAGACGTCGACGTCGACGTCGATCGTCGCCCGCGGCTGGGCGCAGCGAAGGCGAGAGCGAGGGCTAACTTGCTGATCGCGTGGGGGACCTTGGGCCTGCTCCAGGGCGCGGTGGATCGCCGTCACCTTGCTCCGGCAGCGACGGCGCGTCCTCAGAGCGGCGGGGGCGCTCGGGGTCGCCGTCTTGCCCCACGCTAGACAGCTTCTCCATCTTCAGTCGCGGGGAAGCTGATCTCGTGCGGGCGCAGCCGGACCCGGCAGCGCGTCGGCCAGGCGGTTTGAGCAGTTCACGCAGGACATCGCCACGTCCTCGGCACCGTCGCCCACCCACTGGGTCTCGGCGGCTGGTGCGGCGTCGGAGATCCGGGACTTCGGATCTGGCTGGCCCGTCGCTTTGACCTTCGTCCGACAAGCGCGTCTAGCAGCAGCTTCCGCAACATCGGATCTGGGCGGTCCGCCATTCCGCCATCAGCCGCAGGGCCTCCCTGGCCGCTTCATCCAACTCGGGGCCGCTGAACCGGGGCGCCGGCCTTGAGCGCCGAGCGCAAAAGCTCCTCCGCCGTGGGGGGGCTGTCGGACCGCGCCTGGACCTTTTCGACGATCTTCTCTACGGTCAACTCCTCGAAAGCTCGCAAGCGCGCGCCATGGACGCGGCCCGTTTGCCGTGCTCGCCCACTCCCTAGCACCTCGAGACGCCCTGGCTTGGTCGCCACAACGTAGGCCATAGTGGGTAAGAGTACCACTATCAAGGCAAAAAGCACGTATTGGGCTTAAACAGCCGGATCGAGGGACACTGCGTGGTTGCCGCGGATGATCCCGTCGGGGTCCCATGGCGCTTCACCTCGGCGAGGCGTGCGCACGTCTCGGCCGGCAGGATCGCGTCGGCGTCGCAGGGGCGCTCCGCGAAGTTGAAGTAGCCGCCCTCGCCGGTCCACGGCTTCATCGCCTCGTGAGGTGGTCGAGATGGCCCTCGATCGGCCTCCCCCAGCTCGGGGGTCATCGACATGCCGACCCCGAACATGGCGAACGCGGCATCGAGCTTGGCGAGGCGCGCCGGCGTTCTCCGTCCGCCCGCCCGAGCGCCCCGCCCAGGTGGCGCAGCTCGGTCAGGAGCAGCGGCGAGCCCGACTCCGGACCGCCCGCGCCGACCCAGGCGTCGATCGCCTCGTCGCTCAGCTCGTCGATCATGGCGTGGTGGCCAAGGCCCGGCACGGGCAGCTCGGGATCCATGTGGATCCGGCTGAGGCCCACGGCCGGCATCAAGTCGATCATGTCCATGATCGGCTCGCCGATCTCGCGCAGCGGGGCGACGCGCTCGCGGCCCTCGGCCTCGCTGCCGATCGACGCGACGCCGATGGTGAGCAACGGCCGGTCCCGCGAGGGGCTCAGGCACGTCGGGGAGCGGGGGCGGGCGCAGGAAGCGCACGATCGAGGTCACCTCGTCGGAGCAGGGTCGCCGCCCAGTCGCGGTACGTGCGCACGGCGTCGGCACCCACCTCGGCCGGAAAGATGAGGGTGCCGGCGTAGAGCTCGGCATGGGGAGGAGATCCACGTGGAGCGCGGTGACGATCGCGTAGCTGCCGCCCCCGCCCCGGAGCGCCCAGAAGAGGTCGGCTTCGGTCTCGGCGTCGACCGTCCGCGCCTCGCCGTCGGCGGTGACGAGCTCGATCGCCGTGAAGCCGGTTGCAGGCGAATCCGTAGCGCCGGCCGAGCCAGCTCAGCCCGCCGCCGAGCGTGTACCCGGTGACGCACACGTCGGGCGAGGAGCCGGGCAGCGAGCAGAGGCCGTGGGGCTGCGCCGCCTCGACCAACTCGAGCAGCCAGCACCCCCGCCTCGATCCGCGCCGTCCGCGCCTCGGGGTCGACCTCGATCCCGCGCATCCGCTCGGTCTTGACGAGGATCGTGTCCTCCGGTCCGCAGCGAGAGGGCGCCGTGGCCGGTGCCCTGGGCAGTCACCCTCAGCTCGTTCCCGGCGGCGAAGCGGACCACCGCGGCGACGTCGTCGCCGCTCTCGACGAAGGCGACGGCGCCGGGTGCAGGTCGGCGGCGAGGTTCCAGGCCTGGCGCGCCTGGTCCCAGTCGGCGTCGTTCGGGGTGGCGACACGGCCGGCGATCGCCAGCCCGCTGAAGTCGGTCATCGAGGAAGCCTCCTTTGGCTCGGCTGAAGGTCGTGCGGTCGACGTCGTCTGCCCCGGCGACGAAGACCTCGCTCACCATATCCGGGGAAAGAGGCCGTGGGCGGCGACGCCGGGGTCGGCCTCCAGCCGCGCCGCCAGCGCCGCCGGGTCGTCCAGTTCGCCGCCGCGGTAGTCGGCAATGATCCCGTCATCGGGGCTGCGCGGCACGTTCCGCGGCTCGACCTCGGGGCCGAGTCTCGCCAGAGTCGAGGCGGCGCCGAAGCCGAACAGCTCCAGCGGCACTGGCCCACGCAGGGCCTCGACCGGCTTGCTCGAGTCGGCGATGACGACGAAGCGGTCGGCCGCCGCGGCGACGATCTTCTCGCGCAGGTGGGCGCCGCCGCCGCCCTTGATCAGCCAACCGTCGGGGGTGACCTCGTCGGTGCCGTCGATCGCGATGTCGAGGCGGGTCAGGCTGTCGAAGTCCTCGACCGGAATCCCAAGTTCGCGCGCCTGTTCTTCGGTTGCGATCGAGGTGGCGACGCAGCGGATCCCCTCCAGCCCGCGACGGGCGATCGCCGGCAGCAGGTGGGCGACGGTCGAGCCGGTCCCCAAACCGACCGTCATTCCGCTCTCGACCAGCTCCGCCGCCGCCGCGGCGGCCAAGCGCTTCTCCGTGTCGGCGGCACTCACGGTCGGCACGCTACATTCTCGGAATGACTTCAAGCACGGCAACCGCGACCGACACCCAGGACTACAAGGTCGCCGACATCGGTCTCGCCGATTTCGGCCGCAAGGAGATCACCCTCGCCGAGGTCGAGATGCCCGGCCTGATGCAGACCCGCGAGGAGTACGGCGCGGCGCAGCCGCTGAAGGGCGCGCGGATCACCGGCTCGCTCCACATGACCATCCAGACGGCGGTGCTGATCGAGACCCTGGTCGCGCTCGGCGCCGAGGTGCGCTGGGCCAGCTGCAACATCTTCTCGCACCCAGGACCACGCCGCCGCCGCGATCGCCGCCGCCGGCATCCCGGTCTTCGCCTGGAAGGGCGAGACGCTGGAGGAGTACTGGTGGTGCACCGAGCAGGCGCTGACCTGGCCCGACGGCGAGGGCCCGAACATGATCCTCGACGACGGCGGCGACGCGACCCTGCTCGTCCACAAGGGCGTCGAGTTCGAGAAGGCCGGCGCGGTCCCGGACCCCGCCAGTCCGCCGAGTCGGAGGAGTTCAGGATCGTCCTCGAGACGCTGCAGCGCTCGCTGCGCCGAGGACCCCAGCGCTGGACCAAGATCGCCGCCGAGATCAAGGGCGTCACCGAGGAGACGACGACCGGCGTCCACCGGCTCTACCAGCTGGCCGAGACCGGCGACCTCCTGTTCCCGGCGATCAACGTCAACGACTCGGTCACCAAGTCGAAGTTCGACAACCTCTACGGCTGCCGCCACTCGCTGGTCGACGGGATCAACCGCGCGCACCGACGTGATGATCGGCGGCAAGGTCGCCGTCGATCTGCGGCTACGGCGACGTCGGCAAGGGCTGCGCCTACTCGCTGCGCGGCCAGGGCGCGCGGGTGATCGTCACCGAGATCGACCCGATCTGCGCCCTGCAGGCGGCGATGGAGGGCTACGAGGTGCGGACGCTCGAGGAAGTCGTCGAGACCGCCGACATCTTCGTCACCGCCACCGGCAACAAGGACATCATCACCGTCGACCACATGGCGACGGATGAAGCACAACGCGATCGTCGGCAACATCGGCCACTTCGACAACGAGATCGAGATGGCGGCGCTGGAAGAGCTCCGGCGCCGAGCGGGTCGACGATCAAGCCGCAGGTCGACGAGTGGAGCTTCCCCGACGGCCACGCGATCATCGTCCTCTCCGAAGGCCGGCTGCTGAACCTCGGCAACGCGACCGGGCACCCGAGCTTCGTGATGTCGAACTCGCTTCACCAACCAGGTGATCGCCCAGATCGAGCTGTTCGGCCAGCGCGAGGACTACGCCGGCGAAGCAGGTCTACGTGCTGCCCAAGCACCTCGACGAGAAGGTCGCCCGCCTGCACCTGGCCGCGCTCGGCGTCAAGCTGACCGAGCTGAGCCCCGAGCAGGCCGCCTACCTGGGCGTGCCGGTCGAGGGCCCGTACAAGCCGGACCACTACCGCTACTAATCCGCCTCCGCCGGGATTTAGTCTCGGCACGATGGATCCGCGACTCTGGCTGTCGAAGACCGGCGAGGCGCCGCACTCGGTCCCGCTGACCGCTGAGCGGACTGTGGTCGGACGCTCGCCCGAGGCCGACGTGGTCCTCGACGACGAGGCGGTCTCCTGGAACCACCTCGAGATCGAGCGCCGCGGCGAGGTGCTGATGGCTACCGACCTCGACAGCCGCAACGGCACGGCGCTGAACGGCGAGCCGCTGGACCGGCCGCGGCGGCTGCGCGACGGCGACACCCTGATCGTCGGTGACTACCGGCTGGAAGTGAAGACGGGATCGGTGACGCCGGTCGGCGCCACGGTCGCCTCCAGCGAGCCCTCGGTGGCGCTCAGCGAGGAGGAGCGAGCGACCGCCGCCGCCCTCGTCGCCCCCTACCGTTCAGAGGGCGCCTTCGCCGGCCGCCCCGCCACCCGGGCCGAGATCGCCACCGAGCTGCACGTCTCTGAGCGCACCGCCCAGCGCCGCCTAGACGCCCTCGCCGCCAAGCTCGATATAGCCGGCGAGACCGGCCGCGACCGCCCCCGCCAAATCGCCGCCCGCGTCATCGAGCTGGGCCTCGACCGCCCGCGCTGACCCGGAACGGGCCGCATCTGGCCCGTTGGGCGGCATAGCTGTCCTCGGCATGTCGCACCCGAACGCCCACCCTCGTGTTTCAGAGAAAGCACGACTGGAGGTGTCTCATGCGCAAGGGAACGTTTGTCATCTCGATCCTGGTGTTCGGGGTTCTGCTGCTGAATGGAAGGGCAATCGCAGCGGAAAGGCCGGTCGTCTACGGGAAACATCAGTGGGAATGGGTCGCGCCGACCGGCGTAAACGAATTACGGGAGTGGGCGGGGATCTACGCGGCCAAGCACGGCTCGACCGTTCAGCTGACCGATGATCCCCGTGACGGGAACCGAACGTTTCTCGCGATGGTTCGGCAATCGTGTTCGTCCGCGACGGAGATCTGTATGCGATGCGTGCCGATGGCTCGCAGCAACACCAACTGACGGACGGCCCGGAGCTGGACGAACGGCCGCAGGTCTCACCAGATGGCCGCTTCGTGCTGTTCACTCGGCGGCCCGCGCCCGCCGAAGCGCGCGACCTCTACGTGGTCAGCTTGGTCGGTGGTGCGCCTGTCCAGTTGACGAACAGTCCCGAGGACGATTTCGAACCGAGCTTTGCTCCTAACGGCCGGACCATCGTCTTCGTCCGCGGCCTGCCTGGACCCGGAGGTGGGGAATTCGCCGGCAACGCCGATCTCTTCTCGATCCGCCCTTCGGGTGAGGGGTTGACGCGGCTACCCACACCCTCCGTGACGAGCTGCGCCCCGCTACTTCGCGCGCGGGATCGTCTTCCAGCGCCGGAACGCGATCCACAGCTCGCTCTTCCTCTTCTCGATGCGCCGCGACGGCAGCGACGTCAGGCCACTGGTCAGGCGGAAGAGCAACTCGCGCGTCGGCGCCGTCTCTCCGGACGGGCGCCTGCTGTTGTTCAACAGCAACGGCATCTGGAAGAAGAGGTGGCTGCCGTCAGGGAACTGGTCCCGCGCCCATCGCCTCTACTCGGGCGGCAGCGAAAACCTCGTCTTCTCGGCCGACGGCCGCAGGGTCGCGGGAACCTTTACCAACACCAGCAGCGAAGTCTCGCCTTTTCACGTGCTCTTCTCGGTCGACGTGTCCACCGGCCTTGGCCAAGGCGCGATCGAGAGCTGGGAACCGGAAGAAGGGTCCAGGCAGACCGCCATCGGTCCTGTTCTCGGCTGGTAGCTGGCGCCCACCGGGCCATTCGTGGCCCGGTGGGTGGCGCCGCTGTCATTGGCCGGCACGGCTCCCGGCCCGAGCATTGGTGCATCAAGTCACCGACTGCTCTTGAAAGGAGCAATCCGATGTTCAAGAAGACCCTGATCGCAATGTCCGCGCTGCTCGCCCTCGTAGTCCCGGCAGCGGCCTCGGCGGCGTCCAACACGGGCGCGGTCGTCTTCTCGAAATCCTCCAAAGTTGGGGACGAGGTCAAAGGCGGCCTCTTCGCCGTCAAGGACGGTCGCCTCAACCAGCTGACCGAAGACCCGACCGACACCGAACCGAACTTCTCGCCCGACGGGCGCACGATCGCCTTCGCCCGCGGCGGCGACATCTACTCGGTCCGGCCCGACGGCTCGGGACAGCGCCAGCTCTCGAGCGGCCCGGAGATCGATTCGCTGCCGAAGGTCGCCCCCAACGGCCGCTACGTCGTCTTCGAGCGGCGCGCCGCCCTCGGCGGCCCCGCCAGCCTCTACACCGTGGGGGCTACCGGCGGCGGCCTGCGGGCGCTGACCAGCGGAGCGAACGATCACGAAGCGGCCTTCGCGCCCGACGGCAAGTGGATCGTCTTCGTTCGGACGAGCGCAGCAATCAGCCCGAGCAATGGCGTCGGCAACGACGACATCGCCGTGGTCCGGTCGACCGGCTCGAGTCCGCGCCGTCTGACCCCGACTGCCGGCGTCGACGAGTTCGCTCCTCGTTACTTCGCCGGCGGCATCATCTTCAGCCGCGGCGAGAGCGCTCCCGGCCCAGCCGCCTACGCTGACATCTACACGATGCAGACCAGCGGCACCAAGATCAAGCCGCAGGTCGCCGGGGTCGGCTCGGCCTATGTCGAAGACGTCGCGCCCAACGGCAAGACGCTGATCTTCCGCCGCGCTCAGGGCCTCTGGGTGAAGAAGATCGGCCCGGGCAAAGCCCGCAAGCTGAGCAACCTGCCTGACCAGTCGGAAACGAGCGCCGTCTTCTCCTCCGACGGCAAGCACGTGGCCGCCTTCGTCCAGGTCGAGGACGAACAGCAGCTGGTCTCGATCAACGTCGAGACCGGCCATGACAGCCAACTCGCCTCCGGCTACAACTTCGACGAAGGCGAAGGCACGGTCCTCGGCCCGGTGATCGACTGGCAGCCGGTGCCCCACCGCTAATCCCATTCGTCTGTTCCTTTTCGGTCCCTGAGGCCGAAAAGGAAAACGTCGGAAACGTTTCCGTCCCCCATCCGGCTATAACGGCCGGGTGGGGGGCTTTTCCATCGGTTCCGAGATCGCCGGCTACCGGATCGAAGAGCAGATCGCGCGCGGCGGCATGGGCGTCGTCTACCGCGCCACCCGCCTCGGCCTCGACGGGTGGCGGTGAAGGTGCTCGCCCGCGAGCAGGTCGAGCCGCCGGTTCCGGAGCGGTTCGTGCGCGAGTCCCGCCTCGCCGCCCGTCTCGAGCATCCCTCGGTGGTCCCGGTCTACGACTCGCGCGAGGTCGAAGGCGAGCTGATCGTCGCGATGCGGCTGATCAAGGGCGGCGACCTGCGCGGCGATCGACCGCGAGGGGCCGCTGCCGCCGCACCGCGCGCTCGACCTCCTCGCCCAGGTCGCCGACGCGCTCGACGCCGCCCACGTCGCCGGCATCGTCCACCGCGACGTCAAGCCCCACAACATCCTCGTCGAAGGCGACCGCGCTTACCTCTCGGACTTCGGACTCGCCAAGGCGCTCGACGAAAGCGCCAGCAGCGCCTCGGTCGTCGGCACCGCCCAGTACATGTCGCCGGAGCAGTGGCAGGGAGCCTCGATCGGCCCCGCCGCCGACGTCTACTCGCTCGGCTGCGTCCTCTACGAGGCGCTGACCGGATCCCGCCCTTCCGTCGCGCCGAAACCGACACCCCGCCGGAGATGCCGCAGGGGGTGGAGGCGGCGATCCGCCGCGCGGTCGCCACCGAGCCCGGCGAGCGCTACGCAAGCGCCGGAGCGCTGATCGCGGCCGCCCGCGCCGCCGAGGGCTCCGAGGTGCGGCCGACCGCGGTCCTCTCGCACGATCCGAGCGAGCGCACCACCGTGCCCGACCACTCGCGGCGCCTCTTCGGACTGGCGGGGGGACGGGCGGCCATGTGGCTGATCGGCGGCACGGTGGTCTTCGTCGCGGCGATGGTCGCCGCGGCCCTCTTCCTGCTGCTCGGCGACGAGGGGCCGGAAGTCTCGGCGCCGATCGCGATCGGGACGCCGCCGCTGCGGCTCGACGCCGGGCCGAAGGCGGTCTGGGTGACGAGCGAAAAGGACGGGACGCTGACGCGGCTCGACCCGGAAACGGGCGAGATCGTCGGCAAGCCGCGCCGGATCGGCGAGGGCGTCTCCGGTGTCGCCGTCGGCAGCAACTGGACCTGGGTGACGAACCCCGAGCGCGGATCGCTGCTGCGCCTCGACCTCCGCAGCGGCCGGGTCCTGCGCGAAGTGCCCATCCTCGGCGAACCCGGGCCACTCGCCCTCGGCGGCCAGCGGGTCTGGCTCGCCGACCTTGGCGGCAAAGGCGTCAGTGCCGTCAACGCCGAAGGCGCCAGCCTCTACCGCAGCGGCCTGCCGCCACAGGCTCCGGGGCTGCGGCTCGCCTGGGGCGAGGGCGGGCTCTGGGTCGCGGTCGCCGACGCCGGCGTCGTCCGCCGCGTCGACCCCGTCAGCCTCGTCGCCGGCGAGCCGATCCGCGTCGGCCGCGGACCGGCCGGGGTCACCGTTGCCGGCGGCTTCGTCTGGGTCGCCAACAGTCGCTCGGGCACGGTCTCCAAGGTGGACCCCTCGCTGCGTGCGGTCGTCGACTCGATCGAAGTCGGCGGCCATCCGGGGGGAATCGACGCCGGCACCAGCGCCGTCTGGGTCGCCGACCGCTCCGACGACGCGGTGCGGAAGATCGACCTCGAGAGCGGCGAGGTCGAGGGCGCGTCAATCCAGGTCGGTCAACCGGGCGCCGTCGCGGTCGGCGGCGACGCGGTTTGGGTCGCAAATAACGGAGATGGCACCGTCACCCGGATCGAGCCCTGAGAACCGCGGATTAAGCAGCGGGGCCAAATCTCTAGGATCGGGAACCAATAGCAAAATACGACTCTGAACCAAGTAAGATGACAATAAAAAAAAAAGTCGAACATTCGGGCGCATTGGTTCCCGATCCTAGAGATTTGGCCCCGCTGCTTAGTCCGCGGTTCTCAGGGCTCGATCCGGGTGACGGTGCCATCTCCGTTATTTGCGACCCAAACCGCGTCGCCGCCGACCGCGACGGCGCCCGGTTCGGGACCGACCTGGATTGACGCGCCCTCGACCTCGCCGCTCTCGAGGTCGATCTTCCGCACCGCGTCGTCGGAGCGGTCGGCGACCCAGACGGCGCTGGTGCCGGCGTCGATTCCCCCCGGATGGCCGCCGACTTCGATCGAGTCGACGACCGCACGCAGCGAGGGGTCCACCTTGGAGACCGTGCCCGAGCGACTGTTGGCGACCCAGACGAGCCGCCGGCAACGGTGACCCCGGCGGGTCCGCGGCCGACGCGGATCGGCTCGCCGGCGACGAGGCTGACGGGGTCGACGCGGCGGACGTGCCGGCGTCGGCGACCGCGACCCAGAGCCCGCCCTCGCCCCAGGCGAGCCGCAGCCCCGGAGCCTGTGGCGGCAGGCCGCTGCGGTAGAGGCTGGCGCCTTCCGCGTTGACGGCACTGACGCCTTTGCCGCCAAGGTCGGCGAGCCAGACCCGCTGGCCGCCGAGGGCGAGTGGCCCGGGTTCGCCGAGGATGGGCACTTCGCGCAGGACCCGGCCGCTGCGGAGGTCGAGGCGGAGCAGCGATCCGCGCCGGGGTTCGTCACCCAGGTCCAGTTGCTGCCGACGGCGACACCGGAGATGCCCTCGCCGATCCGGCGGGCTTGCCGACGATCTCGCCCGTTTCCGGGTCGAGCCGCGTCAGCGTCCCGTCCTTTTCGCTCGTCACCCAGACCGCCTTCGGCCCGGCGTCGAGCCGCAGCGGCGGCGTCCCGATCGCGATCGGCGCCGAGACTTCCGGCCCCTCGTCGCCGAGCAGCAGGAAGAGGGCCGCGGCGACCATCGCCGCGACGAAGACCACCGTGCCGCCGATCAGCCACAGGCCGCCCGTCCCCCCGCCAGTCCGAAGAGGCGCCGCGAGCGGTCGGGCACGGTGGTGCGCTCGCTCGGATCGTGCGAGAGGACCGCGGTCGGCCGCACCTCGGAGCCCTCGGCGGCGCGGGCGGCGGCGATCAGCGCTCCGGCGGTGGCGTAGCGCTCGCCGGGTCGGTGGCGACCGCGCGGCGGATCGCCGCCTCCACCCCCGCGGCATCTCCGGCGGGGTGTCGGTTTCGGCGCGACGGAAGGGCGGGATCCCGGTCAGCGCCTCGTAGAGGACGCAGCCGAGCGAGTAGACGTCGGCGGCGGGGCCGATCGAGGCTCCTGCCACTGCTCCGGCGACATGTACTGGGCGGTGCCGACGACCGAGGCGCTGCTGGCGCTTTCGTCGAGCGCCTTGGCGAGTCCGAAGTCCGAGAGGTAAGCGCGGTCGCCTTCGACGAGGATGTTGTGGGGCTTGACGTCGCGGTGGACGATGCCGGCGACGTGGGCGGCGTCGAGCGCGTCGGCGACCTGGGCGAGGAGGTCGAGCGCGCGGTGCGGCGGCAGCGGCCCCTCGCGGTCGATCAGCCGGCGCAGGTCGCCGCCCTTGATCAGCCGCATCGCGACGATCAGCTCGCCTTCGACCTCGCGCGAGTCGTAGACCGGGACCACCGAGGGATGCTCGAGACGGGCGGCGAGGCGGGACTCGCGCAGGAAGCGCTCGCGGAACCCGGGCCGGTCGACCAGCTCGCGGGCGATCACCTTCAGCGCCACCGGGCGGTCGAGGCCGAGGTGGGTGGCGCGGTAGACGACGCCCATGCCGCCGCGCGCGATCTGCTCTTCGATCCGGTAGCCGGCGATCTCGGAACCGATGGAAAAGTCCCCCACCCGGCCGTTATAGCCGGATGGGGGACGGAAACGCTTCGACCTGTTCCTTTTCGGCCTCAGGGACCGAAAAGGAACAGACGAATGGGATTAGCGGTGGGGCACCGGCTGCCAGTCGATCACCGGGCCGAGGACCGTGCCTTCGCCTTCGTCGAAGTTGTAGCCGGAGGCGAGTTGGCTGTCATGGCCGGTCTCGACGTTGATCGAGACCAGCTGCTGTTCGTCCTCGACCTGGACGAAGGCGGCCACGTGCTTGCCGTCGGAGGAGAAGACGGCGCTCGTTTCCGACTGGTCAGGCAGGTTGCTCAGCTTGCGGGCTTTGCCCGGGCCGATCTTCTTCACCCAGAGGCCCTGAGCGCGGCGGAAGATCAGCGTCTTGCCGTTGGGCGCGACGTCTTCGACATAGGCCGAGCCGACCCCGGCGACCTGCGGCTTGATCTTGGTGCCGCTGGTCTGCATCGTGTAGATGTCAGCGTAGGCGGCTGGGCCGGGAGCGCTCTCGCCGCGGCTGAAGATGATGCCGCCGGCGAAGTAACGAGGAGCGAACTCGTCGACGCCGGCAGTCGGGGTCAGACGGCGCGGACTCGAGCCGGTCGACCGGACCACGGCGATGTCGTCGTTGCCGACGCCATTGCTCGGGCTGATTGCTGCGCTCGTCCGAACGAAGACGATCCACTTGCCGTCGGGCGCGAAGGCCGCTTCGTGATCGTTCGCTCCGCTGGTCAGCGCCCGCAGGCCGCCGCCGGTAGCCCCCACGGTGTAGAGGCTGGCGGGGCCGCCGAGGGCGGCGCGCCGCTCGAAGACGACGTAGCGGCCGTTGGGGGCGACCTTCGGCAGCGAATCGATCTCCGGGCCGCTCGAGAGCTGGCGCTGTCCCGAGCCGTCGGGCCGGACCGAGTAGATGTCGCCGCCGCGGGCGAAGGCGATCGTGCGCCCGTCGGGCGAGAAGTTCGGTTCGGTGTCGGTCGGGTCTTCGGTCAGCTGGTTGAGGCGACCGTCCTTGACGGCGAAGAGGCCGCCTTTGACCTCGTCCCCAACTTTGGAGGATTTCGAGAAGACGACCGCGCCCGTGTTGGACGCCGCCGAGGCCGCTGCCGGGACTACGAGGGCGAGCAGCGCGGACATTGCGATCAGGGTCTTCTTGAACATCGGATTGCTCCTTTCAAGAGCAGTCGGTGACTTGATGCACCAATGCTCGGGCCGGGAGCCGTGCCGGCCAATGACAGCGGCGCCACCCACCGGGCCACGAATGGCCCGGTGGGCGCCAGCTACCAGCCGAGAACAGGACCGATGGCGGTCTGCCTGGACCCTTCTTCCGGTTCCCAGCTCTCGATCGCGCCTTGGCCAAGGCCGGTGGACACGTCGACCGAGAAGAGCACGTGAAAAGGCGAGACTTCGCTGCTGGTGTTGGTAAAGGTTCCCGCGACCCTGGGCTGTCGGCCGAGAAGACGAGGTTTTCGCTGCCGCCCGAGTAGAGGCGATGGGCGCGGGACCAGTTCCCTGACGGCAGCCACCTCTTCTTCCAGATGCCGTTGCTGTTGAACAACAGCAGGCGCCCGTCCGGAGAGACGGCGCCGACGCGCGAGTTGCTCTTCCGCCTGACCAGTGGCCTGACGTCGCTGCCGTCGCGGCGCATCGAGAAGAGGAAGAGCGAGCTGTGGATCGCGTTCCGGCGCTGGAAGGACGATCCCGCGCGCGAAGTAGCGGGGGCGCAGCTCGTCACGGAGGGTGTGGGTAAGCCGCGTCAACCCCTCACCCGAAGGGCGGATCGAGAAGAGATCGGCGTTGCCGGCGAATTCCCCACCTCCGGGTCCAGGCAGGCCGCGGACGAAGACGATGGTCCGGCCGTTAGGAGCAAAGCTCGGTTCGAAATCGTCCTCGGGACTGTTCGTCAACTGGACAGGCGCACCACCGACCAAGCTGACCACGTAGAGGTCGCGCGCTTCGGCGGGCGCGGGCCGCCGAGTGAACAGCACGAAGCGGCCATCTGGTGAGACCTGCGGCCGTTCGTCCAGCTCCGGGCCGTCCGTCAGTTGGTGTTGCTGCGAGCCATCGGCACGCATCGCATACAGATCTCCGTCGCGGACGAACACGATTGCCGAACCATCGCGAGAAACGTTCGGTTCCCCGTCACGGGGATCATCGGTCAGCTGAACGGTGGAGCCGTGCTTGGCCGCGTAGATACCCGCCCCACTCCCGTAATTTGTTTACGCCGGTCGGCGCGACCCATTCCCACTGATGTTTCCCGTAGACGACCGGCCTTTCCGCTGCGATTGCCCTTCCATTCAGCAGCAGAACCCCGAACACCAGGATCGAGATGACAAACGTTCCCTTGCGCATGAGACACCTCCAGTCGTGCTTTCTCTGAAACACGAGGGTGGGCGTTCGGGTGCGACATGCCGAGGACAGCTATGCCGCCCAACGGGCCAGATGCGGCCCGTTCCGGGTCAGCGCGGGCGGTCGAGGCCCAGTTCGATCACGCGGGCGGCGATCTGGCGGGGGCGGTCGCGGCCGGCGTCGCCGGCGACGTCGAGCTTGGCGGCGAGGGCGTCGAGGCGGCGCTGGGCGGTGCGCTCGGAGACGTGGAGCTCGGCGGCGATCTCGGCGCGGGTGGCGGGACGGCCGGCGAAGGCGCCCTCTGCGGTAGGGGGCGACGAGGGCGGCGGCGGTCGCGCGCTCCTCCTCGCTGAGCGCCACCGCGGGCTCGCTGGCGGCGACCGTGGCGCCGACCGGCGTCACCGACCCGTCTTCACTTCCAGCCGGTAGCCGCCGACGATCAGGGTGTCGCCGTCGCGCAGCCGCCGCGGCCGGTCCAGCGGCTCGCCGTTCAGCGCCGTGCCGTTGCGGCTGTCGAGGTCGGTCGCCATCAGCACCTCGCCGCGGCGCTCGATCTCCAGGTGGTTCCAGGAGACCGCCTCGTCGTCGAGGACGACGTCGGCCTCGGGCGAGCGCCCGACCACGGTCCGCTCCCCGCTCAGCGGCGACCGAGTGCGGCGCCTCGCCGGCTTCGAGAGCCAGAGTCGCGGATCCATCGTGCCGAGACTAAATCCCGGCGGTGGCGGATTAGTACCGGTAGTGGTCGGGCTTGAAGGGCCCCTCGACTGGGACCCCGAGGTAGGAGGACTGCTCCGGGCTCAGCTCGGTCAGCTCGACCCCCAGCGCCGCGAGGTGCAGGCGGGCGACCTTCTCGTCGAGGTGCTTGGGCAGCACGTAGACCCTTTTGTCGGCGAAGTCGCGCGGCCTGGCGAACAGCTCGACCTGGGCGATCACCTGGTTGGTGAAGCTGTTCGACATCACGAAGCTCGGGTGCCCGGTGGCGTTGCCGAGGTTCAGCAGCCGGCCTTCGGAGAGGACGATGATCGAGTGGCCGTCGGAGAAGCGCCACTCGTCGACCTGCGGCTTGATCGTCGATCCTCTCGGCGCCGGAGCTCTTCAAGCGCCGCCATCTCGATCTCGTTGTCGAAGTGGCCGATGTTGCCGACGATCGCGTTGTGCTTCATCCGCGACATGTGGTCGACGGTGATGATGTCCTTGTTGCCGGTGGCGGTGACGAAGATGTCGGCTCGCTCGACGATTTCGTCGAGCGTGCGCACCTCGTAGCCCTCCATCGCCGCCTGCAGCGCGCAGATCGGGTCGATCTCGGTGACGATCACCCGGGCGCCCTGGCCGCGCAGCGAGGAGGCGCAGCCCTTGCCGACGTCGCCGTAGCCGCAGATCGACGGCGACCTTGCCGCCGATCATCACGTCGGTCGCGCGGTTGATCCCGTCGATCAGCGAGTGGCGGCAGCCGTAGAGGTTGTCGAACTTCGACTTGGTGACCGAGTCGTTGACGTTGATCGCCGGGAACAGGAGGTCCCCGGTCTCGGCCAGCTGGTAGAGGCGGTGGACGCCGGTCGTCGTCTCCTCGGTGACGCCCTGGATCCCGGCCGCGGCCTTGGTCCAGCGCTGGGGATCGTCGGCGAGCGAGCGCTGCAGCGTCTCGAGCACGATCCTGAACTCCTCGGACTCCGCGCTGGCGGGGTCCGGGACCGCGCCGGCCTTCTCGTACTCGACGCCTTTGTGGACGAGCAGGGTCGCGTCGCCGCCGTCGTCGAGGATCATGTTCGGGCCGTCGGCGTCGGGCCAGGTCAGCGCCTGCTCGGTGCACCACCAGTACTCCTCCAGGGTCTCGCCCTTCCAGGCGTAGACCGGAATTCCGGCTGCGGCGATCGCCGCAGCGGCGTGGTCCTGGGTCGAGAAGATGTTGCAGCTGGCCCAGCGCACCTCGGCGCCGAGCGCGGCCAGCGTCTCGATCAGCACGGCGGTCTGGACCGTCATGTGCAGGGAGCCGGTGATCCGCGCTCCCTTCAACGGCTGGGCCGCTCCGTACTCCTCGCGGGTCTGCATCAGGCCGGGCATCTCGACCTCCGCCAAAGCGATCTCCTTGCGGCCGAAATCGGCGAGGGAGATGTCGGCGACCTTGTAGTCCGTCGGTTGCGGTGCCGTAACGGTCATTCGGAGGAGGATAGAGTCTCGGCCGTGAGCGCGGCGGACGAGGAGAAGCGGCTCGCCGCCGAGGCGGCGGCCGAGCTCGTCGAGGACGGGATGACCGTCGGCCTCGGCACCGGCTCCACCGTCGCCTTCCTGCTGCCCGCAATCGCCCGCCGCGGCCTTTCCGGGATCCGCTGCGTCGCGACCTCGGTCGCGACCGCCGAGCAGGCGCGCGGGCTGGGCATCCCGGTCGAGGAGTTCGACCGGCTCGAGCGGCTCGACCTCGGGATCGACGGCACCGACGAGGTCACCCCCGACGGGTGGCTGATCAAGGGCGGCGGGGCCGCGCACCTGCGCGAGAAGATCGTCGCCGCCGCAGCCGAGCGCTTCTACGTGATCGCCGACTCCTCCAAGCCGGTCGAGGCGCTGCGCGGACCGGTGCCGTTGGAGCTCTTCGCCTTCGGCCTCTCCTCGACCCTGGCCCGGCTCGGTCCCGAGGTCGAGCTGCGCGCCGGCGTCCCGGCCAGCCCAGACGGTGGCGTGATCGCCGACTATCGCGGCGACGTCGGCGATCCAGCGGCCCTCGCGGCGCGCCTGGAGAGCGACGCCGGCGTTGCCGCGCACGGTCTCTTCCCACCGGATATGGTCACCGAAGTGCTGGTGCCGGGGAGAGGCACGGTCAGCCGCTTCACGCCGAACTAGGAGACCCGATGAGCGACTTCACCGGGCTGGCGATCGCCGGCCGCGTAGCAACGCCGCAAGACACCGACTGGGACGAGGCCCGCCTCGCCTGGAACCTCGCCGCCAACCAGACGCCAAGCGCGATCGCGTTCGTCGAGAGCGCCGAGGACGTCGCCGCGGCCGTGCGCTTCGCCAGCCAAGAACGGGCTGCGGGTGGCCGGCCAGGGCACCGGGCACGGCGCCGTCGCGCTGGGACCGCTCGAGGACACGATCCTGATCAAGACCGCGCGCATGCGCGGCATCGAGATCGACCCCGGCGCACAGACGGCGCGGGTCGACGCCGGCGTCTCGGTGCTCGAGCTGAGCGAAGCCGCCGCAGAAGCACGGGCTCAGCTCGATGCCGGGTTCCGCCCCCGACGTCGGCGTGGCCGGGTACACGCTCGGCGGCGGCCTCAGCTGGCTGGGCCGCAAGCACGGGTTCGCCTGCAACCGGGTGCGGCGCGATCGAGGTCGTCACCGCCGACGGCGAGCAACGCACGATCGACGCCGACACCGAGCCCGACCTGTTCTGGGCGATGCGCGGAGGCGGCGGCGGCTTCGGCGATCGTCACCGCCCTGCACCTCAACCTGCGTGCCGGTCTCCGACATCTATGCCGGGGCGCTCGTCTTTCCGGCCGAGGTCGGCGCCGAGGCGGTCCGCACCTACCGCGACTGGGCGGCGGGCGCTCGGCGAGGAGGTCACCTCGATCGTCCGCTTCCTGACGCCCGCCGGACCTCCCCGACGTGCCCGAGCCGCTGCGCGGCGACGCCGCTGCTGACCATCGACGCTGCCTGCATCGGCGGCGAGGAGGCGGGCAGGAAGACGATCGAGCCGCTGCTGGAGATCGGCGAGCCGATCATGGACACGCTTCGGCCAGATCCCGGCCGAGGGCCTCTGCCGGATCCACATGGACCCCGAGTCGCCGGTCCCCGGCCTTGGCCACCACCGCGTGCTCTGCGCGAGCTCCCCGACGAGGCGATCGACGCCTTCGTCGCGTACGCGGCGGCCCGGACTCCGGCACTCCCCTGCTGCTCACCGAGGTGCGCCAGCTGGGCGGCGCACTCGGGCGGCCGGACCCCGACGGCGGCGCGCTCTCCCACCTCGACGCCGGCTGGGTCGATGTTCGGGATCGGGATGCCGATGACGCCGCGAGCTGGGCGAGGCGATCGAGAGCCAACTCGACACGCGTGCACGACGCGATGGAGCCCTGGGCGGCCGACGGCGGCTACTTCAACTTCGCCGAGCGCCCCTGCGACGCCGACGAGATCCTCCCGCCCGAGGTCTGCGGCAGCCTCGCCGACGTGAAGCGCCAGTAGGACCCCGACGGCCGCGTCTTCGGCAACCACGCAGTCTCCCTCGATCCGGCTGTTTAAGCCAAATAACGTGCTTTTTGCCTTGATAGTGGTACTCTTACCCACTATGGCCTACGTTGTGGCGACCAAGCCAGGGCGTTTCGAGGTACGGGAGTCGGCGAGCACCGCCAACGGACCGCGTAGTCGCACGCTTGCGAGCTTTCGCGAGTTGACCGTCGAGGTCGTCGAAAAGGTCCAGGCGCGGTCCGACAAGCCCCCCACGGCGGAGGAGCTGACTCGCTCGGCGCTCAAGGCCGGCGCCCCGGTTCGCGGCCCCGAGTTGGATGAAGCGGCCAGGGAGGCCCTGCGGCTGATGGCCAATGGCGAGCGCCCAGATCCGATGTTGCGGAAGCTGCTGCTCGACGCGCTCTCGGACGAAGACCGAAGCGACCGGCCAGCCGATCCGAAGTCCCGGATCTCCGACGCCGCACGAGCCGCAACCCAGTGGGTCGGCGTCGGTGCCGAGGAGCGTGGCGATGTCCTGCGTGAACTGCTCGACCTGGCCGACGCGCTGCCGGTCAGGCTGCGCCCGCACGAGATCGGCTTCCCGCGACTGAAATCGGCCTAGCGTGGCCGAGCGGCAACCCGAGCGCCCCCGCCGCTCCGAGGACGCGCCGTCGCTGCCGGACAAGGTGACGGCGATCCACCGCGCCCTGGAGCAGGCCAAGGTCCCCCACGCGATCGGCGGCGCCCTCGCTCTCGCCTACTACGCCGAGCCGCGGGCGACGATCGACGTCGACATCAACGTCTTCGTCCACACCGACCAGTGGCCCGCGATCCGCGACGCGCTCGCTCCACTCGGGGTCGACGTTGAGGTCGACGAAAAGGAGCTGGGCCGGGACGGGCAGGTTCGCATCTGGTGGGACCGGAACCCCGTCGATCTCTTCTTCTCCTACGACCCCTTCCACGACGAGATGCGACGCAGCGCCCGCAAGGTCCCCTTCAACGACGCCGCGATCCCGATCCTCGGCCCCGAGCACCTCGCTGTCTGCAAGGCGATGTTCGACCGCCCCAAGGATTGGCTCGACATCGAGCAAATGCTCGTCGCCACCTCTCCGCTCAATTTGGAGGAGATCAGGGGTTGGCTGGAGCGGATGGTCGGGAAGGACGACCCGAGAATGGGCAGGCTGCTCGAAATTGAGTCGAGCCTCACTGGTAGTTAGCCGGCGGGGATCGCGTGTCGCCTGTCGACTTTCTCCCGCATACCGAGAGCAAGTCGACACTCAAGGTGGATTGGCGGCGGAGATCTCCGCGAGTCGCTTGAAGGACGGGTCGTCTTCTCCTACCAGCCCGGCGACCGCCTTTACCGCCGTGTCGACATCCTCCGGCGTGGCCAGTGCGACCTCCTCGATGTCGCCCCAGTCTCGGGTCCGCGCGAAGAACGACTTGAAGATGACCAGCGAGGCGCAATCGAGGACCGGCACCTGCGATCCCTGCATGTCGACCCACAAGACGCCGTTCGCGACCTCGTCGTGCAGCGGCAGGTTGTTGAGGAAGACATCGACCGGCACCCCATCCCAGAAGAGGCGCGTCTGCCCATCCCGAACCACTTTCTCGACGTCGCCCTCCTCCACGCGTACCCCGTCCGGGAGAGCTGCCAGGACCTCCGCCGCCTTCTCGGCGTCGACGAAGATGTTGACGTCGAGGTCGCGAGTCCCGCGCGGCTCCTGAACGCAGTAGGCGAGGGCGATGGCGCCCCCGAACGCGTGGGGCAACGACCGGGCTTTCAGGGCCGCATGGATCGCCAAGAGCTTTTCGACGAGCTCGGCATTCATGCCGATGCCGGCTTCGCGAGCCGATCCTTCAGGGGTGGGTATGCCATTTCCGCCCGCGGGCGGTACGGCAGCGCCTCAGCCAGACCGAGAACCTGGTTGAGGATGAAGCTGGCGCGGTGAGGATCCACCGGCGGCCTCCGCTCCTCGAGTTCCAGCTTCACGCCAGCGGCACCGGCAATGCGCAGCAGGGCATCGACCCCAGGCTCGCGACTCCCCCGCAGGTATGCGTTCAGAACCGAGCGAGGCAAACCTGCGCGGCGCGCGAGCTCAGCCTGAGTCAGACCGCTCTTCTGCAGGATCCCGGCGACAAGCGCTGCGGCGGACATACGGAAATGTTAGCGGAAACGATTACTTCGTGTTCGCGAATTCGGCTACGCAGCCGCAGCCTCGTCAGCCACCACGATCATGTTCTCGTTCCGCACCCGGCCGGCGGGGATCGATTCGTCTCTGGCGAGGAGCTTCTGCAGCGGCTCGCGCTTGTCGGGGCCGGTGACGAGCCAGACGATGCGGCCGGCGTCGTCGAGAGCCGGGTAGGTGAGGGTCATGCGGCGGGTGGCCCTGGTAATCGCCGGTGATCGCGACGCGGCGGTCGCTGACCTCGAGGACGGGGTCGCCGGGCACCAGCGAGGCGGTGTGGCCGTCGGGGCCGAGGCCGAGGTGGACGAGGTCGAGGCGCTCGGGCAGCGAGGATTCGTAATCGCGCGCCGCCGCGTCGAGGTCACGCTGGGTGACCGGCATCGGCCGCAGCGCCGCCTGATGGTCCATCGAGAGGCCGAGGACCATGTGGGTGAGGTTGCGATCGGGGCTGCCGGGCGAGGCGACCCGCTCGTCGACCTGGAACAGCTCGGTCTTTCCCCAGGGCATCCCCTCCAGTTCGCCGAGGATCGCCAGCATCGCCCAGGGGGAGCGGCCGCCGCTCATCGCGACCGTGAAGTAGTTGTGGTCCGCCTCGGCCTCTTCGCCCGCTGCGGCGATCAGCTCGGCGGCGCGGCGCGAGGCCGCCTTTTCGTCGCCGGCGACCTCGAGCTCGATCGGCACGCCTAGCTCGCCTTCTCGTCGTGCCCGCCGAACTGTTTGCGCATCGCCGAGAGGACCTTGTCGCCGAAGTCGCCGAGCCCGCGCGAGTAGAAGCGCTCGTGCAGGGCGGTGGTCAGGACCGGCGTCGGCACGCCCTCGTCGATCGCCGCGATCGCCGTCCAGCGACCCTCGCCGGAGTCCGAGACGCGGCCGGCGAAGTCCGAGAGGTCGGGGGATTCCTGCATCGCCGCCGCGGTCAGGTCGAGCAGCCAGGAGCCGATCACGCTGCCGCGCCGCCAGACCTCGGCGACCTCGGGCAGGTCGAGGTCGTACTGGTAGTACTCGGGGTGGTCGAGCGGCGCCGTCTCGGCGTCGGCCTCGCGCGTGACCTTGCCGGCGTTGGCGTTCTTGAGGACGTTCAGACCCTCGGCGTAGGCGGCCATGATCCCGTACTCGATCCCGTTGTGGACCATCTTCACGAAGTGGCCGGCGCCGTTCGGGCCGCAGTGCAGGTAGCCGTTCTCCGAAGGGCGACGGATCGCCGGAGCGGCCCGGGGTGCGCTCGGCCTCCCCCACCCCCGGCGCCAGGCTGGCGAAGATCGGGTCGAGGCGCTGCAACGGCGCGGTCGGGGCCGCCGATCATCAGGCAGTAGCCGCGCTCGAGGCCGAAGACGCCGCCGCTCGTCCCGCAGTCGACGTAGTCGATCCCCTTCTCTCCCACCTTCGCGGCGCGGCGGATGTCATCGCGGTAGTAGGAGTTGCCACCGTCGACGATCGCGTCGCCGGACTCCAGCACCGCGGCGACGTCGTCGACCGTCTTCTCGGTGATCTCGCCGGCCGGGACCATCACCCAGACCGAGCGCGGCGCGCTCAGCTTCGCGGCCATGTCCTCCAGCGAGGAGGCCCCCTCGGCGCCCTCGCCCGCCAGCTCCGAGACGGCGTCGGGGTTGACGTCATAGGCGACGATCTTGTGGCCGTCGCGCATCAGGCGCCGGGCCATGTTGGCCCCCATCCGTCCTAGGCCGACGATTCCGAGTTCCATGAGACCTCCGCTGGTAGGGGTGGGTGGCGCCGCGCAAGGCATCGTACTTTCACCGAGGCCGCGTAAGAGGTCGCATATCGACTTCGTTTGCGGTCTCGGCGCAGGGGAGCGGATAGCCTGCGGGCGATGAGCGATGCGCCGCCGACGTGCTGGCGATCTTCGGGATCAGCGGCGACCTGGCGAAGAAAATGACCTTCCGGGCGCTCTACAAACTCGAGGAGCGCGGCAAGCTCGAGTGCCCGATCGTCGGCGTCGCGATCGACGAATGGGACGACGAGCAGCTGCGCCAGCACGCTCGCGACGCGATCGGCACCTCCCTCGCCGAGCCCGACGAGGACGTCTTCTCCCGGCTCGCGGCGCGACTGACCTACGTCCAGGGCGACTACGCGGAGGCCGCCACCTTCGAGCGGGTCGGCAAGGCGCTGGGCGACGCGGAGCGGCCGGTCTTCTACCTGGAGATCCCGCCCTCGCTGTTCGCCACCGTGGTCCAGGGACTGGGCGCAGCCGGGCTGACCGAGAACGCCCACGTGGTGATCGAGAAGCCCTTCGGACACGACCTCGAATCAGCTCGCAAGCTCAACTCCGAACTGTGCTCGGTCCTGCGCGAGGAGCAGATCCTGCGGATCGACCACTACCTCGGCAAGGAGCCGGTGCTGGACATCACCTACCTGCGCTTCGCCAACGCGATCCTCGAGCCGGTCTGGAACCGCGAGCACGTCTCCCACGTGCAGATGACCATCGCCGAGAACTTCGGAGTCGACGACCGCGGCCGCTTCTACGACGCGGTCGGGGCGATGCGCGACGTGATCCAGAACCACGCCCTGCAGGTGCTGGGGGTCATGGGCATGGAGCCGCCGAGCGGCAACAGCCCCGACAGCGTCCGCGACAAGAAGCTCGAGTTCTTCAAGGCGATGTGCGCGGCGGACCCGAAGCGCTACGTGCGCGGCCAGTACGACGGGTTCCTCGACGTCAACGACGTGGCGAGCGACTCGACCACCGAGACCTTCGCCGCGGTCGAGCTCGCGGTTGACAACTGGCGCTGGGCCGGGGTGCCGTTCTTCGTCCGCGCCGGCAAGAACCTGCCGGTCAAGGTGAGCGAGGTGAGCGTCTTCTTCAAGCGGCCGCCGCGGCTCGGCGTTGGCCGCAGCAAGACGCCGGAACCGAACCAGCTGACGATTCGGATCGAGCCGAAGCCCGGCGCCCGCATCCGGCTCTACGCGAAGCAGGCCGGTGAGGAGTCCTTCCAGGCCGCCGACATGGAGGTGCTGTTCGAGAAAGTGCCGGGCGAGGACCCCGAGCCCTATGAGCGCCTGCTCGGCGACGCGATCGCCGGCAACCACCAGCTGTTCACGCGGCAGAGCGCGATCGAGGAGACCTGGCGGGTGGTGCAGCCGCTACTCGACGAACCGGGCCCGGTGCTCCCCTACGAGCCTGGGACCTGGGGTCCGGAAGAGGCCGAGAAGCTGGTCCGCGGGACCGGCCAGTGGTCGCAGCCCTGGCTGCCCGCGTAAACGAACGCACTCCCCGCATACCGGGCGATGCCCGCGGCCGGTCGCGGCCGCGCGACGTTAATCCCTAGCGTCTTGCTAGGTTTTCGGCCACCCTAATTAGGGTGGCCTAATACCTGCCAGGAACCCCTTGCCTCCAACGACCTCACTCACGCGTCGCCGCCTCCTGGGATCCGCCGGCGTGGGCGCTGCGGCCGTCGGTCTCGGGGGCGGGGGATTTCTGGCGGGCCACCAGCTCGCCGAGGCGAACGAGGACGGCACCGGCAGCGTTCCCTTCTACGGCCCGCATCAGGCGGGAATCGACACCGCAGCTCAGGACCGACTCCATTTCGCCGCCTTCGACCTGCTGAGCGAAGACCCGGCCGAGCTGCGCGCGCTGATGCGTGCCTGGACGGTCGCGGCGGCGGAAGCGACGGCGGGCGGGATGATCGGCAACGTCAACGACGTGCAGCTGGCGCCACCCGAGGACACCGGCGAGACCGTCGGCCTCCTCCCCTCCCGCCTGACCGTCACCTTCGGCTTCGGCCCGGGCATGTTCGAGAAGCCCGGGTTGGGATTGGCGGGCAGGCGCCCGGCGGCGCTGGAGCCACTGCCACCGCTGCCCGCGGACGAGCTGAACCCCGGCGAAAGCGGCGGCGACATCTGCGTCCAGGCCTGCTCCGATGACCCCCAGGTTGCTTTCCACGCGATCCGCAACCTGGCCCGGATCGGCCGCGGCGTCGTCGTGATGCGCTGGTCGCAGCTCGGCTTCGGCCGCACCGCCAGCACCAGCCGCAGCCAGGACACGCCGCGAAACCTGATGGGGATGAAGGACGGCACCGCCAACATCCGCGCCGAGGACACCGAGGCGATGGAGAAGTTCGTCTGGGTCGGGCGCGAAGGCCCGGCCTGGATGCAGGGCGGGAGCTACCTCGTCGCCCGCCGGATCCGGATGCTGCTCGAGGTCTGGGACCGAACTTCGCTGCAGGACCAGGAGCGAACGATCGGCCGCCACAAGTACAGCGGCGCCCCGCTCGGAGGCAAGGACGAGTTCGAGCCGCTGCCGCTCGACGCGGAGCGAAACGGCCACCCGGTGATTCCGCCCGACGCCCACGTACGCCTCGCATCGGCCAAGGAGAACGGCGGCGCTCGCATCCTGCGGCGCGGCTACTCCTTCACCGACGGCGTCGACGAGAGCCTCGGCGAGCTCGAAGCCGGGCTCTTCTTCATCAGCTTCCAGCGCAACCCAGAGCAGTTCGTCGCGATCCAGCGGCGACTCGGCTCGACGGACGCGCTCAACGAGTACATCAAGCACGTCGGCAGCGCCGTCTTCGCCGTGCCACCCGGGGCCGCCCCGGGCGGCTACGTCGGCGAGCGGTTACTCGCCTGAGGTGTGGTTGAGCTTTGGCCTCCTATAGGAGGCCAAAGCTCAACCACACCCGTTTGACCAGTTACGAAAGACAAGGAGAAACGCACCACATGCACCGAAACCTCGTCCGAACCCTGCTTTGCTCGGGGGCCGCCGGCCTGCTGGCGCTATTTGCCGCCGCCTGCGGCTCCGATGACGGAGAGACCGCGAGCGCCGCGAGCGAGGCGGAGATGCTCGCGTTCACGGTGACCGACGCCGGCTGCGACCCGATCGACGCGGAGGCAGCCGCCGGACCGATCACCTTCGAGGCCGAAAACGACGGCGCCACCGAGGTCGACGAGCTGGAGATCCTCGACGGCGAAACGGTTCTCGGGGAGGTCGCGAACATCGCCTCCGAGGGCGACAGCGGCACCATGTCCCTCACCCTCGAGCAGGGCGAATACACGATCCTCTGCCCGGGCAGCGACGGCGAGCCCGGCACCCTCACGGTCAGCGGCGAGCTCGAGACCGAGAACAGCCCCGCGGTCGAAGAAGCGGTCGAGGCCTACCGTGCATACCTGGAGGAAAACACCGCCGAGCTGGTCGCAGCGACGGAACCGTTCGTCGCTGCGGTGGTCGCCGGCGACAACGAAAAGGCCGAAGCGCTCTACCCGCCCGCCCGCATCCCTTATGAGCGGATCGAGCCGGTGGCCGAGTCCTTCGGCAACCTCGACCCGCGGATCGACGCCCGCGCAAACGACGTGCCGGCGAGCGAATTCGGAGGATTCCACCGGATTGAGAAAGCGCTATGGCTCGAAGAAGGCCAGTTGGAAGTGGAAGTCTTCATGGCGCCGGTCGCCGAACAGCTCCTCGCCGACGTCGAAGAACTCGCCCAGAAGGTGAAGACCGTCGAACTGCAGGCGGTGCAGATCGCCAACGGCGCCAACGAGCTGCTGGCCGAGGTCTCGGCCTCGAAGATCACCGGCGAGGAGGAGCGCTACTCGCACATCGACCTGGTCGACTTCGAGGCCAACGTCGAAGGCTCCGAGGCCGCCTTCGAAGCGGTGAAGCCGCTGCTCGACGAAACCGACCCAGACCTCTCGGGGGAGATCGAAGCCGACTTCAAGATGGTCTTCAACTCGCTGGAGCCGTATCGGACTGCCGATGGGTTCGTCCCGTACACGGAGCTGACCAAGGCGGACACCAGGAAGCTGGCGGTGGCTATCGACACGCTGGCGGAGAAGCTGAGTTTGGTGCCGGCGGAGATCGCTCAGGCGGAACACGAGTAAGACAGGCCGCTCGACCGGTCAGGGCTCTGGCGAGCTCTGACCGGCGGGTCCTGTCTCCGATCGGGGGCTCCCCCTACCGGGGAGTCCTCCCGATCGTCGCCACCCCCCGGAGAGGCCGTAAATTCCGGGGGACGGAGGGAGGTGCTGCCGGAGAGGCGCCTATGGTTGCTCGTCCATGTCGGACGCCGGTCAGAGAGCTGATGAGTTGCTGCGGGAGCTTGGTTACGCCGAGTGGCGCGCTGGGCAGCGGGAGGCGGTCGTCGCCGCTCTGGAAGGGCGGGACAGTCTCATCGTCATGCCTACCGGCGGGGGGAAGAGCCTTTGCTACCAGCTGCCCGGGCTCGCATCGGAGGATTTGACGATCGTGGTTAGTCCGCTGATCGCCTTGATGCGGGATCAGTGGGGGAAGCTGAACGCCGGGGGGCATCGGGTGGCGATGATCACCTCGGGGATGGAAGATTGGGAGGTCTCCGAGACGCTGGAGATGGTTCGGGGAGAGGCGCGGATCGTCTACTGCGCGCCGGAGCGGTTCGCCTCGAACGTCTTCCTCGAAGCGCTCTCGCACCGGAAGATCGATCTGATCGCCGTCGACGAGGCGCACTGCGTCTCGGAGTGGGGGCACGACTTCCGGCCCGACTACCTGCGGCTGCCCGAGGTCGTCGAGCGGCTGGGGCGCCCGACGGTGATGGCCTGCACCGCGACGGCGACGGTGCCGGTCGCGCGGGAGATCGCCTCCCGCTTCGGGATGCGGGAGCCGCTCCAGATCCGCTCCGGCTTCGACCGGCCGAACCTCTCCTTCGACGTCGTCGCGCTCGAGGGCAAGGGTTCGACGGCGCGGCGGCAGGCGCTGCTCGAGGCCGGCCTGCGCGACCCCGCCAACCTGCCGGCGATCGTCTACTGCGGCACCCGCAAGCAGACCGAAGAGGTGGCGGCGGAGCTGCGCGACGCAGGCGTCGCCGCGGTCGCCTACCACGCCGGCCTCGAATCCAGCCACCGAACGCAGATCCAGGAGCGCTTCATGGCCACCGACAGCGGCGTCATCTGCGCCACCAACGCCTTCGGGATGGGAGTCGACAAGGCCGACGTGCGCTCGGTCTGGCACGTGACGATCCCGACCAGCGTCGAGGCCTACTACCAGGAGGCGGGCCGCGCCGGGCGCGACGGACTCCCCTCGCGGGCGGTGATGCTGGCGCTGAAAGCCGACCTCGGCCGCCTCGTCCGCTTCAACGAACAGCGCGCCGGCGACCCCGACCTGGCGATCGCCCGCGAGCGCGGCTGGCGCGCCTACCACGTGATCAAGGATTTCATCTACGGCCTCGAGTGTCGCCGGCGCGCCCTGCTCGACCACTTCTCCGACAGCACCGCGGGGGCGCCGCTCGACCGCTGCTGCGACGTCTGCGACATGCTCGACTGGCTGCCCGACCCCGACACGATCGCCGTCCGCAAGTCGAAAAGCAGCGCCACAAAGACCGCCCCCGCACCCGACCTCTCCCCCGCCGACGCGCCGCTCTTCGAGGCGCTGAAAACCTGGCGCCTGGGCGCCGCCGAGGGCAAGCCCGCCTTCACCGTCGCCAGCAACAAAACCCTGACCGCGATCGCCGCGGTCCGCCCGCAGGACGACGATTCCCTGCTCGCGATCAGCGGCGTCGGCCCCGCCTTCATCGAAAAGTACGCGCCGGAAGTGCTCGAGATCGTCGCCGAGCACGCCCAGTCGCTCGCCGCCTGATTCAGCTGTTCCTTTTTGTTGTGGCGCACCAAAAAGGAACAGCTGAATCGCAAATCCGGTTGCACCACCCCCGCACCGGGGCCGGCTGACGCGGCCCGCTTGCCACCATGGACCGCTCGGTGCCCGGCCCGCTGAAGTCCCGAGCCGCCCTCGCGGTTGCCCTTGCCAGCGCTCTGCTGCTGGTCCTGCTTGCTGCGCCCGCCGGCGCCTTCAGCCCGCTGCTGCCGCCGGGCAAGAAGATCTACTGGGGCGTCTCGGACACCGGCGACCCGGCCGACTTCGGCACCTTCTCCAACGACCTGGACAAGCACCCGGCGGTGATCCAGTCCTTCCGCACCTGGGGCACCGACTTCGACGAGGTGATCGGCCGCTGGCAGGTCGCCCGGGCGCGGCCGATGATCCACCTCACCACCGCCGACAACAACGACGGCCACGAGCTGATCACCCCGGCGCAGATCGCCGCCGGCGCCGGCGACCGCTACCTGATCCGGCTCAACAAGCTCTTCTACGAAAAGGGGATGCGCGCCTACGTCCGGCCGCTGGGCGAGCCCAACCGCTGCCTCAACGTCTATGCCGCCTATGACTGCGCCGGCGCCTCGCGCGGGCCCGAGCACAGTCCGCGCGCCTACAAACAGGCCTTCCGCCGCATCTACGTCGTCGTCCACGGCGGCGGCAAGGCCCGCGAGATCAATCGCCGACTCGCCGAAGCCGGACTGCCGCCGCTGACCGTCAGCGTGCGGGCGCTGGCAAAAGCGCCGGTGGCGATTATCTGGAGCCCGCTGCCCGCCGGCTCGCCGACGACTCCCGCCAACCGGCCGAAGCACTTCTACCCCGGCTCGCGCTGGGTCGACTGGGCCAGCACCGACTTCTACTCCGGCTACCCCGAATGGAAGGCGCTGACCGGCCTCTATCGCCGCTTCTCCGGCAAGCCGTTCGCGATCACCGAGTGGGCGGTCGAAAGCGGCGACGACCCGACCTTCGTCAGCAAGCTCTTCGCCTGGGTGAAAAGCCACCGCCGGACGCGGATGCTCGTCTACTACCAGGACTTCGGCGAGGGCAACAGCTACCGGATCCAAAACTACGGATCTAGTTTGAACGTCCTCCGCGCCCGCCTCCACTCCGGGCTTTTCCCTGCTTACGCGCGGGGTGCGCCTCACCTACCGCCGCCACCCCCCGGTGGGGTTGGAGCGCCGTGATCGACGAGTAGCCGGTGAGGTAGATCCGCCGGCCGTCGGAGATCACCGGCGAGTAGGTCCCCTTCGGGTAGCGGAAGACCCGCTTGCCACTCCGCATCATGAAGCCGCTCGTCGTTTTGTTGGTGAACTCGGCGACGTAGACGATGTCGCCGATCGCCGAGAGCGAGCCGACCACCTGGCCGCCGGCCGAGCGGCTCCAGCGGACGCTGCCGTCCTTGGCGTCGAGCGCGTAGACGTTGCCGTCGAAGGAGCCGATGAAGACGGTCGGGGGGCTGTGCCGGGTGTTGGCTACGGTCGGGCCGGAGTAGGCGTAGCCCCCGGTCGAGTAGGACCAGGCGAGCTCGCCGTTGGAAGTGTCGTAGCTATAGACGCGGCTGTCGTTGTTGCCGGCGTAGACACGCCCATAGGCGACCGCCGGGGTCGAGTAGAAGGCGCCGGAGCCGCCGAAGCCGGGACCGAGCGAGCCGCTCTGCCAGACGAGCTCGCCGCTCTTGGCGTCGACCGCGTTCATGTAGCCGCCGTAGTCGCCGACGAAGACCTTGCCGTCGGAGTAGGCGGGAGCGGACTTGATCGGCCCGCCCAGGGGAGTGGACCAGCGGACCTGGCCTTTGCCGGTGCTCATCGCGAACAGTTCGCCGTTCTCGCAGCCGAAGTAGACGGTGCGGTTGACGATCACGGGGGAGGACTCGGCTCGTCCCGGCAAATTCCGTTTCCAGATCGTCCTGCCGGTTTTCGCGTCGAGCTTGACGATGTGGCCGGGGACGAGGTTGACGATGTATAGGCGGTGCTTGTAATAGGCCGGCGAGGAGGCGTTGAGGCGCCCGATCCGCCGTTTCCAGAGCTCGCGTCCGGTGTCGGCGTCGAGCGCGTAGGCGAAGCCGTTGTTGTTGACGAAGTAGAGCCTGCCGCCGACGTAGATCGGCGGGAACTCGAGCAGCGGCCGGTCGGTGAAGCGCCAGAGTTTGTCGAAGGGCGGCTTCACCCCCTTCACCGGCAGGTAGCGGGTGCGGGCCGGGTTGAACCCGAAGACCGGCCAGTTGACCGTCTTCGGCTCCTTCGGCGGCGGCGGCTTCTGCGGTTTGAAGTTTTCGATCGCCTCCTGGTTGTGGACGTCGCCGGGCCGCTTCAGCAGCTGGTAGGCGACGATCGCGCCGCTGAAGACGATCGCCAGGGCGAGGAACGCCACGACCAGCATCTGATTCGAGCGATCCGCGAGGTGGTGCTCGAGGAAGCGCTTATCCCGCATTCGCGGTGCGGCGCTCTGACTCTTTCGCGACCCCGGTGATCAGGTCCCTGATCGCTTTCTTCAGGATCGCCATGAAGATCGGCCCGGCGAGCGGGATCGTCGGCGTCGTCTTCACCGCGTAGGTGACCTCGGTGCCACCGTGCTTAGGGTTCAGCTCGACGGTTCCGACGTGGTCGCGGACCGGCAGGCCGGAGAGGATCTTGTAGGAGAAGCGGCGCGGCCGCTCGTAGCCGATCACTTCCTCGCGCATCGGCGGCCCGGGCAGGGCGCTGAGCACGCGGATCGCGCCGAGGCCGTTCGGCGACGGCTCCCCCTCGCGCTCGAGCTCGGCTCGGCGCAGCGGGGTGATGTCCGTGTAGCGCCGGTGGTCGGTGAGGACGTCGAAGACGGCCTCGGGCGGAGCGGCCACCTGGCGGACGTAAGTGAAGCTCGCCATTGCCCGACAGGCTACGTGAGCCGCCAGCGCCGGGGGTCGGTGCCCTCGACCTGCTCGACCTCGCCGGCGATCGCGAGGTGGTCGAGGCAGGAGCGGACGATCTGCAGGACCCAGGCGCTGGCCGGCGTTTTGACCATCTCCGGGCCGATGATCTCTTCGACGATCTCGAAGGCGGTCGGCTCCTCTCCGCCCCCCAGCGCGGCCCGCACTTTGCCGAGCAGCTCATTGACCTGGCGACGGGACTCGGCGATCTTTGCCTCGGGGTCGCGGAAGGTGCGGCCGTGGCCGGGGAGGACGAGGTCGACGTCGAGCCGCTCGACCTCGTCGAGGCTGGTGAGGAATTCGCCGACCGGGTCGGGACTGTGGCCGTAGTCGAAGAAGAGGACCGTGCGCCCCAGCAGGTGGTCGCCGGAGATCAGCAGCTTGCGCTCTGGCTGGTGGAGGACGACGTGGGAGGGGGCGTGGCCCGGAGTCTCGTACACCTGCCAGTTGCCGAGGTCGGTTTCGACTTCGACCCCCGGGACCAGCTCGCGGTCGGGCTCCTTGAGAACGTCGATCCCCGATTCCTCGTCGCTGCGCGCCTCGCGGTAGCGCTCCAGCGCCGCCAGCGGCACCCCGCTCTCGCGCGCGGTCTCGATCCGCGCCTCGAGCGCCGCCTGCGGGTCGTCGGCGAGCAGCCGCACGTGCTCCCAGCGCGGGTGCATCCAGAGCTCGCAGCCGGCCCCCTCGACGATCGCGCCGGCCAATCCGTAGTGGTCGGTGTGGGAGTGGGTGCAGACGACCAGGCGCACGTCCTCGACCCCGAAGCCGGCCTGCGCCAAGGCCAGGTCGAGCTGGCGCAGCCGGCCCTTGCCGCCCATGCCGGTGTCGAACATGACGATGCCGCCGTCGTGGGCGACCGCCCAGGCGTTGCCGTGCGGGACGCCGGGCCAGGGAAGAGGCAGGCGCAGGCGCCAGATGCCCGGCATCAAGCGTTCGGTCCGCGGCGCCTCCGCTCGTCCGTCACTGGCCATGCAGCCAATCCTTTCAGAGCCCGGCTCCGAGACAGGCTCTGAACGCCGAGACCGCAAAAATGGTCCTTGAGGAGCCATTTTTGCGGTCTCGCGGTCAGGGACGCTCGAACTCCTGCATCACGCCCGCGCCCGCGAAGCAGGCGGCACCGCTGAAGGTCGCCCAGTTGGCGATCCCGACCGCCAGCGCGTCGCCGGTCTCGGGTCGGACGAAGGCGGCGATCCCGGCGGCCATGAAGAGCGCCGATCCGACCTGGTTGACGACCACGATCCACCAGCCGAGATCGGCGCGGCGGCCGCGCGGGCGGTCGCGGTGCATCTCGGTCAGGGCGAGGTGGCCGGAGACGAGAAAAAGCACGCAGCCGATGATTTCCGGCGACCAGACGAGCCGGTGCAGCTGCGCGATCGTCAAGTCGCCGACCAGCGCCACCGCCAGGCTGGCGCCGAAGTAGAGGGTGCCGACAAAGAGAGCGACTGCGCTGGCCCAGTCGAGCCGCCCGGGCTCGGTCGACCACCAACGCCACTCCGGCGCCCGCACAACCCCATCGGCATCGGCCCCACGCGGCGCATTCGCAACCTGCAACACCGACGAATAACCACCCGTGGTGAAGAACACCCCACCAACCATGAACACCGCCGCAGCCAACCGGGGCCCCCCAACATGCGCCTGCGCCAACAAGGCCCCGATCGAGAACAAAGACCCGCCAACCACGAACGCCGTGGCAGCAACAGCATTGATCCGAGTCAGCCGCCGCTTGGTCGCCGCATCGGCCTCGACCCGCGAGTCACCTGGACCCCCACCCCCGCTGCGCAGGATCCCCCGCTTGCGCAACGCCCGCCGATCGAGAGCCATTGCCGCAGCGTATTCCGACCCTCCTGCACGGGTCACTCCCCACCTATCCCACGCTGAACGAAGCCGGATCCGGCCCGGTGCGCTCGCCACTGTCGAGCCCTTCGAGCGCGGCCATATCGTCCTCGCTAAGCGCGAAGTCAAACACTTCGAAGTTCTCCCGGATCCGCGCCGGGAGTAACCGATTTAGGGATCACGACATTGCCGATCTGCAGGTGCCAGCGAAGGATCACCTGCGCCGGAGTGCGGTCGTGGTGGGCGGCGACGGTTTCGATCGTCCCGTCCTCGAGCAGGTCGCCCTGCGCCGAGCGGGCTCCACGCCTCGGTGGCGATGCCGTGATCGGCGTGCCAGGCGCGCAGCTCGGCCTGCTGGAAGCGCGGGTGCAGCTCGATCTGGTTCACGGTCGGCACGGCGCTCGGCCTCCGATCGAGCCGCTCGAGGTCCTCGACGCGGAAGTTGGAGACGCCGATCGAGCGGGCGCCGCCCTCCTCGCGGATCCGCTCGAAGGCGCGCCAGGTGTCGAGGAAGAGGTCCTTGCTCGGCAGCGGCCAGTGGATCAGGTAGAGGTCGACGTGGTCCGATCCCGAGCCGCTCGAGGCTCTTCTCGAAGGCGCGCAGGGTCGAGTCGTAGCCCTGCTCGGAGTTCCACAGCTTGGTGGTGACGAAGACGTCCTCGCGACGGACACCGCTGGCGGCGATCGCCGCGCCGACGCCCGCCTCGTTGCGGTAGGCGGCGGCGGTGTCGATGTGGCGGTAGCCGGCCGCCAGCGCCTCCTCGACCTTCTCCTGCGTCTCCTCAGGCGGGACCTGGAAGACGCCGAACCCGAGCTGGGGATCTCGACGCCGTCGTGCAGGGTCAGGACAGGAACTTCGGTCGCGTTGGTCATGCGCTTTTGCCTACCCCAAGTTCGCGTGACCAAGCAGAACAAGGACGCAGGGAGTGCCGCGTGCTCTGCACGCAAGTGACTGAGGACGCCGATATGCGCCGGTCAGGCGAGCTTGGCTAGCAGGTGGCCAGGCCGATGGCGAGCAGCGGAAAAGCGCCCATGATGCCCAGGTAGGCGCCCATCGCGGCGCCGCTGCCGAGGTCGCGGTGCGCGAGCGCGCGCCGGAGATCGCGCCGATGAAGACGAAGGCGGCGGCGATTCCGAATCCAAGCCAGAAGATCTGCGGCATCAGGGCGGCGAGAATACCCGAACCCGGGGAGGAATCGCCGCCCGAACAGCAAAGCCGGGGGGCCAATGAACCAGTCACCCGCTCGCGCCCGCGCGAAACGCCGGTCGACCTGCACGCGGCAGAAGGTGAACCTCTTCGAAGAGCATTGCCCGATCGATTTCGCAATCCTCCCCGCACCGTCTCTACGCGATGATGCCCGCCCGCCCGCCACTGTGATGGTGGTCGCCTTCATCGTCTCCCTCGTCGCGCGATGCCGCCGGCCGAGGTCGCTGAAGGAAGGGGATGTGAGGCTCCCCGTCGTCCCGGCGCTCGTGCTACGCGGCGGCGCCTCGTCATTGAAGTCGCTGACCGCCGCCCGCGGCGGCTAGGTCGAACTCCGTGATGGTCCTCGCCTTCAGCGACCTGCATCGCGACCTCCGCCAGGGGGCGCGAGCTGGTCGAGATGTCGGCCGACGCCGACGTCGTGATCGGCGCCGGCGACTTCGCCTCCATCCACGAGGGCCTCGGCGAGACGACCGGACCCTGGCGGGGATCGAGAAGCCGACCGTGCTCGTCCCCGGCAACAACGAGACCGAGGAGGCGCTGCGCGAGGCCGCATCCGCATGGGAGGGGCGACCGTCCTGCACGGCACAAGGGCGACGATCGAGGGGGCCGAGTTCTTCGGCCTCGGCGCCGGCATCCCGGTCACCCCGTGGGACTGGAGCTTCGACCTCGACGACGGCGCGACGCGCGATGCTCGCCCATTGCCCGCAGGGCGCGGTCCTCGTCCTCCACTCGCCCCCCCGGGACCACTGCGACACCAAGGGCGGCGCACACTTCGGCAGCCCCGCGCTGCTCCCGGCGATCGAAGAGAAGGAGCCCCGGGTCGCCGTCTGCGGCCACATCCACGAGTCCTGGGGGTGCAAGAGCAAGATCGGCGCGCCGCCGCTCCGCAACCTCGGCCCCAAGCCGGGGCCTGGATCGAGGTCTGAGTGTCGCTTTTGTCGGGCATAGCCGTACAAAGTCGACACTGAGCCGTGGGCCATCGCGTTCTCAGGTCCGCCGACGCATTCTGGAGGCGGTCGAACCAGATGAAGACGCCGAACACGGACC